>JALVOC010000088.1:636-1468 GCA_027032075.1 Chromatiales bacterium | reverse complement strand
GCTACATCCATTATCCGCAGCATCAACCAGTACGCCCCTGACTGTAAGGAAATCTTTATCTGTGGCGGCGGTGTGCATAACCGGACCCTGATGCAACGCCTGCGGGCACTGACAAAAACAGCTATCCACTCCACACAGGAAGCAGGCATACATCCCGACTGGGTTGAAGCCATGGCTTTTGCCTGGCTGGCCTGCAGACACGTTCACGGACTGCCCGGCAATCTGCCTGCAGTCACCGGCGCCAGAGAAGCCGTGGTTCTCGGCAAACACACACCTGCGCTGCGGAACTGATACCAGTCTGCAAAAAACCTTAACAAAACATCAAACCGATGTATGATTCAGGTTCGGCGCAAACTACGTGAACGGCTTTAACTGACAAGGGGCGAACCGGGCTCAGCGACACGGATATCGGCCCGGCGCTGGCGCGGTAACCAGCGATGCACCCTGATCAATGGCCAGAACACACAGATACAGTCTGCCACTTCAGCAAAAACTGATCGTTTTGCGAATCAGCGAACGATAAACAATCAAAACAGGGACAAACGACCATGAACTTACTACTACCTGCCGTGACAGCTTTATGCCTGTCAGTCACATCAGTGGGCACTGTTTTTGCCGGCAATACCGGCAAGCACTTTGACCCGAAAGGGAATCTGCCATCGAAATACACCATCGAACACCAGAAAGCACTGCGCAACTCACTGGCTTTTGAAGACAAACGCGATTTCGAGGAAATGAAAAAAGGTTTTATCGCCGCACCGAAATACCGCCAGATCATGGCCGATGCCGGCAACGTGGCATGGGACATGGGTAAATATGACTTCCTGCTCAA
>JALVOC010000088.1:0-626 GCA_027032075.1 Chromatiales bacterium | reverse complement strand
TACCAGGTGATGGACGGTGTATACCAGATCCGCGGTTACGACCTGGCCAATATCACCTTTATCAAGGGAAAGACCGGCTGGATTATTTTTGACCCGCTGACCGCCAAGGAAACGGCACGCGCAGCACTCAAATTCATCAATGAACAACTCGGCGAGCGTCCGGTGGTGGCCGTTGTTTACTCACATTCTCACGGCGACCATTTTGGCGGCGTACGTGGTGTGGTTGATGAGGCGGATGTCAACTCGGGCAAGGTGAAAATCATTGCCCCGGAAGGCTTTATGGAACACGCCGTGGCTGAAAACGTTTATGCCGGCACCGCCATGGCCAGGCGCATGTTTTTCCAGTACGGCGTATTGCTGCCCGCCAGCCCCTATGGCCATGTCGACCAGGCCATAGGCAAAAACACGGCGGCAGGCAACCTGGGACTGATCCCGCCGAATGTGATTATCAAAGGCGATTTCCAGGAGATGACGGTTGACGGCATCAAAATGGTTTTCCAGAACACGCCGGGCACGGAGGCACCGGCCGAAATGAACACCTTCTTCCCGGACAAAAAACTGTTCTGGGCGGCGGAAAACATTACCGGCACCATACACAACATCTATACCCTGCGCGGCGCGCTGGG
>JALVOC010000087.1 GCA_027032075.1 Chromatiales bacterium | reverse complement strand
AGATCCACCCCGGTTTGGAATCGTACTGGGCACCTGGATTTCGGGACATATTGACCGTCAGGTGTCCAATGCCGACAACGGCCGGATAGATGTGATTATCGAACGGGACGTCGTGGGCCACTGGGGAATGCTGCCTGCTGGCAGCGTGCTGTTTGGCGCCAAGCGCTTTAACAGTACCACGCGGCGGCTGGATGTCACCCTGGTGCAGGGCATTACCCCGCAGGGCAGGGAGTTTCAACTGAACGCCACCCTCTATGACAGCACCCGGCTGTCGGGACTGGCCGGGGTGGTGGTTCGTCACCGGGATCAGGAGGTGATGGTTGCCGCCAAACGCGGTGTGCTGGCCACGACAGGCGAGCTGCTGGCCGCTGCCACCGGAACCACGATGGAGGCGGTTGCCAGGGGTGTGACACGGGCGGGCAACGAACTGCTGGCCAATGAGCAACGCCATGTACAGGATGCACAGTGGTTGATTCGAGTGCCACCACAGCGGGTATTGATTCGGGTTGATGAGACCTTCTAACGGGCGGACTTGGTTGGAAATTCAACGTATTCGCTCAATGACCAGAAATCCAAAGATAATCACCAGGTGGGGGATTAGAGCATGATGCGACAACTCGGGGTTGTCACGTTCCAGAACTGGCGTTGTGATGTCGTACTGGGGCGATACTCAAATGGACGCCTCTCAATCCAGTTATTTGATTGTTTTAGCGGACACCCGGTTGGTCGCGCAACCGTGAATATCCCTGAATATTGCCTGGAGGAAAGAGAGGTCATCATCAAAGACTACGCAGAGAACGAAGGCATGCTGGAGGCTTTAGTGGAGGCTGGAATCGTGGAACCCTCGGGTCGGCTGGTTACGATACGGTGCGCAACGGCACATGTGTGCCGCATCATCTCTTGGCCAAAGGTCTTGCTTATATAAAAATGGTTTAATCCGGGATAGAGCTGCTGTATAAGTGGTTGAATCGACGCAGTGGATGGCGAAGCTCTGGGAACGGCTCAATCCTTTGCCACTACCTGTGCAGAGCAAAGGCTGCGACAACGAAAGTATGGTGGTAGAGCCGATGAAGTCTTTGCTGACTGCGAAAGTGAGTACAACCGAGGAGTCCCGTGAGGAAAAACTTCATGCAGGGATCTGTGCGGGGGACGCTGAGCAATCAGCATTCCTGCTGTGACTGCCATAAAGGCTTTTTGGTTTTTTGAGGCGACGTATTTCATGGAGTTGCGGATCTGGTGAATGATGCAGTGCGAATGTCCCGGTAGCCGGTGCCCAGCGTAAACAGGGTAGAGAGTGCCGGAGACGCACGCCTGCCCTCATTGACTGTATTGTTACAGTCTGCTAAGATGTAACCATATACTGTACTGTTACAGTATATGGGAGGTAAGATATGTCAGCTCAAGCAGAACAGATACTTCAGCGTGGACCGGCGGTTTCCGTCGCTTTGCTGCCTGCAGTATTCAATATTTTTAGCCAGTGGCGCCTGACAGGTAGTCAGCAAATGACATTGTTGGGATTGAGCAATGAGAAAACCCTGTACAACTGGAAAAAGCATCCCGAGAAGGCCAAGCTGACCCGGGATTTGCTGGAACGGGTCAGCTATATTCTCGGTATTTACAAATCCCTGCAAATCCTGTTGCCTGACCCAACGCTGGCGGATCAATGGTTGCAGACCCCAAATGACAATCCGCTTTTTAGTGGCTCTGCACCGCTTGAACGCATTCTGGCAGGGCAGGTGGTTGATTTGGCGCAGGTCAGAAATTTCCTGGATGCGGAGCGCGGCGGTTGGTGATCGAGCCAGAAGCGCTGCCCATCAGTGAAGTTGACGATCTTGTTTACCGAGTCATTCTATCCCGCTATCCGCAAATCAATCTCTTTGAGCGGGTTTCTTCTCCTGAAGATTGGGGAGTACTGTATGCAGTCGAGTCACTCACGAATCCGCGCTTGCGAGATGAAGTTGGAGATATTCGATTAGTCGCTTCTGAAGACCGCGTGTATGGTGAGGGCGCATCGTGGATTATGGCGGCTTTTACCCACCCGCCTGTCGATGGTCGCGGTGGTCGATTCAACAAGGATTTTGGTGTTTATTATTGTTCGCCTGCCGAGGCAGTTTCGATTGCCGAATCATCGTTTCATCGTGCCCGGTTTTTCAGAGAATCCAGAATAGAAGAAACCACCCAGGATATGCGCGTTATCCGTGCTCACCTTGGTTCATCCGCACTGCACGATGTTCGTCATCTGGTCGGGACTGCGATATACGATCCTGATGATTATACCGAGTCGCAACAATTCGGCGCTGCGATGAGACACGCGAACAGCTTTGGTGTGCATTACAAAAGCGTACGCACGGAGGGCGAGTGCATTGGTGTGATGCGCCCCAGGATCTTGTCCGATGCTATTCACTGGCGATACTTGCGCTATCACTACCATAAAGGTGAAATCGTTGAAGTTGAGTCACTGGACGGTGGTGTGGGGTACGTACCATGAAGTACCCAGAGTTGCTTTGGGTTTTTTCACAACTCCCCGACCATTATGTGGTACTGGATACGGAAACCACAGGATTACCGGATGAAAAAAGCCTGCCTGATATCATCGCATTGGGTATTACAGTCGTTAATGATCGAAGCATTGTCAATGCAATTGAATTCTCGACACGACCTCAGCGTACTGTTTCAAAAGAGGCCGAAGCGATCCATGGCGTTAGTCACGAACAGGCTTCGGGTTTCAATACATTTGATTCGCAGTGGCCGGAAATAGCCGCCTGGTTTCATAATCAACTTGTCGTGATCCATAATGCCAGCTTTGACTGGCCTGTTTTACAGAACCATCTTCATCGGTACGGGCTGGAACAGCCAAATATCAGTGGTGTGTTCTGCAGTCAAAAAGCGGCAATACCGTGGGCGGACGCAAATAACCTTGAGTGCAGCTACAGGGGGCCATCTTTGGACTCACTGACAAAAATTCTGGATATCGAGGACTTGCGGAAAGAAATAAAAGGTGTGCATGGTGCGAAGATAGATAGCCAGCAGACAGCCTGTGTGGTCGAAAAACTCGGGCGGTTGGCATCGAAGTAAATCGGCAACTCATCTGAATGAATGCAGGTCAGGAAATATCTGTTCATTCGTGAGGTTTTGCGCAGCCCTGAGGGACTGGCACTTATCCTCTTTCTGCACCGTCAGCGCAAGCTCTCCAAAAACCTGTCTTTTCAATTCAATAACTGTGAGTGTCAACTACAGGGACAAGACAAAGCCTGTCGGTTGCTCGCTGAAGGCGAGCCACCCCTCCCGCTTGACGATGAGAAGAGTGTCCATCAGAGAGTTGACCATGCCAAGGCCAGGCAGCTCTCCAAGCCCTCATGGAAGCTGGAACCTGACTATCCTTGGAGAAAAGGGGAGATTTCTGAATTGGGTTGATAGATCTGCCAAATTGAGAATTCCTTTTTTACTCAGGCAGGTATAATAAAGGAAGGTAACCGCAGGGTCTGCCCGGATATAGGGTTGGCGTCATTTCGCTCGTACATCACCGATGGAGCTGTTTAGTTCGGGCGCTTTTCTCAGAACACACAGCTTGAACCTATGACTGCTGCAACAAGATTATGCGCGCAGGCAAAGCGCTGGGCGTGCAGCGGGGCTGTGAAACCCTGTGTTCAAATATTCTCCATTGCATCAGGTTATCGTTTCTCTGATGTAATCCGCAGTACTCGCTTCAGATACGTACAGTTCAAATCCACCCGGCATTTATAGATAGAAAAGAGCGGTTAAACATTGTTGCCTGTAGACCGATAATGGGTTGATGGTGGCTGAGCGGAATTGTCTCCTCCAGGCAGGAGAGGTAGTTCGATAAAGGTGATGTTTTTTATCCTGATTGCCTGGACTGTTTCTAAACCGCTACATGCGCGATCAACCAGAATTTGACTGTAAGGATAAAGTTCGTGGCTTATATTATTCCCTCTGATATTTCCCGGCTGGAGCTCGCCGGCGCCCACGGCCCCGAGCTGGAGACCCTGCGTCTGCTCAAGTCGGCACTGCCCAATGATTACACGGTGTTTCACGGGGTACACTGGACACGGGGCTACGAGAAATGGAGCCATTTCGGCGAGATCGATTTTGTGGTACTCAACCGAACTGGGGATCTGCTGTTCATCGAACAGAAGAACGGTCTGCTGAATGAAACGGAACACGGTCTGGTCAAACGCTACCGTAACAACGAAAAGAACGTGGTGGATCAGATCCACCGCTCTATGGGAAAGGTGCGGGATAAGTTCCAGCAATTGCACGGCAAGCGGATCCCACTCTCGGTGGACTGCCTCATCTACTGCCCGGACTACAGGGTAGTGGAGCTGAATGCAGCGGGGCTGGATGCACGCCGGATCGTGGACGCCACCGCCAGGGACGGACTGGCCGCACGTATCGACTCCCTGCTCGGTCCGGGGACGAGGCAGAACGACGGCCGGTTCGAGACCATCCGCGATTTTTTCTGCCAGACCTACCGGGTGGTGCCGGACATTCACGCCCACGTCAGCGCGCAGCGGCAGAGCTTCGTCAGGCAGGTGGGCTCGCTCGCGGCAATACTGACCAATCTGGAGATGCAGCCGTTCCGGCTTCAGGTCAAGGGAACGGCAGGCAGCGGCAAGAGCCTGGTGGCGCGGGACTTCTTTGACCGCTCCGTGGCCGCCGGAAAGAGGGTGCTGCTGACCTGCTACAATCGCCCGCTGGCAGAGCGGCTCAAGCGCAGCGTGGGCGATGGCGGGTACGTAAACACCTGGTACGGTTTCTGCCACGCCT
>JALVOC010000086.1 GCA_027032075.1 Chromatiales bacterium | reverse complement strand
TGGCGGCACCGCAGCAATATTCGCAACCTCTTCAGGGGTACAGAAAGCAAAATCGGCAGCAAAAAGAGTCGATAAACCGGTCTGTCAGATTTTTTTACTGGAAAAACAACGGCAATTCGCCCCCTGCAACCCGGATTCTCAAGCCCCTTTCCAAGAAAAAACATTTGGCAACAAGGCCTTATCTAACATATTAGAAAGACTAAAAAAACTAACTGCAGAAACCACAGAACATCCGAGTCGGCTAATTTTACACCAGGCGATTTCCAGATACGGAAATCATCCACAATATTGTTACATATCAGATGACTGCAAAACCCGGCATGCTAATTGCTTGCGTTTGGTGTAGGGATTAAGGTTCGCATCAGGGCATTAACCGCATAGACATCTGATTGACCCGCAAGCAATTAAACCAAAAGGAGAAACAAGCAATGAAACTAAAACATTTAGTAGCGACGTCACTGCTGGCGTTGGCCAGTGCGGGGGCGCAGGCGGCTACGACTCTCAGCTATATCAACGAGTACAATTATTGGGGGGAGTGGGGGGGAGGCGGCACCATTTCTAGCGGAGAAGAGCTGACAGTACAACACCAGACCCAGGAGCAATCATTTGTGGATGGCTGGCTTCTGGTGGTGGATGAAGCAACTGATTGGGCTGATATCACCATCAATTTTGAGGATGCTGAACTCGTAATTTCTGGTGTCACATTGACAGATACAACCAACATGGGAGCCACTGACTGGAATGGTACCACACTTACCGGGAGCGGAGACAACTGGCAATTCGATGGGGTTTTGCCAAACGATTGGTACTATTTTGAGGTCACTGGCGACGTGTCTGGCCCATTGGGATCAACCTATATTGGCTCGCTTCAAGCCACCCCAGTCCCCATCCCACCGGCCGCTTTGCTGTTCGGTTCAGCCCTTATCGGTCTGGCTGGTCTGAAGCGTAAAAAAGCAGCCAAAGAGCTGGTTGAGGCCTAATCACCTCACATAATCCTGATCCGGCAGCCATCCGCATGTTTGAGCTTTAGCGGGGAGCTGTCGGAACAGGGCATTTTAACCCGCCTGATTGACTCTACAATCCACATCCTGAGGTACCGTGCCTGTAAGCGCAAAAAACGGAACCTGCCTCAACAAACCGCAATATATACAACAGTCTCAGATACAGCATCAAAGCCTGGCTCGCACACTCTCCTGCGGGTAGCCAGCCTGTAAATCACTAAAGCCGATAGCCGTGTTAGATACTCAGACAATTTTTTTGCTGATTGTGTGACATCTGCACACTCGGTTACTGTCCGGTTGCTGCATGATAACTTCCAAGATAACCACTCTTGGTTGATCGGGTTCCACACATGCCCTCTTTTGATTGGACCAGGAAAAACAGCAACTAACAAGGAGAGAACACCAATGAAATGGCAACACTTGATCGCGGCATCGCTGCTGACATTTTCCAGTCTGGGGGTTCAGGCCAGCAGCGTCCTGTCTG
>JALVOC010000085.1 GCA_027032075.1 Chromatiales bacterium | reverse complement strand
AATGCTCAATCTGGCTGAATGGTGGTACTGCCTGGTGATGCCGCAGGAAGAGATCGAACAGGTTTCCCGCTTCAAGGAGCTCAACGAGGAAGAGAAGAAGCTGATGCGCTCGGCCACCAAGGAGCCGGGGCTCTACGCCGAAGGCGTAGTGCTTTCGGACACCATTACGTCGCTATTCCGGGTGGTGATGCCAGGGCTACCGCTGGCATTGGCACAAACGGATCAGGATGAAAAGGCGAACCGGAGAGAGATCGCCAGGAAATATGGCTTTACAGGTCCATTCGCCGATCTCGATGCCGCGGTTGAGATTGGCAAGCAAATCACGGCTAGGAGGGCGATGTGATGAGGCTGGCGTTGCAATTCGGAGTCTGCCTGGCGGGGCTGCTGCTCTGGACCGGTGCGCCCTGTGCCCACCAGGAGCAGCAGCAACCCCACAGCATGACACTAATCACCTACAACGGCCGCCCGGCAATCAATGTCGAGGAGGTTCGCAACAAAGGGATCGCCGTTCATAGTCTCAACCTAGATGGACTCATTAACGTCGCAGCGCACCTGCTCCGTGAGGTTCCCCGCGATCCGGAACACGTGGATGAAGCCGCCGCACTGATCCAGAGGCGCGTTGCGGAGCTGGATCCCAATGATCTGGCGTCGGTATTCCGAGCGCAGATTTATGCCCGGCGCTGGGGCGTGAAGCGGGTGCCCGCATTGGTGATCAACGGTGGTGAGGAGGTGCTCTACGGGGTTACCGATTTTGCCCGTGCCCTGGAGATCTGGCAGGAGGAGAGGAGTAAATAGCCATGCGCAAAGCCAAAGCATTTGCATTTGCAGGACTGCTACTTGGTTTGCTGTCGGCATCCTTGCACGCAGCACCGCTGCCTTTTGGTGACGGAATTCCTGCACCGGATCTGTCCAAAACCCCCAGGTCTTTGGAAGAGTTGGGAAAGATGGAATCTCATCAGGAAACGGGGGGGTTTACCACATTTGATCCGGTCATCAAGGGGCTGGAGGCATTCTCCGGGTGTGTAAATTACTGCATTACCGATCTCTCCATTCGCATGAAGATTGGCCTCCCAGTCAAATTCTATTTCTCGCCCGTGATCCGTCATAACACGGCTGATTTCATCGTACAGAGCTATCCGCGCTTGACCAAAGAGCCCTGGAAGGAGTGGAGCTCGGTCATGGGCGAGGCATCCTTTGCCGTCACCAGCCCCTTGGCACGAATGATGGGAGTTGAAGACGGGCTGGGTGGCGGCAGAATGCGGGTGCCCGCCTATACCAAGCAGCAAGGGCTTGACTTCAAGGAAGCCGATGTCATCGGCAATCCATTCATCCTGCTGACCATTCTGCTGGACAAGAACGGTCAGCTAAAGCCCAAGGAGGAAGGCTGCGAGACCAACGGATGCCTGGAGCGGGAGAACAGCGACATCGGTGAGCGGCTGCGTCAGGAGATCGAAGATCGAAAGCCAGATCCTGATTGCGCCGCACCGAGTTGCGGCGGTTCCGGGGGGGAGGCATCTGATGATGATCCCCCTTGGTATGAAAAAAGCCCTGAAGAGCTGATGGGTGAGGCAAAGGACAAGGTGGTCACCGAAATTGGTGATTTTTCCCAGAAGATGAAGGATTGCGCCAGCAGCCTGCGCTGTGTCCTGGAAAATCTTGGTGGTGAGTCCTTCAGCCGGATATTCTCTCTACTAGATACCGTGGAATCCATTGCGGGTGCTATTCAGCAGCTCCAGGAGATTGCGGAGATGATGGAAGATATCGCCGATGCCTTCTCCGCATTGAGCCTGTCTCCTGTACAGGCCAAATTTCGTATCGAGCGAATGTTCTGCCCATCGGATTTTCAGCCTTTCATCCCCTACTACCTGTCGGGACTCGATGCCGCCTTCTGGCGCTCCGGTCTGTGGGATGTGCCGCCGACCGATCCGCACAAGACCTCGACCATTATTAACCCCTTCTCCAGTGATCGAATTGGTCCCGACAGCGGTTTCGAGCTCTGGGGGCATATCTATCCGCGCTCAGGCTTTGTAAACCATTTCGAGGACGCCAAGGTGGGCGCGGTAACCGCGGTACGGGCGATGGATATCGTTCAGGAAATGAAGCGTAAACGACTGCGCTGGCTGAAAAAGGGGTTTGATCCCAAAAAGGATAAATGGCAAATCATCTACCCCGTCACCAGCAAAAAGTGTTACGCCAATATCGCCCATACCGGCAAGGAGACCCCGCTGGGTGATTTTACGACACCGGGGGCGGAATACCGGTACGCCTGGAACTACTGGCGAGCATACGATTGCGACACAAACGAGAAGGGCAGCCGGATCGCCAAGATCTCCCTGCCGACGGAAATCTGTCTCTAGGAAGGGCTATGAACAGCATACGACTATTACCCCTGCTCGCTCTGCTTCTGCCGGCCTTGCTGCAAGCGGAGCCGAAGGTATTGTTCGACAGCGGGGACTCGGTCGCAATCGACAAACGCCCGGTCGTTCCCCGGTCACCGTCCCGCGCTTCGACGAACCTCCCTAGCGGAAACGATCAACAGGCACCTGTGGAGCCGAGCAAAATCCTGCCAATCGTGACCCCCGAGCTAAGCTTTGGCCGGGTTGAGAAGAGGCAGGTCAATTTCCCTCAGCTAAAAAGCCCGGTATGCGTGATTGGCAGCGATGACCGCTCGCTGGCGTGGCTGGTTGAGTATCACGAGCAGCTGAAAAAGATAGGGGCACGTTGCATTCTGGTTCAGGCCCGGACCCGGTCCGATCTGGAGCGAGTGGCCAAATTCGCGGCCGGGATCCCGGTGCTACCCTTCCAAGGCAGCGAGCTGGCCAGTTACTTTGACATCAAACACTATCCGGTACTCATATCACAACGGTGGATAGAGCAATGAAAACTCAATACCTGATCAACTTCAACACACGGTCGCTGTTGCTGGCTGCCATCATCCTCTTCGGTGCCACAGTACCCGCGACCCCGCCCCGGGCAGCAGAGAATGGCGAGATGGTGGTTGAACAGCCCATTCCCACCGATACCACGGGTTTCTACTATGTGATCGGGGGTGGTACGCCCCTGCCGAAGCCGGCTTCATTCAGCCAAACCGCCAGAATCAAGGCCTCCTGGCGCCTGGGAGCCGGCTACTCCTGCGGATCTTTCGACCCGTTTCAAAACGTTGAAGCAATGATGAATCAAGTTCTTAACAAGATCCGCCGGTTGCCGGCCCAGTTTATGGGTGCCGTACAGGCCGGGATAGCCGCCCTGCCAGGTTACCTGTTAGCCAAGGCGAATCCGACATTGTATGAAAACCTTACCAAGGTGCTCGATGATTCTTTCGAGCTTTTCAACACCAGCTTCAAGTCCTGCCAGCAGATGGAGCGGGAGACAGCCCGCAAACAGAACCCTTACCACGAGTTTGTGAGGGCCTCCATCGCCGGAAACTGGAGGAATATAATCATCGGATCCGACGGCGCCCAAACCATCGACCAAATCGAGGAAGAGGTCAATACCGAAGGGCCTCGCAACGGCATCGATTTTGTCGATGGCGCGAAGCGCGGGGGGGTCGGACAACCGCCGATAAGAGTCAACTATGATATCACCGTCACCGGTTACAACAGTCTGCTGGGCAAGACAACCGAACTGCTTAGCGAAGAACCCCCTGTTGACCCAACGCTAAACCTGCCGGACGGAACCCGGCTGACGATCCCCATGGTGCGGATGTTTAGCAGCCCCAAAAAGGCGGCCGAATGGTTGGTAGAAGTGGTGGGTGAGCATGAGGTTCGCCTGGCCACGGAAGAGGAAAAACAGTCCGAAGTCACATCCAAACCAGGGCGCGGATTGATGCCAGAGGTTGAGATGCACACCGTCAAAATCCGCCAAGCGCTGGAAAAGGCGATATTGAATAATGACTACGGCGATCTGCGTGAGTACAGGGACGTGCTGCAAATCGGCTTCATGCTGGTAGATGCCATACGCCAGGCCCAGCCGTTCGAGCAGTCCATTATGCTGGATCGGCTTGCCTCGGAGCTTGCGACCAACTTTGTGCAAAACAAGGTGGTAATGATCAAGCGGATGCTCTATGCGGGGATAAAGGAGGCAAATATCGGTATGTCTGATGCGGCTGCCCCTATCGAAAAACAGATCCGCGAGCACACCATCATCGATCTGGACAAGTCCATGCGCGAGATCCACGACGCGCTGGATCTGAAACTCAAGACAGTCGCCCGCACAACCAGCCAGATCCTCCGTTACGGTGAATACATGAGCACCCGCCGAGCTGGAGACAGCGGCGTGAAAACCATCATCGAGGACCAGCTGATCGATGGAGCGGTTCACAAATGAGCATTAACGCTGCAAAAGAGGCGGGGATCGCGCGTCCGCGTCGCCACCGGCTGTGGCGCACCGCCAAAAATCTGCTCCTGATCCTGCTGGCACTCCTGTTGACCGCCATCGGGGCCTCTATCCTGATGACGACCGTTGATATCAATACCATAGAGCGCCTGCAGGGGGGGTTGGACGATCTTGCCTTCCCGTTGTTTCTGTTGCGGGTGTCCCTGTACGCCATGGTGCTTGCTTTCTGGGAGCCGCTAACCAAGTGGACGGGCCGCCGTCAACAATGGCGTGACGACGAGCTTGCACGCGCCTTGGGAAAACGTAACCAGATGGCCTTATGGCTGGTGTGCTTTGAGCTGCTGGTATCCGGTTCACTATTGTGGAGGATCTGGGCATGACCGTCGGCTCGATCCTGGAGATCTACACCACCGGTTACGGCTGGAAGTTCTACGGCGTGCTCTGGAGCCTGTTTGCCGGCACCGGAATCGCGCTCTATCCATTCATGATGATGGTCTATCGGAACTGGCGCTCCCC
>JALVOC010000084.1 GCA_027032075.1 Chromatiales bacterium | reverse complement strand
ATTCTGAATACTCAGGTTACGATGCCCCATTGGTCTTTACGACTGGATTGGTAACACTTCAAGGAGACAATTTAATAAAGAGCTCTTAACATGTTCATCTTGAGCAAATATACAAGGTGCGTCCAAAAAGTTCGGTGAATTTTCTCAGAAAGGAATAAGAAGGTACTTTACGAAAAAAAATATTTATTGGCCTTCGAAATAATCCCCTTCCCTCTCGATACAACGCTGACACCGTTCAAAAAGCTTATGGAAACTTCCAGAAAAAGCCTCCGCCGGAATCGTTTGCAGAGTCGTCGTCACACTCTCCTGAATGTCATCGAGATCCTCAAAGCGAGTGCCCTTCAAAGCAATTTTTAAGCGAGGAAACAGAAAAAAGTCCGCTGGGGCCAGATCTGGTGAGTACGGTGGGTGGTCGATCACAGTAACACTGCGTTGAGCCAAGAATTGGCGCACACGAATTGCAGCGTGAGCCGGTGCGTTGTCGTGCAGCAACACCCACGATCCAGTCCTGTGCAGCTCTGGCCGAACGCGGCGGATGCGCTGCAGCAAGCGCTTCAAAACTTGCTCGTAGAAAGCGGCGTTCACGGTCTGGCCCGGAGGAACAAACTCCTTGTGAATAACCCCGTGGCTGTCGAAAAAGGCGATCAACATCGTCTTCACCTTGGATTTTTGAAGCCGACTCTTTGATGGTCGTGGAGAAGACGGAGAACACCAGGCCATCGATTGCCGCTTGGTCTCTGGGTCGTACTGGTAGCACCAGGTTTCATCCCCCGTGACAATGGTTGTTAAAAAAGAGCGGTTCCCGCGACACATGCTGATGAAATCGTTGGCGCATTCCATTCGTTTCTCCTTTTGTTCTGCTGTCAGTCTGTGCGGTACGAAACGGGAGCAGATCTTCCGCTTTCCGAGATCTTCACGAACGATGGTGCGCACGGTCTCTTTGCCTATGCCCAGCTCCTCCGCCATCAGCCGCAATGTCAGCCGCCGGTCTCGCGCCAGCATTTCTCGAACTTCTTCGATCATGTCAGAAGTTCTGCTTGTTGAGGGCCGGCCAGAGCGTGGTTCATCTTCCACCGTTTCCTTTCCATCTCTGAAGCGTTTGAACCACTCGTAAACGCACTTCTTGCTGACCGCTTCCTCCCCGTACGCTTGAAGCAGCATCTGATGAGTCTCTGCTGCGGTCTTTTTCAATTTGTAGCAGAACTTGATGTTCACGCGTTGCTCCATTTTTCAAGGGAGAGAGGCGGTGATCGATTGCGTGTTCAGCTTTATTCGGCCGGTGACGAGCGATCATCACCAGCGTACGCTTCACGGGTCGACAGCAGATATCTGTGAAATTGTGCGCGCGTTTTGTGTCACGTGATGCTTCTTGGCTTTTTGACGAACATTTCTTTGCACACGCGTGCACCTAACTTCATTTTTCTCTGAGATATAGGACTATTCACCGAACTTTTTGGACACACCTTGTATATATATATATATATATATATATA
>JALVOC010000083.1 GCA_027032075.1 Chromatiales bacterium | reverse complement strand
CAAAAAGCGCCGCTCCTCGTTCCTCGTCGCTCTGCTTTTTGCTGCCGGTGATGTGAGGCGTTATGTGCAAAAAGGAGAAAAACAATGACCACTTGGGATGTAACTGAATTACCAAATGAAAAATGCCCTCAGTGTGGGGCAGAATATAAAGTTAAATACAAAAGCTTACCTTTAAAGGATAAAGATAAATTTGTATGCAGCTGTGGTAACACACTTAGAGAGTGGAAAGAAACTGGCATGTATATGTACGAAGCCATTAACAAATAATCTAAAAGGATAAAAATGTCACATTCGGTAAACGAAATAGCATGCGATAAATGCACTACAAAGTTTAATGGCGTATTAAACGATTTATTTGATGTCTCAAAAGAGTATTCTGCAACATGTCCTAACTTCAAAAAAACAAGTGTTTTTTATGGGCGGCGCTGCTTTTATTGATGAAGACATCCCTAAAGATGCCGTCAAAGTAATGTATGTAAAAAATATCAGCGGTGCAAACTAAAGCACATAACAAATCGTTTAACGCCGACCGTTTTATACGCCGCTCCACTACGTTACGCTCTGCATAAAACGGCCGGTTAACTCAAACGTTATGTGCTGATCAAATTATGGTAATTTGCTACACTCAGGGCTAGCAACCTAGTGGAGGTGTCATGTCAGCCGCATTTAAGCAAGTAATTGAAAACATTAAGGACTTATCACCAGATGAAAGGGCTCTTGTTGCTCATTGCCTCATTTCATCCCTAGAATTAAGGCAAGATGAAGGTGTAGATGAGGCATGGGCCGAATTATCAGAGAAGCGCCTCATGGAGCTAAAGTCGGGAGAGGTGAAGGGGGTTTCTTGGGGGGACATCAAAAATAAAGTGAAGGGCCAAGATGGCTGAAATTATATTTCACCCTGATACCGCCCACGAGATAAAGAGTTCATATGAGTGGTATCAAAATCAGGCTGAAGGGTTGGGTGAGGACTTTATCGAAGAGCTAGAATCAGCATATGAGGCAATAGCAGAGCTTCCCAGAACATGGCCAAAATTTACAAAAAACTGTCGTCGGTTTTTGCTGAGTAAATTTCCATTTTCGGTCATCTATCAGGTAAATAATAATTCTATTGTTGTGTTGGCCATCATGCACAACAGCAGAAAACCGGGTTATTGGGAAGGTCGCACATAACAAGGCGCTTCAACTCGGACAGTCTTCCGCGTTGTTTGGTTTGTGCGGTCATTCCGCTACGCTGCATTATCGCACAAACCAAACAACGCTCCAGCCTGCCGGTTAAGCGCAGCGTTAGAAGTATTTCCTTTGTTTAATGCTCTGTCAGGGAATGCGAGAAAACTGAATTATCATCTTCTTTTCAGACTAGCCACCCATTCACAGATATAGCGAGGTAACGACAAGCATCTTTTTGGTTCATCAATCAGAGAACAAGTCTTCGAGTTAAAGAGTAACCTCTTTTTCTTTCAAGCCCTGCCACACCCAAAGCTCAGGTTATCTTTCCAG
>JALVOC010000082.1 GCA_027032075.1 Chromatiales bacterium | reverse complement strand
ATATTCAACATGAATCACAGGTGACTCTTGAAGGATTATACAGGTCTCTGTGGGATAAACGTTGGGTAAATCCTGTACATCACAATGAAGATGCTCATCTCAAAATCTACCAACTACATTTAGCGATAGTGTAAACTTCTTTCTGTAAAAATTTGGATGGTCGGTAGGCCATCGAGTATCCTAAAGAATTACTAAACCAATTAGGAGAAACAAGATGACCTACCAAACAGATTGTACCTTACCAAAAGAATTGCTGGAACAAATTGTTGCTCAGGGGCTAGATGCCGTACCGGAAATGGTCCGCACCATCATTAATACAGCCATGCAACTGGAGCGGCAAGAGCATCTGGGGGCCGGGCCGTATGAACGCACCCTGGAACGGCGCGGTTATGCTAACGGTTTCAAACCAAAGACAGTCGCCACGCGCATGGGTAAAATCACCTTTTCCGTCCCCCAGGTACGCGAGGGCAACTTCTATCCGCAATCGCTGGAAAAAGGGTTGCGCAGTGAGCGGGCGCTGAAGCTGGCTCTGGCCGAAATGTACGTTCAAGGCGTTTCCACACGTAAAGTGGCGGCCATCACGGAAGAACTATGCGGGTTTTCCGTTTCTTCAACCCAGGTCAGCCGGGCCACCGCCCTGTTAGACGAACAATTGCAAGCGTGGCGGGAACGGCCGTTGGGTCAATACAAGTATGTGTATCTGGATGCCCGTTATGAAAAAGTGCGCCAGGACGGACAGGTGCGGGACGCGGCCGTTCTGATTGCTGTAGGCGTTAATATGGAAGGCAAGCGGGAAGTCCTGGGCGTTTCGGTAGCGTTGAGTGAAGCGGAAGTTCATTGGCGCACCTTTTTGCAATCGCTGGTAACACGCGGCCTGAGTGGAGTAGAACTAATCGTCAGCGACGCTCACACAGGGTTACAACAGGCGCGCAAGGCAGTGTTTGGCGGTATTCCCTGGCAACGCTGCCAATTCCATCTGCAAAAGAATGCCCAGTCTTACGTGCCGCGCCAGAGCATGAAAGCCGAGGTGGCTGCTGATATTCGGGCTATTTTCAATGCTCCCAACCGGCACGAAGCCGAATCACTCCTGGCCAGAACGGTGCAGAAATATGAAAAGCCGGCTTCCCGTCTGGCTGCCTGGCTGGAAGAAACTGTGCCCCAGGGATTAACGGTATTCGCTTTTCCTGCTGCACATCGCCGGCTTATTCGCACCACTAACGGGCTGGAGCGGCTTAATCGGGAAATTGCCCGCCGGTCACGCATCGTGGCTATTTTTCCCAACGAGGCTTCTTGCTTGCGCCTGGTCACAGCGATTGTGATGGAAACAAGCGAAGAATGGGTGACCGGCCGCACTTATATGCGAGTTGATGCTGCGTAGAGCGGTTATGTTAATGTTCTGACGTTGCCGGGCGCAGTCGTCGTAGTAGTGGCTGTGGATATGTGGGCAACTTGAAGTGGAACGGAAAGTTGTCCACATATCCACAGCCCACACCAAATCTA
>JALVOC010000081.1 GCA_027032075.1 Chromatiales bacterium | reverse complement strand
GACTTCCCCTGGGAATAAAACCTTCGGAGAGACCCGTAACGATAACATCTCCATCTTTAACAACTATCTCAATATCCGCAGCATCGTTTCCTGCCGATGCTGCTGTGGTGATACTTGCGCCATCCGATACGGACAGATCGCCAGACAGGTTGATGTCGACTGCTTCACCGTTACCACTGTTTTTCATCCTAATTTTTGTTCCATCTCCTTCCATCGACAGCGTTTCTGCCTTGATCTCTACTGAACTTCCTTCACCCGTCCCCCTGATTGTTGTGCCAGAGCTGAGGGCAACAGCACCCAGATCGATATATTTGTCTCCGTTGGCGGACGGGCTGCTGTCCAATGTGATGTTACCGGCAGAGTCGGCCCGTGACAGCAGCCTGATTTCTCCTCCGTCTGCCCTGAGCGTGGCATCGTCGATGGTGATATTCCCTGCGGCGATTGTCAGCCCCCGGCCATCTGCTACTTTCAGAGCGGAGCCACTGATCTGAACAGGTGCTGCCACTTCGTCCAGAAAGCCGAAAGCCGAAACGGGTGCCGAGGAGAGATTGCCGCCCCCTTCAGTGGAGGTAATCAGCGTGGAGCCATCCTCAAAATGAAGACGTTCAGCGGTGGTTGCAAAAAAGGAGCCGCCTACCTCCAGTTTGGCGTTGGTTCCAAAAGTGATTCCGTTGGGGTTGATCAGAAACAGATTAGCGTAGCCAAAGTCGCGGCTGTTGATTTCGCCATCGATTTCAGATGCTTTGCTGGTTACCAGGCTGATGACATTTTCTACCGAAAGCTGAGTTGTATTTTGAAAGAAGGCTGTTTGCCCTTTTCCGATGCTGAATCTTTCAAAATTGTGGAAAAGATTCCCGCCCTTATGGATGCCACCGGAGATATTGATTCGGCTGCCATCTCTATCAGCGGCAACTACCGTTGCCGCTGATGGAGTGATCTCCGCCCCCACCTCTGAATAGGCTCTGCCTGGTAGAGCCAGGATCAGCAGGCATATCAAAAGGGGAATCAGGCAGTGAATGGCAGGCAAAAAATTGCTGCCATCACTGCAGGTATTACTGGCCACACTGACTCCCTTGGTTATCATTGGTTTCCAGGTAAGTATCACCAGATAATTTTTTGCAGATAACCTCAGCATCATTAACAGCCAACTCTTCCTGCCCGTTTCCCGTTGTTAACAACTCCCCCTCAATCAACACGGCTGAATCATCGATCAATATGCCGATACCACTGTTGTTTCCCGCCGTAATAGAGCCCTCTGCGGGTATGGTAATGGTGGATGAATCAAATGCGTAAAGTCCAACATATTCGTTTCTTTCCAGGATCAGTCGACCGGATGTAATCAGGGAGGCGCTCAGGGTATAAATGCCAACTGCACCATTGTCGGTGGAAGAGACGGTGCCGCAAACCACCATGGTGTCGATCTCCAGGCCGGCGGTGCATTGTGATGAACTGCCACCTCCACTCAATGCCGTGTCTGTACAGGAGCAGGGGTAGGGGGAAGCCACGGCGTCTTTGATAA
>JALVOC010000080.1 GCA_027032075.1 Chromatiales bacterium | reverse complement strand
GAGTAAAATTTTGGGCGCGTCATAGAGGAAAAAGGCTACGGATTCGCCCAGATGGGAGCCTTCTTCCAGGCCAATCAGGTTGTAAGTCAGCCAGTTGGCGATATTTTGCAACTGCCCCCACACCAATATCCAGGCCAGGATCAGGGCAAGGGTGAGCAGCGGCAACTGCCAATTACGTTTGGCTGCGGCCGGGGCCGTGGTCGTGTTTTGTGTGGTCATTTCCAATCTCCGAGTTTAGAAGGTCAACTTCTCTGAGAAGTTGACCTTCTTCGTAGTTTAAGCTAAATGATTCGATGTTTGTTGAAATAGTTTGGTAAAAAATTTTACGTTTCGATGGCCAGAGAGACGGCCGTATCCTCCGCCGCGCAATTTCCTTCCGGGCCGCAGTACGGCCGTTCCTGAATACGCGCCGGGTCCAAAAAGAAGTCAAACCACTCATGCCAGCGGGCCACCATCTCTTTGTCCAGCGAATAGTAAATCCAACGGCCGTCAATCACATCCCGCCGCGAGTGAACCAGTCCCGCCTTGCTTAGCGCCCGCAGGTGATGGGACAAAAGATTTGCCGGCAGCCCCAACTTTTCCTGCAACTCGCCATTGCAAGAGTTTCCCCGCATCAGTTCCGCAAAAATACGCAGGCGGTTAGGTTCAGCCAGCGCCTTGAGCATCGGGACAAGTTCTTCAGTGGGTAATTGTTCCGTCATTGGCATAGATTAAAATTCCTTAAATCCGCCGAAAAAGCCTTTACTGAACACTGAAAACTGAAAACTGAAAACTGAAAACTGAACGCTGAAAACTGAACGCTGAAAACTGAACGCTGAAAACTGAACACCGCCCTCAAGCCGCGTCAGCCAGCCAGGCGGTTATTTCAGCGGTAGAAGGTTGGCGGCCGGCCGAAACCAGCTTTTCATTGATGACCAATGCCGGCGTTGCCAGGACGTTGTAACGCATAATGTCCGCATAATCAGTCACTTTTTCCACCTGGGCGTCTATGCCCAACTGGTTGATTGCCTGCCGGGCCGTATCTTCCAATTTGGCGCAGTTGGCGCAGCCTGAACCTAATACTTTTACGTTAACCATGATGTTCTCCTTTTATTTCAATGAGTATTGAATTGATTTGCTGGAAGTATAACGGATTTATTCGCAGAAAGCAAATGACGTTCATCGCGCGAACCCCGTGACAAATTAATTATATTTCAATGGGTGTTGAAATGATGTTGGTATTGCGTATTTCGTATTGCATGGCGCGGCGAACCGCAGCAACCCGTCATTCCGAGGAACCGAGGAATCTTTCACGTGTGACTTTACTGAAAAAACCGCAAAGGACGCGAAGATCGCAAAGATTTACCAGAGAAAAATCCTGATCAATCCGCGCAATCCGCGGCTTTTTTCAGTAGACTCGCGTGTGCAGGCTAAAGATTCCTCGATTCCTCGGAATGACAACGCGGCATTTGCGCGGGAAATACGCAGCGCGCAATCATGCCCGCAGCATTCGCAGGCCGTTGCCGATGACCATAAACTCACTGATTTCATGCCCCAAAAC
>JALVOC010000079.1 GCA_027032075.1 Chromatiales bacterium | reverse complement strand
CGACAGTTGGGCCGACGCCTACCCCACCGTGCAAGATGCCCTGGCCGACGCCGCCTGCGCCGAAATCTGGGTTGCCAAAGGCGTTTACTACCCGGACGAAGGCGCCGGGCAGACAGACAACGCGATTACCAGCACCTTCGTCCTCACCAACGGTGTGGCGCTTTACGGCGGCTTTGCCGGGATGGAAACGCAGCGGGACCAGCGCGACCCGGCGGCCAACGTCACCGTCCTCAGCGGCGACATTGATAAAAACGACACGACAGACGCCAGCGGCGTGGTGACGACCACGGCCAACATCACCGGCACGAACGCCTACCACGTGGTCACCGGCAGCGGGACGGACAGCGCCGCCGCGCTGGACGGCTTTACCATCACCGCCGGGCAGGCTGACGGAACGTACCCAAACGACCGCGGCGGCGGGATAGTCAATATCGGCGGCAGCCCCACGCTGAGCAGCCTCATCTTCTCCGGCAATGCAGCCAATGGCGGCGGCGGGATGTACAACAGCGGCAGCCCCGCGCTGACCAACGTCACCTTCTCCGGCAATTCAGGTCTTTACGGTGGCGGCGGGGTATACAACGATGGCAACAGCCCTGCGCTGACCAATGTTACCTTCTCCACCAATTCATCCCAAGACGGCGGCGGGATGTACAACAACAGCAGCCCCGCGCTGACTAACGTCACCTTCTCCGCCAACTCGGCCAGCAGCAGAGGCGGCGGGATGTTCAACAACGGCAACCCCGCGCTGACCAACGTCACCTTTTCCGGCAATTCGGCCGGCAGCAGCGGCGGCGGGATGTATAACAACGCCGGCAGCCCCGTGTTGACCAACACCATCATCGCCAACAGCCCTTCCGGCGGGGATTGCCAGGGTTATGCTGTTGGGCCGTCATACAACAACCTGATCGCAGACAACGCCAACGCCTGCGGGCTGACGAACGGGATAGACGGCAACATCGTCGGTTCGGACCCCCAACTGGGCGCGCTAACCGACTTCGGCGGCCCCGGCCGGCAGGTCTTCCCCCTGCTCGTCGGCTCGCCCGCTATTGACGCCGCCGCTGCCGCCGGCTGCCCGGCGACCGACCAGCGCGGGGCAGCGCGCCCGGCGAATCTTCCCGGCGCTTGCGACATCGGCGCCTACGAAACATACAGCGTTGCGATTACCAAGCAGGTGGATGACGCCAGCCCCTACCCGGAAATGCAGACCATCACCTTCACCATTATCGTCACCAACACCGGCATTGCTGCCACCGGCGGTGTTATTTCCGACACGCTGCCGGCCGGGTTGAATTTTGTGGGGCCGATTACGCTCGATGACCCGACCGGCACGGGCGCGGCCGGCAGCGCGCCGCCTACCCTGGCCTCCGGGTTGACTTTGGGCGCGGGGGATGTGGTTACGGTCACGTTTCCGGTAACGGTTTCTACTCGGGCCAACTTGCTCAACACTGCGGCCGTCAGCGCCACCCAACTGGCTGCTCCCGGAACCGGTTCTGTGTTGATCACCCCCCAGGGGTTGTGCTACGTGAACGCCGCTGCCAGCGGCGC
>JALVOC010000078.1 GCA_027032075.1 Chromatiales bacterium | reverse complement strand
CACGGAAAAAGGCCACAGGGTCAACATGGCGGTGCGGCCGGCCAGCGACTGGCTGATGGCCTCATGCAGCCTGGGCTGATGACTCCCGGTCAGGATGAACTGCCCCGATTGGCCGGTCTTGTCCACGATCCCCTGGATATATGAAAGCAGGGCTGGGAGCCTCTGCACCTCGTCCAGGATGCCGCCTTTGTCCATCTGGCTTAAGAAGCCCCGGGGATCTGCTTCGGCCGCGAGCCGGATGTCCGGGTCCTCCAGGGAAAAGTAGGTTTTCCCCTGAAACATCATCCGGACCAGGGTGGTCTTGCCAGATTGACGAGGCCCCAGGACTGTGACCACGGGATACTCCGCGGCGCATTGGATCAATTCTTTTGCCATGTCACGTGTAATCATGCCGCTAAGATATCAGGTAGTTGTGCAAATTGCAAACTTAAATTCCCGATTTGCACAACTTTTTGCATTCTCCCTGGCGATCGGAAATCTTTAATGCAGAATCCTGAGAGCCTCCCTTAATCTCCATGACGACTGCCACACTCTTAACACAGTCTCCCTAACAAGCGACGCTTCTTCTCTGCCTACGTTAGATAACCCCCCAGGATTGGCTTTTCTCACCACATGGCGCGGATTTAGCACACACACGAGGAAAAACAAATCGACTGTCTCGCCGATTTATCCTGGGTTTCATTGTCAAAGCCCAGGAAAGGAAACCCTGATGTGCAGATTGACAGGAGTCATCTTCTGGAAGAAACAGCGGCGGGCCGAGGAACGGGAGTGCTTGGCAAAGCTCTTCATGCGGCTTATGGCCATGAGTGAATGCAGGAGCTATCATGCTACGGGTGTCGTTTGGCTAAACCGCAACGGCGAACACCGGCTCTTCAAATGTCCGGCGCGCGCCGGGCATTTTGTCACGGGCAAGGCGTATCAAGAGGTATTGTCCGGCATCTACAATCGCACCACGATCCTGCTCGGACATACCCGGTGGTGCAAGGAGATGAGCGTGTCAATCGAACAACCATCCGATTCGGGCCGCCGACATCATCGGAACCCACAACGGAACGATCTACAACGCCGACTACCTTGATCCTGGCCCACGGTACCGCCGACCTGTTCGCCGACGGGCCACACAGGCGCGCCCAGCCGGACATCTGGCATCAATCCTAGATCCGGTTCCGCAAAGCGCCACAGCGGGCGACTAGGGTCCTGTGCACGGCACACTTCTTACCTTTGACTATCCATCAACCCGCCTTCCTGCCCCGTCTGGAGGGCTTCCATCACGACGGCTCTACCATGTACCGACGTGTACTGGTCCCGGCGTTCACCGGGGGCGGTTGTTCCGGCCCGGCTTTAGGCGCTAAATCGGGATAACCACCTAATACACTTGGAAAAACTGATTGACATCAGACCATCGGCTGAGATATTTTATGGTTGTTTATCTCGTTTTGTCCAAAAGAAAGACCGGAAAGCATGATTCAGGGCAGACCTACTCATCAACCGGACAGGAAGAGGCTGTTGCGATACAATCTATGAGGCCAAGCATGAGCGGAGAGGAATGATGGAAGATAGATGGCTCTCCGGGACCTATCTCGGTATCAAACGGGATACGGTCACAAGTGGATAAGTGAAAGGCAAATGCCAGGTCACAAAATCGGTCGGCTTTGGAAAATCAGCAAGAAAGAAATATGTGGACGAGTGGGTGCGTGGTGGAGGTGCGCATGGTGCTGAGGCACAAAAAGAGTAACCCATGCAGGCAAAGCGAGAAGCATAATGGCACGTCTTGAAGAACTTAAACGTGGAGCAGTTGTAAGAGGCATCCTTCCGGATGGCTTCGTGACAGTTGTGGATGTCAACTGGATTGGTTCTGTTGCCATTGAACTCACCTATAAGGACAGCCGGGGTAAGCTGGGAAATGAACTGGTTTATCGTGACCGGGAGATTGATATCGAGATACTGGATTCCGGTAAACCATGGAGTTTCGACGGTGAACCGGATTTGTTCCGCCTTGCTTCTGAAGCCCACCGGATACGGTTGGCGTATCTTTTCGATCCACTTCTCGCTGTACATACTTCCCTGGTTGATCCCCTGCCACATCAGATCACCGCAGTTTACGAGGATATGCTTCCCAGACAGCCCCTTCGGTTTCTTCTGGCTGACGATCCGGGAGCAGGGAAAACCATCATGACCGGACTCCTCATAAAGGAGCTGATTGCTCGAGGCGACTTGCAGCGATGTCTGATCGTTTGTCCCGGCAATCTTGTGGAGCAGTGGCAGGACGAGTTATACCGCCGCTTTCATCTGCCTTTCGAGATCATGACCAACGACAAGTATGAAGCTGCCAGAACGGGCAATTGGTTCAGTGAAAACCCTCTTGCCATTTGCCGGCTTGACAAGCTCAGCCGCAACGAAGATGTCCAGGAAAAACTTAAAACAACAGATTGGGATCTGGTCGTTTGCGACGAGGCCCACAAAATGAGCGCCTCTTTTTGGGGTGGTGAAATTCGCAGGACGAAGCGATATCAGCTTGGGCGACTGTTATCGACACTCACCCGCCATTTCCTTTTGTTAACCGCCACCCCGCACAACGGCAAGGAAGAAGACTTTCAGCTTTTCATGGCTCTCCTGGATGGCGACCGTTTTGAAGGGAAATTCCGCGACGGTGTTCATTCCGTCAATGTTTCCGATCTGATGAGACGAATGGTCAAGGAAGAATTGCTTAAATTCGACGGCAGGCCTCTCTTTCCTGAACGCAAAGCCTATACCGTCACGTACAGTTTGTCCGATGGTGAAGCAGAGCTTTATGCAAAGGTTACCGACTATGTCCGGGAAGAGTTCAATCGGGCCGAAAGGCTGGAGAACGACGGGCGCAAAGGCACAGTCGGATTTGCCCTGACGATTCTTCAACGCAGACTCGCGTCTTCGCCGGAGGCAATATATCAATCTCTTCGCCGCCGCCGGGAACGCCTGGAGAAACGCCTGCGAGAAGAAGAACTGTGCAAGCGGGGCGCCGAAGTCAGTATCAAATGGCGGCAGGAAGTTCCAACCTTGACGGTTGATGACCTGGAGGACCTGGAAGACGCACCGGATGAGGAGGTCGAAGCAACAGAAGAGCGTGTCGTTGATTTGGCATCGGCGGCCCGGACTATTGCCGAGCTGAAGGCGGAGATTGCCATCCTCCAGGAACTTGAAACGCTTGCTTTACGTGTACGGCAGTCCAATTCCGACCGTAAATGGGATGAGTTGTCACGTCTGCTCCAAAATCAGGCCGAGATGTTCGACGCCCACGGCCACCGCCGCAAACTGATTATTTTCACGGAACATCGCGATACTTTGAACTACCTGCAGGAGCGAATCGGCTCCCTGGTCGGCCGGCCGGAAGCAGTAGTAACCATTCACGGCGGTATGGGTCGGGAGGATCGTCGCAAAGCAGAACAACTGTTTACTCAGGATAAAGACACAGAGGTTCTCATTGCCACCGATGCAGCCGGCGAAGGCATCAACCTGCAACGGGCACATCTCATGGTCAATTATGATCTGCCCTGGAACCCCAACCGGCTTGAACAGCGTTTCGGCCGCATCCATCGAATCGGCCAGACGGAGGTATGTCATTGCTGGAATCTTGTCGCTTCCGAAACCCGTGAGGGTGACGTATATCGCCGACTGCTCGAGAAACTGGAAGAGGAACGTAAAGCCCTTGGCGGCAAAGTTTTCGATATTCTGGGCAAGCTCACCTTTAACGACAAGCCTCTCCGACAATTGCTCATTGAGGCAGTCCGTTACGGGGACAGGCCGGAGGTGCGGGCACGATTGAACGAAGTCGTGGATAACGCCCTTGACAGAAACAAGCTTCGGGAACTTATCGAAGAACATGCCCTGGTACATGATTCCATGGATGCCACGCGCGTGCAACGAATCAGGGAGGAAATGGAGCGGGCAGAGGCACGCAGACTCCAGCCACACTTCATTGCATCATTCTTCCTTGAAGCTTTCAAGCGTCTTGGCGGAGCGGTACGCGAGCGTGAGCCAAAGCGATATGAGATCACCCATGTTCCGGCTGTTGTCCGGAATCGTGACCGCGCAATCGGCATGCGTGACCCGGTCCTGACACGTTATGAACGGATTACCTTCGAGAAATCACTCATAAGTGTACCCGGGAAACCGATTGCCGAGTTTGTTTGTCCCGGCCACCCGTTACTGGATGCCACTTTGGACCTTATCCTTGAACGTCACCGCGATCTTCTGAAACAGGGAGCAATCCTGATCGACGAGAACGATCCCGGAGATCATATTCGCGCGCTGATTTATCTGGAACATTCCATCCAGGATGCACGGACTGACCGAAGCGGCAATCGCCGGATCGTTTCCCGGCAGGTTCAGTTCGTCGAGGTCACAAAAGGCGGGGAAGTGTTTGCCGCAGGATATGCACCTTATCTTGATTATCGCCCGCCAACGGCCGCCGAGCGCAAAATGATCGAGCAGATGCCTGATAGTGGTTGGCTGCAACGTGATATCGAATCTCTTGCCATGGATTATGCCGTTACCCATCTGGTCCCCCGGCATCTGCAGGAAGTGAAGTCGCGAAAAGAAGAATTGGTTGACAAGACCATTGCTGCTGTCAAAGAGCGATTGACGGTGGAAATCAACTACTGGGACCACCGAGCCGAACAACTCAAGCAACAGGAACTGGCGGGCAGGATAAATGCCGGAATCAACTCTGCCAAGGCTCGTCAGCGGGCAGACGAGCTTGCAAGCCGGCTTCAGAGGCGAATGGAAGAACTCCGGCAGGAGCGAAAGGTTAGTCCACTTCCACCTAATGTCATTGGCGGCGCGATGATTATCCCCATAGGTCTGCTCCGCAGTCTCGAGGATGCGGGGACGGAACCGGCTACGTTTGCCCGTGAGACCCGGCGGGTGGAGCAGGCTGCTATGGCGGCCGTGATGGCTGCTGAACGTGAACTTGGTTTTGAGCCTCGCGATGTTTCCGCAGACAAGTGCGGTTATGACATCGAATCGCGCAACCCCGACAATCCGGGTGGCCTTCGCTTTATCGAAGTCAAAGGACGTATCAAGGGTGCCCAAACAGTTACGATCACCAAGAATGAGATTCTCACGGCCCTGAACAAACCTGAACAGTACATACTTGCCATTGTAGAAGTTGACGGCGACCGGCCGATGCCTTGGTATATACGTCAGCCTTTCAAGCGTGAACCCGATTTTGGTGTGACCAGCGTCAACTACAAGCTGGAAGATTTGCTGACCAGAGGGGGGCCACCGCAATGAATTTTACCGATCTGAAAAAACTTGTGGCCAATGGTGAGGATAGCCATTGCCAATTTAAGCTGGATGTGCGCAACGCGGCATCTCTTGCCTCGGAAATAGCGGCCTTCGCCAATGCCGAAGGCGGTACCATCCTTATCGGCGTAACGGATGATGGATCCATCCTTGGACTTTCCCCTAAAGACGTGACCAGAATAAATCAGCTTATCAGCAATGCGGCCAGTCAATTGGTGAGGAGCCCTGTCGGCGTGCAGACCGAGAATCTGTCGGTGAAAAAGGATCGGGTTGTCATAGTGCTTACTGTTCCCAAGGGGATCGACAAACCCTATTTTGATAACAACGGTGTCATCTGGCTCAAGGTCGGCGCGGACAAACGGCGGGTGAATTCCAAGGAAGAGTTGCGCCGGTTCTTTCAGATCACCGACCAGTTCCACGCCGATGAATTGCCGACAAGGGCCGGGATTGAGAAGCTGGACAAACTGCGCTTTCGGGATTTCCTGCGCGATATCTACAAACAGGAATTCCCGGATGACCCCGAAGAGCAACTTCGGTTATTGCGGAACATGAATCTCGCAACCGATACGGGTGTGCTGAATCTGGCAGGAGTGTTGTTGTTTGCCGAACGCCCTGAATGGATCAAGCCACAGTTCGTGGTAAAAGCCATCCGTTATCCCGGAAACGAGATTCATATTACCGATTATCTCGATACGGAAGATTGTGTCGGCCCGCTGGGGAAACTATTCGATGACGCCATGGCCTTTATCATGCGGAACCTTCACAAGGTCCAGGCCGGCCGCGGGGTCAACGCTCCCGGACTGCCCGAGATACCTGAAAGTGTGTTCGAGGAACTATTGGTGAACGCCCTGGTTCATCGGGATTACATGATAAGCGCCCCAGTCCGACTG
This sequence comes from Chromatiales bacterium, assembly GCA_027032075.1. Taxonomy (GTDB): domain Bacteria; phylum Pseudomonadota; class Gammaproteobacteria; order UBA6429; family Thiohalophilaceae; genus JAJRYG01. Next base: position 8,489 of record JALVOC010000078.1, on the reverse strand, counting down.
TTTATTTTTGATAACCGTATTGAAATCGTAAGTCCAGGCCATTTGCCGGACAATTTGACCGTGGAAAAGATCAAGGCGGGCAATTCCAATATCCGCAACCCGATCCTGGTCTCGTATGCGGCCAAGGGTTTGCTGCCGTATCATGGCCTGGGATCCGGCATAAGACGCGCCCTTAATGCCTGGCCGCGGATCGATTTCAAGGATGACCGTGAGGGCTGCCTTTTCACAGCCACGGTTCATCGCACACCGGCTGATAAACTGGCACCAACGGCTGATTCACCGAAAGGTTCACCAATAAGTTCACCAAAAAGTACACCAAAAACCGAAGACCGCATCATCGAGTTGATCCGGCATGATCCGTCCGTGACTACCGAGTCTCTGGGCATGGCCCTTGGAATCACGAAACGGGCGGTGTTGAAACAGATCGATAAGCTTAAAACTCAAGGCCGTCTTCGCAGGGTAGGGCCTGCCAGAGGCGGATACTGGGAGATTATTGAATAATGACCGACCGCCCCGTCTATTTTGAGCATATCCGCAGAAAAGCGGCGCAACGCTGGGTTCAATTGGAACAGGACCCTGAACTGGCGGGGCCGTGGCATCAGCTTTTCAAACAGGTTCAGAGTCCACGGCATGTTGTGTCAGAATTACTTCAGAATGCTGATGACGCAGGCGCAACCGAAGCTTCCGTAAACATCGGCGGCAACGAATTCGTCTTTTCCCACAACGGTCAGGACTTTATCGAAGAACATTTCGCGTCTCTCTGCCGCTTTGGCTATTCAAACAAGCGTGCTTTGCACACGATCGGCTTCCGCGGAGTCGGCTTCAAAAGCACATTCAGTCTGGGAGACGAGGTCCGTCTGTTTACTCCTACGCTTTCAGTTGCCTTTCACCGTATGCGTTTCACCGAACCCGTCTGGATCGGGCGAAACGGAAGTATGGCCTCCCGTACGGAAGTTCGTGTACCCATTAAAGACGAGCACCGTCAACGTGAGTTGCAAAAAAATCTCGAGGAGTGGCTCCGGAGTCCTGCATCGTTGCTGTTTTTCCGGGCTATCCGATGTTTGCGCATTGGACAACAGGAAGTTCGATGGATTTCCGGAGGGTCTGGGCCGGTACGAAATTCAGAATGGATGGCGTTATCTACCAATCCGGAGATAAAGTATCTTTTGCTCAGATCGGAGGCCGAGGATTTCCCGGTTGATGCCCTCGATGAAATTCGCCAAGAACGAATGCTGTCAGTCGAAGAGGACCCCTCGTTCCCACCTTGTCGTGTGGAAATCATCCTGGGCATGGAAGGTCGGCTTTTCGTCATTCTTCCTACAGGGGTGAAAACAAAACTCCCGTTTGCCTGCAACGCGCCGTTTGTTCAGGATCCTGCCCGCGTGAAAATCAAAGACCCGGAAATTTCACCCACCAACCGTTGGTTACTGAAACGTGCCGGTGAACTGGCAGCAAACGGGATGCTCGAATGGCTCCGTCGGGAAGATCTGGAGATAGAAGGCCGTTGTAAAGCCTATGCTTTATTCCCGGATGTGGATCGAGATGATAACTCACTTGAAGGGTGCTGTGCGACGATTGTTGAAGAAGCATTTGAAGAGACCATCAAGAACGAGCAGTTTTTACTGACGGAAGACGGAAATCTGGTAGCCAGGGAAGAATGTATATCAGTGCCGTCTGAAGTTCTTGGCATATGGACGCCGGACCAGGTAACAAAGCTGTTCGATAAGAATAACCGACCGATCCTTCATCGCAATATTTCTTCGGCTGACCGCAAGAAGCTCATTAACCGGAACTGTTTTGAGGAACTTGACAGGACCGACGTTCTCAACATTCTTGAATCAAAACATTTGCCCAAACCCGGCACCTGGCGGAAGCTTCTGGCCCTCTGGGTCTATGTTTCCGGCGACGTGACAGGCCACCATTATTACTACAACCATAGGGGAGTCCGGATCGTCCCGGTTCAGGGCAAGGATGTTCTTTACGCTGCAGGCGATGTGGTACGCCTGGGCGAGAAAAAACTGCTCCGGTCACATGATGACTGGGAGTTTCTGTCAGAGCATCTTCTTGTCGTCAACCCGAACTGGTTACGCTTCCTGGCCAAGCAGCGCCGAAAAGCCGAACAGAGAAACGATGATGTGCTTGGCGAACAGGTGGAAACAGCATCAGCAGTTCTCAAGGCACTTGGGCTGGATGACAGCAGCGATGTAAGTCGCGTTATCGAGCAAGTCGCAGATGACGTTTTTTCCCAAGGGGAATGCCCCCTTGAGGATTGTGTCCGGCTTGCCCAGATTGCCGCGAAGCTTGGAGCCTCTGCACGAAACAGTTTTCAGTTTGTTATGCGTAACGGCGACAGGAAGAGTATCGATCAGCACATTATTGCAGACGTAAATGGAGACCTTGACCGGTTTGTCACCGATGAATGGTACGAGGAACACGTTCTCCACGATGAATATTGGCGGAAGTTTACTTCCTGCACAGAGTCTGAATGGCGGCAATGGATAACATCGGGCCGTAGCGGACTTCTGACATTTGTACCTTTGATTCCGGTACAACATCATGTATGGAGTCGTGATGAAATCCGGAGGTCATTGCGTAAACGCGGCTTCGACGGCAATCCCAATTTCCCATATAAAAGTGGCGATTTTACTGTGGATGATTGGGACTTCAATGAGGAGCACTGGAATTATTGGAAATCGTCGGCTGAGCAGGACACTGAGTTCTGGGGGCATCTTTTTACACGCATCCTGGCTCAACCAAAAGCATACTGGTCAAAGTCTCTCTCTGCTAAAGTCTGGCAGAATGGATATACTTATAAAAAACCAGTTACGAATGAAGACCTCCTGCCATCGTGGATCGTGAAGTTTCGCTCTCTGCCCTGCCTGCGGGATACCAGGGGGCATTATCGTCAACCGGCAGAGCTGTTGCGGCGAACGCCGGAGACAGAATCGCTGCTTGAAGTCGAACCTTTTGTCCGTGCCGAAGATGATAACGAGCATACACGGCCACTTCTCATCAAACTCGGCGTAAGGGATACGCCAACAGGGCCGGAGCGTTTGCTTGAGCGGCTTCGTGCCCTGGCAATCGTAGCAAACCCTCCGGTCTACGAGGTGGTGAAGTGGTATCACCGCCTGGATCAACTTTTCGATAAGTGTTCCACTGAGGAATGCCACCAGATCAAGGATTCTTTCGCGAGCAACAAAATCATATTGACCGAAAACTCCGGATGGGCGCGCACCGCGGAAGTGTTCCTTGATGCTGATGAGGAGGATGTTCCCGAGGCAGCCGTTGTCCATGCGTCTGTTCGCCACCTGACGCTGTGGCGCAAGATCGGCGTTGCGGATCGGCCCACAGCAGAGTTGGCACTCGAGTGGCTCCAAAGCCTTCCATCAGGGCAAAAGCTGTCCCAGGATGAATTGAGGCGGGTCCGTTCTCTCCTGCCGCGTTATGCCGAACGGATCTGGCATGAGTGCGGACACTGGTTGAATCTTGAGGGAGGGTGGGTTCCGGTTTATTCGCTGAAGTTCAAGCTCACCATGCAATCCCTTACAGCCTGGAAGTACTTGTTTCCGCCGATCAAACAAAAAACAGCCGACCTTCGAAAGCTATCCCATGAGGTCTGCCGGCAGCATCCATTCTCGAAACTCCGGAACCTGGCCGCCAGTATTGAAGACCGTTTCCTGGACGACTTTGTAAATTTGCCGGACTGGGAACAGAAGGCCTGGATCACGGCCCTGGGTAATGGGCTTCGCCGGATCACTTTCGACGATGAAGATGAAACAAAACGCATTCGGGAACTTGCCGGGCGTCTTGCAAAAACCGGCTGGCAAGTTACGACGGGGCTCAAGACACATCCTTACATTGACGGCACCCCGGCAGGTACACCCCGACCTGTGGATGTGCTCTGGAAGGACGAACTGCTCTACGTCGAAGATCGACCTGTCGCCAGGTTGTTCAATCCTATCGCGCGGGAACTTGCCCGACCGTTCGAACGACCGGACATTGCGGAAGCCATCAAGGCTTGCGTGGATCGGTCCCCGAAATTCATCAGCGAATACCTGGAGACAAATTTCAGGCTCGTTTCGCCTGAGGAACTGAAACAACTGAGGGCTGAAGAAACCGGGCGGGACGCTGTTGAGGCCGAAAACGAAGAAAGCCAAATTCCCGGAGGGACAATTCCGGGTGAAGAATCCGTGCCGGGCTATGAAGATGATCAGGCAGAAGCAGGGAACGGCGGGGAGCCGTTATCGACAACACCCGAATCCGGAGACGATCAGAGCGATGATGACGGGTATGAAGACGAAAGCGGCGAATCGCCGTCTCCGCGCAAATCGCCCTCCAGACCTACCAAACCCCCGCTTATCGAGCGGTTTGCCCTGACCAGAGGTTACGTCAAGGATGGTCCTGATCGATTTAAGCATACGGAGAACGGGAGCCGGATTCAGAAAACCGCCGGAAACAGTTTCCCGTGGGAGCGGTATTCGGCATCCGGCGAATTGCAGCAGTGTTACTGGACCAAGGACCACTGCATCGAGCGTGAGCCGTTGCAAGTGGAAGCTGACGTGTGGGAGTTGTGTGACAAACATCCGGACAAATACACGTTGCTGCTCACAGACCCGACCGGCGAGCCTGTTGAACTGCCGGGCCGCCTCCTGCGTGAGTTTCGGGACAGTGGCCGGTTAACCCTTTACCCGGCAAAATATCGTTTGGTGTACGACCATAACAGGGAAGCAGACATTCATGGCTGAATATAGAAAAAAACTGATTGAGGTTGCTCTGCCGCTGAAGGAAATCAACGCGCAATCGGCCCGGGAAAAATCCATCCGGCACGGGCACCCTTCCACCTTGCATCTGTGGTGGGCACGGCGGCCGCTGGCTGCCTGCCGGGCGGTGCTTTTTGCCTAGCTGGTGGATGACCCTTCCAGCGATCCGGCTTATCGCCGACCCGACGGAAGTGTGGATGAAGACCGGGCCGGAATCAAACGGGCCGAGCTCTTCAACCTGATCGAGGAACTGGTCAGGTGGGAAAACTCCAACAACCCGGATGTGATCAACCGGGCCAGGGCGGATATCGCTCGCTGCGTGGCATCACGCAAGATCGAACTGGGCGAACTGAAGAAAGAAACCATTGTTTATTCAGGAGACAGGAGACAGGAGACAGGAGACGGAATAAAAGAAGGGGAGCTCCATCCTGATGGGCCTCTTCCCAATGACGGCCGCTATACCGCATGGCAGATTGAGTGCCGTCTCGCCCCTGCCAAAGCCGTAAACCATTTTCTGGGAGAATACGCGCCGCCGGTGCTCGATCCCTTTGCCGGGGGCGGCTCCATTCCATTGGAAGCGCAACGCCTCGGTCTGCGCGCCCATGCCTCGGACCTGAACCCGGTCCTGGTGCTGATCAACAAGGCGCTGATCGAGATTCCGCCGAAGTTTGCGGGACTGCCGCCGGTGAGTCTCGGGAGACAGGAGACAGGAGGCAGGAGGAGTTGTTCAATCGGCATTGGCAGGGAGCACAAGGGCTGGCTGAAGACGTGCGCTATTATGGAAAATGGATGCGCGACGAGGCGGAAAAACGGATCGGCCACCTGTATCCCAAGGTGAAGATTACTCAGGAGATGGTGGACGACGGCCGCCCAGACCTGAAACCCTATCTCGGTCAGGAACTCACCGTCATTGCCTGGCTGTGGGCCAGGACGGTGGCCAGCCCCGATCCCTCCGTGGGCGGTAAACACGTGCCGCTGGTGCGCTCTTTCTGGCTGAGCAAGAAGAAAGGCAAGGAAACCTATGTCCGGCCGGTAGTGGACAGAAAAAAAGGAACATATGAATTCAAGGTCAGGGTTGGGAAACCCACAGATGGGTTCGATCCGGGGAAGGGAACGAAACTTTCAAGAGGAGCAAGTTTTCAATGCTTAATTAGTGGTTCTCCTATGGAGAAATCATATATCCGCAAACAATTTCAGGAGCACAAGAACTCCGATGTTTTACTTGCTATTGTCTGTGAAGGGTCGGGTGGTCGGATTTATCTCTCTCCAACTATCGAGCACGAAAAGCTCGCGCGTATTCCAGAACCGGATAATATACCTCAGGAAACAATGCCTACTGACTGCAAGGATCTATTGAGTGGCAGGGGATATGGAATTACAAAGTGGAGTGAACTTTTCACCCCCCGCCAGCTTACGGCCTTGACTACCTTTTCTGACTTGGTAGCAGAAGCGCGGAAAAAGGTGCTGGAAGATGCGTTGGACAGTATTCAGAAGACAGAAGACAGAAGGGCGCCGCCGGACATTCTGACTCCTGTCTCCTGTCTCCTGACTCCTGTACCGCCTACGCCGACGCCGTGGCGACGTATTTGGGGTTTGCTCTTAGCAAGGGGGCTAATCTTTGGTCATCAATCGTTAGTTGGATGAATGATAGAGGTGCGTTAAGAGAAACATTTGCACGGCAAGCAATAGCTATGGTTTGGGATTATGCTGAAGCAAATCCATTTAGTAGTAGTGGTGGAAATTTAGTAATGTATATTGACCGGATTGCTGACTCTATCGAACATACCCCTGCCACAATTTATGGTGTTTCGAATCAGTATGATGCAACTTCTTCTGCGTTATACACCAATCAAATCATTTCTACCGATCCGCCTTATTACGACAACATCGGTTATGCCGACCTCTCCGATTTTTTCTATGTCTGGCTGCGGCGGAGTTTGCGGGAGGTCTATCGAGACCTGCTCTCCACCATGCTCACGCCCAAGGCGGAGGAACTGATCGCCTCGCCCTACCGCCACGGCGGAGACAAGAAAAAGGCTGCCGAATTTTTCGAGACCGGTTTGGGACAGGCCATTCAGCGTTGGCGGGAGCAGGGCCACCCGGACTATCCCACCACCATTTTCTATGCCTTCAAGCAGGCGGAAACCACAAAATCCGGCACCGCTTCCACCGGCTGGGAGACCTTCCTGACCGGTGTGATTGATGCCGGCTTCACCATCACCGCTACCTGGCCAATGAGGACTGAAAGTCCGGGACGTTCTATAGCTCAAGGTACCAACGCCCTTGCGTCTTCCGTGGTTCTTGCTTGCGTGCCTCGTGCCGAAGACGCCTCTCTTGCCACCCGCAGGGAGTTCATCACCGCGCTCAAACAGGAGCTGGCGGAAGCCTTGCGCCTGCTGCAATCGGGCAATATCGCGCCGGTGGACTTGGCCCAGGCCGCCATCGGGCCGGGCATGGCCATCTTTTCCCGTTACGCGAAGGTGGTGGAGTCGGACGGCTCGCCCATGACGGTGCGCACGGCGCTGACCCTCATCAACCAGGTGCTCGACGAGGTGCTGGCCGAACAGGAAGGCGAATTCGACAGCGATACCCGCTGGGCAGTGGCCTGGTTCGAACAGTTCGGCATGGAAGAAGGACCGTTCGGCGTGGCGGAAACCCTTTCCAAGGCCAAGAATACCTCGGTGCAGGGACTGGTCGAGGCCGGGGTGGTGGCCTCGCAGGGCGGCAAGGTGAAACTGCTTGGCCGGGAAGAACTGCCCGATGACTGGGACCCGGCAACCGACGCCCGCCTCACCGAATGGGAAGCGGTACAACACCTGATTCGTGCGCTGGACAGGCAGGGAGAAACCGGGGCAGCCGATCTGCTCAGGAAACTGGGCAGTGACTACGGCGAACGGGCCCGGGATCTGGCCTATCGTCTGTTCAGCATCTGCGAGCGTAAGGGCTGGTCCGGTGAGGCACTGGCGTACAACAGTCTGGTCATCGCCTGGCCGGAGATCAGCAAGTTAAGCAGGAGTCAGGAGTCAGGAGACAGGAGACAGAATGGAAAAGAACAGGTTGAAGGCGCGAAGTTTTCAGGACCTGGTCGTCTGGCGGAAGGCGCATGCCTTTGTGCTGGACGTATACCGTTTGACGGCCGGGTTTCCAAAGCATGAATTATACGGGTTGACTTCGCAGTTCAGGCGTGCCGCGGTATCCATTCCTGCAAATATTGCCGAAGGGTTCAGAAAGCGGGGTACTCAGGATAAGGTAAGGTTTTTAAATATTGCCGAGGGATCTCTGGAAGAATGCAGGTATTACCTGATTCTCGCGAAAGACCTTGGATACACAAGAAACATTGAACTTCAGGAGCCAGCAAAAGAAGTCAGCAAGCTGTTATACGCGTATTCGAACAGCATTCTGACTCCTGACTCCTGACTCCTTAATTCCGGAGACAATCATGGCAAAAACAAATCACGGAAGAGTGGGCGAAGCGCTGGAACTGCTGAACGAAGGCTTACGGCCATTTGTGGAGCGGGAGCTTAGGGCTGCCCATGGCGACGGGTGGCAGGAGTCGGTGCAGGCAGCGATTCGTCAGGACCGCGGTGCGGTCAAAGCTGCAAAGTGGGTTTTCCTCAAAAAAGTGGACACGAGCAAGAGCTAAATTTTAGTCTTTGTTGTTCAAATTCAGCTGGGGATAGATATCCCAAGGTAGAGTGCCTTCTTTCGCGATTATAAAATGCTTCGATG
>JALVOC010000077.1 GCA_027032075.1 Chromatiales bacterium | reverse complement strand
GCGGATGGTTCTGGCACCTCATAACTGGTCGCAAGACCGAGATTCTTCGCCCACTCACCTGCTGTGGGATCTTTGCGCAGGCGGACGATTGTTTGGGACTCTTCATTAAACTCGAGATAACCGGCGTCGATTAACTCCTCTTCCCTAGGCTCAGGAACAGATCGGAAGCGCATCTCGGCATCAGTCAAAAGCATCTCCGCAAGCTGGTTCGGCAATTCATCGATAATACGCAGACTCGCACTCTTCGTATGCCGGAAGTTGATCAAGCGGTTACGCGCTGTCAGATCCAGCATTCTCATGCGCAAGTTTTCCAGCGCTTTGGTTGCCGATGGTTGGTTGCACTTTTTATTTACTGCCTTCATCTGTTCTTTCCTTGCCGCTTCCAAGAAATTATTTCTCCCCGCCGGAAAAAATGACCTTGCCGCCACCCTCTAAATAAAAGTTCCGAGTACCAAATCAGTTAAGGAGCTTCGGTACTAAATCCTGATCAGAGTTTCCCGGAAGCAATGTGCAATTGGCGCGCTGAGGTGGAGTGTTATTAGGATCACGTATTTAGCTTCCGTCCCAATATATTTCTATCGGATCTTCCGGATGGTGACTTGAAACCGGCCATCGGGCATCCCGAAAATGAGACATCCGATGCCCATGGCTACCTTGAGTTGAAGCGGATGGATCCCCATCTATAAGGAGTACTGCTCCACAACGGCGGCAGGCTACTCTTCCTGTTACGCCATCCACGGCAAGGAGGTCCACATGAAAATCACCCTGAGTGTCATCAAGGCCGATATCGGCTCCATCGGCGGACATATCTGCCCGTCGCAAGAACTGGTGAAAACGGTAGGCGGCCACATCGAGAAAGCTGCGGGAGGCTTGATCATCGATCACTATCTGAGCTTCACTGGTGACGATATTGCCATTCTCATGACTCACACCCACGGATCAGGGCATGACGAGATCCACAAGCTGGCCTGGGATGCCTTCCTGGCCGGAACCGAGGCCGCCCGTGCGCAGGGGCTATACGGCGCGGGGCAGGATCTGCTCAAGGAATCCTTTTCGGGCAACGTGAAGGGGATGGGTCCAGCGGTGGCGGAGCTGGAGTTCGAGGAGCGGCCCAATGAGCCCTTCCTGTTCTTCGCAGCCGACAAAACCGACCCCGGAGCCTACAACCTGCCCCTCTATCTGGCATTTGCCGATCCCATGAATACACCGGGGTTGATCCTCGCGCCAGGAATGTCCAGGGGTTTCCGTTTTGTGGTCATGGATGTCAGCCACACCGAGGGGGATCGGATCATCGAGCTGAACACCCCCGAGGATCTCTACGACCTGGCCGCCCTGCTGCGGGACCCGGAGCGCTATGTGGTCGAGTCGGTCTGGTCCCGGGACACCGGTGATCAGGCGGTTGTTGCCTCCACCTCGCGGCTGCACAACATCGCGGGCAAATACACCGGCAAGGATGACCCGGTGATGCTGGTGCGGGTGCAGAAGATGTTTCCCGCCACCGGGGAGATTCTGGCCCCCTACGCCATCGGCCATTTCGTCGCCGGCGGCATGCGCGGCTCGCACC
>JALVOC010000076.1 GCA_027032075.1 Chromatiales bacterium | reverse complement strand
TTGGTGGTGACGATGTTCTCGATTTCCGATGACAGGCGCGCCTCCTGCATCACGATGCCCGTGAGCAAAATGCGCTGGTTCGGAATCTGGCTGCCCGCGCCCTTGAGCTCGGCCAGTTCCCGGGATGCGGCAATGGCCTGCTTGAGCACAGGCACCGTTTCCAGCGCCACACCTCGCGGCGGCAGCATGGGCAGCTCGTTGTAGGGCTGATTGCGGTCGAAGGTCATGCGACATCCTCCACCAGCTTTTCGGCATCCGGCACGCGCAGCTCGCCGGAGATGAGTTTGGGGAGGAGGGTGTCGCGGAGAGACACTAGGGTATCAGATTCCTTTCTATTTTCTTGCAGCTTATTGGTAGTCGTTTGTATAAAGCCTCTGAACAAATCAAGGGCTGGGGCCGGAGGTAATATCCATCCATGAGCATATACAGCGTTTCTATTTACTCCCGGAACAGCAGAATCTGCACCCATGCCTTTGATATCCATGCGGGATAGCATAAGGTAAATCCAATAAAGGGGAACCGGCTTCTTGGTTTTCACGTAAAAAACCGTATCAATTGGGAAAAAATCTTCATCTTCCCAATAAACTGACCCTACGGTTCCTTTTCTTCCAACAATAATTCCAGGGCCTTCGACAAAATATTCGCTGTGATATCCACCAATTCCACCAGATCCATAGACTGGATAAGGCCCGGGTTTTCTACTCTTCTTAGGTAGTGCTTTTCCATATGCAAGTTCCAACAAATCACCAATTTTGTTGACCTTCCACCCCTCCGGAATCGGCCCCAGTTCAGAGTCCTGGAAGCGATCAGGAAACTGGCTCAAAGTGTCTTCGGGCAGGCACAGTGCATCGGGGTTGTCGCGGTAGTGGGCGGCGCGTTGGGCGAATTTTTCGGGGACGGGGTTGCCGGTGCACAGGGCATTGACCACCACCGGGTCGAAGTCGATGAACCAGCTCTTGAACAGCGCCTGAGCCATCGCCTCCAGCGTGCGGTTCATCTGCCGGTTCAGCTCGATCTTGTCGTCCAGCGTGCCGAGGATGTGGGCGATGGCGCGTTGTTCGGATAGACTTTCAGGGACTGGCGCAAGAAATTTAGCTAGGGAATCAGCAGGGACACGCTGGCGACCTGAGCTGCCAGTCATCTGCGAAATAGCAAACTGGCGAAATTCTTCCCACTTCGTCAAATAATAGGCGTAATCGTTATCAGTTATTCCTTCTCGTCCCCGGATTATGATGAATTCGGTTGATCCGAAAGCTGGGCCGCCAGCGCCTTCTGAAGGGATGTACCGAGCTATCTTCCCATTTTCTAGGCAAGGAGTGATTCTTGCCATCAAGGTGTCAAAGGGCATAAATCGTGCGCCACCACTTTTAAATTCCCTGAACTCCGACTCAGATGCGCCGCGACGTGATGATTCGATAGCCTTCATGTCCACAAAGGGATATATTTTGCCCCTCTTTAGTGGAACAGAAGGGTTCACTTCTACTGCTTCGGTAAAGGGAAGGTAATTCCATTTATTCCCCATACCCCAACCCCTCCAGATTCTTCTCGATCATCGCATCACGCCGCATA
>JALVOC010000075.1 GCA_027032075.1 Chromatiales bacterium | reverse complement strand
CGCCTGCCGCGAATCCATACGGCCTGACCGCAGTTATCCAAGAGACTTCGTGGGCAAGAAAAAGGCAAGATTTCCAGTAGCTTACAAGAGGACTCTCTAGGTGGCTGTGCTTAATTGAACGGCATTGGGAAAAAGTCTCCCTTGGTGAAGGGTGGTTTGGAGGGATGAATGCCTCGGCGTTGGAGCCGGCAGCGCGTCTTGTCACGTAGTCGGAGCATAAGTTACTTGGAAGCTCACCCCTGAAATCCGAGCAGTTACGTTTTCGCAAACATTCGGAGCGAATTCCAATAGAATACCCCCTTGAACCTAATGTTTTGGGGAGACCGCAAATGAATCACAGCGACTGTACCCAAGCGTAGCCGCGAATGACGATAATATCTGGCTGTCTCAGGTTGCCTGACAGGCGCGGGGGCGGGTTGCACCCATATAAAAACTTACGAGGAGAAAAACATGCGACAAGATCTTACCGGTATAGGAATTATTCCCGATGTGGCCTGCTGGTACTGGCCGACATCGAAATTGATAGAAGCTGCGATACGCAATAATGAAGGTAAGTTATTGCATCACCTGGCCTTTGGCGTTCGCACCGGCCACACGGGCCGTTCGCCGAATGACCGCTTCATCCGGGCTGACGAACTCACTCACAATAGCATTTCATGGGGCAAGATCAATCAACCCATGAAGAAACATAGATTCGATCTGCTGTTGGAACATGCAAAACAATATGTTCGGGCCGAGGCCGTGTGTGTGCAGGATGTCTACTGTGGAGCGGATCATCACTATCGCATACCCCTGCGTTTTATAGGAACCCATGCTTGGCAGGCCTTGTTCGCGCGCAATATGTTCATCATTCCGACACAGGAAGAACAGGAAAATTTCGAGTATGAATGGACGATTCTGGCCTTTCCGGAGGCCTCCGTGGATTCGGACATGAAGGAAAAATGCGGCCTCAACTCCAACGACTACATCGTTCTGGATTTTTCACGCAAGATCATACTCATTGGCAGCACCGGCTATGCCGGAGAGATCAAGAAGGCGATGTTCACCGTGATGAATTATTTGCTGCCCGAGCGATCCGTGCTGCCCATGCACTCATCGGTGAATGTAAACAAGGAAGGTAGGGTGACTGTATTCTTCGGTCTGTCGGGCACCGGCAAGACCACCCTTGCGCTGGACCCCGAATGCAGACTGCTGGGCGATGATGAACATGGATGGAGCGAGGATGGCGTTTTCAACATGGAAGGCGGTTGTTACGCGAAAACCTTCCGTCTTTCGGAGAAAGATGAGCCACTGATCTATGCCGCCACGCAACGCCATGGCACCACTATAGAAAACGTCGCCTTCGATCCATTGACACGGGTGATCGACTATGACGATGGCTCCTATACCGAAAATGGCCGTGCATCCTTTTCCATCGATGCCATTTCCAATGCCATCATCGAAGGGTGTAAATGGCCCCCCAAACCCGCGCATAAATGGCGAAGTGTTACACCCAAGTGATTCTGCTTCCCGAGCCGCCGTCGGCGGTGAGGGGTGACTGCGGGAGAACAATGAGGTAGATAGGGAGAGCC
>JALVOC010000074.1 GCA_027032075.1 Chromatiales bacterium | reverse complement strand
AGGGAGATATCGGGCAGGAAGGTCGAAATACTGTCCAGCCGCCCAAGCGCCAACAAAGCCTGGTCGAACTTGCCGCGCAACTCCGGCGTCCACTCAATGGGCGGTTTCGGGGGCAGCGGAGCGGGAACAAAGGCCCGGGCCTCCTCACCCACCGTCGATATGCTGACGTAATGTCCCTGGAGTTCACGCTTCATGGTTTTCCCGGATCCTAAAACAAGCCCCTTTCTTATTTTAGGTTATGACTCTTTCCTAAAATAACAAAAGGCATATCAAGAGTCAATCAGCCTGGCCTGAAATAAAGGTTTTTCTTATTTTAGGATTACGAATTAACCAAAATATAGGTAGGGAAAAACAGATAAACGCCGGTTTCCGTTCATTTCCCCGGACGAGGGTTCGAGATGACATCAGTATTTTGACACCAAGTTCAAGCTTCTAGAATGCCGGATAATGTATTTTTATAACTATGTTTCCTTTTAGGCTTCGGTAGCGTTTCACGGGACATTCGTTCAAGCTTACCTGCTACTTTGGCTATAAGATCGGTGGAAACTGTTTTAGGAATCTCTTCACCCGTAGTTAGGTATCTTGAAACATAAGCGGCGCTGGACCCTGAAAGACCTAAACGGCTGGTTATGATGTAGGACACCGCTTCAGCCTCAATCTCAATTGTAGAATGTTCCAATTTTGAACGACTTGGCCACCAGAGATCTGAATCTGTTCCTAAGTGTCCAAGAAAAATATGAGCCAGCTCATGACACAATACCCCAAATCGACTTGGCTCATCCAGGCCGCTATGGATAGCTATGCGCATTTTCCATTCTCCTTTTCCTCGAGCAAATGTTGCAAATCCGCCGCGAGTTGAAGATAGCTCCTTGAAGTCAACTCGAATAAGGTATTGAGCAGCATTTTCCATCATTCGGGTAAGCCATGCCGATTTCCATTTTCCTGAGAACCTTGCAAACTTTTTGAGCTCATCCGGCAATTTATCACCTTCGGTTTGGTCAATGTCATAAACGAGCAGCACAGGATGCATAGGTGCTAAAATCAGCATGGGACGCGCATCTTCTTTCAAGTCTCGATCGAAGCGCTTTTTCCAGTCTCGAGCCGTAGCATAAAAACTGCAACTTGGGTTCTGCAAACGGACAAGCATATTGTTGTACGGAGCATAATCGCGAAATTGTCCCATAAACTCAATCATTTCTTGAAACGCCTTCGAATCTCTATATTGTATGCTTTGGCGCAACAAGGAGTCAATTGTAGAGCAAGTTTCTTGTTCGGGGGATCCTTCTCCACGCAAAGCGGCATCAAGAGAGCCGTCCTCAATCAACGTTTGGCAGTATTGACGATCAGCACGGGTTAGATTTCTCTCACTAGCAAGATGGTTAAGAGCCGAGCGGAGATCCCAGCGTGCTTCAACACCAAGCTCATTTTCAACTATTTTTATTAATTCTCGTGCAGAAGGCTGTTGATATTTTTCAAGCAAGGTGTGAATCAGGGCGATGACCGCTTCTTTGTTGTCAGGTCGATCTGTATAACTCAACGTCTTGATAGAATCTTCTTCATTTGGAGGATAATCAAAAAGTAATAGTTGGTTTTGCTTCTGATTTGAATTCATAACATCCTCGAAATGCGAATTTTTTGCATAAAGTTTCTCGAACTCGGCACGGGAGCTAGACTTGTGCCCCAATTCCTCATCGGCCTGAAACGTGTTCGTAACGTAGGGTGAGTCCCATCATCATAGGCAGAGAGAGCTTTCTCTGCCATGTTTCAGGAACGTTTTGCAGTGTTTCCAATTTATCCAAAACAACAGGTTTATTCCTCCTCAAAACCGAAGGAGTCGAAGCGAAGCGTCCGGCAGTTTTCTGTCACATCACGAACGGTCTTGTCGGAGGCCCCGTCCGGCAACCGGGCCTGAATCTCAAGCGTTACCTCGACCTCAGCGCCGACAAGTTTTGTTAAATGCTGAATCACCTCATCGGCGATACGCCCGGCATCACGGCCGACGCGGAGAGAATCCAACTTTACAGATCCATAAAATCGGCGGTATACCGGCGTTACGGGGGTGACGCCGCTGTCTCCCGGTTGCATCGTGTCCCGCATTCCGCTTTCAGCTATGGTTACACCTATCTCTCCTGACTCCTTACTCCTTACTCCTGTCTCCTGCCTCTCCGCGACTTCTTCGCGGATTTGCCGTGCAGCCACGTCCGGCTTGACCAGAAGCGTCCCTCCCTCGGATTGGATGTTTACGGCTTTTCCTGCATCCAGTGCACGATACCGCCCGGATTCTTCGTCTTTGCCCTGGGCATAAGCAAATGTATCTGCTTCCCATGTCAACTGGGATACACCTTCACGGATCGCCGCCACAAGAACGTCCGGACCACGAAGGCGGGGAAGGTACAGGTACGTTGCAAAGTCCTCGATAAGTTGTTTCACCGCCACATCATCGCCTCGCCATAAAGGCACGCGATCCAGTTCCAGGCGAAGCCGGATGCCTCCCATCTGAACGAGGAGCATCTCCTCATTTTTCAGTTTCTTACTGGCCCTTAAAGCAAGCGAATCGGTGCCCTGTAAACGGATTTCCGTCCAATCCGGCGCGCCACGAAGTTCAGGTTGTCCCGGTGCAAGCAACCACTGCCAGGTTTCGGGAATACGGGCCTTGACGGTGTCATTGGCATTCCTGCGTTTCGTGTCGGCCTGTTTGGACTGGAACGGATCAAGGTTCAGTTGTTCTCTTTCATCCCAGATGGACTTCCACGCAAGGTACTGACGGATTGCTGTCTGCAATTCCTTCAGACGGGTTGCATCTCCGGCCAGGAAAACAAGCGTGTTCTTGTAATTGCGCGGACTGTTACCACGGTTGTCCAGAATGGTTTGTGCTTCGATCCTCGCAGGGCTGTCATGTTGCCCCTTGCTATGTGGATGTTCGGGGCCAATAATAACCAGGCGTGCTTCGCGCTCGTCGGGAATATCACTACTGCCCGAGCATGCATGCACCCGATGAAAATCGCCCCGGCTCCTGGCTTCTTCCCGCAATCTGCGGACAATTTCGTCCAGCACATCATGTTCGTGAAGCTGGCCGGCCCGATCTTCGGCCAGACGGGTCACGGTCGGCTGCGTTGAGTACCAGTACCGGCGGCCGTCGACATACAAATATGTTGCCCGGTCTGTCAGCCGCCGAAGGGCGTCTCCGAATGTCGCCACCGTCTCACCGGGCTGGACACATCCAAGTTTGACCTGACGGTCGTCAATGCCGCGGTTGGCAGCCCGCTGCGTCGGAGCGGAACCGACATAGATGGTCCTGGCCACCCGGCGGCAGGCAGAGTATCGTCCGAGGTTGGGCACCTCTCTGTCGAGAGAGAGCGGCAACGAATGTTCGCCGTCCACGTCTTTGGCGATAACCGGAGTCCACTGGTCGTCCAGATAGCGCGTCAATTCAAATTGCACGGCCGGGTCATCAATGGGGACCGTTGCAGGCATGATCAGCAGATTGCCGTCCTGTCGCTCCCATAATGAATGGATTACCGCGGCCATCAATCGGAGCACTCCCCTTGTTCGCTGAAATTTGTCCAGGGTTGACCAGTCGTTGTAAAGCCGATCAAACAACTCCGGGTGGATGGGGTAGGCCATCTTGATGCGTCGTTCGTATTCCGCCTCCCGGCATTCCGACGGGAATTCATTGTGTTGCGTTCCATACATTTCCACGAACGCGCGCGCCACCGCGTCACGGGCGACAAATGCCTGCCTGTCCGTGATCGGCTCGAACAGACGCCGCCGGACAATCTCAAACCCCTCATCCGGACTTGCCGGACGCCAGCTTGACTCCACCCGGCCGATGGCGTTCTTCAAGCGTGACAACGCCCTTTGGCCCCACTCTCCGCCAATCTCATTGTCCGAGGCGGGGATGCTCACCACCAGCAATGTATCCTTGGCCGCTTTTGCAGCCTCACTCAAGGCTTGAGCAAAAGTGAATTGCGTATCGAACGACCCGGCGGGCAGATCGCTGCCTTCATGCAACTGCCGGGCGTATGCAACCCATTCGTCGATAAGGATCAAACATGGCGAGAACCGGTTGAACAGATCCTTGAACCTATCGCCCGGGTTGGTGGCATTCTCGTCATCTTCCCGCACCATTTCATAGCCTTCCCGGCCACCGAGCTGCCAGGCGATTTCACCCCAGATCGTTCGCACAACGGTATCGTCATCCTTCCTGACCGGGCTGCCCGGCGAAATTTTCGTGCCGACCACCACGGCACGGTTCACACCAGGGGGGACATTACATTCCGCCTCTTTGAGAACTTGCTCCGAGCCGGGCAACTCCGCCGCAGGCGTACCGGAAAACAGATGATACAGGGCCAGCATGCTGTGTGTTTTGCCGCCACCGAAATTGGTCTGTAACTCAACCACCGGATCTCCGCCCTTACCGGAAAGGCGCAAGACAGCATTGCTCAGCAGCTTCCCCAGTCCTTCGGTAATAAACGTGCGGCGAAAGAATTCCGTCGGATGCTGATATTCCGAGGCTGCCTCACCCAGATACACCTGCCAGAGATCGGCCGCGAATTCCGCCTACTGATATTTCCCGCTTGCCACATCTTTATGCGGAGTGACAACTTCGCGCCAGGGTTTAAGGCCGCCCTGCGGGTTCCCTTCAGTTGGCCGGATGGAGTTTTTCCGCATTTCATTGCGGCGCTGTTCGTCGAACCGCACACGCAGCAGAGCCATCTTCTGTTTTTCGATCTCTTTGGCCTGGGGTGCAGAAACCGCCGAAAGGAGCCGCCCCATACTGTCCAACGCCCGGTACGCATCATCACTGGAAAACGGGGTATGGTGCGCCCAGCGGTTGCGGATGTCGCGCAGTTCGCTGACCAGAGATCGTTCGGCATGGCCGAGCGTATTACGGAATACGCTGTTCCATTGATCCCACATGACCGCGAGCAGGTTCTGCGTATCCCAATTGATCTCGCCTGTCTTTGAGGTTTCCCAAAATTGTAGACACACCAAAGAGCCAACGTGTAAAAAGGATCAGGAGGTGTGTTTATGCGAAAGTACGACCGGGAATTCAAGCTTGAGGCGGTCCGGATGGCATCAGAGCCAGGAG
>JALVOC010000073.1 GCA_027032075.1 Chromatiales bacterium | reverse complement strand
CGGTCGTCCCGGTTTCCATCTCCACCTCCATGGCGGGCGTGGAAAGCATTGCCATCATCGTTCCCAAAAACGGGACACCACTGGCAGCCAACTTCAAGCTGGGCAAAAGCGCCAAGGCGGATGTCTCAACCCGCATCAAGATGGGGAAAACCTCGGATGTCGTCGCGGTGGTCCGTGCAGGGGGCAAGACCTACACTTCCCGCAAGAACGTCAAGGTCACCATCGGTGGGTGTGGTGGTTAATCCACCATTGGCTTAATGCATTCAATGAGGATTCAGTTCAATGGCTAAAAAATCGATTAAAATACGCGCCAAGGCCAAGGGTGGCGTCGTTTCCGTAAAGGCGCTCATCAGCCACCCGATGGAAACCGGTCAGCGCAAAGACAAGAAAACCGGCAAGAAAATCCCGGCTCATTTCATCCAGGAAGTCTCCGTCAAGGCCAATGGCGAGGAAGTCCTGCTGGCGGAATGGGGTCCGGCGATTTCCAAAAACCCCTATCTGTCGTTCAAATATGCGGGCAGTGCCGGGGATAAAATCTCGCTTAGCTGGGTGGACAACACCGGCAAGAGCGACTCGGTTAACGTCACAGCTAAATAGACAGACTAATTCAGTCAATCCAACTAAAACAGGATGACACAGGAGTTATAACAATGAAAAAATTGCTAATCGCAGTAACTGCACTGGCGGTGCTGGGGGGAACGGCAGTTACCGCTCAGGCGACACCGCAGCAAGACCTGAAAAAATTGCGTGCCCATTACTTCAAGAAGTTCCCCGGAGTCAAACTCCAGGAATACGGCAATGGTATCTACGCAATTGATGAAGCCCGTCGTTTCGAGTGGGAAGCCAGTGAAGAGTTCCCTCCCTATGAAGAAGCGATTGAAATCGGCAAGAAACTTTTCAAGAAGTACAAAGTGGGCAGCTGTTTCAAAAATGGCGGCATTGGTATCAAGCAGAACTTCCCGTATTTCGACAAGAAAACCGGTAAGGTACGCACACTCGAGCAGGATATCATGGCCTGTCTGAAGAAAAATGGTGTCGATACCAAAAAAGAAAAACTTAAATACAAAAAGGGTAAATTCGCCGCTATCTCCGCCTACATGGCTTATACCTCACGTGGCAACAAGATCAACGTGGTCGTGCCGAACGACCCCGCAGCACTTGCCGCTTACGAGGCGGGAAAACAGTATTTCTACGCCAAACGTGGTCAGCTGAATTTTTCCTGTGCCAATTGCCATGTTGACAGCCCCGGATTGCTGATCCGTGGTAACCTCATGAGCCCTGCGTTGGGACAGGTCAGCCACTGGCCGGCATGGCGTAAAAAATGGGCCAAGAAGACCTTCAAGAAAAAAGGCAAAGTGGGCCCCCTGGGTGGTCTGGGTACCTTGCAGCGCCGTTACGGCGGTTGTAACAAGCAGGTGCGCGCCAAACCGGCGAAAGCCCAGTCAGACACCTACAGAAACCTGGAATATTTCCATACCTACATAAGCAACGGCATCAAGCTGAACGGCCCGGCGGTACGCCAATAAGTGATGATGCTGCTTGGATAACGGAAAAAGCCCGGCATTTGCCGGGCTTTTTTTATTGTCACAATAATCCCTGCAAATCACATCGTGCTTCCAGTCTGGACCTGAGTTGAAAATATTGCAAAGAAGAGATGAGAAGAATTGCCGCAATTGCAGTGTTCTTCATCGATGTCCCGCCACGCTGCCCTGTTTTCCTGACAAAAAACTGCTCTCACACAATACAGCGACAACATGCAGTATTTATTAGAGTACATGGCAATACCGTCCAGCCTGGACCCTGTTGCTGGACTCCCAATATAATAGACAGAGTACGATTTGATTCTCATCTGATTTGCTTTTAATGGGAAAGCATCTTGAAAAGAATAATTCCAGTTCTGGTGCTCTTGTCAATACCTGGCATCACAACCGCCAGCACGGCAACCACAGAGCCCTTGGATCTGACCAACCACTGGGTTGGCTATGCCGCCATCACAATTTTTATCCTGGCCTATGCCTTCGTGATGGCGGAAGAATTCACTCACCTGCGCAAATCCAAGCCTGTCATTCTCGCCGCAGGGCTGATCTGGGGACTGATTGCCCTCATCTATACCAATAATGGCCTGCCACACATCGTGGAAACGGCGATTCGGCATAATTTTCTGGAATACGCCGAATTGATGTTGTTTCTGCTGGTAGCGATGACGTATATCAATGCTTTGGATGATCGCCGGGTTTTTGATGCGTTGCGTACCTGGCTGATCATGAAGGGGTTCAGCCTGCGGCAGCTTTTCTGGCTGACAGGCGTGCTGGCATTTTTTATCTCACCTGTCGCAGATAATCTTACCACCGCCCTCTTGATGTGCGCCGTGGTATTGGCTGTTGGAGGAAATAACACCCGTTTTGTCAGCCTCTCCTGTATTAATATCGTAGTGGCTGCAAATGCAGGAGGCGCCTTCAGCCCCTTTGGTGATATCACCACGCTCATGGTCTGGCAAAGAAACGTGGTCGATTTCTGGACCTTTTTTGCATTGTTTGTTCCTTCACTCGTCAACTTCCTGGTTCCGGCGACAATTATGCATTTCGCCATTCCTGAAGAAAAACCGGTCAGCCATGATGACAAGATCATCATGATGCGCGGTGCACGCCGCATTATGATCCTGTTTCTGCTGACTATCATCACCGCAGTCAGTTTCCATAATTTTCTGAACCTGCCACCTGTGATTGGAATGCTTACCGGTCTGGCCTACCTGCAGTTTTTCGGTTATTACTTGCGTAAAACCAGCATAAAAGACGCCGAACACGCCGGACAAATGGGGGACGTGGTGCCTTTCGACATTTTCAGTAAAATTGCCCGTGCCGAATGGGACACCTTGCTGTTTTTCTATGGTGTTGTGCTTTGCGTTGGCGGCCTCGGTTTTATCGGTTACCTCGCGATGACATCTGAACTGATGTACACACAATGGGGCGCCACTAACGCCAATGTAGCCGTCGGCATTCTTTCAGCCATCGTTGACAACATCCCGGTGATGTTCGCAGTCCTGAGCATGAACCCGGATATGCCTGTCGGGCAGTGGTTGTTGGTCACACTTACCGCCGGCGTCGGTGGCAGCATGTTGTCAATCGGCTCGGCCGCCGGTGTTGCCCTGATGGGACAGGCCAGGGGGAAATATACTTTCTTCAGCCATTTAAGATGGACCCCCGCAATCATCCTCGGTTATGCAGCAAGCATCCTCACCCACCAATGGCTTAACGCCGCATATTATTAAAGTCTTTTTCAGAATATTCGTCGGAAAATTTCGAGCCCGGCAAACGACATAAATGAGCTACAATATTCTTGCCAGGGTGATTTAAAACCTACGATGAATCCCACCCTGCTGCTTTGGTACAGATCACCGGTTGATTCCACATTGGCTCGCATCGGTCCCGCTGCTGCTCCCGCAAGCGCAAAAAAAGCTGAATTTGCGACAAATTGCCTAATGTCGATAAAAAGCCCCACTCTTGCTTTGCATATCTGACAGCTTTCTAAACCCTCTTGATCTGCTGTCGGCAACGCCATTCCAGCACGGGCGCCTGATATTTTGCATATACCTAATATTTGTGCCTGTTTACGCTTAACTTGGTGCCTAAAGTATGCCAGGCAGCAGCCGCTATGCTGAATATACGGAATATACGTTCCGAATGCCGTATCGCCTTAGGTGCAGCATCAGAACCTGGGATGGGTTCCAATCCAGATGTGATATTTGGAACACGGATTTCACCAATAGTACGGAAAAGGTAGCCAGCGTTTGTTTCACCAGGCTTGTCTCCGGAATCAGATGGGAAAACTCTCTGCAGCATGGCCGGGGTTGTATCAAACAATCATTTTGTATTTCTGCCATTCCAGGCGGTCAGAAGCTGGCCTGAAGCTTATCTCCAATCCTGGTCCACCACTGCTGCATAAATGAAAAGACAATGGTAAAAAGTGTTTTTTCAGGCAAAGCACAAAACGATGGCGATCCGTACCGCCACGAGGATGACTTGCCACAAACTGCCGATAGACAAAACACAGCATTTTCCGAAAATCCCGAAAACAGTCATTCCGATAGTAAGGATTGTTTTGATACATTCTTTGATATTGGCACGTCGGAAACATCTATTCTCGACAACGACAATGATACAGACCATCCACTGAGGGAATTGCCTCGGGAAGAACGCCTTTCCCACGCTCTATCAGTAATAGAAAAAAATTGGTCCGAATTGGAGGAAATCTGGCCTGTTATTCAAAACCACCCCGCCACTGTCAAAAAAATCAAGAAGTTGTGGCGCAAATTAAAAGGTGAGGGAACAGAACCTCAGGAGATCTCGTCAGATTTCAAACTTGTATTGGATGAATTATCAAGTGATCCGGCGTTTACCCCCCTTGAGTTGGAGAACGACACATTTGAACAAATAATTCATGCTGGTATTGCTGCAAACGTTGATTCAGAAAAACAATTCACAAATGAAACCGACCTGCGTTCTGAAGAGAGCAATTTCGATCAGATTCTTGAGATTGGCGATGATTTCATCGGTAAAGATGAGAATACGATATCTGAAACGGTCGTGGACAATCTTGTATTCGATGATTACAACCTTGTGAATGCAGCAACCGAGAGCAATGCAACAGAATACTCCAGCCTTATAGACGATAGCGATAATTTTGATATTGATGAATATCTGAAATCAATCAATGAGAATATTTCCGAAAACGAACCAGACCAGGATTTTAGTCATTCTCTTTCAACACGCATTGAAACCAGCCGCAAAAAAAGCGCACCGCAAAACACAAATCCAGACAGCGTGCCGACAAAAATGGCACCCACGATTGAAAATCAGGCGGTAAATGCCAAAACAAATCATAAAATCATATGGACGATGTTTCTTCTGGGACTGACTATTACCGTATTTATTTTTTTATTGCGTGCCCCCCTGACAGAAAACGAACATCCACCAGCGCAAGCAGCGAATCCAGGCAAAAACAACCCCTCCACGCTTGATATCATTACACCAGGTCCTGTGCAGAGAAGCTCGAAAATCGACGGTGCCGAAACAACAGCACAAAATCACATACCATCATGGTCAGGTGATCGCACATGGCAAAATTACAAGCGCATCCTTATTGCCAGGGATAACATTATTTCCCGCACACCCGTGAAGAAATCGAAACAAACCATCTCCCCCTCTGTGAAAACGATTTCCGGCAGGATACCACGCAAAAGCCTGAATACCACAGCAAGTCAGAGTGCAAATATTTATATTGTCACAAAAGGCGATACCTTGTGGGATATTGCAGAACGATTTTCAGGAAACCCATTCCTTTATATCGATATTGCAAAAAATAATAATATCAAAAATCCAAACCTCATCATCCCGGGAAACAGCATTCGTCTTATCAAAATAGACACGAAATAAAATATGTTTTCACCATGGAATGGTTCTATGAACAGCAGACTTGAAACAAGACTACTTAATTATTTTTTTCTTATCGCATTTGCTGCAACCCTTATTGGCGTCGAATTTTTCTTTGAGATTGGAAACAACGCCAACATGGAGGAAACACGCATTCTTCAACAACAGGTTGGAAATCAAACCAAGCAACATGGCACGACCGCTCCTGCAGATCTGATTAAGCTACGAAACAAAATCGCCATCATGTTCGGCGTCCTGACGCTGGTCGTTGCTATTGTGCTGATGATGTTTATAAAAAACATTACCATGCCACTATGCAAAATCGCAGATGCGGCAAAATGCATAAACGACGGCGACTTAAGTCAAATCGTACCGATTGAAACTGATGATGAAATCGGGCAAGTTGCCACTGCGATAAATGAGTTGACGAGTAACCTGCAGGAAGTCGCTTCCTTTACAGCATCCACAGTTAATGAGACGCTGGAACTGATAGACGCTCAAATGGTTTCGGCTGATAACGGTCAACCAAACCCGCACAGCATGGATGACATCAGAAAAAACCTGGAATCCCTGATTTCTTTCGTGGATTCCTTTAAGCTGCTACATACGGAAATTGACAATTAATGCATGAAACAGGGCTTGTACTTGCCGGAATCATCATCTCCTCGGTTGCCATGGCGATAGGGATTGGTGGAGGCATTCTTTGGACCCCTATCCTTATATTTATTTATAAACTATCACCTCAGGAAGCAATAACCACATCCCTGCTTATACAGGTTGCCGGCCTGGGTAGTGGCACCAGCGCCTATCTCAAGGCGCGTCTGGTTGAAAAAAAATTGTCGATTATTTTTTTCCTGGTGGCATTACCTGGTGTAATTATTGGTAGTTTTTTCACTATCAATCTGTCTCAACAAACTGTGCAAATGTCTCTCGGGGTAATGGCGATGATGCTGGCACTGCTGTTCGTATACAGCAGTGAGGAATTCGACAACCAGGAGGAAAATCAGTACCGGCAAACGCAACTGGTGCGTGTTCTGCCAATACCTGCATTTTTTGGCTTTATTATGGGATTTTTATCCCTTGGGATTGGGGAATGGCTTATTCCTGCATTACGCCACCGTCTCAGACTTAAAATGGCACGCGCAATCGGCACGGTCATTCCCATGATGTTTCTGCTTGCGATAGTGGCAGCCGGCATACATTACCTGCTCACCAAAACGCTTCATCTGAATTATCTCCTTTGGGGAGCACTCGGCACTCTGATCGGTGGGCAGATTGGAGCACTTTTCCCCCAGCACATCAATGAAAGATTATTAAAACAGACATTTATATACCTCATGACTCTTATTGGCATTCATATGATATTTCAATCCATTTAGGTATCTTTGCAGGAAGAAGTGGTGATCTTTGTCAGGCTGTATTACACATAACCACTTTTTCAGTGTTACCTGTCAAATTGGGAAGACACTCTCATAAAGTTTTCTAAAGTATTCAGGCAATCAGGCGAAATATACAGTAAGTAAGTACCGATACTTTATCCTATATTTTGTGTGGTTAATGTACGGAGCCGTTGTTATCGTTGGTTCAAAACACTCGGTGCGATCTTGCACTTTTGTATAATTTTCAGGGACGCAGTGGAGGCAAAAAATGTCTTTGTATGAATGGGATGACGACTACAGTGTGGGTGTTGCCTCAATGGACTCCCATCACAAGAATCTGTTTAAAATTCTGGACAAGCTTCATGCTGCGATGAAAGGCGGTGAGGCGGAGGAGATCATTGCTGGTATTATCAACGAATTGATCGACTATACGAAATATCATTTTTCCGAAGAGGAAAAACTGATGGAGAAGGCCAATTTTCAGGGTTTACCGGCCCATAAGAGAGAACATGATGCTTTTATACAGAAAATGGCAAAATATAAAGAGAAAGTGGACAACGGTATGGCCATTTTTGCCGTTGCCGACGTGGCAAATGCAGCAGTAGACTGGCTAAGAGAACACATCATGGTAATGGACAAAAAATACAAATCAGTTATGTAACGATTCTTTCTGAAACAAGCAATTGGTCCAACCCCGGAGCCACGATTCATCTTTCTGGTTATTGCAGAATGGTATCGAGTGATGATATGTTTTGCAGATCAGACATTTTTGCAAATCGATCATCAACCAGTCCTGTGATATCGTTTTTTTTCAGGAGGCCGTATTTCTGCATGAGATCCGCCATGTATTGCAACTCATGAATGTCCGGCACAAATCTATCATACACAATCCTGTTTTGTGGCGTGGTAAGCGCATAGTTAACGAGATCCTGTGGTTGATTCCAGTATAATGATGCTATTCTTGCCGCTTGCTGCGGATGTTTTTTTGCCCACATTCCGGACCTTGCTGCGCCTCTCACCAGGGTAGCAATAATTTCCGGCTCTTTTTTGATCATCTCATTTCTGACAATAACCAGATTGCAGATAAACCCCTTCCAGACATCCTCCACATAAAACAGTTTTGTTGCTTCCCCGCTTATAAGTGTTTGTGCCGCAAAAGGTTCACCAACATAATAAGCGTCGAGCGAACCAACCGAAAGTGCCGCTGCCATATCCGGTGGATTCATTTCAACCACTTTGATCTCACCCTGCAATCTCTTTTTTTCGAGCAACTCCAGAATGCTGAGATTGTGTCCGGAATAGCGCATTGGGACTGCTATCGTTTTACCCCGCAGATCATCGAGGTTTTTTACGTGCAGGTCACTCCTGGCAACGAGCGTACTCTCATGCCTGTTACCGATATAGACAACCTTGATGTCTTCACCCTGTTGGCGAAGCACGATAGATAAAGGCGCAATAATAAAAGCCACATCGATTTGCTTGTTTCGCAATGATTCCGCCATTTCTGCAAATGACGAAAACTTCAACGCTTTAAAGTAAATTGCACCGTTATTCTTGCTGACGTAATCCAGAAGTGGTGCTGCCAGATTTGTGATTACCGGCATATAGCCAAGAGTAACGACCCGTCGTTTCTCATGATCATCACTCACCAGATAATGCAGCCAGGTAATCAGGATTAACCATGCCACCGCTAACAACAATACTTTTTTACCAACCGGCATTTTTGCTTGCGCGTGCAACAACCTGGTTAACATCTTCCTTGACACCGCATATTCATATTCTACAGGGCTGTTCTCTACTCAGGCAACGTAACTTACACCCAGCATTAAAAACACTTCGTCCCGCAACTCACTTAATCCTGGGTCTTTTACGATATTTCTTGGCCTTGGAAAATCGAGCTTACGCACCATTTTTACTCTTGTTGGTCTTTCGCTGAGGACAACAATTCTGTCGGCCATAACCAGGGCATCCTCGATAAAATGAGTTACCATTATCATGGTTTTGCCAATATATTCGTGTATATTAACGACCTCCTCTCTTATTTTGAGGTGTGTCAGATAATCCAGTCCTGTAAAAGGTTCGTCCATGAACAACAAATCTGGCTTCACTGCCAGGGCTCTTGCCAGCTCGACACGCCGCTGCATTCCACCGGATAATTCATATGGGTGGTTATACTCAAAGCCGCTGAGCTCAACCAGCTCAATATATTCGCGAATGCGTTCCTCTTTCGCTATTTTGTCCTGCATTTTTCTCAAGCCAAGACCGACGTTGTCCCATACGTTCATCCAGGGAAGAAGGCCGCATTGCTGAAAAACAAAGATATGATCCGGGCTTGGTCCCGCTACATCCTTCCCACCTATGATAATTTGACCCGTCGTTGCCTTTTCAAATCCGGCAATTATTCGCAGCATCGTTGATTTGCCGCATCCTGACGGGCCCAGGATGCATACCATCTCACCTTCCTGAAATTCTAGATTGATGTCATCCAGCACTGTTACACGTTCCCCGCTAACGTCGGGATCACCAATAACACGTGCCGCATGTCTTCGATTTATATATTCTTTTTTCAGTCCTTTTATCTGAATATGACCAATTTTCGTCTTCTCTGCTGCTGGGGTTTTTATATGCTGTGTGGAATTTTCTGTTTTTCTGCCGATGGAGTGCGCCGTCTCGCCTATCGTGACATTTCCTTTTTCCGCTTTTATCAAATTGAAATTTTGCATGTTAATTCCTGCTATCCTCTTCCTGGTTTTTCGTTGCAAAGCATTACAGTTTGCAGGCAACGAAAAGCTACAATAAATGTCTTGTACACTCGTTCAGTTTTGCCATTTCAGGATCACGAACCTGCGCATAATCATATCCAGCATAAGACCAATCAGACCTATCATAATCATTCCCACCATAACATAGTCCATACGCAACGCATTCCTGGAGTCCAGAATCAAATAACCGAGGCCTGATTGCACCGCAATCATTTCAGCAGCAACAACCACCAACCAGGCGATTGCAATCGTGAGACGCAGCGCGGTTACCACATCGGGAATAATTGCCGGAACGATTATTTTCTTTACAATCTCTGACTTGCTAAAATCGAAATTTGCAGCAACCTGAAAATATATGGGATTTATCGACTCCACAGCTATCGCAGTTGCCACCACCAATGAAAAAAAACTTGACAAAAATATGAGAAAAATTGCGGGTTGATCGCCAATCCCGAACCAGAGCATCGCCAGAGGTATCCAGGCCAACGGTGATATTGGTCTTAAAAACTGAATGAGCGGATTGAACAGCATCTTTACCGGTTTGTATTGGCCAATAATGATCCCCAAAGGTATACCCAGAGCAACGGCAAGATAAAACCCCACTGTGACGCGATAAAGACTTGCAACCGAATGCTTCAACAATGTGCCATTACGGATTAATTCATAAAATCCCTGTAAAACAGTCACAGGCGTGGGAAATACCCTGGTACTCCATCCACTTATACGTATTGTTAGTTCCCATATTAGAATAACGGCAACAAAAGTTATCAAAGGCAGAAGTGTTCCTGCTTTTATCTCGATTATCTCCCTCTTTTTTGTCCAAAATAATGTCATCCCGAAACCCGTCTTCAGCAGAATTGACCTCCTTCTTCACGCCTGATATTTGACTGATATCACATCTTCCTCATCCACTTTTTTTATGTTGCTCTTGCCCTGTATTTGAAGTATTTCCTTTGCCAACTCGAAATATTGTTGGCTTGCATCAGAGTCTTCACGATAGTGTACTACGGCCTGGTTAAATATCTGCGATTCTTGTACACTCCTGTCTTTATAGACAAGTGTGTCGAATATCTTTCCCTCGTATTCTTTGTTTATTTTGCTACGCACGACATTACCTACGCTATTGTCATTTTCAAACAGTGTTATCAGCACATGATAGTCAATTTTGTGACCTGCTTTTTCCTCTATCACATCAATCATATTAACAATATGTGAAACACCACTCATTGACAAATACTCACATTGGGTCGGAATGATTGCCTCATCGGAGGCCAATAAGGCATTTAACGTATAGAAGTCACCCGAGGGCGGCGTGTCGATCAGGATAAAATCGAAATCAGACCTGATCGTCATTATTTTGTCACGCAGCATATACTCGAAATTTTCTTTTGGTAAATGTTTCTTGGATAACAGCGCCATTTTGCTGTTTGACGGTAACAACCAGAAATTCGCTTTAGTTTTAACGATATATTGAGACAATTCGGTGTCATGCGAATGGATAACATCAAAAAATGATTTTTCGTTCTGACATCCCAATAACAGGGAAAGGTTCGCCTGAATGTCAAAATCCACAAGCAGGACACGCTTCTTCATTTTTGACAGCGCCGCTGCCAGATTGATGCAAGTTGTTGTTTTTGCCACGCCTCCTTTGCGGTTGCAAACAGCAATCACCTTACAATTTGCTTCTGCGAGTGTTAAATGTTTTGTTCCATGTGGATCACCCGACAAGGCCCTTTCATTTTGTTGTGTATTTTTACTTTTTGTTTCCGGTTTGCGAACCAAAAAAGCATGATCACATCTCAAACATCGTGCCCTGAATTCCTTTTGCCGAATGGAGCTATCGTTGACACGATATTTCGTCTTGCACTTTCCACATGTTACGATCATGTCTGATTCTACCTGTTAACCCCGAATAATAATTCCGCAAAAATATAAACCGAAGCATGCAGTTCAACCCTGCTTCAATACATGCGCGCCTATGGCATTACCATCTCGTCTTCAACCGATCCGGAACGAATCGCAGACTCGATTTGTTCCGGTAAATCGTCTGCATCGGCAATAATGTCAACAACTCCTGCCTCAATTGCACATTGTGTCAAATTCGGGTAAACACACGTTTCCGCTTTTTGCACAATTGTCATGCCGGACATTTCCCTGACTTTGGAAAACCCGTTTCGCCCATCGTCACCCACACCGGTTAATAGCACAGCTATTGCATTCTTCTCGAAACTCTCCGCCACTGAGGCAAACAGTGCGTCCAGCGGTCTTTGTGGATTATTACTGGCTGCCAGATACACTTCCTGATTTGAATTGACCTTTACAATCAACGGTTCCTGGTTGGAACATATATAACAGACACCAGGTTCAACCTGTCTGTCTTTCCTGCCAACCTCGACTCGCCATGGCGTATATGCATTAAACTCATTAACAAACTCTGGCAGGATATTCGGCATGATTTCCTGGATAACGACGATTGCCGCCGGCAAATCTGGCGATAATCTTGACAAAATACGTATAATCGTATTTGGCCCGCCAAGGCTTGTTCCAAGAGCTATCATATAATCCAGCATCTTGTATCCATACAACTCCGTCATCCTCTCGCCTGCTTCTATTTTGGCCAGTTTCACTCTGCGGACGTTCTCTATTTTCTCGGCTGCGGCGATTTTTACACGCTCAGTAATACGATTTCCCTGTTGATGAATATCCCTTGATATTGCCCCGGACGGTTTTGGCAAAAAATCCACCACACCCAACCTTAATGCCTCAAAAGTAATATCGCCATGATTGAACAACGAACTCAACATGACGATTGGGACCGGTGATTCAATCATTACATGCCGAATAGTTTTAATTCCATCCATGACAGGCATGTCAACATCCAGGGTTACCACGTCGGGCTGCAAATCCTTTATTTTTTCCAATGCCTCCTTGCCGTTTCGTGCAGTTCCAACCACCTCCACATCAGGATCGGACTCCAGTATTTCACGCAATGCATTCACCATAAAGGCAGCATCATCAACAACCAGCACTTTGGTCATCTCTTTCATCGGATCTCTTTACCACGATTCATTTATATTCAATATTCAGCAGATGCGCATGGCATTACGGGGTATGCCCTGTTAATTCCCGGGAAGTTGCAGAAGCAGCCGTGATTTTCGATCTCAATCTCGCCGCATGTTCCTTGTGCATCTTGATTTGTCTGGACGTAGTCATCTTTATCAGTTCATAAACATCGAGGATCAGGGATATATGACCGTCACCAATAATCGTTGCCCCGGAAAATCCACTTTTATCCTGTACATAATCCGCCAATGGCTTTATCACAACTTCCTGTTGCCCTACCAGTTCATCAACGACAAATCCAATCCGTTGCCCGTTTGTGCTTACAATCACAACAAACGACTTGTCATCCTCATCACCACGCACTTTGAACAATTTTGACAGACGAAATATCGGCAAAGCCGTACCGCGCAAGTAGATGATTTCAACACCTTCGGCAGTTGAGGTGTCTTCCTGATTGATTCGGACCGTTTCGTCCACATTGGCAAGTGGAATTGTATATATATCGCTTCCTACCCTGACCATCAGCGCATGAATAATGGCGAGGGTCAACGGTATTTTCAAACGCATTCTGGTCCCCTTGCCAGGCTGAGAGTCGATCTCCAGGGTACCGTTTATTTTTTCAATGTTCCTTTTCACCACATCCATACCAACTCCGCGTCCGGAGGTGTTTGTGATTTTTTTTGCCGTGGAGAACCCTGCTGTCAGGATAAGATTCATCAATTCCCTCTGACTCATCCTTTCGAGCTCGTCTTGCGTGCAAATACCTCTTTTTAGTGCGATTTCCCTGATTTTTTCCAGATCGATACCACGCCCATCATCCGAGATCTCAACGATAATATGATTGCTTTCCTGGTATGCTTCCAACACCAGTTTTCCTGCCTCTGGTTTGCCAAGCCGCTTTCGCTCCTCTACAGTTTCCAGGCCATGATCAATCGCATT
Organism: Chromatiales bacterium; assembly: GCA_027032075.1. Lineage (GTDB taxonomy): Bacteria > Pseudomonadota > Gammaproteobacteria > UBA6429 > Thiohalophilaceae > JAJRYG01. The sequence goes on along the minus strand of JALVOC010000073.1, from coordinate 1,234 downwards.
GCGTATGATATGAATCATCGGATCGGAGAGTTCCTCGACAATCATCTTGTCCAGTTCCGTCTCTTCGCCTTTTAAAACGAGGTTAACCTTTTTGTCGATATTTCTGGTTAAATCGTGCACCAGCCTGGGATAACGCTTGAAAATATGTGAAATGGGCAGCATTCGCATTTTCATCACCCCTTCCTGAAGTTCATTTGAGGTTCTGCCCAGACCTGAAATGGCCTCGCTCAATCTGTACGTGAATGCGCGAATATTTTTCAGATCTTTCTGGTTGACGCCGATTTTCTCCTTCAGGTATTGCTGCAATTCACGCATCTCGTTGAATAACTGAAAAAAGTAGGAGCGATCCACGACCAGCTCGCCTACCTGATTCATTAAGGCATCAATTTTCTCCGCATCGACCCTGATGCTTTTTCTGATCTTTCTTTCTCTACCCTGATCTGTGTTTTGTTGTTTTGTTCTCCCTGCCTGTTGCTGCGTTACAACGGACGTGCGTTTTGCAGTTACGCCATTCTCCTGGGGTTGTGAAGACACCATCATGTCATACACATCGTGCAGGGTCTGCTGTTCACTCTCTGATACTTTCTGCAAGGCCGTTTCCAACGCCTCATGCAGGCGGCCGGACAATGCCTTCTCATTCGTTGTCTCGCCGCTTTTCCTTTCCTCCATGCCGACAGACTCCAGCGGAGGTGCATCACTATCCAGCAGCGGAAACATTTGCGCCAACCGCTCCAGCCGTTGCCGCATAAAGTCCAATGTCGATTCCCCGGCATGCTGCACGCACGCCTCGACCTCCGCCAGCCAGGAATCATAAAATCCAACCAGCTCCTCATACCCCATGTAGTTGGCTGAAGAACGTAGATGCCTTATCGCTTCAGCACACACAGAGAGATCCGCCTGTGTTCCGGGTTGATCCTGCAAACGCAGAATTTCATCCCGCAATATCTCGTACTGCTCCTGCAGATGACTGCTGAAAATAGCGAACAGCTCCCCATCGTGCTCTTCCTCGAATACACCGTCCGTTTCCCGCCCGGCGGCTGCTTCCCCTTCTTGCTGCGGTTCCTGCATCACCGCTGTGCCACTTTCCGCCTCTGCCAGCAATCCACCAAGCCGTTCAAGCAGATCCTCAACCGGCGATAACTCCTGCTGTGACTCTTCCAGCTCCTCCACCAAACGTACAATCCGGTCGCGTCCGGCTATCAACAACTCCACTATCGACTGCTCCGATGCCATC
>JALVOC010000072.1 GCA_027032075.1 Chromatiales bacterium | reverse complement strand
CCAAGCGGCAAAGAGCAGAGCCCGGGGCTACAGAAGTCATCGAAATTTTATTGCGATGGCCTACCTTATTGGCGCAAAACTGGAGTTCGATCTACCCACTTGAAACAGCGAGGAGCCACAGGTTTTTGCTCCTGCAAAACCTGTATACACCACATCCCTGTGGATAACGGTACGGATATTCGCTGAAAACGACAAACAGCTTCAGGGGATACCTGGAGCGATTGCCATCTTGCATACCCATTCACGCCGTCTGGATTTTCATCCGCATGTGCATTTGGTAATGCCGGCAGCGGCCATGGATACGGTGAACAAGCTCTGGCGAACGAAAGGCCAGGCCAACGCCAAAACAGGCTACTTGTTCAACCATAAGGCACTGGCCAAGGTCTTTCGTGCCAAGCTGCTGGAGGCCATCACCCGTGAAGGCCTGGTGTTGCCCACCCAATACCCTAAAACATGGGTAGTGGATTGCAAATCGGTCGGTTCAGGTGAGAAGGCCTTGGTGTATCTTGGCCGTTATCTCTATCGGGGTGTGATCCGGGAGAAAGACATTGTTGCCTGCCGGGGCGGTAAAGTAACTTTTCGCTATCAAAACGGCAAGACAAAGCAATGGGAATCCCGGACGGTCACCGGTGCAACATTCTTGTGACTGATCCTGCAGCATGTGCTGCCGAAGGGGTTTCGACGGGCGCGGAATTTTGGTTTTTTGCACCCCAATAGCAAACGGCTGATTCGCTTGCTTCAGTATCTGTTGGGGCTTGATCCGAATCGTGCGTTGGCATGGGTGAAAAAACGCCCTCAGTGGGTCTGTCCCTGTTGCGGAGCCCCGATGAAGGTGCTCGAAACACGGCTACCCCCATTGTTTACTTTCGCTAATCGAGGAGTAACGTAACAGGAGGCGAGTGATATTGATGATGTAAATGTAAACGCTAATGGGTAGAAAAAATCAGTCCGCAAGACTGAGGAATGCTCTCGCCATCAATAGCGTAGAAATGACTTAAAATAGCCTGTTTCCGCACCCTACTGCCGTCAGGACAGCAGGATATTACGGGTTTGAAGATTCGCCGGGTACCGCGAGCCTTAAACCCAGTAAACCCGAAAAAGATATTTTCAATAAAGCACAATTACTCCACATCACCACCGGGCTTGTCCAACAAACGGTTCAGATTGTGGTTCGTTCCTCACACAATCTAACCTTATTCGTTAGCCCTGCTTGCTAAAGACTGCATATATGCTACCATTCGAAGTATGACCAAGACAATAGTTGTAGATACCAGCGTATTTATTAGTGCGCTGATTGGTGTCCGGGGCCCTAGCCGGGAAGTCATAAGGCGATGCCTGAATGGTAGCTATAACCCGCTGATTAGCAATGCTTTATTTCAGGAACTCGAAGACGTTAGCAGACGATCTCGTATTAGAAAGAAGTGCCCGTTATCGGGGACTGAAATACAAGAGTTGCTCAACGCCTTCTACAGCGTATGCGACTGGATGCCGATTTACTACCTATGGCGACCCAATATTTCTGATGAAGGCGATAACTTCTTGATTGAATTGGCTCTTGCCGGCAACGCGACACATATTATTACTAATAACATTTCCGATTTAACTCATTCAGAACTGAACT
>JALVOC010000071.1 GCA_027032075.1 Chromatiales bacterium | reverse complement strand
GTGATCTACACCACCAATGCTATCGAATCCTTGAACAGCGTAATCCGCAAGGCCATCAACAATCGGAAGGTTTTTCCGAACGATGCCTCGGCCCTGAAAGTGGTTTACCTGGCTATCGAGGCAGCCGTCAAAAAGTGGTCCATGCCCATACGGCATTGGCATGTTGCCATTAACCGTTTTATGATTGAATTTCCGGACAGAATGCCGGAAACCCTGGCGTGAGCAGTTACACAGAAATATTTACAGGCTCGTATTGAAATATGAGCAGTTGCACAATTTAATTTATAGTCTCATTCGGAACGCCTATTTAGTTCTAATCGTCAGGGCTGGACGACAACCACCTGGCGACAACCTCCTGCAACGCATGGAGATCCACCGGCCTGCTTATCACACCATTGATACCGGCTGGTGGTTCACCGTTCTGCAGATTTTTTTCTCTCTCCGAGGCAATCCCGATGATCGGTATATCACCGTTCTGTGCACGTAATTGATTTATTGTTTCCGCTTGCCCGGCATTGTGCGCATGCAGGTCCATGATAACCAAATCATACGTTTTCCCCTTCGCGCCATGCCCTTCTACGTTCACATCCTTTTCCAGCTCGACCGTCAACCCCATCTTTTTCAGCATTGCCACCATGATGGCGCGGTTGACAACATCGTCTTCCAGCAGCAGGACATTGCCGCGATATGCGCTCTGCTCGCCGTCACCCAATCCGCCACCGGCGTGATTCTCTTCGGTCTGGTATTTGAGTTTTACCGTAAACCAGAAACGGCTTCCTTTTCCCGGTTGCGACTCGACACCAATATCGCCTCCCATCAGTTCCACCAGTTTTTTCGAGAGACTCAGTCCCAGGCCGGTACCGCCGAATTTGCGCGTAACAGAACCATCCGCCTGCTCAAATGAATTGAAAATTCTTTTCTGCGCATCTTCCGAAATCCCCACACCCGAATCCTCGACATCGATAGCAAGCTGCACATACTCCTCATCCTTGCTCGCCGTTTTGACATTCACACGGATCTCACCTTCACTGGTGAACTTGATGGCATTGCTTACCAGATTAATCAATACCTGCAGCAAGCGTGTTTTGTCGCCGATCAGAATCTCCGGCACATCCGGAGCCACCATAAAGCTGTAGTTCAAACCCTTTTCCTTTAACTGTCCTGCAAACATTCCCTTGAGACTGTTGACCACCTCCATTGCCGGGAATTCCAGATTCTCCAACTCGATACGGCCCGATTCGACTTTTGAAAGATCCAGAATATCATTCAAAATGTTCAGCAAATGCTTGCCGGACTCACTCGCCGTGGCAACGTACCCCATTTGCTCTGCATCCAGATCCGTATGTTTCAACAAATCCAGCATACCGAGCACCCCGTTCATTGGTGTGCGGATTTCATGACTCATATTGGCAAGAAACTCGCTTTTTATCTTTGCCAGCATAATCGCCTTGTCCCGCGCCTCGACCTGTTCCTGCACATCGTAGGCAACACCGATAAAGCCGGCAAGATTACCGCTCTTGTCGTGTACCGTGGTAACGGAAAAATGATAGGGAATCAAACCGGCAGGGGTCATTATTCTTGTCTCCACCTCGCCGAGTTTTTGCAGTTTTGCCTTTTCCAGCACCTCCGCTATCGTAGCGTTTTCCGCCTCATCAAACATTTTGCTGATGTGCTGGTTATACAACATTGCAGGCGTAATCTGGGTAACCTCCTCCACATAGGGGTTCCACCACTGCATTTTTCCTTCGGCATCGAGTTTGAACACCATGCCGGGAATACTGTTGGCGATTGCAGTAAAATCATCCAGCAGCTCGATGATCTTGCTTTCGTGTTCCTTTCGCTCCGTGATATCCGTAAAGCAGCAATGCAGGATTCTTTTTTCCTCAAACACCAGATTGCAGGTATACAGCTCCACATCGCGTAACATTCCATTTTGCAGGCGCATTTTCACTTCAGCCCGCGCCTGCCCCTGCGACAGGGTCTTCTCCACCACCCTGTCAAGCTGATACTTGTTGCAATCAACCAGTTTTTCGAGATTTACGCCGTCATGCACATAATTCCTGCCGCCCAGAAATGAAATTGCAGAATCATTGATAGAGGTGACTTCCAGCGTCTCCGGATCGATTACAATCTGCTTCATCAGGCTGTCGTTAAATATGTGCCGGTATCTCTCCTCATTCTCCATCAACGTATGTTCATTTTTAATCCGGTAGGAGTATTCGTTAGCCGCAACACATGCCATCACCAGATGAAATGCCGCATAAACGAGTGCCGCGTAGGCGATCAACCGCGGCTCCCCGCCAAGATAAAAACCCGCTATTATCACTGGCAGCAAAACCAGCAATTGAAACATGATGGAAAGATTCTTTATGGGGGAAAGCGTCTGTACCGAGGTGGAGATTATTCCCGCGGTCCCCATCACCATTACGGTTGAGTTAAGGGTGGAGGGCTGCGTGATCACTACCCAGGCAAACAACAACCCCCACAGCAATGATTGCACTACGTAGCCAAAATAGAAGGCCACTTCTTCTGTGCGGCTTGTCTTTCCCTTGTTTTTTCTTATTCTTGTCGAGATGGCGTAACGAACGACGGAGATCAGAATTTGCGCTGCGAGAATATAGATATTCTCTTTCTGATACCAATTCCCCGTCCATACCAGGGTGATAATCAACCAGATAAAAGGATATGAGAGAATCCCGACCAGGGATCTTCTGGATATATCGAAAAAACGGCGCCGCCTTATTCTTTCCGGCTCAATTTTGTCACCCAAGATGGCATAGTCCATCCTAATCACCAAATGAGGTCAATATTTTATAACTTTCCGTTGAAGCCGGATAAAAGACGCCGCTTCACAATACGAAAACGGCCTCTACGACATTGCCCTTTTCCAGATAATGAACATGCTTGCAAAGCTGGTTTACCAGGGGGATACCACGCCCGCTCAGGCCGGATTTGTTTTCCAGCAACACATTCAGCTGAGCGGCATTAAATCCGTTACCGCTGTCCTCCATCCTTATGGACAAGCACTTTTCACCTTCGTCATTGACTTTCGAGATTATACTCAGTTCGATGAATCCATTTTTTAATTCAGCCAGGCGCCGTTCCCTTTCACGTAAAAAGTTCTCGAAACCATCGTTTGCGAATTTAATCTCGGAATCGATTTTCAATAAGCCGTGATCCACGGCATTTACATACAGCTCGGAAAGAACCGTATACAGCAACTTGCCTTTGTCGCCGATTCCCTCCATGTCCTGGATATTGTTTACAATGGTTGGTATCGGATTGGTGTTTTTGATTTGTTCGACATAAAATTTGTAATTGACCTCCCATTTGACTTTTCCACCTTTAACGAAAGGCACCACGCAGGCCGATTGTCTGGCATCGAGGGTCTGGTTTGTTCCCTTGATGGCATCCGTGCAGGGAATCGCCACAAAACTGATGTCATCCAGCAGTACTTCATCGCCGATAAAACTATCCAGAGATTCTTTCAATCTTTCAATAACAATTTTCTCATCGGCAACCTCATCCGTGAGTACCTGCAGTAACGACTCAAGGCCGAACATCCGGCCCGTTTGATTCCTTGCCCCGACAAAACCATCTGACATCATCAATATGGTGTCACCCTTGTCTGCTGAAAATTGTTCCGGGCAATTTTTCTGGATCTCCCTTTCAACCCCCAACGGCAGGAAATCCGAACTGAATTTCCGCGTTATCCGGTTACCATTCCGGTTAAACACCATGATATCCGGCAATCCCATGTTCCAGACCTTGATGGTGCTCACATTGCTGGAAACAGAGATAAATCCGGCCGCACAAAACATGTTTGTCGGTAAAATCTCGTAAAGTTTCCTGTTTATTTCGGTAATGATACTTTGAAGCGAATACCCTTTTTTTGTCATGGAATTGAAGATTTGCGACACCGGCAAAGCGCCTATCGCGGCATTCAGGCCATAGCCGGTAAGATCACCAAGCATGATGTGCAGATCACCGGAAGGACTTCGCCCGCTCAGCAGCAAATCCCCACTGAATGCCCTCGCTGGTCTGTAGATAACGTCCAGCTTCTTCATTTCGGCGTTATCCGCCATGATCACATTGGAAAACAACTCTTCCGCCAGTTGTTTGTCGCGCAGAATCACCTCATCCTGGATCTTCAGTTTTTTGTTTAATTTTCTTGTCTTTTCAATTGATTTCAGTTCCGCCTCCAGGATTGCCGAACTTACCGGTTTTGTCAGGAAATCATCGCCCCCCACATCCAGACATTTAAGCAGCTCTTCCTCATCCGTTAAGGCCGTTAAAAAAATGATTGGTACGTATTTGTCACCGGCGATTTCCCTGATGGATTTTGTTGCCTCATAACCGTCCATAATCGGCATCATCACATCCATGAACACGATATCAGGATCCGCTTCCCTGAATTTCAGGACGGCATCTGCGCCATCATGCGCATCGACAACCTCATAACCCGATTTTTCAAGCTGTGCACGCAGAATAATACGATTGGTGGGATCGTCATCAACAACGAGTACTTTTGCTTTTTGCTTCATTACGCACGGAGATTCATTTTAATTTGAATATCTTGTGGAAATTGGCGACTTCGAGAACCTTCCGGACATCAACAGGAATCTCTTCGATGACTATTTGTGCAGAATCCCCTCCCGCATGTTTTCGCAACAATAACAACATGCCCAGCGCCGAACTGTCCATATACTTGGCATTGGACAGATTGACGATGTATTTCGCATCTGGTGCTTCGTTGCGGTATGCCTCCCGAAATTCCTTATGCTGAGAAAAATCGAAATTTTCACTCACATAAAGTTTGACTTCTTCTCCATTTGCCGATCTTTCAACTTCAATAGACATTCCTGGCTCCAGCGCTGTAAAAAATCGCTTGATTTATCCTGACATCATTCCATTCTGAATATTCTTAGAACAAATTCAGTTTTTACCCAATACAACCATTATTAATACAACTTCTCACAAGGAAGATTTTCTTATTTTAGATAACGACCAAACAGCAATAATCTTTAACACAATAACGCCTGCAGCCTGCCGGAGATAATGCGTGTCAGGGAAAATCCATAATCAGAATCCGTTCAAACATATAACGGCGAATCGTGAAAAATTCACAAGAATCCACACAATCCACACAGGTAAAAATCCACAGAAATAACATTCTGAATACCCATTGCCTGCATCTGGCGGGAGCGGGCAAAAACAGGCGGGGAAGCGCTGATCAGTTCGTCATTCAGGAGATAACAACGTGGCGATGCGGATGCTTCATCTTCCACATCAATGATTTACCAGGCAGGCGGTCCGCATACCTCTCCATTTGCGTCACGCTGCAGGGCAAGGATTGCGGCCGGCAAACCTTTTGCGTTTCCGCCATCCCTGGCGGTCTGAGGCGGCTGCCGGCTTCAGCGGGACGAGTTTTCAGTGAATATCCGGCAATACCCCGACTTGCGGCATCGCCGCCAGCCCGGTGGCACGCGCGTGTTCCTGAAAACCGCTATTCCGCCAGAAGAAGGCGCCAGGCATACTGGTGGGGATCACCAGCACGTAAAACAGTGCACGCCCGATGAGTGCCGTCAGCAGGATCAGCAGTGCTGACACCAGCAGAAGTGCATAGGAAAGCATGTCCGACTGCGCCAGAAGAGCGAGGCAGCCGATGGCCAGAATATTCAACAGCAACAGCATGTTTCGCAGGCGATAGGTTTTGCCGAAGGTAGTGCGCTGTTCATAATGCGAAGCCGCAGCCTCCCCGCCGGCGCGTTGCAGATAACGCGCGTGAAAATAAAGACCGGCGGCCTCCATCAGCAGTCCCGCCAGCAGCGGCAGCGAGAGCGCCGAGAGCAGAGCGGCAAAAGGAAGCTGCTGAATCGACAGCACCGTGCAATAAACCAGTAACACCAGCAGGCTGCCCAGGGTCAGCATATTGCCATAGAATGTGGTGAGCACCTGCCAGTGGTTCCAGAAAGGACGCGCCTTGATGCGGTAGATCCGCTGCATGAAATAGAGTGCCAGCGGCCCCGCGAGCGCCGCCCCCCAGCCTGTAACCGTTTGCAGGGTGGCTACCACCTCCTCTGGTAACCAGCCCAGCAGGGCGGGGAAAGTCATGAGCAAGGCATAGACGGCCAGTAAATTATAGAACACCGCAATCCCCGCCACCTCGCGGCTGACCGGTGAATAACGCAGATTGTTGAAGGCCCGATAAAAGCGGTGCGGCCGACCAAGATGCATGGTCGAGAGGACCAGGGCAAACGTTTCCATCCCCAGCAAGACGAAGAGTAACAGCGAATACGTCAGCGGATGACTTTGCGGTGCCAGCTCCTGCAGACCGAAGATGGGGCCAAGGAACATCAGGAGAAAAGCGCCAATGACTCCCTGTGAAATCAGGGTAAACAGCACCAGCGGATCCTCGCGCGAACGCAGCCTGTTTAAATTCCAGGCAGGCTTTTTACCCAGATCGCGCACCTTGGAACGGAACCCCCCTTTACCCTGCTCGTCCCGCTCATAGCGCAGGGGCATCGAATCGGTGCGGATCATCTCGCGTGGAAGTGATTTGATCTGCTGGAAACGTATATTCGGATGGGTGATCTCCGGCGAGGGAAAACCGGGAATATCTGTCTGCAACTGTTCACGATTCTCCGGCGTGGTTTCTATCACGCCGAAATCAAGCGCCCCGGCAAGGCATGCCGCTGCACAGGCCGGTTTCAAACCAGCTTCAAGGCGATCCACGCACATGTTGCACTTGTGCACATGGCCGCGCTTGAGATCCAGTTGCGGTGCGTTATAGGGACAAACCCAGGTACAGTAACCACAACCAAAACAAATATCGGGATCCTGCAATACCGCGCCATATTCGGCAAACTTGGTATATGCCCGCGTAGGACAACCTTTGAGGCATACCGGATCATCACAATGGTTACACGCCATGGAGATGTTTATCCGCGTATAAGCCGGGTAACTGCCCCCTTCCACATACCCCACCGAGCGATAGGCCAGGTAAGGAGGCAAATCATTCTTCAGGCTGCATGCGGATTCGCAGGCATGACATGAAATACAGTTATCCGCATTGAAATAAAAGCCGTGTTGCTTGTAACGGTCCGGATTGTCACTGACGGAAGCGTCACCATTGATATTAAGGCTCTTGCCTGCCAGGGGGTCTTCGCGATCCACCAATTGAATCCGCTTGCCATAGCGATTGGTCTCCGGTGCCTCTGCTACCGGCAGAAATGCGTAGTCCGGCTCGTCATCACGTGGTTTAAACATGGACTAGTAGCTCCTTGCTGCCTTGTTGCGTACCGCCGCGGCGTCCTGATCGCCGATTGCTTCGATCCTCACTGCCGATTGCTTGAATGCCGGTTGGCGCGAATAAGGATCCAGCAACCCCAGGGTCAAACGGTTCACACACTCGTGGAAATGGAAGGGGATAAACACCATGTCAGGTGCGATACGCTGTGTCAGTTGCACCATCACCACCGCATCACCGCGGCGTGAAGTCAGGCGCGCGTAACTGCCGTGTTCAATGCCCAGTGCCCTGGCGGCATCCGGATTCATTTCCATATACGGCGTCGGGCTGAACTTGTTGAGGTTGCCCACCTTGCCGGTGCGGGTGCGGGTATGGAAATGCTCCACCACCCGGCCCGTGTTCAGCCAGAAAGGATAATCTTCATCCGGCCGTTCGTTGTTATCGATAAAAGGCAGCGGAATCAACCTCGCCTTGCCATCCGGATGCTGGAAATCACCTTCCGTATACAATCGTGCGCTGCCGCTCTCCGCCCCTTCACTACAGGGCCACTGGATACCGCGCTGCTGCTCGATTTTCTCATGGCTCATCCCCGAATAATCCAGCATGCGTCCCCTGGACAATTCACGCATCTCGTCGAACACGGCGGAGGCTGTCTCCGGAAATTTGATCTTGCGTCCTTGCGCAAAACGGCTTGCCAGCTGGTTGAAGATCCACAAGTCCGGCTTGGAGTCGGCATAAGGCGCGACGACATTGCGAATGAGGTTTACCCGGCGTTCGGTATTGGTAAAACAGCCTTCCTTCTCCGCCCACAACGCCGCTGGCAGGTATACATGGCTGTACTCGTTGGTCTCCACATCTGCATAAGCATCCTGCACCACCAGAAACTCAAGCTTTTCCAGCGTCTTGCGAATACGTGGTGTATTCGGCATGGAGGTCATCGGATTGGTGGCAATCAACCACAAACCCTTTATCGCTCCGGTTTCAATCGCCGGAAAAATATCCGTCTGGAAGAGGCCACGCTGCTTGGGAAAAAATTCGGGGTCGATACCCCAAAATCTGGCGATGTCGATGCGATCCTGTTCTTTCTCCAGGGCACGATAACCCGGCAGGCCGGAACAGGATGACCACTCCCGTGTTCCCATGGCATTACACTGGCCGGTGATCGACAGACTGGTGCCGCCCGGCTTGCCAATATTGCCGGTGATCAAATTCAGATTGTTAATTGCCACCACGCCATCGGAACCATGCGTGCTCTGATTGATCCCCATGGTCCAGATTGTCATCGCCGCACCCGCTCTGGCATACGTACGGGCGACATTGCGAATGGTATCTTCATCGATACCGCAGATGGTCGAAGCGGTGTAGGGATCGTATTGCGAGACCAGTTGTTCGAATTCCTTGTAATTAGAGGTATGTGCTTCAATATAGGCACGGTCGGCCAGATCTTCCTTGAGGATCACATGCGCCAGCGCATTCAGGAGGACGACGTCCGTGCCCGGCTGGATCGCCAGATGGATGTCCGCCATCTGCGCAAACATGGTGACCCGCGGATCGACGACAATCACCGGAAACTTGCGTTTCTCCAGTGCCTGGCGCAAACGCCAGAAGATAACCGGATGCTGTTCCGGCAAATTGGAACCGATCGCCAGAAGGCACTCCGTGTGCTCAAAATCATCGTAACACCCCGGCGGACCATCCGAACCGAAAGAACGCTTGTAACCGGATACCGCCGAGGCCATGCACAGGGTGGTGTTGCCATCATAATTGTTGGTACCGATAACACCGCGTACCAGCTTGCCGAGAGTATAGAATTCCTCTGTCATGATCTGGCCGGTGGAGACGACGGCAAAGGCATCACGGCCATATTGCTGCTGGATACGTTTTATTTCGGAAGCCACCTTGTCCAGGGATTCATCCCAGGAGGCCTGGCGAAATTCCTCGAAGTGCTTCTCGCGCATCAATGGTACCCGCCCCCGGCCCGCGGTGCGGAACAATTCATGCTCAAAGATACCTTTGAGGCACAGCTTGCCACGGTTGACATCGGCATTGCCCACCCCGCGGGTGGAAACCGCCTCGCCTTTGTCGTTCAAACCCACTTCGATTGAACAACCGGTGGAGCAATAACCGCAGGTGGTGTACTTCCACTCCACCACACCTGCATCCGCCAGTTTGACGGGATTCTTTTTCTTACGCCCGAATAACATCTTGATTTATATCTTCTAGCCTGACGCAGGCTTGAATAATTGACAATCAGTTACCTGCACAGCCTTTATTCGCAGCCAGGGACAACATAACCCTCTCCCCTTCCAGCTTTACCGGAAAACTGGTGGTACAACCTTCATCCGGTGCCACCGCCTCGCCATTTGCAAGATTGATTTTCCAGTCATGCAATGGGCAGGCGACACGTTTGCCGTGTACGATACCCTGCGAGAGCGGGCCGCCTCTGTGCGGACACTTGTCCCGCAAGGCAAAAAGTTCATCATCCACGGTGCGGAACACTGCGATGTCACCCTTCTCGGTTTGCACCACACGGGCACCTTGTTGGGGAATATCATTCAGGCTTCCAACTTCTATCCAGTTATCGCTCATAGCTTTACCATACAAGTTAATTTATGTTTGATTGATCTGTGGTTCATATCATTGCAGGAAGGTGCGGTTAATCGGGACATCGTCGTTCCGCTTTGTTCCCGGACCTGTAATGCCGGCGAAAACCGGAATCCGTACCACCTGCCTGCACATGGATTCCGGCACGCACCGCCTTCCCTCCGGCATCATGAATTAACCAGAACTTTCTCGTTCATCACCTGCAGCAGCGGCTCAAACTCGTGTTTTTCCGCTCCCTGCGCGCGTTCCTTCCAGGGATCTTGCTGGGAAAACTTCTGTGAATAGAGGAAACGCTCAGCCAGTTTCTTCCGGCCTTCTTCATCCTCAACGATATGTTCCTTGATATAGGAAAGGCCCACCCGTTCAACCCAGGGTGCGGTGCGTTCCAGGTAATGGGCGTTCTCCCGATACAGCTGCATGAAAGCGGCGCAATATTCTTTTACTTCTTCCCCGGTCTTCACGTGACAAAGGAAATCAGTTGCACGCACTTTGACCCCGCCATTCCCGCCAACATGCAGTTCCCAACCGGAATCCACGGACACCACACCAAAATCCTTAATCGTGGCTTCCGCGCAGTTACGCGGGCAACCGGAAACAGCCAGTTTGAACTTGTGCGGCGTCCAGCAACCCCAGGTCATTTTTTCCAGTTCGATTCCCATTCTGGTTGAGTCCTGTGTACCAAAGCGGCACCATTCCTTGCCGACACAGGTTTTCACCGTGCGCAGCGCTTTGCCATAGGCGTGGCCGGAAACCAGACCGGCATTATTGAGATCGTCCCAGACAGCGGGGAGTTCCTCTTTTTTCAAACCAAACAGGGCAATACGCTGACCACCGGTAACATGCACGGTTTTGACCTTGTATTTCTCCGCGACTTCGGCGATCGCCCTGAGTTCCGCCGGTGTCGTATCCCCGCCCCACATGCGTGGAATAACCGAATAGCTTCCATCTTTCTGGATATTGGCATGGGCACGCTCGTTGATGAAACGCGACTGACTGGCATCCTGGTATTCACCCGGCCAGGCACAAAGCAGATAGTAATTCAGGGCCATGCGGCACTTGGGGCAACCGTCCGGTGTCTTCCACTCCAGGGTTTTCATCACCTCGGGAATGGATTTGAGTTCCTGCCCGTTAATTGCAGCGCGTACTTCATCATGCGTATGGACGGTACAACCACACATCGGCTTGAGATGGGGCGCTGTGGAATAATCACCCCCGACCACATGCGCCAACAAGGCTTCTACCAGACCGGTACACGACCCACAGGAACTGGAGGCTTTGGTATGCGCCCGGACATCATCCAGGGTAAACAGCTTTTTCTCGGTGATCGCCTTGACAATGTCTCCTTTGCAAACACCGTTACAACCGCAGATTTCCGTATCATCCGACATGGCGGCGACACGCTGTTCCTCGCCGTGGCCTGCGTCACCCAGATGATGCGCCTGACCGAACAAAACCTTATCACGAAAATCCGAGATGTCCGTTTCATCACGCATCAGATCGAAATACCAGTTGCTGTCGAGGGTATCCCCGTACATCACCGCACCCTTGATCCGGTTGTTCTGCACCACCAGCTTGCGATACACGCCGCGCGAAGCATCCTGAAATACCAATTCTTCCGTATTTTCATCACCGTGGAAATCGCCGGCAGAGAAAAGATCGATACCCGTCACTTTCAACTTGGTGGAGGTGACTGTGCCCTGGTAACGCCCGATGCCGTACTGTGCCAGATGGTTGGCGCACACTTTTGCCATTTCAAACAGCGGCGCAACCAACCCGTAAGTGATACCGCGGTGTTGCACACACTCACCGACAGCATAAACACGCGGGTCGAAAGTCTGCATGGTATCGTTGACAACAATACCCCGTTCACAGTGAATACCGGCCTTTTTCGCCAGAGCGGTGTTGGCGCGGATCCCCACCGCCATCACAACCAGATCCGCATAAATTTCGGTACCGTCCTTGAAACGGATTTTTTCCACCCGCTCCTTGCCGACAATCGCTTCAGTCTGCGCCCCCATGAGGAAATTCAGGCCACGTTCTTCCAGTGACTTCTTCAGCATCTCCGCCGCCGGCTTGTCCAGCTGACGCTCCAGCAAGGTATCCATAAGATGCACCACCGTGACACTCATGCCCTGCTGCATCAGTCCGTTGGCCGCCTCCAGCCCCAGCAGACCACCACCGATCACCACCGCATGCTTGTGCTGTTTGGCCGCTTGCAGCATTCTGTCCACATCATGAATGTCACGGAAGGAAACAACGCCTTCGAGATCATTGCCCGGCACCGGAATAATGAAAGGGGTCGAACCAGTTGCGATCAACAAACGATCGTACTTTTCACTGCTGCCATCAACCGCCACCACACGGCGGCCGACACGATCGATTTCCGTTACCTCCTTGCCCTTGTGCAGCGTGATGCCATTGTCCACATACCATTGCTCATCATTGAGCATGATATCGTCAATGGTCTTCTCCCCCGCCAACAACGGCGAAAGCATAATACGGTTGTAATTTCCGTAGGGCTCGGCACCGAACACCGTGATGTCATAGGTATCGGGGGCAACCTTCAGAAGCTCCTCCACCGTACGGATCCCCGCCATACCATTTCCGATGACAACCAGTTTCTCTTTCATGCTTAAGTCTCCAATGAACTCGTAATTCCTCGTGCAATGGAACCTGAGTGAGCAACATCCATGCCATTCATTAGAAACCGCTAAATTAAGCGCCAAGCCGTTGTTTTATAGGCACTTTAAAAACCCCGAAAAAAATCCGCCAATGCATTTATCTGACTAATATGCACAACTATAGCGCACCACAATGGTGCGCCTGCTGATATAGGTGTCTGTTATACGAACCAGAAATGCCAATCTTCAAAGCGCGGATTTCTGTCTTCGTCGTGGAGATATTTATCCAAATCAGCCACAAAATGCCGCACCAGAATCACCCGGGATCACGCCACTTCTCTGGCAAATCCGGGTCGCGGGGTATTGATACGCCTGCTAGGATTAGGGGTAAATGTTTTGAGATGTTGGAAGGTAATATACAGAAGTCTGGATAACGAGGTAAAAGGCAGATGTCTGTATATATCACCGTTAGGGAACAAAAGAGATGAAGCTGCGAAATACACTGGTTTTGATACTCCTATTTGCGTCTAGCTCAATCTCGATAGCAAAAGCTGAGCAATGCCCATTCCTTAATGTTTATATAGAGTTTGATCGGTCTTATCACCAATGCATTAACGGCCAAGTAAGAAAAGGGGAAAGCTGTGATTTCTTCGTTGAGAATATTGATAAGCTATTCCCCAGATATGACTGCAAACGCAGTTTTGATACGGCACCAGTGCCTGCTATTTGGCTATTTGATGCAGCTATGGAAGATTACATAAAATTACTTTATGAATTAGCATCAAGTAAAAATAAAATATTTGATAGTAAATGGTTCGCAAAAGAAAAGATTAAGGCAAGAGAAATTTTTATAAGTCCAGAGTTTCGTGCTGTTCTTGATGGGCACATGGCTGAAGAATATTACCCGTTAATTGAAAGAGTGAGGAAAAATGCTCCCTAACAAGGCAAATTCACACGGACGGCAAAAAGCGCCGCTCGTTCCTCGCTATGCTTTTTGCCTCCGGTGATTTGCGGCGTTATGTTTCCTTGTAAGTGATGAGTGAGTTTAAGTACATCAACCAAAAAGACACACTATTGCCATACTGTTATCTGGCCCTAGAGGATCATTTTGCTTCTGAAAGTGAATTTACCTCTTGGTATGAACAGATTTCTACGAATGGTAAAAAGAACAAGTTTCTGAAAGTTGCGTCATATTACTTGGCACTTGTAAAAAGTGGCGATTGGCATGTTGATATTCCAGGATCGCAACCAGTAGTGGAGTATTTTACAAATACGTTCAAATACATTGCAATATTTTCACTAATCGAATCTCTATCGGAGTTGAACCATATAGACTTCTATCAATATCTTGGAAGAAAAAAAACGAAAACCGAGTTTCCATTAACAAAGGAAGTCCTTGATAAGCACTACCAGAAATATAAGGAAGAATATGGCGCCATCCGCCGTTGTATAGGTTTTTTTGAGAATTTAAGCCCTGAACGCAAGAGGCTCCTCGCATCAAAGCTAAAGGTCAATGGACAACAAGGATCAATTGAAGATCTGGCAAAGTATCTCTATAGAATAAGATCACGTTTCGTACACGAGGCGGATTTTACGCATCAGGTCTCTGGAAATACGTGGATGGGTCATGAGGGCAATAAATTGGTTGTTTGTAGCCTGTCTATAGCGGACACCATGCAGTTTTTTGAAGAAGGTTTGTTGGTGTGGTGCGCTGGATAGGAAACATAACAAGCGCCTCCAGATCGACGCGGCTCCGCCGCGCGACTGAGGCTGGTCGTTATGCCTGTAACGGAGAGTAATGACAATAACACTAACTACAACTGAAATTGTTGCGTGGTGGGGTGCGATCCTCGCCACAGTAGTATTTGGTTGGGACATATACAAATGGCGAACTTCAGGTCCTCGGTTACGTTTGAGCATACGACCCAATCAGATTGTAATAGGCGATTCTTCAAGGGAAGGAAAAACATACATATCTATATGGGTAACAAATATAGGTGATAGGCCAACCACACTACAAAGTTTGGGATTTCACGTTTTTGAAAAACGGTTCCACCGTTTTCGTCGATTTCGCCGAAAAGCGGTTATGAGCGCAATATTCCCGAATCCAAATGAACAATTCCCCCTTCCTCATAAACTTGAGCCGGGTACACAATGGCTTGGTTTAATGCCTCAGTCAGAGGTAGCTGAAGAAGCGAAGGGCCGTTTTATTGAGATAGAGCTTGGTCACTCACACGCTGAGCATCCAATCCGCAAGCTATTGAAGTCAGAAGCATTAAATGAAAAGGCATAACAAGGCGCTTGTACGGATGCAAACTACGCTACGCTTCGTTTGCACCGCACAGCTTGACAAATGACAAAGAACAAAGGGGTCAAAGAACAAAGGGGTCAAGACGCTTGCTTCATAATACCTCAATGGTCTACATTCTCTCCATGTCAGGACCTCAATATGGCGCGCAAAATTACCAGCGTACTTTTTCCCAAATTGCCATCACACAGCGCTATGGGCGGGTGTCCCTGTTTTTCCTATACTACACACCTGCTAAAAGAACCATGCGTCGTTTCTGGTGAATGGCCGAATCTGTATTTCGAGCATTTTGTGTAATAATTTGAGTA
>JALVOC010000070.1 GCA_027032075.1 Chromatiales bacterium | reverse complement strand
AACCAGTTCATATCCCTCGCCAGGGACCGGTTTCTGGCCATCGTCAGGTCGGTGGAGGGGCAGCGCGCCACCATCGAGACGGTACGGGACTACTCGCGCCATGCGGTTTGGGGCATCGAGCCGCGCAACCGGGAGCAGAACTGCGCGCTCAACCTGCTGATGGATCCGGAGATAGACTTTGTGACCCTGCTGGGTCAGGCGGGGACCGGCAAGACCCTGCTCACCCTGGCCGCCGGGCTGGCGCAGACCCTGGACGACAACCGCTACACCGAGATCATCATGACCCGCGCCACCATCCCGGTAGGGGATGACATCGGCTTCCTGCCCGGCACCGAGGAGGAGAAGATGACCCCCTGGATGGGCGCCCTGATGGACCTGGAGGTGCTCACCCAGCCGGAGGAGAGCAGCCAGTGGGGACGCGCCGCCACCAACGATCTGCTGCAGAAGCGGATCCGCATCCACTCGCTGAACTTCATGCGCGGCCGCACCTTTCTCAACAAGTACATCATCATCGACGAGGCGCAGAACCTGACGCCGAAGCAGATGAAGACCCTGATCACGCGCGCCGGGCCGGGCAGCAAGGTGATCTGCCTGGGGAACGTGACCCAGATCGACACCCCCTACCTGACCGAGACCACCTCCGGCCTCACCTACGTGGTGGACCGTTTCAAGCAGTGGGACCACGCCGGACACATCACGCTGCTGCGCGGCGAACGCTCGCGGCTGGCGGACTTCGCGGCAGAGGCGCTGTGACTCCGGGGGAGAGGGAACGGCAGTATCCGGAAGCGGTGTGATGTGCGTTAGCGCTCTACAAAACAAGGTATGGCTATTTGACCATATCGGTGCTATATTTATCCCGTGAGTAAGCCAAATTTCGAGTGGGATGAAGCCAAAAATGAGCAAAACCAGCAAAAACATGGAGTTACATTCCATGAGGCGCAGTATGCTTTCTTAGATAGCAATCGTGTTATTGCTGAAGACCTGGCTCATGGCCAAAATGAAAAGCGGTATTATTGTTTTGGTCTAAATCAGCAAGGTACAGGCATTCTCACCGTACGGTTTACTTATCGGTCTGGTCGCATCCGTATATTTGGTGCAGGTTACTGGCGTAAAGGTAAAAAGATCTATGAGCAAATCAATTCAATATAGCAATGAGCCTTTGGGTGATCTGAAAGTGGTTCCTGACTTTTTACCTTCACCTGAAGAGCTGGCGCTTAAGCAAAAAAACACAAAAGTCACAATATCTCTCAGCTCTGAGAGTGTGGCTTACTTTAAGGAAACTGCTAAAAAACATCATATGCAGTATCAAAAGATGATTCGGCAGTTATTAGATGAGTATGTGGCACATCAAAAAAGTGCTAACAAGTAGCTTACTAGTACTCCGTCAAGGTGATAACTTGGGATGCAGAGCTTCCCAAACCGGCCAAGGCAAGGCGCAGTCCGCAGGGAATGGCATGCCCTTTCCAAGGAGTGCAACGCAGCATTGGCCGGTTTGGGGCGCTCCCTCCGGGCCGGTCAGGAAGCGGTCATCTGCGGTGTTGCGCTCCCTTGAATTAGCTATGGCTAGTCCTGCGGTCGCGCGCCTGGCAGCTAACCGCTTCCTGACCGGCTGCATCCCAAGTTATCACC
>JALVOC010000069.1 GCA_027032075.1 Chromatiales bacterium | reverse complement strand
GACCCAGGAAAAGAATTTATTGAGTTTGTCAATCGAATACGGCCGTTTTCTTCCCCCACTGGCGGTTACAGCTTCAGCAAAAACGACTACGCAAACCTGGGTCACACCCACAAAACCATTATCATTCAACAAGGCGCAATTCCCGGTTTTACCTTCTTGCTACCCATTCTCTTTGCTTGCCATTCAATCAAACCACTCTACAATTTCTTCGAAAAAATTGCGTACTATCTGGATGCGCACACAAATCACAAAACCTATACCCTTCATCGCTGGATGCTTGTAAAACGAATTTAAAAACAACGCAAAAGCCCAATCTAAGTAATTGCCCGCAAACAAGTTCGTAGTAACGGCTTTAGCCGTCCAGACCGCTGAAGCGGTTACTACGAACCCAAACCGCTAGGTATTTACGAACGCTCACTAAGTACAGGCCATCTCCTCCATTCAGCTCAATCATCAATTACCCCAACACCATCAAGAATTGACCGACCTAACATTCTGGACGCAACAACCCCGCCAACTAAATAAGGAAGCGTAATTACAATCCTGTCCAAAGAAGCCGCTGCAATAGCCTGAGGCAATGGCACACCAGCCAACACCAAAAAAGAACTCAAACTGGCATCTCGAACACCCAACCCCATGGGAACAAAAGATAATACGCCCGCAATACGAGATACCAATAACGCGGCCATAACTTCTCCCGGCCCAGCCTGCACATCCAATGCCCACAACAAAAACAAAAAACGCAACAATGCCAACCCAAAAGAAAACAGCATGATTAACAACATACCAATCAAGGGTAACACCCTGGCACGAACAAGTACCCCCCCTGCCTCTTTAAGCCATTTGACAAAAAAAAGCCGCTTTTGCCAAATAAAAAAAGACACAAATACAACAACAAAAAAAACAGCAATAAGCACCCAACTTAAATAATGATGATAAACATCCATCTGTTTCCTAAACTCTTGCCAGACAGGTCGTAGCCAAATATAAGCCGCAATAACGGCAGCTACACCCGTTGCGCCATATCCAACCAAAGTTTCAATTAATACACCACTACTTGACTTTGTATATGACACGCCAACAATCTTCTTTTGCAAAAACACACGAATAGGAATACCGGCAGGTACAGGTACTGTAGAATTGGCCGACGTAGAAAACAGGGTAATCCACAACTGTGGCCAATATCGTGTTGACGCCCCGATACTATGCAACGCCAACTTGGCAAAAACCGGGTTAAGTCCTTCTTGAACCAAATAAACCCCCAGCGCCCACACAAAAAAAACAGGTCTCACTAACAAGTGAAAACTCTCTGTCCCCGAGGCAACTGTTTGCTCCAACAACCAAAAAGCAGCAAGTGCAAAAATAAAAATTATCAACAACAACCAAAAAGACTTGGATGTTTTCGTTTTCATTTAAAATCCATTTTTTACAATTTATTTTGTAGACTGGCGGTCTGCAATAACAAATAGCCAGTAACCAAACCGCGACTTGATAGGCAATTCAGGCAACAGTTGCAGCCGCAATGGAAAGCAAAACCTTTCTACCAACTGAAAACCAATTCTTTCAAAAAGTATTTTCAAATTCCAGGCATTCAAAGACAAAATATGCTCTTCTTCAATGTCTACATATCG
>JALVOC010000068.1 GCA_027032075.1 Chromatiales bacterium | reverse complement strand
ACAGGCGCACCGCCCTGTCACCGAGCCAAAGGAAACAGTCCGAGGGTGAAAAACTGCTGGCCCTGTGGGCCGAACTCGCGCCGGATCTGGACGAGCTGGACGCCTACGGCGGCGGGGATTATGACGCAGACTTCCATGTTTCGAGCCTGTTGCAGGAGGTTGCACAGGCGCTTTCACGGAAAAAAATCGATGCGGGCTACCGGAAAAAACTTCTCGACAACGCCCTGCCCTATATCGAGAGTGGCAATGCCGGACTTGACGACGATCTCTACGGCCTGGCCTATGCGACCTGTTACACCGACGATGATTGGCGGGTACTGGCGGAAGCCTTTGAGTCCATGGGCGGGGACTGGCATATCGACCATGCCCGCCGCATTTATCGCCAACTCGGCGACCGGGAAAAATATCTCGAACTGCGCCAGCGGAAACTGATCACCGGCACCGATTATTTCGACCTGGCGGATTTTCACTGGAAGACCGGTGAAAAGCAGAAGGCCATGGAGGTCGCGGAGAAAGGACTGCGTCAGGGAAAAGGCCGCATGGATGAATTGCGCCAGTTCGTTGCCAAGCGGGCCAAATCCGCCGGCAATCGTGAACGCTACCTGGCGCTACAATTCGAGCAGGCGATCGATCCTCTGACCTGCGACAAGTACAAGGCGTTTCGAAAACTATGCACGGCCGCCGAGTGGAAGCATTATGAAGCAAAAATTCTCACCCGGCTGAAGAACGCCTGTGAGACAGAACGATTACGTATCCACATGCACCGTAAAGAATACGATAAGGCAGTGGCCGTGCTAAGCCGGAGACGCTACCCCCTTTTCGCCTGGGACAGCGCCTATGAACTGCAGACCGCCAAGCGCCTTGAACGCGGGTATCCCGAGGAGATCTTAAAATACTATTTGTCCGGCTTGGGCAATCTGAAAACCAACGCCCCGCGCAAAGACTACGCCCGCAAAGCACAGGTGATGAGCAAGATCCACCGCGTATTGGTTGATGTGCTGCGAGATCCATCACGCTGGCGCGACTTCGCCATCAAAGTCAAACAGGACAACATCAAGCGTCCGGCTTTTCAGGAAGAGTTCGCCAAAGCCGTGCCGGGTTGGCAGGCGTTGAAATGACACACACAAGTGCAGCGATTTGAAGCTGTGCCGGTATAACAGATTTTCAGGTCGCTCCAGAGCACCCTCCGTTCAACCTCTCCGATACCATGACTGCGCTAATCTGTCTCTCATGGTATCGCTGGATCTTGCGTGACAGCCTGCAGGAAATACCATGAAAAACACCATTGATGATGCAACTCATATTCTCAATTCGATTTATTTAATCTTTATAATTCAATAGGTTGGAAATACCTATCATTCATTCCCACTCTATTATCAATAAGCATTTTTTGTCTTTTATATTCAACGACTTATTTTCATGTCAAACGGTGATACCATGAAAAATACCATGCTCAGAAAATCCTTCACATAATCATCTACCTGCGGCCTGCGCCGCATGTAGATCCTCATGGTCGAAAGCAGATGCCATGCGATCAATCTCTGCTTGCGTAAGACCCATTCGCGCAGCCTCTTCACGCCACGTTGCCACTGCCCGCCCAACTTCGGCTGCAATCACCTGCGCCTTATCTTCTTCCAGTTCAAAGTACC
>JALVOC010000067.1 GCA_027032075.1 Chromatiales bacterium | reverse complement strand
TGATTGTATTCAGATTGTTCTGAAAGGCGCCCTGTTTATCAGTAGACAGGAGTTTCTAACAATCCGTTTCTACAGACAACAACGCGGAAAACCGGTTTCCCGATTCCCCGCGTTGAGTCCTTTCTGCTATTTAGTATAGTCGATTATTTGGCGCAGCGGAAGCCGAGGTTCGGACTGGATTCCGCAGGCGTCAGGTTTGCATAGAAGGCAAAAACACCCTGACCCGAGGAACCAGCCCGGCCACCACGGTAAATGGCTGCTGGAAAGTTTCTACTGTCGCCAGTAGTACTAACAGCAGATACTCCAGCCATTGCATCCCCACCCCAGTTGGTATTACCGGCGTTGGCAGTACCGTAATTTGCTGGATCAGCCTGCACCCAATCCGCAACCCACTCATTGACATTGCCGACCATGTCATTAACCCCCCAATTTGATATACAGGCGGGATCGTCACCGGTGATCCCGCGAGTAGTACAGGGGAGACTAGTATCCCGCACACCATTTGGAGCACCATCCGGTGTACCCGCTGCCGCCATCTGCCACTCGGCATTGGTCAGCAGGCGCTTGCCTGCGGCAGCACAGGCCTGCTGGGCCTGGAACCAGGTGACATTGATGGTTGGTGTCTGCCCCTGCACACTTCTGGCCACGATCTTGCCCTTGCAATCATTGCCATTTGCGTCACAAAGAGCAGCCGCAGCCAAGTCGCCTACGTAGGCAGTGGTCGCCACATTTTCAACGGTGGCTTCGTATCTGTCCACGCAAACAGGGCCGACGGAAACCATATCAGCAGGGCATGTACCAGATTCAAGAGAGGTGATCCGGGCGTCGTTGTCATCCACAGCTGTTTTAACTGCAGCGAAATTGGCATTCATATCCGCTGATGAAATGGTGGTGCCGCTAGTAAAAGTGTTTGGAGCGGTAAAGCTGCCGGCGATAGTTGCCATCGATACTGCTACCGCGATGCCACCTGCAAAATATGCAATCTTTTTCATGTTTCGTTTACCTCTTTACTTGAAAGTCAAATTCCAGTTGTTCGTGTCACTAGATAAATTTTATTTACGGAGCCCAGGTACCCTTGTCCCACTCGGCCTCATCCCAGTTGCTTCCGGATGCTGTTGCTGTTACCGAAATGGTAAAGTTCTGGTTTGCAGATGCCGTGCCATCACTGACTCGGAGCACAACGTCAGCATCGTTCCCGTTATCTGGTGTTCCGGACAAGGTAGCGGTTCCGTCCCCGTTATCGGTCAGGGTCAGCCAGGCCGGCTTGGTTGGCGCCGTGATCGTTAAAGTATCGCCGCTATCGGGGTCGGTAGCCGTTACTGCATAACTGTAGCTTTGCCCTTCAGTGGCTGTTGTAACCGGGGCGCTGCTAAAGCTGGGAGCGTCATTGCTGTTGCCGACGGTGATGGTGAAGCTCTGGTCGACAGACTGGCCTGTACTATCGGTAACCCGTAGTACCACACTGTTAGCGCCAACATCTCCATTAGCGGGTGTTCCGGTCAAGGTGGCCGTACCATCTCCATTGTCTGTCAGGGTCAGCCAGGCCGGCTTGGTTGGTGCTGTGATGGTCAGCGTGTCACCGGATGTGGGATCTACAGTCGTAATATTATAGGTATAGGCTGCTCCCTGGGTTGCCGTTGCGGGTGCAGTGCTGGTGAAG
>JALVOC010000066.1 GCA_027032075.1 Chromatiales bacterium | reverse complement strand
TCCGAGCTATACGCAGCCACTTTCCGCGAACCTCCCTGGAACGAAGGGTGGAACATGGAAGATGCCTATGAAAGAATCAGCAGCTATCTGTCCCACCCGAAATCTGTTGCTATAAAAGTTTCAGCAAACGAACAGATATGCGGCTTTGTATTCGGAAAGATACAGCAATGGAATAGTTACACATCTTATGATCTGGAAGAGATGTGTGTCAGCAAGGCATTTCACAGGAAAGGGATTGGAAAAGCCCTAATTGCCGAGCTTGAAGCGTCCCTAATGGAAAAAGGGGTGTCGAAGATATATCTTGTTACCCAAAGGGCCAGTATTCCATCCTACTTTTACTCATCCCTGGCTTTTTCCGAGGAGCGGGATCTCATCATAATGGTAAAGAGTCTTGAAGTTGATAGCTGACAAATTCTATCTGGCAACCGCTAATGGTGATGATGGCCATCCCGTTTGGGCTGGTGGGGGTGATTATTGGCTTCTCCCTCCACGATCAGGCGCTGGGATTTCTTGGCATGATCGGAGTGATCGGTCTGGCGGGCGTGGTGGTAAATGACTCACTGGTATTGGTTGCCCATATCAATAAACTACGGCAAAGGGAAACGCGGAACTCAATACGAAAGATCGTGGCCGAAGGTACCTCAAACCGGCTTAGACCCGTGCTATTGACAACCATCTCTACAGTTGCCGGATTATTACCGCTGGCTTATGGCATCGGTGGAACTGACCCTTATATGGGGCCGATGGCTCTGGCATTGGGTTGGGGGCTGCTGTTCGCCACCCCTTTAACTCTATTACTTCTGCCCTGCCTCTATTTGATTGGGGAGGATATGCAGGGGCTGATTCCGGGAAGAAAAAACAGAACCATCACCCAGTGATCCGCGGAGAATAACACCACAGATGTTCCACGATTTTCCGGCTGAATAGTTGTTACCAACCTCAGACAGGCTGAAGAAAACACAAACATCTCAAGAAAACATATAGAACCATCGTTAGCGCAAAAAAACACCACTGTTTATAAAAAAATCTAAATGGACGGGATGGGAAAAAGGGTGTAAATAAACCATCTCGTCAAACAGAAAGTTCGCTCTGGAAGTTAATGATACAGGTTCTTCTGCAGAGAACTACTCCCCTTCTGGTCCACATCCCGACCAGGACACATCAGACGAATGTTATGGTGATTTTCGGCTCGAAGTGGATTAAAGTCCGACGTTTACACGAGGTCGGAAAAGATTAGCAGGGGTGCTTTTGAGCAGGTATTTGGTGCCCGGGGCCGGAGTCGAACGCCATTTATAAACAAAGAGTTACCTATGCGTGGCGTAGGTTTGGCGTAGGCGTAAATCTGGCGTAATTGCTCAGCAAATTGAGTCCCGCCTCGGGTCGCCTCAGGCAACCGAGTATACAACCCTTAACCTCACCTCACTAGATCACGCGCGTTTTTTACCTGGCAACGCAGAAGGATGCAGAACTCAATCCCGCAAAAGTCCCGCACGAAAAAACCGCGCATCTTACCGGAATGACCTGGAAAGATGCCGTCTCACGTTTTCGATCTTCCACAACAATACCGGATGCCGTACCAGCCGATCAGCCAGTGCCTCGTCATCGGGAAACAGCAATTCCGGCGACAGTTCACCGGCATGTACTCGATCCACATATTCCCGCTCGGCCTCATCAAGCATGACCAGCGGTTCCATAACGGCCCACGCCTGTTCCTTTAACTCGCTTGCAACCAGCTGTTCGTTAGACTGAAGCATGGGCAAGAGCTGCTCCTCGATACTTCTATCGGTCACACGCTCAAAGCGATCTCGTCCGTATTGGTAGAGCGGAAGCACCAGCGCAACACCCAGCGCCACGTGAATTCGGCGCAATCGCCGACTTCCCCAGATACCCGCCCCGTATTCGGGCAAACGAATGGTATCGAACAAATCACGGGGCATCGCCCGATCCAGGGTGGCCCGCAGTTTTCCGGTAAACAGCT
Source organism: Chromatiales bacterium (assembly GCA_027032075.1). Classification (GTDB taxonomy): domain Bacteria; phylum Pseudomonadota; class Gammaproteobacteria; order UBA6429; family Thiohalophilaceae; genus JAJRYG01. The sequence continues at coordinate 3,367 of JALVOC010000066.1, read as the reverse complement.
CCTCCAGCGGCACGACCCGAATCTCCGGGCGCGCGATTCCCGGTGGTTGCCAGAGTAGCCGGGTTATGATTTCACCGAGAGGTATGCGAAACAGAAAATTCAGATCAACCTCGATACGGTCAGGCGTACCGGCCGAGTTGGTGTAGGAAAGATAGATCTTCCGGCCGGCATGGGCGTCGCGTGACTGCTGCACACGGTATCCCTGCCCTTTTCCGATGATCGCAATGGCCCGTTCCACCTCCGGGCGCTCGGCTTGCATACCCGCCCGGTCTTCCTGCCCGATATAATTAAAATCCAGGTCAACCGATAGCCGGGCCGGAGAACCAAACATCAGGTTCAACGCTGTACCACCCTTCAGGGCCAGCACACGCGACAGCAGCGGATGACGCCCGACGTCTGCCGCAAATTCGCCCAGGCGAATTACCTTCTCCAGCGTCTCCGGACGAAAGCCGGTCTCTGTCGCCAGCTTTTCAATGTGTTCAGCGCTGAGATTCATCCGGCTCCTTGCCCGCTACAAGTTCCTCAGGGACGATCAGGTTCCAACGCCGCACCAGCACACCACCGCGCTGGTCCCTGGCAAGATAAAGCGGTGCCTTTGGAACCTGTTTGTCGATGACTGTGAGGTCATCATCACTGACATAAAAGGTTGTACGGTAGGTTTCGAGAAACCAGCCAACCGCAGCCCACAAGCCTTTCTGCCCAAACGCTTCCAGAAGTTCAAACAACAACGGCAACTCCAGCACAGAGAACCCCGCCGCTGACTCGACAAACTCCGCGAACCCACCCACCAGGTCCGGCCGGCGGAAACCGTCGACCAAGGTACGTTCAGGTCCGGTAACATGCAGTTCACGATCAAGCCGGTGGACGGAGCGTAGACCTAAGTCAACCGCCCGACGACGCACCAGCGATTGCGGGTGGGACAAAAAGCACAGTTCAAGACCATCCACATTGAACGGCTGCGAACGCCGGGCACTGTAGGCGGTACATAGCCGCCACTCGGAATGCGCCGCGCCCAGCAGTTCAAGCGCCGAGTGATGGGAAAAGACCGCATCCGGTCGCAGCGCCGCCGCCACAAGAAAGCGATCCGGCTGAAATTTCGCAGCATCCACCCCCGGTGGCACCGAAGCATAAACCCCCCGTGCCAGCTTTTTCAGTTTGCCCCGGCCCGCCGCATAGTTCAGGCGCTCCAGCGTCGTCTTGCGTCCCCCGGACGGGGCCAGAGCCTGAACAGCCTCATCGAGGTTGAAAACGCGATGCGTTTGGAGAAATGTGCTGGTGTCCATGGGTCGGCCAAAAATTTGTCATTATTAGCGGATATAGGGGGTATATTCCCCTTTAAACAACATATATGTCAAGTCTTTTAGAGAAAACCAGCAAAAAAACCTCCAGCCAGGAAGTATCCAATAAGGATGCGCGGATCGTGCACAATCATCTCTTCCATCTGCTGCTCGCTGGCCAGCCGACTGAGCGCCAGCGCAACGGGGGCCTCCCCGACTCTCCAGATGGCGTGTTGTATTGGCACTGACTTTATCCCCTTGCCTATGAACCAGACTAACGATTAATTCCCGTTAACGTGGTCTGTCCCTGATTATCACCCGGAAGAAAACAACTCAAACTTGAAATAACTTGATTTCAGATCAAAACCCCCTATAATTCACCCCATGCAGAAGACCATAAACACCGAGACATTCCGTACCGCTCTCGCTGAACATGGGTTGACTCAAAAACAGCTGGCCAATGCGCTTGGCGTCTCTTCTCAAGCTGTCACCAACTGGCTAAAGGGTAAGGATTTCCCCAGACCAGCCACCCTCCTTAAATTGGCGGCAACGCTGCGGCTAACTTTCGAGCAGCTGGTCCAGGCCGACGATCCCGGCAAGCCGATTGTGGCCTTTCGGAAAAAGGGTAACGCCAAAACTACTGACATCCATATATCCAAGGCTCAAGGGATAGGCCGGCTGCTGAAGCCCCTTGTACCCTATCTGCCCGAGATGCGGGCCCTGCGAACCCTGATCACCTCACCATCAATTGATTATCACAAACTTCAGGTCGCGGTATCACAAACCCGCGCCAGGCTCGGGATCGGAGAGAAGGCCGAACTCGAATACAAGTATCTGATAAACGAATTCAATGACTCCGGGGCAATTCTCGTACCCGTCATGTGGGGCACAAAACAGCGTCACGAAAACGCTTTGCATATCCGCCTGCCACAGGAAGATGTCACTTTCATCTTTCTAAATCTCGACACTCGTATCGAGGACTTCAAGTTTTGGATGGCGCACGAGCTTGCGCACGTCTATACGCCCGATCTCGCTGGTACTGAGAAGGGTGAAGACTTTGCCGATGCCTTTGCCGGAGCCCTGCTTTTTCCGAAAGCCTGTGCCGAAGCAGCCTATCGCGATGCACTCAACGCCAATGGTATAGACAGCGCTATCCTGAACGTACTGCAACAGCATTCATACGAGTATTTGATTTCGCTGAATACGGTTTATCAGCAGGTCAAGCAGTACGCCAAAGCCAACAATCTGCCCCCAATCATGATCGAGGAAAAAAAGATTCATCAAGCGCGCAACAGCAATCAGGGCGAATTAATCACCGAAATCCTGTTCGACCCGGCACCACCGGCACCCGACCACTATATCGCCGCTTCCAAGAGAATTTTCCAGTCGGATTTCTTCCAGGCGCTCCGGCGCATGATCCATGAAGAGGATACCGGTTCATCCTATCTGCAACAGATACTGGACTTGTCCGTTCATGATGCCCGCGCCCTGTACGAGGAACTTCGTCATTGACGCTCGTACTGTTGGATACCAATGCCTATCTGCGACTAGCCAAACGTATCCAGCCCCTGCTGGGGAAAAAGTTCGGGCAAAAAGACTATGTACTGACTATCCTGAAAGAGGTCGAGAAAGAGGTCTACCGCAACAACCGGCTGCAATTTCTTTACCCCTGGTTTGACAACCCAGAACTTGCCGAAGAGCGCCTGGCAAAGCGGGTCCGGCTCAGCAAGGATGAAAAACGACAAATCGACGCTGCTACCAGTATCCTGAGAGCGCACGTCCAGGAGAATGCCACTGCCTATACCACCCAGGGGCATTCTCCCCCATCCCACACCGATTGCTTCTGCCTTGCCTTCGGGCAAATCCGTCCTGCTATCGTGACCACCGACGATTTGGGCATGCACAAGCTCGCGAGTGAGTTCGAGATCCCCGTTTGGCACGGACACGATCTGCTGAAGAAAATGTTGACGGCAAAAATGGTGGATCGGGAACTGATTATGGCAATCTATGAGGCACTCGAGCTGAACAACGATCTGCCCCGTACCTGGCGGGAAGCGAAACACAAGGAGCCTGTAAATAATTCTGTGTAA
>JALVOC010000065.1 GCA_027032075.1 Chromatiales bacterium | reverse complement strand
CTGCACTATCGTAGTGTTTTATAAGGTATTTTGCCTGCCATTATTGTATAATACGGGGCATGCCAATTGCCCTGAATCAATTACCGGATGACGTTGTTGCACTGAAGTCTCTGGTTACTGAACAGCTTGCGCTCAACGAGAAACTGCAAGCTGACAAACAAGCGGTTGATCAAAAGAACGAGCGCCTCCAGGCCTGGGTTCTGACCCTCCAGGAACAACTGAACCTCGCACTGGCGCGGCGCTATGCCGCCAGCAGTGAGAAGATTTCACCCGATCAAATCCACCTCTTCAATGAAGCCGAAGTCGACACGGATGCAGAGATGCCTTTGGAAGAGGATGAAATCACTGTTCCCACACACAAGCGCAGGAAACGCGGTCGCAAGAAACTGCCTGAAGCCTTGCCCCGGGTGGAAGTCGTTCACGAGTTACCTGAAGAAGAAAGATGTTGCCCCCACGATGGTGCCACACTGGCCGAGATTGGCGAGGTGATCTCCGAACAACTGGATATCGTACCGGCCAAAATCCAGGTGATCCGCCATATCCGCAAGCAGTATGCCTGCGATTGTGGTCAATGCATCAAGACAGCGGCCCTGCCGCCACAACCGATTCCCAAAAGCCTGGCATCGCCTGGCCTGCTGGCGCACATCACTGTCTCGAAGTACCAGGATGCCTTGCCGCTGTACCGGCAGGAGACCATCCTCAAGCGTATTGGTGTTGAGTTGCCACGTGCCACCCTGGCGAACTGGATGATCCAGGCCGGCCACCTGGTACAACCGATCATCAACCTGCTGCGCGACCGGCTACTGGGTTATGACATCCTGCAAATGGATGAGACCCCGGTGCAAGTCCTTAATGAGCGGGGTAAGCAGGCGCAATCAAAGTCCTATATCTGGCTGCAGCGGGGTGGGCCACCCGATCAACCGGTCATTCTGTATGACTATGATCCGGGCCGTGGTGCCGGCGTACCCAAGCGCTTGCTGGAAGACTTCAAGGGCATGCTGCAAACGGATGGCTATGATGGCTACAATGCAGTCGTTGCCGTGAATGGTCTGACGCACCTGGGGTGTATGGCACACGCGCGACGCAAGTTTAGCGAGGCGGTCAAGGCACAGGGCAGAAGGAAGAAGCGCGGCAAGGCTCATCGGGGTCTGGCGCTGATTCAGAAGTTGTACCGGGTTGAAAAGCAGTGCCGGAAACTCCCACCGGAAGAACGTTATGCCCGGCGCCAGAAACAGGCTCGCCCCATACTTGGTGAGATACGTACCTGGCTGGATGATGCTCTGCCACAAGTACCACCAACGAGTGCGACCGGCAAGGCGCTGAGCTACCTGCACAATGAATGGGACAAACTGATCCGCTATCTGGATGATGGCCGCCTGGAGATCGACAACAACGGTGCGGAAAATGCCATCCGTCCGTTCGTAACGGGACGAAAAAACTGGATGTTCAGTGCTTCGGTCAAGGGCGTGAAGGCCAGTGCCAACCTTTACTCCCTGATCGAGACGGCTAAGGCCAACGGGTTGGAACCCTATGCCTATCTGCGTTATCTGTATGCGGAGTTGCCACGGGCGGAAACTGTTGAGGCTATCGAAGCACTGTTGCCTGGCAATCTCGACAAAGATCAGACCAGGATCAGTTGAACAAGCCCGTTGTTTATTAACCGCTTAC
>JALVOC010000064.1:685-1678 GCA_027032075.1 Chromatiales bacterium | reverse complement strand
GGAAATTGCCGGACAGTTTCACCCTGGAACTCAATAGGGAGCAGAGTTGCACGACCCTGGAAAAGGTCGACGACTTTGCCAAGGAGCATCCCTTGTGGGGGATGCCCTATGCCATGCCGAACCTCTCAGAAGAGGAATATCGAACCCTGGTCAGCTGGCTGGCACAGGGCTCTCCCGCACCCACGCTTCCAGCTCCGTCCAGCACGGTGCTACCCCAGATCGCACAGTGGGAACAATTCCTGAACGGGTCCTCCAGAAAGCAACGCCTAGTCAGCCGTTACCTGTATGAGCATCTGTTTCATGCACACATCCATTTTTCCGGATCTCCGCAAAGGGAGTTCTACCGCCTGGTTCGCTCGATCACGCCGCCGGGCGAAGCCATCGATGAAATCCCAACGCTATTACCCTTTGACGATCCGGGGACGACCACGTTTTATTACCGGCTGCTGAGATACCAGCCGAGCATCGTGGCCAAGAGCCACATCGTCTACGAATTTTCCGAGCAACGCATGCAGCGTTATCGCGCGCTGTTCATTTCCCCGGCTTACGAGGTGCAGAAACTGCCCGGTTATGAGGCGGATATCGCCGCCAATCCCTTTAAGGTCTTTTCCGCCATTCCCGCCGCATCACGCTACCGCTTTCTGCTGGACGATGCACGTTTCTTCATTGAGGGCTTCATCAAGGGCCCGGTGTGCCGAGGACAGATCGCCCTGAACGTGATTGAAGACCAGTTCTGGGTGATGTTCTTCGATCCGGAGCAGCCAGTCATCACCAACGAGGCGCGATTCATCGGCGAGATGGCAAACGAGTTGCAGGTTCCCGCCGATGGCGGCAGCAACCTGGACCTGCTTCGCATCTGGACGGATTATTGGGAAGGGCAGCGACGCTACATGGAGAAAAAGAGCTATGCTCGAAACTGGTGTACGGAGTGATTGAAGAAGGCGACGTACCCTGCTGAAATCGGTTTTGCGTAACTGATGAACAGCAGAGGAG
>JALVOC010000064.1:0-675 GCA_027032075.1 Chromatiales bacterium | reverse complement strand
GACCGAACCAAAGGCTGCGTGAGCCGGAACACCATGCTGGCGATGATCTACAAGCTGGGAATGAGTGCTGAGAAGCGCTGGCGCAGGATCCGTGGATTCGACTACCTGGCCAAGGTCATCAAGGGTGTAAAATTCAGAGACGGAATCGAAGTGAACAGCGAAACCGAGGATAGTAGGAGCGCCGCCTGATCATGTCATACACCAGATTTGACTATAGCTCGGAGAAAAAGCAGGCCTGGTTCAAGACCATCGGCACCCATGACCTCGATCACGCGATGAACTATATCTGGGACGGTGAAGGGGAAAATCCCAATGCCGCATTGACGGTCTTCCGCCACTTCGACAGTGGCTCCGTGGCTTACGGCCTGGTGGGTGACAATCCCGAAACCGCCTGGGTGATCGATTACCCGCTGTTCGAGCGTATCCATTATCTGCTGGTGGCTGGATTCAATGTCTACGGCAACATCGGTCATCGTCTGAGTACGAGAATCTATATGGACTTTCTGCGCATGGAGGGAGAGGACCACTTCCTGGCATTTCTCCCCGCTAGCCATCGAAAGGCCATTCGTGACAGCTGGTACACGGGGCAACGCCGCGCGGTCGATGAATTGTTCGCTGCGCCAAGCGAGTGGCTGAAGACCGAGTCTGTGACCGGCTACCAGACCGATGACCCAC
>JALVOC010000063.1 GCA_027032075.1 Chromatiales bacterium | reverse complement strand
ATGGCCAGGAGTGTCAATGCTTTATCAATGCCAACGCCCCCGGCAACCACTGCCGGGTGAGCGATGACGACCCGGCCCTGAGCAGCGATGAAAACAAACTGGCCAGCTGTGGCAACAGCGATATCACATCGGTCGCCACGGATGGTGTAACGCCTGTCCTGATGCGGCTCAAGACCGGCCTGGCGGGCGAAGGCTGTTTCGAGATCATGTCAAACACCCCGCCGGCACAGGGGCGTATATCGGCGGGTGTCGTCAATACAAAAACCGTGGGCAGCCTCGAACAGGCATTTTCGTTCTATTTCCCGCCGGATGAATTTGCCGATTCTGCAGACACACGCACCGTCGACGTCGAATTTACCTATACCCCGGTCGTCGCCGGAAAGCGCGCCAACACCACGCGCTTCCGCGATACCCTGACCCTGGTGCGGCCGCCGGTGGTGCTGATGCATGGGCTGTGGGCGGACGGGAACAGCTGGGAAGATGACTTCGTCGATAATGTCAATGCTTCTGGGGGCATTACGGTTACCGGGGATTATGCCGCAAGCAATGCCGAAGCATTAACGGCGAATACTGATGCGGTGACAGAAGCGATTGAACGCGCGCTCGAAGATGCGCGTGATGACGATATCGCCTTGACCCAGGTGGACTACATCGGCCACAGCATGGGCGGTCTGCTGGGCAGGCTGCACATGTCCGGCAATGCTTATCAAAAGCCCGCCAATCTGGACAAGGGTGATATCCGGCGCTTTGTGTCGTTGAATACGCCGCATTTTGGGACTAATCTGGCCAACCTCTTGATCGCACTGCATGAAAATATGGGTACTGACGTAGATGTCGAGGAGGATGTGCGTGAAGTTATCGAGTTGGGAGAGAGTCCCGGGCAGGCTGGCAATATCACGGCCGGCGCCATTTGCAGCCTGGCGCAAAACAGCGCCGATTTGGGCCGCCTCAATGCCAGCGTGCCAATGGCGCATGTTTTCTCTGCCACGGGTGGCCCGGCTGGTTCCGTGGCTGATCCAGCGGAATTCTGGGAGTCCATATTCGCCGAACTGTTTGAGGATCGCTTCACGGCCAAGCGATGCATTGGCGGCACGGTCATTTTCGGGTTCTGTACCGGCACATGGGTGCCGGTATATCCCCAAGCGGTTGTTGATGCCTTTCGATTCCGTGAAGGAAATGACCTCATCGTACCACTTTCCAGTCAGCTTGGCGGGGTGGACGAAACGAGTCAGGCGGCAAGCGATGATGCGGGTATCGAGCATTTCGATTCTCTCATTACCCGTGGCTACACGAAAGATATTGCCACTGCGCGACAGATCCGCAACATTCTGGACGCCAGCACCACCTCCGCCATGCTGACCACACTGCCAGCGGTATCATCGCTGGGCAACGGCGCCAGCATTTCGCCGGTGCCTGGCCAGGGCGCGGCGACGGATGCAGCAGTTTATGCAAACCAATGCGCGCCAGGAGGATCAATGAACAGTTTCGTGAGTGGGCCCGTGGTGCTACTGGCAGCGGCACAAGCCTTAGCCTATGACCCCAATGTTCGTATTATTTCACCAACAGAGGGACAGGTGTTTGAGCCGGGCGATACGGTTAATATCGTGGTCGAGCTGCTCGATCCGAATTTTGTTGGTGGTATTTCCGGCTCAATGACATTTTTTGGTGGTTTCAGTGATGAAGAGGCGCCTTATGAGCTGTCGG
>JALVOC010000062.1 GCA_027032075.1 Chromatiales bacterium | reverse complement strand
CTATCTGCGCAGCTCCTCCGCCTGCGCTTCTCTTCCCGTGGCAGTCAACAACGAGTTGTATTAATATTAACCTGGGCGACCAACGACGAAATCCCGGTTCAAACTGTCGTCGAGAATACGATCGCTTTCAGCAAGCAAATAATCCAGAAACGTCTGGGAGTAATCGTCAGTATCAAAAAATACGCTGGCGTCCCCGCCATGGTTCATGATGTGCTAAAAGGCGCCTTCATATTCCAGTCTGGCTGATCTTGGCATGAGTGAGGGTTAACACCCGCTTTTATGTTATTAAACTGTCCTGACTCCTTTTCTCCTTAAGTCCTTGGTCATAGGGGGAGTCTTTACTTATCACAATTATTAACCGTCTCAAAATAGTACCTACATTGCCGCATATGCTGTGGTCGGCGCATTGAAGAAGGACCGTACTCTCTCAGGTGTTTTCTGAATGAATCGAAGATACGAAATTACTTCGCGCTTCATTTCCTCAATGCTGGTGATTGCTTTGCGCCCCAAAGAGTTATTCTTGAGATCGTTCCAGACATATTCGTCCGGGTTGAGTTCCGGAGAATACGGCGGAAGGAAAAACAACTCCATGCGGTCCGCAACACTTTTCAGGAACTTGCTGACCTTCTTCGCCTTATGTGAGGAGTGACCATCGACAATCAAAAACACCTTGCGCTCGGTGCTCTTGATCATTCTTTTCAGAAAATCGATGAATACATCGGCATTCACCCGCCCCTTGACACACATGAAACGAAATTTTCCCTGTGGATTGACTGCCGAGATAATGTTCATGCCAAATCGTGCCCCTGTACTGGATACAATCGGCGTTTTTCCTTTGGGCGACCAGGTGGTGCCCGCATGAGCATCAGAACGAATACCTGCCTCATCAGCAAACCAGATTTCAGCCTTTTCTCGCTTTGCTCGTGCACGGATTGCCGGGTATTCATTCTGAATCCAGTCTGCTACCCGCTCTGGAGATTGTTGGCAGGCACGCCACAGTGGTCTCTGTGCGGACAAGCCGAGCTGATTGAGCAGCCGGCAGACCGATGCCTTGCTAAGCTTGATACCGAAATGCTCCTCAATCAGTTTGCCAACCAACTTGCTTGTCCAGAGTACAAACGAAAACCGGTATTGCTCCGGTGTGTTGTTCGTGATGGCCTTGTACAGCCATTCCATCGCCTTTGCATCCAGTTTCGGCTTGCGGCCACCTCGCTTGTTAGCATCAAGCGCATCCCAACCGCCGCTTCGGTAAAGGGCCAACCAGTTATAGATCGTGACGCGGGAAATACCAAAATTCGCGCCACATCTTCTGGCGATTCGCCATTTTGAACTGCCGTCACACCTCGTTTGCGAAGTGCCGTAAGTTCCTCGTGTTTCAGTTTGCGTGCATCCATTGTGTTCATACGCATATTTTACAATATGCACACGCATGCTCAAACAATTATGAGACGGTTAATATATACTGGATATCCGCAATGCAAGATCAAGTGTTGTTATCCTTGCTGGTACTGACGATGTGGTGTCTTGTTTCGGTGATGGTCAGTATGACTGCGGTTTCTCTTCATATACAAACTACTTGCTAAAAAATGCGGTATTATCCAATCCACGCGTTAAACAAATTAGAATCTCCGGTGCTGGTCATGGTATAAAAAATATGCTGAGCAATGGTACAGATAGGTACATTAATATACCAAACCCATAGCTCAATATCAGTG
>JALVOC010000061.1 GCA_027032075.1 Chromatiales bacterium | reverse complement strand
CCTTGTCACAATCCCCTCTTCATCGGGGCCTCTGTTCCAACCTGCAGGAAAGGATCGCGACCCTCCAGCAACGGATCGTCACAATCCCCTCTTCATCGGGGCCTCTGTTCCAACCAACGACTGCGGGTTGCGGGATGTTGGGCTGGTGGTGAGTCACAATCCCCTCTTCATCGGGGCCTCTGTTCCAACTACCACATCTGGGGTGCGACGCAGACGCCCCAGGGGGTCACAATCCCCTCTTCATCGGGGCCTCTGTTCCAACTAGAGGAGGGGACGGAGTGCCAGCTTTGGGCTCGCCGGTCACAATCCCCTCTTCATCGGGGCCTCTGTTCCAACTTTAAGCGGCATTCCATTTGAGGAATTTGGAGGGGGGTCACAATCCCCTCTTCATCGGGGCCTCTGTTCCAACGTTGGCTGGTGTGCCGCACCTGCCAGACCCCCATCAGTCACAATCCCCTCTTCATCGGGGCCTCTGTTCCAACTTGATACCCAGGCCAGCGTCGGAGATCGGATAGCAGTCACAATCCCCTCTTCATCGGGGCCTCTGTTCCAACTGGTGGTGGCGATCCTTTTAAACCATTGGATTATGGGTCACAATCCCCTCTTCATCGGGGCCTCTGTTCCAACGGAGGGGGCTTCGCCCTCCCCTTTATCCTGGGCATCTTGTCACAATCCCCTCTTCATCGGGGCCTCTGTTCCAACAAAAAATCCTGCCGGCGCCTAGGAATTGTCCCCTAGGTCACAATCCCCTCTTCATCGGGGCCTCTGTTCCAACGGGATTTACCCATCGAGGATTCACCGATAATAACTACTGTCACAATCCCCTCTTCATCGGGGCCTCTGTTCCAACGGCAGAGACCGAGGAGGCCAGAGACGGCAGGCCGGGTCACAATCCCCTCTTCATCGGGGCCTCTGTTCCAACGGGCGCTGAAGACGGCGCTACCGAATTGGGGGAACGGGTCACAATCCCCTCTTCATCGGGGCCTCTGTTCCAACGCCGAATCCGAGGCACCGCCGATCGAAGCTGAGTCGGTCACAATCCCCTCTTCATCGGGGCCTCTGTTCCAACCTATTACGAGGTCTACGGCATTCCCGGAGCAGGCGCGTCACAATCCCCTCTTCATCGGGGCCTCTGTTCCAACGCAAGGCAAGGATTGAGCAACAGCTCAACCGCGGCGAGTCACAATCCCCTCTTCATCGGGGCCTCTGTTCCAACTATTATGGTGTTTTGAAGGACGAGCCGGAACTTATTTGGTCACAATCCCCTCTTCATCGGGGCCTCTGTTCCAACTTTTCACCTACTCTCCCTACTACTCTCACCGTACCTACCGTCACAATCCCCTCTTCATCGGGGCCTCTGTTCCAACTGGAAACGCGGGGGTGGACCCCCGTTTACACCTCCCCGTCACAATCCCCTCTTCATCGGGGCCTCTGTTCCAACGTGGGTGCTTCGTGGAGCGGGCGGGGAGCGCCGACTCCGTCACAATCCCCTCTTCATCGGGGCCTCTGTTCCAACAAAAACGCAACCTCCCCGCCGTCCCCGCCGACCTCGTCACAATCCCCTCTTCATCGGGGCCTCTGTTCCAACTGGACCCTCAAGTAATAATGATCGCCATCAACTACCAAGTCACAATCCCCTCTTCATCGGGGCCTCTGTTCCAACTTTAAGCGGCATTCCATTTGAGGAATTTGGAGGGGGGTCACAATCCCCTCTTCATCGGGGCCTCTGTT
>JALVOC010000060.1 GCA_027032075.1 Chromatiales bacterium | reverse complement strand
ACTATTCTGCGCAACAGCGCTCATGGAAAACGGCTGGCCGCTGCCGGTTTTGACGACGATTTAACCTTTTGCGCCCGGAAAGATACGACCGACGTGGCGCCCTATTTGAGCGCCGGTAAATTGATTGTGAAAAATTCGGACTAAGAATAGGAATACGCCTGCAAAGCGCATTCTGATCCATCCCCGCTTTCCTTGTATTTACAGCCTAATTTGAGTATATTTTTAAGTTATATAACAATTTGAAAAACAATTCATTTAAAACGGAAAATATACGGAAACAACAATAAGCGATGGAGTAGTGGAGTAGATAAAAACCGGAGTGGTGGAGTATAGGAGTTATGGAGTAATGTAAAACAAGATTTATCTTGTTAACGGATGTATTTGCTTTGGGATTTGTTTTTGACGCGACATAAATGTCGCGGTACATTACTCCAATTAGGATAGTTCCACTGATTGTTCATTCATCAATTCTATTTTTATGGCAAAACGAAAACAAAAAAAAATTAATCCGCACCAGCGCCAGGCTTGGGGCACGTTTCTACTGGCCGTGGCCATTCTGCTCTTTTTTGCTCTGGTCTCGTTCGATGTGAACGATCCGGTCAATCTGGAAGCGAAGGGCGGTGTAACGGTTTCCAACTGGCTGGGACTGTTCGGCGCTTCATTGTCTTACTATTTAATGCAATGGACGCTGGGCTATCCCATACTCGTTCTGCCTATCCTGCTATTTTTAATGGCCGTAAAAGGTATCAAAAACGAACCGTTGACCGTTTTACGTCGTCCGGCTTTGTTTCTTGTTTTGTGGGCGGTTATGATTTCCGTCTATTTGGCCATGCCCGAAGCGCTGAACGGCAAAGGTGTGGTCAACGAGTACTACCCCAGCGGGCTCATAGGCGGCTGGCTGGCTTCCAAAATGGTATTGTTTTTGGGTAATTTCGGCAGTATGGCCACCTTGGTGCTGCTTTCCATGGTGCTTACAATCATCACCGTACGTATCGAACCGGGGCGCATCGTCAGCGCTCTGGGCGCGGGAATGGCCGCATTGCGCCGTAAATTGAGCGAAGGTTGGCAAAACTATAGGGCTCGCCGTGCTGAGCGCAAGGAAGAAAAACAACGGCAAAAGCAAATCCGCTTGCGGGAAAAAGAAGAACAGCGACGGAAGAAAGAAGAAGAGGCAGCTAAAACAAAAGAGAACATTATTCCGCCGCAGCCGCAACCCCCGACGCCGGAAATCAGCATTGATCAGCCTTCCAAAGAAAAACCGTCCGTACCCATTATGACCGATGAACAGCCGCCTGCCAAAGCGCTGAACGGGGAAGGTATGATACAGACCACTCTGGATGCCCTGCTGGAAGATATGGATGAAAAACCTCCGGTCAAAGACGTCGATTTTGAGGTGGAAGAAGCGGTACAGGATGAAGAGCTGGATTACGATCAATTGGTACGGGAAAGCGTGGCCCGGTTTAAATTCCCCTCGATCGATTTATTGCATGACCCCCAAACATTGGAACAGCATGTTTCCCGGGAAGAACTGAAATCCAACGCCGAATTACTGGAGATGAAACTGCGTGATTACGGCGTAGAAGCCCGGGTGGTAAAAGTGACGGCCGGACCGGTCATTACGCTGTATGAGTTGCAGCCGGCCCGCGGCGTGAAGGTGAGCTCCATTGTTAACCTGGCTAATGATCTGGCTTTGGCCATGGAAGCGCGCGGCATCCGCATCATCGCGCCTATTC
>JALVOC010000059.1 GCA_027032075.1 Chromatiales bacterium | reverse complement strand
GTGGTTCATCGTCGTATGGCGCTTTATCAAATCTCAGGGCATAACAATTCGCTCGAGGTGGACGCCGCAAAAAGCAGCGGCGCCCCTCAGCTATGTCGTTATGCCTTTAGCTCTCGCATCAAAGAAACGCTTTATTCCTCTTGCATCCAAAGCAAGCTGATATTTCGCCATAGAAGCTATGCCATCTCTTGGTTGTGTGCCAATAGCTGCCCAAGGATGGAAACTCCGGCTTTGGAGAAGGAAAAATGGCCTTGAGGCTCTATTCACATCCTGTACTGTCTTCTGACCTCAAACGAGGATGGCGAGTCAGTAAGCCTTTGTCTGTTCCGGTGTCTGGCCAAAGACTATACGAGGATGGCAAGTAATGGAAAATGGCAGTAGCGCCACCGTATCCTCATTGAGTTTATCCGGTGGAATCAAGCTCCTTTAATGAACGGAGGCTCCGTGTTATTTCTGTACTATTCTTCAACTATCTCAAGGTTCGGTATTGGTGGTTATTCGTCGTATGGCGGTTTTTCAAGCATTCGGGCATAACAATTCGCTTGAGAGGGACGCCGCAAAAAGCGGCGGCGCCCCTCAGCTTAGTCGTTATGCCTTTAGCTCTCGCATCAAAGAAATACTTTATTCCCCTTGCATCCAAAACAAACTGATATCTCACCATGGAAGCCATGCAGTCTCCCGGTTGTGTACCAATAGCTGCCCAAGGATGGAAACCCCGGCTTTGGAGAAGGGAAAATGGCCTTGAGGCTCTATTCACATCCTGTGCTATCTTCTGGCCTCAACAAGGATGGCGAGTCAGCAAGCCATTAGCTGTCTCGGTGTCTGGCCAAAGAGCATACGGGGATGGAAAGTAATGGAAAACGGCAATAGCGACACCGTAGCCTCATAGGGTTTGTCCGGTGGAATCAAGCTCCCTTTATGAATGGAGGCTCCGTGATACTTATGTGCTATTCTTCAACTATCTCAAGGTTCGGTATTGGTGGTTGTTCGTCGTAGGGTGTTTTTTCAAACATCCGGGCATAACAATTCGCTCGAGAGGGACGCCGCAAAAAGCGGCGGCGCCCCTCAGCTATGTCGTTATGCGCGTTGTAGAAGAGGAAAGAGTAATGAGTACAGCTAAGGAAGAAGTAAAAGCACTTCTGGATAAGCTTCCCGACGATTGTTCACTGGAGGATGTCCAGTATCACCTTTATGTTGTCGAGAAGATCCATAGGGGGATCGAACGTGCAGAGAAGGAGGGGGTACTTGGCCAAGATGAAGTAGAAAGGAAGTTTGATAAGTGGACTTCGAAGTAACGTGGTCACCTGAGGCAACGGAAGACCTCGAGTTGATCGCAGAATATATTGCGAGGGATTCTGAGTTTTATGCGCGCGCTGTTGTTACTGAAATACTGTCAGTTTCTCGGAATATTTGCGAATTTCCTTTGATAGGCCGTGTTGTCCCGGAGATTGGCGATGAGAACATAAGGGAACGGTTCATATACAGCTATCGTCTGGTATATCGGATTGAGCCTGAGCGAATCCTAGTCGTCGCGGTGATACACGGAAAACGATTGCTAGAAAACCTCTCGGAGCGATTTGAGGATAGCACATAACAAGTCGCTCCAGCGGACGCAGTAAACTGCGCCGCTGAGCTTAATCGTTATGTGCAATAGAGAGAAGCAATGAGAGCCTTTAGTGAATTTGAGAGAAAAATAATCCGACGTATGATTGAGCTGGATGAAAAGCCACGCTCTTT
>JALVOC010000058.1 GCA_027032075.1 Chromatiales bacterium | reverse complement strand
CTTGTCAACGAGCTGCCACCGTTGCACAGCCGGAAAGGCGAATTACGTTTCGTCATGAACTACTTTTGTTGCTTGACAACCGGGGCTTTCTAAGTGTCCGGCGCATCATGCATATACAAGACGGCGACCTTTGGGTTCGGGAATTGGGTCACCAAATTCGCGTGCCGTATCCAACCAGAGTTGCATAGCCTCTTGTGCATTTTTTAACGCCTCATCCGGAGTTGATCCATGAGCCATACAGCCTGGTAATTCCGGAACATCAGCGATGAATGCTTGGTCTTCCTCACTCCAATAAATGATTGTTTCGTACTTATGCATAACCTATTCACCTACCAAACGATATTTGATCAATATTTCGCGAATCTGCCGTACTTGATATGGTTTCGCCTTGTTTCCAGAACGTTGTATGTTTAGTTTTTCCTCAATCCCTTCCTTTCGATACATGTGGTGACTTCCACGAATACGTTCGTCAAACCCAAGATTGAGCAACATCCCCCGAATGTCATCAAACGCGATATTCGCATCTGATGTACCACGGATGATTTTGTCCATTACTTTTTTGTATTTTTCCATCCGACACCACTTAGGTCACTAATCGCCGAACAACAAAGCTCACCTGCCACTATGGAGCGCCAGCGGGATGGTGGTCAGGTGCAGCGCTTTGCTAGAAGGGCCCCTCGCCGCCCCCGGCAGACCCTCTCAGCTTAATGGGGGTAGAAGGGAACAACACGCAACCAAGGAGGCCTTCTCATGAGATTCTACACCACCCAGCACAAATTGTACTGCGGAATCGACCTGCACACCAACTGGATGTCTGCATCCTGGATGGAGAGGGCGACATCCACCTGCACCGGAATGTCCGAACCAGGCCGAAAACCTTTCTCCGGCTCATTGAGCCGTTCCGAGAAGACATTGTCGTCTGTGCGGAATGCATGTTCACCTGGTACTGGCTCGCCGACCTCTGTTGCGACGAGGACATTCCCTTTGTCTTGGGCCATGCCCTGTACATGCGGGCCATCCATGGCGGCAAGAGCAAGAACGACAGAATCGATTCCCACAAGATCGCTGCCCTGCTGCGAGGAGGCCTGATCCTCATGGCTTATGTCTATCCCAGGAAGATGCGGGCAACCCGGGATCTCATGCGCCGGCGCAATCACCTGATGCGCAAGCGGGCTGAACTCCTGGCCCATATCCAGAACACGGCCAGCCAGTACAACCTGCAGGTTCGTAACTCGTCACAGGCACCTCGCCTTTGCACGGTCGCGCCAGTCCGCATAGGCGGTCTATAGCGAACTGGCGCGCCTGCACAAATTCGAGGCACCTGAGACGGGTTACAATGAGGTGGTTGTAAAAACAACACGTTGCTTGCCCCGTGATCAGTTACAAATACTTTGCCTACTCTCGCCATATTGTCCCATCCTAGCCCTTAACCGAGTGGGATTCCCGGAGGGGTTTCCATCTCACGATTTCCACCCAATTCGGTACATTGTCAGGAGGGCTTCACACCCCGTCATCAGCGCAACGGCAGCATGCCTCCCTAGGATACCGGCAGGAACATGCCGGGTGACAAGCACAGCGATAACTTGCTGTTGTCACATATAAAAACGCGACTTCGTGTCGCGACTAACGCATAGGGTCACTTGCCGCTGTGAAGCGCCAGCGGAACAGCGGTCAAGTGCACCCGCTTGTTAGCCGTTAAGTTCATTTTTAATTTTTTCAATTTCTGGCTTTAATTTAGGAA
>JALVOC010000057.1 GCA_027032075.1 Chromatiales bacterium | reverse complement strand
GCACAGCCGTAACGTTGACCGGTGCGAATACGGCAACCCCCGCCTTTACCGCCCCCGCCAGTGCAGGTACGTTAACCTTTGAACTGACTGTCACCGATAACGATGGGGCGACGGCAACAGACAGTGTGAATGTCGTGGTGAATGCTCCTGCCAATGTTCCTCCTACCGCCAATGCCGGGCCGGATCAAACCGTTACCACGGGTGACAGTGTGACCCTTGACGGCAGTGGCAGCAGCGATCCCGATGGTACGATTGCCGGTTACAATTGGGCACAGACTGCGGGCACAGCCGTAACGTTGACCGGTGCGAATACGGCAACCCCCGCCTTTACCGCCCCCGCCAGTGCAGGTACGTTAACCTTTGAACTGACTGTCACCGATAACGATGGGGCGACGGCAACAGACAGTGTTGATGTCGTGGTGAACAGGACTGGTGGTGGTTCTTCCAGCAGTAGCAGCAGCGGTGGTAGTAGCAGTAGCAGCAGCGGTGGTAGCAGTGGTGGCGGTGGTGGTTGTACCATCGATTCCCGGGCTGAATTCGATCCATTATTGCCGGGGATGTTGTTCTTCATCTCGATGTTCTATCTGGTGCGGCGTCGTAAAAACCAGAGCGATTAATATAGTAAGGAGTCGGGGGTAATTGGCACGGCCATTTGGCCGTGCTTTTTTTGCCATTCAGCAAGAACCGGAGGCCAAGGGTGTCTCGCGGAGTGTTTGAGCGGGGCGTAAGGTATGGGTTGAAGGACTCTTGTCAGGATGTGGAAATTGCAAAGGTTTTTATGTGGGGATCATTTTGTTTGTTGCGGGAGAAAGGATTCCGGAATGATCCTTGTATTTGGCGATCGATGCGGTTCGCAAGCTCACCACATCCTACATTAAATAATTCTAGGCCCGGGTAACCTGTAGGATGCGGTGAGGCACGAACCGCATCGATCGCGAACTGCGGCGTATGGCCAGCCGATGAACATGGAGATGTCTGTGTGGTTGTATAAGGTAAAAAAGACTTCTGAATCTTCCCTGGGCGGTTTACGGTAACATCACCGCGACCGATGCGGTTCGCAAGCTTCACCACATCCTACATTAAATAATTCTAGGCCCGGGTAACCTGTAGGATGCGGTGAGGTACGAACCGCATCGATCGCGATCTGCGGTGTATGACCAAGCCGATGAACATCAAGGTGTCGGTGTGGTTGTATAAGGCAAAAAAAGACTTCTGAATCATCCCCGGACGTTTTACGGTAAAGCCACCGCGATCGATGCGGTTCGCAGGCTTACCGCATCCTACATGAAATAATTCGAGGTTCGGGTAACCTGTAGGATGCGGTGAGGCACGAACCGCATCGATCGCGATCTGCGGTGTATGACCAAGCCGATGAACATGGAGGTGTCGGTGTGGTTGGATAAGGTAAAAAAAGACTTCTGAATCATCTCCGGACGTTTTACGGTAAAGCAACCGCGACAGATGCGGTTCGCGGGCTTACCGCATCCTACATGAAATAATTCGAGGTTCGGGTAACCTGTAGGATGCGGTGAGGTACGAACCGCATCGATCGCGATCTGCGGTGTATGACCAAGCCGATGTACATCAAGGTGTCGGTGTGGTTGGATAAGGTAAAAAAAGACTTCTGAATTTTCCCAAGGCGATTTATGGCGAAGTCCCGCGACAGATGCGGTTCGCGGGCTTACCGCATCCTACATGAAATAATTCGAGGCCTGGGTAACCTGTAGGATGCGGTGAGGCACGAACCGCATCGATCGCGAACTGCGGCGTATGGCCAGGCGATGAACATGGAGATGTCGGTGTGGTTGGATAAGGTAAAAAAAGACTTCTGAATTTTCCCAAGGCGATTTATGGCGAAGTCCCGCGACCGATGCGGTTCGCAGGCTCACCGCATCCTACAGGTGAAGGATTCCGGAATGATCCTTGTATTTGGCTATCGATGCGGTTCGCGGGCTCACCGCATCCTGCAGGTGTTGGTGCCTTTGTGAGAGCAACAGTATGTGGCGGTTGTTGATGGTTCATTCGTCAAGGCGCGGGGTTCGCGTGGTGTCAGGTTCCTCGTGCCATCACTATGAAAGTGACGGTATGCTGCAATAAGTTCTCAGGTACTTTCCCGACCGGTTGTCTGGTAGTCGATACTGATGCGTTCTCCAGCCACGGGTCGAAACTGTTTGTCGGCAAATGCCACATGTGCCGGGTGCTCGCGGTAGCTATCGATGACCGCCGGATGGCAGAAACGCACCAGCCAGGTGTAGCGATACTTCGCATCTTCCCTTACTGCACGGCCGGTGACCACTTCCCGTACGCCGGGGATGGCACTGAGTACCCGGCGGCCCTCGGCCATCATGGTCTCCACCTCATGTTCGCTTATGTCGCTAACGTTGTAGATGATCACGTGCTCCACCGGTGCCCAGGGTGTGCACTGGGCCAGAAGTTCCGTGGCGCGATCAATACTTCCCCATACCCGCATGCAGCGTTCTGCTTCGGCGCTGATGACATCTCTGACGCCTTTCATCAGCTCAGTGTAGCCGCCTTGGTGTATGGCAACACCATGGGTTCGAACTTGTTTGCCGGCTGCATCGGCGAGCGCCGTATCGTAGTTTATCTTGGCCACGCCACTGCGGATCAGTCGTTGGAACTGATCGTCATTCAAGCCCGCGCCGCCGTGAATGACCAATGGAATTTTCAGCGTTTCGTTGATTGCTTCCAGTTGCTGGTAATCCAGTCCCGCTTCGGTTTTCATCCGGCCGTGTACCGTGCCGATGGAAACCGCCAGGAAGTCCACGGCGGTTTGTTTCACGTAGTTTCGCGCAGCATCCACTGTGGTGCAGGCGATCTTGCCGGGGTGACGTTCTGCATCTTCAACTTCCACGCCTGGCACATCGCCCAGTTCGCCCTCTACGGGCACACCACAGGCGTGGGCCATATCCACCACGGCCCGGGTTGAACGTATGTTGTCAGCAAGCGCTTCGTGAGAAGCATCAACCATAATGCCATTACATCCCTGGTTGATGGCGCGTACTGCTGAAGCAAGGCTCGCCCCGTGGTCCAGATGGATCGCAACCGGTACGGGGGAACGACGGGCCGCGGTTTCAACGGCTGGCATGATCAGTTCGAAATCAAAATAATCGAAATGGGATTCCGCCAGACTCAGGATGACCGGTGAGCGGCATCGTTCGGCGGCAGCCATGATGCCTTCCAGAAAATCAAGACTGACAAGGTCGAAGGCCCCCACCGCATAGCCGTTACGGTAGGCGTGATAAAGCATGTCGCGCATATTGACGAGTGCCATATTCCTTTCCTCCCCAACCTGTACGTGATGCAGTTCCAGCCTTACCTAATATATAGCGCATCATCCAATGCAGTATATTCCGACGGGTTTGTGTTACGTCTCTATTCTTCCCCACCCAGGAACCCCAGCAGATGCAGCAGGCTGGTGAACAGGTTGAAAATCGAGACGAACAGTGTCACGGTCGCCATGATGTAGTTGGTTTCGCCGCCATGGATGATGTTACTCGTTTCGTACAGGATCAGGCCCGCCATGAGAAGCACGAACATGGAAGACACCGCCAGGGACAAACCGGGCAGTTCAAAGAACACCGCGCCCAGGCCGGCCAGGAAGGCGACCAGGATGCCGGCCATCAGAAAACCGCCCATGAAGCTGAAGTCCTTGCGCGTGGTAAGCGCATAGCCCGACAAACCGAGGAAGATGGCGCCGGTGGCGCCCATGGCTGTCATCACCAACTGACCACCATTGGGCAGGCTCAGGTAGGCATTGAGGAGTGGACCCAGGGTATAGCCCATAAAGCCGGTCAGGGCGAATACGAAGACGAGTCCCAGGCTGCTGTTGCGAAATTTGGCGGTGGCGAACAATAGACCGAAGTAGCCACCCAGTGTCAACAACAAGCCGGGGTGGGGCAGATTCAAGGCTGTGGAAACACCCGCCGTCAAGGCACTGAACAGCAGTGTCATGGAGAGCAATGCATAGGTGTTACGGATCACCTTGTTGGTGGCCAACACGGACGTTTGGGTGCGGGGAATGGTATTTGTCATGGGTTTGTTCATCGTAGCTTGTCTCCTGTCATGTCAAATCATGTGGGTGCGGCTCAATCGGCAAGCGATACCGGGGCCTGCAGGCCGGATGTGCGGTCCCGGATGCGTTGCCGCAGCAGCCGGCGTCCGACCGTGCGGCCGGCACGGTCGGTTGCAAGGTCGATGGCCGTGTAGAGATCCGCTTTCGTATCCTTGATCACCACATCCGGCAAATGGGCGAGTACCACCTGGATGTGGCAGCATTTGTCGGCGCCGCCGCGCGGGCCATTGATATCGGAAAGCCGTACCCGTACACGCTGGATGTGTTCGTCACGGGCACTCAGGGCAAAAGCCAGGCGCCGTTCGATGTAGCCACGCAAGGCCTTCGTCAGGTGGAAGTCGCGTGCTTGAATATCGATTTGCATCGTTGTCTCCATTGTTCCGGTCTGGTGATGGTTGAGGGTATGGTAGGCCGGTTTGTAACTAAGAAAAATCCGATTATTATTACTATACTGTTCGTATTAAACGAAGTATTTATAGGGCGATGATTAATTACAAACACCTTCGCTATTTCTGGGTGGTTGCCAGGGCAGGCGGCATTGCGCGCGCCAGCGAGCGCCTGAATCTGACACCCCAGACCATCAGTGGACAACTCAGTCTGCTGGAGGAAAACCTGGGTGAAGCCCTGTTTACCCGGGTGGGGCGCAACCTGGAACTGACGGAGACCGGCCGGCTGGTGTTGAGCTATGCCGACGAGATTTTTTCACTGGGTGGTGAACTCGAGGAAATGGTGCGTAATCTCCCGGACGGACGGCCGCAGCTGTTCAAAGTGGGCGTGGTGGATGTGGTGCCGAAGTCCATTGCGTATCGTTTGCTGGCGCCGGCATTGCAGTTACCGGAACCTGTGCGTATTGTCTGCCGGGAGGGTGCCATCGATGCCCTGTTGACCGAACTGGCGGTGCACAGGGTCGATCTGGTGATCGCGGACGGCCCCATTCCCCCGGGTGTGAACGTGCGCGGTTTCAATCACCCCCTCGGGGATTGCGGTATTACGTTTTTCGCGACGTCAAAGCTGGCGCGCAAGCTCGGCAATGACTTTCCGCACAGACTCAATGGCGCACCATTGCTGCTGCCAGGAGAGACAACCATGGTGCGCAGCCGCCTTGTGCAATGGTTCGATGGCTTGCATATTCACCCCAGGATCGTTGGTGAGTTCGATGACAGTGCCTTGATGAAGGCCTTTGGCAGGGCTGGCACCGGGGTGTTTGTCGCGCCCACACCCATTGCGGCGGAAGTGGAAAAACAGTATGACGTGGTGGCCATTGGTCAAACGGATGAAGTGCGCGATCACTTCTATGCGATTTCCGTGGAGCGCAAGATATCCCATCCAGCCGTGGTTGCGATTACCGAGATGGCGCGGGAATGGTTGTTTCGGGACGATCCCCAGCCTCATGCAGAGTCGCGCGAGCGAAAAAGAAGTAAAAAGAGCAAATGAATAAATGAACAAACAAGAGAGGGGATCAGGATGTGCTCTGGAAAAAAACCTTTTTCACCTCCCGGGGAAAACTCCTTCGCCAGGATATTCACGTCTTTCAGGGAGTTCATCCACCGCCAGACCATCAAGGGGCCGTGCTGGTGGCTCAGCGATCCCGCTCAGTTTCGCTGCCCGCCAGCGGCGATGATATGTGGATGAACGTTTGATGGAAACACAAGACTTTTTTCTTTATCTGCTGGTTATTCTCCTGACGGCACGGGTGTTCGCAGAAGTGGCGATACGGCTTCAGGCACCATCGGTGATCGGTGAGCTGTTCGCCGGGGTGGTGCTGGGGCCAAGCCTGCTGGGCTGGATCGAACCGGTCGAGGCCATCAAACTGATGGCGGAGATCGGCATTATCCTGCTGTTGTTCGAGGTTGGTTTGGAGACCGATGTCAAACGTCTGGTGCGCACCGGCATCAAGTCTCTCGTGGTTGCCATGGCGGGCTTTGTGCTGCCACTGGTATTGGGCTTCTCGCTGGGTTACTGGTTTTTTGGCCTGTCGTTGCTGGTGTCGTTGTTTATCGGCGGCACGCTCACTGCCACCAGCATCGGCATTACAGTGCGCGTATTGTCTGATCTCAAGCGCCAGCAGGCACCCGAGGGTCAGATTGTTCTGGGTGCGGCCGTATTGGACGATGTGCTTGGGGTGGTGCTGTTGGCGCTGCTCTATGAGTTTTCCATCGGCGGCGGGGTAAGCCTGTTCAACGCCGGCAAAGTGATGGTATTCGTAGGCGCCTTTTTTGTTCTGGCACCCATCGCTGCCAAGTTGATTTCATTGATCATCAAGCACTTCGATGCGGTCAGTGAGATCCCTGGCCTGCTGCCCACCACCATTGTATCGTTGGTATTGTTCTTCGCCTGGCTGGCTCACGCATTGGGGGCGCCAGAGCTGCTTGGCGGTTTTGCCGCAGGGCTGGCATTGTCGAGACGCTTTTTTCTGCCGTTGGGTGTCGCGCTGCACACCGATGAGCATTTTGCGCACCGCATCGAAGATCAGATGAGACCCATCGTCCATCTGTTTACGCCGATATTTTTCGTGTTCGTGGGACTTTCCCTCAATCTGCGCGAGATCGATTGGGATTCGCCCTTTATCTGGGGTTTTTCTCTGTCATTGCTGGCAGTGGCGATTTTGGGCAAGCTCGTGGCTGCCATGCTTATCAGGGAACCGTGGGTCGCCCGCTGGGTGATCGGTATGGCGATGATCCCCCGTGGCGAGGTGGGCCTCATTTTTGCTGAGTTGGGAAGGGTCAGCGGCATATTCAGCAATGAGATCTATGCGGGCATGGTAATCGTCATCGCACTTACCACACTATTACCCCCTTTTGTGATGAAGTGGTTTTACGGGCATTACGGTAATCGCATGTAGGCAGATCATTGTTTCCTTGCGCGTTGGCGTGAGTAATACTCTTCCAGGGATATCCACAAATTTCAGAGAGAACCCGTTTTTAATATTATGGAGAAAACATTCGAGCAGGCACTGGCCGCTTTACCCGCGCCCTTACAGGATCCGGTGGCGATACGCTGGCAGGATTTTTCGGCAGCGGTACCGTCCGGCACCGGCCTGCCTGCGGAGGTGGTTGCCAGTTTGCCCAGAGTCTGGGCGGCCAGTGACTATGTGGCGGAACTCTGTGTGCGTCGGCCGGAGATGTTTGTGGAGCTGGTACAAACCGATCTGCAACGCAGCTATGCGTGGACGGCCTATCAGCAGGCGTTGACCGCCATGCTTTCGCCGGTGACGCAGGAGACGGAGCTGATGAGCACATTGCGCCGTTTCCGGCAGCGGGAGATGCTGCGCATCATCTGGCGGGATATTGCCGCCTGGGCCGATCTTTCCGAAACCATGCGTGATCTTTCCCATCTGGCTGAGGCGTGCATCGATACGGCTTTGGCAAAATTGTATGCCTGGCAGTGTGAGCAACATGGCACGCCGCGTGATGCCGAGGGGCAGGCCATCAATCTGGTGGTGTTGGGGATGGGCAAGCTGGGTGCCTGGGAGCTGAACGTCTCTTCCGACATCGATCTGATTTTCAGTTATGCCGAGGAGGGGGAGATCACGGGCAGGGGCCGCAGCCTGAGTCATGCAGAATTTTTTACCCGCCTGGGGCAGAAACTGATCACCGTGCTGGACAAGCAGACCAGCGAAGGGTTTGTCTTCCGTGTCGATATGCGCCTGCGGCCTTTCGGCGACAGCGGTGCGTTGGTGAGTACCTTTGCTGCGATGGAAAACTATTACCAGATCCACGGCCGCGAGTGGGAACGGTATGCCATGATCAAGGCGCGAGTGGTGGGCGGTGATCGGCAGGCGGGGGATCGGCTGATGGCGATGCTCAGGCCCTTTGTCTATCGCCGCTATCTCGATTTCGGCGCCTATGAATCCCTGCGTGAAATGAAGAGCCTCATCAGCCGGGAAGTCCGGCGTAAAGGGATGGAGAACAATATCAAGCTTGGAGCCGGCGGCATCCGTGAGGTGGAGTTCATCGGCCAGCTTTTCCAGCTCATTCGAGGCGGACGGGATGCCAAACTGACGGCACGCAAGATCCTCAAGGTGCTCGCGCACCTCGGCAAGGCGGATTATCTGCCGGAGTTTGTGGTGGCAGAGCTGAGCGCCGCTTACTGTTTTCTGCGCACCGTTGAACACCGGCTGCAGGAAGTCGCCGACAAGCAGACCCACCTGCTGCCGGAGGATGAAACCGCACGCATCCGCCTGGCTTTCAGCATGGATTTTCCGGACTGGGAATCGTTTTCCCGCGAGCTCAAGGCCCACCGGCAACGGGTGCACAGCCATTTCGAACAGGTGTTCGAGGCACCCCAGACAGAGCGGGGTGACGAGAACGAAGCCGATCTCGCCAGTGTCTGGCTGGGCACCCTGGACGATGCGGTCAGTCTGCAGGTATTGCGGCAGGCGGGGTTTCAGGATGCTGAAGGGCTATTGAAGCGGCTGGAGGAGTTGCGCCAGAGCAGGGCTTACCACTCCCTGAGCAGCCGTGGGCGGCCGCGGCTCGACCGGCTTTTACCGCTGTTGCTGGGGGCGGCGGGCCGGATGGAAAACGCGGATGAGGTGGTTCTGCGGCTGCTGGACCTGATTACCCATATCGCCCGCCGCAGTGTGTATCTGGCCCTGTTGCTGGAGAATCCGCTGGCGCTCTCCCAGCTGGTACGCCTCGCCGGTGAAAGCGCCTGGATCGCCCACTATCTGGAACGCTATCCGCTGTTGCTGGATGAATTGCTGGATCCGCGGACGCTCTACACTCCTCCGGAAAAAACAGAATTGGCGGCGGATCTGGCCCGCCGCATGGCCGGGGTGGCGCCGGAGGATCAGGAACTGGCGATGGATTACCTGCGCCAGTTCCAGCATATCAATGTACTGCGGGTGGCGGCGGCGGATATCGCCGGCGCCCTGCCGCTGATGAAAGTGAGTGATCACCTCACCTGGATCGCCGAGACGGTGCTGGAGGAGGCGCTGGATCAGGCCTGGCGGCACCTGGTGGCCCGTCACGGTTATCCTCCTGGCACTGCGGATGCGGACAAGGGATTTGCGATCATCGGTTACGGCAAACTCGGGGGAATCGAGCTGGGATACAGTTCGGATCTGGATCTGGTATTTCTCTACGGCTCCGACAGCAGCGGCACGACCGACGGGGAATCGCCGCTGGATCTGCCAGTGTTTTTTGCCCGTCTTGGCCAGCGGCTGATCCATGTGCTTAGCGCCTACACCTCTTCCGGTTTGCTCTACGAAGTGGATATGCGCCTGCGGCCGGATGGGGCGTCCGGTTTGCTGGTGAGCAATCTGAAGGCATTTGCGGCCTATCAGCGAAACAAGGCCTGGTTGTGGGAGCACCAGGCGCTGGTGCGGGCGCGCCCGGTGGCCGGGGATCGCGCGGTGGGTGAGCATTTTACGGGCATTCGGCGGGAAATCCTGGCCCAGCCGCGGGAGAGGGTGGCGTTGCGTCAGGGTATTCTGGAAATGCGCCAGCGCATGCGGGAAAACCTGGATCGCTCCAGTGACAGGTGGTTCGACCTGAAGCAGGGCGCGGGCGGTTTGGTCGATATCGAGTTTCTGGTGCAATATGGTGTGCTGGCCCATGCCCATCATCATCCCGGCCTGCTGGAATATACCGACAATATCCGGCTGTTGGCCGGGCTGGGTGAAGCGGAACTGATGCCGGCAGAGGATACAGGCACCCTGGCCGAGATCTACCGCCAGTACCGCGGTACGCTCCATCGGCGGGCGCTGGCAGAGAAAAGCGGCCCGGTGGACGCAGCCCGTTTCCGCGAGCAGCGCCGGGAAGTGCAGGCCATCTGGCAACGCTGGTTGGGTGATGAATCGTAAACCAGCCGCTGGCGGAGCCCGGAAAAGCCATCCAGGGCCGGCCCCGCAAAGACAAACTCTTTCCTTTCTAATAGAATACACCGCTTGATTTCGTGATTCGGCAGGGGGCTTCCCCGCTGCCTGCATATTTTTGAGGAGTAATTTGGAATGTCGATGGCCGATTGTGACGGCGTCATCTGGTTTGACGGTGAACTGGTGCCCTGGCGTGAAGCCAAGGTGCATGTGCTGACACATACCCTGCACTACGGCATGGGGGTGTTTGAGGGGCTGCGCGCCTACCATACCGAGCAGGGTGCGGCGATTTTTCGTCTTCAGGCCCACACGGATCGTCTCTTCCGTTCGGCGCATATTCTGGGGATGGTGATCCCCTTCGAGAAGGAGACGCTGAACGCGGCACAGAAAACGGTGGTGCGTGAAAACCGGCTCGATTCCGCCTATATCCGCCCGATGTGTTTTTATGGCGCCGAGGGGATGGGCCTGCGCGCGGATAATCTGAAAGTCCATACCATCATCGCCGCCTGGTCCTGGGGTTCCTATCTCGGTGCCGAAGGGCTGGAAAAGGGGATCCGCATCAAGACCTCTTCCTTTACCCGCCATCATGTCAATATCACCATGTGCAAGGCCAAGGCCAACGGCAATTACATGAATTCCATGCTGGCCCTGCAGGAGGCGTTGCGTGACGGCTATGACGAAGCGCTGCTGCTCGACGTGGATGGTTTCGTGGCCGAAGGCAGCGGAGAGAATTTTTTCCTCGTGCGTGACGGGGTGATTTATACGCCGGAACTGACTTCCGCCCTGGAAGGCATCACCCGTGATACCATTTTCCGGCTGGCGCATGACAATGGTATTGAAGTCCGTGAGAAGCGCATCACCCGTGATGAGGTCTATATCGCCGATGAAGCCTTTTTTACCGGCAGCGCGGCGGAGGTCACACCGATCCGTGAGCTGGATGGCAGGACCATCGGGGCAGGGTGTCGTGGCCCGATAACCGAAATTCTGCAAAGCCAGTATTTCGATCTGGTGCACGGCCGGCTGGATAAATATCACGACTGGGTGGAGCACGTCGCCGAATAGCGAAAATGACCAAGGCTAAGGAGTACACAGTGAATCAGAATATCTCTCAGCAAAAGCAGCAAAAGCCCCGTGTCGCCAATGCGGTGAAGCGTTATGAGATCTCGCACAAGGATCTGCCGCTGCATTGTCCGATGGATAACATGACACTGTGGAACTCCCATCCACGGGTTTATCTTGCAATCGAGGAGAGTGGTGAGGCGCGTTGCCCTTATTGCGGTGCCTTGTATGTGCTCAAGGATGAAGAGTGAAGAAGGCCGCGAGCAAATCCTGAGCGGTTGCGCCTCGAACAGATTTTTATCATGAAACAGGAACTCCCTTCATTTGAGAATGCGCGTGTGCTGGTGGTCGGTGATCTGATGCTGGATCGTTACTGGCACGGTGATACCTCACGTATTTCCCCTGAAGCACCGGTGCCGGTGGTACGGGTGGGTGATGCCGAAGAACGGCCGGGTGGCGCAGGTAACGTCGCGCTTAATGTTGCCGCGCTCGGCGCACGTGCTACGGTAATCGGCCTCACCGGTGAGGACGAGGCGCGTGATGCATTGAGTGAGATTCTGGGTTCCCGTGGGGTGGAATGTGATTTCGAGTCGGTGGCCGACAGCGCCACGGTGACCAAGTTGCGGGTATTGAGCCGGCACCAGCAATTGATCCGGCTCGATTTCGAGGACGGTTTCAGTCGTTATGACGGCGCCTCCCTGATGAGGCGTTTCCAGCGGCAGTTGTCCCATGCCGGAGCAGTGGTGTTGTCCGACTATGGCAAGGGCACGCTGCGTGACATCCAGTCATTTATCCAGGCAGCGCGGCAACAGGCCATTCCGGTGCTCATCGATCCCAAAGGCGATGATTTTGAAGCATATCGTGGCGCCACCCTGATCACCCCGAACATGAGCGAATTCGAGGCGGTGGTCGGGCCCTGTCATACGGATGAGGAGGTCGTGGAGAAGGGCAGTAACTTGCTGCGGAGTATCGATTTGACCGCCCTGCTGGTGACCCGTTCCGAACGCGGTATGACCCTGCTGCAACGGGACGCCGCACCGCTGCATCTGCCAACCCAGGCGCAGGAGGTGTACGACGTCACCGGCGCCGGCGACACGGTGATCTCGGTGCTGGCCACAGCGCTGGCGGCGGGGGATCCCTTGCCGGAGGCGACCGCACTCGCCAACCTGGGTGCCGGCGTGGTGGTGAGTAAGCTGGGAACTGCAACGGTGAGCGCCATCGAGCTGCGTGCGGCAATCCGGCGTCAACAGCCGGTGGAGCGTGGCGTGGTCAGCGAGGCACAACTGATCAAACTGGTGGAAGACGCGAAAAGCCATGGTGAAACCGTCGTGATGACCAATGGTTGTTTCGATATTCTTCATCCCGGCCACGTCGCTTACCTGCAAGAGGCTGCCAGGCTGGGTGATCGCCTGATCATCGCGGTCAATGACGATGCCTCGGTAAAACGCCTCAAGGGGAGTGAGCGGCCGATCAATTCACTGGAGCGGCGCATGGCAGTGCTGGCGGCGCTCGAATGCGTTGATTGGGTGGTGCCCTTCAGTGAGGACACACCGCAGCGTTTGATCTGTGCAGTGCTGCCCAACCTGCTGGTGAAGGGTGGTGATTACTCGGCGGAAGATGTGGCAGGTGGCGAGTGCGTTGTGAAAACGGGTGGTGAGGTGAAAATACTCGATTATATCGAAGGCCATTCCACCACAGAGATCATCAAGAACATTCTGGAAAAATAGGTTTGAGGTAAGTCAATGATCATTGTCACGGGTGGAGCCGGGTTTATCGGCAGTAATATCGTCAAGGAACTGAATAACCGCGGCTGCAGCGATATTCTGGTGGTCGATAATCTGAGCAACGGGGTTAAATTCAAGAACATCGCCGATTGTGAAATCGCCGACTACATGGACAAGGAAGAGTTCATTGCGCGGGTACAGGCCGGTGAACGGTTTGCAGACAAGGTCGAGGCGGTGTTTCACGAAGGCGCCTGTTCCAGCACCACCGAGTGGGACGGCAAATTCATGATGCGCAACAACTATGAATACTCAAAGTCGTTACTGCATTACTGCCTGGCGCGGGGGATTGCCTATCTGTACGCCTCTTCTGCTTCCGTCTATGGTGGCGGCAGTGTTTTCAGGGAAGAGCGTGAATATGAGGAGCCGCTCAACATGTACGGCTACTCCAAGTTTCTCTTCGACCAGTATGTGCGCCGGATCCTGCCCGGGGCAAAAAGCCAGATAGTCGGTTTTCGCTATTTCAATGTCTATGGACCGCGTGAGCAACACAAGGGCACCATGTCCAGTGTGGCATTTCATGTCAACAACCAGATAGATGAAAATGGCAAGGCGAAATTGTTTGAAGGCTGTGATGGTTATGGCAACGGCGAGCAGCGCCGGGATTTCGTCTATGTGGGGGATACGGTTGCCGTCAACCTGTGGTTCATGGAGCACCCGGAGAAGTCGGGTATCTTCAACCTGGGCACCGGCCGCAGTCAGCCATTTAATGATGTGGCGCGGGCGGTGATTGCCTGGCACGGCAAGGGCGAGATCGAATACATCCCCTTTCCGGAGCATCTCAAGGGCCGCTACCAGAGTTTCACTGAAGCAGACATCGGCAGGCTGCGGGCTGCCGGTTACGATGCCCCGTTCAAGTCGGTGGAAGAAGGGGTCAGGGAATACATGGACTGGTTGCATAAATAAGTGGCGGCTGGCGAGGTTAACGCAGAACGTATCCTCATCGTCGGGCCGGCCTGGGTGGGGGATATGGTGATGGCCCAGAGTCTTTTTCTCACCCTGAAACAGCATAATCCCGCGGTAGGCATCGATGTGCTGGCACCGCAATGGTCGCTGCCTTTATTGTCACGCATGCCAGAGGTCAACGAGGCGATAAGCTTACCGTTGAGGCATGGTGAACTTGCACTGTTGAAGCGTTATCGTATTGGCCGGCGTTTGCGCGCCAAACGCTATCGCCGGGCGATTGTCATTCCCCGCTCTTTCAAGGCCGCGCTGGTGCCGTTTTTTGCGGCAATTCCGCAACGCACCGGTTACCGCGGGGAGATGCGCTACGGTGTGATCAACGATATGCGTTCGTTGGATAAACAGGTGTTGACCCAAACAGTGCAACGCCAGGTGGCGCTGGGTT
Organism: Chromatiales bacterium; assembly: GCA_027032075.1. GTDB lineage: Bacteria > Pseudomonadota > Gammaproteobacteria > UBA6429 > Thiohalophilaceae > JAJRYG01. The sequence goes on along the minus strand of JALVOC010000057.1, from coordinate 26,650 downwards.
TGCCCGCTGAGGCAGTACAACCGCCAGCGGTTCCCTATCCCCGGCTGGTGATTGACAACGACAACCAATCCCGTTTGTTGGAGAAACTCGGTTTGCATACCGGCAAGCCCGTCATTGGCATGATGCCAGGGGCGGAATACGGTTCGGCCAAGCAGTGGCCCGTGCCGTATTACCGGGATCTTGCGGCCAGGCTGGTGGCGCTGGGATTCCAGGTGTGGGTCTTCGGATCGGAAAACGATGCACAGGCGGGCAGTGTGATTGCGGCTGACAATACAGGAATCGCCAATCTCTGCGGCCGCACGCTTTTGCCGGACGTGGTTGATCTCATCGCCTTGTGTGACAGCGTGGTGACCAATGATTCCGGTCTGATGCACGTTGCCTGTGCCAGTGGCACAAAGGTGGTCGCCATCTATGGTTCATCCAGCCCCGGCTATACACCACCTTTGTCGGCAGATGCCGCAGTGGTATACCGGGGGATGGAATGCAGCCCCTGTTTCAAGCGGGAGTGTCCGCTGGGACATACCGACTGTCTGTATAAAATAAGTGTAGAGGATGTTCTTGGTTATTTAATCGACTGAATGAATCCCATGTTAAACAAACCGTGGTTGAAAACCGATAACGCTGTACTGCTCCTGCTGTTTCTGTTTCCTCTCGCCGGAACCTTTGTGCGGCACTGGATCAGCGGTATTTTTGCGCTGTTGTTTCTCTTTTCGCTCTATTATCTGTTTGCCCGCCGCGGTGACAAGCTGTTGCGGGAGGAGAAAGTCTGGTTGTGGGTGCTGTTTGCCTATTTCGCTGTCTTTATCATCACCGCCCTGGCAAATGGCTGGAGCAAAGAGCAAACCACTTGGGTGGGACTGGAACTGCGGTTCCTCGCGATCATCCCGATTTATCTGATGCTGCGGCAAATACCACTGGCGGGCAGAGCCCTGCTGTATGGTTTGATCGCGGGTGTGATCATGCTTGGCATATGGGGTATCTATGAATTGTATCTCATGGATGGCGCCCTCTACGAGAAGCTCACCCCCTATTCGCAGAAGATGCGGCGCACAAACGGTATTTATGGTCCCTTATTCCTCGGGCCGGTCGGCATTCTGATGATCGCCTTGCTGCTGCCGGCCATGCAGGTGATTGGGATGACATTGCGGCGCAAGCTGGTTTTGTCCCTGTTTATTCTCCTGGGCTTGTATGCGGTGGCCAATTCGTGGGCGCGCAGCGCCTACCTGGCTTTTGTCGTCTTGACCATGATGGTGCTGTTCTACTATAACCGCAACAGGAAATTCATCGTGGGGTTGTTTGTCGTGATGATCGCCACGGCGGGTATTCTGGCAACGACCAGTAAAGTGAAGCAAAGAATCATCACTGCCGAGGATCAGTTCATCAGTTATTTTACCGAAAAAGATCCGGCACATGAAAAAAAGCTGGCGAACTCGAGTATCGGTATTCGTCTCGAGATGTGGCGCGGCAGCTGGTATTTGTTCAGGGAGTCACCGCTGTTCGGTGTTGGCCGGGGCAACTATAATCAGGCGATGCAGAAATATATCGACAAGGGGATGGTTCACCCTGCTGTCAATAATCACGGCCATCCGCACAGTGCTTATATGGAAACCCTGGCGTCACGCGGTATTCTCGGCATGGTGGTGATGCTGCTGTTGCTCTATTATCCTTTGTATGTTTTTTTCAAAACCCGCAAACAAAGTCCGCATACCGCGTTAATGGGGATGATACACATCATTGCGATCAGCATTTTTTCAATCACCGAGGCGGCAACCTTTATCAAGGGTAATTTTGTTGCGATAAATCTGCTGTTTCTCGCTGTATTCTATTCCTGGCACCTCAGGGAAACGGCGAGAGCCGAAGCATGACGGCAAAAGCAACATTATCGGCGGTATTGATTGTCAGGAACGAGGCCGCTGTTCTCAGGGATTGTCTCGAGTCGGTTCGCTGGGCAGATGAAATCGTTGTGCTCGACTCGGGCAGCAGCGATGCGACCCTGGCTATTGCCCGTGAATATACCGACAGAACCTATATCGAAGAGGACTGGCAAGGTTACGGTGTGCAGCGCCAGCGGGCGCAGGCAAAGGCAACCTCGGACTGGGTGTTGATGATCGATGCCGATGAGCGTGTCACTGCCGAGCTGAAACAGTCTATCCAGGCGGTCTTGCGCGAAAACAACCAGACGCGGGCGTATGCGCTGCCGATCCTGCCATGGTGTTTTGGCCGTTTTATCCGCCACAGTGGCTGGTATCCGGCATACAAGGTGCGTTTGTATCCGCGTAACAAGGCGCAATACGGCTCACAGCGGGTACATGAAAAACTGAGTTTTGCCCCTGAGATACAAACGGTCAGGCTGAAAGGTGATCTGCTGCATTTTACCTACCGGGATGTGGAGCACTATCTGGTCAAGTCGGCGCGTTATGCCGCGGAATGGGCCGAGCAGCGTTATGCCGCCGGCAGGAAGGCCTCGCTCTGGCAGGGGGGTGTGCATGCGGCGGGTTGTTTTCTCAAGATGTATCTGTTGCGTGCAGGTTTTCTGGATGGCAGACAGGGTTTGTTGCTGGCGTTGCTGTCCGCTCATTCTACCTTTGTTAAATACGCCGAACTGTGGCGGCGTTATCAGCCACCACCGCCGGCGTTATAAAAATTTCCGGCTGATCACTTCGGCCGCAGACGGAATATCGACCTGGCTCATGTCTTCGGTTTCTGCTTCTTCGGGTGGAGAGAATGCCAGGCGCCGCGCTTCGCTGTTGAGTGTCTGCCAGCGCAGCGAGGTGGCCGAGCGGCGCCGTGTATAGAATCCGGCTGTTGGCCGGTCGAGGGCGCCGGCAATATGCAAAGGACCGGTGGAACCGCTGATAAACACGTCGGCCAGGGCCAGCAGGCGGCTGAACGCTGGCAGGCCCTGTTGCGAGATATAAACGATGGGATGTAATGCTTCCGTCAGTCTGGCCAGTTGCCGGGCCTGTTGTTCTTCTCCCGGACCGGCGGTGATCACCAGGCGCCACGGTGTGGAGCCGGTCAAGTGCTGTGCCAGCCGGGCGAATTGTGCAACGCTCAGATTGTTGGCGGAACCGCCGCTGCCGGGATGGATAAAAACCAGTTTACTGGCAGGCGGGACATGGTGTTGACGAAAAAAATCATCACGCAAGGTTTGTATCTCCTCCTGCCCGAATTCAAGATAGGGGGGAGAGGGATAATCCGTTAACGGGATCTGCCAGTCTTGCAGGAATTTTTCTGCAAGATCGCGGTTATAAAGATATTCCGGCCTGAGGGAGCGGGAGCGGCGTTGTTTCAGCCGTTTATTGTAGAATAATTGCGCCAGCTTGGTGGCCGGTGCCAGCCGGTAGGGGATCCCTGCCAGTAACAAAGCCAGACCGATACGTGTTGTTGAATAGAGGGTGATCACTGCATCATATTTTTCTTGACGTAGTGCCCGTGCCAGACTCAGGATGCCTTTGAAGCCCGCTGCCTTTCCGGGATCGATCTGTACGCGGTCGATTGATTTGCACAAACCGGCCATTGGTTTGGTATAGGCCTGCACCAGGGCATGGATTTCCGTATCCGGCAGGTATTGCTTCAACAGGTCGAAACACGGGTAACTGAGCATAAAGTCACCCAGTTTATCGTTGCGGACGACGAGAATTTTTTCTGGCACGGTCTTCATCGAATTGATTATATTACCAGTTGGCGGGAAAGTATCATATGCGGACGAAAATAAGCACGAATCGGTTTAACGATGAAATTATGGTTTGAACGCGGTGCCTGGGCATCGAACAAGGCCCGGCAGAAAATAGCGGCATTGAAACCGCAGGAAATCAAAAGCATCGCAGTGGTCCGTCATGCCGCTCTGGGTGATATGGTTCTGCTGAGGGCGTTTATTGTGGAATTACGCAGGCACTTTCCCGCTGCCTCGATTACACTCAGCCTGGTAAGCAACTATACATACGGAGCGCCACGGGACATGGTGGATCGTGTCCATACCGTCTATGGCAGCGATCAGCGTTCGGTTTCCAGGCGTGAACAAATCAAACGGATGAAAGAGCTGGGGTATCACGACCTGCTCTTTGATCTGGCTGCCACCTCGCGTTCTTTCTGGCTGTGCCTGTTGAATCCTGCGGGTTTCAAGATCGGTTTTCCTTACCGCGCAATGCAGCGCCACCTGATTTATGATGCAGCCGTGCTGCGCTCCGATTTCAGGTTTGAAGCGGATACCATGCTCGATATGCTTCATCTGCTGGGGTGTGCAACCCGTTATCCGCCCGATTTCAGTTTGACGGAGGAACCGCTGCAGCGGGAAAAACCCTGTATCGTTTATTTCCCCAGTGCCTCCACTGCGGAAAAGTGCTGGCCGGCCGATCATTTTTCCCGCCTGCTGGGTGAACTGGCGGTAATGTACCCGCAACATGAACATCTGGTACTCGAAGGCGTTGCGGAGTGGGAATCGATTGAGGAAATTATCGCGCCGCACCGGAACAAGCCGAACGTCAGCGAAATGAAGGCAACGGATCTGCATTCGACCATCAGCCTGCTGAAAGGTGCCGACTTGCTGATTTGTAACGACACCGGCATACGGAATCTGGCGATTGCCGCAAACACCCCGACAGTCGGCATCTTTTTTTGTACCATTCCCTATCGATACTGGCCCAGGTATGGCAGGCATGCCGCAGTGTTTGAATACGATGGAAGTATCCCGCCGGTGCAAAAGGTGCTGGCGAGTGTAAAGGCCATACTGCACAGAGAGGATGAATGAGGATAATCGTACTCTGTTTATCGCCCGGCCGTGGGGGGCTCGAGCTGTATGCCTTGCGAGAGATTGAATACCTGCGCAGCTGCGGCATCGATTGTACTGCGGTTGTGGCGGCGAACGGCATGCTGGAGGAAAAACTGACAGAGGCTGGTGTCGCTCCCCTTGTGCTGCATTCCGGGATAAACAGCTTCCCTCTTTTTCGGGCAAAAAAACTGGCGGAGATTATTCAGCAGGAGAAAGCGGATATTCTTCATTTTCACTGGAGCAAGGATCTTAACCTGGCCGCTCTGGCAAAAGCGCTGGCGGCCCGCCCGCTCAAACTGGTTTACAGCCGGCATATGGGGATAACCCGCAGCAAACGTGATATTTTTCACGCCTGGTTTTACCGCCGGCTGGACAAGTTTCTCGTCACCACAAAAGTAATGTTGCAACAGGCGAAAAAAAATCTGCCAGTCGCACAGGAGAGGATTGAACTGCTTTATCTTGGGGTGGAGGCGCCGCAGCATAAGGCAGCGCGCTGCCGGCATTTTTTTGCAGATGCCGGCTTTGCAAGGCGCAAACTCAATATCGCCCTGTTTGGGCGTATCGAGGAGGGAAAAGGCCAGCATCTCATGCTGGATGCCCTGGCGATGCTGCTGCAGGAAGGCAGGGAGATCTCTGTCACCATCATTGGCCATGTGATGGACGAAGCTTATTTTAACCGTCTGAAAAACAAGGCAAGGGAGTATGGTCTGCAAAATCATCTCAGATTCGAAGGGTTTGTCAGGGAGCCCCTGGAAGTCATGGGCTGTTTTGATTTGATTGTCCTGACCACCTATTGTGAAACCTTCGGCCTGGTGCTGGTCGAGGCGATGCGTGCCGGTGTGGCGGTCGTCGGTACCGATGCAGGTGGTGTCCCGGAAATCATCGAGCACGGAAAAAGCGGCATGCTGGTCGAACCTGGCAATGCCGGGGCGTTGGCAAAAGTGGTCGGCCAGCTTTACGAAGACGAGGCATTATTGAAAAAACTGGCAGCGCAGGGTAAACAAAAGGCAGACAGCCTGTTTTCGGAAACCACCCATTTTGCCAGGTTGAAACAGATATTCAGAACGCTGCTAAACGGCTGAAGAAGTTTACCGATTACTGTGTTTGTCCTGCTAAATAAAGAGATTGTATGAATGCCGCATAAGGTTAAAAAGATACTTGTCGTGCGGGTCGGCCGTGCCGGGGATGTGGTGATGATCACCCCGGCGCTGAAGGCGATTTTACAGGCTTATCCTGCAGCCGATATCCATGTAATCACCAGCCCTGACGGAAAGCGTGTGTTAAAAGGGTTTGATCAACGTTTGAGCAGGTTGTTTCTCTATGACCGGAAATCGCTGCTCGGTTTCTGGCACAGGAGGAACATCAGAAAACAGGTTCTGCAACAGGGATATAATCTGGTTTTCTGCTTTGAAGTGAAGCCAAGTTATCACAGGTTTTATCAGGGGCTGAATACCGGCCGGTTTGAACTGCAGGAGGCAAACAAGCAGCTGCACTATTCAGAGCTTTGTCTTGAACTGGTGCGCCGTGCCGCCGGTGATAAAATTCCGCACCAATGGGCCTGGCTGCCGGTGAGCGATGCCGCGCGGGAAAAAGCCGACAAGATGCTGTCGGCCGGCGGGGTTGGCAAGGATGCCTATGTGATTGGTATGCACCCCAGTTTCAGTGGTTTGCGCAAGGGACGTTTCCGCAGCACCCGGCAGCATTATCTGCGCGAATGGCCGCCGGAATATTTTGCCGAACTTGCCGGTCTGTTGGCTGCATATATCAGGGAAAACAATATCAATGCCCGTATCATCATGGATTTGCTGCCGGATGAAAAAGATCTGGGGGAGAAAATCGTGACGCAAAGTGGTGCGGCCTGTGTGTTGTTTACCCCACCACCGGATTTTGAACGTTATAAAGCCACGATTGCACGCATGGATCTGCTGGTGACGCCGAATACCGGCCCGATGCATATTGCCGCAGCGGTCGGTACGAATATCGTAGCGCTTTTCTCCGGACTCAACGCGAAGGATTGTGGTCCTTTCATGCCGCCGGAAAAGTATGCCGTGCTCGAGTCGGAAAAATTTGCCGATGCCGATGTGGGAATAAAGGCCATTGAACCCGGTGACGTTTTTCAGGCCTGTAAACGGTTTTTACCCGGGAAATAATGCAACGACATGCAGGTTTCGCCTATGCCGCAGGGTCGCTATTCAATTGATCCATCCGAGCTGGAAAAGATTAACAGCATATGTGTCCTCTGCTGGGGACTGATCGGTGATGTATTCATGCGGGTGCCGGTGATCGAGGCCCTGCATGCCCGTTTTCCCCAGGCGGAGATCACCGTGGTGGTTGATCCCCCTTCGGCGATCGTCCTCCAGCACCATCCGCAGGTGCGGCGGGTGGTGGCATTGTGCAGACGGCAAAGACCGTTGCTGGGTTATCTCTACAATACCGTGAAAACGGTTTACGGATTGAGAAAACAGCGATTCGATTTGAGTGTCAACCTCTATTCCGGAGGGTCGAGTCCGTTGATCACCCGGCTGATCAATGCCGGCATACGCCTGGGATTCGATCATACCCGCCGCTTGCGCAAGGCGAACAACCTTCTGGTCAAACATCCCTCCTTCTGTCAGCACTGGAGCAAGGCGTTGGGCGGGATACTTGCACCACTGGGAGTGCCGGCGGAAAGAATACGCCGTGGCACGTCGTTTTATTTTCCGGAGGAGGCAGCCGCCTATGCCGGCAGGATAGTTGGCGATGAGAGTTATGTTGCCATCAATGCTGGTGCGGGTGTGGCGGAAAAAAGATGGCCGGTTGCCAGGTTTGTTGCGCTGGCGGAAAAAATCCATGCGGAATTGGGTTTGAAGATACTGGTTTTCACCAATCCCGGGATGGAGGAGCTGGCGCTTGAATTTCAACAGCTGTACGGTGACGCGCAAAGCTGCCTGATACTGCCGCAAACAGATCTGGACAAGGTGGGGGCGGTCCTGGCCAGATGCGTGGCAGTGATAACCGGCGATACCTCAATCATGCATCTTTCTTTCGGGGTTAAATGTCCCAGCCTGGTGTTATTCACCCATACCAGGCCCGAGGTGGTGGAGCCGGAGGATGTTTTGCATATCCCCTGTTTTATCGAGGATCACTCCAGGGTAAACGAATGCAACCGCTATGCTGGCAGTGTGGATATTCCCGTTGATTTTGCTTTCGCCAGATTTCAGGAATTGATCAGCTTGTGCAGAAGATAGGGACTTGCGTTACGATGTTATTCATACAACTGAATTCCTGAACGATCATGCGACTGCAACATGTGATAGAGGATCTGGTTTGCAAACTGCTGCTGGCACAAGGGCAGCATCCTTCCTGCGGGAAGGTGTCTTCCGGGAAAATACTGGTTGTCACTTTTGATGCAATTGGTGATATGGTTCTGACCACACCGGTGCTGCATGCAATAAGAAAGATATTTGCAGACAGCAGTATGGATATCTTATGCAGCAGCAGAAACTATCCGGTAATCAGGGACTGTGGTTATCTTGCCGATATCTATTGTTGTGATCTCAATGGCGCGGTGTTTTCCAGTCACGAGTGGCGTACCCTCAGGCGGCTCAGGCAAAATAATTACGCGCGGGTGATAAATCTGTTCGACGAACCTTCGGCGTTGGCGCTGGCGAAAATCAGTTGTCTGTCAGACAGGATTGATTCGTTACCGCTGCTGCACAAGGGGGAGAGGCAGCAAAGGATCGCCGCCCGCCTGTCGGAGCGGTTCAGGTACAGCAAGCCGGTTGCATACCGGTATTTTACCGAAAGGCTGTTCGGTATTCTGGAGTTGTGGGGTGAAACGATACCGCACCATTACAAATATGAAATATGTCTGTCCGACGCGACCAGAACAAACGTTGGGGTCAAATATGGTGAAATGATCAGCGGCGCCCTGGTATTCAACCCGCAAGGCAGCCGTGAGGACAATACCCTGGGGGAAGCGCAGGCAGCGGAAATCCTTGGCGCGTTGCTTGCCAAAGGGCAAAGGGTCATTCTGTTCGCTTCCCCTTTTACGCAGCGGCTTCTGCAAAAAAACAGGAATCTTGCGGCAGAGCGTAATCTTGTGGTGATTGCAGACGACGGTATTCTTGAAGTTGCCGCCATCATAGCGTCAGCCGATGAAGTGTTGACCACGGATACTTCCATCGCGCACATCGCTGTTGCCCTGGAAAAACCGGTTACCATCATGAAGTCATCATCACAATGGTGGCGTATGTTTGATCCGCCCTATGGGGATTGCCGTGTGCTGATCGCCGGGGGAAGTGGCGCGGTATCCGCTATCAGTGTGAAAGAGGTGCTATCGTCATTAAAGTGTCTGGCCTGAACTTCAAGGCGCAGGAAACAATATAACTTTGCGAGGTTTGCCGCCCGGCGGATTATAATAGCTGCAGACAGTGCTCAAGCGCCGGGGTCCGGTGCCCCGGCATCGAGCACCCTTCTGAGTTTTTCTGTGACTTCCCCAGGTTTGATCCGTTCCATGGTTCCGCTGTCCCTTACGCGTGTTCCCCAGGGAACCTCATCCACGCTTTTGCCGAATTTGTCCTGTATCGCTTGCGGGTAGTGGTTGATAACCAGTTCGGGAGAGAGGTAGGGGCGGGCGCGATCCGGATTGGTGGTGGCATAGAGGCCGATAACCGGGGTATTCACCGCTGTGGCCATATGGGCGGGACCGGAATCGGGTGCGATCACCACCTCAGCCATGTCGAGGATGGCGAGAAGCTGTTTCAGGCTGGTCCGGCCGATAAGGTTAAGAGGTTTATGTTTGCAACGGGCGTTGATTTCTTCCCCATACGCTTTTTCGATCGGTGTGGGGCCACCGGTAAGCAGCACTTTCATGCCATATGTTTCGGCTACCCAGTCGGCAACTTCGGCATAGCCCTGTATGCTCCAGTTGCGGTAAGACATGCTTGAGCAGGGGCTGATCACCACAAAGGGTCGTGCCGGCAACCAGGCGGCCACTTCCGTCCTGATGTGATCAGGGATGGGGATATCCCATTGCAGCACCCGCTCCTTGATACCAAGCACGTCGATAAATTCAAAAAAGCTTTCCATCACATGTTGTTTATCGCGGAAAGGGATGCGCTGGTTAGTAAATAACCACTGAAAGTCGTGGCTGCGCCTTTTGTCAAAGCCGAGCCTGATCCCTGCAGGGATCAGCAGGCTCGCCAGACTGGCGCGCAGTGACATCTGCATATGCAACAGGACATCAAAATAACGGCCTTGCATTTGTTGTCGCAACTGTCGATAGGCGGAAAGTCCCGTAGCTTTGTCAAAAATGATAAACTCAATGCCGGCTATATCGCCAACCAGACTGTGCTCCGGTTTACCGATGATCCAGGTGATGCGGGTTTCCGGCCAGACTTTCTGCAGGGTGCGAACCACCGGCAGGGCATGACAGATGTCGCCGACGGCGGAAAGGCGCAATAAACACAGATTTTCAGGCGGTGATGTGAGCGGCAGTGACATTGATGAAAGCAAAATTACTGAAACAGAACAGGACCTACATCCTATACGATGCTGATTTGGATGAAAATCCCGAATTACTCGGGTTTGATGCCAAATACTGGGCGGCGAGAAGCGCTATTGTCGGATTTGCCGAAGGACGGGGGACAACCTTCTTTGTGCAGTTTGGCGGTGTGGACTATGTGCTGCGCCACTACCGGCGTGGCGGGTTTATCGCCCGTTATTCGGAAGACAGGTATATCTGGACCGGTTTGAAACAGACCCGCGCCTGGCGTGAATGGCATCTGCTTGCCTGGATGCGTGAGAAGGGCCTGCCGGTACCGCAACCGGTTGCCGTACGGATTAAACATGCCTGGTTGACCTACACTGCCGATATCATGACCAGGCGGATCCCGCAGACAACGACCCTTGCCGAAGAGTTGAGCCGGCATGCGCTGACGGAAGGGTACTGGGTTGCGCTGGGAAACATGCTGCGGCGTTTTCACCAGCAGGGTGTATACCATGCGGATCTGAATGCCAATAATGTTTTACTGGATGCCGGTGGGCGGTTTTATCTGATTGATTTTGATCGCGGCCGCTTGCGCAAAGCGGATCCGCAATGGCAGTTGGCAAATCTGGCGCGTTTGCGGCGCTCTCTGGACAAACTGAAATCCTTGCAAAGGAATTATTATTTTGCCGAGTCTGACTGGCAGAAGTTATTGCAGGGCTATGATTCGGCAGGCCTGGTTTGAAACAGGGGTAACAGGCTCTCCAGTTGTTTCAGGTAACGCTCCGCCATGTCACCCATTTCCTGCATTAACCGTGCGCCGTTGTCTCCGAGTATGATGGCCTGCTCGGGCTCGGCAATAAGTTCCGCCATGGCTTTACACAGTTCGTCAGGGCTTTTTACCTGCAGGCCGGCCTGCTGTTTGAGGAAAACGGCCGCTTCATTCTGGAAATTGTCCATGTAGGGGCCGAAGATCACTGCCTTGCCGGCACGTGCGGCTTCAAGAATATTCTGGCCACCAAATGGTTTGAACGATCCTCCCATGATGACAAAGCGGCTGCCGGCGATAAATGCATCGAGTTCGCCAAAAGTGTCAGCGATGTAGATGCGGGTTTCCGGTTCAATGTTTTCCCCCCGGCTGCGGATGGCCATCTTTGTTTTGTATGGCGCAAGCTCACTGATGATTTGTGGCAGGCGTTTGGGGTGACGCGGCACGATGATCAGGAGGTGATCATCGAGCTCGAGTTTTTGCCAGCACTCGACAATCAGGCGTTCCTCACCCGGGCGGGTGGAAGCGGCCAGGATGTAGGGACGCTCCGCCTGGAAAGCGTCTGTGTGCTGTGAGCCGCTCGCAGCAAATTTAAGATTGCCTGTCACGCTGAGATGCTCGGCATCAAAACTCATGTCGATGAAGCGTTGCGCATCTTCCTCCGAGCGTGCCAGTACGGCGTAAACCGCTTCCATCGTCCGGCACAGAATGCCACGGACAAGATTGTTCGTTTCATAAGTGCGCTCGGACATGCGGCCATTGATGATCGTTATCGGGATGCCGAGATAGTGGGCATGCAGAAACAGATTGGGCCAGATTTCCGTCTCTACAATCAGGCCGCAGCGGGGCTGTGTCTGTCGTAAAAAGCGTTCCACGGCAAATTGCCAGTCGATGGGGAGAAAACAGCAGGGAATATCATCCGCCAGTTTGCGCTTTGCGTTTTCCTGGCCGCTGGGTGTGTTGCTTGTCAGCAGCAGGGATAACTGTGGATGTTTGCGGCGGATGAGGCGGACAAGGGGCAACACCGCATTGACTTCACCCACCGAGGCGGCATGGAACCAGATGTCAAATGGTCCCCTGGGATAATTTGCGATACCAAGCCGTTGTTGCAGATATTGGAGATTGCGGCTGCGCCATGCCTGCCATGCGGTGTACAGCACCGCCGGCAGGCTCAACAAACCCAGCAGACGGCTGTAGCGGCGCAGGCGCTTGTCACGCCGTGCCTTGTAAAATTGTGGTGCACCCCGTGGCCGGGTTTTAAAGCGCCGGTGGCCCCAAAGGTACTGTTCCGGAGTGCGGCGCACCTGTTCCTCGATCACCCGGTTGACCCGGGTTGCATTTGATACTTCATCGTCAGTGGGAAAGTCATCGAGCATTTTGCCGATGCGGATCAGATAGCCTCGATGGCCGGGCAGGCGTTCGGAATAAAAAGGCAGCACCGCTGCCCCGGAGATCCTGGCGAGCCGTGCGGTCAGGGTCAGGCTTGCCGCCGGCACCCCCATAAACGGTGCAAACACCGAGCTGTGGGTTCCAAAATCCTGATCCGGCGCATACCAGATGATGTTGTTCTGTTTCAGGCAACGCAACAGGCCGCGCGTATCCGCGCTGGCGATGAGTCCCTTCATCATGCGCCGCCGTGCCGACGTCATCACCGCTTCGAACAATTCGCTGTGGGCGCGTTTATAGGTTGGAAAAACATTATCCAGGTGAAAGGCGAGAAAGCGTCCACTGATTTCCAGGGTGGTGTAGTGGCCGCCGAGAAGCAGGACACCCTTGCCTCGTTGCAGGGCCTGCTGGCAATGTTCCAGCCCTTCGATGCGGTGCAGTTTTCTCAGTTTTTCCTCATCGCCCCACCATGAGAGTGCGGATTCGAATATCGCCTGGGTGGCGGAGCAGAAGCTTTGCCGGCCAAGCTGGCGCAGTTGCTGTTCGGAATATTCGGGAAAACAGGCGCGCAGGTTGGCGCGGATAATGCGGCGGCGTTCCGGTAACAAAGGATAGGTAATCCAGCCGAGGGCATAACCGAGCTGCATCATGCGGCGATAAGGCAGGCGCGTGCTCAGCCACAGCAGACCCAGTCCCAGCCATACCGGCCAATGAACGGGCGTAAGATAATTGTGGTACTCAAAGGGTTCGTCAGGGTGCTTCATCGTTCAACGTGATCGGTATGCTGCGACTCTTGTCTTCAGCGAAGCAGTCTGGAGAGGCTTTTAAATGCCGGGTGTTTGGCATCTCCCAACCATTCAAACATGACGGATTCGACATTGCTGATGATCACCCCGGACTGGCGCATGCGCGCGATGGCGTTTTTATGGTGCCGTTTATGGCGCGAGGCGACGGCGTCCTCCACCACGAATACCTGGTAACCAGCCTGTTGCAGTTGCAGCGCGGTTTGCAACACACATACATGGGATTCGATGCCGCACAACACCACCTGGTTGCGCTGATATTGTTTCAGGGCAGTGGCAAACTCCTCTGAGCGGTAACAGGAGAAACAGGTTTTTTCCAGAGGTTGCACTTCCGGCAGATGGGCAGCAACCGCGGCTTCGGTCTGGCCAAGACCCCGTGGATACTGTTCCGTAACGATAACCGGAACATTCAGTGCAGCGGCTGCCTGGCAGAGCATGCCGCTGTGTTTGAGTACATGTTTGCGCGGTTTGTCGTGAAGGGCGGCTGCCAGCCGGGTCTGGATATCGATCACAAGCAGCAGGCAATGCTCCGCTTGTGCAAGCCGTTCACCGTTCATGGTTTATTGCAGCCATTTATTGATGGCGAGCAGATCATTTTCGCTCAGGATGCCGGCCGCTTTCTTCAGGCGCAGGGTTTCGATGATGTAGGTATAGCGTGACTTGGCATAATCCCGCTCCGCACGGAACACTTCGCGCCGGGAGTTGAGGACATCGACCGCGGTACGCGTGCCGACCTCATAACCGGCTTCGGTGGCCTCCAGTGCCGTACGTGTGGATTTGAGCGCCTGTTTGAAAGCAAGTACCTGGCTGATGTTGGCAATCACATTCAGATAGGAACTGCGTGTCTGGCGTTCGGTTGCACGGCGTTGCTGTTCGTACAGCTCTTTTGCCTGGGCGTATTTGTGGGCGGCCTCGCTGGTTTGTGAGGTCACCAGACCACCCTGGTAAATCGGCATGTTCAGCTGTACACCGATGCGTGAGTCGGTGAGTTCCCGTCCGGTAAAGGCGAGGAAGACGCCGCCATCGGTTTTGGAGTATCCCCGGGTGGCCACCAGATCGAGTGTAGGGTAGTGGCCGGCACGGCGCCGGTTGACTTCTTCCTTTGCAATCATCATCGCCTTTTCCGCCGCGATCAGCTGCAGGCTTTGCTCTCCGGCAATCCTGGCCCATTCGTCCACGTCCTGCGGATCCGGACGCACCAGCGGTACTTCAGGCTGCAGGAATGACAGTGTTTGTGGATACTGGCCGGTGACTTCGCGCAGGTTTTCGCGGCTGACTGCCAGCAGGTTTTCCGCTGCAATCATTTGTGCCACCGCCTGATCATAACGGGACTGGGCTTCGTGCACGTCCGTAATTGCGGTCAGGCCGACCTTGAACCGCTGTTTGGTCTGGTTCAATTGTTCGCTGATGGCTTTTTTCTCTGATTTGGTAAAGGTCAGATTGTCATAGGCGCCCAGCACCTGAAAATAGGCATTTGCCACACGCACGATGAGATCCTGTGCGACGCTGTTGAAGTTGGCCGCCGCTTGGGCAACCTGGTAATCAGCCTGGCGGTATTGCACGAAATAATCGTGGTGGTAGAGCATCTGGTTGAGACTGAGGTTGTAGCCGCGGCTGTTGTAGGTGATTTCACCTGTCGTGCTGTAATCCTGGCTGATGCGGGTGTAATTGGCCGACAGGTTCAGTGCGGGCAAGAACAGTGCAAAGCTTTGGTTTTTTATCTCCTGCGCGGCAAGATACGCTTCCTGTGCCGCGCGGAAGGCAGGATCGTTTTCCTGCGCCAGTTTGAAAATGCTGGATAAGTCGTCCGCCTGCGCGGGCAGAGTGCCAGTGAAAATGAAAAATAACGCAATCAGAATGTTTCGCATGAGGATCCCTGTCACTGTTGTTGATTGATTCCGCTTGATACGGGACAAAAACGGGCCGGGTGTGTCCCGGCATCACGGATGCATTATATGGTTCATCGGGTTGGAAACGAAGGGGTGAAAACCATCAGATATGGCATTGGTTTCACTCTTTCGAGGCAGTTATGTCATAAAAGCTTAAAACTCGAACTGTTCCACCTCGGGTGCGTTCAGCAATGGCGGCAGTTCGGTTTCAAACAGTGATTCGCGCGCCCATTGGGATTCTCCCACCCGGGTGATGAGCACCACTTCCATCACCGGCGGTTGGCCGACGATTGCCAGCAGGCGGCCGCCAACGGTGAGGTTGTTCTGGAAAGACCCGGACAACAGCGGGACGGAGCCGGTGAGGACGATCACATCGTAGGGTCCATGGCTGTTCCAGCCCCGGGCGGCGTCCCCGCTTTCCAGGGTGACGTTCCCGATTCCCTGGGATTGCAGTTTTTCAGCCGCTCTGCGGGTCATTTCAGGATTGATATCGACGCTGTAGACGTGTTTTGCCAGCTTTGCCAGCAGGGCGGTGAGGTAGCCGCTGCCGGTACCGATTTCCAGTACTTTGTCGGTCGGCTGGATATTCAGTGCCTGGAGAATACGGGCGGCCACCTTTGGCGGCATCATCACCTGATCGTCCCCCAGGGGGATGGTCATGTCACTGTAGGCCAGCTTGCGGTAGCGGGCGGGGACAAACTCCTCACGCGGGACGTTTGCCATCAAATCCAGTACGCGCTGATCAAGCACCTCCCAGGGACGGATCTGTTGCTCGACCATGTTATAACGGGCCTGATCCAGGTTCATGTCGGTCATTCGCTTACCCTGTGTCGTCGTCTTCGGTGTGGCCTAAAGATTACGGGGTTTGAGGAAGAGTGACAAGCCGTTTGATCGCGTGACGATACCCCTGTCAATAAAAAGTTTTTATCAATTCAATGGCTTAGCATCAGCGGACGGTTGCAAAAAACCAGCCGTTCCAGTAACGTGTTTTGCATGACTGCGAGGGGTGCCGGCCGAAGTAGTTTGGCGGCGGGCTGAGATATACCCTTGGAACCTGAACCGGCTAGCACCGGCGTAGGAACTGCGGTAGTAACACTGTCCCCCCTGCGTCATGGCCGTCTCAACCCGATACAGGATCATGACCATGAGTGCCATTCCCGACAAATTCCTGAGCAAGACAGCACGGATCAACGACGCTTCCATTCAGCCATTTCCCAATTCCCGCAAAATCTATGTCGAAGGCAGCCGGCCCGATATCCGCGTGCCGATGCGGGAAATCCATCTGAGTGACACGCCCACTGCAGAGGGGGTCGAGCCCAATCCGCCTGTGACCGTTTACGACACCTCCGGGCCTTACAGCGATCCTGATGTCGAGATCGATATCCGCAAGGGGTTGAAGGATATCCGCACGGTCTGGATCGAGGAGCGGCAGGATACCGAGATCCTGGCCGAGCAGACCTCCGAGTATGGCCGCCGACGTGCCGCTGAGCGGGGCCTGGAGAATCTGCGTTTCGAACACCACAAACGCCAGCCGCGCCGCGCCAGGGCGGGTTGCAATGTCACCCAGATGCACTATGCGCGCAAAGGAATCATCACACCGGAAATGGAGTTTGTCGCCATCCGGGAAAACATGCGGCTGGAACAGCAGCAGGAGTGGCTGGCACGGCAGCATCCGGGGCAAAGCTGGGGCGCCAGTCTGCCCAAAGCCATCACCCCTGAATTCGTGCGGGACGAGGTGGCCCGCGGCCGCGCCATTATTCCGGCCAATATCAACCACCCGGAGCTGGAACCGATGATCATCGGACGCAATTTCCTGGTGAAGATCAACGGGAACCTCGGCAACTCCGCGGTGACTTCTTCCATCGAAGAGGAAGTGGATAAAATGACCTGGGGGATCCGTTGGGGTTCGGACACCATCATGGATCTTTCCACCGGAAAAAACATTCACGAGACCCGTGAGTGGATCATCCGTAACAGTCCGGTGCCGATCGGGACGGTGCCGATCTACCAGGCACTGGAAAAAGTGGACGGCAAGGCCGAGGAACTCACCTGGGAGCTGTTTCGCGACACCCTCATCGAACAGGCCGAGCAGGGTGTGGATTACTTCACCATTCACGCGGGTGTGCTGTTGCGCTATGTGCCGCTGACGGCCAAACGGCTCACCGGCATTGTTTCCCGTGGTGGCTCCATCCTGGCCAAGTGGTGCCTGGCGCATCACCAGGAGAATTTCCTCTATACCCATTTCGAGGAGATTTGCGAGATCATGAAGGCATACGACGTGGCCTTTTCGTTGGGTGACGGCTTGCGGCCCGGCTCGATTGCCGATGCAAACGATGAAGCCCAGTTTGGCGAGTTGCAGACACTGGGTGAGTTGACCGAGATCGCCTGGAAGCATGATGTGCAGACCATTATCGAAGGGCCCGGCCATGTGCCGATGCACATGATCAAGGAGAACATGGACAAGCAGCTGGAAGTCTGCAAGGAAGCGCCATTCTATACCCTGGGGCCGCTGACCACCGACATCGCCCCCGGTTACGATCACATCACTTCGGCCATCGGCGCGGCCATGATCGGCTGGTACGGTACCGCCATGCTTTGTTATGTCACGCCCAAGGAGCATCTGGGGCTGCCCAACCGTGATGATGTGAAAGAGGGCATCATCGCTTACAAGCTGGCCGCCCATGCAGCCGATCTGGCCAAAGGCCACCCCGGTGCCCAGATCCGGGACAACGCCATGTCAAAGGCGCGTTTCGAGTTCCGCTGGGAGGATCAGTTCAACCTGGGGCTCGATCCGGATCGTGCCAATGAATACCACGACGAAACACTGCCCAAGCAGGCCCACAAGGTGGCTCATTTCTGCTCCATGTGTGGACCCAACTTCTGTTCCATGAAGATTACCCAGGAAGTCAGGGAGTTTGCCGCCCGCCAGGGGATATCCGAAGAGGAGGCAATGCAAAAAGGGATGCAGCAGCGGGCAGCCGAATTTTTACAATCGGGCAAGCAGATTTATAAGAAGACCTGAGGGATTCAGCGATTGTTGATTATTCAAGGTGCTGTATTTGTACAGGAACGGCAGCAATGGAATGCTGGTGTAATATAAAAGTATGACTGAAGCAGGTTGTTTCCTGTTCATCCTCTTTTGCCCCTGAAAAATAACTATATTATAAATAACTTATTTTGAGACGGTCTTCATTTTTTTTGCAAAAAAATGTTTCCTGAAATCCAGGTTTAGCTATACTGTCAAGTATTGTTTTTCAAGCTGTGGCAAGTTTACGAAGTCCCCCCAGACGACTTTCTGTGCAACTTCCTCAACTGGAAAGCAGTAGGTAATACTTCCAAATATAAAGAGGGCGGAGATATGCTTAACGGCACAGTTAAATGGTTTAACAATTCCAAAGGATTCGGTTTTATCGCACCTGCAGATGGCAGTGAGGATGTATTCGTTCACTATTCGGCAATCAAGTCCAGTGGTTATAAAACCCTGGCGGAAGGCCAGACCGTAACCTACGAAGCGGAAAAAGGCCCCAAGGGAATGCAAGCGACGGCCGTCGAGGTTTCCTGATCCAAGTCAAGTTTGTTTTCAAGCGTTCATATCCTGTTTCGTTGTAATTTCCCATGTTTTGCATAATCACCAAAAACGGACTGAACTGCAGATCGTTTCGGATTTTGCCTGCAACAATGATTTGACGCCTGATTCAAATTTTCAATCATTCACCTTTTTCCATAAATGATGAGGCATCCCCTGCAGTTATTGCGGGAGGTGCCTCATTGTTTGGAGAAAAGTTCTGAATAGCCGTTCGGCTGGTAATATTTTTCTCGGGTCGAAGTTTTGTCATGCGGGTGAATTTATGCCCTGGCATTTGGAATACCGATTCTGGGTAGCGGGAACATCGTCGCATCTTCAGGCGCCAGGAACATCAACCGGTGCGTTAAAGGGAGAGAGGGAACATCATGGAAGCGTCATGCATGATTAATGGTTTTTTCCACGTATTGTCATCGATAGAGAAACCAGCAATGTTATTATTTACACGGTGAATAATAGAAATAACATTGTAGGGAAAATGGATTTTCGTCGATGGTTTCCCGTTTTAAGTTCAATTTTGTTTTCATCGTGAAAGGGTTCATGTATTGTGAATTTCCTGAGCAAGCTGTGTTCGCAGTATCACACTATTTACCGACAATGAGTGTACACTAACATGAAGCGAATCCTTTACTTTAGCGCTTTCGCATTATCTGTATTCATAATCTTTGGTTGCAGCGATGCGAATGATCTTGATAGCCAGGATGAGATCATCAGGCCGGTCAAGAGTATCAAACTGGGTGAAGCGGAAGATGGAAGCCGGCGCCGCTTCCCGGCACGTGTTTTTGCAAGCAGGCGGGCGGAACTGTCTTTTCGTGTACCTGGCAAGATTGTAAAGATGCCGGTGAAAGAGGGGGATCGGGTCAAAAAGGGTGATTTGCTTGCCAGTCTGGATCCGGCCGATTACCGCATCGCCGTGCAGGACAAACAAGGCCAGTTCAAACGTGCCGAGGCCGATTTCAGGCGTGCCAAATTACTGGTGAAACAGGGACACATTTCGCGCATGGATTTTGATCGCCTGGAGTCCAGTTATACCAGCAGCAAGGCCGCATTGAAAAAAGCACAACAGGATCTCGCATACACAAAACTGAAGGCGCCCTTCGATGGCACCATCGCCCGGCGTTACCTTGAAAATTATGAGGAAGTATCGGCCAGACAACCGGTATTCTCCCTGCAGAGCACCACCGATATCGATGTGAAATTTGACCTGCCCGAATACCTCTTATTGAAGATCAAACGTGCGACCTCGGAGGAAGAGGTGAGGCAGCGTAGAAAACGGGAGGAACCCTTTGCCTTTGCCTATTTTGGTGATCAGCAAAAAGCCTATCCGCTGAAGTTTAAGGAAATTGCCACCCGTGCTGATCCGCGCACCCGTACTTTTGAAGTCACTTTCACCATGAAATCACCGCAAGAATTGACCGTTCTGGCCGGAATGAGTGCAGAAGTGGTGCTGGAGATGTCCCGGATTTATGGTGCTGAAGAAAATATCTTTTATGTCCCTGTGACCGCGGTGTTTTCCAAACCAGAAGATACGAAAAAAACATATGTCTGGCTCGTGAACGAAGAGACGATGCAAGTGGAGAGCCGTGAGGTGACAGCCGGTGAAGTGCAAGGTGATTCAATCGAAATTACTTCCGGTCTTGAAGGGAACGAACGTATCGTCACTGCAGGTGTGCACCATTTGCATGCGGGGCAGAAAGTGCACCTCATGAGCGGAAAGATTGGTGACTAAGGCGATGAATATTGCTGAACTTGCGATCAAAAAGCGTGTTATCACCTGGGCGTTGACGGCTGTCATTGTGGTAATGGGGAGTATTTCCTACCAGACCATGGGGCGGCTGGAAGATCCCGAATTTACTATCAAGGAAGCCAATATCATCACCTACTATCCCGGTGCCAGTGCGCGCGAAGTGGAAGAGGAAGTCACTGACAAGATCGAAGCCAAGATCCAGGAGATGGGCGAATTGCTTCGTATCTATTCCACCAACAAGCCGGGTGTTTCCATCATCTCGGCAGAGATGAAAAAAAAATATGGCAAGAAGGAATTGCCGCTTATCTGGCAAAAATTGCGTTCCAAAGTGGCCGATGTACAGTCACAATTACCCCCGGGGACCCTCCCTTCCATCGTGAACGACGACTTTGGTGATGTCTACGGCGTGTTGCTCGCAGTCACCGGTGATGGATACAGTTATGCGGAATTAAAGGAGTTTGCCAAGTTTCTGCGCCGCGAATTATTGCTGGTAAAGGATGTTGCAAAAATCATCATTCAGGGTGACCAGCAGGAAGTGATCTATGTGGATGTCGATCGTGCCAGGATAAGCCAGCTGGGTATTGGCCTGGATCAGATATTTACCGCCTTGCAGGAGAAGAACAGATTGGTTGAGGCGGGAGCGGTGCGTGTCGGAGACGATCTTATCCGTATCAATCCTACCGGCACGGTGAACGCTGTAGTGGATATTGAGAATCTGGTGATCGCCGGAGAAAACCCGGAAACGCAAGAGAAGAACCTTATTCATTTAAAAGATATTGCAACGGTAAAACGGGAATATCGTGATCCGTTTGACAACAAGATGCATTTCAACGGCAAGCCTGCCATTGCCCTGGGGATTTCAACAGTCATGGGCGGAAATGTGGTGGTAATGGGTGAGGCATTGCAGAAGAAGTTGCATGAGTTGAAATCCAGGATACCGGTAGGGCTCGAAATTCATCCGGTGTCGATACAATCTACGCGGGTGGTTGAGTCGATTAATAATTTTATGGTCAATCTTGCCGAAGCGGTTGCCATTGTCTTCATCGTCCTGATGTTCTTTATGGGTCTGCGTAGTGGTTTGATTATCGGCGCTGCTCTGGTGCTGACGGTGCTGGCGACTTTCATTATTATGAAAGTGCAGGGTGTGATGCTGGAGCGCATTTCACTGGGTGCGTTGGTAATCGCCCTTGGTATGTTGGTGGACAATGCCATCGTAGTGATCGATGGCATGCTGACACGTATTCAACAGGGGATGGAGCGGATAAAAGCTGCGAGTGAGGTTGTCAGGCAGAACATCTGGCCATTGTTTGGCGCCACTATCATTGCCGTATTGGCCTTTGGCGCAATTGGACTTTCACAGGATTCCACCGGTGAATATACCCGCTCATTGTTTTTTGTGATCCTTTATTCCCTGATGTTAAGCTGGTTTATTGCTATCACTGTTGTGCCATTGATGGGGGTGATGTTCATCAAGGAGAAAATCGTCGGGGATACAGATGGTGATATGTATAGCAGCGGTTTTTATCTGAAACTGCGCAGCTTTGTGGAATTTTGCCTGCGTTACCGCTTTCAGACAGTCACTATCCTGCTGGTGATGTTGTTGGGGGCATTCGTTGTTTTTGGGTTGCTGAAGCAGAGTTTTTTCCCTAACTCCGCCCGCAATCAGTTTATGATTGATTTTTATTTGCCCAAAGGAACAGACATCCGCGCCGTCGAAGATTATGCCAGCCGTTTTGAAAAAACACTCCTGGCCGATGGGCGTGTGAGTGATGTGTCTGTCTTTATCGGCAAAACCGCTCCCAGATTTATTCTCACCTATTCGCCGGAAAAGGATCCCTCCTCCTATGCCTTTTTCCTGGTTGGGGTGAAGAACTACGAAATGATCGACCAGATGATTGTTGATTACTATGCCTATTTTCGTGATCGTTTACCACAGGTTAATCCCCGAATTCACAAGTTCCGCCTGGGCCCGGGCAAACCACCTGTCGAGGCAGCTTTTTTTGGCCATGATCCGAATGTGTTGCGCGCCCTTGGCGAAAAGGCCAAACGGATTATCGAGGATGCCGGGGGTATAGCGATACGGGAGGAATGGGGGAATCGTGTGCTGGAAATAAAGCCCCGCTTTGATGAAGAGCGCGCCAGTAAGGTTGGTGTCAGCCGGGAAGATCTGGCGACCACACTGGATATGAACTTTATTGGTGTAAAAACCGGCATTTATCGGGAAGGCGATGAGTTGTTACCCATCTTTGCGCGCGCCTCGGAACAGGATCGTGCAAATGCGTCGGAAATTGAAAATATCCAGGTGTGGAGCAGCGGCCTGCGTACTTTTGTTCCGATCGGTCAGGTGACCAGTGGTTATCGTTTGCAGTGGGTGGATGAAAGCTCCAACCGCAAGAATCGTAAACGCTGGTACAAGGTGATGGCGGATCCCAAACCTGGTGTGCTGAATTCCGTCCTGTTTGAACGGGTGCAGAAAAAAATCGAAGCGATTGAGTTACCACGCGGTTATGAATTCGAATGGGAAGGCGAATACATGTCGCAAGCGGAAGCCCGTGACGGCCTGTCAAAAAGTCTGCCGGTTTTCTTCGGGATGATGGTGTTGATCGTATTGATTCTTTTCAATTCCATTAAAAAGACATTGGTTATTTGGTTAACCGTGCCGCTGGCATTGATCGGGGTTTCGGTTGGTCTATTTGTTTTCCGCCAGCCTTTCGACTTCATGGCAACCCTGGGCTTCCTGAGTTTATCAGGTATGTTGATTAAGAATTCCATCGTATTACTGGATGAAATCAACATTGTCCTGTCCCAGGGAAAAACACCCTACGAGGCAATACTTTATTCTGTACAGAGTCGGGCCAGACCCGTTGCCATGGCCGCACTGACGACCGTGTTGGGGATGATCCCCTTGCTTACCGATCCTTTCTACGTGGCGATGGCGGTTACTATCATGGCGGGACTTGCATTCGCGACTGTTTTGTCACTGGTAGTGGTGCCAGTGTTGTATGCAATTTTCTTCCGGATCAAAGCTGTATAGCGACGCTACCCGGCTGTGGTGTATGCATAAAAAAGCCGGTCTGGGATCAGACCGGCTTTTTGTTTTTCAGGCGGCGTCTTTTTGTTTGAACCAGTTTTCCAGTTCATCGGCACCACCGATATGCGTTCCGCCGATATACACCTGCGGTACGGTGTCGCTACCGCTCACTGCGCGCAGGCTGCGGGAGCTGATTTCACTGTTGAGTTCAATCTCTTCATAGCTCATGCCGTGTTGCTGCAACAGTTTCTTGGCGCGGGCACAGTGCGGGCAGCCGGCACGGGTGAAGAGGGTGACAGGCTCCGGTTTTACCGCCTTGGGGTTGATGTGATCGAGCATGGTGTCGGCATCCGAAACTTCAAAGGGATCGCCGGGCTTTTGCGGTTCGATGAACATCTTTTCGATCACACCATCCTTCACCAGCATGGAATACCGCCAGGAGCGCTTGCCGAAACCAAGGTCGGATTTGTCGACCAGCATGCCCATTCCCTCGGAAAATTCGCCGTTGCCGTCCGGAATGAAGGTGATATTTTCGGCTTCCTGATCCTCTTTCCAGGCGTTCATGACAAAGGTGTCGTTAACCGACAGACAGACGATGTCATCCACGCCGTTGGCCTTGAATACCTCGCTGAGTTCGTTATAGCGCGGCAGGTGGCTCGATGAGCAGGTGGGGGTGAACGCCCCGGGCAGGGCGAACATGACAACGGTTTTCCCCTTGAAAATATCATCGGTGGTTACGTCCACCCACTCGTCGTTGACGCGGGTGCGGAATGTCACGTTTGGCACTTTCTGGCCTTCACGATTTTCTAACATGGTATTTCTCCTTTCGTTTTCAGTGTTTGTCTGGAAGTAATAGTAGGGCAGCTCCATAAATAAATACAATTGATTGTTAACATTGACATGATAGGTATATTAAATCGTTAGTGCTTGCGGTTTTCTTGAGGTAAACACCTTCAATATTCATGGGTATTACCCCACCCGCTGCTTTTGGGAAACAACGGGCTTTTGTCGCGAACGTTTGTGTGAACGGGTGGGTTATCGCTTATGCTTAAGGGGCGCGTATTTGCGAACCCGGCTGATGAGGCCGCGAAAATGGAGGAAGCATGGAAACCACGATTCATATTGCAGACAAGCCGGTACACTTGCAGCTAAGCCACACGGCACAAGCGGCGCTGGCGCAACGTGCCACCCCGCTGTACGCGGAAATGGAGTTGTATTTCAGTTGTCTGATCCGCTTCAAGGTGCGGTTCTATGAAAAGCAGGTGCATGGCGGAGAGGGCGTGCGGGTTTCGGATCAACTGGTTGTCAATTTTCGCCCGGTGATGACCGCTGCCTGCGGCAGGGATTACGAGGGGGATGAACCGCCCTTGACCGATTTTCCGATTGTCAATCAGGCGGCATTCGTTCCCAGGTGGTTGCGCATCGATTACAGCAATGGCGAATGGAAAGGTGAGTTTGGCATAAGCGACGCGATGCATTGACCATCGGGATGATCCGCGCATGCAGCCGCATACGGGTATTCCGGCAGTCGGGGGTGAGGCGGGAAAAAGATGTGGGCCTACCTCCATGTGGGCACCACATTCGACACCAGCTTGTTGAAAATCAGCTTGCCTTCTTCGCCAGACCGTTCATCACCGCGCTCAACGCCCGATCCAGTACCGGAACATCGTCGATGATGCGGGCGGTACCGCGGCGCAGGTCGGCGGCCAGACCATAAATGGTTTTGTCCGCAATAACGTCGAATTTCCAGTTGGTAAAGGTGTATTCACCCAACAGTTCACTTTTCCAGGTCAGTTTTGCCCGCACCTTCTTTTTGTCGTCATCGATGAATTCAACCCATTTACCCGCCTGTAGATGGCGGGCCAGTTCGAGGTATTCATCCTCGGGTTGATCTTCAGGTATATGATCCTCGGCATCCCAGCCTGCCAGGACGATATCCTCCATAATTTCCTTGTCAAATGAATCGTCATCCTCCGCTTCGTCTTCTTGTTGCAGTGCCGCCAGGGGTTCGTCCAGACTGGCTTCCAGTTCTTCCAGTGTGGCCATTTGTTCTTCCATATCGGCAATGGCGGCGGCGATGCTTGCCTGATCCGTTGTCATTTCTTCATCGCCGCTAAATTCCGGAGTGTCATCGTCTGCGGCGGCAGTATTTTCCGCAGGGTTCGCCTGCCGGGCGGTTTCGACGGACGGCTGCTGGTAAAATCCGCTTTGTGAGCTGTCTTCGTTTGCTTCTGCAGACAGTGTGTCAGCTGCCGCTGTCTCTGCAGGCGTATCCGTTACCCTCAGGCCATACAGACTGGCGTGGTGATAGGGTTCGAGTGATTCAAAAATACGTTCGATTTTTTCTGCAGGGTAATCGATCGATTGCAGGTTATCGCGAAGTGAAGCGATCAGATGTTTTATGATGTTCCCCAGCTTTTTGCGATCCACCTTGAGCTGTTTGGGCTGTACCGACCAGGCAAGCACGTCGATGAAGCGCAGTTGATTTTTCCATAAGCGGCTTTTGTCACCTTCATTGAGATAGGTATGGGTCATCACATCATGCCAGGGACCCATGATGATTTTCAGCACTTCCTTCGGCATCTGTTTGTCACCGAGCGCATCTTTCAGGGTTTCGCGCACCCAGGTGCGCGCCAGTTCCATCTGTTCGCGTGCTTCATATTTCTTTTTTGTTTCCTCCTTGCGTTGCGCCTCCTCCTTGAGGCGTTCTTCCATGAACTCCTCCAACTCGATGGACAGGTTTTCAAACAGGCTGATATCATCCTTGAATTCATCCAGGATCCGGTTGACGATGGATTCCATTTTGGCAAGCAGATAATTTTCGCCCTCGACCTCGTCTTCCAGCCCCAAACCTGCAACGGCAAGGCTATTCAGCAGTTTACGTGCGGGGTGCGATTTGCTGGCAAAGACCTCCTTGTCCAGAATCGCAACCTTGAGCATCGGGATCTGCAGGCGGCCGATCAAGGCGCGCGCCGCATCAGGCAGGTTGGGATCATCCAGGATAAATTCAAACATCATGGCAATCACATCGATCATGTCATTGTCCACGCTGTTCAGGGATACGGTCTGGCCTTCACCGATACCCAGTTGTGCGCCCATGGCGGAACGGATGCCGTTGCTGACGCTATCAGCACCACCTTCGGCCGGCAGGATTGCCGGTTGCAACTGGAT
This sequence comes from Chromatiales bacterium, assembly GCA_027032075.1. GTDB lineage: Bacteria > Pseudomonadota > Gammaproteobacteria > UBA6429 > Thiohalophilaceae > JAJRYG01. The sequence goes on along the minus strand of JALVOC010000057.1, from coordinate 33 downwards.
GGCGGTCAATGCAGAGAGCACATCCTGGGTGGG
>JALVOC010000056.1 GCA_027032075.1 Chromatiales bacterium | reverse complement strand
TGGCTGCTGCTCGGATTTTGGCAAGAACAACCGATCCATCTGGTGTTGGCGCGAGACGAAGTGAGCGGCACCTGCTGGATCGTGACCGTCTACCGTCCCGATCCCGCGCGGTGGGACGAAACATTCAAACGGAGGAAATCACCATGAAATGCGTCATCTGCAAGACCGGAGAAACCGCGCCCGGCAAGGTCACCGTCACCCTGGAACGCGGCTCGACCGTCCTGCTCGTCAAGGAGGTCCCCGCCCAGGTGTGCGACCAGTGCGGGGAATACTACCTCGACGGACACACCAGCCGGCGGCTCTATGAACAGGCGGAAAAGGCCCTCGAACGCAACGCCGAGCTGGAAGTGCTGCGTTATGCGGCTTGATGCGATGATCGAGAAGAATCTGGAGGGGTTGGGGTATGGGGGGTGAGTGGTCAAATCATCGGCTGTCGGACGTGATCGAACTCATTGGTGGCGGCACACCCAAGCGCTCTCGCTCAGATTATTGGGGTGGAGACATCCCATGGTTATCAGTGAAAGATTTCAATGATGGCTATCGTCATGTTTACTCTGCTGAAGAGGCAATAACTGAAGACGGACTAAATAATAGCAGTACAAAAATACTGGAGGCAGGAGAGATAATCATATCTGCTCGTGGAACCGTGGGCGCTCTTGCGCAATTAGCAAGGCCAATGGCATTTAATCAGTCGTGCTATGGAATAAGGGCCAAAAAGGAATTTACACTCAACGATTATCTTTACTATCTACTTAGATACACTGTTGCAAACCTTCAAAGGATTACTCACGGTGCAGTTTTCGACACAATAACGAGAGAGACATTTCAGCATGTAGATATCTCTTTACCCCCTATCACAGAACAACGCGCCATCGCCCACATCCTCGGTACGCTGGACGACAAGATCGAGTTGAACCGGCAGATGAACCGGACGCTGGAGGCCATGGCCCAGGCGCTGTTCAAGAGCTGGTTCATCGACTTTGACCCGGTGGTGGTCAACTCCCTGCGCGCCGGCAACCCCGTCCCCGAAAAATTCGCCCAACGTGCCGCCCACTACCGCGACAACCCCGACGCCCTGCGCCTGCCCGAAGACACCCTGCGCCAGTTCCCCAACCGCTTCCAGGACTCCGAACTGGGGCCGATTCCGGAGGGGTGGGAAGTTCGAACGCTTGGAAGCGTTGCTGATGTCAATTGGGGGGATACTTCTGTAACTAAAAAGTCCTACGTGAAGGATGGGTATTTGGCATATAGCGCAAAAGGTCCTGATGGGGCATTGCCATACTATGATTATGATCGAATTGGTGTGGTAGTGAGTGCAATTGGAGCGAATGCAGGGAAAACATGGTTAGCGCTTGGAAAGTGGTCTTGCATAAAAAACACCATACGATTTTGGAGTAATGATAGTGAACTACCAACAACCTACCTATTTTTAGCAACCAATGATGTAGATAGTTGGCCCAGAAGGGGGTCAGCCCAACCATTTATTTCTCAAGGAGATGCGCGGAACATCAGAGTTATACATCCAGGGAAAGAGCTTGGGGTTATCTTTGATAACCATGTTTCCCCTGCGTTTGAAAAGATGCACAGTAACCTCAAAGAATCAAAAGGCTTGACCGAAGTTCGCGACACCCTCCTCCCCAAACTCATCTCCGGCGAGCTGCGCGTACCGGATGCCGAGAAGCTGTTGGAGGATGTCGCATGACCTTCGACCGCAATCAGCCCTACAACGAGCTGCCCCTGCTGCCGCCGCGAGG
>JALVOC010000055.1 GCA_027032075.1 Chromatiales bacterium | reverse complement strand
ATCTGACGGTTGTGACAGCCAATGTCGGGGAATTTTCAAGAGTGCCGGGAATGAAAGTGGAAAACTGGTTGCGGAGTTAGCCGAAAAAAGAATTTATTCTTGCTGTATCTAATGTAAATCGCGTTTTTCTCTTTAGTGCCTGCCGCTGCCAGTCAGTGCCTGTCAGTTCCCGTCACTCCCACTCTATTATCAACAAGCCATTTTTGACCTTTATTTTCAATGAGTTGTTTTCCTGCCAAACGATAATACCATGAAAAATACCATGCTCAGAAAATCCTTCAAAATGTTTGAAAAAATTGCCGATTAAACACTGATACACATCACCCTGTGCAACCTTCCGGGCTTTGACTTCCAGGAGTATGCCTTCCTGCTCCGGCAGGTAATGGATCACCGTTGCAGGCGCCTATACTAGCTAATTGATAATATAATTGACAATTAGCCATTCTCACGCATAATACAGTCATGTAAAGCAACCAGAAACCACTGTGTCCTACATCCCCCGAAATGCAGAACCAAGGCTTCAACACTTCGCCGACGGCTATCCAGTGGTTGTGGTCACCGGACCTCGCCAGTCCGGTAAGTCTACCCTGGTAAGGCATGCCTTTCCCGAACATCGTTATGTATCGCTTGAAGATCTTGACCAACGAGAATTTGCCGAAACAGACCCTCGTGGCTTTTTGAACCAGTTTAGCGATGGCGCCATCCTGGATGAGGCGCAGCGTTGCCCCGCCCTGTTTTCCTATCTTCAGACTCGCGTCGATGAAAGACAACAACCCTGCGAATTTATCCTCACGGGATCCCAGCAGTTTGGCCTGTTAACAGGTATCACACAGAGTCTGGCCGGCAGAGCCGCATTGCTGACACTGCTACCCATGACCTACGATGAGTTGCAGCATGCAGGAAAAGTTGGCAAGAACCTGGACAAGACACTCTTTGATGGCGCCTTCCCCCCCATCTATGATCGTGGACTCGAACCACACCACTGGTATGGAAACTATGTACGTACTTATCTGGAACGAGACGTCCGCCAACTGATCAATGTACGCGATTTAGGCAGCTTTCAACGCTTCCTGAAACTATGTGCAGGCCGAACCGGGCAACTCCTCAACCTTTCCTCGCTGGCCAACGACTGTGGTATTACGCATAACACGGCCAAGGCCTGGATATCGGTACTTGAAGCCAGTTATATCGTGCACCTGTTGCCACCGCATCACCAGAATTATAACAAGCGCCTGGTCAAGACACCCAAACTCTATTTTCTGGATACCGGCTTGGCATGCTGGCTACTCGGCATCCGGAACAGCGAGCAACTGGCCACCCATGTGCAACGCGGCGCCTTGTTCGAAACCTGGGTCATCAGTGAATTGCTTAAGGCCCGTTATAACGCGGGCGAAACCTCAAACCTCTACTTCTGGCGTGATCGTTCGGGACATGAGGTGGACCTGCTGATCGACCGTGGAACCCATCTGTCACCACTGGAAATCAAATCCGGGCAAACCATCATCAAGGATTACTTCAAGGGGCTGGAGTTCTGGAAAAAGCTGGCAGGTGAAAGAGCTGGAAAGGCGTGGCTGGTTTACGGCGGTGACAGTCGACAAACACGCACCGATGTCACTATTCTGCCTTGGTTTGAAATCGACGCCGAGCAGATCGTGATATGAAGACAACAGGTATCGGTCGCAATGATCCTTGTCCTTGCGGCAGCGGCAAGAAATTCAAGCACTGCTGCCTGGGCAGCAAGGAGAGCAGTATGTCATCCAGCCATGG
>JALVOC010000054.1 GCA_027032075.1 Chromatiales bacterium | reverse complement strand
GCGCGCCCGTCCGCCCCACCCACCCGCTCACTCGCAACGCCCCGAACTGCGCCCCCCCACCAGCCACTCCACCCACCCCGCCCTCCCTGCCACCGACAGTAAGGAACAATTGACAAGCGGGGGTGATCTGTTGATGATCGCAGCCCATGACAACCACCACCCCCCCTGCTTTCCCGCCCGCTTCGGTACCCAAACGCCTGCTCTCCATTTGCTATGATGCCCTGCTGCTTGCCGCGGTATTGTTCCTGGCAATGGCGGCATTACTCATCATTTTGCAGGGGCACAGCCCGAAAGGGGGCAACCCGTTGATGAGCGGTTACCTGCTGCTGGTGAGTTACCTTTTTTTTGGCTGGTTCTGGACACACGGTGGCCAGACACTCGGGATGCGGGCGTGGAAACTGAAACTGCAGCAAGCTGACGGTCATGCCCTCAGCTGGCAGCAGGCCGGGATACGTTTCCTCACCGCCCTGCCCGCCTGGCTCGTCACTATCATCGGCATTGCCGAAGTCTCATCCATCCCGTTGCAGTCCCACGCCTGGCTGCACTGGCTGGAGCAACTGCCCGACGGGCTGGTGCTGCTCGCGGGTGTGATCTGGCTGATTATGGATCAGCGGCCAGGCAACTGGCGGGAAAAACTGAGCGGCACAGAGGTGATCCAGCTCAGACAAAGAACGGAAGTCCCCGACTGAATTTACTGGGTCCGCCGGAACATCCATAACGCCGCAACCAGAATCGACAGGGTCGGGATACTGGCGGACAAGGCGGCGGGAATATCATAAACCAGACCCATTTGCCCCATCAGGCGGTTGGCGATATAGAAGACGATACCGATCAGAAACCCCAATACCACCTGCCTGCCGAGACTGGTGCTGCGCTGCAAACGAAACATGAACGGCACCGCCAACAGCACCATGGCGAAGATCGTCAAGGGTGAGATAATCCGGTTCCACATCGCCAGTTCGTAAATACGGTAATTAAGGCCGTTATTGCGCAGATAATCGATGTATTCGAGCTGATTCCAGATCGAGAGGGAATCGGGGTTGAAAGAGACGGTTTCGACCATTTCCGGATCAAGCAGGCTCTTCCAGGGTTTTTGTGCAAGATGCCGCTGTTTTATCCCATCATGGCTGATGTGGCTCTCGGTCACATCTTTCAACTGCCATACTTCACCGTCGAATCTGGCGGATTTCGCCCGGATCAGCCGCACCACTTCCCGGTTGTCATTCACGATCGCCAGCTTGATGCCGATGAGCTCACCGTCATAACCCACCGAACGCACGTGAATAAAAGCATCCCCATCCCGCACCCACAAACCATATTCCGTATTCAGACTCAAACGGGACTCCATCGCCTTGAGCCGCATCTGTTCCGCGTACTGTTCCGCCGGGGGAGCAATCACTTCACCGACAAAAAAGATTAACACCACCAGCGCCAGCATGGACTTGATCACCGACACGGCAATTCTGAGTTTGGAGACCCCGGCCGCACGGATCACGATCAGTTCACTGTGATTCGCCAATACTCCCAGACCGAGCATGGTGCCCAGCAACGCCGCCAGGGGAAACACCTGGTATGCCAGCTTCGGCAACCATAAGGCAACATATTCCACCGCCAGCCAGGTGGTGTAGTCGGCCCTGCCAATCTTGTCGAACTCATTGATGAAATTGATCAGGGCAAACAACGTCAGCATCACCGCAATCACGGACAATACGCCAATCTGTACCGCCTGCCCGATATATCGATCCAGTAAACGCACCGTCTAGGCTCCCCGTTTGAAAAGATGGCGGATCCCCGTCTGGTAATAGAGCAGCCCCAGCGCCAGCACCACCGTCAGTAGATGAACCCACCACATGCCGACAAGCGGCGAGACCTGGCCTTGATAGACCCAACTGCGTGCAACCGTAAGCAAATTGCTGATGAGCAGATAAAGCACCACCGCAATGGCCAGTTTGGTATAGCGTCCCTGACGATGAGAGGTGCGGCTCAAGGGCACCGCCAGCATCGCAAGCACAATGCATAACAGCGCGGTTGAAACACGCCACTGGAACTCGGCAAGATAGCCGGGATCGTCCGACTGCAACAACTCAGCCGTCGGAATGGAACGATGACGGTACTGGATTTTTATATTCTCCTTGTTCTGCAGCCGCATGCCGTGGCGCTTGAACTGGATCACCGCAAAATCCTCCCGCCCGGGACTCCCTTCATAACGATAACCATCCTGCAAAACCAGAAAACGATCACCACTTTTATTGTCGAACTCGATATGGCCGCGTTTTGCCACTATCAGGCTTTCCTTGTTGTCGACGATCGAACTGGCAAAGATATTGCTGATCTGGGTGCGATCCTCATTGATTTTTTCCACATAGATCACCCCTTTGCCAAGCGGCATGGAGCGAAAGCGTCCCGGCGTGACGCCCTGGATATCCACCGTTTTGTTCGACAACGCTTCGATCCTTTCACCCTGCGCATCCCCCCAGGGAGCGAACAGCAGGGTAAAGATGCCCTGCACCACTGCAACAAATACCGCCACCACCAATACCGCCCGTAACACCTGAAACGGGCCGAAACCACAGGCGGCCAGTGCCACCATTTCGCTGTCACGGTACAAACGCGTCAACGCCAGCAATACTGCCAGATACAGTGCCAGCGGTATAATGAACGGCACCAGCGTCAAAGTGTATACCCCAAACAGGCGCAATACCGTATTGACCTGCAACGTGCCTTCAGCCACCTTGGAAAACAGCCCAACCAGCTGGGCTGACACCGCCATCAGCATCAGCACCAGCAACACCCCGCCGAGAGTGATGAGGATTTCCTTTATCAGATAACGTGAAATAATCATGGGCAGCCGTCACACAGGGGATCACATCCGATCGCCGAATAAGGCTATACTATAACGGTTTCCAGCCGTCGCGGTGCAACGGCTTTTGAAAAAACCTACAATATTCGTTATTCCACAACCACGGAAATTTTTATGGAAATCAGCGTCAAAACCACCCCGGTTACCAGCCAGCGTGCGGCCTGCCTGCTGCTTGGCGTGTTTGAGCGGCGCAAATTGTCTGCTGCCGCCCAGCAAATTGATAAAGCCAGCAACGGTTATCTGGGCAAGATAATAAAAAGCGGTGACATGGACGGTAAATCCGGCCAGACACTGATGCTTTACAATATAAGCGGCATCAATGCCAAACGCCTGTTGCTGATTGGTTGCGGCAAAGAAAAGGACTTCGATCACAAACAGTTCCGTAAAGTCATTCATGCCGCCAACCAGGCACTGAAAAATTCGTCCGTCAGGGACGCGGTCAGCTACCTCACCGATCTGCCGGTGAAAGATCACAACCTGGCACAGCGTGTCCGTCTCTACGTAGAAACCCTGCATCATGATATTTACAAGTTTGACCAGCTGAAAAGTAATAATAACGACCATCCCCTCCCGCTGAACAAACTTGTCCTCAATGTTGATACACCGCGCCAGCTGAAACACGCCCGCCTGGCGCTGGAGATAGGCAGCGCCATCGCAGAAGGGGTAAAAACCGCGCGTGAGCTGGGCGACCTGCCGGGGAATATCTGCACGCCATCCTATCTCGCACAGACCGCACAGAAAACCGCCAAAGCGCAGAAAAAAATGAAAGTAAAAGTGCTGAAACAGCGGGAACTGCAGGCCCTGAAAATGGGTGCCTTTTTGTCCGTCGCCAAAGGCAGCCGCCAGCCACCCCATCTGATTGTGATTGAATACAACGGCGCCGGGAAGGATGACAAACCCATCGTGCTCGTGGGCAAGGGCATCACCTTCGATTCCGGGGGCATTTCCATCAAACCCTCCGCCGCCATGGATGAAATGAAATTCGACATGTGCGGTGCCGCCAGCGTACTCGGCACCATGGTCACACTGGGGAAATTACAATTACCCCTCAATGTCGTCGGCATCATCCCGGCCTGCGAAAACATGCCCGATGGCAACGCCAATAAACCCGGGGACATCGTGACCAGCATGTCGGGACAGACCATCGAGGTCCTGAACACCGACGCCGAAGGTAGACTGATCCTCTGTGATGCCCTCACCTACAGTGAACAGTTCAAACCCAAAGCCGTAATCGATATCGCCACCCTCACCGGCGCCTGTGTCATTGCGCTGGGGAAACACACCTGCGGACTGCTCAGCAACAACGACACCCTTGCGGAAAAACTCATTGCCGCGGGGAAAACCAGCCATGATTACGCCTGGCAACTGCCGCTCTGGGATGAATACCAGGAACAGCTCAAAAGCAACTTTGCGGACATGGCGAATATCGGTGGCCGGGAAGCCGGCACCATCACTGCGGCCTGCTTCCTCTCACGCTTTACCGAAAAACTCAAATGGGCGCACCTGGATATCGCTGGTGTCGCCTGGGAAAGCGGCAACAAAAAAGGCGCCACCGGCCGGCCGGTTCCGCTATTATCCCAGTATCTGCTCGATCAATGCGGCAAGAAATACAAGCTCTGATGACACGCATCGATTTTTACATTCTGCAATCCGGCGACGCCCAGGCACGTTCCCGCCTCGCCTGCCGCCTGGCGGAGAAAGCCTATATGCTGGACCACCATATTTATCTGCATACCAGTGATCAGCAACAGGCAAGTGAAATCGATACCCTCTTGTGGACTTTCCGCCAGGGCAGTTTCATCCCCCATCAGTTGCAGGGCCAGCCGCACGAAACCGAGTGTCCGGTTATAATCGGTTATGACCACCAGCCGGAACAGCATGACCAGGTGCTGATCAATCTGGATCACACCGTTCCCCTGTTCTTCAGCCGCTTTCAACGGGTGGTGGAAATTGTCAGCCAGGACGAAACCATCAAACAACAGGCACGGCAACGATTTAAATTTTACAAGGATCGGGGTTATGATCTGCATACACACAACCTGAGCGTATAACGCCATGACGAAGGACAGCGACAACACTGACAATCAGGATATTGTAAAAGCTCTGGAATCCATCCGCGGTTTGCTGGAAAAAAGCGAAAGCAAACTGTCCGCCGCCCGTGCCAGCCTGAAAAAAGCGAAACGGACCGAGACACCGGCCAGTAAAATTCCCGTATCCAACGAACCGGTGGTGCCTGTTCTTGACGATGTCGTCCTCCCCAGCGAAGACGATGAGGCGCAGCCATCCCTGCTGGATATTCCCGCCGTTATCGACATTGCCAGCAATATTCTTGATGCCCCCACCCCGCTTCCTGCCGGTCACACCACCGAGGAAGTGCTCGAGTACCTTGATAACCTGCAGAAAGATCTTGAAAAACATCTGCATGAAACATTGATAGAATCCCTGGTGCATATCGAAGTGGAAATCAAGCAGGTGCTACAGGACAAAATGCAGAAATTACGGGAAGAGATTGCAGAGAACCGCAAGGAATAGGTAAAAAACGATCACTCAGGCCCACCATATCGCTCATACATGTAACACTGCCCCACCGGCAGAAAATCGGGGATGTTGTAATAACGTTGCAGGATTTTTTCAATAATCTCATGCCGGTAAGTCTGGTACCGGAAACCCCTGCCTAAGAGATAGTAGTAATTCGTCCCGGCTATGGCCAGTGGTTTGATCTCGATCTTGTCAAAGTATTTTTGATACACATCCAGCGACGGGGAATAACTGAGAACCAGTATATTCTTGCCATCCAGCTTGCGGAAATCGGTGAGCATGTCATCCTGCCTGGCGTGGTGCGAACCCATCCCAAACACCATCACATGCTCACGGGTGGCATAAGACAGCAGTGCCGATTCGGTATAGCTGTCGGTTGCCAGGATGTAATCCGGTTTATACACGCTGATTTTCCGGGCGATTTCCGCCGCATACATGCCGTACACCACATCCTTGTAGGTATTTTCATTTTTCTTGAACAAACCGGGTGACAACAACAACAGGGCAGCAAACAGAACCACGTGCAGGATGCTGAACGGCAGCATGAAATAAAACGAACGCCGCATTTGCTGCTGGGAGAAAACCGCCGCAATGGCAACAAAAATAAAAGGATAAAAACTCAACAACCAGTGCAGACCGATGGATACCCAGAACGACAAAAGAAAAAACAGGCCATAGGGGATCAGAAACAGCCCCATAAACAGGTTGAACCTGTCACTGCGCAAGCGCGTCACGAGGTCACGCGAATCTTTGATGAAATAATAAACAATCGGCGGGGTCACCAGATAAAGCAGCATCACCAGATACTTGAGCGTGGAAAGCAGGGAAAAACTGCTGCCCGACGTTCTGTTGTAGAGATTAAACAGATAGTTGTTCCAGCAATGATTGTAATTCCACCACAAATTCAGACCGATAAACGGCAAAGTCCCCACCACAACCCACAACAAACCCAGCCAGGGCTTGATGCCACGCCGCACGAACAACAGGACGTAAAGCACATAGGCAATGCCCAGCAGGCCGGCGAAGAACTTGGAAAAGAAGGCCAGCCCGAGAAACAGGCCGCTGAGAAGATACCAACCCCGTTTGTCATGCCGTTGGGCAAAATAGAAAAACACTGCGGAGAAAAACGCCCACAACAACAGCGGCGTGTCGGTGGTCATCATCACCCCGAGGACGTTAACCGGCGCCAACAGATACAGCACCGCCGCCATCGTCGCCATGCTTTCATGCTGGCGGCGGATCAGCAGATAAATGCTCCAGCCGATCAGGGTGGTGATGAGGATCTGCGGCAGCCGCAGCCACAGGGGCGCGTCAGCGATCGCCAGCATGGCCGTGAGGAACCAGCCTGCCATCGGCGGGTGATCATAAAAACCGTAATCGGGATGTTTTCCCCAGATGATGAAATACGCTTCATCCCCGGTGATGGGCAGAAAATGGGCCACCAGCAGTTTTACCAGAAGTGTGGCAAACAACACGATCAACACGCGCTGATCCGTTTTGAACATACGTTTTTCCATTCGGTGTAATCCGCAGCAAACGGCAAATGCCAATAGTATCACGGCCTTAGCCTTTCGGTGTGACGCTGTGCGGTTTACAGCGGTGAGGCAATCTCCTGTATAATCGCCTGTCCGAATTTCTCAACCGACACGAAACAGACTGTGGAAAAAACCTACAATCCCCACGCCATTGAGCAACGCTGGTATCAAATCTGGGAAAACCGCAACTATTTTGCCCCCCGCGGCACGGGCAAACCCTATTGCATCATGATCCCGCCGCCCAACGTTACCGGCAGCCTGCACATGGGCCACGCTTTTCAGGACACCATTATGGATGCCCTGATCCGCTATCACCGCATGAAAGGTGACAACACCCTTTGGCAAGTGGGCACCGACCATGCCGGCATCGCCACGCAGATGGTGGTGGAACGCCAGCTCGAGGCGGAAGGCAAAAACCGTCACGATCTCGGGCGGGAGGAATTCATCAAACGCGTCTGGAAATGGAAGGAGGAATCGGGGGGGACCATCACCCGCCAATTACGCCGCATGGGCGCTTCGGTGGACTGGAGCCATGAGCGCTTCACCATGGATGAGGGACTTTCCACTGCCGTCAAAGAGGTGTTCGTACGTCTTTATGAAGAAGGATTGATCTACCGCGGTAAACGGCTGGTCAACTGGGATCCGGTGCTGCACACCGCCGTTTCCGATCTGGAAGTGCTGTCGGAAGAGGAAAACGGCCACCTCTGGCACATGCGTTATCCCCTCACCAACGGCACCGGTCATCTGGTGGTGGCCACCACACGCCCGGAAACCATGCTGGGTGACGCAGCAGTTGCGGTCCATCCCGGTGACGAGCGCTACAAACACCTGCTGGGCGAATTCGTCGAGCTGCCGCTCACCGGCCGGCGCATCCCGATCATTGCCGACGAGTATGTCGATCCTGAATTCGGTACCGGCTGTGTCAAAATCACCCCCGCCCATGACTTCAATGACTATGGCGTGTGGCTGCGCCACCGTGATCACGTCGCCATCCAGGAACTCCCCCACGGCGGGCTGATCAACATCTTCACAATCGATGCCGCCATCCGCGACAACGAAAAGGGGGAAGGCGAACTCATCCCGACAAAGTACATCGGTCTGGATCGCTATGACGCCCGCAAACAGATCCTTGCCGATCTGGAAAGCCAGGGCCTGCTGGAGAAAATCGAGGATCACAAACTGATGGTGCCGCGCGGCGATCGTTCGGGATCGGTGATTGAACCCTTCCTGACCGATCAATGGTATGTAAAAGTCGGGCCGCTGGCCAAACCCGCGATTGAAGCGGTAGAAAAAGGCGAGATCCGCTTTGTTCCGGACAACTGGAAGAACACCTATTTTGAATGGATGCGCAATATCGAGGACTGGTGTATTTCACGCCAGATTTGGTGGGGCCATCGCATTCCTGCCTGGTATGACGACAAGGACAACATCTATGTCGGCCGTTCCGAAGAGGAAGTGAGGGAACAGCACAAGCTGGACGACGGGATTGCACTCAGACAGGACGAAGACGTTCTCGACACCTGGTTCTCCTCGGCGCTGTGGCCCTTTTCCACCCTTGGCTGGCCTGAAGAGACAGAGATGCTGAAGACGTTCTATCCCACCAATGTGCTGGTAACCGGGTTTGACATCATCTTCTTCTGGGTCGCGCGCATGATCATGATGGGACTCAAGTTCATGGGTGATGTGCCCTTCCGCGAAGTCTACATTCACGGCCTGGTACGGGACGCCGAGGGACAAAAGATGTCCAAGTCCAAGGGCAACGTGCTGGATCCGATCGACGTTATCGACGGTATCGATCTGGAAGCGTTGGTGGAAAAGCGCACCAGCGGCATGATGCAACCCCACCTGGCGAAGCGCATCGAAAGGCTGACACGTAAAAACATCCCCGACGGTATTCCCGCCTTCGGCACCGATGCGTTGCGTTTTACCTTTGCCGCCCTGGCCACTACCGGCCGCGACGTCGTCCTCACGATGGAACGCATCGAGGGCTATCGTAACTTCTGCAACAAGTTGTGGAATGCCGCGCGTTATGTCCTGATGAACACCGAAAACAAAGATTGCGCCCAAAGCGGTGAAGCGGTGGAACTCAACAGCGCCGATCGCTGGATCATCAGCCGCCTGCAGCAGACCGAAGAGGCCGTGATCAGGGCAATCGAGACTTACCGTTTCGACCACATGGCGCAGGCCATATACGAATTCACCTGGAACGAGTATTGTGACTGGTATCTGGAACTTTCCAAGCCGGTACTCACCCATGCGGAGAGTTCCGCCGCGGCACAACGTGGCACCCGCCAGACCCTGGTACGGGTGCTGGAGACCCTGTTGCGACTCACCCATCCCGTGATGCCATTCATCACTGAAGAGATCTGGCAGCGCATCGCCCCTCTGGCAGGGGTCAACAAGCGGAACCGGCCGACGACGGAAACCATCATGCTGCAACCCTATCCGCAACCGGACGAGACATTGATCGATACGACCGCCATGGAGGAGATCGAATGGGTGAAAACCTTTATTCTCGGGGTACGCAAGATCCGCAGCAGCATGGATATCAAACCGGGCAAACTCCTGCCTGTATTACTGCAGAACGGAACACAGCATGACAAGCAGCGTTTGCAGGCCAACCTGCACTATCTGAAAAATCTGGGGCGGATCGAATCAGTCACCTGGCTGGAGGACGACAGCGAAGCGCCGGAATCCGCCACCGCGCTTGTGGGTGAAATGAAACTGCTGATCCCCATGGCTGGCCTGATCGATAAAAATGCCGAGCTGGCACGCCTCAACAAGGAGATTGAAAAACTCCACAAGGACATCGCCCGCATCGAAGGCAAACTCAACAACGCCAACTTCGTGGAAAAAGCGCCGGCAGCAGTGGTGGAAAAAGAACGCAACAAGCTCAGTGAACAACAAACCGCCTTGCAACAACTCGCCGGGCAAGTGGCGAAAATCGAAAAACTGTAATCCCTTTTCAACGCGGATAACGCAAACAAACGTAAGGCATGACCGTTAAAACTGTTTGCGTTCCCGCCCTGATGAGGCACACCTCATACCAACGCCAGTTGCGGTGATTCGTTTTCTTCCTGTTCGTGTTTCTGTTGCAGCCTGTTCTGTGCACCCACCAGTTTGCCCATCATGCGCAGGTCGCGCGGCGTCAGGGTAAGGGCGGCGTCCACCCAGATCTCGGTGATGTCGAGCAACTCTTCATAGCCCAGGGGTTTCAGGTATTCACGCACCCGGCTGATAGCCCGCAAACCATTCTGCGCCCGCCGGTGACGGCGGATAAAATCCCGTACCGCCTGCTCACCCTCTCCTTTTTCGGCCAGCACATCCACCAGACCCATCTCATGCAATTCCTCCGCACTGTATATTCTGCCGGAAGTGATCATCGCCTCCGCATGGCGCATATCCAGTTTGCGTGCCAGCAGACTGTAGGCCCCCATCCCCGGAAACAGGTTAAAGAGGATCTCCGGCATTCCCAGCTCCGTTCCGCGTTCCGCGATCAGCACATTGCTGGAAATGGCGGCTTCAAACCCACCGCCGAGCGCACTCCCCTGCACCAGCGAAATCGTGGTCAGTGGCAAATGCAGATGCACTGCATTGGTGTAAACCACATCGATGCATGCCTTGGCATAGCGCATGAGCCCCGCCCGATCCTGCTTTTCAATATGTTCCTTGAACAGGTTCAGGTCGCCACCGAGATTGAAAACCCCCGGCACACTGGATGTCGCCACCAGATAGGAAATCGGCAATTTTTCATGCCTCACCAACTTGGCAACCTGCTCCTGAAACGCAGCCAGATCGGCCAGTAAAGTCGGGGAAAAACAGGGGCGCTTTCCACTGTGCATCGCATACCAGACACATTGCAGCTCTGCATCATAATGGGGGGTAACCTGTTGATAGTCTCCAAACCGAACACCTTCAAGTGATATTGCAAGGCTCATTTTTCCTACTCCCTCAGTTAGTTTATAGTGTGTACATATTTACTTTAGTAATAACACTAAAGTTTTACCACTATAAGTCTAGTCGCGCAGTGTTACGACTCAATTTTCTGAGGTTGGAAAACGGGAATCAGTTCAAAAATCCCGGGGAATAATAAAGCGGATGATCAAAGTTGGGGGCTGGTTAACAAAACAAAGCCATAACCATACAAATATTCCGACATTTGTTTCACCCGGCACCCCGACGAGAGTAGAACGATTTGCATGTATGTCGCATTTGCGACAATTTCAGTCCTCTGTTTCGATGGCGATGCTCCTGCCCGCTTCCACATTCACCCGGTATAACAATGTTCCCCCGGCAATGAAGAGAATACTGATGGATAAAATGGCAAGGCGGGAACTGCCCGTCATCACCCCGGCAACCCCGACGAGGGCGGGCCCGAGAATCGCGGCGAACTTGCCGATCATGTTATAAAAACCAAAGAATTCCGCCGACTTGTCGGCCGGGATCAAGCGTGCATAAAGGGAACGGCTCAAGGATTGCACCCCACCCTGCACCAGGCCGATGACGATCGCCATGGCATAAAACTCGGCAACCGTATCCATCCAGTAAGCCCAGATGGTAACGAGGATATAGACACCGATCGCGATCAAGATCGCCTGCTTGGCGCCGATCCGCCCGCCGAGCAGGCCGAAACCGATGGCAGCGGGAAAACCGATGAATTGCGTGATAAGCAGGGCGGTAATAAGATTTTCTGTGGAAAACCCCAAGGCGGCGCCGTAATCCACCGCCATGACAACGATGGTATCCACGCCATCGATATACAACCAATAGGCGAGTAAGAACAGGAAGACATAGTGCAAACGCCTGATGTGGGTGAAAGTGTCCCGTAACTGCCGAAAAGCCGAAAGCACCACGGCAACATAATTTTTCTCACTGGCAGGCCTTCGCTCCGGAACATTCAACATCACCGGAATGGCAAAGACGAGCCACCAGGCAGCAACGCAAAGAAATGCCAGCTTCACCGCCGCGGCCTTGTCCGTCAGCCCGAAAGCAGCGGGCCATAAGGTCATCGCCACGGTACCGGCAAACAATACGCCTCCCCCCAGATAACCCAGCGAATACCCCATGGCGGAGGCCATATCGAAATCCTTTTCCTCCGCAACCATGACGATAAGGGAATCATAGAACACCATACTGCCAAGAAAACCGATGGTGCCGAGAACAAACAGGCTCAGCGCCGTCATCGCCTCGCCCTCGCCCACGAAATAGAGGCCGGCAGTCATGCTCACTCCCAGCAGGGTAAAAACCAGAAGAAAACGCTTGCGGATACCGCCGGCATCGGCAATGGCTCCCAAAACCGGAGCGAGAATGGCAATGGCAAGTCCGGCACCCGAATTCGCCAGCCCTAACTGAAAGGTGCTCTGCGTGGCCGACGCGCCACTGCTCCAGTAGGACTTGAAAAAGAGGGGAAAAAACCCCGCCAGCACCGCCGTCGCATAGGCCGAGTTGGCCCAGTCATACATGGCCCAGGAAATAACCTTGCGATTGAGTAGCTGCCGCATGAAAAAAAAGCCTCCGTTAGCGGAGGCAGTATACATGATGCAGACAAAAACCCGTCAGACCCTGGAGAAACGACAACAAAACCTCATTTTTCGGTGTCCTGGAAGTTAACGGTGGCCACCCTGCGGCCGGCTGCGGGGGGTATCATGCCGCTGCCGCTGTCGATCCCGCATGAACTTGCGCCGCTGTTCGGGGCTCATCTTGCGCAACCGCTGCCGCTGTTCGGGGGTGAGCGACTGCCACCGCTGGCGTAGCGCCTGGCGTTGCTGTGGCGTCATTTTGCGCCAGCGCTCTCGCAGTGCCTGGCGTTTCTCCGGCGGCAGGCTTTTGAACCACTTGCGTTTCTGCCGCAGGCGCTCCTGCTGTTCCGGTGAGAGCTTGCGAAAATGTTCGTAGCGTTGCCGGGCACGTTGACGTTGTTCCGGTGACATCTGCTGCCAGCGTTTCAGTCGCATTCTGGCGCGCTGCCGCTGCTGCGGTGACATCTGCTGCCAGCGCTGCGCCCCTTTGCGCATCCGTTCCCGCCGTTCCTCCGGCATCTTGTCCCAGCGATCGGCAAAAGGCTTCAGGATCCGTTGCTCGTCAGGGCTGAGACTCTGCCACTCCGTTGCTGCCGGCGCCAGCACAGGCAGGAGCAAGATGCTTAACAAGAGCAGCAGTCTAGTTTGATGTCTCATTCTCTTCCTCTTTTGCGGGATGGCCCGGCCCGTTCTTTGTTTCATCTTCCTCGCTGACATCGAAGGCGATATCCAGAAGGGCATCTTCGTCGGGATCAAATTGTCCAAGAAATTCCAGAAAAGCTTCATCCGGCAATGATTCTTCCTCTTGTGCATGGACCTGAACCGCAAGCAGTAACCATAAAACAGCGGCATAGCTAACCCGCATTATTTCCCGTCTCTAGCAGCCATTGATAAAATTCCAGATCTTCAATCAGTTGCAGGCTGTCATCAGCCGCAATCAGTTCCATGTCGGCCATCAGGGGTGCCAGTGAATCACCGTGTTGAGCCGTCGGCCAGAAAACCACGGCCAGCAGCAGAAGCACACTCATGGCAAAAGCAACCGCCGGGCGCCACAGCACGAAACGGCGCCCGTTTGCCTCCAGCGCACGCGCGCGCGCCTGTTGCAAACGGCGGCTGATGGCCGGATCCAGTTCCTCGATACTGTCATCCAGCAACTGCCTGACTGTCTGCTCAAATGCCTTGTCACGCTTCATCATAAAATTCCCCCAGTTTTTCACGTAATGTCTGAACAGCACGTGAGTAGTGGGTTTTGACACTGCCATCACTGATCCCCATGGCCCTGGCCGTTGCGGCGACATCCAGGCCTTCCCAGGCTCGCAACAGAAACGTCTGCTGCTGCCGGTGGGGCAAGGCGTGTAATGCCTGTTGCAGCGCCCGGCTCATGTCCGCATGCTGTAATGATTGCATCGGACCATGACTCACCCTGTCTTCAGCCGTTTCCACAGGATCATCACCATTTTCGTCGCCGGCAAACCAGCTCCGCAGGCGATTACGCACTTTCTGGCGCCGGTACCAGTCCCGGATACGGTTTTGCAGAATGCGGTGAAACAGCGGCCCCCATTCGTCCCGGTTGCGGTCGGCATAACTTCGCACCAGCGTCATCATGGTGTCCTGCACGATATCCAGCGCCTCATCGGAATTGCTGGTCGCGATTTGCGCCATCCGATAAGCCCTTTTTTCCACACTCGCGAGGAAAGTGTTGAGCGCCTGAGTCGTATCCAGAACTTTCCCCTTATCGGTTCAGAAAACATGCGGCCGGATCACCCTCCGCAAAAGAGGGCATACATAACATCGGGTCACCATTCACACGCTCTTTTCGTTGATGAGAAAGGCATCCCGCCCGTTCCCGGCGATTCTCCCGCCTGCCTGGCTTCACATCAACGCCTGTTATTTCACATAACGCGGCGGCCGCGATTTGGTTGACATCCGCCAGAACATTTATTTTCGATTATAGAACAACAGCTTATATTCAATACGTGTGCTGCTCTCCGGCAGGCTGTCAATGCTCGCGTGTGGCGTGAAACTCAATCCCGGGCCAGCGTTCCATGGTGAGATCGAGGTTCACCCGCGTGGGGGCAAGATAGGTGAGACTGCCGCCCGAATCCAGCGCCAGATTCTCGGACACCTTGCGGCGGAATTCATCGAGTTTGCGCTCATCCGCGCATGTGACCCAGCGGGCCGCGGTAACGTTGACGGCCTCAAAACCGCAATCAACCCCGTATTCCTGTTTCAGGCGGAAAGCCACGACCTCAAACTGTAACACGCCAACGGCACCCACGATCAGTTCGTTGTTGTTCAGTGGCTTGAACACCTGCGAAGCCCCCTCCTCACTGAGTTGGTCGAGGCCTTTCTGCAGCGCTTTCATTTTCAGCGGATCCTTCAGGCGCACGCGGCGGAACAGCTCGGGAGCGAAATTGGGAATGCCGCTGAATTTGAGTGACTCACCCTGGGTAAAGGTGTCACCGATCTGGATGGTGCCGTGGTTGTGCAAACCAATGATATCACCGGGATAGGCGAGCTCCACGTGTTCACGCTCACTCGCCATAAAGGTAATGGCATTGGCCACCTTGATATCCTTGCCAAGACGCACATGCCGCATTTTCATGCCCTTCGCATACATACCGGAACACACCCGCAGGAAGGCAATACGATCCCGGTGTTGCGGATCCATGTTTGCCTGGATCTTGAAAACAAAACCGCTGAATTTTTCCTCTTCCGGCATAACCTCGCGTTCCCGGCTCATACGGGGCTGGGGCGGCGGCGCGACTTCGACAAAACAGTCCAGTAATTCCTCGATGCCAAAATTATTGATGGCCGAACCAAAAAACACCGGGGAGAGTTTGCCGGCGAGGAACGCCTCTTTGTCGAATTCGTGACTGGCGCCTTTGACCAGCTCGATCTCGTCACGCAGCTCCTGCGCCGCCGTACCGAGGATCTCGTCAAGTTGCGGATTATCCAGTCCCTTGATCACCTCCCCTTCCTTGATACGGCCCCCATGGGTGGCGCTGAAGAGGTGCACCGCATCGTTATAAATATGGAACACACCCTTGAAGCGCTTGCCCATACCAATCGGCCAGGTAATCGGCGCACACTGGATGTCGAGGACATCCTCCACTTCATCCAGCAATTCGACAGGATCACGCCCCTCCCGATCCAGCTTGTTGATAAACGTGAGAATAGGCGTGGTGCGTAAACGACAGACTTCCATCAGTTTGATGGTGCGCTGCTCCACACCCTTGGCGCTGTCGATCACCATCAGCGCCGAATCCACCGCTGTCAGGGTACGGTAGGTGTCTTCTGAAAAATCCTCATGGCCGGGGGTGTCGAGCAGATTGATAACGCGCCCCCCGTAGGGAAACTGCATCACCGCCGAAGTCACCGAGATGCCGCGTTGTTTCTCCAGCTCCATCCAGTCGGAGGTGGCATGGCGATCCGCCTTGCGCCCCTTGACCGTGCCGGCCTGCTGGATCGCGCGCCCGTACAGCAACAGTTTTTCGGTAAGTGTGGTTTTACCCGCATCGGGGTGGGAGATGATCGCAAAGGTGCGACGACGGTGGGTTTCTTGCAAAAAAGACGACATGCAGACTTCTGCTCTCTGATTGAAAAACGGGCTATTCTACCCCAAGCACAGGGCGAATTCTCGGCAATTCACCTAAACCACGGCCCGCGCCATGATGAGCGCATCCTCTCTGCCGTCGTCAGCGGGATAATAATCGGGGCGAACGCCCACTTCATTGAATTTCAGTTCCTGGTACAGGCGAATGGCACCCTCATTGGAGGGGCGGACTTCGAGCAGAATTATCTTCGCTCCGCCCTCCTTCGCCAGCTCGATCATGTGCTCCATCATCATCCGCCCGAGTCCCTGCCGCTGTGAATCCGGATGGACGCACACCGTCAGGATATGCGCCTCTTCCACACCGATGGAGAGGACGGCATAGGCTTTGATCTTCCCGTCCTGCTGGAAAATACGGCACTGGTACCCCACCCGGATACAATCGAAAAAAATCCCCCGCGTCCAGGGATAGGGGTAGATGGCCTTTTCGATCGCCATGACCTCTTCCACATCGGCCGGCGTCATGGAGCGGAGCACACCGGAATCGGGCTTGATCACCGCGCTCATGCCGGCTGCCCGTCGGATGTCTGCCGCACGAATTGCCGTGCAGCCAGCAGATCGGCCCAGGCCTTGCGCTTCTCGGCCGGGGAACGCAACAAATAGGCGGGATGGTAGGTCACCATCAGCGGGGTACCGCTCGGCTCCAGGCGGTGCACCTGCCCCCGCATCCGCGCCAGACTGGTATTGCTTTGTAACAGACGCTGCGCGGCAATCCGCCCGAGTGCGAGGATCAGCTTCGGCTGAATAAGTTCGATCTGCCGCTGCAGATAGGCGCTGCAACACGCGGCCTCTTCCGGCCTGGGATCGCGGTTTCCCGGCGGACGGCATTTGAGAATATTGGCAATATAAACCTGCTCGCGGCACAAGCCGATCGCTTTCAACATGGCATTGAGTAACTGCCCGGCCCGGCCAACAAAGGGTTCACCCTGACGATCTTCATCCGCCCCCGGTGCCTCACCGATGATCAGCCAGTCAGCCTGGCGGTTGCCGACACCAAACACTGTCTGGGTGCGGGTGGCGTGCAATTCACACAAGGTGCAATTCCCCACCTGCTGCTCCAGCGCCGTCCAGTCCAGCCCGCTAACGGCAGGGGGACCCTGATGTTCCGGCACGGGCGGCGCTTCCACGGTGGCCGGGGGAACGGCAATATGCGGCGGCAGAACAGACGCTTCCACCACGCCGTCCGCTCCGGCATCACGCCGTACCCAGACATCGATGTCCATGGCCTTCAGGTAGGCCCGCTGCCGCTCAGACATTTCTGCACTTTTTTGCATGCCAATCCCGCCCGGTTTGCCGGAAAAACGGCAAGAAGCAGGCTCAAGGTATGATCCCCTCGTGCCCGTTCCTCACCCTCCGGCGAAGACTTATACATCACCACTTTGTGGATGCGCACGTTCCTCCGGCGCCAGCATCTTGTTCAAGGCATTGATGTACGCCTTGGCCGATGCAATCACAATATCCGTATCGGCACCCTGACCATTGACGATACGTCCACCCTTTTCCAGCCGCACGGTCACCTCACCCTGCGAGTCGGTGCCGCTGGTGATATTGTTGACAGAATACAATTGCAGATCCGTGCCGCTGTTCACCACTTTATCGATGGCCTTGAATGCCGCATCGACCGGTCCGCCACCCTGCGCGACCGTCATCGACTCCTTGCCGTCCATTTCCAGGGTAATCGTCGCTTCCGGCTTTTCGCCGGTTTCCGAACAAACCTTGAGCGCGATCAGGCGAATACGCTCATTTTCCGCAGCAAGGCTGGCTTCGGTGACCAGAGCCTGCAGATCGTCATCGTAGATTTCATGTTTCTTGTCAGCCAGTTCCTTGAAGCGGGCGAAGGCATCGTTCAACTCCGCTTCTGACTTGAATTCCACCCCCAGTTCCTTCAGCCGGGTGCGGAAGGCATTGCGGCCCGAGTGTTTGCCCAACACCATGCGGTTGGTGGTGAGCCCCACATCTTCCGCCCGCATGATTTCATATGTCTCACGGCTCTTGAGTACGCCGTCCTGGTGGATCCCCGACTCATGGGCAAACGCATTGGCGCCGACTATCGCCTTGTTGGGCTGAACCGCAAATCCGGTGATCCCCGATACCAGGCGTGAGCAATTCATGATCTGAGTCGTGTCGATATGCGCCACGCTGCAGGGAAAAATATCCTTACGGGTTTTTACCGTCATGACGATCTCTTCCAGCGCCGCGTTCCCGGCCCGTTCACCCAGACCATTGATGGTGCACTCCACCTGACGCGCCCCGTTCATTACCGCCGAGAGCGAATTGGCAACCGCCAGACCGAGATCATTGTGACAATGCACCGAGAAAACGGCCTTGTCTGAATTCGGAATGCGTTCACGCAAATTGCGGATCAGGCCACCAAACTGGTCCGGCACGTTATAACCGACGGTGTCGGGAATATTCAAGGTTTTCGCCCCCGCGTCGATCACCGCTTCCAGCACCCGGCAAAGAAAATCCGGATCGGAACGGCCGGCATCTTCCGGGGAAAACTCGACATCAGCCGCGTACTGACGGGCCTTTTTCACCGCCCTGACTGCCTGCTCCAGCACCTGCTCCGGCTCCATGCGCAACTTCATTTTCATGTGAATGGGCGAAGTGGCGATAAACGTATGGATACGTCCCGAGTCAGCCCCCTTGAGCGCTTCCCCGGCCCGCTCGATGTCCTTGTCCAGTGCCCGCGCCAGGCCGCAAACCGTGCTGTCTTTGATGGTTTCCGCCACCGCCTTGACCGCCTCGAAATCGCCAGGGCTGGCGATCGGAAATCCCGCCTCGATCACGTCCACATGCATGCGCTCCAGTGATTTGGCGATGCGCACCTTTTCGTCCAGGGTCATCGACGCCCCCGGACTCTGTTCACCGTCCCGCAAGGTTGTATCAAAAATAATTAACTTGTCCGTCATGCTGAATTCTCCACTGCAGTGTCCATTATGACATGCTGTATCACAAAAACTAACTGCCCAACATGGTGTTGGCAGTGATGGTCAGATTGGGTTTGCACCTTTTCCGGTGCTGAGGAGTGTCTGTTTTGCCCGCTCAGGGCAGCAGTCGCAGGGATAGCAGGAGGGAAAACGGCCACACGGACAAACGCCTGACGACATGCGGTGCGTCGTGCTGCTCGGTTTGTGCTGTGTGGTTGCTTGTCTTCATCATGTCTTCATTCAGGCTTTTCTTAACTATAGCGACTGTTCAGGAATTTTCCAAGTGCTCCGATTCAGAATCTGAACCACCTCCGTGCTGCGCCTTGCGCTCGGCACGGCGCCGGCGCAATTGCCACAATGTCATCAACGGGCCGGAAATCGCATACAGCAGGAATACGCCAAACAATACCAGCGGCGGATTGGACGACACCAGCACGATCACCAGCACTGCTACCAGCATGGCGACAAAAGGCACTTTTTCTTTCAGATTAAACCCTTTGAAACTGTGGTAACGGATGTTGCTGACCATCAATATCCCCGCCAGTATCGTCAAGGCAAAAGCAACGGTATTCACTGTCTTGCCGGCGAGGTCGTAGCTCTCACCCATCCAGACCATGCCACTGACAATGGCCGCTGCGGACGGGCTGGCCAGCCCCTGAAAATAACGCTTGTCGGCAATCCCCACCTGGGTGTTGAAACGGGCCAGGCGCAGAGCGGCACCGGCGGTATAGATGAAAGCCGCCAGCCATCCCAGCTTTCCGAGATCCGACAAGGCCCACTGGTAGATGACCAAAGCCGGCGCCAGACCAAAGGAAACCATGTCCGAGAGGCTGTCGTATTCCGCACCGAAATCACTCTGCGTATTGGTCATGCGGGCCACCCGGCCATCGATGCCGTCAAGCAGCATGGCGATAAACACCGCCACCGCCGCTGACTCAAAACGGTTGTTCATCGCGGCGACAATGGCATAAAACCCGGCGAACAGGGCCGCGGTGGTAAACAGATTGGGCAGTAAATAAATACCGCGCCGTCGCTGTTGCTGTTTGGGTTGTTTGGCCATTATGACGTCATTACCTGCCTAACGGAAAATACACGGGATACCTTTTCTGCACAGTGAATTACTTTGCGTAAATTGATTTCCTTATCTTTATTGTCGTATGGAAGAAGGGATATTTCAAAGCCTGCCACCCAACAATAACCAATTTATCCGCGAATTGAAAACAAAAGCCGGACTCCCGGGAGCCGGCTTTCGTTTTCCAAATACGCATTCCGAATACCTGGTTGTTTAGTGCCGTTACCAAAAGACGTCGCCCTTGAAAAGACAAGGACGACAACAGCCAGGCTTCAGTTTTTCGTCTTGTCCACCAGGGCATTGGCGGAGATCCACGGCATCATGGAGCGCAACCGCGCACCCACCTGCTCGATCTCGTGTGCGGCGTTGTTTCGGCGCATGGCGGTCATTTCCGGATAGTTGGCCTGCCCTTCGAGGATAAAACGCTTGGCGTATTCGCCATTCTGGATATTGTGCAACGCCTCTTTCATCGCCCAGCGGCTTTCCTCGTTGATAACCTTGGGTCCTGTTACATATTCACCATATTCGGCGTTATTGGAGATGGAATAATTCATGTTGGCAATGCCGCCTTCATACATGAGATCCACAATCAGTTTCAGTTCATGCAGGCATTCGAAATAAGCCATCTCCGGCGCATATCCGGCTTCCACCAGGGTCTCAAAACCGGCTTTGACCAGTTCAACTGCTCCACCACACAGCACCGCCTGTTCACCAAACAAATCCGTCTCGGTTTCATCCTTGAAAGTGGTTTCGATAATACCGGTGCGGCCACCGCCGATGGCAGAAGCATAGGACAAGGCGGTCGCCTTGGCATTGCCGGAGGCATCCTGATACATGGCAATCAAATCGGGAATACCACCACCTTTGACAAACTCGGAGCGCACCGTATGACCCGGCGCCTTGGGCGCAATCATGATGACATCCAGGTCCTCGCGCGGCACCACCTGGTTGTAATGAATACTGAAACCATGGGCAAAAGCGAGGGTGGCACCCTCTTTCAGATTGGGGGCAATGTCGTTCTTGTACAGCACAGACTGGAACTCGTCTGGTGTCAGTATCATCACGAGATCGGCACCGGCCACGGCATCAGGAACATTCTTTACGGTCAAACCGGCATCTTTGGCCTTGGCGGCCGAGGCGGAGCCTTCGCGCAGCCCCACGGTGACATCCACTCCGGAATCCTTCAGGTTGTTGGCATGGGCATGCCCCTGGGAACCATAACCGACGATGGTTACCTTCATTCCCTTGATGATAGAAAGATCACAATCTTTATCGTAATAAATATTCATGTATTGTTTCCTGTTATTGCTTGATTTTTTAAAGAGAATTCCTAAAGGCTCAGCGCCCGCTCACCCTGGGCCAGGCCGGTGGCGCCGGAACGTGCCGTTTCAATGATGCAGTTTTCATTCAATGCCTTGATAAAAGCATCCAGCTTGCTGCCGGTGCCGGTTAATTCAATGATGTAGGTATCATCGGTTACATCCAGGATGCGTCCATGAAAAATATCCGTTACCCGCTTGGTTTCGTCCCGCAGCGTATGGCTGTCCACCCGTACCTTGATGAGCATCAATTCCCGTTCCAGGTGTTCACCTTCGGTAATGTCCGCCAGTTTCACCACATCGATCAGCTTGTTGAGCTGCTTGGTGATCTGCTCGATGATCCGCTCGGAACCATGGGTGACAATGGTCATACGTGAAAGGGACTCATCTTCAGTGGGCGCGACCGTCAACGACTCGATATTGTAACCACGCGCTGAAAACAGACCTGCAACCCGCGATAAGGCCCCGGCTTCATTTTCCATCAACAATGAAATAATGTGTCGCATCAGGCTAACTCCCTATCCGGTGACATGTGCATTTCATGATGCCCCTTGCCGGTCGCAATCATCGGATAGACATTTTCGGTCTGATCCGTGACAAAATCCATAAAGACCAGTCTGTCCTTCATGGCGAACGCTTCCTTGAGGGCACCTTCGACATCTTCCGGCTTTTCTATACGCATACCGACATGGCCATAACTTTCCGCCAATTTGACAAAGTCCGGCAACGCATCCAGATAGGAATGGGAGTAACGGCTTTCATAAAAGAATTCCTGCCACTGCCGTACCATTCCCATATAACGGTTATTCAGGGTAATCACCTTGATGGGTAGATTGTATTGTTTTGCCGTGGAAAGCTCCTGGATACACATCTGGATACTCGCCTCGCCGGTTACACAGGCGACGGTGGCATCCTGATGGGCCAGTTGCACACCGATTGCTGCCGGCAAACCAAATCCCATGGTGCCCAGACCACCCGAGTTAATCCAGCGCCGCGGCTTGTCAAACTTGTAGAACTGTGCGGTGAACATCTGGTGCTGTCCCACATCGGAAGTCACAAAGGCATCGCCCTGCGTCACCTCATACAGTTTCTCGATGACAAACTGCGGCTTGATCAAGGCGCTGTTACGGTCATACCGCAAACAGTTCTTGGCCTGCCATTTTTCAATCTGGCTCCACCATTTTTTCAATGCGGCCTGATCCGGTTTTTTCTTGCTGGCGTTGAGCGCAAGATTCATGTCGGTCAGCACATGCTTGATATCACCAACAATCGGAATATCCACGGTGACATTCTTGGAAATGGAAGCAGGATCGATATCCACGTGAATGATGGTGGCGTGCGGACAAAACTGTTTTACGTCCCCGGTCACCCGGTCGTCAAACCTGGCGCCGATGGCAATCAGCACGTCACACTCGTGCATGGCCATGTTGGCCTCATAGGTACCGTGCATCCCCAGCATACCGACAAACTGCCGGTCCGTTGCCGGGTAAGCGCCCAGCCCCATCAGCGTACTGGTGATCGGCGAACCCAGCAGGCGGGTAAATTCGATCAGTTGCTCCGAAGCGTTCCCCAGCACCACCCCGCCACCGGAATAGATCATCGGGCGTTTCGCCGAGAGGATCTTCTCCACCGCCCGGTTGATTTGTCCCAGGTGCCCTTTGAGCGTCGGATTATAGGAACGCATCTCAATGGTGTGTGGATAGTCATAGGGGATCTTGATATTGGGATCCGTAATATCCTTGGGAATATCAACCACCACCGGTCCTGGCCGCCCGGTGGTTGCGATATAAAAGGCCTTCTTCAGCGTCGGGATCAGATCATGCAGATCCTTGACGAGAAAATTATGTTTCACGCAGGGGCGGGTGATCCCCACTGCATCGACTTCCTGGAAGGCATCACTGCCGATAAACGGTGAGATAACCTGCCCCGTCAATACCACCAGAGGAATGGAGTCCATATAAGCGGTGGCGATACCGGTCACGGCATTGGTTGCGCCCGGGCCGGAGGTCACCAGGGCCACACCGGCCTTGCCGGTGGTGCGCGCGTAACCGTCAGCCGCGTGAACCGCTCCCTGCTCGTGGCGCACCAGGATGTGTTGCACGGCATCCTGCTGAAAAATTGCATCATAGATATGCAACACGGCACCACCCGGATAGCCAAAGATGTATTCCACACCCTCATCCTTCAGAAACTGGATGATGATTTCCCCACCGCTTAATTTCACTTCAGTGTTCTCCCAGGGTTCAACCCAAATACAACCCGGCCCGGCAGGCCGGTGAGACATGAAATCAGGTATTATAATCAGTCTCCTGCGTCAATTGCACGCGCCTCCCGGATTTTGCGGCAATTCACCCTCCGCTGGAGGGTCTCTCGTTTTTCGTCCCCCCAGGCTCATCGCAAATTTTCGCAGATAGCCGATAACTTGTTGATTGGCAGACCTATTTCAGGATACAGTGTAAATCGGTAAAGAGTAAGGGTTTGTCATGATTGTGAACCCGGGCTACCCTGAAAAGGACAAGGTTGTTGTATCCTTTTCCCTGAGGCGAACGACCCAAAATCAAAGGCTGGAACCGACATGAAATTGCGTACCTTTCTGACCATCGGCTTGTTGTATTCCCTCGCAGCTTCGATCTGCTGGGCAACGACGACCTACAAATGGCGGGACGAAAACGGCAACATCGTCTATTCCCAGACACGGCCGCCGGCAGGGCAGCCCTTTGAAATCATCAAAAGCCGCCAGTCCCGTTCCACAACGGCTGCACCTGCGAAAAAAAGCGGCAGCAATTTTCTCAAGGATGCGGAAAAGCGCAACAAGGCACTGGCCGAAGAGAAAAAAATTGCCTCCGAGGAAGCCAAAAACAGGAAATTGCGTGAAGACAACTGTAAGGCCGCAAAAAACAACCTGAGAACGTACACCGTTTACAGGCGGATCAAGAATGACAAAGGCGAAATCGTCCGCCTGGACGATGACGAGCGGCAACGCCTCATCCAGCAATCCAAGGATGCCATCAAGGAATTCTGTGATTAGGGGGGATATGTAATGCCATACCTGAAAATCCAGACGAACCAGGAAATCGAAGCCGCTGCGGCGCAAAACCTGCTCAGTGAAGCCTCCAGACTCGTCGCCGCACAACTGGGCAAACCCGAGAGCTATGTGATGGTGGCACTGCAACCTCCGCTGCCGATGCTGTTTGCCGGGAAGCCGGATGCCACCGCCTATCTGGAGTTGAAAAGTATCGGCCTGCCGGAATCCAAAACCGCCGCGCTTTCCGCGGCACTTTGCGAACTGATGGAAACACACCTGCAAATTCCAAAAGAGCGGATCTATATCGAATTTTCCGATGCACCCCGCGCCATGTGGGGATGGAACGGCGCCACCTTTTAGCCTGCAACCGTTTTTATGCGGCGGGCTGCCTCCCTCCTCCCCCGATGATGTGTCTCCCGCATCGACGAAGATAACCCGTCCTTTTACACCATCCCCTGCAACCGGCTAGAATGGCATGCCGCAAATTCATAACACCAAACAGGATCCCGAATGCGTACCACAAACCTGCTGCTTGCCACCCTGAAAGAAGTTCCCGCTGATGCGGAGGTCGTCAGCCACCAACTGATGTTGCGTGCCGGGATGATCCGCAAACTGGCAGCCGGCCTCTATACCTGGTTACCCCTCGGCCTGCGGGTGCTGCGCAAGGTTGAACGCATCGTCCGCGAAGAGATGGATCGTGCCGGCGCCCAGGAACTCCTGATGCCGGCGGTACAACCGGCGGAATTGTGGCAGGAATCGGGGCGCTGGGAACAATACGGGCCTGAACTGCTGCGCCTCAGGGACCGCCATAATCGTGAATTCTGCTTCGGCCCGACACATGAAGAAGTGATCACCGATCTGATCCGGCGGGAAATCCGCAGCTATCGGCAACTGCCAGCCAACTTCTATCAGATCCAGACCAAATTCCGTGACGAGATCCGGCCGCGTTTCGGCGTGATGCGCGCCCGCGAGTTTCTGATGAAAGACGCCTACTCCTTCCATCTGGACGACGCCTCGCTGAATGAGACATACCAAACCATGCACCAGGCCTATTGCCGGATCTTCGAGCGCATCGGCCTGGAATTCCGCCCGGTGCGCGCCGACAGCGGCGCCATCGGCGGCAGCCTCTCGCATGAGTTTCATGTGCTGGCCGAATCGGGTGAAGACGTTATCGCCTTCAGCAGCGGGAGTGATTATGCCGCCAACGTGGAAATGGCCGAAGCCCTGCCACCCGCGACCCCCCGCCCCGCACCGGCGGAAAGCATGCAAACGGTCGACACCCCCGGGCAGCACAGCATTGAGGAAGTCAGCCGCTTCCTCAAAACAGAGCCACGCCGTTGCCTGAAAACCCTGCTGGTGAAAACCGAGGACGGCGGGGTGATCGCCCTGTTGTTGCGCGGCGATGATGAATTGAATGAAATCAAGGCGGAAAAACTTCCCGGGGTGTTATCCCCCCTGACCTTCGCCAGTGATGAAGAGGTGAAAAAGGTGGCAGGATGCGCCCCCGGTTCCATCGGGCCAGTGGGACTCGACATTCCGGTTTACGCCGATCACGGGGCACTGGCGATTGCCGATTTCGTCTGCGGCGCCAACCAGGACGGGAAGCACCTGACGGGGGTCAACTGGGAACGTGACCTGCCCCTGGCAAACGCCGTCGATATCCGCAACGTGAAGGAGGGTGATCCCAGCCCGGACGGCAAAGGCACGCTCTCCATCAAGCGGGGTATCGAAGTGGGCCATATCTTCCAGCTGGGTAAAAAATACAGTGAAGCAATGAACGCCACCGTGCTGGATGAAAACGGCAAAGCCGTGATCATGACCATGGGATGTTACGGCATTGGCGTTTCCCGGGTGGTCGCCGCCGCCATCGAGCAGAATCACGATGACAAGGGCATCATCTGGCCCGACAGCATCGCTCCCTACCAGGTGGCGCTGCTGCCGATGAATATGCACAAATCGGAACGCCTGCGTAACGCGGTGGAAACGCTATACTCTGAATTGAACGCGGCCGGCATCGAGGTATTACTGGACGATCGCAAGGAACGACCCGGTGTGATGTTTGCCGATATGGAACTGATCGGTATCCCCCACCGCATCGTGATGGGTGAACGGGGGCTCGACAAGAATATGGTGGAATACAAAGATCGCCGCGGGACGGACAGTCAGGACATCGGGCTGGACAACATCATTGCCTTCCTGCGGCAAAAACTGTCAGGTTAAAGCAGGTGAAACTTTACCGTTACAGCACACTCCTTCTCCCCATCCTTTTGCTGACGAACCTGGCGGGCAGCACGGCACAGGCGCAAGAGCAAGCTGTTAACGAAGAACTGCGGCAGTTGCTGAAAAAAGCGATCGAAACCAGCGACAGTTTTGCCGATCGCTACGATGCGGAAGTCTGGCTGGTGGACATGTCCAGCCGGCTTGAGAAAAAAGTACCCGATGCGGAAAAGCGCCTGCGCCTGTTACGCCAGATCCACTACGAAGCCACCCGCGCCAGACTCTACCCCGAACTGGTGCTCGCCGTCATCGACGTGGAAAGCGGCTTCAACCAGTTTGCCATCTCCCGCGCCGGCGCCATGGGCCTGATGCAGGTCATGCCTTTCTGGCTGAAAGAGATCGGCCACCCCGAAGACAACCTGTTTAACATCGAGACCAACCTGCGCATGGGCTGCACCATCCTGCGATATTACCTGGACAAGGAAAAGAACGATGTCACCCAGGCACTGGCGCGTTATAACGGCAGCAAAGGCAGTTACCGCTATACCAACAGGATCTTCAAGGTGCTCAACGAACAGTGGCGCAAATACTGACGACCATTCCCCGACAGTTGCCGGCAGGACTTACCCTACTGAATCCGGCTGCACACAGGGCACCCGCCACAATACGCATCCCGAATGGCGTATTCAGCCGGTAACAAAACCTTTCACGGACATTTGTTCCAGTTGTTCACACGCCACGGTACTTACCCTGGCGGATGGCGGGCCTTGCCATAACCAATCGCACAAGGCTTCGACTGCCTCTGCTTCACCGCAGGCAAGCACCTCCACACTGCCATCCGGCAGATTCTTTGCGTAACCGCTGACACCAAGCCGCTGTGCCTGCTCCTGGGTGGAAGCCCGGTAAAAAACGCCCTGCACCCGGCCGGTAACGCGGCAGCGTTTGCATATTTTCATGGCAGGGTGATCTCCGCAGGCAGGCCGGCGCGCAGCAAGCTGCCTCCGGTGTCGAACGCAACCACCAGGCGGTAGTAAGGCTTCTCGGCCGGACCCTTCGCTTTTGCCTCCAGACCGATCTCCAGGATCCTGCCAGAAAACTTCTGTTTGTTAACGTTGACTTCCGCCGGCATTCCCGCCTTGAGCCCTGCCAGTTGTGGTGCAGTGAGCCAGGCAACAGCGTGCATACGGCCAGCGCCAGCCAGCACCAGCAGGATGGCCGGTTTGAGATCCGGCACAACACTCTGCCCGACCTCGGCATGACGCGCCACCACCAGCGCATCGAACGGTGCCCGCAACGTGCTGTACTCCAGTTCCAGTCTTGCCTGCTGCAGTTCTGCCCGGGCAGTTGCGTAATCCGCCTCGGCAGCAATGAAATCATTTTTTGCCACCTGCAAATCATGATCGGACAACACCGTCCGGTCGTACAATTCCAGCGCACGATCCAGCTCTCTTTTACTCTCCTGCAATACCGCCTTGGAATTTTTCACCCGCGCTGCAAGAGCGGCAACCCGCGCGCGGTAGCCACGCTGATCGAGCTGCAACAGCAACGTGTCTTTTTTTACCCGATCTCCCGCTCGCACGCTGATACTGGTGATCACCCCTTTTACCGGTGTCCCCAGTTCGACCCGCTTTGCCCAACTCAGCACCGCATCGAGTTGCAGCGCAGCAGCAGGCAGGCTCCAGATGGCAAACACGGCGACACAACTTAATAACTTGAAAAGTTTCAGCATTTTAGTGATCCGTCTGTTGCGGTTTTCGTTGCCCGGCTGCGCTGCTCGCCATCCCACCGGTCAACGCATCCAGTTGTTCCCATGCCAAAACAATATTGTAATCGGTCTGCAATGCCTGCTGTTCCGCCTCGGTAACCCGCACCATGGCGTCACCAATATCGGTTTTGACTTCCAGCTCATACAGCGCCCGGCTGCGATCAAGATAGAGCTCGCGATACTCGGATTCAACCTGCGTTTGCTCACGCTGGATACGCAAAGCATCCAGTTGCAACCAGAGTTCAAGTATCTGCTGCCGGATCTGCTCCTCCCTGTCCGCCAGCTCTGCTTTTAGTTTATATAAAACCGCACGCTCTTTCGCCATGGCGGCATCCACCCTGCCACCGGTGGTTAACGGCACGGTGAAATACAGATTGACACGCCAGGCATCGTAACGCGCCCTTTGTTTGGAATAGGCACCGGCCTCCGCCCCACCGCTCAAAACCGGTTTGCCATCCGCACGGGCCGCATTGATGCGTGCTTGTGCCGCTGAGATCCTGGCGCGTAATATTTGCAGGGAACGATTATGCTCCAATGCCTGTGCCTGTAGCACCTCCACCTCCGGTAATGCCCGTTTTAAATGGGGCAGATTCTCCGGGCGTGCAACTGTTGCGGACAACTGACCGGGCCTGCCGAGGCTGTAGGCCAATCTGGCACGGCTGATACGCTGTAAATTCTGACTTTGAATATATTTTTTCCGGACTTTCTGATATTTCGCCTCTTGCTCGAGTACCTCGATATCAGACACCTGCCCCAGCTCGTTTTTGTCCCGTAACTTGTCCAGATTGACGAACGCGACCGACATTTCCTCGTTATAGCGGTAAAACTGCAGATCCGCCAACACCACATCGAAGTAGCGCCGCATGATATCGATACGGCGCTGCGCCAGGCTGTCCTGATATTTTATTTGCTGGCTCTGAATATCCTTGCGGGCAGCCTGCACACGCAAGTCACTGCGTCCAAAATCATAGATAACTTTGTCCACAAAAATACCCAGCTTGTGATCGTCATAGATCCTGTTATTCGCACCTCCGGAAGGCTGGTAGTAACGCATGCGGGCTTCAAGCTTGGTATTGATGCCGGTTGCCGATTCGGCAATCTCTTCTTCGGCCCGCGCGGCCTGAATTTCAGCCTGGATACGTTGCAGCTCCGGATGTGCGGCCTTAACCTGGGACAAGGCATATTCCAGGGTCAAGGGCTCTGGTAGAGGGCGGGAATCAAAAGGTTTTTCCTCCGCGCTGGCCTGTGCCATGACACAAATCAGCACAAACGATAACAAAGCCACATGCCATATCAGGCGACAGCAGTTTCTTGCAAAGCCCAAAGGATTCATTTTGTCGTTGTTGCTTGTTTTCTTTGTTTGCGCTTCATGCGTTTATAGCGGGTAAAGGACATTTTTTTATACAAGCCCTGCGCCACATATTCCCCCATCCACATGAATTCCTCGACACCGGCAGTTTTACCGGTATGGCGGAATACCCGTTTACCCTCAAGATCAAAAAAGGCGATTACCGGTGTTGCCCTTACACGGTTTTCCTTAAAAGCAAAATCCTTTTGCCGCATTTTCTTTCCCTGCATATTGACGATCTCGACATCGCCCTCGATGTCCACGGCAAAAAGAAGAAAATTCTTGTGAAAAAATTCCTGGACTTTAGGCTGATTAAGTACATTCTTTTTCATGTAATGACAAAAGGGACACTCATCCATTTCAAAAAATATCATAATGCCCTTTTTGCCCTGGGCCCTGGCATTCGCCAGTTCCTCCTGAAAATCACCCCAGGTTTCATCGAAAAAATACTTGTAGGGATCCCGTGTGGATGCGCTGGCAGGTACAGCTGCCAATAATAAAATACCTGAAACCAGCAACATGTCCGTTAGCAGTTTACGCAACATTTCTCTCCTCTCAGGCATCTCATCGTGCATGCATAGTCAAGCAGAATCATGCTGTCTCTTGCTGTCCTTGCCTGCGTGACCGAGATACAGGGCCAAACCAATCAAGGCAATACCGGCAGCAAGATAAAGTAATTGGATAGGATTGGCAAACTCCATACCGATCGCATGCTCAAAAAATTTCACGATCAGAATCATCAGGATGACCTTGCTCAACCTGGCTTTGAGATCATCCAGACTGTGGATCACCAGTACTTTTGAAGCAACTTCACCACCTTCCGCCTCATCAATTTTACTGATAAACAATTCGTACAGGCCAAAGGCAAATATCAACAACACCGTCGCCAGCAAATAACCGTCTACGACTTCAACCACATGGGAAATTGAACTGGAACGGAGTTTTGCCCGGGCGGCGCTCTCCAGTGCGGGAGAGGTATATTCAACCAGGTGGGAAAGCAGATAATACACATCAGCGGTGGCCACATAAAACACCGCAATACTGGTAACCAGACTGGCAATGACCGCAACAAGCACAATCAGCCGCGTATTCCACAAAATGCGTTCGAACAGGAATTCAAGGGTTTTCATCAATTTCCTCGTTGCTGAATATAAATGTGCCAGGTTCTTCCAGCAGGAGAACCCGGCTGTTTCTAAATAAGTGTTCCGAATACCAGATCATTTAACATTATTGGCAGATTCTGGTTTTCCAAGTGTTTTGGTATTCGGAACGCCTATTTAGGTAAAAAAACGGTTTTTATTTGTTCCCGGCCATTACGCCAGCAGCGAAGCCACGCTTACCGTCCGCAACCGGTTCAACTCTTGAGTTACAGGTTTTAATGCGGAAGCCAAACGTTGTGTGACCACGTTTTTATTTTTCCATTCTGCCTCCGGAGGCGGCAATACCGCCCCCGTCAAACGGTAAAGATCGTAAAGATTTAGTCTTTGCAGATCCTGCAAAAGTTCCCAGCGCCCCCAGCTTTTCCGTATAATCACACCATGTTGACGCAACTGGCGCAATACCGACAGCAATGCCACGCCGTTCCAGCCACCAACCCGCTGCAACTGCCGGGAGGTCAACCCCTTTTCACTCTGTTTTAATTTATCCAGTACCTCAACGGCAATCAACATACCAAGGCCTGATTGTTCATTTTCACTTTTTTCTGTCCCCAATACATAGCTGATTTCCGCTCCAAGCAACACCATTAACCAGGATACGTATATCCAGATCAATAACAGGGGAAACACGGCAATACTGCCATAGATCAGTTCATAAGTTGGAAACCAGGTAAGATACAGCGCAAATGTCTGTTTGGCCGACTCGAACAGAACCGCGGCAACCAACCCGCCCGCCACGGCATGTCGCCAGGCCACATAAACATTGGGTACCAATTTGTACAACAGGGAAAACAAGCCGGTGGTGACCAGATAAGGCAACAGCGCCACCAGGCTTTTCTGTAGCCCGGTCTGCACCATCGCATCCGAAATATAAGGCAGGGAGACAATATATGTTGTAATCGCAAGACTGATACCGATAAAGATCGGAGCCAGCAATAAAATTCCGATATAGATAATCACTGTCAGCAACCAGCTACGTTCACGCCGTACATGCCAAATACGGTTGAAGGTGTGATCGATGGTATTCAGGGTCAACATCGCTGTGAAAAAAAAGATGATAACGCTGAGATTGGCCAGGCCTGCCGCCTTGTTGGCAAAGGCCAGCAGATATTGCTCGATATTTATGCTGAAACGCGGGCTGAAAACATCCATTACAAATGCCTGCACCTGCGCCAGCATTTCGGGAAACACGGGCATGTGTTCAAACACCATCAGGCCAATCGCCAGTAACGGTACCAGCGCCAGCAGGGTGGTATAAGTCAGCGCCGCCGCCGTCTGGGTGCACTGATCAACGACGCACTGTGAAAGCAACAGCATGACAAAACGCCGGAATTCTCCGAGATATCGATTGGCGCGTTTCCAGAGGGGCATGGCTTGGCCTACAGAATAGAAAAAGGGCCCATGCGGGCCCTTTATGATTTAGCACATGCAGGCTGGGTTATTGGGCAAGGTAGGCCTTGTCGGATTCTTCCACTACGCCGAGAGACCAGCTGCCACGGGTCTTGGCATGCTGTATCGCTGCATCGACCTCAGCGGCGGAGGGGTTGGTGTCGATGCCCAACACCTGGCCAGGGTAAATCAGATCGGCATCCTTGATTTTGTCACTGTTGGCTTTGTAAATCAGCGGCCACTGATAGGGGTTGCCATAAATACTTGGTTTGCCGGAAATTCCCCACAGGCTGTCACCACCCACAACGGTATAACTGCCTGCAGTGGCTGCTGCAGCCGGAGCGGGCGCTGGTGCGGGTGCCGGTTTTTTACCGAAACCCAGCCGCTCCATTTCACTGTATTTTTGTTTGACCGCGTTTTCCGCCTGGCGCCGGGCCTTGTTGGCCAGCTTGATCGCCTCGGCTTCTTTACCCGCCTTCAGAGCCTTTTCCGCCTTCTTAATCAACTTGCCGGTATCACGCCATTCATAATTCTCCGCAGCCGCTTTCTTATTGGCTGCTTTGGCAGCGGCAATCGCTGCAGCGGCATCGCCTCCAGGAGCGGCCTCCTCTGTGGTACCAGCACAACCTACCGCAAAACTGATGACGAGCAGCATCAGGCCTGACAGTTTAAGTGCTTTCTTGATTTTCATTGTTATCGACTCCGAAGTTGTTGATTAATCCTGGTAAGTATAAATTAGTACTAGCTGAAAACGTAGCATTGCATAAAACGAACTGTCAAGGAACCCTGCATAAATATATGAGGTCAACTAAATTAGCAACCGCTAATACTGACAGGCTTCCCGGGCATTCCACCTCCCCCTGCCCCCTGTATTTTACCAGCCGGTTCACTCCTTTTTGCGTTTCAATGCCGCATGCCTGGCCTTGAGGGCCTGCTCTTTGGCTTCAAGCGCATGCTGGCGCGCCAGGCTGTAATTTCCGGATTCCAGCTCATCACTGGCTTGCGCCAGTAACTGCCGGGCTTCACCCAGCGTTTCTGCCGCATACTGCTCCGCCCCGACATCCACTGCCGCCTGGATGCTTTGACGGGCATTGCTCATTTCCTGTACAGGAGGAGTAATCGCACAGGCATTCAACACAAGCAGTTGCAAAACAGCCAATACGCATAAAAATTTGCACAAGAAACGAGACATCAAGACCGTTGATATATTGGGTTACACAGGCTTTCAAGCTATCACCAGCACTTTAGACTGTCAAGAAACGGGATGAAGGGGTGCCTGCCACCCGGCGGCACTGAAATATGAGTGAATATCCGTCATACACCCTTACTGCAAATGCCGCTAAACTATGCGCTGGTCACAGCAAAATGGTAACGCATCTGAACCCGATTGAATGTCCGCAAACACACAGACGAAACGGTGCTTGAAGTGGTTCGAAATCACCCGGTTTTGTCATGTTACGGGCCGGGTTGGCCGATGTGATTTTCAGAATTCTAAGGAATATACGTCTGGAGCATTGATATATGAGTGAGATCCTTGTGCTTTATTACAGCCGTTACGGCGCCACGGCCCAAATGGCACACCAGATTGCACGCGGTGTAGAAGAGCTTGCCGGCTTCCAGGCACGGATCCGGACGGTGCCGGAGGTCTCTGCCGTCTGCGAGGCACAGGAGGACACCATCCCCAGGGAAGGGCCGCCCTATGCCAGCCTGGGCGATTTGCAGGAGTGCGCCGGGCTGGCACTCGGCAGCCCGACACGATTCGGTAATATGGCGGCGGCATTGAAATATTTTATCGACTCCACCAGCCCGCTATGGCTGCAGGGTGCCCTCATCGGGAAACCGGCAGCAGCGTTCACCTCCACTTCCAGCCTGCACGGCGGCCAGGAAACCACGCTGATCTCCATGCTGCTGCCTTTGCTGCACCACGGCATGCTCTACCTGGGCCTGCCTTACAGCGAAACCGCTCTGCTCACCAGCCGCAGCGGCGGCACTCCCTACGGTCCCAGCCATCTGGCCGGGGCCGAGAGTGATTTACCACTGAGTGAAGAGGAAATCGTACTCTGTCAGGCACTTGGCAGACGTCTGGCGGAAACGGCCCAGGCCCAACTGGCGGCTGATCTGATCAGGATCTGCAAATGACGCCGCTTCGCCTCAGTCGCTACGCCACCCTGGGCGGCTATTTCTCCCTCATCATCGTCCTGGTGCTCTGGTATGGTTTCTGGTCCCCCACCCTGGTTGGCATGGTGATCATGCTGCTTCCGC
Source organism: Chromatiales bacterium (assembly GCA_027032075.1). GTDB lineage: Bacteria > Pseudomonadota > Gammaproteobacteria > UBA6429 > Thiohalophilaceae > JAJRYG01. The sequence continues at coordinate 128,147 of JALVOC010000054.1, read as the reverse complement.
TGCTTTTTCCCTTGCGCGGCCTGCTGCAAGGGAAACCCTATACCCACGCCTGGACCAGTTTCCTCATCATGGCCTACTTCATCCACGGCGTGGTGGAGACCTATGCCAATGAAACAGACAGACTGTGGGCCAGCCTGGAAATCCTGTGCAGTGTCATAACCTATCTTGGTGCCATTTTTTACGCCCGCTTTCGCGGCCGTGAGCTGAAAAAAGCACAACAGGCTGTGCGTTGAACACCTGGAATTTCAGCCAAACAGCAGTTGCAATGCCTGCCAGCCACCATCACTGATCTCTTTGCCAGGTTCAGTACCCCGCCGCGGCTGCTCCGCTTTGCCATTTTCCGCAGGTATCATGCCAGACAGCATTGTGGAAAATATGTCCAGCCTGGCGTTAGCGCGCGGTTAGCAGCTCTCTCCGCTTTATCAGATATGGTCCGTCTCAAAGTGAACACCTTTCCCACATGGCGGTGGAGAAGCTTCGTAAAGATACGGCCACCACGCCCTGCCTTTTTTACCCCGTAAAAATACCGTAAGAAGGTCGTCATGATCCGCACAGCCACTTTCTGTCTATTACCGTTATCATTTAAATAGCTGCGTGAAAAAGGCATCCAGTTGGTTATTAACAAACCGGTTATCCGGTAGCCAATGGCAAGACACGCTGTGAATACTTCCCTGTAAGCTTCGCGGCAGCTTCCCTGCTGCCGAGAGACTTGCCGTTGGCTACCGGAGAACCGCCTCCCCGTTGTTTGGAAATCGCTGCCAAATAAGTGTTCCGAATACCTCTGCCCCTGAGGTGAAACCAGAATCCGCCAATAATGTTAAACGATCTGGTATTGGGAACACTTGTGTGAATTGGACGCCTTTTTCGCACACCTGTTTTATGTAAAAAAAACTTCAGGGAAGATACATTGTTTTGGCATTTCAATGTGTTAAGAATGGTCTGAGCCAGCGCCAGTCCCGCTTTGGGTGGTGAGGACGGAATTTCTGGCCGCAATCGTCTGAAACATGATCCTGATCGTTGACGAAACCGAAGGAAGGTAGCAAGATTAAGGTACATCCCAGCTAATCCCCTGACAGGCAAAAAACCGGTCAATCACATGCGGATTAGACTTACTTGAAAAAAACACTCTGACAACGACGGAAACCAGACTGCCCGTTTTTGTCACACAAAATATTTTATCTTTGGTTCTGTTCACCACAAAACAAGGTACGAAAAGATGGCTTGAGATCATAACAGCACAATCAGACATCTCCTGATGAACGTCATTCGCAATTCAGACGTATTTGGCAGAAATACTGTTGGAGAAAATAGTAATTTGTTTGGTAAATGATTACATCACTTATGGTGTGAGGGCATGGACGTTTTTTATAATCATTTCAATAACAATGGCTGGAAAATAATCACATTTTCCAACTCAATAATTGATTCTGAGGTCAAATCCACGATATCCGGCTTTGGCTATCCGGTAAGAATTACGAATGGCGATGAATGGGTCAACGTCGATCCTGTGAAAATCATCGAACCAACCATTCTTCTCTTTGACAAAAAAGATTTTCCACGCAAAAAACTGATAAACATACTCGATCACTCATTCAGTGTACCGAGTGTTGGTATATTTGCAGAAAATTATGAATATTTTGACAGGGAAATCGCCAATCGCTGCAGTGACTTTGTCGAATGGCCTTGCAACAATCTGGAATTCAGGGCGCGGCTAGAACGCATCATGCGTTTTTATCATCCGGCTTCCACTCCCGATAAAAACCAAATACTGGATGAATTTTCCAAATTGAACCTGATCGGTGAATCATCCTTATTTATAAAAGTCCTGCATAATATTAATAAATTCTCAAAAAGTGATGCGCCTGTTCTGATAACCGGTGAAACCGGAACAGGAAAGGAGCTGGTTGCGCGGGCAATCCATTATCAAAGCAACCGGCTTGATTATCCTTTCGTACCAGTCAATTGCGGCGCAATACCCGATAATCTGATCGAGAATGAGTTATTTGGTCATGCCAGGGGGGCCTATACAGACGCGGGAGCCGCGCAAAAAGGGCTGATTGAGGAAGCCGAGGGGGGAACGCTGTTTCTTGACGAGGTGGATTCCCTCTCTCCGAAAGCACAGGTCTCAGTCTTAAGATTTCTGCAGGACCAGGAATACAGGCCGCTTGGAAGCAAACAAATCAAACGGGCGAATGTACGTATCGTCGCCGCCACCAATGCCGACCTGTCAGACAAGGTATCGAATGGCAGCTTCAGAAACGATTTGTACTACCGCCTGAATATCCTGTTATTGGATCTGCCAGCACTGCGGGACAGAAAAGAGGATATTACCCTGTTGGCTGACCATTTTCTTGAAAAATTCTCCAACCAATATGGAAATGGAAGAAAACGATTACACCCCAGAACGGTAGACTGGATGATACAACATGACTGGCCGGGAAATATCAGGGAACTTGAAAATTTCATTCTGCGGGAGTATCTGGCAAATGACGCATTGATAATCTGCTGCCATGAAACCACAGAAGCAGAAAACGAATCCAACAGAATTATTTTCAATGGTGTTGACTGGAACAAAGAAGGAGGGTTCTCGGCTGCCAAGGCACATATCATCTCGGAATTCGAAAAGAACTACCTGGACTGGTTACTGCGAAAAACCAAAGGCAACGTCTCGGATGCGGCCAAACAATCCGGCAAGGAGCGTCGTGCTTTGGGCAAACTGCTGAAAAAATACGCTATCGACAAATCGAAATACTACTTAAGCTGAACCTTCTCTCTCTCGCTTTTTTCCTACACCCGCTTATCATACGTTTGTCCGATACGGGTCAAAACCGACCCACATTCGTAACATCAAAACCCGGAATTATCTGTTTGTATTTATTACCTATTTTTTTTCGGGCAAAAAAAAGATGGGTCAAATTGCACCCGCTCAATCATCAACCAAAATTTCAAGTACCTGAAATCACAGCGCTTTCACTCCGATTCAATCCTGGCATCTCCATTGCACACGTACTCAGTGACCAAACAAACTGTTTTCAAACCGAACGGTTATCGCACAAATGAACGACATACAGCTGGTCGCAAGAGAGATTGAATTTTACCTCAGCCACCATCCTCATGCGGCAGACAGTATCGAGGGAATAATCAAATGGTGGCTTCCACAACAGCGATACGTTGATGCACATGACAAGATCCTCAAAGCCCTGGATTATCTGATCGCAGAGGGCGTAGTAAGAAAGATCGATATCCCGGGGAACATTTTGTATTCATGTAACGAATCTTCAGAAAACGGGCAGGACAGGGAAATAAACAACATCCAGTAAAGGGGCAATGATATGTATGAGATAAAAAATCTTACAAATGAGGTCCAGTATTTGTTTTTCAGAAGCGGGAAAGAGTGTTTTCTTGCCGGCAAAGACAGTATCCAGGGTATTCGCGACTCGGAAATAACCCCTGTTATCAACAAGATGAAAGATCGCAGAATCATCGCGCTGCTGGAAGTGAAAAACACAGACAGGGGATCTGCAAAAAAATCCGAAGCCGGCCGTGCGCCGTCTAAATCTCCAGGCGGCGAACAGAAAAAAGGCACGGGCAAAACCACCGCTAAAGATAAGAAATGATCCTATGCGAATGAAATTAAACATTTAATAAGGCACATTCAAGGAGAACATTATGACCGTAACATCATACCCGGGCGTGTATGTGGAAGAATTGCCAGGAGGCGCCAAGGTAATCGAAGCGGCTGGCACTTCCACTGCCGCCTTTTTTGGCGTTGCCGACAAAGGTCCTGTCGATGAAATGCGAAAAATATTCAACTTTAGTGAATTCGTGAAACACTATGGTGACTTTCGCTCCGACGGACAGTTTCTCGCACACAGTGTATTCCAGTTTTTCAACAATGGTGGCAAGGAGTGTTATATCGGCCGTGTTGCCAGTGGCGCTACCACCGCCAGCATCACGTTGTACGATCGCGGCAGCAGTATTCCCGACTTTCTTGGCGGTCCGGGTACGCCCGGCCTGAGCCTGACCATTTCGGCCATTTCCCCCGGCGTTTGGGGAAATGCATTAAATGTTCGGATCACGAGTGCCGCGGATAAACCGAATGTTTTTAATCTGACAGTAATCGAGGAAGTGGAAAACACCAATACCGGTGAAACCGAGGCGAGGCAGGTAGAGGAGTTTGAAGGACTGAGCATGACACCGGGAACGCCTACCTTCGTCGAAACAGTGATTAACAGTAATTCTGATTATATTCAGGTTACGGTCGAGACCAGCGGCACACCTGATGAAAACACAGTTACAGCCTACAGCGAAAGCGGTGACATTGTTACAGGGGGAACAATCCTGGAAAGCGGCGAGAGGTTGTTTCAAATCAATATCCAGGGTGACGGTTTCCGCACGATCGATATTACCTCAAGGCTGGATGGACAAGGTGGGGATCCCGATGATCTGAATGACATCGCCCAGGCAATCCAGGAGACAATCCGGGGCCTTACGCCACAAAAAAGTGATGCCAATATCCTCACTGCATACGCAAATGCCACGGTAACAGTTGTGCCTGGCGGTGCCTCCGGGACATCCCGCCTGAGGATCCTCTCCGGCTACAGTGGGCAGAATTCCACTTTGTATGTGATCGACGCGACCGACACAAACACCAATGCCGCCGGTCCCTTGATGCTGGGTGCAAACCGTGGTGTGGAGATTAACGGTTCGGCATTTACCCGGCCAAACGATACTCCGGTAAGCGGTGGGGTTTACGAAGATTACCGTCTTGGCGATCATACTCCGGACAGTAATGTCTCTGCGGTGACCCTGGCAGTTGATGGTCCGTTACCCCAACCTGTCGACTACATCAACGCCTTCCCGCGTCTTGACAAAATTCGTGATGTCAGCCTGATCGCGGTGCCGGGCGTGGGTTCCTCGGCCGTAGCCGATAGCGGTATGAATTATTGCAGAAACAGGCCACTGAGTGATTGTTTCTACATTGCAGATATGCCCCGGGACTATGATGAGCTGGCGGACGCGCAATTGTTTCAGACAAACATCAACACACCAAACTCCTATGGCGCCGCCTACTTCCCCTGGCTGAAAATGCTGGACCCCACCGGCAAATCACCTCTGCCGATTGCGGTTCCACCTTCCGGTTTTGTAACCGGAATGTATGCCCAGATAGATACCCGCCGCGGTGTCTGGAAAGCACCTGCCGGTACCGAGGCGGTACTGGGTGGCGCAGTGGGCCTGAGAGCCGACCTGACCGATCAGGAACAGGGTAATCTCAACAAGGATCCCAAAAGCATCTGTGTGATCCGCAAGTTTCCGGACGCCGGCATCGTCCTGTGGGGTTCACGCACATTGAGCAATGATCCGGAATACAAATACATCCCCGTGCGCAGAACAGCAATCATGTTGCGCAAGAGTATTTATAACGGCATCCAGTGGGCAGTATTTGAACCGAATGATGAACCTCTCTGGTCTGCATTGCGACTGAATATCGGCTCATTCATGAATGGCTTGTTCCGCGCCGGAGCTTTCCAGGGAACCAAGGCATCGGATGCGTACTTCGTACGTTGCGGCCTGGGGGATACGATGACGCAAGGCGACATTGACCGTGGCCAGGTAATCGTGCTGGTTGGTTTTGCACCTCTGAAACCGGCCGAATTCGTAATCGTCCGTATCCAGCAAATTGTTGGACAACAATAAAGGAGAATAAAAATGGCAGCGCCAATGTTTTCTGTAAATGCTCACCGCTATGACCCCTACCGGACATTCAAGTTTCAGGTGATTATCGATGGCCGCCCTGTCGCCGGCCTGAAGAAAATGACAACCCTGAAAAAAACAACCGAGGTCGCAAGCTGGCGCACCGGCGGTGATCCGAGTCATGAGAGGAAATTGCCAGGCCACACCAAATATGAACCCATCACCCTGGAACAGGGTTTAACACACGATCCTGTTTTTGAGGAGTGGGCAAACCTGGTCAACAACATACAGGGTGACAGCGCCATGTCGTTGAAGAATTTTCGCAAGGACATCGTGATAAACGTACTCAACCTGCAGGGCGCGGTCGCAATTTCGTACAAAATATACAGAGCGTGGGTATCCGAATATACGGCTTTACCTGATTTCGATGCTGCCACGAGTAATACCGTGGGCATCCAAAGCATAAAACTGGAACATGAAGGATGGGAACGTGATACCAGCGTAAGCGAACCAAGTGAGTCCTGATATGCAACATGCCTTGAGTGTCGTCTTGCCGGGAGGAGTAATGCAGCAGGGGAGCTTGCAACGTCAGGCAGTGTTCAAGCCCGTAACAGGTTTGATTGAACAGATGATATTTTCATCAAGACAATCGCATGACAATTTGCCCATGCGCGTTTCCCGTGTGCTGTCATTCGTTTTGCAATCAATCGGCGAAAAACCGGTGGATATGTCAATGGTTTCCAGCCTGTGCGTTGCCGACCGGCAATACCTGATGATCTGTCTGGCAAGGCTGATAGGCAGTGAGCAACACTGGTTACAGGGAAAATGTAACCAGTGTAACGAAAACTTTGATGTCAATATCACTCAATCGGAATTACCCATGCAGGAAGCGGGAGCGGATTTTCCGTTTACGCTAGTCAAAGTTCAGGATCGGACGGTAACGCTGCGTGTTCCAACAGGTGCCGATCAGGAGTGCATTCACGACCTGGATAACGACACAGCATTAAAACGACTGCTGAAATCCTGTATTGTCGCTGTCGAACCCGAAATACCGCTGGATGATTTCATTGATTCGCTGAATGACACAAGCCTGAAAAGCATCGATGCGGCACTGGACGAGGTATCTCCATCAATCAGCACGGTAATTGCTACGACCTGCCCGGAATGTCAAAGCAGTCAAACACTAAACTTCGATCCATATCATATTATTCAATATAACGCGGGCAGCCTCTACCAGGAGGTTCACAGGATCGCCGCACATTACCACTGGGGGGAGAATGAAATACTGAATCTGCCAAAAGAGCGCCGGCAGCTGTATTTGCGCTTGATTGATTCATCTCTGGGAATGCACGGATAGACAGATCATGCCATCATTCTTGAACAACATCATTCGCGACGCCAGACCTCGCATGGCAACTGCACCCAGACAGGAGCAGATTGGAGCTGGTGTTTTCAACAATGTGGAAAATTTTGCTGTACCTTCCGCCACGATGGAGTTTCCACGAGAGGAAGTGCAAACATCCGGAAGATACAACAGTCATCTTACAGAAGCCGGCGGCAACCAGGTACGTCCGGAAACAACGACAAAAACAGGCTCCAGCAGGAATTCTGCCACCTCCTTGCAGGAGAAGAGTAACGCATCCATCCCTGAAAACAACAACAGCCGGACAAACGCCCATACCCAAAACACAAAATTCAGTCGCATAAAAGCGGTAGCAGACACGCCAGCAACACAAAATCAGGGAATTCCGCAGCCGACTCTGTCAGAACCAGAAGCTGGCCGGTTAGTCGAAAGCAGACAGCGGATCTCGCATCGAATCCATGATACCGTAGAAAAAAAGAATACGTCACCGGCACCACAGGATCACCCTGCTCTTCCGCAATCACGGCCGACATCCGCCAACGAAAGGAAACCCGACGACAATACCGTATTGCAGGAAAACCGCACCGCCCGCCCCACCCCGGCAGAAAGCGAGCGGAGGGGATTCGGGCCGGCAGAGGTTACGCCTGATGAGACAACCTCGCCTCACCCCCTGCTTGCGGCAATAGAGGTTTCAAAACAGCCAGCAATCGAAAAGCGGGACAACAAAAAACACCCTCCGGCCAAAAACATTAAAGCATTTGAAACGAAATCATCGCGAATACCCCCTCAGGAAGAAACTGCAGGTGATGTGGAAATGATTCCTCCGCAGCCAGAGCCGCTCCCCCTCACCACCTTGGATTATTTCTCCGCACAGCATGAGGCGGAAAATTACTCTGCCAGCGAAAAAAGGGAGGAAATTTATTCAACAGCAGACCACAAGCACCCGGAAGATACCACAAACAGCTCTTCTTCAGCAGACACACCGCAGGCAGGTGTTCATATCGGTCAGATTGACATCATCATCCAGACCGATGCGGTAAACATCGCCCAACCTCAGGAGAGACACACGCCATCGGGCAATTTTAGCAGCCGTCACTACCTCAGGAGGTTGTTATGATCCCGGTTTCCTCCATGTCGGTTACTGCACGATATTTAAGACAAATCCTTGCAAACAACATCCCGGATGTAAGTGTCAATAATATTTATATCAGCAACCCCAAGGATCTGAATATTGACACGACTGAACAATGCCTCAACCTGTTTTTTTACCGGGTCGAATACAGCGGTTATCCGGCGGACGGCACGCCGGACAATCCTGTTTACATGAAAATGTTCTGTCTTATTACCGCCCTGGGTGCGGATGTCATAGTTGGCGATGGTGATAATCAGGAAACGATCACCGCCGGAGAAAACGATTTACGTCTGATTGGCGCAGTAATACAGGTACTGCATGAGCATCCAATCATCAAATTGGAAAACGAAGGCTTTCCTTTGCATCTGCAGGCAGTCTTTATCCCGATGAGCCTGGATGATCTGAATCATCTTTGGGTAACACAGGGGAATACAGACAATGCCTATCGTATATCGGTTGCTTATGAATTTTCGCTGGCGCCGATTCCCCTCGCCGAACCCGTCAGCAGGAAACCACGCGTCGCCGAAATGGGACTCGAAGCAGAAGGCAGGATGCAAAGACGGCCTCTGACGGAATCAGGCTTTGCCAGCAGAGGCGGAACCCCCGAGGTTTCCAGGATGGTGGTGAATACGGAACGCCCCGACTGGACACCACAAATATGCTTTATCCAAATGGACAAGCAGACACTGCATTATGTGATGCAACTGCCGGAAGATGAAGTACCGGTTTCCTTCGATATCCTGCTTGCCGGCGCTGCGGGACAGCCGCTAAAACTTTTCTGGGAAACATGGCAATGGGACTATAACATGAACGACGGTGGCTGGAATACACCGGTTGAAGACACGACTTCCCCTGTGGTGAATTTGCCTGAGGACAACGACATCAACAATCCTTTTGCCGCCAATATAATCGATCCCGAAAACATCGATCTGCGGCAACATTTTCAGGTCACCCTGCCCTTCGTTGAACCACCACCTGCCGGGACAAAGAGACAGGCGATGCTGTATGCCGTCTATGAGTATGAACGCGCACGCCCGCAAGGTCAGACAGAAATAATTCAGATGCGCAGCAATCCCCTGCTGGTAACTTTTTATTCACAGGAGGCAGATTGATGCATACCGCCCTCGACATGTCCGCTGAATGGGAAAGAATCGAACTCCTGTGCGCCTGTCTGTCACAATCCAGGCGCGGGGAAGACATACCGGATGAACTTGAGCGACTGCTTGTATCGTTGCAGGAGCGGGTCAACAGCCTTCGACAACAACCCTCGTGGTTACATTTTACAAACAAATACAGGCTGACGCCTCTTGATCAGGATATTCTGATCACGGTTCTTGCCCCTGTAGCGGAACCGAGACTCGGCTGGGTATTTCAACAAATGCAATCCGGCGTCCCCAGCCCGTATCCTTCCCCCGCCTTCATTCAGGAGTTGTTTTTTCTGGATCAGGACGATGGCAAGGTTCTGCGCGCCCGCTTGAACAACCAGGCGCCACTCCTGCGTGCCAGTCTCATCCAGTCACCTTCGAAAGAACCGTATGAACCACTTCAACCAACACCACGGGCGAATGCGGAACTTCTTGACGCTACGGGAACAATCGTCGAACCGCCACCCGGAACCGTGGAAATTCGGGAAGCCGGTAACTGGGATGATCTCGTCCTGCCCGCCTATTGTATTCAGGCCTTGAAAGAATACCTCTTGTGGGTAACCCAACGGGAGCGGGTGATTCATGAGTGGGGCGGCAAACCAATCGGAGGCCCGCTCGCCTTGTTTGCCGGCCCATCCGGCACGGGGAAAACTTTCTCTGCGATTGTACTTGCAAATGAACTTGGCTGGCCCTTGTTCAGAGTGGATCTGGGTATGCTGGTAAGTAAATATGTGGGAGAAACGGAAAAGAATTTCAATAATCTCTTTGATGCCGCACATGATCAAAAGATGGTGTTGTTGTTTGACGAAGCTGAAAGTCTTTTTGGCAAACGCGGTGATGTTCGGGAGGCGCGTGATCGCTTTACCAACATGGAAGTATCCCACCTGCTTTCACGTATCGAGCGGCATCAGGGCCCGTGCATCCTTACAACCAATCTGCGGAATCATATGGACGCAGCCTTCGCCAGACGTTTCCAGACGGTGATTGAGTTCCCCAGACCGGATGCCGCAGCGCGTTCACAACTCTGGAGCAAACACATTCCTCCCAATGCACCATGCAACGAAGATCTGGATATCGATCTGCTCGGGAACGAAATAAAGCTCACCGGCGGGCAAATCCGCAATTCCGCCCTGCACGCAGCGTTTCTTGCGGCGGGTGAATCAAAACCGATCAGCCTGCGGCACATGGCTCGCGCGGTCTGGGTAGAACTGGGCAAGGCGGGCAAGGAAATTATTCCATCAAGCCTTGGCATGCTTGCGGAACATCTTGGCTAGGAGGGGAACGGTGTTACGAATTGAAAAATTGTCCATGCAGTTGCCGGGAGCATTTGAACATCGTGCTGCTGATATTGCCCATCTGCTTGCCGCAAATCTGTCCGGGATGTCACTGCCTGCGAATAAAAACATCGATAAACTGATCGTACCGGCAATAACCGTTAATCGACAGGCAACAAATGCCGAAGTCGCCGGTGTAATTGCAAACGCGATCCTCGCGGGAATAGGAGGAAACAGATAATGGCGATTCCAAGTGGCGGGTTCTCCAATACCCTGGTGATGCGAGGTGCGCTGATTGAATATGCCAATGTCGAACAACCCTTGATGCTGTTTTTTGAATTCAATCCATCAACAATCACACGCACAAGAAGTGTCACCATAAAAACCGGTGATGCTCCCGGCACCATGGGGGGTTATGATTTCAGTAACAAAACAGAAACCGTCCGCGCCTCGCAAAGTGTAACGATCAATGCAGAAAGTTTTTCCGCAAAGATCCTGCTCGATGCCACCGACCGGATGAACGCAGGTGATCCACTAGCATCATCGCTGGGTGTCCAGCCGGAAATAGACATCATCCGTAGTATGGTCGAACCAAAAACACAAGGCGCAAGCGGGGCACGCACTCTTGCTGCACTTGGTAAAGGAGAGGACAGGGCCTTTTCCAGGAGTCAGCATGCCTCCGTTTTATTATTCATCTGGGGAGTCCACGTTCTGCCGGTTTTTTTAACCCAGGTTCAAATCGAAATCAAGGAAATGTTACCGACACTCGTTCCCTACCGTGCCGAGGCGACCTTGACCATGCAGATCATTGAAAGCATAAATCCTTTCTATATCAATGAACTGAAACGGCAATTTGCCTCCACCGCTCTGGGCTCGACAGGTAACCTGCCAATCTTCGGCAATATTATAAATTTGTAAGATTACATGTGGTAATGCATATGGCCATACAAAAAAGCTCTCGTTATCGTGACGTACAATTTTTTTCCTTGAGCGAAGACCAATATGAAACATTTCCTGGCGTGCGTCCGCGCGAAATCGGAGCGGCAACGGCGGTACTGGAACATGTCGTACAGGAAGGAGAACGCCTGGACCTGCTGGCGTTACACTATTACAACGATTCGCGTCGCTGGTGGCGTATTGTGGATGCCAACCCGGACATTATTTTCGGAAATGATCTGGTGGTAAAAGGAAAAGAAGGAAGCATCATTCTAATCCCACGTTCGACTGAACCAGGAGGAGCGTGATGAATCATCCGGGACCAACAGACAATCTACGACAACCCGCTGAATGTATCGTCAAAATAGACAATAAAGAGATAAAAGACTTTTATCCATACCTGAACGAAGTCAGTGTTGAAATGAGTCGCAAATCGGCAACCGTTGCAACACTAAAATTCAATCTGATCCGTGATGAAAACGGGAAATGGCTGGTACTTGATCATGGCAGCCCCGATCCAATCCTGAAACCATGGCGGAAAATAGAAATTTTTGCGTCTTTTGCCGAACGCCGCGAAGAAATCATGCGTGGTTACATACAGAAAATAAAACCGAACTTCCCTGCGGATATGAGTGCTGCAACCCTGATTGTCACCGCCCAGGACGAATCCCTCTTGCTCGATCGTGAACACGTACGTCATACATGGACAACCACGGATAAAAACAGCATGACAGACGGGGATATCGTTAAAACCATTGCCAGAAAAAACCAGTTGAAGGCTGAAACACAGAACGGACTGGAAAACGTCAGCCTGAAGATAAACACAAGCTATATAAGGTTCCTGCGGGACCGCGCGGAAGCGAATGGATATGAATTTTATATCCGTGAAGGCACCATTCATTTTCACAAGCCGGAGCTGGAGGGACAGGCCCAGCCGACGATCATGCTATATGCTGGCTGGTCGACCAATTGTCTTGACTTCAGCATCAGTAACGACGGCCACAAACCTGACAAAGTAGCGGTGATCCGGCCCAAACAGGTAGGCGCTGGTGCGGAGGACGAACAACTTTTCCAACCGGATATAAAGGTGCTGGGCCAGAAACCGGCCACCAGTGAAAACATGGGGCTCAAACCCTTTGCCTGGCAACTCGAACAGGTAAACGGTGCAACGGATCTCGAGATCAAGTCCCGTGCCCAGGCTTTGGCGAATGAAAACGCCTGGAAGGTCCGCGCAGAAGGCGAACTCGATGGAACCCTGTATGGCCATGTGTTGCTCAACTTCAAAACCGTCTATGTCGACGGTGCAGGGGATGCCTTCGGTGGGCTTTATTATGTAGATGAAGTTACCCACCGTTTTACGATCGAGGGTTACCGCCAGCATTTCAAATTATTGCGCAACGCTATCGGTGACGAGGGCAATCCCTCCAGCTCCAGCCCTTTATCCGCGGTTTTAGGAGGGTAGCAGGGTGGAAGAGACCTTAATCAGACTAGCCAGGGCCATTGATCAAAAGCGCTATGGAAAATACCGGGGCTTTGTCACCGACAACAAAGATCCGGAAAAACGGGGCCGTCTCAAATTACGCATTCCCAGTGTACTGGGAGTGGAGGAAAGTGATTGGGCCTTGCCATGCCTGCCTTTTGGCGGTCTGGCCGATCAGGGATTTTTTACCGTACCACAAGCGGATAGCCAGGTGTGGGTGGAATTCGAGGAAGGCGATGTGCAGCGCCCAATCTGGACCGGCACTTTCTGGCAACAGGAAGCGGATGTCCCTGCAGAGGCGGCTCTGCAGGAACCAACTACACGCCTGCTGAAAACCCCGTCGGGCCATATTCTGCAATTTGACGATGAAGACGGCAAAGAACGACTCAGTTTGCATCACCAGAGCGGCTCGGAAATCAGTTTCGATGAAAAGGGATCGATCACCGTCACGGATGCAAACGGCGCTGTACTCACACTGGATGCCGAGAACAACGAATTAACCGTAACCGATACCAATGGGAATACTTTAAAAATGTCTTCCAGCGGTACGAGTATCGTCGATGCAAACGGCAACAAGATAGACATGGCCGCAAGCGGCATCACCCTGGAAGGACAACAGATTGTCATCAAGGGAAGCCAGGTCATGTTGGGAGGTACGGGAGGAGAGCCGGTGATAAAGGGTCAGAGTTTCCTGACGCTTTTTGCCACGCATGTACATCCCACGGGTGTCGGCCCCTCCGGCCCACCAGTACCACAAGGGGAAATGAGCACCCTCTCAACCAAGGTTTTGACAAGCTGAGGTCACCAGCATGCCGCGTTTACCAAAAGCCAGCTATCTTAAATTTCCGTTTCGCGTAGACGCAAGCGGAACACAAACGAGCGGCCGCAGCCAGCATGTGCGCGAACAGATTGAACAGGTCCTCTTCACCAATCAGTTTGAGCGTGTGTTCCGGCCCGAGTTTGGCGCCGGCATCCGGCAGGCTATTTTTGAACCTAACAAACCCGCCCTGTGGGAATTACTGAAAAAAAGACTGAATTCTTCCTTACTCGAAATACTGCAGGGTGAGGTGGATCCGCGCACCTTGCAAATCGAGATTGAAGGAGTGGATACATTGACCGGCATGTCAACCGAGAAGATCACCGTCCTTATCCGCTACGAACTGGCCGCAATCGGCCAGGAGGAAGAACACATGATTCCGGTCAATATCGGTGGAACGAACCATGGCTGAAACACCGCAGACTAAACTGGTTTTTCAGGGCCGTTGTCCTGATTGTGGTCAACGGCAGGTAAGCCTGCCCGCAGCTTTGCCCGCATTGGGCGATGATTTCGAATGGCGTGCCCGTGATTTCGACAGTATTCGGCAATTCATGCTGGAGGAACTGGCTGCCCGCTTTCCGGAGCGTGAACGCTGGACCGCTGCAGATCTGGAAGTTGTCATTGTTGAAGTGCTGGCCACCATGCTGGACCAGATTTCCGACATGGCGGATCGTGTTGCCGCAGAAGCATACCTCGAAACCGCACGCCGGCCGGAATCGGTACGCCGTCTGCTGCAGTTTATCGGTTATAACGCCGTGCAACTGGCCCGCCTGCAGGACGATGCGGAAACAAAACTTAACCGGCATACGGCAGAGGAAAAACTTGAGAAGCTCTGGCTCGAGGATCCACTGCTGATGGAAAGGGCGCGCCGTAACGGCCCGTTGAATGTCCATACCCAACAACGTATGGTCACCACACGGGACTATACCTCGAGGCTGGAAGAACACCCGATCGTCATGCGGGCGGCTGCCAGAAGCCACTGGAGCGGCTCCTGGGTGACACTGCAAGTGGCCGTCATTCTGCCCTGGGTCAACACCCTTCTGGATGATCCCGTCTCATTTGATGAAAACGTCAAGTCACTGATCACCGAATTTCACGAACAACGCGGCGTTCCTGTCCCGGAGTGGGAAACGGAGCCGCTGCCAACATACAGGATGATCCTGAGATTGTTCATCGATGCCTATCGCATGATAGGACAGGAAGTGATCCTCGAAGACGCCAGACCTGTCGGCATCATTATGAATCTTTCAATAAAAATCTCGGCAGGCTATTTCCAGTCCGAAGTACGCCGCGCGGTGGAAGCCGTGCTGGGTACGGAAAGTGATGGTTTCTTCGCCCCCGGCAGACTGCGATTCGGGGAGGATTTACATGCCAGTGATCTTTTTCAGGTTTTGATGAATCTCGATGGCGTGGAAAATGTTTGCCTGAACAGATTTAAAAAAGTCGGCAACCAGTTTACTGACCAGTCCCTGAGCGGCATCATCCGCCTGGATGGTCTGGAAATCGCTGTTTGCGATAACGATCCGGCCAATCCGCGCCGGGGATTCTATCACCTGACTCTGCATGGTGGGCGCAAGGGATGAAGATCAGAACGGATTTGACTCGCTGGAACCGCGCAGGTTTGCGCACTTTCCGCTACATCGATGGCAATGCAGCAACATATCTGGAGCAGATACGTGAATCGCTGGCAGCAAGGTTTCCCCACTGGGAGGCCCTGGCAGATACCACTGCCCCTTCCCTGCCAGGCGTGGAGGATAAAAAACAACAACAGCGGCAACGAGTACTCGAGCAATACCATGCCCAGACGAGGGACTGGGGAATCGAGATTGTCCGGGCTTTTGCACGCGCCTCCCATGTTCTTACTGAGCATATCAACGCCTATGCAAACGAGGGTTACCTGCATACCGCGAGCCAATGGGATCATGTAAGACGCCTGGTCGAAATGCTGGATTACCATCCGGCCCCGCCCTCTTCTGCTTCAACCCTGCTCGTAATCGAAGCCAAAGAGGGACAGCGTGGTGTCATTGCAACAGGATTCCAGATCACACATACCCCGCCAGAGGGAGGCGAGAGCATCATCTTCGAAACACTCGACGATATCGAAGTCGATGCCCGCATAAACTCGTTACGCCTCGCCGGATGGAACCGCTCAGTAGATGCCTTCAGCCCATTTGCCTGTGGCATGAATGGCACAAACTCACCCTGGAAAACGGATGAGACTGAAGGCCTCTCAGCCGGGGATGTGGCCATAATGGTCGTCAGGAAAAAGGAACTCTACAGATATTCCCCGCATGGCCAAAATGAGATTGGCTGGCCCACCAGTCTTAATCTTGTCAACAGCAAGACAGGTTGCATTTGTACGGGCCCTGCCCCACGCCATATCACCGCAATAAAAGGGCTTACCCGCCTGTTACTTCAACCCGATAAAATCTATGTCCCGCGTCTGAACGGTGATGACGTGCTTGAAACGGATCGTGAGCACAAGCTGGTCGATGGTGATGTGGTTGCCTGGCAGGCTGGACAACAATGGGTGCTCAATGCGGTAAAACAGGTTGAGGGAAAATTACTCAGACTGGAAAATGATACCACACCAGGGCTCAACAAACTTCTTTATAAATGCTTGAGAATATCATTTAGCCAGGATGGTGAACTTCGTATCCCCTATAACACCCAGGCCGTATTTTACCGGGATGCCAGTGGCGCCTTTCTGGATGCGAGCGGCTATTTCACTATTGAAAACGAGGGCGGAGAAGCAGTTGCCAGAATTCTCAACAAAAATGCAAATGGCGCATCTTTTATCCTCGAAGTCTTTGTACTCGGTGCCAATACCACAACGATTGGTGCCATCGCCGCTATCGGCCAGACCCGATATATTATCGATGGCAGCCCGGGAGATCTTGGCAGTGGGGACTGGGTGCTCGGTGAAGGAATAAACAACGAAGGGCGCTCTGCCCGCTGGGCGCTGCAAGTCGAACGTATCGAAGAACATGAAAATGAATTTCAATTATTCCTCACCGGCATATCAACCGCTGCAATTACCGATGGGTGCGTGGCAGCCGATATCGATCACCAGTTAAAGCTGATTGAAATAGCGCTGGACAAAAAAGTATTTGACGAGCTTGAACTGGATGATCTGATTTCAAAACGGGTCAATGAATACCCGGTTACCGTCCTGCAGGGTGTCGGCGGGGCCAGTCCGCCAGGCGGAGGTAAATCCTACAGTGAAAAACTGAATGAAGCAGGCATATTCACCCTCGCAGACATGGCAAACCAGGATTTGGCGAAACCAATCAGTGGTATCAGTGAAACATGGTGGCGGGAATTTATCATCAAGGCGGAAACGGTCGTTTCTTTTAAATATGATGCAGTGAGCATGCAGGCGTTCAAAAAGACCCGCCTGGCGGAAATCCGCAAACTGAAGAGAAAACAGGTCCTGTTAACGAAAAAAGCAAACAACATTATTGAATTGCTCAAGGATAAACCTGCCGTAAGCGAGGAAATTGCAGAGCTCAAACGCATATATGGCCCATTCACCCGAACACTCTACCCACAAGGTTACGATACGAATTCCCGGCTATTGGATGTCAGCAAAGGGGAACTGACGCTCGATGTCTCACCGCTGCCTGACAGTCTGAAACCCGGACGCAGATTGCTTCTGGAACAAGAAACGGCCACCGGTTATAGCAAACCACGGGAAGTGATCATTGATTCGGTAAAGGGAAACACACTCAAATTAAGCTACCCATTGAATGCAAATGACGGTTTTACCTATGGCAATACTGTGGTGCGAGGCAACGTGGTGGTCGCCGGACACGGCGAGTCCGCTGACGAAATGGTGCTTGGAAGTGGCGACGCCACGCGTCTGAACCAGAGTTTTATTCTGAATGTCGATAACATCTCCTTTGTCGCTGATTCCACCATGCCGGCCGGGGTGCGCGCCGACATCAGGGTAAGCGTCGACGGACAGACGTGGCAACAGGTGGGTTCGCTGCGTGACTCAAAACCGACCGACCCTCACTATACCGTGAGGATGAAAGAAGATGGCAGCATCCAAATTCTGTTTGGTGACGGACTCGAGCACGGGCGCCGCCTGCCAACCGGGGAAAATAATATTCGCGTCAGCTACCGTACCGGCAGCGGCGTGCACGGCAATATCCCCGCTGGCGGCCTGGAAGAACCACTCAAACCACACAAGCTGGTAAAAACGGTGCGTCAACCCATGCCGGCAACAGGCGGGGACGACATGGAGGGGGTCGCTTCCTTACGCAACAACGCGCCGGCAAGCCTGTTGACCCTGGAGCGTGCAGTCTCCCTCGAGGATTTTGCCAATCTGGCCGTCAGCCAGAGCGGCGTCTGGCAGGCCAGGGCATTTACCATAGCAGCGGCACTGGGACGTCAGGAAAATGTGCAGGTGGTGATTGTGCCTGCGGGTGGTGCCGAATTTGATGAGCAACTTGAAACTGTCGTCCCTGCCTATGTACTGACAAAACAACGTGAGTTTCTGCTAAACCACGCGCTGCCCGGAGTTGCGGTGACAGTCTCACCCTTTGAAGCTGTAATGGTCGATATAACAGTCAAAATCAGGGTCAAGTCGGCAGAATTCGATCCGGACGAAACCAGGGAGGCTGTTCACCTCTCGGTAGAGTCGGCATTCAGTCTTGAAAACCGGGGATTGGGCCAACCTCTCTACCGAAGCGAGTTGTACAAAGTGGTAGAGGCCGTCAAGGGTGTCGAAAATTCCGAGTGTGTGCTGAGTTTTACCCACCGGCAAGGCCTGGAAAAACCCATGATCGATCGCCCTGAAAACGTCAACTGGGAAACCGTGGGGGACAAAGAAGTGGTACGCCATATTCAGCCGCGGGACTGGCAGGTTGTCTTTTGTCACAAGGATTATTCAAACATCAAAATAACCACGGAGGAATATGAAATATGAGAACATTCTCCTCCACCCTCGGTGAACAACTCTATAACCTGTTACCTGCCTTCTACCGCGAACAGGACAATACTGTCTATGACAAACAAAACCAGATCGAGCAACTGGGTGATCTCGCCTTGTACCTGGACAGCTGCGGTATCCTTCTCGATCAAATCCATAATACACTTGAACAACGCCTGGCCGATTCCTTCCCGGACAACCCAAGAACCGGCAGAGCATGTCAGGACTGGTTGATCCCCTATTTTGCACGCTTGCTGGATGTACAACTGGTTTCACCTCATGTTGCCGGCCAACGCGACGAAGTGGCCAACGCCATCAGCTGGCGGCAGCGTAAGGGAACCCGATCCTGCATCGAGGAAATCGGCGAGGCCATCACCCAGCAGGAGCTGGAAATTCAGGAAGGCTGGCAACGTGTTGCCGTCACACCACGCATCGGTATGCCGCTGCTGCCGCTGGCTGTCTATGGAATCGATAAAAATATCGATGTCCGCCAGGCCATGCAGGTATTCCGCCATCCAGGTCTGCCGGCAGCGACAATCGACTTCCGTTGTATCTCACGCGCAGTTCAGGTATCCGCTTCCAATCCGGCAAGTAAAACCAGTCACTTTGCCGGTGTGCCTTATCGCTGGATGCAGGCGAACCCCCATGGCGTTCCGGCGACACCCGGAAGTTACGACGACGTTTCCCGGCGTACCGTGGATTTCCGCACCGCCGATTGGCGTAACGGTCATATCCATCCACGGCGGATCATTGCGAACAAACCGGTACCCATGGGGCTGTTTTCCCACGCGGCGGTAACGCTGGACTGGAACGAGATTCGTGATTCGGCATTCGTTGTATTTTCCTATGATGATCAGGAAAAACATGTATACATACGTAACCGCTCTCACCGCCCCGTCATAATAGACAGCGACGTTCTCCTCTATTTTGCCGATGTGGATGCCGAAATCTTCACTATCGAGGGAATACGCTTTGGCAGAAGCTTAACGTTGAATAATGGCATGTTACGGCTACGCAAGACTTCGGCCAGTCATGTTGTCGTCAATACGGCGTATGCCTTGCTGGATACACCTGCGCTCGATGCACGTGACAGTCTCTTCGGTGATTTGTCGATACCTGCCGGTTCGGTCCGTATGGATAGTTGCACCGTGATAGAGGATGCAGTTTGCCTGGCGATCACAGCGAGCAATTGTATCTTCAACGGGGCAATCCGCGACGATAACGGAGAGGCACCGGCCAATGGCAGGATCCGCTATTCGCGCATCCCGGAGGATCTGTCCGGCAATATCATTGCCGCAGGATCACTGTTACTTGTCGAAGAAGAAAACTGCACCTCCGAAACAGCGGATTTTTTCAACTCGAACTACCACCAGAACCACACCAGTCCACTCACTGCTGACAGCGGGGTATTGACCCCTGCTTCACCACGGGCCATTTGCTTTGGCGCCGATGACGGCGGTGAGCTGGGTGTTTATCATCATGGCCGCTTTGACACCGTTGTCCATATTCAACAGGCACAAAGCATCAGCTTGCAGGAGAAGCACGACTATACGCTGCAGGATCTTGTGTTTGAAGACAGTCTGACGATCGAGGCAGACAGCCGTTTCCCCTTGCGTTTGAAGAGCGTTGCAGCCCGGGAGCTTGCTGTGGCCACCGCCGCCTTAAGCAATGACGAAGGTGTTCCGTTACCGCTCCTTCTTGCTGCTGACTGTATTTTCGAAACAGTCAACGTCAACGAAGGTCTGGCACAGCTCGAATATTGCACCATCACCGGCCAATTACAATACAGCCATCTCCAGGCCAGTGATTGCATCTTCAGCGACAACATCAGCAGTTCCAGCACTGATGGCATGCCAACTCCACAGGACTGCATTCGCTATTGCCGCATCCCCGCGACATTTTTCAACCTGGTGCATTTGCGCTTTCCGTCATGCACCAGTGAAAAAGCAATCTTTTATCATACAGACTTTATGCGGGCACTCGCCGGGGAAGCAGGTTTTGGTGTGCTGCACCCGGCTACGGCTGCCAGTGTTGCCTTTGGTGCGGAAGATGGCGGCGAAATGGGCGCCTATCATGCAAAACGTTACACGCTACAGGATGATGCCCTGCTGGACAAACTTCGAAACTATCTTCCTGTTGGTATTCAGGCGGTACTGAAACCGGATAAAAAGTTAAACCAGCCACCTTACGCCGGGAGCTGATTTTAAAATTATAAAGGGAGTAAAGCATGAAAACGCAGATATCCAGACACAATCATAATGCCAAAAAACATTATTCCGGTGTCTATCAGCAACAAGGACGGATGATCACCGATGCCGACTGGAATACGCTGGTCGATATAACCAAGGAGCATATTGCCCTGGCGCTGGACGATATCGTCGGCAAAGGGGTACCGCGAACGAAGGCGCTGAAAATCATTGAGGATGCTGGTGCAATCAAAATCAAACCCGGCCATGTCTACCTCGACGGTGTGCTGGCGCAACTGGAAGGCTCACCCAGCGGCATCGGCTTTGATGAACAGCCCGATTTTCCCCTGCAGGAGGGCGTAACCCCCGGTGCCAATACCATAATTTACGCCGATGTCTGGGAAAGAACCGTCGTCTCACTGGAAGACAATGAACTGCTCGACCCGGGCCTGCATGGTGCCGACACCTGCAGCCGCACCCAGACCATGCTGCAAATCAAATGGTGTGATGACAGCTTTAATCCCGAAGACGACGCAATCAACAATCCGCAAATCGGCAACGCCGAACTGGAGGTAATCCTGCCGGACTTTGCCGCAGATGTCAGCCGGGCCGATCCCTGCCTGAGCGAAGCCAGTGAGCAGCCGCGTATCGGTGACTATCTCTTCAGACTCGAAGTGCACAAGATTGTTCTTACCCATGACGGCACAACCACCACTGCAAACGTGACCCTCAAATGGTCCAGCGAAAACGGTGCGGAACATTATAATCTGCGATGGCGTGATCAGGACGGTGCGCAACATCTCGACACCAGTCAATTACCGCCTGAGTTTACCTCCGGTAACTGGACTTATGAATTCTATAGCAGCAATAGTGAAAAACATCTGGGTAACCATTTAGTGGATGATTACACCCCGCTCTACGGGGTATTACAGTCTGATCTGAACAGCATTCCGGCAATCGACGGTGTGCAGGCCGACTTTGTCCGCCGTTGGGACGGCTACCTCGAGTTCAGCATGAGCCGCGAACCCGGCCAGCCGTGGTCACCGCAGAGTGGCAGTGTCACAGGGTATGAAAAGGGAAATGCGATACAACTTGATTCCACACCATTACCTGCGCATGCATGGTTTACAGTTGACGATGGCAATGCCTCCCTGAATCTGGTGCTGGAGGGGCTGATCCTGAAATTAAAACTAAATGACCATCACTTTGTCAGCGGTGACTACTGGTTGTCGGTGGTGCGCGAAGGCGCGGCCTTTTATCGGGACATTGCAGTGGATGAACGGATCAAACGATTGAACGACGGTCTGCCCCTTGGGGTAAAACACCATTACCTCACCCTGGCCGGACTGGATGGTGACGGTTCCCTGATCCCGGACGAAAGCGGTTCGGAAAAAAACCGGCAACTGGACTTTCCACCTTTGAGCAATCTGACTGCCGATCGGGTGGCCTATGATCCGAGCGCAAGCCAGGCGCGCTGGGAAGACATCAAGGAAGCATCCCCCACAGTATTG
The DNA here is from genome assembly GCA_027032075.1 of Chromatiales bacterium. Taxonomy (GTDB): domain Bacteria; phylum Pseudomonadota; class Gammaproteobacteria; order UBA6429; family Thiohalophilaceae; genus JAJRYG01. Next base: position 105,673 of record JALVOC010000054.1, on the reverse strand, counting down.
CCCAACACCGTTCAGGAAGCGATTGATGATCTCGTCAATAACCTGGAAAGCAGTGACGTCGCATACCCGCTGCCCGCCTGTGATATCAGCCAGTCCGTTCTGAATCTGCTGGCGACGATTCCCGCCTGGCCGGATCTGGATGCTGACGGCCGCACCACCATCAAGGACATCCTCAATGCCTTATTGTGCCACCTGGATGCCCGGACCATACCCTACACCACCGCCGCCACGGAAACCCTGAACGACGTCATTCTCAACAAGCTTACCGGTGGCGATATCAGCGGAAACTTATCGGTCAACGGCAACAGCAGCGTTAGCGCGAATTTAAGCGTCGGCGGCACAACCCAAAGCAGCCAGCTTCGCATCACTGACGGTGTCAGCGGCAACCCGCAAGCAGACTATGTCCTCACAGCGGAAGACAGCGACGGCAACGCCAGTTGGAAACCGGCGCCAGGCGCAAGCTGGAAACTGCAACCCAATGGCGATCTGGTGACTGATCCCTCACTGGTCACCGGAAACGTGGGGATCGGCACAGAACAGCCGGCGCACGCATTGCACATAAACAAATACCTGCAGAATAGCTTCAGTGTAGGCATCGGCGGGGATTCAGGCAGAATCTGGACTGGTTATCAGGATTATGGTCCCAGCCTGAACTTTTATGATCATGACGATCGTTCAACCATCCGCTTTCGCGAAAGCCCGGGGACCGATCCTGGCAATCCCCTGCCTGAATATGAAAACGACCCGGAATATGAGGCACTGATCTGCGGGCGGCGTGGAAATATCGGCATCAATACCCTCAACCCCGCAGCCAGTTTGCATGTTGACGGGCAGATATATGCTACCGGCGCGATTTTCTACAACCCGGTACTGGCGGAACGGCAGGTACAAAACAACATCACACGCAGCTCAAATTCCTATGCTGTCATACCAGGTCTTGAGGTAACGGTCTATGTTCCGAGAGAGACGACGGCGGATCTGTTTTTTTCATTTACCAGGCTTGTATTGTCCGGATGGTGGACAGGCAATGCAGAATTCGAGGTATGGACGGACAGGGCCGGACAGACATCGATTGCATCGTTCAATGGAGGATTCGGTTCGACCACGATTGAGAATCAATCACGAACAATACCGCTTCTCCTGCGTGAAGGCACCAATAGGGTCATGATCCGCTGGCGGGAACCGGGGACGGGGGGGACAGCTAGATTGGAGGGAAACCAGACAATGCGGATTTCAGTCTAAAGGAGTTCATCATGCACGTCATACGCGACAAACAAACCCATGAAGTGCTCTATGTTGATTACTCGCCTTCGGATACCCCAAGGCGGGGAGCGGCGATCTATCCCGATTTCGATGCACAGCGGATGGAGGTGGGGTGGACGGGTGAATCCTATATTCCCGCCTGGTTCGATATCGATGAACAGGGTGTCATCCAGGAACTGGATCTGATTGAAGCAGTAAAACGGGGTCTGTATCAACTGGAGCCCGGACAGAAACTGGTGGACGGCAAAATCGTGGACATGGATCGGGCGGAACTGGTGGAGGAGGGACTGCTGCAACTGGACGATCTCAAACAGCGGATGCTGGAATACTACGAAGCCCTCTCGTTTCAAAAACGCAAGGAACTCATTCCGGATTACAAACTCAACAATGCTGCGCTGGGTGTCTACGACGACAGGCGCATGGCGGATTACCAGGTAACGATCCAGGCCTTCCGCGAAGAAGCCAAACGCATCGCCAGGCTGATAAATGCAGCAACGACCGTAGCCGACCTCGAAAGCATCGAGGAAAATTTTCCGGCAAAGATATTGACAGCCGATTGAAAAACAGATGCCGTAATGCAAGCACGTCATTGCCGGGGTAAACCATGAAGACAGTGACCAGCAAAAAAATCCAGGCACCGGGGAAAGCGGCAAACGGTGTGCTGCCCGGCTTTCGCTACAAAAAAAGTGCTCGTCTCACGGCACAAAAAGCCGGTATCCGCTCCATTCTTGGCTCTCCGCTCGTGCAATGCAAAATCGTCATCGGGCAGGCCAACGACGCGTATGAACGTGAGGCGGACAGCGTTGCCGAGAAGGTGATGAACAACCAGCCTGCCGGTCCGATCTCCAGAGTGACCCCAACAAGCGCAGCACGACCGCCTGCTGCGCAACGGCAGGAAAATGAAAACGGAGAAGAGGAACCCGTTCAGACCAGACCGATCCAGCGACAGTCGGACGACAGCGAAAAGGAGGAGGAAGAAGAACCCGTCCAGGCCAGACTGATCCAGCGGCAGTCCGACGACAGCGAAGAGCAGGAGGAAGAGCCCGTCCAGGCCAAACTGATCCAGCGGCAGTCCAACGACAGCGAAGAGCAGGAGGAAGAACCCGTCCAGGCCAGACTGATCCAGCGGCAGTCGGACGACAGCGAAAAGGAGGAGGAAGAACCCATCCAGGCCAAACTGATCCAGCGGCAGTCCGATGACAACGAAGAGGAGGAGGAAGAACCCGTCCAGGCAAAGACCATTCCGTCAAACCGATCCGCCCGGACCACCAGGATGGCGCGCGCGGCCTCTCAGGCGATCCAGCGCAAAGGATCAGGCTCTCCCTTGCAGCCGAGAGTGAGACAACGTCTTGAGTCCTCAATGGGAGTGGATCTGGGACATGTCCGGGTACATCAGGACAGTCAGGCCCGCCAAAGCACCCGTGCCTTGCGTGCCAAGGCCTTCACCCATAAAAATGACATCTGGCTGGGCGAGAATGAATCTCCGAACGATTTGCGCCTGCTGGCGCACGAAGTCACCCATGTGCGCCAGCAGGACAGCACCATCAGACGCAAAATTGATCCGGCACTGGAGAAGGAAGAGGAAACCACAACCGCAGCGGGAAAACGCCCAAGCGAAAAAAAACCCGCGACAACAGAAAACAAACCCGCTGAAAACCAAGGGGAAGAGGCTCCGGTGGAAACAGCGGAAGCAAAAACGTCCGCCGGCAAAAGTGAGCAGAAAAAAAGCGAGGGCGAAAAGGAAGAGAAAAAACCGCCTTCTGATATCGATGGCAAAAAACATTTCAACCAGGTAATCAAAAATCTCGGCAAGCTGAGCAGGCAGCAACAAGGGGTTGCGGCAAACACCTCCAAAGCAAAAAAAACAGCCGACGCCGCAGCGGAAAACGCCTCCCGCGCCACGAAAATACCTGACGGTGAAAAAACCGCCTACGGTGAGGCAAAGCAAATCGGCGCCATGAGCAAGGCAAAAACCGGCGAGATAAAAAAGAGCGACAAACAGGCATTTATCGATTTACTCAAACGGCGTATTGCAGAACAGGATATGCCGGAAGATGCTTCCGAATTGAACAAATTTACCGCCAGCGGGAGTGCCGCCAAGTTCAAAAAAGGCCTGAAGGAAAGCATCAGAAAAAAAGGGAATGAAGCAAAAAGCGAGTTACAAAAGGTCACCAAGGAGGACGCCAAACCGGAAAGCCTCCCTGCACCCGAGAACCTGGAAAAGCAACCCCCGTCACCCAAACCCCTGAACATCCGCTCCGAGAAAGTGATCCCGCCACCCAAGGCGGAACATGAAGTTTCCATGGAAAAGGAGCGTGCTGACTTTTACACAAAAAATGAAGCGGCAGGAATTACCAGGGAAAAACTGAGAAAAGCCAATGATCCCCGTTTCGATGCCGCACTGGGCGCAATGGATGAGTATGATCAAAACACGACCGCATTGCCTGGCAAATATGCCGAAATAGAAAGCGCCACACTTGCAAAAGAAAGAGCCACCGTCAAATCGAAGGAAAAAAAGACAGGCGGAAGCATGCGGGCAAGCCGTTCCGGCGCAAACCGGAAAATCGATGCCGAGCAGAAACAACAAATGAAAGGAGAGTATAAAAAACGTAAGGACGTTACCACGAAACTGAAAAATATTTACAAAAAGACCCACGACTCGGTGCTGCGCAAACTGGACGGGCTGGAAAAGAAAGTTACGGACCATTTCGACAGGGAGGAATTGATAATCAGAAACAAATTCAATTCCCATATCCATAAAGAGCTGGACAAATTCAAGGACAAACGTTACGAGGGGGTTGGTGGTAAATTTACGTGGTTATGGGACAAGACGCTTGGAGATATCAACGAGCTTGACGCCGTCAAGAAAATTTACAGGGACGGCATCAAACTTTATCAGAATCTGATGGACAAGCTCATCGACGATATTGCCGGTATCGTAACCACGACCTTGAGCAGTTGCCGCAAAGAGATCGCCGACGGCATCGAGCAGGTAAAGAAAGAAATCAAAACGCTGAAAAAAACGAAGGACAAACTGGCTCTGGAAGCCGCAGAGGACATACTCGATCAATTCAAGGATCTGCAAAGCCGGGTGGACAACAAGAAAAACGAACTGGCCAGCACCCTGGCAAACAAGTACATTTCATCCAGACAAAAAATGAACCAGGCTCTGGAAAAAATAAAAGAGGAGAACCGCAGCTATCGTGTAAAGGCAGAAAGACTTATAGACAAAGTCAAAGAAGCCTATGAGCAATTCAGAAAAAGACTCAGCTCCATTCTCGCCAGGGCAAGGTCGGCCATCCAGGATATTCTTGACGATCCGATCAAATTCCTGAAAAACATACTCAAGGCGATAAACCGTGGTTTCGATCAGTTCAAAAGCAATATCTGGAAACATCTGAAAACCGCCCTCTTCGACTGGATGTTTGGTTCTTTCAGCCGTGCGGGGGTCAACATCCGCATCCCGTCCGATTTCAGCGTAAAGTCTGTTTTTGGTTTTATTATGGAGGTGCTTGGCTTCACCAGGGAATGGATTCTGGCACGCATCGCCAAAGTAATCGGCCGGCGTAATCTTGCCCTCCTGGAAAAAGTGGTTGGTTATGTAAAACAGCTGTTAATCCAGGGGCCGGCCGGGATGTATGCCGAGTTGAAGGAAAAGGTTGGAAACCTCAAAGACACCATTATCGAGGAAGTTCGAAGCTGGGTCATTACCCAGATCATCAAGACTGCCATCATCAGACTGGCCAGCATGTTCAACCCGGTAGGGGCAATCGTCCAGGCCATCCTTACCATCGTGGACGTCATTCTCTTCTTTGCCAATAATATCGACCTGATATTGACCGTACTCGAGACAATCGTTGATTCTGTCTACAAGGTCGTCAAAGGCAATATCCAGGGCGCGGCCAATATGATCGAAAACGCCCTCGCGAAAGGCCTGTCCCTGGCAATTCGCTTCCTCGCCCGTTTCGCCCGCATAAGCGGCATCGTCAACAAAATCAGCAGCATCATGAAACGCTTCAGGCGCCGAATCACCAAGGCGGTTGACAAGGGCCTGAAAAAAATTGCGTCAAAATTCAAGGGATTGCTCGGCAGGGGAAAGGTGCTGGCGAAAAAAGGAGTGGCGGCAGTAAAATCATTTTTTTCTGTCGGCTTCAGGATGGGGAGCAAACGTCACAAGCTTACAGTCGATCTCAGACAAAAACGGCCATCCATCATCATGAGCAGCACGCCGGGCGACCTGCTGGAACGCATTTCCGAGGCGGAAAAGAAAACAACCAACGAAAAAGCCAAGAAACGCCTGCAACGCCTGCGACAACGCGGCGAGGAAATAGAAAGCGGTTTTGCCAAAAAAACCAACCGCAAAGAAACAAAACGGCTAAACCAGAAACTCAGTTCGCTCTCTGTCGATTTGCAAAAATTCGGCGCCGACTTTGGGGTACAGGATCTGTTCCCCATCACGGAAGACGAGCATGAAGGCATGGTTGGAACCTATAACGAACTCAAAGGCAAAGGTGTGGAAATGACGCCTGACCACGAGCCGCAGAATTCCGTCATGAAGAGTTTGAAAAAAATCACCATTGGCGATACGCGCCGCAAGGTTTTTGCCGGCACGAGTTTAATGAAATACTCCACAGGCAAGGGGATATGCCTCAACATGAAACGTGCGCGTCATCTGGATACACGCACCTATGGCTACAAGGGTGCCGGCACCAAAATCGAAACCCTCAAGGCCATGGGTGTTGATGACCCCAAGAAACTGAAAATGAAAAATATCACTAACAAAAACGAAGGCCTGCAAAAGGCAAGAATAGCGATCCAGAGCGCCCTGAATGCCGATCATGCAACCGTGAAAAAAATTTACGAGGATAAAAAATGGAAATCGCTGTCTGAGAAGACGCGCAACAGAGTTATAGGCGCACTGGCCAGAGTAAAAGCCAGGAACAAGCAGAGCTGGAGCGAATTATTCTGAGAGGATCCGGAAAAAACCGCGACTCTTTATTAGACTCTATTAATTGAGCAATTCACGCACGAACGGGATCGTCAGACGGCGTTGCGCCACCAGGGAGGCTTCATCCAGCCGGTTCAACAGGGTGAAGAGACTGTCCATGTCCCGCGGCCCGCGTTTCAGCAGATAGTCGGCCACCTCCTCCGCCATGATCAGCCCGCGCCGCCGGGCGCGAAGCTGTAGGGCGGCGCGTTTTTCATCGTCGTTCAGGGATTCCAGCTGAAACACCGGTCCCCAGCTCAGGCGGGAGGCCAGATCGGCAAGGTCCAGCGCCAAACCCGCCGGTGAGACTGTGCTGCTCACCACCAACCTGGCTCCCGCCTCCTGCGCACGATTGTAGAGATGGAACAGGGCAAGCTCCCACTCCTCGTGCCCGGCGATCAACTGAATGTCGTCCAGCACGATCACTGCCTGCTGTTCCAGACCCGTCAGTATCTCCGGGGAGAGTTCCGGCAGGGCGTTCAGCGGAATATAGGCGGAATGCCGATCAGCATCGGCGGCGGCATGACAAATGGCCTGCAACAGGTGGGTCTTGCCGGTGCCCTTGCCACCCCAGAGATAAACATAACGTTCCTCATCCGCCTGGAGTGTTTGCAGCACCAGTTCATTGCCGGCCGGATAATAATTCTCAAAGGTGGCACTGTCCCTCAAGCCGATCCCAAGGGGAAGCTGGCCCGCCGCCACAGTCATGTTCTCTCCTCCTTCTGCATCGCATAGAGATCGCTTTCACGGTAGCGTTTATGCATATAACGCAGAATCACCGCAATCACCGCGGACACCGGCAATGCCAGCAAGACACCGACAAAGCCAAACAACTGTCCACCGGCCAGCACCGCAAAAATGACCGCCACCGGATGCAAACCGATACGGTCACCCACCAGCAGAGGGGTCAACAGCACACTCTCCAGCACCTGGCCGACGCCGAAAACCGCAAGCACATACAACAGATGCGTCAGATCATGAAACTGCATCAAGGCAGCGATACCCGCCACGACAATACCGATAATAAACCCGAGATAAGGGACAAAACTCACCACCCCTGCCAGCATACCGATGAGTAATGCCAAATCGAGTCCGATGATCGCCAGCCCTGACGAATAGATGATCCCCAGGCCCAGCATTACCAGCAATTGCCCCCGCAGAAATGCACCCAGCACCTCGTCCGACTCACGTGCCAGCAGGCTTACTGTCGGTTCGATGCGCCTGGGGAAAAGTTCCCGCACTGCAGCTACCAGCCGATCCCAGTCACGCAACAGATAAAACGTCACCACCGCAATGATCGTCAGGTTCATAAACAGGTTGCCGATGATGATCCCCGATTTCGTAATCGAGAGCATGAGCTTGCCCACCACGCCCGTCGCCGAACGCCAGTCTGCCTGGATCGATTTTTCCAGGGTTTCGAGATCGAGCATTTGTGGATCGATGCCGAATTGTGCCTGCAACCAGGGAAGAAGGTGCTGTTTCACATAGGCCAGATAGGCCGGAATGGTATTGGCGAAAAGGATAACCTGCTGTTGTACCAGCGGGATGAGAATAAACAATGCCAGCAAGGCAAGTCCGCTAAGGGTGACAAAGACCAGTGACACCGCCAGGGTGCGCGGCAGGCCGAGCGCTTCCAGACGATCGGCAAGAGGGTCCGCCATGTAAGCCAGAATGGCAGCGGTGATAAACGGCGTCAATACCGGCGACAACAGGTAAACCAGTATGCCCAGCGTGACCAGCAAAGCGAGGAAAAAGAATTTTTGTATATCATTCATCACTGCTGTCCTATTCACACAATCGCAATCCACGGGACGTCTCTGCCCCCGGAAACACGCAAGCCAAGCCATCCCGTCTCCCCGGGGAAGCAGAAATGATTCACTCTGCAATTCATTGTTGTTTCGCCGCAGATTTTTCCATCGCCCGCTTGCTCCACAGCGTCACATAACTGATACCGCTGATCAGTGTCGTAGCGGCAACCACATACATCAGGATTGGTTGCCACGGGGCAAACAGTTCGATACCGGCTAACAATGCCAGTGTTACGGTCACCAACAATATCTGGCAGACGGTGTTGATCTTGCTGATGAGCAGAGGATCAAAAATCACCTCCCCAATCAGAAAACGGTAAAAAACGGCACCGGTGACGATCACCACATCGCGCAGAATGACCAGTATCACCAGCCACCAGGGCAGATCCCCCAACCAGCCCAGCACCAGAAAGCTGGTCACCATCAACAACTTGTCACCCACCGGATCGAGCATCGCCCCCAACGTCGTGGTCCAGTCGTAGCGCCGGGCAAGATAGCCGTCCAGGCCATCCGAGATACCGGCAAGCAGAAACAACCCCAACGCCAGCCCGTAACGCATTTCCAACAAGGCCAGTGCGACCGGTGGCACCAGCAGGATACGGAAGATACTGATGATGTTCGGGATAAACCTCACGGTACCAGTCGGTAGGTCAGATCAGCCATTACTGCTGTCTTGTTTTGCGGAACAGCTTTATCCATCGGGGTAGCGGCCTGCGCAATCAAGGTATGTCCAAGGGCAATCGCCTGGGAGACGGCATCGCGGCCACGCCGGCTGGTCAGTTCAAACAGCACACTGCTATCACTGACCCGTTTGGGCTGTACCTTGCTGACCATCCCGAGGGAATTCAGGTACTGCACAGTCCTGTTATAGGCCTGCAGGCTGTTCACCCCTTCGATTTGCACCAGCACCCGCCCTGACGAAAAAGTATCCATACTCTGTGCATACCGTTGCGCCAATATATCGGCGGCCTGGCCAACACCCGGCATGATGGCCACTTCCAGCGTCTCACCGCGGGACTCCCAGTCCTGGCGGCGGCCTTCACTATAAAGTGTCCAGCGCCCGCTCCAGCTGTTGCCATAAGACATATACACCCGCCCCACCAGAACGGCCTCGGTGTGATAGCGGCTTGAGGCCTGCAAAATGGTATCCTCAAAATTTCCCCAGACATCGGTCACCCCAAGTGTGGCACGATCCGCCAGATCGTACAGCGGAAAACGCAACGGCAAACCCCGCAGACGGGATTGGGCTTCAATGATGTGTCGTGCTTCAACGATCTTGTCGTTGCTGATGAGCACACGCTCACGCCGGTTGTCGATCACCAGCCACACCAGCGTCACCGGCCGGGTCTTCCCCCATACGGGCAACTGGTTATCGCGCAGAAGCTTGTTCACCGCCTTCTCATCAAAGCGCACCCAGAGAAACTGGCCTTTCTCCGCATCCTCCTGCCGCTTTACGTAACGGTAGCGCTGCACGTAGCGGGTCGGCTGCAGCAGCGCCTCTTCGATGGGGGTAACGGTCAACGCCAGACTGCGCCCGGTTACCCGCACCAGCACCTCCCGCAGTGCCGTGCCAATCGCCAGCTGCCGCTCCTCACGATCCTGGCTGGCCACCGGCACCTCCGCCACATATAAATCCTTCACCACTTCAGCGGTAACCTGCCGGCCTGCCAACGCGGACAGCAGCACCAAGACCGAAATCCATACACGCATTTTGTTCCGTTCCTGTTGAGTTGAGAATTGAAACCCGCGCCGGGGGCGTTTCGCCAGCGGCGCTGAATTGTTAAACTTGTATTTTCTCTATTATGCCCTGAAACACCCACAAGGGGCGCCGAGAAATTGCGATTTGTGTATCAAGACGCAAAAGTGAACACGATTCAAGCGGGGTGGTTCACCCTTCCCCACAGGGTGAGGGGGGAATACGGACATGGCCGCAACGCCCGGATCGCTCCACCCTGCGTGCAGAGACATTTTTTCGAATCACTCGCGTTTCTATTATATAGTTGCACTGAACCCCAAGCATACCCAGGAGTCCATTTGTGTCCACACCCAAACACCCGGAAACGGGCAGCCCCTCATTGAGTTACCGCGATGCCGGTGTCGATATCGATGCCGGTAACGCCCTGGTTGAACGCATCAAACCCCTGGCTGCCGCAACCCGCCGCCCCGGGGTATTGGCCGGTCTGGGCGGTTTTGGCGCCCTGTTTGAAATTCCCGCCGATTACCGGCAACCGGTGCTGGTCTCGGGTACCGACGGCGTCGGCACCAAGCTCAAACTGGCCATGGATCTGGGTAAACACGACACCATCGGTATCGATCTGGTCGCCATGTGCGTCAATGATCTGATTGTTCAGGGTGCCGAACCGCTGTTCTTCCTCGACTACTACGCCACCGGTTCTCTCGATGTCGACACCGCCAGTAACGTGGTCAAAGGCATTGCCGAGGGTTGCCGGCAGGCCGGCGCAGCCCTGATTGGGGGTGAAACCGCCGAAATGCCCGGCATGTACCAGGGTGGGGATTACGATCTGGCCGGCTTTTGTGTCGGCGTGGTAGAAAAGGAGCGCATCATTGACGGCAGCCAGGTCAAGGCGGGTGACGTGCTCATCGGCCTGACATCGAGCGGCCCCCACTCCAATGGCTATTCGCTGATCCGCAAGGTGATCGAGCAGAGCAAGGCCGATCTGCAAATGGCTTTCGATAACGCCACCCTGGGGGAACGCCTGCTGGAACCCACGCGCATCTACATCAAACCCTTGCTGGCCCTGTTTGAAAAGATCAGCGTCCATGCGCTGGCTCACATCACCGGCGGTGGGCTGCTGGAGAACCTGCCTCGCGTCATGCCGCACGGCTGCTGCGCCCGCATCGATACCAGGAGCTGGCGCCCTCCCGCCGTCTTCGACTGGCTGCAGCAGCAGGGCAACATCGAAACCAACGAGATGTACCGCACGTTCAACTGCGGTATCGGAATGGTGCTGATGGTGGATGCAGGCGATGCCGCCACAACCCTCGATCTCCTGAAGGCCGAAGGCGAATCCGCCATGATCATCGGGGAGATCGTCAGCAGCGATTCCCCTGCACAAGTGGAATTCGTCGAGTGACCATGCGCAAGGCAACAGCCGATTCCCCCCTCAAGGTGGTTGTCCTCATCTCGGGCAACGGTTCCAATCTGCAGGCCATCATCGACACCATTGCACGGGAGAAACTGCCTGTCGTCATCTGCGCCGTGATCAGTAACAATCCCGACGCCTATGGCCTGGAACGCGCGCGCAAGGCCGGTATCCCGGCGGAAGTCCTGAACCACCGCGACTATCCAGACAGGGAAGAGTACGACCACGCGTTGCAACAACGGATTGACAGTTATGGTGCGGAGCTGGTGGTACTGGCCGGCTTCATGCGCATCCTCACCGAGGATTTCGTCTTGCACTACAGCGGCCGAATGCTCAACATCCATCCGTCGCTGTTACCCAAATACCAGGGGTTGAACACCCATCAACGGGTACTCGATGCAGGCGATGAAATTCATGGCGTCAGCGTCCACTTTGTCACCCCGGAACTGGACAGCGGACCGGTGATCATCCAGGCCACCGTGCCGGTACGGGCCGGTGACAGTGCGGACGATCTGGCCAAACGCATTCATCAACAGGAACATATCATCTATCCCCTGGTGATTCGCTGGTTTGCCGAAGGCCGCCTGGCCCTGCAGGGTGATCAGGTTCTGTTGGACGGCAAGCCAATCACAGCAGAGCAACGCCGCTACCAGGGGGAAAACAAAAACCCCGTCACCGCTGCCGAATCGACATGAACAAATTCAGTTTAACTTTACTGCCACTCCTCCTTCTGTCGCTCTCCCTGCCGGCTCGTGCCGATTTACTGGCAAGCGGCTTCAATGCGGAATTCGAAATAAGAGTCTCCGGTATTTATGTCGGCATCACCAAACGGCAGATCAGCAAGCAACAGGACCGTCTTGAATACGTTTCCTTTTCCGAACCCAAAGGTGTGGCTGAATGGCTGCTTTCAGACGTGATCAGAGAAACCACCACGATGGAATACCACAACGGGCAGGTAAAACCAATCCTTTATACCTACCAGCAAAGTGGCGGCAAGGACGAGGTCAACGAAACCGTCCGCTTCGACTGGAAAAAAAAAGAGCTGATCATCAGCATGGGCGACAAGCACTATCCCCTCAAACCGCAAAGCTATGATGTATTGAGTTTCCAACTGGCAATGATGAAATTTCTCAAGGACGGCAAAAAACAGTTCGTCATCAATGTCGCCGACCATCATGACTACTACACCTACCACGCCAAGGTAATCGGTGAAGCATTGATCCAGACACCCTACAAAAGCGAAATGAACACCATTCTGGTGGAAAGCACCAACAAAAAGGACGGCAGTCTGTTCCGCTTCTGGTGCTATCCCGAACTGGAGTACATGCCGGTGCGGGTGGAATACGTTCGCAGCGACAACGGCATCACCAGTATGCTGGAGTTAAAGTCGTTCAGTACAAAAAATCAGTAAATATTTCCATTACTGTCCCACTAACTCAATCCGGCTATTTGGCAAGTCCCTGATAATGAAACGGGTACAAATACGGAATGATATTGACGGCATAAAATTGGCCCTCCCGCTCAATCGAAGCCATTCCTTCTCCCTCCGGGAGTTAATGGGACAGCAGTAAAATATTTCTGTTATTTCAGGGCTGTCGATCATAAACGGCGCCATCGAACGATGGACGAATGTGCTCCGCGATATGCGGGCAACTCCGCAACAGGGCGCCCCCTGTTGCGGAGCTGGCTTTATTTGTAGGATTTGGGTTCTTTCACGGCTGGCAGCACCTTGCCATTCATGAGGACGGCAAGATAACGTGTATCGGCAATACCGTTATGCATTTTTTTCATCTGCACCAGATAATACCAGCGATTCTGTTTTTCGTGGTGCAAGATGGGTTTCAATTCAAACTCGTGGATAGTTGCATTGGCAAATTCCGGATTACGCGCATTCCATTCCTGTATATCTTCAATAAGATTTTTTACGCTTAGTGGCGGTGCGCCTTCGGAGGGTTGCCAATCCGGCGTGTTGCGGATATCGCTCTCGTTAACATAAATGACAACCCTGGCGTCGTCGAACGACTCAATCAGTACAAGCGGAAACTGGGAGGCAAAGGCATTCTGGGCAACAAGCAAAACCAGCCCGGCCAGTAATCTGGACAACATATCACTTCTCCAAAATCAAAAAATAAACGATGGCCGGACTTTACCTCCGGGGCACGGCCTTGTCCAATCGCGAGACAATATGTTCAGTTTTTTGTGAGGAAAACCGGGATTTATGACAAAATCTTAACTAATGCAATAATCTCTTGATTATCAGTTTCCGGCTAATCGGGAAACGAAGTGGTGCCGAAGGTAATTACTTTTTGTTTTGCCGGGCGGGTGAAGCAGGCGAGTCTTTTCTAAACATGCCCAGCAGCAAATAAAAAATTTCGAGTCCCCGCAACAGCAAGGGGCTGAGAAAAGCACGCCCCGGCTCCGTGGTGAACCAGGCCACCACAGAGAACATCGCCGGCCGCCACTGGCCGCGCGAGACGAAACGCAGCGCAGGACCGAGATCAAGGCCTGCATCGGCTGCCCGCAATCTCTCCTTTGCCTCCTCCAGGGTCAATTCGCTGTTTCTCGGGTTACTGCCCCGGGTGACGCTGCGGAACCGCTGCCGGGCTTCCTCGGTACTCAGCGTGTCAGCCATTTCGCCACTCCCAGTGTGGCAAGCGCCAGGGTCAGCGCCAACAGCGACATCAGCAGGGCTGCTACCGGCGGACTGAGCCAGATCAGGATCAGCTGATAGACGGCCCACAAGAAAAAGGCAACAGCGGCAATTCCGATCAGCATGGCAATAATGACACAGGAGAGTCCTATCCCCACCCGTATGGTCATGTGCCGCAGGGTGCGGCCTTCCGCCTCGACCAAATCAAAAAAGGCAATCACCAGATCGGAGATTGTTGTTTTCATCGCCGGCTCCTCGATTATTTAAACAACCTGGCCAAGAGGTAACCCAGCCCCAGGGCAATGCCAATACTTGCCAGTGGGTGCTGCTCGACCTCGTTGCGCAACTCACGCACCGCCTGCTCTCCGCCCTCGCGGGCGGCTTCGAGCCGTTGGCGCAGTGCCTCCCATTCGTTCAGCTCCTCCCCGGAGGCCGGCTCACCCTCCCCTTCCTCCGTGGCACTTTCTGCCCCGGCTGATTGTTGCTGAATAAACTGCTGAAGGCTCTCGGCCAGGGAGGCGACTTCCGCCCGCAATGATTCAAATTCAGATTTCAGGGTTTCCACATCATCCTGTTTTGCTGTCGTGTTCATTGCCCTGTCTCCTGCCAGTTCATTGCTTTGAAATTACGCCCGCCTGATCGGCTTGTCAACCGCTGGCGGACGCCACTCCGTGTGGAATACGAAGCCGATTCGAACCTGCATGAAAAGATGTTTTTCAGCGTGATGCCGTACGTGTTCAGTTCGTGAACTGCAGCATGTCATTGCGGACTCGAAAAATATTCAATCGCCGCCGATATCCCCTTGCCGCCGGTTCGGCGGAAAACCATATCGATCTGACAAAATGGCGACAACAACACGATTTCGACATCCACTCTGGAAAATAATCCGTTCGGGTTATTTCTTATTGATGTTCAACTCGCTAGCATCAGAGCGGCTGTTAAGGATGATTTGGCAAGAACAAATGCTGCCGACAGAGATACTGAGCGGTTTGCTGGAAGACTTCATTGAATTTCTTCAAATTCAGACAGCCGGCATTTATCCATATCACTGAGCAAATCATCAGTAAAAAATTCATTGTTATCCATGAATTCACTCTATCTTCAGGTGATCACGATGACTAAAAAAATACTTTTTATATTGATTGTGATATGCAGCATTCCTGCACTGGCTGATGATGACGTCAACATCGTGAATGATTATGAAATTTTGATAGATTTGACGAAGTATGACATCCCCTCGGGCGCATATAAAAAAGCGGCGATGAAAGCGTTTATCGGCCGTGACTGGAACATTCTTAATATTGGCGAGAGCAGTGTTACGGGAAAACTGTACTACAAAAGAGGCATATCACCGGTGGAAATCGATTTTTCCCAGGCCCCGATAGTACGCATGAAATATACTGATAACGAGCAAAACACGAGCATTCCATATCTGATGAATCTTAAACGGGATATGCTGGATAAATTACTGGCATGCCCCTGATTTCAGGGAAGGGATATTATCATGAGAAAGAATATGATGTTGTTGAGTTTGTTTGTATTGCTGTCGGCACGCAGTGTGGAACTGTTTGCCGATGAAAAAATAACCATTAATGTGGAAGCATTTAAAGTAAACAAGGCGCATGTAAAACGCGCGGCATATAAAGCGCTGTTGTTGAAAAAATGGATCATAAAAAAATCGGGTGATACAGAGATCATCTCCAACTATGGCGAATACGACACCAGGATCGATTGGGGGAAATTTCCCGTAATAGAAATATCATATGTCGATATGGAAGAAGATGAGGATTACCCGCCGGATTATCTGTATGTGCTTCGAAAAAACATTCTCATGACATTGGTCGATTGTGGAAACCCATAGGAAGTGCTTCAAAGCGGATGATTCACCCGCTCTGAAAATCACAGGCCTGTACTTTATAACAGCTTGACGGTCTCAGGCCTTGGGCAGCGTGACTCCCTGCTGGCCCTGATATTTCCCGCCCCGATCCTTGTACGAGGTATCGCACACTTCATCCGACTCAAAGAACAGCATCTGCGCGACACCTTCATTGGCGTATATCTTTGCCGGCAAGGGGGTGGTGTTGGAGAACTCCAGGGTGACGTGGCCTTCCCACTCCGGTTCAAGCGGAGTGACATTGACGATGATGCCGCAACGGGCGTAGGTGGATTTTCCCAGGCAGACAGTCAGCACACTGCGCGGAATGCGGAAATACTCCACGGTTCGCGCCAGGGCAAAGGAGTTGGGGGGGATGATGCAGACATCACCTGTAAAATCGACAAAACTCTGGTGATCGAAATCCTTGGGATCGACGATGGCCGAGTTGATGTTGGTGAAAATCTTGAATTCATCGGCACAACGGACATCATAGCCATAGCTGGAGGTGCCATAGGAAACGATCCGGCCGCTGCCATTTTCGCGCACCTGCCCTGGCTCATACGGCTCGATCATGCCGTGCGCCTCGGCCATACGTTTGATCCACTTGTCCGACTTGATACTCATACCTTCACCATTATTAAAGGGCTGCTCTCTGAAGACGGCTATTGTCCTATGGAAGCACGCCAAACGCAAAATACCGCCATGCGTCCGGCGGGTGATTCTGCTAAAGTAGCGCGCTTTGAAACCGGGTTCCAACGTGTTTGCCAATATCGCCTCACATCCCTGGCGGGCCACCCTGTGGCTCATCGCCGGCTTCAGCCTGCTGCATCTGCTGGTGATCGGCCTGCCGGAGCTGACCAATGACGAGGCCCAGTACGCCCTCTACGCCTATTACCTCGACTGGAGCTATTTTGATCACCCGCCGCTGGCCGGCTGGCTCAATGCGCTGATTTTGCCCTTCTCCGGCAGTGATTTTGCCCTGCGCCTCTGGCCCGTGCTGTTGTCGGCCGTCAGCAGCGTGCTGTTGTACGGACTGACCCGCGATCTGTTTCCCGATGAGCCCGCCTGGCTGGGCGCCGTCAGCGTGGCGGTATTCCAGGCCGGCGTGATCTTCCAGATGCTGGCCATGGCGATGCTGCCCGATACACCGCTGATCCCCATCTCCATCGCCACCGCCTGGCTGCTGTTTCGCACCCTGCGTGACGGGGGAACCGTGGCGTGGCTGGGGGTCGGCCTGCTCTTCGGCCTGGCTGGGCTGGCCAAATATACGGCAGTGACACTGGTCGCCACGGCAATCTTCGGAGTGCTGATCTTCCGCAAAACGCGGGGACTCCTGACACCCTGGCCGTGGCTGGCCATATTTGTCGCACTGGTGGTGATCAGCCCGGTGCTGTACTGGAACGTCCAGCACGAGTGGATTTCGTTTCTCTACCAGCTGGGCCACGGCATGCCGCAACGGGAGTGGCAGTTCAAACGTCTGCTGGAATCCCAGTTGGGTCAGATCATCGCCTACTCTCCCGGAATTTTTGTTTTCGGCCTGCTGGCGGTGATCGGCGCCTTGCGTGATCGCCAAACAGGTGCGCGTTACACCCTGGCTTTTGCGCTGCCGGTGTTGTTGCTGTTCGGCTGGAACAGCGGCTATGAGCACAGCCTGCTCCACTGGACCGCGCTGGGCTGGGCGGCGCTTGTCCCCCTGATCGCACGCTGGCTGGTCCATCACTGGCGCCGGCGTCCCGTGCGTATCGGCGCATACCTGAGTGCGGGGTATTCGCTGGTCTTCATTCTGTTACTCCATTCACTCCTCGCCTGGCCATGGTTGCCGTTCGAGCCCAACCGGCACCCGCTGAATGATCTCTATGGCTGGAAAGCGGCGGCGCAACGTGCGATGGTTCTGCGGGAGGAAATGCAGCGGCAGGCACCCGGGCCGAAACCGGTTTTGTTCGTGGGCAACTGGTCGATTTTCAGCCGTCTGGCCTGGTATGCCCGCCCGGTACCGGTGCAGGTGACCGATCTGCGCTTCGATCAGTCCGATATCTGGTACGGCGCACCGCAAAAAGGCGCGCGGGGCGTTGTGGTGGTGCCGCCGAAATACCGGGATCGCCCGGAAACCAACGGTACCGCCAAATTCAGGAAATGCGAACAACGCGACAAAGTGGAGATCATGCTGAACAACAAACCCGCCACCACCTACCTTCTTTTTGCCTGCGATGGCTACCGGGGGTAGATCTTGAGCAGTCATATTCCATCTTTGTCGTTACGCTCACCGTGGGTGTGGGGAGTACCGGCGTTTGCGCTGCTGGCCCTGCTGCTGATTGGTCCGGGAGGATTCAACCAACCCCTGTTTCTCGCCCTGAACCATGCACTTTACCTGGAGCCGGGCGGCATCTGGCTTAACATCACGCTGTTTGGCGATGCGGGCATGATCATGGTGCTGGTTCTGCCTTTTGTCGGGCGCCGGCCGGATCTGATCTGGAGTGGACTGCTGGCGGGACTGATTGCTGCGGTATTGATCAACGGCGGCAAGGAGCTGTTCATGATCGATCGCCCACCGAGCGTGCTGGCGGCCGGGCAGTTCCATCAAATCGGCAACCGCTTTGGCGCCCTCTCTTTCCCTTCCGGCCATACGGCGGCAGGCTTCGCCCTCGCCGGCGTGGTGGCACAACTGGATTTCAGTCCGCGCGTGCGTGTCGGCATGCTGCTGTTCGCCACCCTCATCGGCCTGTCACGCATCGCCATCGGCGCCCATTGGCCGATGGACATCGCCGGCGGCATGCTGGTGGGATGGATCGCCGCACTGGCCGGGGTGGCGCTGGCCGGCCGCATCTCCGGCGAGGGGCTGGCCGTCCAGCGTGGTTGCGCCCTGCTTCTTGTCTTCACCGTATTCTACCTGGTGTTCCTGCACAAGAGCGGCGACGCCGAAGCCCGGCTGCTGGAAATCATCACACCGCTGGTTTGCCTGGGACTCGCCTTGCCGGCCCTGAAAAAACTGTTTCTTCCGGGGGCCGCGCATGAGTAAGGCAACCCGTCATTACTGGGGTGCGACAATCCGCGTGGTGATCACCGTGGGGATCCTGCTGCTCATCTTCCGCAATATCGATCTGCAAGGGGTGCTGCAGGTCATCCTTCGGGCCAACCCTGGCTGGCTGGCGTTGGCGGTGGTCTTTCAGCTGCTCAGCACTTTACTGGCCGGCTACCGCTGGTACCTGGTGATGCACCAGCTTGATTTTGGCCAGTCACCGCTCTTTTATGTGAAGAGTTATTTCAAGGGCACATTTTTCAATCAGGGTCTGCCCACCAGTATCGGCGGGGATGCCATCCGCGTGCTCGATGTGGCGGGCACCGGCTTTCGCAAGCGTGACGCCTTTACCGGTGTGTTTATCGATCGGGTGCTGGGCCTGACCGGCCTGCTGATCCTGAATCTGCTGGCAAACCTGCTCGCCCCCGATGTCTTACCGCAAGGCCTGCATAGTCTGCTCACCCTCCTGATTGTTTCCGGCATAGTGGGATTCATCACGCTGATATTTATCCATAAACTGAAGTGGTTCGAACGGTGGCGTCTCAGCCGCTACTTTCTCAGGATATCTTCCGCGCTGATGAAAATCATGCACGGCGTCGCTGCCAGCAGCAAGCAAATGGGACTGGGGGTCACCATTCATCTGCTTTCGATGATGAATATCTTTACCATCGGTCACAGTGTCGGCCTGGAGTATGATCTGTTGATCTATATCGTGATTGTTCCGCCGGCCATTCTGCTGACACTGATCCCGATCTCGCTGGCAGGATGGGGGGTGCGTGAAGGCGCGCTGATCGGTTTGTTCACCCTCATCGGCGCGGACAAGGCAACCGTCTTGTCCATGTCCATTCTGTACGGCATCATTCTGATCATCGCCAGTCTGCCCGGCCTGCAGATCTATCTTGCCGGCAAACGGCACACCCCCGGCAACAGCCACAACCTGGATACGGAATAAAAGATGAAAGTCGATACCATGCGCCGCATCGATCACCTCGCCGGGGTGCCACTCTGCTTCCTGGCCACCCTGCTGCTGCGGCTGCTCGACCTCTGGCGGCGTCCCGCCAGCGGGAAACCCCGCAAAGTGCTGCTGATCGAACTGTCGGAGATGGGCAGTGCCATTCTGGTTGATCCGGCAATGCGCAAACTGCAAAAAGAAGGCGCCGAACTCTACTTTGTGATCTTCAGAAAAAATGCGGCCAGCCTGCGCCTGCTCGGCACTGTTGCGGAAGAAAATGTCTTTACCATCCGGGAAGACGGCCTGCTGCCACTTGCGCTGGACACCCTGCGGTTTTTTTTCTGGACGCGAAAACAGCGGATCGACGCGGTAATCGATCTGGAACTGTTTTCCCGTTTTACCGCCCTGTTAAGCGGCCTGAGCGGTGCCAGCCGGCGTGTCGGCTATCACGCTTTTCATAACGAAGGCCTCTACCGGGGCGAAATGCTCACCCATCGTGTTGCCTACAACCCCCATATCCACATCAGCAAAAACTTCATTGCACTGGTAAACGCACTCTTGAGCGAAAAAGCGGAACTTCCCTATTCGAAAACACGTATCCGTGACGAAGAAACCCTCCTGGCAAAGGCGGAGATATCAGCCGAACAACAGGCGGCAATGCGTGAGAAAATCAAGGCCGAATATCCTGCTTATACACCACAAACCCATCGTATCGTGCTCATCAACCCGAATGCGAGTGAGCTGCTGCCACAACGCCGCTGGCTGCCGCAACGCTACGTGGAAGTGATGCAGGCGATACTGCGGGACCATGACGATGTCCTGATCCTGATCACTGGCGCACCTGGCGAACGGGAGGAAGCCGAGGCACTCAAGAGGCATGTCGGGGAGGAACGCTGCATCAATTTTGCCGGCAAACTGCGCCTGCTGGAACTGCCGGCGCTATACAGTATCGCAACCCTGATGCTGACCAATGATTCCGGACCGGGCCATTTTTCCTCGGTAACCGATCTCAAAACCTTTGTTATCTTCGGGCCGGAGACCCCCAAACTCTATGGCTCTCTCGGCAACAGCACCCCCATCTATGCGGGGCTCGCCTGCTCCCCCTGCGTGAGTGCCGGCAATCACCGCAAGACACCCTGTAGCGACAATGTCTGCTTGCAGGTGATTCAGGCAGATGAAGTCTATGCGATATTGAAACCCGCACTCGAGGCATGATTCCGGCAGATAAACAGTGCCTCACTTCATGCCTGCAACTTATTTGAAAATGTTTTTTATCCGCTGAAACTGAAAAACGGGATTGAAACGTTTTTCTGCCTTGGGCGGAAACAGGATGTTAAGCGGAATCGATAACAGATTCAGCAACGGGGAGCGATCCTGCAGCAGCGTGCGCCATTGAATGGCGACATTGTTCACCGTCATCAGCCTGCCGTATGGCACACCCGCCAGATAATGTTTTTCGATAATGGAATGCAATATCGCCAGACTGTAAGCATAACTTGCCGGCATGCGGGATTTGAGTTTGCGAATGATATCACCCTCGATTTCGATGATTTGATTTGCCTGCAGGTAACCCAGACACAACAACACCAAAGCGGTAATGCTGCGGGTATCCAGCCAGCCCAGGATGCGGTCCCAATCCAGTTGATGCTCGTTCTGCAACAGGTAAACCACGTCAAACAGGGCCACGCAACCACCAAGCGTTTTATACTCGAATCCCCAGTGCCCAATCGTATACAGCAACTGCATTTCGGCAGAGAGGCGGCAAACCTCCCTGCCATTGAAACTGCCCGAAACATAATTGGCGACAAGATTCTCCCGGCTGAAAACCGCGCCCTGGATGAGAGGACTGCCCGGCGGGAAAATGTCAGTGTGTACTTCCACCCACACATTGTTGCGCGGATGGAAAAACGGCATGCTGTGGTGCATGTTGCGGTAGAAACTCTCCGGATTCTTTGAACGCCGCTGATAACCCAACCCGGCAAGAATTTTTTCCGTCACTGCCAGGTCTTTTTCCTCCACCAGGAAGTCGATGTCGCGCATCGGGCGCAAATGCGGCAAAGGATAATACTGGCTCGAGATGGAAATACCTTTCAACAAAACAATCCTTTCGACCCGGGAGACACAGGCATCCAGAATTTCCTCCATTGCAGCCGTCAATGTTTTCGAGATGACTTTTGCGCTCAGCTCCGCCCCTCTGAGCGGTTCATGCTGCGCACAGGGAGAATGCTCTCCCCCATTTCCGCTCACATGACACAACATCGGCCCCAGACAGTTGCGTATCACCCAGGGCAATGCCGCTACCATGCCCGCTTCCCAGCTAAGTGTCCTGCCGGATGCCGCTGCACGTAAAATTTGCTTTATAAGTGGCTCCATTTGGAGAAAAACAGTATTAATTTATTGTTTTATATGGAAAATATTCTGATGGGCATAGTACAAAATTACCAGGTTATTCGAACGTTTTCCGGCACGCAACGCCAGCCACGGAAAATGAGAGTGTTGTATAGCCGGCGCCGCGGCATAAAATAAGTAAATGCACTTCATAGAAATTCCCTTTATGGTTTACTATGGCATCTATCTGCCGGAAACACGAATTTTAAACGAATATGCTGTTGGTATTAGGTAATTAGTCATAAAACTAAACTCGTTGTTTCTTACTGAATATCACACATTTGATATATATATGGAACAAAGTTTAATTACTATAATAAGAGTGGAAAGAGTGAATGTATTACCAAGTTAAATCCGGCGTTGTTGTGCAGGAGGTGGATGGCGAATTACTGGTGCTCGATCGTGAAAACGAGCAAATACACCAGCTCAACGCCATCGCCAGTCTGATTTGGTCCTGTATCGACGGGCAATCAGGCCTGGAACAAATCGCTGCACGCGTAACCGAAAAATATGAAGTAGCGCCGGATGTCGCAAAACGCGATGTAAAAAAACTGCTGGAAGAGTTTTCCGAGAAAAATCTGATATCACCAGTGTGAAGAAGGAGAACCAGAATGGCGGATACTGAAAACAAGAAAGTCACTCAGGAATCACGAAGAGAGTTTGTCAAAAAGATGGCTTATATCGCACCTGCGGTAGTGACACTCACGGCGCTGCCTTCGTTTGCCTCCGCCGGTTCAGGGGACACTGCGCCAGGAGACACTCCATAGAAAGGAATGTGAGTGACTATTTCAAACAACCAGAGGCGATATAAGGCAGATAAGGAAACGTATGTTGAGGCAATACCCTGTGGAACTGTTTGATAAGGAGGTTCAAAATGTCAGATGAAAACAAAACATGTCAGGAATCACGAAGAGAGTTCGTGAAAAAGCTGGCCTATATCGCACCTGTGGTTGTGACGCTGACTGCACTGCCTTCCTTTGCCTCTGCCGGTTCCGGGTACAACGGCGGTGACGACAGGGTTTACAAGCGAGGTGGCGGTCACGGTGGTGGTCGCGGTGATATGCCCCACAGAAGAGACAGGCGCTATTGATAAATCAGCAATCCCGGCGCGGAACAGCTGAATCGTCCGATAGTAAGTATAAACCCGCCGGATAATCTTTCCCCTTCAACAGGAT
Source organism: Chromatiales bacterium (assembly GCA_027032075.1). Taxonomy (GTDB): domain Bacteria; phylum Pseudomonadota; class Gammaproteobacteria; order UBA6429; family Thiohalophilaceae; genus JAJRYG01. Next base: position 82,454 of record JALVOC010000054.1, on the reverse strand, counting down.
GGTGTCCTGTTGAAGAGTGTTTTCTGCGAAGTAATTCCCTCCTCTACCCCCCCTGAAAAAACACCATTGCGACACACGGAAACAGGTGCGCGGCCGGCGATCTGCCTTGTTCCATTCCTTCAGGTAATCAAGGTGCGGATCACATTTCCGATGTTGTATGATCCAACTTCGGCTGCATTGCAGGACGAACAATTGGGACAAACACCTCTTCACACCGGCATGCGGGAATACTGTTTTGCAAACGCTGAATCTGGTCATTTTTAACAAACACATCAGCGTGCTGTGCCAGCATGCAAAAATATACGAAGTATTGAAAACAATCTACCACGCTTTCGTGATTGAGAAGGCTGGATCACGATACCCTGATGCCGACCTCTGCTTCGAAGCCGGTTTCGACCCGCAAAGCGGCAACTACTCACTGCAGGAAGAACAGCACACCCCGCGCCACACGAATTCAGCGGGTGAATTCCTCTATTGGTTTGAAAAGGAAATCACCATCAAACTGCAACGGCTGCGCCAGGATTTGTTTTTTCTACACGCCGCTGCACTGGAACACCGGCAAAACGCCTTTATCCTCACCGGCCCGCCCGGTGCCGGCAAATCGACCCTGAGCTGGGCCTTGTTACATCATGGTTTCGGCTATTTAAGTGACGAGATGGCACCGCTGGATCCCGCAACGCTGGCTGTCCAGCCCTACCCGCACGCCCTCTGCCTGAAGTCCGAACCACCACCACCCTATGGGTATCCCGACAATACCGTTGCCACCCGGCGGGCACACCATATACCCACCAGCATTGCCAGCATCCGCCTGGTAAGGCAACCGCTGAAAATCTCTATGGTTTTTTTCACCCGCTATTCACCGCATAACAAGCGGCCCTTCATTCGCAGGATAGAAAAGCCCGAAGCCGCTCTTCGGCTATACCCCAACGCCCTTAACCCGCTTGCACACAACAAGGCCGGTCTGGAAATGGTCACAAAAGTGGTGGAAAACACCCCCTGCTATGAATTGATGACGGCCGCTCTGGATGATTCGGTTACCCTGATAGAAGAAGTGCTGGAAAACCACCATGCCGGGTGAAAGAAATCCCGAACGGCGTTGGGCACGCTGCGCTTTGCCCAACCTACGGAATATATTGTTTTAACAATTCCCACCGCCGCAAAAAAACCGTAGGTTGGGCAAAGGAGCAACAGCGACGTGCCCAACGGGAAAATCATGCCGGATAAATACAACTCCCGCCGCCGCAAAAAAACGCAGATTGGGCAAAGGAGCAACAGCGACGTGCCCAACGGGAAAATCATCCCGGAAAAAAACAATTCCCGCCGCCGCAAAAAAACGTAGGTTGGGCAAAGGAGCGACAGCGACGTGCCCAACGGGAAAATCATGCCGGATAAATACAACTCCCGCCGCCGCAAAAAAACCGTAGGTTGGGCAAAGGAGCAACAGCGACGTGCCCAACGGGAAAATCATGCCGGATAAATACAACTCCCGCCGCTGCAAAAAAAACCGTAGGTTGGGCAAAGGAGCGAGAGCGACGTGCCCAACGGGCCCGCCCCGGCTATTCTGAGGAACCCAAAAAAAAGACCGGCCAATGACCGGTCTTTTTATTTCCGCTTTGCGAAGAATGATCAATTATTCTGGATCACGATCTTCGGGAAGCTGGCGCTGAAGTCCTTGGCTTTGAGTGACAGTTTGGCCGCCATGCGCCGTGCAATTTCCCGATAGATCTGGGTAATACGACCATCGGGATCAGCCACTACTGTCGGCTTGCCTTCATCGGTCCCTTCACGGATAGACATATCCAGTGGCAGGGCGCCCAGCAGATCCACGTTGTACTGTTCGGCCATGCGTTCGCCACCACCGGCGCCAAAGATATGTTCTTCATGACCACAGTTGGAACAGATGTGGATGCTCATGTTTTCCACGATACCCAGCACCGGCACTTCCACTTTTTCGAACATCTTCAGACCCTTGCGGGCATCCAGCAGGGCAATGTCCTGCGGGGTGGTGACGATCACCGCACCGGTGACGGGAACTTTCTGCGCCAGGGTCAACTGGGTGTCACCTGTCCCCGGCGGCAGGTCGATGATCAGGTAATCGACATCTTTCCATTTGGTATCGTTCAGCAACTGTTCCAATGCCTGGGTAACCATCGGGCCACGCCAGATCATCGGCGTCTCTTCATCGATGAGGTAACCGATCGACATGGACTGGATATGATAGCTGTTAAGCGGTTCCAGGCTCTTGCCGTCGGTGGATTCGGGTTGCTGGTTCACGCCCAGCATACGGGGTTGACTGGGACCATAGATGTCCGCATCGAGAATGCCCACCGTGGCACCTTCCGCCGATAGCGCAAGCGCCAGATTAACCGCTGTGGTGGATTTGCCTACCCCTCCTTTACCGGAGGCGATGGCAATGATGTTTTTCACACCGGGAATGGCGTTCACGCCTTTTTGCACGGTGTGGGATACGATCTTGTGGGAAACCTCGATGCCGGCTTCGGAAACGCCCTCGATGGCCTCAACCATTTCCTTCAATTTGCCGCTCAGTTCAGCCTTGTAGCCATCAGCGGGAAAACCCAACTCGATATTTACCGTGACCTTGCCACCATCAATCTTGATATCTTTGACACATTTGCTGCTTACCAAATCCTTTTCGAGATAAGGATCGATATAAGCCTTCAGGGCATCTTCAACCTGGGTTCTGGATACGTCAGCCATTTAATTCTCCTGCTGATTGCATGGTTAAATAACCAAGCATTTTAGTTTACTAATCATTCTGCGAACGCAATACTACACAAATTCCACGCCAAGTTCTATTTCGCGTAAAATAGCGTATTTTAACAGGCTCCGGGCTTCGTTGGCGAAATCCACGTTTTTTCGGTGTCTTTTTCAATTACCTTTTTAATAACAACAACCTGGAAGCTATGCCAAACGAAACCAGACACATTCTCGTCACCAGCGCCCTGCCCTACGCCAATGGCTCGCTCCACCTCGGGCACCTGGTGGAATACATTCAGACCGATATATGGGTCCGTTTCCAGAAGATGCAAGGCCATCAGACGATCTACGTGTGTGCCGATGACGCCCACGGCACACCGATCATGTTGCGCGCCCAGAATGAAGGCATTAGCCCGGAAGAACTGATTGCCCGTACCGACAGGGAGCACCGCGCAGACTTTGCCGATTTCGGCATCGGCTTCGACAATTACCACAGCACCCACTCAGCAGAAAACCGGGAACTGGCCAACACCATCTATCTGCGCCTGAAAGAGGGTGGTTATATCCACAGCCGCAAGATCAAACAGGCCTATGATCCGGAGAAGCATATGTTCCTGCCGGATCGTTTTATCAAAGGTGAATGCCCCCGCTGCGGCGCCGGCGATCAGTACGGTGACAACTGTGAAGTGTGCGGCGCAACCTATTCCCCGACAGAATTGAAAAATCCGGTATCGGCCATCTCCGGCGCAACCCCTGTGGAAAAGGAATCGGAACACTACTTTTTCGATCTGGGCGCATTCGAAAACATGCTGAAAGAATGGACCAGTGGCGAACATATTCAACCGCAGATCGCTCACAAACTTAACGAGTGGTTCGACGCCGGGCTGCGGGACTGGGACATCTCGCGGGACGCCCCCTACTTCGGTTTTGAAATCCCTGATGCGCCCGGAAAATATTTTTACGTCTGGCTCGACGCGCCCATCGGCTATATGGCGAGTTTCAAAAACTACTGCGACCGCCAAGGCCTGGACTTCAATGCCTGGTGGGGTAAAGAGAGCAATTACGAGCTGTACCATTTCATCGGCAAGGATATCGCCTACTTCCACACGCTGTTCTGGCCGGCAATGTTGTATGGCAGTGGTTTCCGCACGCCGACGGCGGTGTTTTGCCACGGCTTTCTCACGGTAAACGGCCAGAAGATGTCCAAATCGCGTGGTACCTTTATCACCGCCCGCACTTACCTGGATCATCTCAATCCGGAATACCTGCGCTATTACTTTGCCGCAAAACTGGGCAACGGCATCGATGATCTCGATCTCAACCTGGAAGATTTTCAGTTACGGGTGAATGCGGATCTGGTTGGCAAAGTGGTAAACATTGCCAGCCGCTGTGCCGGCTTTATTTATAAACGTTTTTCCGGCCGGCTTTCGGACAAGTGTGCGGAAACAGCTTTATACCGGCAGTTTGCCGATGCCAGCGATAGAATCGCCAGACTCTATGACGGGCGCGAATTCGGCCATGCCATTCGTGAAATCATGACTCTCGCGGATCATGCCAATCAGTATATCGATGCAAAAAAACCCTGGGTACTGGCCAAACAGGAGGGCAAGGAGGAAGAGGTGCAGGCGGTTTGCAGTGTCGGTCTGAATCTGTTCCGCGTGCTCATCACCTACCTCAAGCCGGTACTGCCACGTATGGCGGAAGAGGCGGAAGCATTCCTCAATATTGAACCGCTTGACTGGCCGGCAGTGCAAACACCCCTGACCGCTCATACCATCAACAAGTTCAAACCCCTGATGACGCGGGTGGAAAAAGAGAAACTGGAAGCGATCCTGGAGGCTTCCAAACAGAATCTGCAAACCCGAAGCAGCGGACAAGCTGGCGGAAAAAAAGAAGTGAGTAAAATGGAACCCATAGCCGAACAGATAGAATTCGATGACTTTGCCAAAATCGACTTGCGCATCGCACGCATTATCAAGGCCGAACAGGTAAAAGGCGCCGACAAACTGCTGCAACTGACCCTGGATCTGGGGGGAGAAACCCGCAACGTCTTTGCCGGAATCAAGTCGGCCTATCAGCCGGAAGATCTGGAGGGTAAACTTACCGTGATGGTCGCCAATCTCAAACCGCGTAAAATGCGTTTTGGTGTATCAGAAGGAATGGTGCTGGCCGCCGGTCCGGGCGGCAAGGATCTGTGGATCCTCGAACCCGATGAAGGCGCACAACCTGGCATGCGGGTAAAGTGAATACAGATATCAAGCAATAAAGGGGAAAACATTGTTGTCCCACTGACTCAATCCGGATATTTGGCAAGCCCTTGATAACGAAACGGATACACATACTGAATGATATTGACGAGATAAAATTGGCCCTGCCGGTCAATCGAAGCGATTCCTTTTCCCTGCGGGAGAAGGCCAGGATGAGGGGGTAAACAAAACAATGCGTTACCCGGTTTTTGATCCCCTCACCCCAACCCTCTCCCGGCGGGAAAGGGAGTTAAGGGGACGGCAGTGAGGGGAAAAATACAAGTATCCCTATACCTTGCATCTGAATTAATGCTTTCCTTTGATCGGATAATCGTCAGCACTCTGGGATATAATTTGCTTTAATAATGACACAGCACAAATAGAGAGTCTTTTCCCCAAGAATCGTTAAACCCGCATCTGAATCTATGACCGAATACGCCATCATCCTTGTCAGCACCATCCTGGTTAACAACATCGTCCTGGTGAAGTTTCTCGGTCTTTGCCCGTTTATGGGGGTGTCACGCAAACTGGAAACCGCCACCGGCATGGGCCTGGCAACCACTTTCGTCCTGACCCTCTCTTCGGTTTGCAGCTATCTGGTAAACGAATATCTGCTGATGCCGCTGGGGCTGGAATACCTGCGCACCATCAGCTTTATTCTGGTGATCGCCGTGGTGGTGCAATTTACCGAAATGGTGGTGCATAAAACCAGCCCGTTACTCTATCAGGTACTCGGCATATTCCTGCCTCTGATCACGACCAACTGCGCGGTGCTGGGTGTCGCCTTGCTGAATGTGCAAACGGAACATGGCTTTATTGAATCTGCGCTCTATGGTTTTGGGGCAGCAATCGGGTTTTCCCTGGTACTGGTGCTGTTTGCCGCAATCCGCGAGCGGGTGAATGTTGCAGATGTCCCCGAGACGTTTCGCGGACCTTCGATTGCATTGATAACAGCAGGATTGATGTCCATCGCTTTTATGGGCTTTGTCGGATTGATCAAGGCCTGAAATGTTAACCGCGATTCTCGTTATGACCACTCTCGCCGTTTTATTCGGCCTGTTGCTCGGTTTTGCCGCGGCACGTTTTAAAGTGGAAGGGGATCCGGTTGTGGATCAGATTGACGCGCTGCTGCCACAAACCCAGTGCGGCCAGTGCGGCTATGCCGGTTGCCATCCTTATGCAGAAGCCATCGCCAAAGGTGAGGCCGATATCAACCAATGCCCGCCGGGAGGCGAAACGGTGATCCGGGCACTGGCGGAACTACTGGGACGCGAGGCCAAGCCGCTCAACGCGGAACATGGTGAACCCAAAGGCAAAACGGTTGTTGAAATTGACGAACAGGCCTGTATCGGCTGCACCCTTTGCATTCAGGCCTGTCCGGTAGACGCCATCCTGGGCGCGGCAAAACAGATGCATACCGTCATCCGTGAGGAATGCACCGGCTGTAACCTGTGTATTCCACCATGCCCGGTTGATTGCATTCATATCGTACCGGTGGAAGAGGAAATCGATACCTGGTGCTGGCCCGAACCGGAAACGGTATTGGAATATTCATCGCTGGAGAAACAGAAATGACGTCGCAGCGGCTGTGGCACTTTTTCGGCGGTTTGCGCCTCGCTGGCCACAAGGCCATGTCGATGAAAGAACCGGTAAAGGCTGCACCGATACCAAAACAACTCGTTATTCCGGTACAACAACACATCGGTTCAGCGGCTGAACCAATCGTCAAACCCGGGGAACGGGTACTGAAAGGGCAGATGCTCGCCAGGGCCACAGAGTATGTCAGCGCCCCGATACATGCTTCCACCTCGGGGAAAGTCGTCGCCATCGAGGAACGCCCCGTACCCCATCCTTCCGGTTTGCCCGGGCTGTGTATCGTGCTGGAAAGCGATGGCGAGGATCGCTGGAAAGAACTTCAGCCCCATCCGGACTACACCGAGCTGGATCCCAGCGCCTTGCGGAACGTCATCCGGGATGCGGGCATCGTCGGTCTGGGGGGAGCGGGCTTTCCCTCATTTATCAAACTCAATCCCGGCCCCGACAACAGCGTCGACACCCTCATCCTCAACGGCGCCGAATGCGAACCCTATATCACCTGTGACGCCATGCTGATGCAGGAACACCCACGCCGCATCATCGATGGACTGTTGATCATGAAACACGCATTGCGCGCGAAGCAGTGCATCATCGCGATTGAAGACAATAAAAAAGTTGCACACACACTTCTGGTAAACGCCCTGCACGAACATGAGGCGGAATTCATTAAAATCGTGCAGATCCCGACGATCTATCCCACTGGCGGCGAAAAACAGTTAATCAAGGTATTAACCGGCAAAGAGATCCCCTCCCATCACCTGCCGATCAATCTCGGTATCATCTGCCACAACGTCGCCACTGCCGTGGCGGTGGCGGATGCGGTGGAGTTGGGCAAACCGCTTATCTCCCGTATCGTCACGTTCACGGGTGAACTGCTGAGCAAACCATGTAATCTGGAAGTGCTGATCGGCACACCGTTCAGTGATTTGTTCGACTTCTGTCATTACCAGCCAAAAGAAAGCGAGCGGATTTTAATGGGCGGACCGATGATGGGATTCATCATTCCGGACAACCATATTCCGGTGATAAAAACGACGAATTGCATTCTGGTACAGGACAAACAAAAAACCTCCCGCCCGCCGGCAATGCCATGCATACGCTGCGGTCGCTGTGCCGATGTCTGTCCCGCCCGCCTGCTGCCACAACAACTTTACTGGTATGCCCACGCCAAGGATTTCGACAAGGTACAGGACTACCACCTGTTCGACTGTATCGAATGCGGCTGCTGTGCTCACGTCTGCCCCAGCAATATTCCACTGGTGCAATATTACCGCTTCGCCAAAACGGAGATCTGGGCACAGGAACGCGAAAAGAAAAAGGCCGATCTGGCCCGCAGGCGTCACGAGTTCAAGTTATTCCGTCTCGAACGAAAAAAACAGGAAGACGAAGCGCGCAAGCGCCGCAAAAAAGCATTGTTGCAAAAAGCCAAAGACACTGGCGGTACGGAAAAGGACAGCAAGAAAGCGGAAATCGAAGCAGCGCTGGCGCGGGTCAAGGCAAAACGCGAACAACAAAGCCGGCAAAGAAAGAATGTGGAGAATCTGACACCGCAACAGCAACAGACCATCGAGGCGGTGGAAGAACGCCGCCGCCGTTTGCGTAACATTGGCACCACCGAATCAACCGATAAGGACAGCGACTGACAATGGCCGTATTGCAAAGCTCGCCCCATACCCCTCCGCAAAACAGCGTCAGTAACATGATGGTGGCGGTGCTGTATGCCCTCATCCCCGGAACCCTGGTTTATCTCTATTTCTTCGGCTGGGGCACGATCATCAACATGCTGATTGCACTGTTGACCGCCGTGGCTTGTGAAGCCCTCATGCTGAAATTGCGCCAGCGGCCGCTCCGCCCCTTTCTCATGGACGGCAGCGCGTTGGTAACCGCCGTCTTACTGGCGCTTGCCCTGCCAACCCTGGCGCCCTGGTGGCTGACTGTTATCGGCACGGCATTTGGCATCATTATCGCCAAACATCTCTATGGCGGACTGGGATATAACCCGTTCAATCCGGCAATGGTCGGCTATGCCATGCTGCTGATATCCTTCCCCCGCGAAATGACAGCCTGGCTGCCGTCGGGGATAGAGGATTTCACCTTTCTGGACAGTCTGCGTTATACCTTGTTTGAAGTTTTGCCGCATGGGCGTGACTATGACAGCATCACCATGGCGACTCCGCTCGATCTGGTCAAAACCCAGCTTGGACTCGATCACACCATGGAGGAGATCATCGGCAACAGCCGCGGCCTCTTCCAGCAGGCCTGGGGATGGATCAATCTGATGTTTTTATTCGGCGGTATCCTGCTCATCTATATGAAAGTGATCGGCTGGCGTATCCCGCTGGCGATCCTTGTCAGCCTGTTCGTTATTTCAACCCTGTTCGCCATTCCCGATCCGGATCTCCGTCCCTCGCCGTGGTTTCACCTTTTCAGTGGTGCCACCATGCTGGGAGCATTTTTCATCGCCACGGATCCTGTCACCGCCGCCACCACGCCGCGCGGCCAGTTCATCTATGGCTGCGGCATCGGTATTCTGCTCTATGTCATCCGTACCTGGGGCGGTTATCCCGATGGGGTCGCCTTTGCGGTACTGCTGATGAACATGGCAGTGCCCACCATCGATTATTACACCCAGCCACGGGTATTCGGCGAAGAGCGGGATTGAGATGCAAACACTGCGTAACATGATCATCAGCGCCGTATTACTTGGGCTGTTTGCGGTGATCGGCACCACCCTGGTGGCGATCACCTATAACAAGACCGCCGACCGGATCGCCGCCAACCATCGGGCGATGCTGTTAAAGGGCCTGCATATCCTCATCCCTCCTGAACGGCACGACAACGATCTTTTCACCGACGTCATCAGCGTAAGCGACAAGGAATTGTTAGGCACCCCCAAACCGGTCAGGGTGTACCGTGCGCGGCGCAACGGCCGACCGGTAGCGGTGATCATCAACTCGGTTGCGCCCGATGGCTACAGCGGACGAATCGACTTGCTGGTTGCCATCAATTTTGACGGCACCCTCGCGGGTGTTCATGTGGTCAACCACAAGGAAACCCCGGGACTGGGGGATGCCATTGACCGCAGCCGTTCCGACTGGATCTTGAGCTTTAACAACCGCTCGCTGAAGAACCCCGGCAAAAAAGGCTGGGCGGTCAAACGCGATGGCGGTATATTCGACCAGTTCAGCGGTGCCACGGTTTCCCCCCGTGCCGTGGTCAAGGCAGTGTATAAAACACTGTTATATTATGAGAAAAACCGCGACAAACTGTTCGACACCCCTTCGATTCCGATAGAGGAAGAAAAAAATGAATAGCCCCGCTTATCGGCAAATTATCAATGAAGGCCTGTGGAGCAATAACCCGGCACTGGTGCAGATACTGGGACTCTGCCCCCTGCTCGCTGTTTCCAATACGGTGCTCAACGGCCTGGGGCTGGGTCTTGCCACCACCCTTACACTCGTTGCCTCCAACGCTGTTGTTTCCCTCATCCGCCGCTGGGTACGACCCGAGATCCGTATTCCCGTATTTGTGATGATCATTGCCTCGGTGGTCACCGTTATCGAATTAATGATGAATGCCTGGTTTCACGAACTCTATTTAATCCTTGGGATTTTTATTCCGCTTATCGTCACCAATTGCACCATTATCGCCCGCGCCGAATCTTTTGCTTCCAAAAACGCCCTCATCCCCTCAGTCGCAGATGGTTTGTTCATGGGCCTGGGATTCACCCTGGTATTGTTATTATTGGGCACGATGCGCGAAGCAATCGGTTTCGGCACCTTGCTGAGTCACGCCGAACTGGTGTTCGGCCCCGGCGGGAAAGCCCTGACAATCACCTTGTGGGAACATTACCGCGGTTACCTCCTCGCCATTCTGCCACCCGGGGCTTTCCTCGGTCTTGGTTTTATCATCGCCATTAAAAATAGCATCGACAGAAAACGCACCCGCAAGACACAATCCGTCAGCGTGGCACAACCCGAAGTGGCGAATGGCTGAGCAGCCTTGTCTATCCCCCGTTATCCGTTATTCGAATCACGCTCCGGACATTAATGAAAAAAGAACATATCAAAGAAATCTTCAAACGGCTGAAAAAGCATAACCCCAAACCAACGACTGAACTGCACTATTCCACACCGTTTGAATTGCTCATCGCGGTGATCCTCTCTGCCCAGGCGACCGACAAAAGCGTCAACAAAGCCACCGCCGTGCTGTTTGAGGTCGCCAATACACCGGAAGCGATCCTCGCTCTCAACGAACGGGGGCTGAAGAAGTACATCAAGACCATCGGTCTGTTCAACAACAAGGCCAAAAACATCATCAAGACCTGCCGCATACTGGTGGAAAAATACAACAGCCAGGTGCCGGAAGATCGTGCCGCCCTGGAAAGCCTGCCGGGGGTAGGACGGAAAACCGCCAATGTGATCCTCAATACCGCCTTCGGGCACCCCACCATCGCCGTGGATACCCATATCTTCCGTGTCGCCAACCGCACCGGCATCGCCCCGGGTAAAACCGTCCTGGAGGTGGAAAAGAAGTTATTAGAGGTGGTGCCGGCACCTTATAAAAAAGACGCCCACCACTGGCTGATCCTGCACGGCCGCTACACCTGCATTGCGCGCAAACCGCGATGCGGTTCCTGTGTGATTGAGGATCTGTGTGAATTCACGGAGAAGAACCTGGATTAAGGGCCAATCCGTCTTGTAACTCCGCTTCCTCCCCATTACCCTAACCCCATGTTTGCACAAGACCGCACCCAGTTACGCCAGCTGTTTTTCTCCGCCTGGCGCAAATTTCAGAAGAGGGAACCGGCAGAACCGCTGGAGCAGCTGATCGCACAGATTATTCTGCAACACCCCGAATACCATGCACTGCTGCAGGACGAGGAGGCCAATCTGCAACGGGACTACCTGCCGGAGACGGGGGAGACCAACCCTTTTTTGCACATGGCCATGCACATCAGCATCCAGGAACAACTGGCCACGCAGCGCCCCGCCGGCATCACAAAGATCCACGCGGATTTGTTGAAGAGGTACGCCGATCCCCATGTTGCGGAACATCAGATGATGGAGTGCCTGGCGGAAATGATCTGGCAAAGCCAGCAGGCAGGCAGCCTGCCCGATGAGCAGGCCTATCTCAAATGCCTGCAACAACGGCTAAAACACTGAAGCGTTTCCGTTCATTCTCCACATGCCTGGCGATGGCGCGGGCTTTGCGCACACCCTGTTATGGCGCACATCATTTTCGCCAGCGTGCCGGCCAGCTCCCGGGGTTCAAACTTTTCCACCCAGGCATCCACATCTTCACCCAGGAGCCGCTCCCTCCCGGCGCCCAGCGAGGAGTGCCCAATGACGGGAATGGCTTTGAAACGGGCATCATTCTTCACCATGCGGGCCAGTAACTGACCGTCCATTTCCGGCATTTCGATATCCGTCAGGATCAACTGCACCTTGTCCGCCACCGCCCCGCCTTCCGCTTCAACATACGCCGCAATCTCATTCAATTTTTCCCAGGCATGCTGACCGTTCACCGCACTGATGTATTTCACTCCCATCTCCTCGAGCGTACGCCGGATCCGCCCGCGGGCCACACTGGAATCATCGACAAACAGAACGGTTATATTTTCGTCGGCCGCAGGCGCTATCCCCTCAAAAATCGAATCCTCATCATAAAATCCGGCCACATCGAACAACACCTTGCCAATGTCCAGAATCATGATTGGTCCTTTCTCCGCCACCTCTGTTACTGCGGTAACCAGGCCACCATACCGGCCTGCCATTCTCCGCGGCGGCGCCTTGATGTCCTTGCACACCAGGCGTTGAATACAATCCACCGAATGCACCAGAAAACCCTGCATGTGCTTGTTGTACTCCGTGACAATCATGGTGGCGGGCTTCTCCGCCAGTTTTATTCCGCAATAGGCAGGCAGGTTGATGACAGGAATGGTGATACCCCAAAGACTGATGGTGCCTTCCACGGAATCGGGCATGTCGGCGACGCCGGTGATCTCCGGGACGTATATCACTTCCCGCACATTGAAAATATTGATACCAAACGTCCTCTTGTCACCGCTCTCCCTCTCCTTTCCCAGGCTGAACAACAAAACCTCCAGACTGTTTACACTGGCAAGCTCGGTACATTCTTCCACTGATTCCATCAGATCTTTCATAGCGTGATTCCTCTGCATTCTTCAAACTCTGTTTAACGAAGACGCCCATACCTCTCACGACAAGGCGGGTTATTTACACTGTGCCGGAATGCTGCCCGCCTGTTGATCAACAGGCCGGCACACCGGAACCCCCTGGCAAGACTCTCGGCAGCAGGGAGGCTGCCGTGAAGCTTGCAGGGATGTATTCCCAGCGTGTCTTGCCATGGTGTTCCGGTGTGCTGGCCCCCAAATCAAACGCATACCCTGGTAGCAAACTGGACCTCGCTTGCGCACAGTCATTCAACCTTCCGAGACTACACATTGAACCGCCCCACCAGTTGCTGAAGGTCGGCGCCCAGGCGGGCCAGATCCTCACTCGCCGTCGCCGTCTGCTGCGCCCCGCTTGAGGTATCGTTGGCTTTCTCGGTGATATTGGCGATATTCCGGTTGATCTCCTCAGCGGTCGCGCTTTGCTGTTCCGCCGCACTGGCGATCTGTGCACTCATTTCATTGATACGTTCCACCGCCGTGGAAATAGCGGATAATGAGGTCCCTGCATTGCTGGCCTGCTCCACCACCGTCCTGGCTTCCTCACAACTCCTGTTCATCACCTCCACCGCCTTGCGCGAGCCGCTCTGGAGTTTTTCGATCACCTGATTGATTTCCTCGGTGGATTCCTGCGTCCTGCCCGCCAGGGTACGCACCTCGTCGGCCACCACAGCAAAACCCCGGCCCTGCTCTCCGGCACGAGCTGCTTCAATGGCAGCATTCAACGCCAACAGGTTGGTCTGTTCCGCCACCCCCTTGATCACCTCCAGCACGGTGTTGATGTTTTCACTGTCCTGTTCCAGTTGCTTGATGACGCCTGCCGCGCTTTCGATTTGTCCCGCAAGCTGCTGCACCGCCCGCACGGCCTCTTCCACGATCCTGCGGCCCTTGGACGTTTCCATGCTGGCCTCCTGGGCGGCCTGTGCCGTATTCGCAATGCTCTTGCTCACCTCCTGCACCGTGGTGCTCATCTGGTTCATCGCGGTTGCCACCTGCTCGGTCTGTGACTGTTGCTCATAAATACTCTGGCTGGTCTGTTCCGTAATGGCCGAGAGCTCCTCGGAGGAACTGCCGATATGCTGCGATGAACCCAGAATCTGCGAAACGATTTGCGCAAACTGTTTCGCCATGCTGTTGAAACTGTCGGCGATCTGACTCATTTCATCACGGCTGCTGAGTTTCACCTGCACGGAAAGATTACCTTCAGAAAGTTTTTCCGCAGCATCACGGATGCGTGCAATACTCTGCCGCACCGAGAAATAGAATCCGGTGAAGAGGTAAGCCACCAGTGCCAGCACCACCACAACGATAGCGATGGCCCTCATCATGGCGGCATGCGCGGCTTCGATCCGCTCGACAAACAGTTTATCCAGTTGCGGCACCAGGGCATCATAAAGTCTGTAGGAACCGCTGATCGCTTTGGTGGCAGTGTTGAAAACCTGATCACTGCTGATACTGATACTCTGCGCATTCAACAGTTTGTCGTTCAACAGCGCATGCATCTCGCGGATGGCGCTGTTGTTCTCATCGGTCGGGCCTTTCAGCTGCTTGGCAATGCCGCTATTTTCCGCATAAGCCGCCTTCAGGCCGGAACTGACCCCCGTAAAATACAGATCGATGTTGTTGGAAAGCACCGCCAGGCGGGTATATATCTTTGGACTGGCGAATTTACCCGCAGCCGCCACACCGGAACCCACCGCCCGCGCCTGACCCATATATTCCAGCATTCTGGGCAGGCCTGAAACCAGAGTGTCGCCCAGGTAATAACTGTCGAGTTTCGGATCCAGGGTGATTTGGGAGGCGTCGGCAACCTCACCCATCAGGGCCAGCATCCCGGCGATTAAATCACTGTGCGCCTTGATGGCCTCGGCAGGCGCCATCTGCATGGCGTTGGCCTTGATGCTGTTCCATTGCTGCAGCAGATTGTCCACCACGTTGTTGGTGCCGAGTTGCACCCCCAGCTCAGCGTCAACCTCTCTGAGTTCAGCCAGTTTTTGATCGACAACCGCGCGCTTCTGCATAATGCGGTCGCGGAATTCCTTCGCACCATTAAGATAGGCCGCCATCATGCCGCGATGCTGCTGGATGTGTTCGACAGGCTGGCGCACGCTCCTGATGTAGGCGAGGCCGGTACGCTCATTCTCGAGAAAGGCCACGTCTTCCGCGATGGATGTGATCAGGTTCAGGCTCAAAAGCGCCAGGGGGATTAAAACAATGACAAAAATAATGGTGAACTTGATCGGATAACGCACACGATCCATCAAAGCCGTGGCAGGTTTGAGCAGGGTAATCATCATGACTTTCTCCTTTCCCTGGTTGCATTGGAACAGCATGACTTACACCGGGGGCGGGAGTTGGGCACCCGTGCCGATTATCACAATCGGCGCTGGCATCGGCGGGTTGAAGGGCGATACCATATGAATATAAACAGCACTGCCGGAAATACCCCCATTGTGGGGAAAGGCACGGCTTTCTGAACGAAAGCAGGACCATTGAATGCTGTTTGTGTTTTATACTTCGTCAAACAATTCCAAAACTTGAGAACTTTTCTATAATTTCCTTATGCAGAGTATGCGGATAGGTGACCGGATAGGGGTAATCTGAACAGGGCAAAAAAACAAAATGGATTTTGCCTGCCCCTCCTTGCATGCCGGGATAACAAAAACACGGCCACCACTAGACACAAACACCACCCATGCACGATAAATCAGACAAGCCCCGCAACAGCTGGCCAACCGCCAACTTTCTGGAAGCGGCACAACACCCCTTTTTCAAATACACCCTGGAAACACTGCTGCTCGCCGTCGACCGCGAGGGAAGATTTGTTTATACCAATCGTGCTTTCGAACGCGCCAGTGGCTTCAGCGAGCATGAGTTGTTGGGCAATCATTTCTGCATGCTGTACCCCGAATCACAACAGGAGGCTGTCAGGGCCAGCTTTGTCGAGCAGTTGCATCACGGCGAATTTGCCAGCAACCTCGTCATTCCAATGCGTGGCAAAGCGGGAGAATCTTTTTATATCAACTGGATCACCGCCACCCTCACCAATCCCACGGAAACCATCGAATACATCGTCGGTGCGGGTATCGATCATACCGAGCACAGAAACACCCTGATCAACTACAGAAAATCCCAGGACCTTTTCCGGGACCTGGTGGAAACAAGCAGTGACTGGTGGTGGGCGATCGACACAGAACTCCGCTTTACCTACTCCAGCCCGCAGGTGGAGACCATTCTGGGCTATCGGCCCGAAGAGATGCTCGGCAAAACCCCCTTTGATTTCATGCCCGCGGATGAGGCAGACAAACTCGCCCGGCATTTCAACCGCAGGGGGAAACCGGCTCCCTTCAACCGCGAACAGAACATCAATATCCACAAAGACGGCCGGCATGTCACCATGGAAACCAGCGGCGTGCCCTTCTTTTCGTCAAAAGGCGAACTGTCCGGTTTCCGCGGGATCGCACACGATATCACCGACAGGCAAAACACCTTGCAAGCACTGCAGAAAAGCGAGGAACGCCTGCGCCTCAGCCAGCAGTTCGCCAATTTCGGTAACTGGGAATGGGATATCGCCACAGGAGAACTCTACTGGTCCGATCAGGTCTGGACGCTGTTCGGTCTGCCCGTGGCTTCCACCCGCCCCTACCTTGATATGTTTCTTTCCTACGTGCACCCCGATGATCGGGACATGGTGCTTCAGGCGATTGATGACTCCCTCTACCATGGCAGTGTCTATGATCTGGATCACCG
Source organism: Chromatiales bacterium (assembly GCA_027032075.1). Lineage (GTDB taxonomy): Bacteria > Pseudomonadota > Gammaproteobacteria > UBA6429 > Thiohalophilaceae > JAJRYG01. The sequence continues at coordinate 65,951 of JALVOC010000054.1, read as the reverse complement.
CATCGTCTGGCCGGACGGCAGCATCCACTGGGTAAGGGAAGCCGGCAACGTGGTGCGTGATGCGGACGGCAAACCGGTAAGGATGCTGGGGCTGGCAAGCAACATCGATAAACGCAAGCTTCACGAACAGGAACAATTGCGACAGGCGGAGGAACAACGCAATGCGCTGATCCGCGAAGTTCACCACCGCATCAAAAACAACCTGCAGGGCATCGTCGGGCTGTTACGCAACAATCTCAACCATACACCGAGTGATCCCGCAGACGCCATCGACAAGGCCATCACCCAGATCAATTCCATCGCCCTCATTCATGGCATTCACGGCCAGCGCGACATCAATAAACTGCTGTTGTGTGAAATGTTGCCCGCCATCGTCGAAGGCCACTCACACACGAACAATGCAGCCACCGCCATCGATCTCTCCCTGAATGTCGACACCCCCCTGGAGGTACTGGACAAGGAGGCCGTCCCCGTTGCACTGATCCTCAACGAACTCATCACCAATGCCCTCAAACACGCCAACAGGCAAAATGCCCATGACAAGGTGCGCGTCTCACTGGATGCCGTTCACGAGCAGGGGGAGATCCGTATTCACTGCCCCGGCGGCCGTTTACCCGAGGGATTCGATTTTCAGGCCGGCATGGGGCATGGCACCGGGCTTGAACTCATTCAGGCCTTGTTGCCAGCCGACGGCTTTTCCATCCAGTACCGGCAAAACCACGCAGGAGTCACCACACATGTGCAATTGCGCGCACCAATTGTGCGCCCTTACTCATTTCCGCAACAGCAACACAATGAAACCTTGATCGGCACGTCTAAATCCCCTACCTTACGAAAGTAAATCCGGAATAGGACTCTGATACACCGGCATGAAGCTGTTCCAAACAATAAAAACACATTGGAGTTGACATGCCCAAAGCACGCGTTCTGATCGCAGATGATGACAGATTGGTCCTTGCCACCCTGGCAAACGGCTTGAGAAACGCCGGTTACACCATTCTCGAGGCCAGTGACGGCAAGGAGGCCGTCAGATTGTGTGAGAAGGAGCAACCGGACATCACCATTCTGGACATCCGCATGCCGGGAATGGACGGAGTGGAAACCGCCCGCCGACTCACAGAAACACCGTTTTTGATGCTCTCGGCCTATGGGGACGAGGATCTTGTCGAAAAAACGACCAACCTTGGGGCGCTGGGGTATCTCGTCAAACCCATCGATGTCGAACAGATCGTGCCCTCCATAGAAGCTGCGCTGAAGCGGGCCGAACAGATCAAAAAGCTCAAGCAGAGCGAACACCGCCTTATGAGTGCACTGGAACAAGATCAGCTGATCAGCACAGCCATTGGCGTGATTATGGAAAAGTACCATTTGTCACGTGATGCCGCTTTTGAAAAGTTGCGCCACCACGCCCGTTCCCAGCGCCGCAAGTTGGTCGAGATTGCGGACGAATACATAAAAGCCACGGAAACCGTGAATATCGACGAGTGACTCTGAAGTCAACAGCCATGCGTTAGCGCGGAACCCGTTCCCTGTGACGCAAACCTGATGACCATGAGGGAAAAACGGTCCTTTCGATACATTGCAAATACATAAAACTGACCGGTTTCTGTACGGTGATCTGGCCGGAAAACATCAAAAGGATTTTGTTTTTCCGGAATATTTGTAACATACTGTTGGTTGGCCCCCATCACATTTGATGCACGGCTGTCATGGCGTGGATCACCTTATCCTCTGATGAGAAGGTTGTCATGCAACGGAATACAGCAAGGCAGTTCCTCTACGATATGACGCTCGCCCGCCGTTTTGAAGAGGCCGCCGCCGAGCAGTATACCCAGGGCAATATCGGCGGCTTTTTGCATCTCTACCCCGGCGAGGAAGCGGTGGCAGTGGGCAGCCTGCGGGCGGCCGATGCCGGAGATTATGTCGTCAGTACCTACCGCGAACATGTACATGCACTGATGCGCGGCATTCCGCCCACGGCGGTGATGGCCGAGTTGTTTGGCAAGGCCACAGGCTGTTCGGGTGGCTATGGCGGCTCCATGCATCTCTTCGACAAGGAACGCCGCTTTCTGGGTGGTTACGCCATCGTTGGTGAGACCTTCCCGGTTGCCACCGGTGTGGCTTACTGGTTGCGCATGCAAAACGCCACCGATGCCGTGCTCTGTTATTTTGGTGACGGTGCCGCCAACCAGGGCACCTTTCACGAATCCCTCAACATGGCGGCGCTGTGGAAACTGCCGGTGCTGTTTATCTGCGAAAACAACCATTACCAAATCGGTACCGAGATCCACCGCCATTCCGCCGTGGCGGAGATCCACCGGCGAGCCATCGCCTACGGCATGGTCGGACGGCGGGTGGATGGCATGGACGTGCTGGCAGTCTATGAGGCAACCCGGCTGGCGCTGGAGCATGTTCGCAGTGGCAATGGCCCCTATCTGCTCGAGTGCGATACCTACCGCTACCGCGGCCACTCCATGGCCGACTCCGGCGCCTATCGCTCCGCCCTCGAGGTGGGGGAACTCCGGGCGCGCGATCCGCTGGAAACATTTCGCCGCCAGGTGCTCGAGGAAGGCAGGCTGGAGCAAGCGGAATGCGATGCCGTCGAAGCGGAAGTGCGGGACAGCGTTGAAGCCGCGGTGCGTTTCGCCGAGGAGAGTCCACCCCCGCAGCAGCTCGACAAGGATGTGTACGTTACGCCCATGGATCTCTACGGGGGTGGCGCATGACACGGCAACACAGTGAAAAAACCGGGCTGGTCGCACCGGCACATGCCGCGCCTGAACTGAAACTCTGGGAGGCGCTGAATATCGCGCTGGACAAGGCCATGCAACAGGATGAGTCGGTTTTCATCCTCGGTGAAGACGTGGGACTCTATGGCGGCAGCTACCGGGTTACACAGGGGCTGTATGCCAAATACGGCGAATGGCGGGTGCGCGACACCCCTATCTCGGAGGGCGGCTTTACCGGCCTGGGGGTGGGCGCCGCACTGGCAGGCGGGCGTCCCATCGTGGAGATCATGACGGTCAACTTCGCCTTGCTGGCGCTCGACGCCATTATCAACATGGCCGCCAAGTTACGTTACATGTCGGGCGGTCAGCTGACGGTGCCACTGGTGGTACGGATGCCGGGCGGGGTGGCCAGACAACTGGCGGCACAGCACTCACAGCGGCTGGAGCACACCATGATGAACGTTCCCGGGCTGCGCATCGTGGCGCCCGCTACGCCACAGGACGCCTACTGGCAACTCGGTCAGGCCATCGATGAGGACGATCCCGTTGTGGTGCTGGAACACGAACTGCTTTATTTCCAGTCCGGTGCCTTCGATGCCGGGGCTGAACCGCTGCCGATGCACAGTGCCGCCATACGCCGGGATGGCAATGACGTCACCCTCATCGCCTGGCACCGCATGGTGAATGTGGCGCTCGAGGCCGCCGCAACGCTGGGCAAGGAGGGCATCGAGGCAGAGGTTGTCGATCTGCGCAGCCTGCGGCCCCTTGATCTGCCTTTATTGCAGGCATCGGTTGCCAAAACCCGTCGTGCGGTGATCGTCGAGGAAGACTGCAAGTTCGCCGGCGCCGGCGCCGAAATCGCAGCGGCACTGACGGAAACATGCTTTGGCGATCTGGATGCCGCTATCCAGCGTGTCGCCGCCGCCGATGTGCCGACACCCTATAACCGCATGCTCGAGGCCTCGTCCATTCCCAACGCGGAAGCGGTGGTGGCAAAAGTGCACGGCATGGTGAAAACCTGAGGCAACCTGCTGCCGGCTTCCCTGCCGGCAGGACGGCATTACTGGATCACGATGAACAAGGCACCGTCACCACGGCGGATGTTCAACAGAATGCTCTTGCCGCCTTTCTTGAGGGCGCGGCGCACGTCTTCCAGCGTCTTCACCGGGCGGCGATTCACCGAGACGATGATATCCCCCTTGCGCAATCCCGCCATCCACGCCGGACTCCCCCGCTCCACATCGACCACTTCCACACCTTCGACGCGCCCTACCAGCGGATGATCCGGTTCGATCGCCCCCAGCACCGCACCGGAGAGCCGCTTGCTCAACTTCTCGGCCTTGGCCGCCCTGGTCTGTTTTGGCTTGACGATTTTCACCTTGATCTTGCGTGATTTGCCGTCACGCACGATTTCGAGAACCACCCGTGCGCCAACACGCTGCAGACCGATGGTATTGCGCAGATCGGCCGCATTTCTGATCTCCTCGCCATTGACCGCAACCACCACATCACCCGGTTTGAGTCCCGCCCTGGCTGCCGGCGAACCTTTCATCACCTGGGCGATGATCGCCCCCCGGCTTCGCGACAGGCCCATGGCTTCCGCCAATTCGGGCGTAACGTCCTGCACAATCACACCCAGCTGCCCGCGGCGCACCTCACCGTAACGGATGAGTTGCTGCATGATATCGCGTGCCATGTTGCTGGGAATGGCGAAGCCAATGCCAACGTTGCCACCACTGGGGCCGACGATGGCAGTATTGATGCCCACCAGTTCACCATCCAGATTCACCAGGGCACCGCCGGAGTTACCCGGGTTGATGGAAGCATCGGTCTGGATGAAATCCTCATAGCCCTCGATGCCCAGGCCGCTGCGGCCCAAGGCACTGACGATACCCAGGGTCACGGTCTGCCCCAAGCCGAAGGGGTTGCCGATAGCCACCACGAAATCTCCCACCTCCAGCTTGTCTGAATCACCGAAGGGCAGCTCCTTTAGGTGTTTGGCCTTGATCTGCAACACGCCCAGATCCGCTTCCGGATCGGTACCCACCACCTTCGCCTTGAAGTGGCGGCCATCACGCAGGGTGACGGTGATCTCATCGGCGTTTTCAATCACGTGATTGTTGGTCAGCACATAACCTTTTTCAGCATCCACGATGACACCTGAACCCAAGCTCTGGCGCTCCTGTTCCTGTGGCATCTCGGGAATGTCGAAGAAGCGCCGGAAAAAAGGATCATTGAGCAACGGATTCTGCTGAATACTCACCCGTGATCTGGTGGAGATATTGACGACCCCCGGCATGGTCTTTTTCAACATCGGCGCCAGCGTCGATTTGCCCTGCGCTTCATTCAACGGCAACAGCGCGGATGCCTGCAGTGGCCACACATTCAGCAAGACGGATACCAGTAACACGGGGATTATGCGGGGTGTATAGACTTTCATGTTTATCTCCTTGTTGCAGTGCCTGGCCGGGTAATCAGGTATACAAACTTTTTCTTCTGAGCATGTTGTAGGTGCCAATCTTTAACATGTCATTAACCAGAAACCATGCCAAAGCATAAACCCAAATCCACAGGGCGTATTCCCAGCCGATGGGGGTGATGAGAAATCCGTATACCACGATCAGGGTACCCAGTATCTCGGTACCAAAAGTGGCGCCGAACAGTAAGGGCGACGGCCATGGCCGTTGCCAGAACCAGCCTTCCGCGCGGGTAATGTACAAGGTGCTGTGACCGGCAACGATGAGTTTCAAAAACAAAATGCTGCGGATCACATCCTCGGGAAAACCCTTTTCCTGCAGGATAAAGAACAGCACGAATGACGACACCACGCCGGCAATGCCAAGGACACTGGAGACCGTCAGCAGTTCCGGCATGTTCCAGCGTACAGGTGAGCGATGCACCTTGCTGTTATCGTAAGCGATGGCCAGGATCGGGATATCGTTCAACAACGCCAAGAGAATGATCATCAAGGCAGTGATGGGATAGAAATCGAACACCACGATGGAAAGCGTCATGAAGAGGATGATGCGAATGGTCTCGGCAATGCGGAAAGTGGCATAGGATTTCATGCGCGCGAAGGTGAGGCGGGCCTGGCGCATGGCCTCGTTGATCACCGACAGCCCGGGTGCGGTGAGAATGATGTCCGCCGCCGCGCGGGCCGCATCGGTGGCGTTGGAGACGGCAAAACCGCAGTCGGCCTTTTTCAGTGCGGGTGCATCGTTCACGCCATCACCGGTCATGGCGACAATGTGTTCCCCTTTTTGCAGGGTGTCGACGATGCGGTATTTATCCTCCGGTACCACTTCGGCAAAGATGTCCACTTCTTCGATCATCTCGATAATGGCCGACTCGTGGGTATGGATAAACTCGCGTTCCAGCAAACGCGTGTCGTAAAGCTTGCTCACTTGTTCCATCACCCCGGCAGCGAATTGCCTCGCCTCCTTGAGCGGCACATCCCCTTTCAGCCGCTGGTAAATGGCCGTGGTCAAAACCTCGGCCAGCGCCAGCAGTTCGTTGGTGGCCGCTCCGGACAACTGGGCCGAGCGTATGGTGCGCTCGGCCAGACCGAGGAGCTTGCCGATCTCCTTGGCGATGGCGAGATTGTCTCCGGTCACCATCTTCACCTCCACGCCATATTCGCGCATCTCGGCGATCACCTGCTGCGAATCCTCCCGCGGGGGATCATAAAGCGGAATGAGACCGATCAGCTGCAGCGGCGTGTCACCCTTTTTGCGTCCCACCACCAGGGTGCGATACCCCTTGGAGGCAAGCAGGTCTACCGTGTTGTTCAGGTCATGGGCACTGTTATCATCCAGCTCGGCCATTTCGATCAGCACTTGCGCTGCACCCTTCACCGCGAGGAAAGTCTCACCATCTTTTCTGATTTCGGCCTCGGTACGCTTGCGCACGGGATCGAAGGGGGTAAAGGAGAGTTGTTCATAAGACTGCCAGTCCAGCCCCGGCAGATGCTCATCGATGTAATGAAAAATGGGCAGTTCGATGGGATCATTGTTCTCCAGACGCGAAGCGAGCGCGGCGGTCAAAAACAGTTCCTGCTGCGAATAACCATCCAGCACAACCGCTTCGGCCACCTGCATCCTGTTTTTCGTCAGAGTGCCGGTCTTGTCGGAACAGAAAATATCGACACCCGCCAGCTCCTCGATGGCGGTAAGGCGGGAAACAATGGCCCGTTGGCGGGCAAGATTCATTGCACCCACCGCCATGGTGACCGAGAGCACCGCCGGCAGCGCCACCGGAATGGCCGCCACGGTCAGCACCATGGCAAAACGGGCGATCTCCAGGAAGGGCTCATGACGGAACAGCGCCACCATGATGATAACCAGCACCAGGGCAACGGTGAGCAGAATGAGGAAATTGCCGATCTGGATCACCATTTTCTGGAAGTGGCTGCGCTCCTCCAGTTGCGCCTTGGCCACCAGCGATACCACCGTGGAAAAATTGGTGCGCATCGCGGTGTTCACCACGACCACCAGCATCTCGCCCTGCTTGATAATGGTATTGGCGTAGGCGACTTCGCCCACTTTCTTGCTGACCGGCAATGACTCCCCTGTGAGCGCAGCCTGATCGACCAGCAGGTAGTCACCCTCGAGCAATTGCACGTCCGCAGGCACGATGTCGCCGATTCTGAGTTTGACGATGTCACCAGGAACCAGCTCACGCACCGGCATGCGTCGGAAGCGGCCATCACGCAAGACGGTCGTATCCCTGGCCAAACGCTGCTTGAGCGCCTTGAGGGCATTGAGCGCCCGGTGCTCCTGGAAAAAATCCAGGCCGGCGTTCACCAGCAACATGATGAGAATGATAAAGAAATCCTCCCATTTCTGCACAATGGCAGAAAGAACGGCCGCCACTTCGATCATCCACGGAATAGGCCCCCAGAAGCGACGAAAGATGCGATGCCACAAGGGTTCTTCCTTTTCCTCGATTTCGTTATAGCCAAAACGGCTGATACGGCTCTGCGCCTCGGTTTCCGTCAGCCCCAGCCCGGGATCGGTTTTCAATTCCGCCAGCGTTTCACTTGTGGCTTGTTTGGCATAATCGTCAGTGCGTTTGTTGAATTCCATTTTTTCTGGCCCGAAATTTTTGTGTAAAATTCATTATTCTTCACAGTATGGACATGTGATGGCGAGAATTTCGTATCGATGTCCCTTCATCAGCGGAACCTTGATAGGCGCAATTGCACAGATGCCCTCTTCTTCCCGTCATCACATCCGCCTTGTTTGTCAAACCCGGTATCCGGTTTTCCGTATGGCGGCCGGCAACTTCGAAACTGTTCTTTATTTCAGAAACGCCCTGCTTTTCCCGAAGTGAGTGCAGTTCGATAACGGTGGTCTGCACTGAGGATACAATGCATAATGGTGTTCGGTTTTGTGATATTCAAGACCACCCATTATCTTTCAGGAGTAAACAATGCTGCTCGGATTTTTCTTTATTTGGCTGGTAACGGCATTCGGTCTATGGCTGGCCACCCTGCTGGTGCCGGGTGTCAAGGCAAAGACCACCGGCGGACTGCTGCTCGCTGCATTGGTGCTGGGCCTGATCAACGCCTTCATCCGGCCGCTGCTGTGGTTTCTCACCCTGCCCCTGACGGTACTCACCTTTGGCCTGTTCGCCCTCATCGTCAATGCCTTTACTATCTGGCTTACCGCCACCATGGTAAGTAATTTCGAAGTACGCAACTTCGGTTCCGCCTTGCTGGCGGCGCTGCTGATGGCGCTGCTCGGTCTCGTTGGCTTCATTCTCATGCAGTGGTTCATGGGGGATGAGATACACTGGATGTACATGAGAGGACAACAGGGCGTGTATCTTTGAAATAAGCCACCGTCTGCATAAACACGCCGTCATTGTTTGCGATTTTCATTTTGTCCCTGCCGACCTGGCGGCATCCCATTTCCAGTTACGTATTTCCGGCATATCCTCACCATGCCCGGTGATGTACTGGCGATGTTCCACCAGCCGGTCACGCATCATCTGGTGCAGGTGCCCGGCACGATCCTTCAGGGCCGGAACCCGGTCCGCCACGTCCATTACCAGATGAAAACGATCCAGATCATTGCGCACCACCATGTCGAAGGGTGTGGTGGTGGTACCCTCCTCCTTATAACCACGCACGTGCAGATGGTCGTGGAAACGGCGTCGGTAGGTAAGACGGTGGATCAGCCAGGGATAACCATGAAAGGCGAAAATCACCGGGATGTCGGTGCCAAAGAGGGCATCGAAGTCAGCGTCCGGCAAGCCATGCGGGTGCTCTTCCTGCGGCTGCAGGCTCATGAGATCCACCACGTTGATCACCCGGATGCGCAGCTCGGGGGCAAATTTCCGCAACAGTTCCACCGCAGCCAGGGTCTCGATGGTGGGCACGTCACCACAACAGGCCATCACCACATCCGGCCTGCCCTCCTGATCGTTACTGGCCCACTCCCAGATACCGATACCCGCCGAACAGTGTTTAATCGCGGCATCCATATCCAGCCACTGGGGTTCGGGCTGTTTACCGGCGACGATGACATTGATCAGGTTATGCGAATTGAGGCATTCGTGAGTGACGTAAAGCAGTGAGTTGGCGTCCGGCGGCAGATAGACGCGCACGATGTCCGCCTTCTTGTTGACCACATGATCGATAAAGCCCGGATCCTGGTGGGAAAAACCGTTATGGTCCTGCCGCCAGACATGGGAGGTAAGCAGGATGTTGAGAGAGGCAATCGGGGCACGCCAGGGGATCTCACTGCTGACCTTGAGCCACTTGGCATGCTGGTTGAACATGGAATCGACAATGTGAATGAAGGCTTCGTAACAGGAGAACAGGCCATGCCGGCCGGTGAGCAGATAACCTTCCAGCCACCCCTGGCAGGTATGCTCGGAAAGGATCTCCATCACCCGACCGTCGGGGGCGAGATGATCGTCGTAATCGAACGCGTCAGCCATCCATACGCGGTTGGTGACATCGAGCAGCGCGCCCAACCGGTTGGAGACCGTCTCGTCGGGCCCCATGACGCGAAAGTTGGCTGCTTCCAGATTGAGCTTCATCACATCGCTCAGATAATCGCCCATGCGCCGGGTGGCCTCACCCAGTTCGGCGCCGGGATGTGCAACCTCCACCGCATACTCACGGTAGTCGGGCAGGTGCAAGGGTTTTAACAGCAGGCCGCCGTTGGCATGGGGATTGGCACCCATGCGCCGCCCGCCCTCCGGTGCCAACGCGCTGATCGAGGGTTTCAGCCAGCCTTTTTCGTCAAACAGCTCCTCGGGACGGTAGCCTTTCATCCAGTTCTCGAGGATCTGTAAATGCTCCGGTGTGGTGACGTTGGGAATGGGCACCTGGTGGGCACGCCAGCTGCCTTCCACCTTGAGGCCATCCACTTCCTTCGGCCCGGTCCAGCCCTTGGGTGTGCGCAGGATGATCATGGGCCAGCGCGGCAGTCGAAGATCGCCCTGCTCCCGTGCACGCTGCTGAATTTCGCGGATCCTTTGAATGATGGTGTCGAGTGTCCCCGCCAGTTGCTGATGCACTTCCAACGGATCATCCCCCTCCACCAGATAGGGGTGATAGCCATAGCCTTCGAACAGTTGCTTAAGATCATCGTGCGCAATGCGTGCGAGTACCGTGGGATTGGCAATTTTGTAACCGTTGAGGTGTAACACCGGCAGCACCGCCCCGTCGCGTGCCGGATTGAGAAACTTGTTGGAATGCCAGGCGGTCGCCAGCGGGCCGGTCTCCGCCTCACCATCGCCAACCACACACAGTGCCAGCAGATCCGGATTGTCGAATACGGCACCGAAGGCATGCGCCAGCGAATAGCCCAGCTCACCGCCCTCGTGAATGGAACCGGGCGTCTCCGGCGCACAATGGCTGGGCACACCACCCGGAAAAGAGAACTGCCTGAAGAGGTGCCGCATGCCGGCCTCATCGCACGAAACATCGGGATACAACTCGCTATAGCTGCCTTCCATCCAGGTATTGGCCACCAGCGCCGGGCCACCATGTCCGGGGCCGGTGATAAAGACAGCATTGAGATCATCGCGCTTGATCAGCCGGTTCATGTGCGCATAGAGCAGGTTCAGTCCCGGGGTGGTTCCCCAGTGACCGAGACGGCGTGGCTTGATGTGTTCGGGTTTCAGCGGCTGTTTCAGCAGTGGGTTGTCCATCAGGAAGATCTGCCCGACGGAGAGATAATTGGCAGCCCGCCACCAGGCATGAATGCAATCCAGTTCTTCTTTGCCAAGGGGGGCGTTCGTGTTTGTTTTATTCATGGTGGTTCTCCTTGCCTGCCGGCTGAGATAAGAGAAAAGGTGTGCCGCGCAATAACGGCCTCCTCATCGGTTGGAATACACCATACCGAGACACGGCTTTGGGGCAGGCTGATGCGCACTCGGTTTTCGGTATTGGCAACAGCGTCAAACGCAATCCCCAACCAGCTTGCCTTGTCACAGATCCGTTCGCGGATGGAAGGAGCGTTCTCACCGATCCCTGCGGTGAATACCAGCGCATCCAGGCCGCCAAGGGCGGCGGCCAGCGAACCGATGGCGCGGTGGGTGTGGTGCACGAAATAGTCGACTGCCTCGATGGCCTCCGGCCGGTGATCCGCCAGCAGTTCCTGCATGTCGCCGCTGCTCCCGGACAGACCCGACAGTCCGCTATGATGATTGAGCAAATCATCCACCTCGGTGACCGATAATCCCGCCTGCCGAATCATCCAGGTGATGATCCCCGGATCGAGATGACCCGGCCGGGTGGCCATGGGCACCCCATCCAGCGGGGTGAAGCCCATGGTGGTGGCGATGCTTCGGCCGTCACGCATGGCGCACAAGCTGGCGCCGTGACCAAGATGGGCGACGATCACCCGCCCCCGTGCCTGTTCACCAAGATGGTGTGGCAGCACAGCAGCGATGTATTCATAGGAAAGGCCGTGAAAACCGTAGCGGCGGACACCCTTGTCAAGCCACTCCCGCGGAAGGGCGTATATCTGTTCAAGCCGCTGCATGCCGCGATGAAAAGCCGTATCGAAACAGGCAACCTGTTTCAGACCCGGCAGGGTTTTCCGCAGCGCTTCAATCGCGGCAAGATTATGGGGCATGTGCAACGGTGCCAGGGGAACGAAAGCCCGCAATTGTTCGAGCACGTCCGGATCGATGCGCACCGGCCGTTCAAAACGGCTGCCGCCATGCACGATACGATGACCGGCAGCAACCAGTTCGTATTCCTGCAGGTGTTCGTCCATCCAGCGCAGCAGATGATCGATGGCCTGTTCATGATTGCCGATGCCGGCGGGCGCATCCATCAGAGTGTCATTCCGGGCATCGGCCACCGAGAAGTGCGCTTTTCCATCGAGATTGCGGAACTGGCCATGATAAAAGCGCTGGATTCCTTCCAGTGTCTGATCGGTGGAAAACAGCGCGAATTTCAGGCTCGAAGAGCCGGCATTGAGAACAAGAATGAGCCGTTGTCGTTTCACACTTGCGCCAATGCTTCGAGCAACTGCCGGTAAGATGCCTGAAATTTTTCCACGCCCTCTTTTTCGAGCCGTTCCGCAATTTGCTCAAAATCGATGCCGAGGCTTTGCATTCCCTCAAACACGGAACGGGCCCGATCCAGTCCGCTCTCCAGCCGCGGCTTCGGATCACCATGGTCACGATAGGCAGCCAGTGTCTTTGGCGGGAGGGTATTCACCGTCTGCGGCCCCACCAATTCATCCACGTACTTGACGTCGGAATAATCCGGATTCTTGGTGGAGGTGCTGGCCCACAACAGGCGTTGCGGGTGGACACCCGCAGCAATCAAGGCCTGCCACTCGTCCCGCCGGGTGAAATCCCTGAAGCTCTGATAGGCCAGCTTTGCCACAGCCACCGCCACTCCGCCCTTGAGCTCCCGCGCGACCGGCTCATCGGCGGCCTTCTCCTCCAGCAGGCGATCGGCCAGGGTCTCGATGCGGCTGACGAAGAAGCTTGCCACCGATGCCACATGGCCGACGGACTCGCCCCGGGAGTGGCGCTCTGCCATGCCCTGATACCAGGCTGTTGCCACTTCCTCATAACGCCGCGGGCTGAAAATCAGGGTGGCATTGATATTCAGGCCACGGGCCGTCAGTTCGCGAATGGCATCGAGCCCCGCTGGCGTAGCGGGTACCTTGATCATGGCATTGGGGCGGTCGATGGCCGCCCACAGGCGTTTGGCTTCGTGGATGGTGGTCTGCGTATCCCAGGCCAGATCCGGCGAGACCTCCAGGCTTACATAACCATCGAGCCTGTTGGACGCCCGGTAAACGGGCAGGAGTTGATCCGCCGCCATGCGGATGTCCTCCAGCACCAGGGCTTCGTATAAAGAGGTGACATCGGCACAGCGGGGCCGCAGGCGGGCGATGGCATCACGATAATCGTCGTGCTCCAGCACCGCCTTGGCCAGGATGGTGGGATTGGAAGTCACGCCGCAGATGCCGTCCTCCTCCAGCAGGCGCCGGAATTCGCCATCGAGCAGCATGCCGCGCTGGATGTAATCGAGCCAGGGACTCTGGCCCAGTTGTTTCAATTGCAAAAGCGGATTCATGATGGCCTGCCTCCCTGATAATGCATCATCACCGCCAGCGCCGCTGAAACCAGCCGCGCTCCAGACAGATCACAGCGTGATGGCAATATGATGGATACTTTTTGGCATCCACCCCCATTCCATCCCAGGAAAGATCCTGCTGTAACGCAAGATTACCCTTTGAGATGGATATTGAATATAGGCTACATGTGTGGATTGCAAGCATAAATCCTGTATAAACCACTAAATAGCCATGTGAAGAAGGTGCTAAACAGGTGCTCCAAATACCAGTACACTTGGAAATCAGTCTGCGTGGGATCGAAATATCCAGAAGTAAAACGGGCGCCTTCTTCTGAAACAGGCAACATCAGATTGCAGTGATATTCCTTCGTTATAAGGATGCCTCATGAATTTACAGGAGCTGCTACAGCAAGGCTTGCCGTATTTGTCTCACTATGGTTTAGTCATTGTTTTCGCAGGTGCCCTGCTTGAAGGTGAAACGGTTATTCTTCTTGCCGGTGTGCTTTGTCACCGGGGAGTCCTGCCCCTGGACTGGACTGTTATGGTGGCAGCCGTTGGTGCCTTTGCGGGTGATCAGATATGGTTTCATCTCGGGCACCACTTTGGGCCGGTTGCCTTGACATATTTTCCACGCCTGGCAAAACATGCCGATGAAATACGGCCGTGGTTTGATCAAAAATCTGACTGGATTGCGCTTGGCTCCCGCTTTATCTATGGATCCCGCACTGTCGCCCCACTGTTGCTGGGGATGCATGATTATCCGGCCACGCGTTTTGCATTGATCAATATACTCAGCGCAAGTCTGTGGGCCGTAGCGGTTGTCGCTGCCGGCTATCTCATCGGTGCCGGGGCGGAACAGATCTTCGGCCGCATCGAACACATCGAACAACTGTTACTGGCGGTTTTTCTGATCATGCTGTTCCGTTGGTGGTATCGGCGCAGGAAACGATAAGGTACAAACAATGATGGAATTGAAGTACATCCTGACGCTTGTTTTGCCCGCGCTGTTTCATATTGCATACATTCTCGGTGTATTGCTGGCACTTCTGCTTGTTTCCCGGGTTTTACGCAGTCCACGCATACCTGCGGCAACAATCGGTTGGCTTCTTGTTATCGTGTTTGTCCCCTTAATCGGGATTCCCCTTTATCTTTTTTTCGGGGAGCGTAAAGTAAACGCACAGTTGAGACGCAAAGCGAAAATAAACCTGCCTGATACGTTCGGCACACATCATCATCCGGTACACGCATTGCTGGTCACCCTGGGTATCCCTTCGTCCACTGATCGCAACCTTGTTCATTTTCACGAAGATGAAAAGGTTGCCAGACAGGAATTGTTTGCCCTGCTGGATGGTGCACAAAGAACCATTGATATTGCCATATTCATCCTGGGAAACGATCGGGCAGGAAAGGAGGTGTTGTCTCATCTGGAAAAAAAAGCCAAACAAGGTGTCCAGGTGCGCCTGCTGCTTGACGGTGTTGGATCGTTCAAACTACCCAAAACGCTGTTACACCCGCTTGCAGAGCATGGCGGCAAAATTGCCTGGTTTATTCCTGTTTTGCATCAGCCACTGCATGGCAAAACCAATCTGCGTAATCATCGAAAAATTGTTATTACTGATAATGAAAAGGTCTGGACGGGTGGCCGCAACCTTGCGACGAAGTATCTTGAAGCCGATACTCCCAAGGAACGCTGGATCGATCTGAGTTTCAGTCTGCAAGGAACCGCTGTATCCAGCTATCGCGCGATTTTTGAAGCGGATTGGTGTTTTGCAACAAATGCGCCAAGTGCAGGCATACCTGATTTTCCTGCGACGGTGCCCGGCGGAGAAAGCCGGGTCCAGGTCATCCCCTCTGGTCCGGATGTTGCCGATGATCCGATATATGCCGCAATACTGACTGCCTGCTATGTGGCAAGACGGCACATTATGATTACCACACCATATTACGTGCCCGACTCAGGTGTTCAGGAAGCACTCAGGCTGGCCGCTTTGCGGGGCATAGAAGTCGATCTGATCCTGCCCGCCGCCTCCAATCACCGCCTTGCCGATATTGCACGAAACCGCTATTTGCGAGAACTGGCAAAAGCGGGCGCACGGATCTGGCTCCTGCCCGACATCATGATTCATGCCAAAGCACTGGTGTTTGACAAGACTTTCTCGATGGCCGGCACGGCCAATCTGGATATCCGCAGCCTGTTCCTCAATTACGAAGTGATGAGCAGCTTTTACAGTGAAAAGGATATTGAATGGCTAACACGCTGGATGGTGTCCCTGCGCAATCGGTCTGAACGGTATCACCCCCGGGCGGTAGGACTCATGCGTGAAATGCTGGAGGGATTGATACTGCTTGGCGCTTATGAGCTTTAAGTGTATCAACTGTAAGACCTGCAAGCGCGGCAAAATCAAGTTAGACTCGGTTTTCGTAAAGGTACTTCAGGAAAGATACCAGGCCAAATGACTATCGATAAGACAACCAGCAAGCTGGAACTCAAGGAAGTTGTCGCCATGGGCGTGGGCGCCATGGTTGGCGGTGGCATCTTTTCGGTACTTGGGCTGGCCATTTCCCAGGCCGGGCATGCCGCGCCACTGGCTTTTGCCCTGGGCGGAGCCATCGCATTGCTGACGGGTGTTTCCTACACCCATCTGGGTCTCACTTTCCGTTCGGATGGTGGCAGCTTTACTTACCTGGAACAGGCCTTTCGCCATCCCAACATTGCCGGCCTCGGTGGCTGGCTGCTATTGGTCGGTTACATTGGCACCCTGAGTCTGTATGCTTACACCTTTGGCACTTACGGTTCGGCCCTGCTGGGCAGCGGCAACAATCCGGCGGTACACCATCTGCTTGCTTCCCTGGTGCTACTGGCCTTCCTGGGCATCAATCTGTACGGCGTAAAGGAAACCGGCACGGCTGAACTCGTGATTGTCACTGTCAAGGTATTGATCCTCCTCCTGTTTGCCATCATCGGCCTGACGAATGTACATAGCGATCACCTCTTGCCGTTATTCGACAAGGGAGAGGTGGGCGTCATCATGGGGGCGGCACTGATTTTTGTCGCTTACGAAGGTTTCGAGCTGATCCCCAATGCGGTGAACGAGATGCAACGCCCGCAACAGAACCTGAAGCACGGCATCCTGCTGTCAGTGCTGATCACGATGGTAATCTACGTACTGGTGTCCCTCGTGGCCGTTGGCAATCTGGCGCCGCAGGATATCAGCCGTTACGGCGAGTACGCCCTGGCCGAAGCGGCCCGCCCCTTTTTGGGACAGGCCGGTTTCGTGCTGATTGGCGTCGCTGCGCTGTTCTCCACCTCATCTGCGATCAATGCCACCCTCTTTGGTACCGCACGGCTTGGAATGGAAATGTCGAAGAAAAAGGAGTTACCGCACGTTTTCAGCCTGCGCCGCCAGCAGAATCACATTCCCTGGGCAAGCCTGCTGATCATCACAGCAGTGACATTGCTGTTTGTCAACGCTGCCGATCTGACCATTATATCGTCCTTTGCCAGTTCCACTTTTCTGTTGATCTTTTTTGCCATCAATCTCTCGGCCTGGCGATTGCGGACACGCATCGGGCTTCGCGGCCTGTGGCCCTTGACGGCCATGCTGTTGTCCATGGCTTCGTGGCTGGTTCTGATGTTCTGGCTGTGGCGGGACATACCACACAGCCTCTACTGGATAGGTCTGTTCTATCTCTCGGTGGTGGTGGCCGAACTGTTGTTCAGTATGCGCCGCAGGATCCTCAAACCTGCGGATTCTCCCTGCTGAAAAGCCGACCGCAGCCTGATCGCTGACAATTGGGAGGATGTCAGTGGATTCTTTATACTTCCACCGGCGGCGGTGCAAACTCGTCCAGCGCCTGCAACAGTGGTGTCATGTACATGTAGGCCGGACCGCCATGCATGATCACCGCCATGAAGCCGGCCTCGACGATCTCGTCCCGGCTGGCGCCGGCCTTGACCGCTTCTTCCACGTGAAAGGCGATACACCATTCACACTGGGCCGC
This sequence comes from Chromatiales bacterium, assembly GCA_027032075.1. GTDB lineage: Bacteria > Pseudomonadota > Gammaproteobacteria > UBA6429 > Thiohalophilaceae > JAJRYG01. The sequence continues at coordinate 48,659 of JALVOC010000054.1, read as the reverse complement.
CACCGCCAGTCCAACATTGATGAGTTCCTTCTGTTTGATGTCCAGCGCCTTGCCTGCCTCCGCCCGGTTGAGAAAACTGAGGAAGCCGCTGGTTTCAGTGGGATAATCCTTCTGCAGGCGTTCGGTCAAAGACATGATGTCGTTCAGTTTGTCTTTCATGTGACCCATGGTGTTTCTCCTTGAAATAATTTTGTGTTTACCGGTCTCTTTCGTTTACGAGGCTGTTTTCTTGCGTGTTTTCGATTGCAGGCGTTGTTCCACCTCCAGCACATGGCGGGTGGTGGCCAGCACCGTGTCCGGGTTGAGGCTCATGGAATCGATACCGATTTCCACCAGGTATTCGGCCATCTCGGGATAGTCGGAAGGCGCCTGGCCGCACAGTCCCGAATGGCGCTGATTGCGGCGCGCACCTTCCACCGCCAGCCTGATCATCTGCTTGACCCCGGGATCGCGTTCATCGAAGTCAAACGAAACGATTTCCGAATCACGATCCACCCCCAGGGTCAGCTGGGTAAGATCGTTGGAGCCGATGGAAAAACCGTCGAACAGTTCCGCGAACGCATCGATGAGCACCACGTTGTTGGGGATCTCGCACATGACGTAAATTTCCAGATCCTTCTCGCCACGCTTGAGTCCATGTTTGGCCATGGCCGCAAGCACCTTTTCACCTTCCTCGACACGGCGGCAAAAAGGAATCATCAACTTCACGTTGGTCAGACCCATCTCCTCCCTCACCCTTTTCATCGCGGCACATTCCAGGGCAAATCCCTCGGCATAGGCGGGGTGGGTGTAGCGGGCGGCACCGCGAAAACCGATCATCGGATTGTCCTCGACCGGTTCGAAATATTCGCCTCCCAGAAGGGTGGCGTATTCATTGGTCTTGAAGTCGCTCATGCGCACCACGCAGGGTTTGGGATAGACCGATGCCGCAATGGTGGCCACGCCCTCGGAGAGGGTCTTGATGAAAAAGTCACATGCATCCTCGTAGGCGCGACTCAGGGAGCGAAGTTTTTGCTGCGTCGCCTCATCCACCTTCTCCGGATGTTTGAGCGCCATCGGGTGCGCCTTGATGTATTCGTTGATGATGAATTCCATGCGCGCCAGGCCGATACCACTTACCGGCAGAGAGGCCAGGCTGAACGCCTGATCGGGATTTCCCAGATTCATCATGATCCCGGTACGGGGTTGCGGCAGCTGGCTGAGATCGACTTCCTCGATATCAAAGTCAAGTATCCCCTCGTAAACGTTGCCGATCTCACCCTCGGCACAACTCACGGTGATCTCCTGATCGTTTTTGAGTACCTTGGTCGCCTCATCCGTTCCGACAATCGCCGGGATGCCAAGCTCGCGTGAAACAATGGCGGCGTGACAGGTGCGACCGCCGCGGTTGGTTACGATGGCGGCAGCGGTTTTCATCACGGGTTCCCAGTCCGGGGTGGTGGTGTCGGCCACCAGCACTTCGCCGGGCTGGAAATCACTCAGATATTTGACATCGGAAATGATGCGTACCCTGCCAGCACCGATGCGGGTACCGACAGCCCGGCCCTGCACGAGCGTTTTCGATCTTTCCCTGAGGTGATAGATTTCGAGGATGTTGCCTTTTTTGCGGGATTGCACCGTCTCCGGCCGGGCCTGCACCATGTAGAGGAGACCATCCACTCCGTCTTTGGCCCACTCCATGTCCATGGGCTTGTTAAAACCCGCCTTTTTGGAATAGTGATTCTCCACCTTGATGGCATAGTCTGCCAGAACCATGACATCTTCATCGGTGATGCAGAAATGATTTCGTTCCTCGGGGCTGGTGTCGATGTTCCGGGTGTATTCCACCGCAATGTTGTCGGTGTTGAGCGTATCGGTAAACACCATTTTTTTCTCTTTTTTACCCAAACGGCGCTTGAGCACGGCCCGATAGCCTTTTTCAAAAGTGGGCTTGTGCACATAGAAACTGTCCGGGTCGATAGTGCCCTGCACGATGTTTTCACCCAGCCCAAGTGCGGCGTTGATGAAAACCACGTCTTTGAAACCGCTCTCGGTATCCAGGGAAAACATCACGCCACTGGCACCAATATCGCTGCGCACCATTTTCATCACCACCACGCACAGCTGGACCTTGTAGTAATCGAAGTGATTGTCGTACTTGTAATGGAGAGAGCGGTCGGTAAAGTTGGAAGCCAGACAGCGCTTGTAGGCATCCAGCAGGGCATCCTCGCTGCTGATATGCAGGTAGGTATCGTTCTGGCCGGCAAACGAAGCTTCGGGGGAATCCTCTGCGGTTGCCGAAGAACGCACCGCCAGAGAGATGTCGTTTCCATACTCCTCCCTGAGCCGTGCGTATTGCGCGAGGATCTCTGACTTCAGATCATCCGGCAGAGTACATTCATAGACAATGTCTCTTGCCTTTGCGCCACGCTCCTGCAAATCCCTGACATTATCCGGATCGAGCGTATCGAGCACCTGATGCAGTTTCGGCCAGGCGTCATTGCTATCCAGTACGTAGCGGTAGGCGGAGGCCGTTACCGCGAAACCATTGGGTACCCGTACACCTTCGGCCGTCAGGTTTCGATACATTTCCCCGAGACTGGCATTTTTACCACCTACCTCAGGGATATCATTTATACCAATTTCATGGAACCAGCGGGTGTACCTTGCCATGGGTAACTCTCCTTTTGTTTATGCTTGTGCTGCAATCCCTGTTGTCAGTAACAAACCGCAGGCCTTACTCAAAACTCCAGCGAAACAAGAGGTGAACAAACCGGTTTGCATACGGCGCTATTCAAAATACGTGTCCCGAATATCACGCCATTTACGTCACGGAGCATCAGGGCCGGAAGGCTTTTACATGAGCGTCAGCCGCAAGGATGTATGGGAACGATGCTGTTTGCCGTGAATCATGCAATAAGTGCCCGATGTTGATGTGAAAGCGGGATCGGGAAACGAGCAAAAATGATCCTGTATTCGGAACAGCCTTTTAAATCAAATGGGGCCGCTTGCAACAAGGATCAAGTGATCCGGTGATAAACACTGCAAAGGCAACTGCCACCGTGGTATCGTTGCATATCGAATGATGATGTCAGCACTTGTCCCTTCATCACGCGGTTGCCGGCCTGCGACCATACCGGCACACTGTGCCTGAATCACGTTCAGGATTGCGACGGCCATGCAAATGAAAACTTTCCTCATCGGCCTGCTGGCCGGCCTGGGTGGCGGCCTGTTCAGCCTGGGCGGCGGAACCCTGACGATTCCACTGCTGCTCAACTGGCTGCGTTTGTCCGAATTCGAGGCGAGGGGAACGGCCCTGGCGGCCGCTTTCTTTCCGGCCGTGCTGGGAACGTACTTGTACGCGCGCGCCGGACAGGTGGAGATACAGGCCGTTGTGCTGGTGGCGGTACCGGCGCTGATTGTAACGCCGTTCGTCGGCCTGTGGACCGAGCGCCTTTCGGGCAGCCGCCTGCGCCAGGTGTTCGGCGCTGTGGTTGTCGGCGGGGCCGTGTTTCTGATCCTGCGTGAACAGCTGCTGGGAGAGCGGGAACTGGCTGGCATGATGCGCATGACCTATCTTGTTGGCGTCGGCATCGTGGAAGGAATGGTCGCCGGCAGTGTGGGCGTCAGCGGAGGTCCGGTGCTGGCCCCGCTGCTGGTACTTGGGCTTGGTATGCCACAACAAATGGCGCAGGGGTGCTCCCTGGCAGCACGGATTCCAGCGGTCGTAGCCGGCAGTGTGGAGAATTTCCGTTGTCGGCATATCCGGCTGGCGCTGCTGCCGGGGCTGGTGGGCGGCGGACTTGCCGGAGCCTGGTTTGGCAGCAGCCTGGCACTGGCCCTGCCGGAGCTGCATTTGCGCTCCCTGTTTGCCCTAGTTCTGCTCCTGATCGGCATTCGTTATCTGTGGTTTCGCAAACGGGACTGAAATTCCCCACAGAACGCGCTATGCTTGCGAGAATATTGTGGTTTTTTTCTACGCGAGGTTCCCATGTCCGATACCCAACCCCTGATCATTGCCGCTGTCGATACTTCCCCTTTTCTGGAGCCGGTGGTACAGCGTGCACACAATATGGCCGAATGCCTGCAGGCCCGACTAGTGGTGTTATATGTCTATCCGGCCAGGTCGGCAAATCTTATCAACGATGCCTCGTACGGGGATATCGCCCTGCGCAGCTACGAAGAGCAGGATCTGGAAGAGGAAGTGAAGATCCGGGCAGATCTGGAACCGCGCATCGAGGCTGCCGGCGCCAAACCCTCGGCGCTGGAAGTGATCGGCGGAACACCGTCCCAGACGGTGGTGGAACAGATCGAGAAACGCCAGGCCGGCTTGCTCGTGGTTGGCCAGCCAAAGGCACGCCTGGGATCATTGACCACCAAAATGGTCAAGAACGCACCTTGTGATGTGTTCATTGTACGGGCGACGGAATAAGTTCTCTCCCGGCCACACCCACACGGGATAACGCCGGCGCCGGTAAATTCCGGCGGCAACCTTAAGTAATCTCATGGTCTCCTGAAAGGCCGGCTTGCCCGTGCAGTGCTTTGCCAGAAAAAACAGCCTCAATCGTGAATAATGATGCGGCGATTGTCGCTTTCGATATCCACTGCCTGTCCGGCTTCGTGGGCAATTTCCGCCAGCTTTGCCAGTTCCGGCACATTGTTACTTGCCGCCAGCGCCTTGAGCGTATCGGCTGCATTGCAGTTGATGTGGTGTGCCGGATCGTCACCGGCTTCGCAGCCGCATGAGGGGGCGTCGATAGTCAGCGTGAAATCTTCCGGCATTTGCAGAATCACCGGCTCGGCATGATGCACCTGGGCCATGGCCTTTTTTGCGCTGATGGGGCCTTCCCAGTTCAAGACTGGCATGTTGCTGTAATCACGCATGGCATTGCTCCTTCAATTTGTTGTTCCTGCCTCAGAGTTCAAGATTACCAGAAATCAAACGCCTGTGGAAAAACCCGGCTGTCCCCCGTCTACCTTGGTGTTGGTGTTATCACCGACTGGCTGCTATGGTGGAGGATGAGGGGAAAACGGTGCGCAAACGGAACGGTAAAGAAGCCAGGCTACTGCTGCTGAAGGCGGAACGGGAACTCGACCCAGATTGACACCATCACAGGTTTTTAACAGAACAATGAAAGCTCCTCGCAGCGAACGGCTGTCATCGATACCACGGTCTGGTATTACCCCCCCCCTCTACGCCGGCTGCCATGGTGCGCCACTTTTACCTGGACCAAATCAAATTGGCGTCCCGATGAACCCTTGTTTTCCGGTTTTCATGACTATATCTAGAAAACACCGGTTGTAACGTTCGATGTAACCTGGGTAACAGCGTAAACACAGAGTCGGTGTTACAACGGGGCTACAACTGAGCTGCGAAACCTCTCTGTACTTCACCCGAAAGACTTACAGGAGTTGTCAAATGGCAACAAAGAAAAAAGGGACCGCCTCAACACCCCCGGCCCGTAAAAAGACCGTGCAAAAAAAAGCAGGGTCAAAAAAAGCCTCAAGTAAGAAAACCGCCAAAAAATCAACCACTAAGAAAAAAACCGCTCGTAAAAACAGCCGCGGCAAAACAGCCGCCACCCCGGTCGATGCCAGTATCCGCCAGCAGATGATCGCTGAAGCCGCCTACTTTATTGCCGAACAGCGTGGCTTCAAAGGGGGTTCCAAACTGGAAGACTGGCTGATTGCCGAAGCACAGGTTGACGCGCGACTCAGCAAACGGGGGAAATAAATGGAACATCGTCACTTCCCCCGCCATGCCGAAAATTTTGATGTCATCCTGCAAAGCAGGACCGGTGGAACGGTGGACGCACAAGTGCTCGATGTCAGCCATGAAGGCATCGGAGTCAGTGTAAACGGCTCGCCAATTCCTGCCGGGGTTATCGTCGATGTCATTTTACCGGAGAACAAACAAAGCCTGTTTGGCTCACGTTATCTGCGCGGTTTCGTGGCATATGCCAACCGCGACACCGCGGGGCTGTGGCTGGTCGATGCAGCAAATCAATTCGATGAGATGCTTGCCAATCACTGATAACCTGCTGACGCAGGGCAGGTAAAACACTATAAATACTAAATTAAGTGCTTCAGATACCACTCCACTTAAGCCACGGAGCATCAGGGACAAAGCTGTTTTACATGAGCGTCAGCCGCAGGGATGTGCGGGAACGACGGTATTTACAGTGTGTTCAGCATAACGGTTATTTTCTTTCTCATATCAAGCAAGCCAGATGTATGTCGATTCCAATAGGAGACAACAATGGAAGATTACAAGAACATCCTGTGTGCAACGGATTTTTCGGACCATGGCAGGGCAGCAGCAGAACGCGCGGCCAATATAGCACGTCGTTATGGTGCGCAACTTACCCTGCTTCATGTGGTTGAGTATTTTCCGGAAGACAGATCCAACGTGGAGATCACTCCCGAAAATGTCGACCCCGCAGTTTACCGGGAACAACAGGCAAACAAATTGCTGACAGAACTTGCGCAACATCTGGCGTATGACAAAGTGGCACAGGCAGTTCGCTTCAGTACGCGTTCCGCCACACAGGAGATCGTACATTTTGCCGGAGAACAAAATATCGATCTAATCATCGTCGCGACCCATGGAAGTCACGGTATCACCTCCACCCTGGGCTCCACCGCATATGGTGTGACGCATCGAGCCAGTTGTGATGTGTTGGCAGTGCGGGCGGCTAAATCATGATTCTCATGGAAGTAAATCCTGCGGCCGTACAAGACAGGAACACATACCTGGTTCAGCTTGCGACTGTAATTTCTGCAGCGCATGAATGCCATGCAGCGGGCGAGGATGCCACCGGCAATTTGAACCTGGCTGATGGAAGAGAACGATGATCACCGCCTACACAGTGCAAAATGGTCATTTGCTTGCTCACCCAATAGACCAGAAGCAGCAGCTTATGCCCGATGCCTGCTGGCTTGACCTGGAACAACCCACCGCCGAGGAACTGGCATGGGTCAGTGATACCTATGATCAGGATTTACCGGCGATGGATGATCTGGTGGAAATCGAAGCCACCTCACGTTTTTTTCAGGATGCCAGCGGGCTGCATATCCGCACCTATTTCCTCCATGAAACCCCTGAACTTCCCTATAACGTAACGGTTGCCTTTGTCCTCAGCCGCGGACGCCTGTTTAGCTTGAGGGGAGAGGCGCTGATAACATTCCAGCAATACCGGCAGAAGCTTGAAACACAGGGAAAGCATGACATCGATGCCTTTGGTATCATGCTGGGGTTGTTCGAGTTGAAAGTGGACCGGCTGGCGGATTTACTGGAGCAGCTGCATATTAAACTGGAAAATTTGAATGCACGGGTCTTTCATGCCGGCGAACGTGATTTTGAGGAAGTGCTGGCGTTGCTGGCAGCGGTTCAGGACAACAATGACAAAGTCCGCCTCAGCCTGATGGATATGCAGCGTGGACTGTCTTTCCTGTTGCGAAGCAAAAGTTGCCCGGCAGAGGAACTGCCGTTGTTACGGGAGATCCTGCGTGACATCCGTTCCTTGAACGAACATTCAACCTTCCTTTTCGAAAAAGTACAGTTTCTTCTGGAGGCCACAACCGGCCGCATCAACATCGAGCAAAACAAGATCATCAAGATCTTTTCGATTGCTGCAGTCGTATTCCTTCCGCCAACATTGATTGCAAGCATCTACGGCATGAACTTTCACTTCATGCCGGAACTGTCGTCGCCATACGGCTACCCCTTGGCCATTGTTTTAATGATTGCCGCGGGCATAGCCCCTTACTGGTACTTCAAACGCAAAGGCTGGCTCTAAAGTATTCCCGATGGGCTGAAACGTGCGATGCAATGGTTGAGAAAGAGCGGCAACAACTGCCTGAAGGTGAGCGCAGGGTTCTAAATAAGCGTTGCGAATACCACCCCACTTAAGCCGCGGAGCATCAGGGGTTATTGGTCGCGTTGCGGGATTTGAGCACATCCGCTCTAATCCATGATGGCGCACACCTTAATATCTGGACCGAATCAAATTGATATTCTGGCGGATCGTCACTTGTTTTTTCCGGTTTCATGACTATTCTAAAAATACCGTGTAAGTTTGTTGTGACCCGGGCAACAACAGTCAGCAAAAAACCGGCCACCCCGTATGTCACTGCCAGTGCCCGGGGCAAGCCACGACCCGGCAACGAGAGGAACTGAAATGGAACATCGTCTTTTTCCCCGCCGTGCTGAAAATTTTGATGTCATCCTGCAAACCAGGACCGGTTGCAGCGTGGATGCACGGGTGCTCGATGTCAGTTCCGAAGGTTTGCGACTCAGCACGAACGGCTCAACGGTACCTTCAGGGGTTGTCGTCGATGTCATTTTGCCGGAAAACAAGCGGAATCTGTTTGGCTCCCGTTACCTGCGTGGTTATGTGGCATATGCCAACCGCGGGACAATAGGGTTGTGGCTGGGCGATACGTTTAACTAAAACAAGTGTTCCGAATACCAGATCATTTAACATTATTGGCAGATTCGGGTTTCGCACCACGGGCACTGATTGCAGTGTTGTACTTTACCCTTTACCCTGGTTGATTGGTTACGCCCCATTGCAGTTGCAAGGCCCCGCATTACACCTTATGCCCTGCTGACAAAATCCAGTCGCTTCTGTCAGGCTCCTTCATCGGGAGAAAATATTTACGGCATGAACTTGTACTTCGTGCCGGAACGGTGCTCGCCATTTGAAGTTCCTTTGGCTATTATTTTAATAATTGCAGCGGGCATGGTCCCCTGCTGGTGCCTCAAATAAAAAACCGGCTCCAACGACAGTGTTCCTGGTATCGAGTCATTGATTCACAGGCAGTAAAACCTGCACGCATTACTCTGTTACTTTACCGAATCCGTCCTGAAAGTCAGGATGGCCGTTCAAACACCAACAAATTTCTGAGTAGTAAAACAGGAGAAACGTATGCGGTATCTATTGATCATCACATTATCCGTTTTCGTATTACCCCTGCTCCTTCCGTCGGCACGCCTGCAGGCCGGGGTTTTACCCGTTGAAATCTTTGATGTGATGGACGACCAGAAACTGGTCATTTTTTTGCAGGATGAAGATATCGCCGCGAGTCCTCAATGGAATCCTGCCGAGGGAGGCCCGCCGTTTACCATTGCCGATGCGCTGAACCACGCCAGACAATCGATTGAGAAAGATCCACGACTTACACAGGCTGAGGTTTACGATATCGAACTCAAACCCATTCGGGACCACAAACTGAAACACCGCTGGTATTATCTGCTGCATTTGCGCGCAATGGAGAACGGCAAACCCAGGAATTACTTTTTGGCCATTCTGCTGGGCGGCAAGGTTGTCCCTGCTATCGCCGAACCGGCCTCCATCAAGTGATGGAGGCGGTTTTCGAACACCGCTCTGTCGGGGCGTTCGCATACGTTGCTGATTGAAACAATATTCAAACCAGGGGCATCGTCAGTTCATGCCTGAAACAAATCAAGAGAGTTTCTTTCGATAACATGATATAGATTAAGCGCATGAGCCTGTATGTACTGATGCGCCTGTTGGAGTCCGCTCCGCAGCGCTATGAGCGTGGCATCCGTTTCCTGACACCGGGGCGTTTGGAGCACGTTTACGATCGGCTTGTGCGCCATATCCACGCCGAGTGGTGTGTTTAGCTGGAGCAGGAGAGACGCATAGCCCATATACCGCGGGCTCACCGCTGCATGCAGTGTGGTGCCTGTATTGTTCAATGCCCGTGCGCTGCCCTCTATTTTCAGGGACCCAGTGGTGCCGTTGTTCCAGCGGAAACGGTGCGGCGTTTCAAACTGAATCTGCTTGGCAGGCGTATGACAAAAAAACGGTAGCAAATAAACCATCGAGCAAGCATCATCATTTTTATGCTTACTCATAAAAACGACAAAATGGGACTCTGGCAGGCGGTGGCACTTGCGGTGGGCACCATGGTGGGTGCCAGTATCTTCTCCATTTTCGGTCTCGGCGCGCGGCTGGCCGGACACAACCTGCCGCTGGTCTTCCTGCTCGCCAGCCTGGTGGCCCTGCTGGTCGCATACTCCTATGCCACCTTGGGCAGCCGTATCATCTCCGATGCGGGACCCATTGAATTCATCCTCAAAGGCCTCGGTGACGGGCTCATCACCGGGGCATTGAGTTTCCTCTTCTGGCTGACCTATGTCATTTCCATCGCACTCTTCGCCAAGGGGTTCGCTGGCTATCTGTTGCCCCTGCTGGGTACAGAAACCTCACCCCTGACAACAGGACTGGCTGAGGCAGGTGTGGTGCTGATCTTTATGCTGCTCGGCCTGCTGGGTTCCTCGGCGGTAGGCAAGGCGGAATTTATCATCGTACTGGTGAAACTGGGCATACTTGGCCTGTTCGTCGTGCTGGGGATCCATAGCATCGACCCGGCCCGGGTAATGCCCGGCTTTGGCAGCGGAGAGATCCAGGGCGCATTGAATGCCACCGCCGTCTTTTTTCTCTCCTTCATGGGATTCGGCCTGGTCACCAATGCTTCGGAGAACATGCGGGATCCGCAACGTAACGTGCCGCTTGCCATCTATCTGAGCATTTTAATCGTAACTCTCATCTATGTTTCGGTCTCCCTGGTGGCGGTCGGTAACCTGCCGCTGCCGGAACTCATCAGATTCCAGGACAATGCACTGGCCGAAGCGGCCCGCCCCTTCCTGGGACGAAGCGGGTTTTTGCTGGTCTCGCTGGGCGCGCTTTTTTCCATCGCTTCGGCCCTTAACGCCACCCTCTATGGAGGTGCCAATGTCGCCTACGCGCTGGCGCGGGATGGCGAGCTGCCCAAAACATTCGATCGCAAACTCTGGTTCGGTTCCAGCGAAGGGTTCTATCTTACCGCCGCACTCGGTATCGCTTTTGCCTTGCTCTTCAACCTCAACGGCATCGCATCCATCACCAGCAGCGTGTTCATGGTGATCTACCTGTTTGTGCTTTTTTCCCACTGGCGCCTGCGAACGGAATATGGCGGCAATTCTCTTGTTATTGCCACTGGCTTTGTGGTCGTGCTTGCCGTGTTCCTGCTGCTGGCCGTTTATCAATGGCAGACCAATCGCAGCAGTTTCTATACGACCTGGCTGGTGCTCGGCGGCAGTGTGTTGCTGGAACTGATCTACCGCGGCATCACCCAACGGAAATTTATCACGCGCAAAACCACGCTGTTGCAGGAAATTGAACATACAATTGAAGCGGGCATGCAGGAAATAGAGGAACACCTGCCCTTGCAGAAAAACGACAAACAGCAGTAAAGGGGAAAGCGAACGACTGAATACGCATTCCGAGCAAGAAATCGGGAATTGAGTTATCAGCCGTAGCGGGCTGGTGATTGAAACCATCATTACCTGCTGTCGCTGAATTTATAACGTATACTTTATCAAAAACAACCCCCATACGACCGCTGCAGATCATGGAAAAATTTGACGAATATCAGGTGATCAAAGAACGCCTAAAAGGCGCCATCGAATACCTCGATCAAACCCGGCCCGGCTTGATCGACTTTCTCGCGGCGCCGAAAAAGTCGATCGTGGTCAATTTCCCCGTGCAGATGGATGATGGCTCCGTCAGGGTGTTTCAGGGCTATCGTGTGGTGCACAATCGCGCCAATGGACCTGGCAAGGGCGGCATACGTTATCATCCTCAACTCTCTTCTCAGGAAGTCGCTTCGCTCGCAGCCCTGATGACCTGGAAATGCGCGTTGATCAATGTACCCTTTGGCGGTGCAAAAGGTGGTGTGTGTTGTGATACCAAGTCCCTCTCCCAAAACGAGTTACGCCGGATCACACGGCGATTCATTTCTGAACTGGGGGATGATATCGGCCCCCACACCGATGTCCCGGCACCCGATCTCTACACCAACGAACGCACCATGGCGTGGATTTACGATACCTATGACATCATGCATCCCGGGCGTAACAACCGCCCCGTCGTTACCGGCAAACCGATCGATCTTGGCGGATCGGAAGGAAGGCGGGCGGCGACGGCGCAGGGCTGTCTCTATGCCGTACAACGTTTTCTGCAGCGCATCGCGATACCCGGCCTGGCGGCACTCGAAGACAGCCGCATAGCAATTCAGGGTTACGGCAATGTCGGCGCCAATGCTGCCAGACTGTTCCACCAGAGCGGAGCTGTGATCGTTGCCATCAGTGATTCACAAGGCGGTATCTTTTGCAAGACCGGTCTCAATCTGGATGAGGTGGACAAGCACAAACGTCAGCAGGGTACTGTCGTGGGTCTGCCGGAAACCATGAGCATCACCAATAATGATTTACTGCAACTGGACTGCGACATCGTCATTCCAGCAGCGACCAGCAACCAGATCCATGCAGACAACGCCGCGGCCGTGAGGGCAAAACTCGTTGTCGAAGCGGGTAACGCACCGGTGACACCGGAAGCAAATGCGATCCTGACGCGCAAGGGTATTTATGTGCTGCCCGATATTCTGGTCAACGCCGGCGGCGTCACCGCCAGCTATTTCGAATGGGTACAGAATATCGAAAACGAGCAATGGACCCTGGCGGAAATCAATCAAAAACTGAAAAACAGGATGAACCATGCGGTGGATGCGGTGGTCGCCAAATGGCAGATGCTCCAGGAAAAAGTGGACGCCGCCGGCGAAAAAGCAAAAAGCGATAACGATGATCCCGCAACGAACACCATCGTTGATTTGCATACCTCCGCCCTGGTGGTAGCACTGGAACGCCTGCTGATCACCATCGAGGAACGCGGCATCTGGCCCTGATCAGCTACGGCTGGCACCTTCCACAAGCAGTGCCCCCTCCTCCCTTCCCGGTTGAATCAATGGGAATTTCGCCGGGTCACAGGCTGCTTCGTATAACCTCAATCAAGCAGGTCAACAGATAACAAAGCCGCATTCGGCGGGTGGACATCCTCAATCCGGATCGTGACGAAAATTGGCACGCTTAATGCGTTCCATTCTGCACATGTTCAATACAATTTATTTTCCGGAGGAAGCAGATGGCACATATCGTCATTATTGGTGCGAGTACCGGTGGTTTACCTGCCGCTTACGAAATCAAGGAAACACTGGGCAAAAAACACGAAGTCACCGTCATCTCGAATACTGAAATCTTTCATTTTGTTCCCTCGAACCCGTGGGTCGCGGTTGGCTGGCGCAAACGCGAGGATGTCTCGTTCCCGCTGGAACCCCGCCTGAAAAAACACAAAATCAATTTCATCGCCAAGGCGGCAGCCGAGATCAAACCGGACGCCAACAAGGTGGTTCTGATTGACGGCTCGGAAGTCGATTACGATTACCTGGTTATCGCCACAGGTCCCCGCCTGGCATTCGAGGAGGTCGAAGGACTGGGACCCGAGGGATACACCCACTCCGTTTGCACCCTGGATCACGCCGAATCAGCCTACGGTGCGTGGCAGTCATTCGTGGAGGATCCGGGCCCCATCGTGGTGGGTGCGGCCCCATTTGCCTCCTGTTTTGGCCCAGCCTATGAGTTCGCATTTATCATGGACACGGATCTGCGCCGGCGCAAAATCCGCAACAAAGTGCCTATCACCTTTGTCACTTCCGAACCCTATATCGGCCATCTGGGACTGGGCGGGGTGGGCGATTCCAGGGGGATGCTGGAATCTGAAATGCGCAACCACGACATCAAGTGGCTGACCAATGCCAAAATCACCAAATGTGAGGAAGGCAGGATTTTTGTCGATCAACTGGATGACAAAGGTGAAGTGGTGAAACAGCATGAACTGCCCCATAAATTTGCCATGATCCTGCCGGCTTTCAAGGGTGTTGATGCGGTGATGAAAGTCGGGGAAGAGCTGGTGAATCCCCGCGGCTTCGTGAAAGTGGATGAATTCCAGCGCAATCCCAAGTGGCACAATATTTATTCGGTTGGGGTCTGTATTGCGATTCCGCCGGTGGAAGCCACACCCGTTCCCACCGGTGCCCCGAAAACCGGCTATATGATCGAATCCATGGTTGAATCGGTAAAATTCAACATCAAGAACGACATCATGGGTTACGCACCGGATCACCGCCCGACCTGGAATGCGATCTGCCTGGCGGACATGGGCGATACCGGCGCAGCCTTTGTCGCCATGCCACAAATCCCGCCGCGCAATACCGCCTGGATGAAAAAAGGCAAATGGGTCCATCTGGCCAAGATTGCGTTTGAAAAATATTTCATTCGCAAAATGAAAACCGGTAATTCCGAGCCCGTGTATGAAAAATACATTCTGAAGGCCCTCGGTATTACCAAGTTACACTAGAAAAAAATGGCCCCTGCCAGCATGTCAATACTGCCAACATGACACCAACATGACATATAATACCATTTATGTCATGTTGGCAGAGGACATCCCATGAAGCTGAAAAAGCCCACCTGTGAGCAGATCATGGATCTGCTCCCCGGCCCTTTCGTAGTCATCGCCCCCGATTACACCATTGTCGGGGCCAACCTTCAGTATACCGAGCTGTATGGTGAAAACGATGTCATTGGACAAAAGTGCCACAAAATATCACACCATTCCGACGTGCCCTGCAGCCAGAACGGGGAAATCTGTCCGCTGGAAGAGGTGTTCGCCAAGCGCGAAACAACGGAAGTCATGCACATTCACTACGATAAGAACGGCAAGCAGGAATATGTGCAATTAAAAGCGATGCCCATCATCGATGATGATGGCGAGCTTCGTTACATGGGCGAGTTGATCCATCCTGTCGATAACTACGAAGAGACGGGCGCACTGCTGGTTGGACGTTCGCGCAGCATGCTGCGCATGATCAGCTTATTGCAACGTGTTGCGCCAACGAAAAGCAATGTTTTGTTGTTAGGGGAAAGCGGGGTGGGAAAGGAGTGCGTGGCACAGTATATCCACCAGTATTCACCTCACGCCAAAGGACCGTTCGTGGTTATCGACTGCGGTAATCTTGGAGAAAACCTGATTGAAAGTGAACTGTTTGGTTATGAAAAAGGTGCGTTCACCGGTGCCAATGTACGCAAACCCGGGCTGTTTGAGGCCGCAAACGGCGGAAGCCTGTTCATCGATGAGATTGGTGAATTACCCCTCTCTTTACAGACCAAGTTATTGCGCGTGCTTGAAACCGGCACATTAAGACGGGTTGGCGGCACGGATTATATTAAAGTCAATGTACGTATCATTGCTGCAACTCACCGTAAGCTGAAAAAAATGATCGAGGAAGGCAGTTTCCGCCAGGATCTCTATTACCGCCTGGCGGCTTTTCCCATCAATATCCCGAGCCTGCGGGAACGCAAGGATGATATTTTTTTACTCGCACAGCATTTTCTCAGCCAGTTCGAGGATGGGCATCAATATTTACCTCTCTCCGCCGAAGTAATTGAGAAATTGATGGATTATGACTATCCGGGTAATGTGCGTGAATTGCGGAATATTCTGGAACGTGCGGTCATCCTGGCCGCAGGCAGCATGATTACCCCCGAGCACATCGTGATTGAAAGAGATGAAGAACCCGACATGGTTCAAGAGGATGTGCCCCCCGAAGAATCACTGGAAGTTGAAAAATTACTGGTGCGCCGCCGCAGCCGCCTCAACACCGATCAGGTTCTGCAGGCGTTGAGGAAGGCCGGTGGTCACCGCAAAAAGGCGGCGCAATTGCTGGGCGTGAGTGAACGGACATTTTACCGCTATATCCAACGCATAAAATCCTGAGGCACCAGCCACCGTTACCCCCTTGTGGGGGTGTCCGCTATTTCGTGTTGTGAATATAGGCGAAGCCCTGCATCTGTTTCTTGACAATTTGCAGAATACCGGCAGGAACAATCTTCATATACGGGTAGATATCTTCCGCCGCCTGGCCAAGGGCAGCTAACGAATTATTGCAGACGGCAAATTCAACCCCCTGTTCACGCAGCACATCCATTAACGCACTGTAACCGGCGTACTCTTCATTGAATGAATTTGCCGGCAGCACCGCCCTGCCATAGAGCACCAGTTGAATCTCGTATTTGATCCCGCGGGGCTTCAGATATTTTATGGTGTAGGCGGCGTTTGCCAGGGATTCCTTGAATTGCTGTCCGGGATCAGAGACGCCAAAGACCAGTTTAACGGGCTGATGTTGTTTAAAATAACCTTCATAGCCGATACCGGCCGGGACCGGAATTTCCGGAATGTTGGGAAAATCGATGACTTCCAACCTGTTTTCTCCTGCCAGTGTCATCTGAAGATTCACAGCAAAAACGATCAATATAAAAACGATTTTTTTCATCATTACGGGCTTCCTGTCGTTTGCTACAACTTTATTCATCCAGTCGCGCTACAGCCGTTTCGATTATGCCACCATTATTTTCAGGGATGGCCTGCTGCATTGAAAAAAGTACCTGCGCCACAACATGATAACCAACAAGCTGCTTCACCGCTTGTTTCCACATTGCCTCGACTCGCTGCCGGCAGGATGCATGCACCGCTTCCGGATTCAAAACAGGGACCGGCAACATTCACTTATGAGGAGAAATCCTACACCCTGGAGTTGGCTCCAGCACAAGAAAAGGGGGATTTCACGACAAAAAATGATAAACTCTGTACTTAACTACAGAGTTTAAGATGAGGATTCAGCAGATGGCCAAGCCGCTCACCATCGGTAAGATCGCCCGTGCTGCCGGTGTGAATGTGGAAACGGTTCGTTATTACCAGCGCATCGGCATTATTGCCGAACCGCCAAAACCGGTGGAAGGCTACCGGGTTTACCCTGCTGATACGGTGGAGCGCATCTGTTTCATCAAGCGGGCCCAGCAGTTGGGTTTCAGTCTGCAGGAAATCGCTGAATTACTGGAACTTGGCGACGGTCACTGCCACGATGTGCAGTTACGTGCCGCAGAGAAACGGGACTTGATAGATCAGCAAATCAACGATCTGAAAAATCTGCGCAACACGCTGGACAAGCTCATCAGGGCCTGCCAATCAGACAATGACACCGCACATTGCCCTATCGTCGAGACCCTTACCGGCGATAACCAAGACGCCTGAATTGATTTCATAGAGAATAACCCTTGACTCTGTACCCAGGTACTGGGTTTAAACTTGTCAGTAATCGAGACGATAGCGGAGCTGACAAGATGAGCGACTCTTCCACCACAAATAATCACACCCCGGTCACCACGGTGATCGCTGCGGCCCTCGCCGCCATCGGCGCATCGTTGTGCTGCATCGGACCGCTGGTCCTGCTGGCCCTGGGGATTGGTGGCACCTGGATCAGCACGCTGACGGCGCTGGAACCCTACCGGCCTGTTTTTATTGGCATTACCCTGCTGTTTTTATTTCTGGCGTTTCGCAAACTGTATCTGCTACCGCGAAAATGTGCTCCCGGTGATGCCTGCGCGCTTCCCGGCATGCTGCAGCGGCAACGTATTATTTTCTGGATTGTCGCGCTCATCCTAATCGCCTTGTTGACCTTCCCCTATTACGGCCTGCTCTTTTTCGAATGAAGGCTTTTTGGAACACCACAACCGACAGTTATCAGGAGAGATGAAATGATCCGCACTGTTTTATTATCGATCGCTATCACGGCAAGCATACTGGCCACCCCCCTCTCCAGCAGCGCGGCTGAAAACAAAACCGTGGTGCTGGATGTTCCCGGAATGACGTGCAAATTCTGCCCCATTACGATCCGCAAAGCCTTGCAGAAAGTGCCAGGCGTCATCGAGGCCAGGGCAGATTTCGACACCAAAACCGCGACGGTGACATTCTCTCCGGAGAAAACCTCTGTAGAGGAATTAATCAAGGCGACGGCAAATGCTGGCTATCCCGCAAGCCTGAAGCAATCACCCTGAATAGGCGTTCCGAATACAAGTGCACTTGAGAAACGGAGCATCAGGACCAGAGGTATTTTACATGACCGTCAGCCGCAGGGAAGCGGCTGTCGAGCTTACTGGACGATGTACAGGATGTACAAGTGTCGTGGAGCACAGGGATGTGCGGGAACGACTGTATTCACAGCGTGTCATTTAAAATACCTCTGGTCCTGATGCAAAACCAAAATCTGCCAATAATGTTAAATGATCTGGTATCGCACCCTCGCAGGAATTGCCGGCCCCACCATGGTGTTGCTGACGATGTATCCGTTGTGGAACTACGGCTGGAGCACCTATTTACTCTATGCCGGTATCGCCCTGATGCTGATTGTTTCCATCTGGGACATCGTTTCACCGCCGCATAAAGTGTGCAACAGTTATGAAGTGCCACAACAACTAACTTCAGCCAAGAGGTCCTGAAATGCGTCCCGAAGAGATCAGTAACTATTTCGTGCAGGTTTTCCCTGAATTCAATAAAGAAGAGCGACGGCTGTCACTCGCATTATATCGCCTGCTTTCCCTGGGCAAACCTGTGACGATGGAAGCACTGCAACAGGCAACCGCGCTACCCGCCAACGCCATCACCCAGACCCTGCAGACATGGCCAGGAGTTTTTTTTGATAACGACGATCGGGTAGTCGCTTTTTGGGGATTGACGCTGGAGAAAACACGCCATCGTATGATCATCGATGGCCATACCTTATACACCTGGTGTGCCTGGGACACCTTGTTCATTCCACCCCTCCTGCAAAGCAGTGCCCGGGTCACTTCAAGCTGTCCGGTGACAGGCAACGAAATCGAATTAACAGTTTCGCCAGCAGGGGCTACGGCCATTGGCAACGATGCCGTATACGTTTCATTTTTAACACCGGACATCGATCAATTGAAGAAGGATGTCATAACCTGCTTTTGCCATTTTGTTTATTTTTTCGACAATCCAAAAGTGGCAGAACAATGGATTGCCGAACATGCGGGAACTTTTTTGCTGTCACTGAATGACGCATTCCTTGTAGGCAAGCAGGTCAATGACACCCGTTATCAATCAAGCACCCATACCCAAGGACAACCAAAATGAAGACCGTAAACATTCAAGTTTCTGGCATGACCTGTGATCATTGCGCACAAAACGCGCAGGATGCGCTTAACGCACTAGCCGGTGTTTCCGCTTCCGTCTCCTTTGAAAAACAAATGGCGGTGGTGGAAACAAATGGGACGATTCAGAACAAACAATTACTTGAAGCGATTGAGAACAAAGGATACCGTGCCTCTTTGCTTGCAGACGATGATAATCCCGCCAGCAGCGGCGACAACACCAAATTACACATTGCGATTGTCGGCAGCGGCTCGGGTGCCTTTGCCGCTGCCCTCAAGGCCGTTGAACAGGGCGCGCGGGTCACCCTCGTCGAGGGCGCCGCTGTGATTGGCGGTACCTGTGTCAATATCGGCTGCGTGCCTTCAAAGATCCTGATCCGTGGTGCGCAGATTGCGTACCTGCAGGGTCATCATGCCTTTGACGGCATACCCCTCAATACACCTGCGGTCAATCGTAAACAAATGGTCGCCCAACAACAGGCGTGGGTGGACAAACTGCGCCATGCAAAATATGAAAGCATCCTGGAAACCAATCCGGAGATTAACCTGCTGCGCGGCATGGCACGCTTCAAGGATGCCTCCACACTTGTTGTCAGAAAGAATGATGGCAGTGAAAAAGAGATCCGCGCCGATCGTATTTTACTCGCCACCGGAGCAAGCCCGGCAATACCGGAAGTTCCGGGTTTAAGTGAGACACCTTACTGGACCTCGACCGAAGCGCTGCAGGCTGAAACCATACCGGAACATCTGATTGTCCTGGGTGCCTCGGTGGTGGCGCTTGAGCTGGCACAGGCTTTTTGCCATCTCGGCGCCAGGATCACGCTGCTGGCACGTTCCACCCTGCTTTCCAAAGAAGACCCGGACCTCGGTGCAGGTTTGCAAGCGGTGCTGGAAGAAGAGGGTATTAACGTGCTGCTTCATAGCGAGGTAAAATCCGTCCGCCATGCAAACGGCCATTTCGTACTCGAAACCAGTCACGGGGTGATCAGCGGTGAGCAATTACTGCTTGCCACCGGGCGTACCCCGAATACCGCGGCATTGGAACTGGATAAAGCCGGCATTGAAACGGATAAACGCGGCGGCATCATCGTCGATGATCATCTGCGTACCAATGTGAAAAACATTTATGCCGTGGGCGATTGCACCACCCTGCCACAATTTGTTTATGTCGCCGCAGCGGCGGGCACCCGTGCCGCCATCAATATGACCGGGGGCGACAAGACGATTGATTTATCCGTCATGCCGGCGGTGGTCTTTACCGATCCCCAGGTGGCGACAGTAGGTTTAAGTGAACACCAGGCAAAACAACAGGGACTGAAGGTGGAGAGCCGCACCCTGGATCTGGAAAACGTCCCCCGGGCGCTTGCCAACATGGACACACGAGGTTTTATCAAACTGGTGGCGGAAAAAGACAGCGAGCGGATTGTCGGCTGCCAGATATTGGCCAGTGAAGCTGGTGAGATCATCCAGAGCGCTGCCCTGGCGATCCGTAACCGTATGCGCATTCAGGATCTTGCCGAGCAGCTGTTTCCTTACCTGACAATGGTGGAGGGACTTAAGCTCACGGCACAAACCTTCAGCAAGGATGTGAAACAGCTTTCCTGTTGCGCCGGATAGGGTACGGACCAAACATCAGAGCGGGCAGCAGCTCCGGACAGGGCAACCGCAAGGGCCACCCCGGATCGCTGCACGTATAGTATGATTTTATCTGCGTATTGCATTTATTTTTATCTGTAAAAGGCGCCTGCAATTATTTTGCACCAGGGACAGGTGCGACAGATTGCCTGCCATCGCCTGCAGCGGCTTTCGCTTCGCTGCTTTACTTTTTTGCCTGAACGCATCGGGAAATCCGGTACCCGGCAGAATAACCTCATTTTCTTCAACAATTATTTGCTGCTGCAGCTGATGCGATGCAGGTACTTTGCAGTCTTAACAAATACTTTGCGTGTGTGAGAGTAAACTGTTGCTGAATTACCGTGCAGTTTGACGCGGTGTAACGAATGAATGAGGTATTTGTACAGGTTGATATGATGAAAGATTTAACCCAAGGTCGTTTTCTGAGACTGTTCCCTTTCTTACTCTGGTGGCCAAGAGTCAATAGTGGCTCGTTACGCAGCGATTTCCTCGCTGGCCTGACCGGCGCTATCGTGGTATTGCCCCAAGGTGTGGCCTTCGCCACCATCGCCGGCATGCCGCCGGAGTATGGCCTCTATGCAGGCATGATCCCGGCGGTGATCGCGGCCCTCTTCGGCTCCTCCCGGCTTCTTGTCTCGGGGCCAACCACCGCAGCCTCAATCGTGTTGTTCTCATCACTCAGTGTCTATGCTGAACCGGGTACAGCCGATTACGTCACGCTTGCATTGACCCTGACCTTCATGGTGGGGGTGATTGAGCTGATGCTGGGCCTCGCCCGCATGGGCGCGCTGGTCAATTTTATTTCCCATTCCGTGATCATCGGTTTTACCGCGGGAGCGGCGATTCTGATCGCGGCCAAGCAACTCAAACACTTCTTTGGTGTAAGCATGAGCGGAGGCGGACACCTGCACGATATTTTATTACAGTTTTTTTCCCAACTGACGGATGTCAATCCCTGGGTGACGTCGATATCGCTGCTCACCCTGGTGAGCGGTATCCTTACCAAACGCTTCATACCAAAGGCACCCTATATGATTGTGGCAATGCTCATCGGCAGTATAGCGGCCTGGGTCATGAATAACTGGTTCGGAAACACGGCCACCGGTATCGAGACAGTAGGCGCCCTGCCCAGCACTCTGCCGCCGCTGTCATCCCCGGATCTCTCGCTGGAAACGATAAAAAATCTGGCCCCCGCCGCTCTGGCGGTGAGCCTGTTTGCCCTGACCGAGGCGGTCTCCATCGGCCGTTCGCTCGCGGCCAGAAGCGGCCAGCGCATTGACGGCAACCAGGAATTTATTGGCCAGGGCCTCTCAAATCTGTTTGGCGCGTTCTTTTCCGGTTACGTGGCAACCGGCTCGTTCAACCGCTCCGGTCTTAATTACCAGGCCGGCGCCAAGACGCCGCTGGCAGCCGTATTTGCGGGTGTCCTGCTGATGGGTGTCGTCGTGGTGGTCGCGCCACTGGCAGCCTATCTGCCCAATGCCGCCATGGCCGGTATTTTGTTTCTGGTGGCCTGGGGCCTGATCGACTTCAAGGAAATCCGCCACATTCTCGCCAGCGGCAAACGCGAAACAACCGTGTTTGCCGTGACCTTTCTGGGCGCCCTCTTTCTTGAACTGGAATTGGCGATTTTATCCGGTGTACTGCTGTCACTGGTGCTCTACCTGGAACGGGTATCCAAACCGCGCATTGTGTCACGCGTTCCCGATCCCCGTTCTCACGCACGCGCTTTTTCCAGCGATCCCAACTTGCCGGAATGTCCGCAATTGAAATTCCTGCGTATCGATGGCTCGATCTTTTTCGGTTCGGTCAACCATGTACAGGAAACGTTTGATCGCATCCGTGCGGAAAATCCGGAGCAGAAACACCTTGCCCTCATCGCCAAGGGGATCAATTTCGTGGATTTGCAAGGCGGTGAGGCGCTGGTAAGCGAGGCACGGCGGCGCAAGGCAGCGGGTGGTGGTTTTTATCTCATCAATGTCAAACAGGGACTGTGGAATGATCTCGAACGCTGTGGCTGCCTGGACTCCGCGGGGGCACGCAATGTGTTTCAGTCCAAAACCGCCGCCATTCATGCTATTTATCAAAAACTGGACAAATCGGTTTGCCGCAGCTGTACCAAGCGGATCTTCCGGGAGTGTCAGGAGCAGACGGAACAAGCATAGAAGCTGGCGACAAAGCGATATACGGGCCAGGCAAAGGCGAAGAAAGAATTCCGAGTCTGGCACGGGAGGCGATCTTTACGGGCTTCTCCAAACATGCGGCGATATGTTGGCAGCAGCCTGTGATAGGCGCGGCGGAGGATTGCGTTTTGCCATAAAAACCGACTGCGGCAGCATCAGGCGGGATCCGATGCTGCCGCACAAGGATGGACCGATATGGGGAAATCACCATTAATAAATGCCTGCAAACGGAACTTTCCGGGAATTCCGGCTTCAAAAGTAGCCGGTATTAGAGTATTTTTACCTGACTTTGAACCGGATTCAAAGAATTGACGTATAAACAATGTACCCTTACCTGGTAATCCTGCAGCACCCAGGTTTTTATTAACAAAATAATGGAGATTAACCCATGCGAATTAAAACCATAAAATCAATGGCATTTACCTTTGTTGCTGCCTTTTTGACCAGCCTGGCTGTCAGCGGTACCGCCAATGCAGCCGGTAACAATCCTTTTGCCGTATCTGACAACACCAAGGGTGTGACGCAGCTTGCGGAGATGAAGGACGGCAAATGCGGTGAAGGCAAATGTGGCGGCATGAAAGGCAAAAAGGAAATGAAGGACGGCAAATGCGGCAACATGCAAAAAAGCAAGGGCATGAAGGATGGCAAATGCGGTGAAGGCAAATGCGGCGGCATGAAAGGCAAAAAGGAAATGAAGAGCAGCGATATGCAAAAAAGCAAGGGTATGAAGGACGGCAAATGTGGTGAAGGCAAATGCGGCGGTATGAAAAAATAACCCCTGCCACCTGAAACGCCTGTCAACCCGTTCATGGCCGAGATCGATTTCTCTTCGCCATGAACGGGTTTATTTTGAAGCAAAACCACTCATACATTATTTTGTGTTATCAGCCACTGACCGGGTTCGGTGATAACACTTTTCCCGGTTATTCCTGCAAAAACACTTTTTCCTCTTGAAACAGCGAAAAACAATACCGGCTAAATAAGTGTTCCGTATACCAGATCATTTAACATTATTGACAGATTCTGGTTTCGCATCAGGACCAGAGGTCTTTTACATGACCGTCAGCCGCAGGGAGGCGGCTGTCGAGCTTACAGGGAGGTATTTACAGCGTGTCATGTAAAAGACCTCTGGGCCGGATGCTCAGTTTCCCAGGTGTACTGGTATTCGGAACGCCTGTTTAGCAAAAAACAATTATTCCTGATGATGAAATAAATTGTGCCCCTGGAATAGATATTTACAGCAAATATCTTTCCGGTAACAAATGGAGATACAGCATGGAGAAATTACTCAAGTTACAGGCATTACTGGACAAAACCCGCCGCTTTGATTTTCTTGGGCCACTGGCATTACGGCTCTACCTGGTTCCCGTCTTCTGGATGGCCGGGAGTCAAAAATACAACAATTTCGATGACATCGTCAGTTGGTTCGGCAATGCCGAATGGGGGCTTGGTTTACCCTTTCCCGGCCTGATGGCCTTCCTTGCCACTTCCACCGAAATTGCCGGTGCGATATTTCTTCTTTTTGGTTTTGCGGTGCGCTGGATCTCCATACCACTGATGATCACCATGATCGTCGCCGCCGTCACTGTCCATTTGGAAAATGGCTGGCTGGCCATCGCCTCGGGCGGGGGGATATTTGCTACCGAACGGACCATCGGCGCCATCGAACGGCTGGAGCGCGCCAAGGAAATTCTGCAACAGTACGGTAACTACGACTGGCTGACCGAAAACGGAAATTTTGTCATCCTCAACAACGGCATCGAGTTTGCTGCCACCTATTTTATTATGCTACTGGTGCTTTTCTTCATCGGCGGCGGTAAATATGTCAGCATGGATTACTGGATAGCAAAAAAATTCAAACCGGAATGATTTATTTGCCACCATTAAAAAACTCAACCTGTTCGTATCTGAACAGGTTGAGTTGCTTTTATCGGCAGCCGCAACAACCGGGCAGAAACGGGATACGAATTGTTATTTACCCTGTTTTTTCGCCCGGATCCGCAACCGCAGGGCGTTGAGCTTGATAAACCCTTCCGCATCCTGCTGATTATAGGCACCCGCATCATCTTCGAAGGTAGCGATACTGGCATCGAACAAACTGTCTGTTTCTGACTTGCGTCCCACCACCATTACATTGCCCTTGTAGAGTTTCAGTCTTACCACACCGTTAACCGCTTGTTGAGAGCTGTCGATCAAGGTCTGTAACATTTCCCGCTCGGGAGACCACCAGTAGCCGTTATAGATCAGGCTGGCATAACGCGGCATCAATTCATCTTTCAGATGGGCGGCTTCCCGATCGAGGGTGAGTGACTCCATCGCCCGATGCGCCTTGAGCAAAATCGTACCGGCAGGTGTTTCGTAACAACCACGCGATTTCATCCCCACATAACGGTTCTCGACAATGTCATCACGCCCGATACCATTCTCACCGCCAAGCTTGTTGAGCCGCTCCATTACCACAGCAGGTGTCAATGCGACACCGTCAATGGCCACGACATCACCTTGCTTGAAGGTCAATTCGAGATAAAGCGGTTTGTCCGGCGCCTCCTCGGGCGAAACCGTCCAGCGCCACATATCCGCTTCCGCCTCTTGCCAGGGGTCTTCCAGAATACCTCCCTCATAGGAGATGTGTAACAGGTTTGCATCCATGGAATAGGGGGATTTCCTGCCCCGCTTCTGCTCAATCGGGATCCCGTGTTTTTCGGCATAGGCCATCAGTTTCTCGCGGGAGTTCAAATCCCACTCCCGCCACGGAGCGATGACCTTGATATCCGGTTTCAGCGCATAGGCGCCCAGCTCAAAACGCACCTGATCGTTGCCTTTGCCGGTAGCGCCGTGGGAAATGGCGTCGGCACCGGTCTCGTTGGCGATTTCCACCAGGCGGCGGGCAATCAGCGGCCGCGCAATCGAGGTCCCCAGCAGATATTCGCCCTCGTAAATGGCGTTGGCCCGCAACATGGGGAAAACGTAATCACGGGCAAAATCCTCCCGCAAATCCTCGATGTAGATTTCTTTTACTCCCATCGCCTCGGCCTTGGCACGGGCAGGCTCCACCTCTTCCCCCTGGCCGATATCGGCGGTGAAAGTTACCACCTCACAACCATAGGTATCCCACAACCATTTAAGGATAATTGAGGTATCCAGACCACCCGAATAGGCCAAAACCACTTTATTAATGCCGCCCATAAAAACCTCTTTGTCGCAAACTTGATATTCAGTGCCCGTCCGGCCACGCGCTCCTCCGGACGATCGGAAGCAAGCGCTGGATTATACAGGATTTTGCCGGATTTTAACCGCAGATGGCGTTTTCCGCCCGCCGGAAAGGGCTGGCAGCAACGCCCCTTTCAATAGAGAAAGGCGGAAAACTGGGAAGCGGAAAAACCAATACCGGCGAGTAACAGCAGGCAGGCCTTGACCACCGGCTGCTCCAGAAACGGCTGGAAAGCACCTTCTTTAAGGTCGGTGATATTCGCAATGAGTTCATTGATTTGCGCCTTGCTCGGCTTGTTTTTGACTTTCTTATCGCCGGACACCGCCACCCGCTCCTGGCGTAAAAATTCGATCGCATCCTCCCGGACTTTTTCCGCCGTCTGCCGCAACCTGAATGCGGTATAAACCGCAATCAGCACAATCGCACCGGTGACGATCGCCAATCCCTGGGGGAAACCCCAGTTGTCAAAATAACTGATACGCGACACCAACATCAGGATAATAATGATGAAGGGATAATAGATCAGTTTGCTCACAGCACGCGTCCGCTCAGCGATCATTTTGAGTTTAATCCAGTGGACTGCATAACCCCATGACATGTGCATGGATGTCCCCATGGCTTCGGCACCACTGCCACGCCAGTCAAACTCGTTGTGAGTCAGCCCCAGGATCCACACTATGCATAGCCGGGTCGCATCAACCATGATAAAGAGAAGAAACATCATACTCAGCACACTGAGCACATTGACAACTCCATCCACCATGAGTGTTGTATCTCCTCTCAGGGGTGAAGGTTCCAGACCAAAGAGGGTGAAAATCACGCTAACAAACATCTGAAAAACGAGTACCACACTGAACGCACGCAAAAAACGGTTGTGCAAAAGTCCATATTTACCATATTCCGCCCAGTAGTCCTGAATATGAACATCATTTTCTCTCTTCCCGCTTAGTTCCCTTCGCCACTGCCTGATGGTTGCTGAAGGACAAACATATTTTACCAGTGCATACCAGCTGGTGAGGATCAGGGACCAAACCACAACCATCCAATAGGCATTGGCATAAGTAATCGTGTATGGCAACAATCCAACCAACAACGCCGACAACAAGGCCGCCAGCGAAAATAAAACGACCCAGCCACGCGTTTTACCTGCTTGCGAATGCTCTGGCCTGTCATGTAAAGTCATTGCATGTGAAACCACCTCTCCCCCGACACCCTTGGTCTGCAGCGCATAATTCTTTCCCAGTTCATGATAATTATGCTTAAGGCGAATCAATGCGTCACAGATAAAATACAGACCCAAAAGCAGTGCCATGGCATTGATCATGATGGAAGGCCAGACACTCACGCCCGAAAACAACATGAAAGGTTCTTCTTTCTGATCCAACCAGATGCCAAGAGCGGAGACCACCGCCAGCACAACAACCGCCAGGCTCAACCAAAGCACATGGTAGGTGGCAAAATTCAGAAAACGGCGTAATGCGAAAATCACCAGTCCCAGTGCAACCAGCACCAACACCCACGGAATCCACAGATTTTTTTCAACACCCGGTGGTGACAAAGGAGTATATATATTATCGCTCCGTGTCTCCGCCGGAGATTCTTCCGCGATTTTCAGACGCACGACCCCCTGACGGCCGATTTCGAACAATGGCGGGAAATAAACTGTCGCCTGTTCAATTTCCCTTTGCAGTTGATTGACACGGGAAAGTCCAAGCGCCAGGCGGGCAGCATAAAATACCGAGGTCTGATACCCGTCGCGGAATGGCAGGATGCGCCCCTGCCAGTCGGGAGGCAGTTTCAGACCAAAACTGGAAGCCACGATCAGGTTACGTGTCCAGTTATACTCGGCCGGATGCAGCAGTTGCGCATCCAGATCCGTGGTAAAAAAAGTAACACCGAGAAGCTTGGGACGCAGGGCGCGCAGGATGAGCAGCTTGTCATAGACATCACTGCCCAGAATCCCGACAGCCATTATTCCCTTGCCATCCTGCTTGCGCCATTCCTGGTCGAGCGCAACGATTTCACCAGCGAGGCGGTGCAGATAATCAAACTGCCCTGTACCCACAGGCCTCCGGATGGAAACGGCATTTTGTGGTTGCAGCGGATCGTTTTTTGCCCCCCCACTGGCAGACTTGGCGGAGGAACGGCCGATGTCCCGTGTGCCGGGTGCAATGCCGTCGATCCCCCGCAAATAACTGTAGGTGTGGATATACTTTTCAGCGCACTCGTTTCCTTCACTGCCGCAGAACATGTTTTTAAAAGACAGCGGCAAAGCGCGGCCGAAGGCGGTATCCAGTTCGGAAATCAGAACGATGTGATTCTTGTTTGGTTTGATCCCCCGATTGGACAGTTCCACCACCAGCATCAACATCAGATCGCCGTCCGTGTGGATGGTGCGATGAAAAGTCAGACAGGTGCTTTTGTCATTACAGTTGGCGAAGGAAAAAAGTTTATCCAGACGATCTTCCTCCGCGATACCACGATATAAAATGCTCTCTTCCATGGTGGCAAATGGCGAAAGGATATGAAATCCCGACACACCCAGCTCGCGTATTCTGGCGATGGCGCCGGATTTGGCCTGTTGCACCATGCTTTTCAGGGTGCCGGATCCCGCCGGCCCGAGAATGACGAAGCGCATGTGTTTTGCCATGCGTGAACATATATTTCGATCCAGCCTGTCCGGCACCAGCTTTTCTGCCATGTCGGCGAACTGCCGGTAAGGGTGATCCACAAAACGGGATGCATCCAGCCAGACGAGCAATACCTTCGGCACCTTGCCGTCTTTCCCCTCTGTCTCCGCCCGAAACCATTCATAGGGCAGATAGGTGCCACCCTGGATGTCAGAGAGGACGACATTGATATGATTGGCATCCTCGGGAACATAACCCGCCTCTCCAAGTGCGCTCACTACCGCATAGCGCCGGCGGCGGCGCCGCTCTTCCGCCTCGGCAACCACCTCGGTTGAAACCATCACCCCGAGCACCAGCAACTCGCTCCCGGCAACCTGTTCTTCGATATTTTCAAGAAGATGGGTCTGTTCGAGCAGTGGCGGTTGCCGCCCCTTGTTTGCCCTGATACTGTCATAGACAATACGAAAAGGATCCTGCCAAAGCCGTGCCGGAATGGTCTGCCCGCTATGCTGGTATAAAGTGGACTTGCCCAGAGTAGGTGGGCGGGAAGTTTCGAGCGGACCACTGCTCCATAAATAGGAGCCGAACGCCGCCATTGCAAGAAACATTACAAATGAAAGGCTGGGGACATTCTGTTTCTGAAACGCCATTGTTCTTGACCTCTTTTCCATGAGGAGAGGTTATTATGGCCAATTTCATAAATTTCGTCGATAATTTTGTGTGTGTTTTGCGGATCTTGCGTCATTTCCCCTCTGTTTTTTCTGCTCGTCCGCCGAGTGTTCCTGAATCTGCGCAGGACCAGGGCACAGGCGCCTGGACGAACGCCACACACATGCCCTTCTGGATCGCCCGGATCCGGTCCACTAAATGCGTGTTCCAGCACATCGCATGGTCCCGCCCGACACGAAACCCGGATGAATGGTGACTGCACACAATGAGGGAGGTAAACCTGTTTATCCTATTTATCCTGTTTTCGCTATCGATGGAGACCCGAAGAACTGTGGCAATCGAATATCATCGGCGTGCCGCCATGCACTCAAATTTCATATTGCAGACGGAAGGTATATTGGGAATGCTCGTACATGCCGAAGGTGGTATCCGCATCTCCCACCAACTGAAACAATTCAACATTCCATTGCCAATGTTGTAGAAACTGATCACGAAAGCCTGCCCTCAGGAGATACGAGCCATCACTTGTCCAATATTGGCCGTCAAAACGTAGTTGATATCTGTCGTAATCGCCCAGGAGCTGACTGAAGGAAAACGTAATGCCATCCCTTCTGAGAGGTGCATACACGGGCTTATCCGGCTTGGCCAGTTCTTCGTAGTAATATTGCATGATAAGTCTGGCAGCAGGTGACCATAGTTCCGTTTCCACTCCTGCGGCCGCCAGATACATGTCTGAAAACGACAATCCTCTCTTTTTGTTGAACGCCTGAATTTCTTCGCTGCCACTCACCCGCCGCTGATCCATCATCAACACGCTATCATGGATCATACCCAACTCGAACCGCAGAACCTTATGCTGCCATATACTCGAATATGACATCCCGACATAGGTTTCCGTACCGTAATGATACGCCAACTCCTGCGGATGCCCGTTACCATCCAGTAAAATCCCGATAGGCGGGATGTCCGGATAACCTTCCCAGAAATAGAATGACAGTTCGGCATCATCGATAAATTTCTGGTAGCGAAACCCATATTCCGGCTGCGATGCGTCTGGTTTTTTGTCTGCTGCAATATCGTAGCCACGATAGGCATAATAAGGTGAAAACCGGTTGTTTTTCGAAGGCAATCTGGACTGTTGATATTCGGGTACAACAACTACCTGAAAACCACTTTGAGCAGAAAAAACGTCCCAGGAGACAGCTGTGACGTGTTGTATACCCTCTTCATAGTCATATAAATAAGGCACGAGATAACGTTCGAGATTGACTGGATTTATCCTGTCAGCAAGGCGCAAGGCATCCATCTTTCCCCAGGAGATAACCTGGCGGCCAACACGGAGCACATTGTTTTCTCCACGGTGACTGACGTAGGTATCACGCCAATCTATATAGGAAGAGAACTCATCCTTGTCCTGTTCGTTGTAAATATCCACGCGTTCATAGGCGGTATCATAATAGATATTTGGTGCTGCTCTCAGTTCCCAGGCACCATCGTTACTGTATATCGCCAACACAGGACGCATTGAAAAAACACGATGATCGATATCTTCCTTGCGGATATACTTCTGCTCCCCCAATATGCCGGAGTTTTCGTAGCGCAACCTGAACGAACCCTCCACATCGATTCCATGGACAACACGGGGAACAACCAAAACTGCAACAGAAAATAATATGGCAATCGAGCCAAACCGTTTCCACATATTGTCCAAATTAACGCAAATACTGCAACATATGGCGGGAGAACATCGATTCTCCCAGGCCAACATTATAGGAAATGTTCTGTAACTCCAGATCTGTATATGATCCTTCCTGGAGGTTTTTGGCGCGAATCAATGCGGGCGTTGCAATCGACGCCACCACCTTGACATCCAAGGTTGATATTTCCTTCAACGGCAAGGAGTTCATATCGTAATTCAGCTCCTTCAGGATCATAGATAACTCAGGATCAACCCAGAGCACACGCTTCGCATACCCCACTTTTTTCATTATATTTTCATTTTTCGGTATGGCTTGAATTTTTAACACCTCCCGCCCGAGGATCTCACCCTTCCCCAGAAAAACAAGTTCATAATTGTTTATGCTGAATCTTTCCATATCAGCATAGGTAAAATCGCTGCCGAGAAAGGCACCTGTCCGTTTTTCATTCGCTATCTGCCTTGTTCTTCGCAAGGAAGGCAGATAGAGCCATTGGTCATCATCCCTTTCCCTGGCATAACTGTATGACAAAAACGCGGTGCCGGACTCGCTTGCGGGCGATTCGATTCTGATGACGGTTTTCCGGATTGCCTTTTCGTCACGGTAGAGTATTTTTACTTTACGTTTTCTGACATTACCCGAGGCATCATGGATCCTCATGATGTACTTTCCCGACGAGTCCTGCCCTGCGTAACGGTCCCTGACATTTTGCATTACCATGGCGGGACTGTTATTGCTCACAGTTCCGGCCAACACCGCCGCATCCCCCAAAAATGACAGCAAAAGAATATAACCAAATCCCATCCACATGATTGTTATCACCCCATATAATGACTATTTAAGTGTTCCGCATACCACGCCACTTAAGCCCCTGATGTGACACCAAAATCTGCCACTAATGTTAAATATTCTGGTATTCGGAACACTTGTTCAGCCTTCTGTGTGCGCCAGAACATCACTGCTCTCAGACTCACCAATGGTTTGCTCTCCCATACGGAACGTCAACAGCACTGGCATGAAAAACAATGTTATCAACATGCTCAACAGCATCGCCGCAGCGACCAACCAGCCAAGCGAAGAAACACCCTGAAAATCAGATAACAACAGCACCAGAAATCCCGCTGCAATGGAGAGACTTCCAACAAAAATGGGAATACCGCTCGACTCTGCTGCATGGATACATGCCTCGCTTGCGTTCTTACCTCCTTTCAGTGCATCCTGATAACGACTGATGTAATGAATGGCAAAATCCACCCCGGTGCCAATGGCGATACTTGCCAGAATGGACGTTCCGATATTCACATCGACACCTGCTATCGCCATAATGGAAAACATGATCAGAAGCGTTGAAATAAAAGGAATAATGCCCGCCACCGCAAAAGACACTTTTTTAAACACTGCAAACAATATCAACCACATCACAGGAATCGTCAAAACAAGGCTCATCACCTGTCCCTCTGTGATTTCGTGAACGGTTTCCTCCAGCAGATCGCCATACCCCCCAAATGACAGGGATAATCCAGACAATCCCACTTCATTGGCATCGGAGAGAATGTCGTGTTTGATTTTCTCAAGCGTCGTTGCGCGATCCGTTTTTACCATAAACACGATATTCGCCTGTTTGAAATCCCTGGAGACCACGTCCCATAAAGTATTCCCGCCTGAGCTTTCATACATGAGCGCGTATTGCGCCACCTGGTCGCGACCATGCGCTGTTTGCACGTCAACTGAGGAGGCTGCTGTTAATTTCTCGAGCTTGCCGGGCAATCGGTAGTAAGCCTCGTCTTCATTGTGAAATTTATAATTAATGCGTTTTATATAATCCGCAAGCGATATGCTGTAATCCACCTGATCAAGCCGGGTTACCTTGCTCTGTAACGCTTCGATTATTTTCAGATTATCCGGCTGATAGAATGCCCCCTCATTCTTTGCCGTCAAAACGACATTCAATGGAATGGTGCCGCCGTAGTGACCGTTTACATAGGTATCTGATATCCGGATTTCACTCTTCTCGGGAAAATAACTGACACTTTGATTGTCAATGGAAATATGGCTGGCAAAAAAACCGCCCAGCACAAAAATCAAAAACAGGGCGACAAACCCTTTTTTGCGATGCATTATCATCGCTTTTGTCATAGAAACCATCACCTTGCGCATATACGAAAACACCCGGCCGAGGCGTTTACTCTCGTTCATTGCCGGTCCTGCCTTTGGCTTCAATAAGGTAATAACAGCGGGAACGAAATACAAAGACAGCAACATTGCAGCCATGATCCCAAAAGCGACAAAATAACCAAAGTCCCTTACATAGACGATTTCTGTCCAGGCAAGAAACATAAATGCCACTGCTGACGTTATCGAGGTCATGACAACCGGATAAAATTCGTTATCCATCATGGAGAAAAGAGCGGTTTTGTGATCTTTTTTATTACGGATATGGTTGTCGTATTCGGATATCACATGAATACTGTCAACAATGCCGATCGAGATGAGAAAAACCGGTAACATCGAGCTGATGATGTTT
The DNA here is from genome assembly GCA_027032075.1 of Chromatiales bacterium. Classification (GTDB taxonomy): domain Bacteria; phylum Pseudomonadota; class Gammaproteobacteria; order UBA6429; family Thiohalophilaceae; genus JAJRYG01. Next base: position 15,221 of record JALVOC010000054.1, on the reverse strand, counting down.
TGTTTGACACCAAGCAACGCCATAAGCCCCATCGTCCAAAGAATACTCAAGATAACCACCAGCAGCGGCATCAAAATGCGGCCAATGGAACGCAAATAGATAAAAATAATAGTGAGTACAACCAAAATCACCACGGGGAAATACACACCGGTATCATGCTCCGAAACCGCAGCGGAGGTTGCCGCCATCACCGGCAAACCGGCCAGATAGACATCATAATTTTCATAGCTGGCAGCCGAGGTCAACGCTTTAACTTTTTCATAGAGCAAGCGCATATTCACCGCGTCATCGGGTTCAATACGCCCTTCGACGCGAATTGCCAGGGACTTGCCATCATCACCAACGAGACCTTTATAAAGCATTGGATTGTTCAAGGCACGCTGTCGCAGGTTTTCAACTTCTGCGTTTGACCCGGGAATGCTCCTGACAAAGTCATCCACGACGAAAACACCATCTTCCAGAAAAACTTCTTCAATATCGATAATGCTCGTCACCTTTCGAATTGGCTGTATCTTCACCACCGCATCCCGGAGTCCGATACTGACATGATCGTCTCCAAGCCCCGCGGCTTCCCGTTTCAGCGCAAGCAGCGCCGCATAGTCTTCCTTGCCAACACCGTTATCCAGGATACGTTTTAATGCCGGCTGCATCTCTTCTGGCAACCTTGGCATCAACGCGCGAAGTTTCCCTTCATCGATGGCTTGAATAAAATTTATCTGCCTGAGTTTTTCTGTCAATTCCTTCACAACCAGCAGGTTGCCGGCACTGAACATATCATTTCCCTTGTTCGAGACAACCACCATGATCGAATCATTCATACCGGTGAAGTCATTTTGTACACCTTCAAAACGCTGCCTGGCAGGATGCTCCTCCGTCAGGAACATCGTATTTGTATCAACGATCAACTCCGGAAGCTGCGCTACGAAAAAAGCCGTAACCGCAAAAATAAACAGCAAGGTCATTTTTGGAAAATTTATTCCAAAGTATTTTAATGTTTTCATCTGCATCCCCTCTCACTCCTTTATCGTCAGAAGCGCAATTTCATTGCCAGGCGTTTGCTTTTACCGGCAGCATCCGCAAGCTTTTAAAACTCCTGGCCATCGGGGGATCATTTGGATCAATACCGGATAGTGTATGGAAGCCTGTCCACCGATAACTCCCTTGCCGTCCAGGTTGTGAATGAAAATGTTGTTCAATAACTGTCTGACGCGGCGAAAACCGGCGCCGAAGAAACGCTTTTCGTACGCACCTGGTACGTTATCGATACTGTGGAAATATTGAGCACGCGACATTGAATACCCCCTTTTAAATTATTTGAATTCCCATTTCGAATCGGCTTGTATCACAACGTGCATACCGGTCGGTATGTAGATTATGAAAAGAAGGTCAGAGAGTCAAGGCTTTCTTCATGAAATTATTTTGACAAGAAACCTCTGTCAGAGTATTCGGAGGCGATTCAGATAGTCCAGAAGTCCATCAACACAGAGATCGAGTACTTCCGCCGTTTGCGAAGTTTTCGCCAGCCCCAATGTCCCTTCCAGGGCAGCGACGATGAAGGCACCTGCCTGTTTCACATCCAACCTGGGATCGATTTCGCCCTCTTTCTGCCCCCTGGCGAGGGCATCCCCGATACATTTGCACCAACTTTCGTAGATCCGGTTCAAGCGGAGGCGGAAGCCTTCATCGATCAGGGACATTTCCTGGGAGAGATTATTCAAGGGACATCCACAAAAGATTTTATCCCCGCAGACGCAATCCCTGGCGCTTCTTACAACATGTATCAGGGCATCCAGCGGCTTCTCGGCGTCTTGCAGAGGAGTAATCCACCGCTCCGTTATTTCCGCCATGATCAACTCGTCAACGACGGCGTATCCAAGTTCATACTTGTTCTTGAAATGGTGATATAACGCGCCCTTCGTCACGCCAACGTCTGACAAGATATTCTCGATACTCGCACGCTGGAAACCTTGTGCACTTATTTCCTTATAGGCTGCGTGCAAAATTTCCGCACGTGTTTTTTCAGGATTCCTTGAGCCTGCCATCGGTCATTCACCAGATAATAAAAATTTTTTCCATAATCACGCTGTTATTCCTGTTTTTGAAGTCTATCACGTTTTTTGCGCAGCGGCAGATAATCCGGCAGCAATACCCTGAAGAATAATCCGGGACACCCGCCCGTGATTATTCGTGGGATTCACTGGTGGACATCATCTGCCCTTTGCTCATGCGGTACACCGTGAGATCACTGATTGTATTTTTTTTGCACAACCGTTTCCTTCACTGCCACAGAATTTGTTTTTAAAAGACGCCGTTAAAGCGCCGCTGAAGGCAGCAGCCGGTTGTGAAATCATGACGATATGATTCTTCACAAAAGAAAGGCAAATTCAAGTTTCGCATCAGGACCAGGGGTCTTTTGCATGACCGTCAGTCGCAAGGGCATGGATTGTTCCCGACAATCCTTATGCATTTCCGCCATCCCTGGCGGTCAGAAGCGGCTGCCGAACCTGGCTGGCGATGTACAGGATGTACGCATGTCGTGGAGCACATGGAGGTGTGGGAACGACGGGAGACAGCGTGTCATGCAAAAGACCTCTGCTCCCAATGCTCCGTTTCCCAGGTGTACTGGTATTCGGAACGCCTGTTTAGGATGTTATGGCCAAATTTATAATTTTCGTCGATAACTACAGCTTTATTCAGCGGATCAGCGTCACTTCCACTCTGCGGTTTTTTTTCCGCCCGGCCGCCGTACGGTTGCTGAACCTGGCCTCTTTTTCGTGATGCGCGACGGATTTGATTTTTTTTGCCGGAATACCCTTGCTCACGAGGTAATCCCTGACCGCTTTGGCGCGGCGGCGGGCCACAACGATATTAATCCGGCTGAAGCCTTTACTGTCGGTATAACCATCGATGCGGATCTGCCTAATTGCGGGATCCACCTTGTAATACTGGCTCACCTGATCCAGACGCCGTAATGCATCAGCATTCAGACGTGTCTGGTTGACATCGAACATGAAAACGCTGTGCCGCACGTCGTCGAAATTATAATTCAGCAACCCCTGCTGGCACGCCTGAAATTCCCCCCATGCCTGATGGAAGTCGATTGAGGAGATCCTTACATTGATTTCGTCCTTGCCATCCGCCCAGTCCTGATAGGTCAGGCGCAGCATCTTGCCCTCTTCCAGTTCCGCCAGCAAACGGCGCGCCCAGCCATTGTTGAGATAAAAAGGCGTTTGACTGACGACAACCGGGATATCACCAAGATCCTTGCCCTTGTCAAAATGCTGCCACTCCGCCGGCTGGCTCAGAAGGCGGGCATTGGCCGGTTTTTTCGGCGCCAGGTTGACCTTGACGCTGAAAAACATGCCGGGGGATTTGGACGCGTGACTGAATTCCACCACCCCGTATTCCGGGATCGAATGGCGCAAAATGCAGCGCAGCGGACTGCTCACCGCCTCCCAACCCGCTTCTTCCAGGCTGGCTCCATAAAACTTGTAGCCGGCAGACAGCGGCAGACTGACGAACAGGCTGCTGAGGACAAATACGAGACGCGTTTTTCCTGGCATACCCGGAAAAATGCAAAAGTTGTTCCAAGTATTGAGGGTAGGAGGATGGCGGGGTGACTTTGCCGCCCCGCCTGAAACCTGCCTGCAGCAGGGTGATTATTTCTTCCTGCGTTTTTCGGCCCGGCGCAAACGGGAAGAGAGACGCCGCGCCAGTTCGCCGAACAACTCGGTCTGGGTGGGATGGGGATGAATGGCCTGCCCCACCTGTTCCAGGGTCAACTCAGCGGAAACCATCATCACGCCTTCACCTATCAGCGTATCGGCGTGATCGGCAAGGAAATGCACGCCAATAATACGGTGGCTGGCTTTATCGGCGACGATTTTGATCAGGCCGTGTGTTTCACCATTGATCATCGCCTTGGCGTCGATATTCATCGGCACCTTGACCTCGACCGCGTCGATACCCTTGGCCTTGGCCTGCGCCAGGGACAAACCGACAAAAGCCGCTTCGGGGCGAGTGAAGATCACACCGGAATCCTTGTCCTGATCATAGATCATGTCTTCCCCACATATCGTCGCGGCAGCCACCCGGCCCTGCTGACCGGCGGTATGCGCCAGCATCAGCCCACCGATCACATCACCCACGGCGAAAATGTGCGGCACGTTCGTGCGGCAACGTTCATCCGCCTTGATCACGCCGTTTTCCGTTTCGATGCCGGCTTTGTCGAGCGCCAGCGGTGCCAGCTCCGGACGCTTGCCGGTGGCCATGATGACGTAGTCACAGGAGAACGTGCGGGATTTTCCCTCACCATCTTCAAAACCCAGTTTCATGGCGCCGGGTTTGCCCTTGATCTCGTTGATTTTGGCCGAGGTGACAATCGTCAGACGCGGATCATCATTGAGAACGGCCGTCAGCTGCGCGGCCACTTCCGGCTCCACTTCAGCCAGAATCCGCTCCTGCCCTTCGAAAAGCTGCACTTTCGAACCAAAGTCCTGGAAGATCTGCGCCATCTCCACACCGATAGCGCCACCGCCTATCACACCTAGACGCTTCGGCACCTCTTTCAGCCCCCAAACGGTATCGGATGTCAGTACACCGCCGCTTTCTATCCCTTCACGGGCGCCGGGGATGGGCGGAACAAACGGCGGCGCGCCGGTGGCGATCACCGCCACCGCAAAACTGACGGTTCTGGTCTGGCTGTTGTCACCTGGTACGGCGCGGATATGAGGATCCTTCTGATTCCCGCCGGTATCGATTGAAACATGATGATCATCCACGAAGCGGGCAAAACCCTGGATGACATCGATCTTCACCCCTTTGTCGGTGTTGAGCGCCATTTTGCCGCGCTCCTCCAATACGTGGCGGCGATGTTTTTCCAGTTTGGCCCAGTCCAGCTCGGGTTTGGTATTGCTCTTGATGCCCATCATCGCATCGTGGGCACGATCGCGGATCCGATCGGCGGCGGCCCGCCATGCTTTGGACGGAATACAGCCACGCCACAGACATTCACCGCCGGGGAAGGGGGCATCGTTAATCATCGCCACCTTGAAGCCGTGCCCCACCAGATCGCGGGCACAGTCTTCGCCCCCCGGGCCACCGCCGATGACGACCACGTCGTAATCGTAGTCACCCTTGGGCAGTTCGAATTCAAATCTGGCCACCTTGGGTGCGGCGGCAGCCGTTGTCGTGGCGGGGGCAGCGGCGGAGGCATCCAGCCACACCGGATTTTCCACCATGTCTCTGAAGGTATTGAGGAATTTGGCTGCATCCGCACCATTGACGATGCGGTGATCGGCCGTAATCGTCACCGGCATGCCCTGCGGGCCAACCGTGGCGATGGCAAAAATCGCCGATGTCCCCGGGGAAGGGATTGCGTCAAACTGGCTGACCCCCAGCATCCCCATGTTGGAGATGGTGAAAGTCGGATTGGAGTACTCCTCCGGTTTGAGCCGGCGCGCGCGGGCGCGGTCCACCAGATCTTTCCAGTCGGCAGAGAGATCGGCCAGATCCCGTCTGGCAGTATCACGCAGGACCGGCACCACCAGCCCCATGCCTTCGGTTTCCACCGCCAGGCCGACATCCACCTGCTCACGTTCAACAATGCGGTCTTCATGCTGGTAGACGGCGTTGATACTCGGATGTTTTTCGATCGCCAGGGCCGCCGCCTTCGCCAGGGTCACCGTCAGTGAGTAACCCTTTGCCTTGGAAGCGCGTTTCAACGCAGCGGGATCGATATGCACGGTGACACGGAACAGCGGCATGGAGAGGGAATACTCCATATTGTGCGCGACCGCTTTTTCCATCGCAGTCATCGGCCGGCCTTCGCCCGGCACCTGGAAAATCCGCTTGGTTGCAGTCTTCTGCACCTCGCTGTTCAGGACGTCGGCTGCGACGATGACCCCATCCGGGCCCGTGCCTTTGGCAATACTGTTGAGATCGATACCGTGGGCACCGGCCAGTTGCCGGGCATAGGGTGTCGCCAGCCCGCTGCGCGGCCGTGGTGAGGGTGTCGCACCATGGGGCATGGCAGGAATGCGGGTCTTGGGTTTGGCGGTACCGGCCGGTTCGGATTTGACCGTGGTACTGGGCGTTGCGGCAACGGCGGCACCGCTGACCGATTTGCTGCTCTTCACCACCTGATCCGGCTCGGCCACCAGATAGGCCATCACCTCACCAACAGGAATGGTGCTGTCCTCCTCAACGAGAGGACCTGAGAGATACCCTTCGCGGAATACTTCCACATCCATGACAGCCTTGTCGGTTTCCACCTGGGCGATCACATCGCCGCGTTCCACCTTGTCACCGATGTTCTTTTCCCAACTGACCACCACACCTTCGGTCATGGTGTCGGAGAGTTTGGGCATTTTGATGGCATAGGCATCGGCGGCGGGAGCCGATTCCACCTCTGCCGTTTCCCCAGCTGGCGTTTCCGGGGTCGATTCCTCTGCAGCCGCCGCGGGCGCAGCACCTTCTGCCGTCACTTCGTCCGGGGACTGCACCAGATAACCTATCGGTTCACCAACCGGCACGGTTGCGTCCACCTCGGCCAGCGGCCCGGAGAGGTAACCGTCACGGAACACTTCCACGTCCATGATCGCCTTGTCCGTTTCTATCGTGGCCACCACGTCGCCACGTTCGACTTTGTCACCGATATTTTTTTCCCAACTGACCACCACACCTTCGCTCATGGTGTCGGAGAGTTGGGGCATTTTTATAATATAAGGATCAGCCATATATACTGTTTCTAGGTTCAAGCAGCGTGTGGCAAAAAATTAATGGCAAAATAATTCACCATCAAATCCGTCGACCTCTCGCTACGCATTTTTATTTGAATGAATACTCGCTAACGATCTTGCTCGTTAGTCATAAGCAGTCACCCGCCACTCAGATCTTGCCCATCACCTTGAGGGCGCCCTGGTAAACATCGTCGGCGCTGGGGATTGCGGCTTTTTCCAGCTTGTAGTTATAGGGCACCGGCACGTCCGCCGCATGAATACGCACCGGCTGGGAATCGAGTGCAAAGAAGCAGTCTTCGATAATGCCGGTAATAATTTCAGAACCGACACCCACCGGTGCTTCATCTTCCTCGGCGACCAGAACCTTGTGGGTTTTTTCCACGGAGCGGCGAATGGTTTCACGATCGATGGGTTTCAACACCCGCAGATCGATCACTTCGGCACTGATGCCATCGGCTTGCAGGCGTTTGGCCGCCTCCAGGCACAAATGCACGCTGAAGTTGTAACCGATAAGGGTGATGTCCGAACCTTCACGCACCACTTCGGCACCTTCCAGAGGCCGGAAATATTCTTCCTCGGGAATGTCTTCCTTGAGGTTATACATTTGCTCATGCTCGATAATGATCACCGGATCATCACACCGAATGGCGGACTTCAACATGCCATAAGCATCCAGCGGACCCCGCGGCGTCACCACGCGCAGACCCGAAGTACTCATAAACATGCGTGCCAGACGCGCCGAATGTTGCGCCGCGAGTTGATGTGCCGTACCACCGGGTGTACGCATCACAATCGGACACTGTAACTGGCCTCCGGACATGTAACGGATCTTGGCTGCAGCGTTGATCAAGGTATCCAGCGCCAGCAAGGCAAAATTGATGGACATGATTTCGATAACCGGCCGTACGCCCACCATCGAGGCACCAATACCGATACCGGTGTAGGAGTTTTCCGAAATCGGGGTATCAATCACCCGCTCTGCACCGTACTTGTCATACAGGCCCGAAGTCGCTTTGTATGTACCGCCGGCAACCCCGATATCCTCACCCATGGCGATCACCATCGGATCTCTTGCCATTTCTTCATCATGCGCGCGACGGATCGCTTCCCAATATGCAGTTTCTGCCATGTTTGACCTCAATTATTTTTGTAACGGACCCACCCAACGCGGATCGGGGTTGTCGTCCAGCACATATTTGTTCAAATCTTCGACTTTTGGTTCAGGACTTTCTTCGGCGAATTTGACGATATCGTTTTCAATTTCATCATCGATTTCCTTCTCCATCGCCTTGATGTCCTCTGCCGTGATGATCCCCGCTTTGATCAGGCGCTCGCTGTAGATCTTGATCGGATCACGTTTGTGCCACTCGGCTTCTTCCTCCTTGGTGCGGTAGCCCTTGGAATCAGACATGGAGTGGCCACGATAACGGTATGTCAAAAATTCAATAAAGTACGGCCCCTTGCCGCTGCGCACGAAATCAATCGCCTTTTGCGAGGCTTCCATCACCACGTCGATATCCATGCCATCGTGCTGACTGGCCTCCATGTCATAGGCACAGACCCGCTTGTACTGGTCCACCACTGCGGTGGAACGCTCGATGCGGGTACCGATTGCATACTGGTTGTTTTCACAAACAAACAATACCGGCAGGTTCCAGACCTTGGCCATATTCATGGTTTCGTGGAAAGTACCCTGGTTGTTTGCGCCGTCGCCGAGAAAACAGATGGCTATCTGATCGCTACCCTTGTGTTTGCAACCCATTGCCAGGCCGGCCGCCAACGGGAACGGCTGTCCCACCAGCGCATAACCGCCCATGAAATTCTGGCTGGCATCGAAGATGTGCATTGAACCGCCGCGGCCCTTGGAGGAGCCGGTTTCCTTGCCATACAGTTCGGCCATCACTTCGCGGGGCGGTGCACCGGTTTTGATGGCATGGATATGATCACGGTAGCCGGTGATCACATAGTCGTTGTCTTTGCCCTGCCCGGTCCGGGCCATCTCCAGCACACCGGTTGCCACCGCTTCCTGGCCCGTATACAAATGCAGGAAACCGCCAATCTTGCGCTCCATGTAAGCCTCGAAAGTACGATCTTCGAAGCGGCGGTAAAAAATCATCTCCCGCAACAGGCGTTTCTTGTCCGCGTCGTTCATAGGGATCCTTTATTATCAATATATATAGTAAGAACTCACCAACCGGTGTTTTTCACCGATCCGCTTAAATCAAGGCGGCGTATGATCGGCTTTTTGGGCCTCAAGGTCAAGAAATACCCACCTTCCCAACCTGATATTATTGGCAAAAATACTATATAATTTAGCAACTTACTAGTGGATCGACGATGACACCGACTGACCGTGTCGCAGGCGGAATTCTACCCGAACAGGTCAAAATCCGCCTTGGTGGCCGTTTTCACCCGCATCGGCCGGCTGATCTCACAGCCTGGCATGGCTACAGCGTCAGGCAAATCTGCCGCCATAGTTGGAATACCAATGAAAAATACGGGTCGAGTAAACCAGGGAACACATTCGGACATGTCGCAAGAACTCATCATCAACTGGCTGAAAAAGCTCCGTGATACGGTGGAACAACGGGATCTGCAGGCCCATATGGCGCTGGTCTCGAAAAAGGTGCAGGTCTACGGCCTGCCCTCGCAGCAAGTTATTGATTACCAAGGCTGGAAAAATCGCAGACGTAACGAATTCGATAAAAATTTGCTGTCCCGCCTGAGCCACAGTAACTTGAATATCAAGACGATCACCTTGCGCCGTCTTGGCTTCCGGGTCACCGAAACCATGTTGGCAACAAACGGAAAACAGCTCATCATTGAAAAAGATATAATGCTGGAAGAAGAAGAGGATGGCCAATGGCGTGTAGTGGAAGAAATAATTCATAACTGGAAAGCGGCCTGACACAGGAAACATCATTATGACCAAACCCACATTCCGGATTGAACATGACAGTATGGGGGAATTGCAGGTACCCGCAGATGCACTCTATGGTGCCCAGACCCAGCGTGCAGTGGACAATTTCCCCATCAGTGGCTTGACCATGCCCGCCGCTTTCCTTCGTGCCCTGGCGCTTGTCAAGCACAGCTGTGCGCAGGCCAATCTTAATCTCAAATTAATCGATGAGAACAGGGCCCGCGCCATCCAGGCTGCTGCAGACAAGATTGCCCAGGGTTTGTATCTGGAACATTTCCCCATCGATGTCTTCCAGACCGGTTCCGGCACCAGCAGCAACATGAACGCCAACGAGGTCATTGCCAGACTGGCCTCTGAAGCCAGCGGCGAGTCGATTCATCCCAATGATCACGTCAATATGAGCCAAAGCTCCAATGACGTTATCCCGACGACCATCCATGTCAGCGCCAGTATTGAAATTGAGCAAAAACTGAGGCCGGCATTGCTGCACCTGATCAACACCATCGAGATCCGCTCGGTGGAGCTGCAAAGTGTCGTGAAAACCGGCCGCACCCACCTGATGGATGCGATGCCGATCACCCTCGGACAGGAACTCAGCGCCTGGAAACAGCAGATCCAGGATAACCTGGAACGTATAAACGATTCACTCGAACGGCTGCATGCCCTGCCCCAGGGTGGCACCGCCGTTGGCACCGGCATCAACGCCCACCCCGATTTCGGAAAGGAGGTTGCCAGTGCGCTTTCGGAGAAAAGCGGCATCCCCTTCCATCCGATGAAAAACCCGTTTGTCGGTCTCGCCTCGCAGGACAGTGCGGTGGAAGTCAGCGGCCAGTTAAAAACCCTGGCAGTAAGCCTGATGAAAATTGCCAATGATCTGCGCTGGATGAACAGCGGCCCGCTTGCCGGCCTGAGCGAGATCGAACTGCCTGCTTTGCAGCCTGGCAGTTCCATTATGCCCGGCAAGATCAACCCGGTGATCCCCGAAGCCGTCGCCATGGTCTGCACCCAGGTAATCGGCAACGATCTCACCATTACCGTTGCAGGCCAGTCCGGCAACTTCCAGCTCAATGTAATGCTGCCGGTTATCGCTTACAACCTGCTGCAAAGCATCGAGCTGCTTGCCAACGCCGCACGCCTGCTGGCCGATAAAGCCATCGACGGCTTTAAAGTAAACAAGGCGCATCTCCAGAAGGCGCTTGATCGTAACCCCATTCTGGTCACCGCACTCAACCGTGTCATCGGTTACGAAAAAGGGGCGGCGATTGCAAAAAAAGCTTACGCGGAAGGCAGGCCGGTGATAGAGGTTGCGCAGGAAATGACCGAGCTGTCGGAAGCCGAACTCAAACGCCTGCTGGATCCGGCACAGTTGACCAAAGGCGGCGTGTGATCCATATTTAATCAGCAAAGCCGATTCATCTTTCACGTAAACAGCGGTTCTATTACCTTGTTTATAAGGAAAAAGTATGAAAACTGTTAAATCATGCCGACGTTACTTTACGCGAATTGCGAAAGTTGTTACATCAAACTATAACAAAACATCATTATTAAATTAAAATAGATATCGATCCTGCAAGTTCGATCACCATGTAAGGAAAACATGATTTTGTAACATCGTGATATTTAACTTTACACACGATGATATATAATTCACTCATGGCCACGGCAAGCTAATTCTCAATGCGGGAACAGTTATGGAAAGTCCAATGAAACTACTGGATGAGCTGAAAAAGCAGGCCAAAGAAGTCTTAAAGCAAGAAGATCAAATCGCACCACGCAGTGAATCCCTGGAGGTCTTCCTGCATACCGAGGTGGAAAACAAGTTACGCCAGATCCACCATTACCTCGCTTCCATCATCGAACAACTTCGGATCATCCGACCTGATGTTCGCACCAGCCGGCTTATTTTTGATCATGGAAAAATAAACAACCTGGTGCAACATAACTACCGTGTTTTCAGTGAAACGACCTACGAACAACTCGTGGTTGGCATAACGTTTATTCTGGAGTGCGATCAACGCTGTGATATCTCGAAGGTGGATGCTTCAGACATGAACAACCTGATCAACAAACTTCAGCACCTTGGCATGGACATCGTGCTGCAATCAAAGGGGCGTATCGAAGTCGAGGGCAAATTCCCGGCCAGCCTGGTATTTTCCGCCAATTATCACCAGCACCATATCAAGTTCAGCATCAATAATATCGAGAGTGTCGATTCCCTCAACTTTGAACTCAAGCCGGAAAGTATCACGGAAGACTTTTTGTGCGAGGTTGGAAAAATGCTGTTGCGCCGGGAGAACAGACTGGTCGAACTGGCGAAAGAACTCAGCACCAGGGAAAAACCGCAGACACCTGACAAAACCGAAAGTGAGGACACCGAACCAACACTGACCGAGCTGATGGATTTTCCCCTCATTCATGGGTTATTCAATGAACGCCATCAGCTTTACCTGACCTACCGTGAAAATATCCAGGAAGTGTCCTCACGTAACAGCGGCGTCGTCCTCGGCCGCAGCAGCAGTTGCGACATGGTGATCCCCTCGGACTTCGCTTCCCGCGCACATGCACGCATTGTTTTTCGCAAGGGTAAATTTGTGGTCACCGACCACAGCACCAATGGCACCTTCATCAAGCCCCAGGGAAACAAGGAAGTCTATATCCATGGTGAGGACTACCCACTCACAGGTTCAGGCTTCATCAGTCTGGGGGAATCAACCACGGTCGACAACGAATATCTGATTTACTTCTCCTGTCATTAATCCTACGAGAGACAAACAAGCCGGCCCGTGTCGTCCCCTCACAGCAACCTCCCCTGTCGATGTTATACTCTTACAGCAAGACAACCACCCAAGCCGCTCCTCAAATGGTTTGACCGTTGCGGGAATAACTTGATGCAGCCGGAGTGTGAATAAAAAAGAATCCCGAGATGACAAATTTACCGAAACGTTGCGGCTGGTGCGGAAACGATCCCCTCTATATCGCCTACCATGATGAGGAATGGGGCGTACCGTTACATGACGATCAGCGCTTGTTCGAATTCCTGATCCTCGAAGGTGCCCAGGCCGGACTGAGCTGGCTAACCATCCTGAAAAAACGTAACAACTACCGGCAAGCCTACGATAACTTCGATCCAGAAACCGTGGCCCGTTATACCGCTCGAAAGAAAAACCAGTTACTCAACAACGCCGGTATCGTGCGCAACAAACTGAAAATCGAAGCATCCATTCACAACGCCCGCTGTTTTTTGGATATTCAGGAACAATTCGGCAGTTTCGACGAATACATCTGGCAATTTACTGACGGAAAAACCATACAGAACAACTGGCGCAGCCTGAAAAAAATACCCGTCACAACAACCCATTCAGATAACATGAGCCGCGATCTAAAACAGCGCGGTTTCAAATTCACCGGCAGCACCATCTGTTACGCCTTCATGCAAGCAATTGGAATGGTAAACGACCATCTCACCGGATGTTTTCGTCATCGGCAGCTTGCGGAACCAAAAAGAAAATAAGCTCGCCTGGCAACTTTATTCACCGCTCATAGGAAATAGTCTAAAACGGCAGAACATCTCAACACACGTTCGCCAGGAAAACGGCTCCCAACCTGGAGACCGAATGGTTTTATCAGGAATGAGATAATCAAGGTCGGAGCCACTCAACCCGTATCTTTTCTTAGCTTTCTTATCAAGAAATATAATTTGCGTAAACGCATCACAAAAAACGATCAAGTTTGAAATATAATTAAAAAGCAGTATTTACACTACTAATGCGCCGTTATAAATTTGCCTGCGTTGTTCTCAAGGATAGAGATCCCCCCTCAGAGTTATCCTCATACCGCCACCAACGCGGAACAAAACAAACCGTATTACGATTTTACGAATGCTTGCGCCTGTTTACCGGTGAAAGTGATTTGCGCCATTTGTTATATGTACCTGACAAATAATAACGATACGGCTTGAATATTTAAAACCAGTTTAATCTTTAATACGGAAATTCAGTTTAATCAAAGGGAGAATGATGATGAACAAACTGTTCAGGTCAATTTTAAGCTTGTTTCTTTTTTCTTACAGTGCTCTGTTATTTGCTGAATTCCATATCGTTTATCCACACTCCCTTGATTGTGATTACACACCCCAAACCGTCTTCGGAAGCGCGACGGCAGCGGCAAACGCAGCGGCGGCGTGTTTTCAAGCTAGAAACAATTCTTCAACAACACTAACAATAACCGTTACCGGTACCAGCCTGTTCTTTACCCAGAATTTTGGCACCACGTATTATTACAAAATAAATTACCGCCTGGAAAGAATAGTAAATGGGAAAAAAGTCTCTGAAGATCGGGAAGCCTTTTCCAGCGTACATGAAACACTGTCCATCTCAAACAAATTCACCCAAGGCAAGGAAAGGCTCACCAAGAAAGACAACAGGCCCTGCCGGTATTCAGGCAATCCTATCGATATTCTTTCCGGCAACAAGTACAAAAGCCGCATGGATTATGCCGGCAACGCCATTTCCCCTTTGCGTTTTAAACGTTATTACAACAGCTTTGACAAACGCACAACCAGCCTGGGCGTATCATGGCGCCACAGCTACGATCGCAGCATTTCCATCAATGCAGACAGAACCCTGGCAGACGTAAACCGCGCCGATGGCACCATTATTCAATTCAACAGTTATTTAGGATGGGACTGGTCAACCGATATCGATGTCACTGCCCGCTTGACCCGAACCAGCAGCGGGTTTCGTTATACCACGGGGGACATCACAGAGGAATACGACACCAGTGGCAGGCTTTTATCCATCACCAACATCAATGGCCGCACACAGTCTTTGAGTTACAGCATGGATGGAAAACTCGTTGCGGTAACGGATGATACCGGCCAAACCTTAAGATTCAATTACAACAGCACAAACAAATTGCAAAGCGTTGTTGCTCCCGATGGACGCCAATGGACCTACGCCTATGATGCAAACAATAATCTCACAACGGTAACCAACCCGGACAACACCATCCTGACTTATCTCTATGAAAACACCACCTTTCCAAATTATCTGACCGGCATCATCGACGAACGGGGTATTGCCTCGGAACACTATGCCTATGACTTCAAGGGCCGGGCAACAAGCTCTTATTTGGGTGAGGACGGCAGTGATATTAACGGCGTCCACATCCAATTCGATTATGTAGGCAACGGTAACAAAAAAGTCACCAACAGCCGCGGTGCCGCAACCATTTACAGCTGGACAAGGCAGTGGGGCGAACGCCTTATCACCGGTATTACCGGCCCGGGTTGCACCAGTTGCGGTGGCACAGCAGGCAATGTTAGTTATGAATACGATGAGGCAAGCAATGTTATTTCAATGACCAAAAATGGCGTTACCACCAACTATGGCAATTATGACGCCAAGGGCAACTATGGTTTTAAAGAGGTTGCTGTCGGCACACCTGAACAACGCCGCATCGAATACCGCTATGACAGCAGGTTTAACAGCAAAGTAATCCAAAAAACAGAACCGTCTGTCTATCCCGGCGAGTATAAAGTGACAAAATATACGTATGATGAC
>JALVOC010000053.1 GCA_027032075.1 Chromatiales bacterium | reverse complement strand
ATGTTGTCAGCCGTTGCATGACAATCGAAATTCGCGAAGGGCGCGGTGTTGGTCCACTGAAGGACCATATCAACCTGAACCTGAGCCACCTGCCCCCCGAGGTGATCTATGAGCGCCTGCCCGGCATCGCCGAAAGCGCCCGTATCTTTGCCGGTGTCGATGTGACCAAAGAACCGATTCCGGTTCTACCCACAGCGCACTACAACATGGGCGGCATCCCGACAAACCACATGGGCGAGGTGATCAACCCCGTCAAAGGCAACCCTGACGCGATTGTTCCCGGCCTGATGGCTGCGGGGGAATGTGCCAGTGCTTCGTTGCACGGGGCAAACCGTCTGGGTACCAATTCACTGCTGGATCTGGTGGTTATGGGGCGGGCAACCGCGATCAAGGCCGGGGAAATCATTGACCCCAAGGCCCCTGTTCCGCACGCGCCCGAAGACAAGATCGACGCCATCTTCGAGCACTTCGATCGGGTTCGTCAAGCCGATGGCAGCAAAACGACGGCCGAACTGCGCCTGAAAATGCAGCGTGCTATGCAGGAAGATGCCGCAGTGTTCCGCACCAGCGAAACCCTGAAAGAGGGCTGCAAAAGGATAAGTGACATCTGGGACGAGATGAAGGACATCAAGGTCACGGACCGCTCGCTGGTCTGGAACAGCGATCTGATGGAAACGCTGGAGCTGGAAAATCTGATGGCCAATGCGCTGACAACAATCTATGGCGCTGAAGCCCGCAAGGAAAGTCGTGGTGCGCACGCACACGAGGATTTCCCGGATCGTGGCGACAAGAACTGGCGCAAGCATACGCTTGCAACTGTTGCTCCGAACGGCAAGGTTAAAGTCAAATATCGTCCGGTTCACGTTGACCCGCTTACCACATTGGGTGAGGGCGGGGTGGATATGAAGAAATTTGCACCAAAGAAAAGGGTTTACTGATGGCTGTTTTGAAAATTTCCTCTGTTGCACTGGCTCTGGGTGGCGTGGTTTTGGCGGGTTGTGTCAAACCAGAACCGCCAAAGGATTATATGCTGACCTGCCTGCATGAGACCGGGGCCAAAGGCTCTTATGTGCGCTCTGCCGATAAAATCGGGGCGAATGGTTTGGCTAAAATCCTGCCCGCAGCGGGGGGCGATGCACGAGGGGCGGTTCTGATGAACGCCTGTATCGAGCAGCATCACAAGGAGGCGGGCACGTTACCAAAGGTTTCCAACCCGGCGGAACCAACGATGATGTCAAACGGCAAGTTGTCTGTGCCACAGGGATATAACCTGTCAGATGCCGACGTGGCGCTTTGGAAAACACTGACGGTGCCGCAGCAAAAACGCGCTTTGGCGTTCCTGAAATCAGGCAGCACGATCCAGTCGTCGCTGTTGGAGGATTAGGATATGCTGCGTGCTTTGGCGATTGGACTAACAGCAGTTTCGCTTTCGGGATGTGTCACGGACGGGATTGTTCAGGACACCTCGCGCGAGGCGGCAAAGCGGGTGGTCACCCCGATCGTGGTGGACAAATTCCCTGGTCGCAACACCGAGGCCTATAGCAACTGCATCATCGACAACGCCACCACGGACGAGATTTTCAGCCTCGCCAAGGCGGCGGTGACGGGTGTTGATCAGAGCACCGTGAATACGGTGGTCACAATCAGCACCCGCGGGGATACACTGAAATGTTTCTTAAAGACCGAGCTTGGCTCGGGTCTGGGATAGGACGGAAGATATGGTTGAATTCACACTACCGAAAAACTCGCGCATTGTAACGGGCAAGACATGG
>JALVOC010000052.1 GCA_027032075.1 Chromatiales bacterium | reverse complement strand
CCTTGTGAACTCAATGGATTTTGTGTTACAAACTGTCATGGCAAAATCTCCTGTGAAATTCTTTCTAACTAATTGAATTATATCACATTTAAGGAGATTTTGCCTCCTTTTTTATGAAATATTCGGGATAGTTTCCTCGATATTCTGGCGCGGTTCATTCATCTCCAGGTTGAAGAAAAAAGACTCGGCGGGAAGAGGGTGAAGCGCGAGACGATGATATTTCCGCGCTACCATCAGCTTGACTGTGTACGGAAGATGGTCAGGGCCGCCCACGAAGAAGGCACAGGCAATAATTATCTGGTGCAGCACTCGGCGGGCAGCGGGAAGAGCAATTCCATCGCCTGGCTCGCTCACCGCCTGGCAAGTTTGTATGACGAGCATGACGAGAAGGTTTTTGATTCGGTCATCGTGGTGACCGACCGGGTGGTGCTCGACCAGCAGCTTCAGAATACCATATACCAGTTTGAGCATAAGCAAGGGGTGGTGCAGAAGATCAACAAGGATTCCGCTCAACTCGCGCACGCTCTTGCTACAGGGGTTCCCATAATTGTCACCACCCTACAGAAGTTCCCCTTCGTAACGGAGAAAATCGGGGATCTGCCGAAGCGCAGGTACGCCGTGATAATCGATGAAGCCCACAGTTCACAGGGGGGAGAAACGGCTGCCGAACTGAAAGGCGTGCTCGGAGGCGCGGCCATCAGGGAGGAAGCGCGAAGGATTGCCGAAGAAGAAGGCCTTCCCGACTACGAAGAAGAGATCCTCAAGACCATGGCCAAGCGCGGCCAGCAGCCTAATATCAGCTTCTTTGCTTTTACCGCCACGCCCAAGTACAAAACCCTGGAAGTGTTCGGCCGCCCTGGGCCGGACGGCAAACCGCAGCCTTTTCATATCTACAGCATGCGGCAAGCTATTGAAGAGGGTTTCATACTTGACGTTCTTCAAAACTACACCACCTACAAGACCTACTATCGGTTGGTAAAGGCCATCGAAGACGATCCGAAGGTGGATAAGCGCAAGGCGGCCCGGGCCTTGGCTCGTTTCATGAGCCTGCATCCGCATAATATCGCGCAGAAGACCGAGGTCATGGTTGAGCATTTCCGGCACTTCACCATGCATAAGATCGGCGGCAGAGCCGAAGCTATGGTGGTCACATCCAGCCGCCTGCACGCCGTGCGCTACAAGCAGGCCTTCGATAAATACATTGCAGAGAAAGGCTACAAGGGCATAAAGACGCTGGTCGCCTTTTCCGGCACGGTAATCGACCCGGATGTACCGAACGTGGAGTACACTGAAGTCGGCATGAATAACGGTATCCGTGAGAAGGAACTCCCCGAGCGTTTTGCTACGGATGAATACCAAGTGCTCCTGGTGGCCGAGAAGTATCAAACCGGGTTCGATCAACCGCTTCTACACACCATGTATGTCGATAAGCGGCTTTCAGGCATCCAGGCGGTTCAAACGCTTTCGCGCCTCAACCGTACCCATCCTGGCAAGGAAGACACGTTCGTATTGGATTTCGTCAACGAGCCGGAAGAGATTCTGGCGGCGTTCCAGCCGTATTACGAACGAACCCTGATAGGCGAGCGGGCGGAACCAAAGCAGCTTTACGAACTCCAAGCAAAACTCGATGCGTACCAGGTCTATTACAAAACCGAGGTCGAAGAGTTCTGCAAGGTGTTTTACAAGCCCAAGAGAAACCAAACGGACTCCGACCATGCGCGAATGAATGCCTGTATCGATCCGGCGGTTAACCGGTACAACGATCTCGACGAAGAAACGCGAGAGGAATTCCGAAAGACGCTGGTCGCTTACAGGAACCTATATGCTTTCCTCTCACAAGTCATTCCGTTTCAAGATACAGACCTTGAGAAACTATATTCCTACATCCGCTTCTTGCTGACGAAGCTCCCGAGAGGGGATCGCGGGCCCGTATATAACTTCGATGATGAAGTAGCGCTCAAATACTACCGCCTCCAAAAGATCAGTGAAGGATCTATAATTATGGAACCCCAGGCAGAATACAAAGTTGACGGACCGACCTCTGTGGGTACAGGAATTGTCAGGGGTGAGGAGATAGAGCTCTCCAAGCTGATCGACATCCTCAATGAGCGGTTCGGCACGGAGTTCAAGCCCGGAGATCAACTCTTCTTCGATTCGATTCGTGAGGATGCTGTAGCCGACTCTGACCTACGACAGGCCGCTCTGGCCAATACAATGGAGAACTTCAGCTATGTTTTCCTCAAAGCGCTGGAAGGGCTTTTTATCGACCGGATGGAACAGAACGAAGAGATCACGGCGAAGTTTCTGAATGACAAGGATTTCCAACGTATTGTGGGGCAGCACCTTTTGAAGGAAGTGTACGAACAGATCCGATCGGAGGAGGCTAGCCAAGGATGAGTTTCGAGGCGGCCCGTAGCAAAAGCGTCGTGAGCGGACGAATCGCAATCTGGCAGGTGGTTGTACACGGCAAGGGCGGCCAAGTCCAGCAGCGAATCGTCCGGCTGGGTATCTCACCCACCGGTGAGCGGTCCCCCTACCTCGAACGACTGTCGAAAAACCTCCTAAAGGCGTGCCCTTGCAGGAAAGGTGTTTCTCAGGACAGGGAAACGGTCAGTCGCCTGGTCAACGGCACAGCTTCTGAGCTTCTGCACCGGGAGCTGGTCTATTCCGGATTCCTGCCAGAAGGGGCGTCCTACTCGTCTAAGCTACTGGCGTGCCTAGAGGTGGCATTGTGATCATTTCCTTTAGCCAGGTCCTGCTGACATTGGAGGGGCTAAAACGGCAATACCATGGCATCCCAAGAGGAGGTCTTCATGGCTAGGGATAGACATCTCACCGAATTCCTTAATCAATGTGACAGTGCATTGGCACATCGACTAGCTGAAGCGTTCCTTGCGGCCACCGAAGAGAGCCTCTCGGCGGATGAAATCATCCAGAAACTACGCCAGGTGTTGGACGAGCATTTCCAGGAGCGACTCAATGAAACTCGTCAGCATTAAGCCAAGCAACTTCCGGGGTTTTGGCAGCGCAGATTGGATAGATCTCGATTGCCAACTCGTGACCATCTTTGGACCCAACGGCTTTGGAAAGACGAGCATGGCAGAGGCGCTCGAGTGGTTACTATACGGGGAGACAAAACGCCGAAGACGAGGCGACAATTATAGCAAACTAGAATATCGAGGAACCTATGCCAACGTTCACACAAATGCCCCAGTTGAGGTCTCTGCGAAGATTCGTTTGGCAGACGGTACGGTCAGAGTGATTACTCGACGGCTGGTAGTCGGTTCAAGGACGATAGAATCCTCAGAAACATTCATTGACGGCCATCCTGCGGACTTTAGAGACATTGGCCTCGTTGCAGACGAGGCGTATTATCCTATCATCGTACAACACGGCCTTCAAGATTTCATTCATACACCACCGAAGCAACGCAGAAATGCGATCAGTGCCGCTTTAGGCCTCGAAGCCTTGGTGTCATTTAAGGACGCGTTGGATAGGGTGTCAATGGGAAACTAAAAGTGTACCAATTATGGGAAAGAAAAAGTGTACCATCCTGTGTTAATGGTTTTGATGGTTTTCCAGCTGCCCTTTCATCAGATCATGGTTGTGTGATTGATCTATTTTAAAGTCCTTTAAACGATAGCTGTGACCCTTGATGTTAATGACCTTACTGTGATGCAGGAGCCTATCGAGGATGGCTGCAGCGATAACAGCATCACCAAAGAGTTCCTGCCAGTCCCCGAAGCTCTTGTTGGAGGTAATGATAGTAGAGTGGCGTTCATAGCGCTGGGAGACGAACTGGAAAAAGAGATATGCTTCCTCGGCATTGACCGGTAAATATCCTACCTCGTCTACGATCACGAGAGATGAGGTAAGATAAGCCTTTCGTTTGGACTGGGTTTCTTTGAGTTTCCGGATCAACGTGTCCATGGTGGTGAAATAGACCTTAAAGCCATGATGACAGGCCTTGATGGCTAAGGCTATGGCCAAATGGGTCTTGCCCACACCTGGAGGACCGAGAAAAATCACGTTTTCATGTTTGGGGATGAAGGCCAGGTCGAAGAGCTCCATCACATGCTTTTTATCGAGATGGGGGTGGAAGGTAAAGTCATACTCATCAATGGTTTTTGCACTGGGAAGCCCTGCGGTTTTCATGGCCGTATGAATGCGGCGTTTTTCTTTGGCAGCCACCTCCTCTTCCAAAAGATGATCAAGGAAAGCCAGATATGAACTCTGATTGGCTTCAGCCTGTTGGACAACGTTGGGCAAGACCTCGGAGGCCCGGCTCAGCTTGAGACGCCCGAGGTTTTCCTGGAGGCGTTCGGTGATCAACTGTTCCATTGGGCACCTCCTTGGGCAATCTCTTCATAGACCGTTAACGGCCTGTAGTGGACCTGGGGGAAAAGGCTGCCGTTGGTGAGCCCGCGGGTGGCCTTGGCTTTAACTTTTGCGTATTTACGACAAAGCAGCTTTTTATCCCTCTTGACCTGCTCGTAAAAGAGAGGATTTGCCGTCACCCGATACTTTCCCTCAGGCACGCTGTAGGTAGCCAGGAGATCCTGGTCATGATAGATTCGCATAACGTTGTTTTTTATCTTGAGCAGGACCTGCTTCCCCACGACGTGATGGGGCACCACATAGCGGTTACATTCATAGGAGATCTGGCAGTCCTTATAGACCTTGCGAAAGACCTTGATGGAGGTATCGTAATCCGTGGCGGGAACAGTGCCCAGGGAGGGGATCTCCTGCTCCCATCTGATCCTTACCGGCTGGCGGTGGGTGCCATGGATACGCTCATTGGCCGTTTCATTGAGCCATTGTACCATATCGCGATTAGCCTTTTCGAGAGACTCGAACACATAGCCCCGCCAGAAACGCTCTCGAACGTAATCGATGGGGCGCTCCACCTTGCCTTTTACCCAGGGGCTGTAAGGGGGACAAGGTTGTGGATTGAAACCGTAGTGATGCGCGAAGTGGGCAAACTCGGTGTTAAATATCACTCGAGAGCCTTTCCGGCTGATTACGACGTTTTTCATGTTGTCATAGAGGATTTCTGCCGGCACTCCTCCAAGGAAACGGAACGCATGGATATGACAATCCATAAAAGTCTCAAGGCTGCAGCACTTGACGAACTCCACGAACATGGCCCTGGAAAAACCCAGGATCATTATGAAAGCATGGGTGGTGGACGCGTACCCTGAAGGTTCCTGTACCTGGAAATCACCCCAGTCAACCTGGGCCTGGAATCCCGGCTGTGTCTCAAATCGGATATAGGCCAGTTTACTCATACGGTCTTTGACCTTGCGCACATAGTTCTTAACCGTATCGTAGCTGCCTTTGTAGCCCATATTTCTTATCCGATCAAAGATCCACGTGGCCTGGTAGCTGTCATGTTCAAGAAAAGCGTCTATGCCCTGTTTGAATGGATCCAGAATAGATACCGCCCTTTTCTTTTTTCGGTATCGAGGCGGGGAACCATTTTCCAGGTACCTTTTTACGGTGTTACGGTGAATACCAAGCTTCTTCGCTATATGGCGAATACTGAAACCCTGACGACGTAATGCAAAAATGTCCATAAATACCTCCATTGAAATCATGGCCTCTCCCTCCTTCCCAGGAGAGATTTACCATGTTACCGGTTAGGAGGTGGTACACTTTTCATTCCCTTTTTTGGTACATTTTTGCATTCCCAGTGACACC
>JALVOC010000051.1:989-1786 GCA_027032075.1 Chromatiales bacterium | reverse complement strand
AACCGGCGTATTGACCGCGCACCAGATCATCAGCCCCCAGCGGACGCATGGCGCGAAAGGTTTTATATTTCTCGGCATGCACGGCACCAAAATCCTGATAGCCCGGTGGCTCCATGGCCAGCAGTGCAACAATCTGAAACAGATGATTCTGCACAACATCGCGCAGACAACCAACGCTTTCGTAAAACGCACCCCGCCCCTGCACGCCAAACGTTTCAGACAGCGTGACTTGTACGCTGGCCACATAATTACGATTCCAGATCGGCTCCAGAAACGTATTGGCGAATCGGAAATAGAGGATATTCATGATCGCTTCCTTGCCGAGGAAGTGATCAATGCGAAAGATGGAATCTTCCACAAATACCGACCGAAGAAGTCGATTGAGTTCCTGGGCAGATGCGAGATCACGCCCGAATGGTTTTTCGACAACAACACGCGCCTCCCCGGCCAGACCTGCCGAACCCAACCCTGTCACAACCATCGCGAACAGCGCAGGAGGAATGGCAAGATAGTGCACCGGGCGGCGGGCATCACCAAGCGCATTTTTGAGCGCTTTGAAAGTGGCTGGATCGTTGTAGTCACCACTGACATAATCAATGGGCGCCCCCATTGAATCCATAAAATCACAGATTTTTCAATGGCCTGCTAAAGGCTCTCACGACGGCAGCCGATAAATCCCGAAGGAAAGTCACTTAAAGAGAGGTTACAGTTTTCTCACATGATCAAAATGGTACCTATCTCCCTACTCCGTCCGGGCATGTATGTCCACGACCTCAACTGCTCCTGGTTGAAACACC
>JALVOC010000051.1:0-979 GCA_027032075.1 Chromatiales bacterium | reverse complement strand
CGAATAGCACCAGTGCATCCGCCGGCACCCTGTGATCCCGCCCATTGTCCATATCAGCGTTCCTCCCGTTTCTCATCACATCCGCCAAATCATTATTACGCCGCGCGGTTAACTTTTTGATAGTCAGATTCCGGCATACCTGGTTTCACACTGTTCAAATTGTAGTACACAGGCGACCAAGTACACCTCAACACCCGGTCACGGCCAAAGATCGGGGCCTCTTTTTCTCAGAATTCGCAACCCCGATAGCAACGTGATTTATTCCCGCACCTTACGGGTTGGTGAAGAGTAATCCTTTTGATTCGGGATATTTTGTGCCGGGTAGAAAACCAGCCCTGGCAGAATAACGGAGCAGCACCCTCTCAAAGCACGGTTTGCTACGGAATTAAGATGCCCCCTGGAACTGTTCATCCGTTAGACCGGAATTGATGGATAGTCTTGACTAAAATAACGGTAACAGATTAAAGTTCAAGCCAAAAAAAACTCATAACTAAACTATCGCCACAACCAAAAAGACTAAAAACAGGCAGTTTTACCCACCACCCATGTTTATGACTCAGTCCCGGTATCGACTACGTGCGACCACTCTATCTGTGCTCAGTATGCTTCCGCTATCGGCCTGCCTCGATAACGGAGGGCCAGACTGGATTATTCCCGGCCACACCGTCAGCACAAATGCCGGGGCAGGAGGAAGCATCAGTCCGGCAAATGCAGCTGTCGAACACGGAAGCCGCACCAGTTTCAACATAACCCCGGACGAAGGCTACAGCATCACCCAGGTGACCGGATGCGGCGGTTTATTATCGGGGACCACCTATACCAGCGGCGCTATCGTCACTGACTGCACAGTAAACGCAAACTTCAGCATCAGCAGCCACACAATTACTGCCAAAGTTGGGGTTGGTGGCAAGGTCAGTCCACTAAGCACCACCATCAACCACGGCAACAGCACCAGCTTCACAATACTCCCTGAAACCGG
>JALVOC010000050.1 GCA_027032075.1 Chromatiales bacterium | reverse complement strand
CGCCTTTTTGACACAAGCATCCCAGGCGACATCGGGCTTTGTTCTGGTTCGTAAAGACAAGGGGCGTACAGCATTGAATATTGTTTATATCACAAACGGGGTTTACCGCTCGGTCGATCTGAAAAATACCAACCTAAGAGCCAGACCACAGGGGTTGATGACCACTGGCAAGGGGTTCTAAATCTAGCGCCCTCACCCAACAAAAAAAGCCGCGCAAACCCTGCGCGGCCTTTTAATCTAAACCCGAAAGCTGATCTACTTGATCTTGCCTTCTTTGTATTCGACATGCTTGCGCACAACCGGGTCATATTTGTTCACGACCATTTTCTCGGTCATGGTGCGGGCATTCTTTTTGGTCACATAAAAGTGGCCAGTGCCCGCAGTCGAGTTCAGGCGGATCTTGATTGTGGTTGGCTTCGCCATAACAGTGCTCCTAAAGCGGGGGGCGGAATCCGCCCAATCAATCTACAAGTCCTGCCTTTTAGCGCCCCTGCGGCCCGAGTCAACCGTAATCCGGCGAAATAAACGCCTGCGCGCATATTGTTCAATTATTTTTTGCACCGCTCCCAAGGATCACAGGTTCACCCGCGTCAAAGATATAAGAAAACCGAAAACAGGGTGAATGAAATGATACAGAACCGGATGCTACATATCATTGTGCTGACTGTGGCTATGGCCATCGGCGCATCTCTGGGCGCGCACGCCAAATCAATCGAGACCTCTTATGGTGTTGATCACTTTGCGGGCACCACATGGCGCGTTGAAAAATTTGGCGATGGCCGGCGGGCAGATGGTTTCACATTCCTGTTTGAAGACGGGCATATCTATGTCCCCCTTTTATGCGCGCCGTTTACCGCAACGCGACAGCAAGATGGCACGATGTTGATCGAGCCCGTTGAAACGAACGTCATGTGCTTTGCCGTTTCCTATCAAGAACAAATGATCAGCCTGTTTTTTAGCCAACTGGAGACATTGGTTCCACTGGACAACAACACCCTTAGGCTTGGGAGCAGTCACGGCGATCAAATCATAGCAACGCGCGTCGAAACCCAAAATAAGGGACATGTAAAATGAAACGCGCCCCTCTCATCCCCGCGGCTCCAACATCTGAAGAAGGACGAATAACATGGCCCTAAAATCGGTATACACACTGCTTGCCACCGCCCTAACGGTTGCCTCTCTGGCGGGGGTAGCTTTGGCACAGGAGGCGATAAGCGCTGTTGCGCTCAAAGATGCCCCACGCTCCATAGAACTGCAGGGCGGGCCATTTAATGCGGAAAACCTATCCATCTGCAAGTATGACCATTTCACCCGAGGCCGCATGTCCTACTGGTTTGATATTTGGTGGGGCGATGGCACGGTTAGCAATCTGCAAAGCGGGCCGGACGGGGAAAGCTGTGCCGATATCGGGCACCATACCTATGCCAATCCCGGCACTTACGACATAGCAGTCTCTATCACCACGCTCGGGAATGCGGATCAGCCGGTGCCATTATATAGCGGGGCGACCGTTGCGGTTATTATGCCGTAAATTTAACGGCTGATTCTGTTCAATAATATAAACTGCGTCCCTGCCGCTATCATCGAGATCACAAACACCACCATCAGGCCAAAAACGCTGGCAAGGATACCCGCCAATAACGGCAGCAGGAATGCAGGCGCGGTGATGGCGTTGAAGTAGCCGCTGTAGGCGGGGCGTTTGTCATCGGGCGAAATTTCCATCAGGAAACCGATCACCGCGATGGTCAGCCCGTTAGCCAAAGCGCCCATCAGGAAAAAGACCACCATAAAGAC
>JALVOC010000049.1 GCA_027032075.1 Chromatiales bacterium | reverse complement strand
CCAAGCTCAGATTTCCAGCTAGTTTTTCCTTTAGCCAAGCGGATGGCCAGCCACAACACCCAGGTACTCGTTGCAGCCACGGCCGCGTCATTATTCACCACACTGGCAATGTAAATGAAGGCGGGATTGAAAGCGGTTACGGCCGTAGCCAACAAAGCCAGCCCCGGCGCATCGGGCACTATCTCCCGCGCGACCAGCCAGACCCCCACCAACGTCAACGCGCCAAAAGCCACCGACAGCAGCCGCGCCAGATGCACCGCCAACACTGCCCCCGACCAGGGAAACTCCTCCGCCCGCGTGTGGATAAACAGATTGGGCGCTTCGCTCTGCGAATAGTTGGTCACAAAAGGATGGTCCGGGTTGAAGCGGACAAAATCGGGGAAGGCGCCGGTATCCAGCGGGGCAACCAGCGCCGCCGCCAACAGATGATACAAAGGCGGCTGCCCCGACTCCCGCAGCCATACGTCCTGCCCTTCTGTCGGCTGCACCGGCATCTGCCTCGTCGTCGCCATCTCGTTGATGAAGAAGAAGTGCCACACCTCGTCCGGCGCTTCAAACAGGGGGATGACCACGCTGTAAACCAGACCGAGCAGGCAGAATACGGCCGTGATGACGAGCAGCCCTTTGCGTGAAGCGTGAAGCGTGATACGTGAGGCGTATTGCATATCGCGGTAAACCGCATACCCTGTCATTCCGAGCGCAGCGAGGAATCTTTCGTGTGCAGGTGAAAGATTCCTCACCCCCTTCGGGGGTTCGGAATGACAATGTTAAAATTTACGCGCGTGGCGCAAATTTTGCGGATAAACTCCGTATTGCGTATGGTATCCGGATCGTCACTTGTTCAAATAACACTGAAATGTGAAAATGGCATCAGGATCATTGTCAAAATAATCTTCAAAGAAACCGGGGGCGTTCAATTCCGGAGAATAGGCGTATATCTCGCCGTCTTCGCCAACCTCTATTACCCAATCTTCTGGTTTG
Organism: Chromatiales bacterium; assembly: GCA_027032075.1. Taxonomy (GTDB): domain Bacteria; phylum Pseudomonadota; class Gammaproteobacteria; order UBA6429; family Thiohalophilaceae; genus JAJRYG01. The sequence goes on along the minus strand of JALVOC010000049.1, from coordinate 817 downwards.
TCAGTATCCACAATGGTAAAAATTGCAAGGGGATAAAGACAAGGTTTCTCATCATCATTCCAGATGCGGTAATAATCAGCTTCAATTCCAATCACTTCGTACACACGCTTCGGCGTTAAACCAAAAGCGCAATCCAATTTACCAAATTCCGAAGAAACCAACTTAACCTTCATTTTGCAATCACGCATCACGCATCACGCTAAAATCCGTGAATCCACTGAAAAAAGCCGCGGATTACGCGGATTTATCAGGATTTTTTCTGGTAATTCTTCGCGCTCTCTGCGTTCTCTGCGGTTTTTCCCATCTTCAAACTGACCCGCGCCAGCGTCGGCGCATCCATCAGCATATTTGTGTACGACGCATTCGCCAGCGGGCAGTAACATTCCTTCGCCTTGATACTGCGCCGCACTTCCTTAATTTTCTCGCCAAACCAGATTTTGCCAAAATCGTAATCGTACTCCCGCAAATTGCCCAAATCATCCGCCCGGACACAGCAGGGCCACACCGTGCCGTCCGCGTAAATCTGGGCGCTGGCCCAGCCGGCGTAACAGGCAATCACCTGATCCTGCTCGTCCAGGATGCGCTTGACCAGCTTGTAATACTCCACCCGGAACGCTTCCGTGATTTTGGCCACGCCTTTGTATGATTTACTGTTCACGTAAGCAATCAGCCGGTCAATCGCCGCCGCGTACTCTTCCGGGCTGGGGGTGATGGGCAGCCCCACCGTATCCAGTTCGATGCGCGGCTCCGCAATTTCCGTGATGAACTGGTCTGCCCCCGACTGATCCGCGTAGGCAATCAACTCGTCCAGATGCCC
>JALVOC010000048.1 GCA_027032075.1 Chromatiales bacterium | reverse complement strand
TCCAACCCTTTCTCATCTATACAGCATGCCAATGCGGAAAACCGTGCGGCTTTTGCCGCCTTATCCGGTTTACCCAGCGCGCCGCCTGCATCAGCGTCTTGAGCTGTTTGTATTTCGATTTTCCCCACCGACTCAAACGCTTGTCAAAGTGGAATAATACATTTCGGATGATGCTGCTTCCAAACAGTCCGTAGTAGTTCAACCAGCCTTGCAGCCTGTTGATACAGTAACGACGGATATCCGTCAGCTCTTTCTGATACCAGTATTTCCAGGGCCAGCTATTGATTTCCTTGCGGATACGCTTCGCCGATTTCTGGCTCACCGCCGCGATGAAATACAATCCCTGCTTTCCCTGTCTTGTCCTGATCCACCGGGGTCTGAACGTGTAGCCCAGAAAGTCAAAGCTGACGTGTTCATAGTCCCCTCTACGGTACCCGCCTTTGCAGTACACTATTTTCGTCTTTTCCGGATGCAATTGCAGTCCGCATTGGGCAAAGCGCTTCTCCAGTAACTGCTTGAGTCGTTGCGCCTCTCTTTCGCTCGAACAGTGGCAGACGATATCATCCGCATACCGCTCAAACTGAATACCACCCCAATGCTTTTCCACCCAGACATCAAAGACATAGTGCAGAAATAAATTGGCGAGCAGCGGACTGATCACACCGCCCTGAGGGGTTCCTCTATGGCGGTTTTCCTTGTAACCATCCGCGTATTGAACCGGTGCTTCCAGCCAACGTTGGATATACAGTAGCTGCCAGGGCTCTTTAACGTGTCGTTTCACTGCCCGCATCAGCAGGTCGTGATCAATCGCATCAAAGAAGCCTTTGATATCCATGTCCAGCACCCAGGCTCGTCGGTTGCAGCGTTGTTTGGCTGCTCGCAGTGCCTGATGTGCAGACTTGCCCGGCCGATAGCCGTATGAACTGGGGTGAAAGTGCTTCTCCAGTTCGGGTTCAATGTGCAATTTTACAACCATCTGGGCAATCCGGTCGGTAACCGTCGGGATGCCAAGTGGTCGTGTTCCACCACTGGATTTCGGTATTTCTACCCGAAGTACCGCCGGCGGTTGGTAACTGCCCGACGACAAACGATTCCACAGCTTGTAAAGATTGTCCTTCAGATTGACTTCAAAATCAGTCAGACTTCGGGCGTCAACCCCGGCACTACCTTTATTGGCTTTGACTCGTCTGTATGCCTCAAAGACAAGATGTTTCGAGATTTGAAAAGGTTTTGTTTTATGAGGACGGTTCCTCCCACACCGTGGTTGACCGCCTTCACTCAACTGGACAGGCCATCCCCTTTGCTCCACTCCCGTTACAGAAGCTTCATCACTACTACGGGATGGTCCGCCCCTGTGCCCTGCATCGGTACTCTCACGATGTGGTTCTGTCACAACCGCTTCTCCCTTATCATCAGGACGACAGGTTCTCATGTTCCACACCAAAGCCTGTTCTGAATTCATGCCATCTCCATGCCGACTGCCATTTCGCCCGTTTCCAGATCACGTCGAAACTCATCCCGGAAATACGCTCGGTTCCCGGTTTTGACAGTGTTTATACATATCGACACCTCATCAATGGTTCATTTGCATTCATCTCTTCAGAACGCACATGACAGATTTTATTTTCTGCCTTTTCCCTATCGCTCACGACCAATGCTCTTAACAAGGGCCGCATAGGGTTGTTTGATTCCAGTATCTGGCTACCGGAACCGAGGGGCCACCCCTCATCTTTGGTACAGCAAGAAAGATTTTCATCTTTCGTCATGACACACAAGCGCAGCGTAGTTTGCGTCCGAACGAGCGT
>JALVOC010000047.1:204-16452 GCA_027032075.1 Chromatiales bacterium | reverse complement strand
CCGAGGTGTCACCTTCCAGCGCCTTCAGCGCCGAGCCGATGATGATCGGGGTGTCGTCGCCCGGGAAGTCGTAGCTGTCCAGCAGCTCGCGCACTTCCATTTCCACCAGTTCCAGCAGTTCTTCGTCATCCACCATGTCGGCCTTGTTCAGGTAGACCACGATGTAAGGTACCCCAACCTGACGCGACAGCAGGATGTGTTCACGCGTCTGCGGCATCGGGCCGTCCGCGGCCGATACCACCAGAATCGCGCCGTCCATCTGCGCCGCCCCGGTGATCATGTTCTTCACGTAGTCGGCATGACCAGGGCAGTCCACGTGTGCGTAGTGGCGCTTGTCACTTTCGTATTCCACGTGCGCCGTCGCAATCGTGATGCCACGTGCCTTTTCTTCCGGCGCAGAGTCAATCTGGTCGTAGGCTTTGGCTTCTCCACCAAATTTTTCTCCCATCACCTTGGTGATCGCTGCCGTCAGCGTGGTTTTACCGTGGTCAACGTGGCCGATCGTGCCTACGTTAACGTGGGGTTTCGTACGTTCAAATTTTTCCTTGGACACCGTTCTACCCTCTTTAATACTCAGTTTCTGGTGGCGAGGTTCGAGTGGCTGGTAAAACCATTCGCCCCATGCGCCGATTCTTTCAAATTTTTCAGCATCTCAAACTGGCCGTTTCCTGCTGTCTGCAAGCGGCGGCGGCAACGATCAGGATGCTTTCTTGATGACTTCCTCTGCAATATTTGCAGGTGCTTCCGCGTACTTCTCAAATTCCATACTGTAAGTGGCGCGGCCTTGTGTGGCGGAACGCAAATCGGTGGCGTAACCGAACATTTCCGCCAGCGGCACTTCTGCACGGATCGACTTGCCTGCCGGCGTGTCTTCCATACCCTGCACAATGCCGCGACGACGGTTGAGGTCACCCATCACGTCACCCATATACTCTTCCGGCGTAACCACTTCCACCTTCATGATTGGTTCCAGCAGGGCCGGGTTGGCGGTTTTGGCACCTTCCTTGAAACCCATGGAACCGGCAATCTTGAAGGCCATTTCGGAGGAATCCACTTCGTGGTAAGAACCGTCGTAGAGGGTTACCTTGACGTCGACGACAGGGAAACCGGCTATCACGCCATTTTCCATCTGTTCCTGGATACCCTTGTCGACCGCCGGAATGTATTCCTTGGGAACGACGCCACCCACGATTTCGTTGACGAATTCGTACCCTTCTCCGGGCTGCTGGGGCTCGAGACGCAAACGCACGTGCCCGTACTGGCCACGACCACCGGACTGGCGCACAAACTTGCCTTCCGCTTCCACCGACTTGCGAATGGTTTCACGGTAGGCGACCTGGGGCGCGCCAACGTTGGCTTCCACGTTGAACTCCCGTTGCATGCGGTCGACGATGATATCCAGATGCAGCTCACCCATGCCGGCGATGATGGTCTGACCCGATTCCTCGTCGGTATGGACGCGGAAGGAGGGGTCCTCCTGTGCCAGTTTGGAAAGGGCGATACCCATTTTTTCCTGATCGGCCTTGGTCTTGGGTTCGATGGCCACGGCAATCACCGGCTCGGGAAACTCCATGCGCTCCAGCACGATCACCTTGTTAAGGTCGCACAGGGTGTCACCGGTGGTGACATCTTTCAGCCCCACCGCTGCGGCGATATCACCGGCACGGACTTCTTTAATCTCTTCACGGCTGTTGGAGTGCATCTGCACAATACGGCCGACACGCTCTTTCTTGCCGCGCACCGAGTTATAGACAGTGTCACCGGATTTCAGCACGCCCGAGTAGACACGGAAGAAAGTCAACGTACCGACAAACGGATCCGTGGCAATTTTGAAGGCCAGTGCGGCAAACGGCTCATCATCGGAGGATTTGCGTTCGTCTTCGCCTTCGCCGTCCTCGAGTGTCCCCTTGATCGCCGGAACATCCACCGGTGACGGCATGAAATCGATGACCGCATCCAGCATCGCCTGCACGCCCTTGTTCTTGAAGGCGGAGCCGCACAGCGCGGGAATAATTTCATTCGCCAGGGTGCGCATGCGCAGGCCTTTCTTGATATCCGCTTCGGACAGATCACCCTCGTTCAGGTATTTGTCCATCAGCTCTTCATCGGCTTCGGCAGCCGCTTCCACCATTTGCTCACGCAGTTCGTTCGCCTTGGCCTGCAACTCGGCCGGGATCTCCCTGGCTTCGTAAGTGGCGCCCATATCACTTTCATTCCAGTAGATCGCCTTCATGCGAATGAGATCGATAACGCCTTCGAAGTTTTCTTCCGCACCGATATTCAACTGCAGCGGGATCGGGTTGGCACCCAGTCGCTCACGGATTTGATCGACGACGCGCAGGAAATTGGCACCTGCACGATCCATCTTGTTGACAAAAGCCATGCGCGGCACGCCGTACTTGTTGGCCTGGCGCCATACGGTCTCGGACTGGGGTTCCACCCCGCCGACGGCACAGAAGACGGCACAGGCGCCGTCCAGCACGCGCAGGGAGCGCTCCACTTCGATGGTGAAGTCAACGTGGCCGGGCGTGTCGATGATATTGATGCGGTGCTGCGGGTACTGCTGATCCATACCCTGCCAGAAACAGGTGGTGGCCGCAGAGGTGATGGTGATACCGCGTTCCTGCTCCTGTTCCATCCAGTCCATGGTCGCGGCACCATCATGCACTTCACCGATTTTATGGGAAATACCGGTGTAGTACAGAATGCGTTCTGTCGTTGTCGTTTTACCCGCATCAATATGGGCCATGATGCCGATGTTACGATAACGTTCGATGGGTGTTTGACGTGCCACTTTTCTCTACTCTTCTCTGCCAGCCCGCTTGCGGGTTGCTCTCATTAAAATATATTGGTTACCAGCGATAATGGGCGAAAGCCTTGTTGGCTTCGGCCATACGGTGTGTGTCTTCACGCTTCTTCACAGCGGATCCACGGTTTTCAGAAGCCTCCAGTATCTCGCCGGCCAGGCGTGCGCCCATGCCTTTTTCACTGCGTTTTCTGGCGGCATCAACGATCCAGCGCATTGCCAGGGCATTGCGGCGGTCAGGACGAACCTCAATCGGCACCTGGTAGGTCGCCCCCCCTACACGGCGTGACTTCACCTCAACCACCGGACGGACGTTATCCAGGGCGGTTTCCAGCGCCTCGACGGCATCCGTTTTGATCTTGCTCGAAACGGTATCCAGCGCGCCGTAGACGATTTTCTCCGCCACGGACTTCTTGCCGTTGAGCATGACCATATTGATAAACTTGGCAATCATTTCAGACCGGTATTTCGGGTCCGGCAAAATTGCCCGTTTTTCAGCTTGTCGCCTTCTCGCCATTTATTTTTACCTGACGTTTCAATAAGTTACACGAACCAGGCCGCCGCCTGATCCGACGAAAATTCCTAGGATTTCGGCCGTTTTGCGCCGTATTTCGAGCGCCCCTGCTTGCGATCACTCACGCCGGAAGTGTCCAGTGAACCGCGCACGGTATGATAACGCACACCGGGCAAATCCTTCACACGCCCGCCACGGATCAGCACCACCGAGTGTTCCTGCAGGTTGTGACCTTCACCACCGATGTAGCTGGTCACCTCATAACCGTTAGTCAAACGCACGCGCGCCACTTTGCGCATCGCCGAATTCGGCTTTTTCGGGGTCGTGGTGTACACCCGGGTACACACACCTCGCTTCTGGGGACAGGCCTCCAGAGCGGGAACGTTGCTTTTTTCCAGTTTGCGCTTGCGCGGCTTACGCACCAGTTGGTTAATTGTCGCCATATTCTTTCTAACTCCAGAAAATAAACGACAGGCCGGCCCTTTATAATCAAAGACCCGACCTGTCGTAAGGCGCGAGATTGTATTTATACCCCGGGTTCCTGTCAACCGGATCCAGGATAAATTGTCAAAATTTTAAGGCTTTAGGCCTGATCCGTCGTCTCAGTGCCACTTTCCGGCTCGGCCACCGCTTCTTCCGTTGCCACTGTCGCTTCCGCAGGGACGACACCGGCCATTTCGGCCAAGCGGCTACGCCGGCGTTCAGCATGGTATGCCATGCCGGTACCGGCCGGGATGAGGCGCCCGACAATGACATTTTCCTTCAGGCCACGCAGATCGTCGACCTTGCCTGTGACCGCAGCCTCGGTAAGCACGCGGGTGGTTTCCTGGAAGGAAGCCGCGGAAACGAAGGATTCGGTCGCCAGCGATGCCTTGGTAATGCCCAATAATTGGGGGATGAACTGGGCAGGGCGCTTGCCTTCCGCTATCAGCCGATCGTTTTCATCCAGCACGCGGGATTTTTCCGCCTGTTCACCCTTGAGGAACTTGCTGTCACCGCCGTCGGTGATTTCGACCTTGCGCAACATCTGGCGGATAATAACCTCAATATGTTTGTCATTAATCCGGACACCCTGCAAGCGGTACACGTCCTGCACCTCATTGACAATGTATTTGGCCAGTTCCTCGACCCCCAGTAATCTCAGGATATCGTGAGGATTAGGCTCCCCTTCGGCAATCACTTCACCTTTCTCGACGTGTTCCCCTTCGAACACCGTGACGTGACGCCATTTCGGGATCAGCTCCTCATAAGTCTCACCCTCATTGGGGGTAATCACCAGGCGCTGCTTGCCTTTGGTTTCTTTGCCAAAACTGATGGTTCCGGTGATCTCCGCCAGTATGGAGGATTCCTTGGGTTTTCTGGCCTCGAACAAATCAGCAACACGCGGCAGACCACCGGTAATATCGCGGGTCTTGGAGGATTCCTGCGGAATTCGCGCCAACGCGTCGCCGACACCGACATCCGCGCCGTCTTTCAACTGAATGATCGCACCCGCAGGCAGATAATAGTGGGCCGGGATATCCGTCCCCGCAATCATCAAATCGTTGCCATCGTTGTCCACCAGCTTCACCATCGGCCGCAGATCCTTGGCGGCGGTACCCCGCTGTTTGGGATCCGTTATTACCAGACGGGAAAGACCGGTGATTTCATCCACCTCTGACTGCGCAGTGACACCCTCGACAATGTCGACAAAGCGGATCTTGCCTGCCTCTTCGGTGATGACAGGGTGGGTATGCGGATCCCAGTTGGCCAGCACCTGGCCGGCTTCGACCATGTCGCCATCGTTAACGGAGATATTCGCGCCATAGGGCACCTTGTAACGTTCACGTTCACGGCCGACATCATCCAGAATGGTGATTTCGCCGGAACGGGAGACCGCCACGTTATTTCCGCTGGCATGCTTGACGGTCTTGATATTGTGCAGGCGGACGGTGCCCTTGCTCTTGATTTCGATATTGTTAATCGCGGCTGAGCGGCTGGCGGCACCCCCGATGTGGAAGGTGCGCATGGTCAGCTGGGTGCCTGGCTCGCCGATTGACTGGGCGGCTATCACACCCACCGCCTCACCGGCGTTGATCTTGTGACCCCGCGCGAGATCGCGGCCGTAACAGGTGGCACACACTCCATGGCGGTTCTGGCAGGTGATCGGGGAGCGTACCAGGATGTGATCGATCCCCATGTCTTCCAGGCGTTCCACCCAACGTTCGTCCAGCATGGTTCCGCGGGGGATCAGCACTTCATCACTGTCACCCTTGCAGACGTCCCTTGCCACCACGCGGCCCAGCACGCGCTCACTCAGGGGTTCGACCACGTCACCCCCCTCGATCAGGCTGGCGACCATCAAACCGTCTTCCGTACCACAATCATCACCGGTGATGACCAGGTCCTGTGAGACATCGACCAGACGACGCGTAAGGTAACCGGAGTTGGCGGTTTTCAGCGCGGTATCGGCCAGACCCTTACGTGCACCGTGAGTGGAAATAAAGTACTGCAATACAGACAGGCCTTCGCGGAAGTTGGCGGTAATCGGTGTTTCGATAATCGAACCGTCCGGCTTGGCCATGAGGCCACGCATGCCGGCCAGCTGGCGGATCTGCGCCGCACTGCCACGCGCGCCGGAATCGGCCATCATGTAGATGGAATTGAAGGAGGGCTGCTTGACCTTGTTGCCATCCTTGTCCACCACCTCGACCGTTCCGAGTTTCTCCATCATGGCCTTCGCCACCTGATCATTGGTGCGCGACCAGATATCCACGACCTTGTTGTAGCGTTCGCCGTATGTCACCAGACCGGAGGTGTACTGCTCCTGGATTTCCCGCACTTCCTCTTCGGCAATCGCAAGAATTTCCTCTTTTTCTTCCGGGATCACCATGTCTTCCACGCCGAAGGAGACACCGGCACGTGTGGAGTAGGAGAAACCCATGTACATCAGCTGATCGGCAAATATCACCGTATCCTTGAGACCGAGGGTGCGATAACAGGCATTGATCAGGGAGGAAATGGATTTTTTCTTCATGTCCCGGTTGACCAGATCGAATGCCAGCCCCTCCGGCACGATATCCCAGATGATCGCACGCCCGACAGTGGTGTCGCGGAGCGAGACGGTTTCGTTGCGGTTACCTTCGTCATCAAACTCCACTTCCCTGACGCGCAGCTTGATCTTGGTTTGCAGCTCGACGGCACCATTTGCGAAGGCGCGATGCACTTCCTTGATATCCGCAAATATCATGCCTTCACCCTTGGCATTGATGCGCTCCCGCGAAAGGTAATAAAGCCCCAACACCACGTCCTGGGACGGCACGATGATGGGTTCACCATTGGCCGGTGAGAGGATGTTGTTGGTCGACATCATCAGCGCGCGCGCTTCAAGCTGGGCCTCCAGTGACAGCGGAACGTGCACCGCCATCTGGTCACCGTCAAAGTCCGCATTGAAGGCGGTACAGACGAGGGGGTGCAGCTGAATCGCCTTGCCCTCGATCAACATGGGCTCGAATGCCTGGATCCCCAGGCGGTGCAGGGTCGGCGCGCGGTTGAGCATTACCGGATGTTCGCGGATCACCTCTTCGAGAATGTCCCACACTTCCGGGCCTTCCCGTTCAACCAGTTTCTTCGCCGCCTTGATGGTGGTGGCCAGACCGCGGCGTTCCAGCTTGCTGAAAATGAAGGGCTTGAACAGTTCCAGCGCCATCTTTTTCGGCAGACCGCATTGATGCAGTTTCAGGCTTGGGCCGACAACGATGACCGAGCGGCCTGAATAGTCCACACGTTTGCCCAGCAGGTTCTGGCGGAAGCGCCCCTGCTTGCCCTTGATCATGTCGGCCAGTGACTTGAGCGGGCGCCGGTTGGAACCCGTAATGGCACGGCCGCGGCGACCGTTGTCCAACAGGGCATCCACCGATTCCTGCAACATGCGCTTTTCGTTACGCACAATAATGTCAGGTGCGTTCAGATCCAGCAGGCGGCGCAGGCGGTTGTTACGATTGATGACACGGCGATAGAGATCATTGAGATCGGAAGTGGCGAAACGCCCCCCTTCCAGCGGCACCAGCGGACGCAGCTCCGGCGGTAATACCGGTAACACGGTCATCACCATCCATTCGGGTTTGTTGCCCGAGCCGGTAAAGGCTTCGATCAGTTTCAGGCGCTTGCCGAGTTTTTTCAGTTTGGTTTCTGACTTGGTGGCACCCATGTCTTCACGCACCTGGGCCGCTTCCTTTTCCAGATCGAGCGAGCTCAAGAGGGCGTGGATGGCTTCCGCCCCCATGCGCGCATCGAATTCATCGCCATATTCCTCGATGGCTTCCAGGTAGCCCTCGTCGGTCAGCAACTGGCCTCGCTCAAGGTCGGTCATGCCCGGATCAACCACCACAAATGCTTCAAAATAGAGCACACGTTCGATATCGCGCAGGGTCATGTCGAGTAACAGGCCCATGCGCGACGGCAAGGACTTGAGGAACCAGATGTGGGCCACCGGACTGGCCAGTTCGATATGCCCCATCCGCTCACGGCGAACCTTGGCAAGGGTGACTTCAATGCCGCACTTTTCACAGATCACACCACGATGCTTGAGGCGTTTGTATTTGCCGCAAAGGCATTCGTAATCCTTGATGGGTCCGAATATCTTGGCGCAAAACAGACCGTCGCGTTCCGGCTTGAAAGTCCGGTAATTGATCGTTTCCGGTTTCTTTACTTCACCATATGACCACGACCGGATCTTCTGCGGTGAAGCCAGTCCGATACGAATTGCATCAAAATCTTCAATATGAGTCTGCTGCTTGAGGATCTTCAGTAGATCTTTCACCTTGCCACTCCTAAATTATGTTCCGGGTGGCGAGTGCTGGGTAACAGGGGCTCGGTAAATCCGCCACGCTACCGCTTACTCGCTATAAATTCAGTCCTGTTGCTCGAGTTCGATATCAATACCAAGTGAACGTATTTCTTTCAGAAGCACGTTAAACGACTCGGGCATACCGGCTTCCATCTGATGGTTTCCATCAACGATGTTCTTGTACATCTTGGTACGGCCATTGACATCATCCGACTTGACGGTGAGCATTTCCTGCAGGGTATAAGCCGCACCGTATGCCTCCAGCGCCCAGACTTCCATTTCCCCGAAACGCTGACCACCGAACTGTGCCTTGCCGCCCAACGGCTGCTGGGTGACAAGGCTGTAAGGGCCGGTGGAACGGGCGTGCATCTTGTCGTCCACCAGATGGTTAAGTTTGAGCATGTACATGTAACCCACGGTGACCGGGCGCTCGAACGGTTCGCCGGTGCGGCCATCGATGAGTGTGGTCTGACCACTGGTGGGCAAGTCGGCAAGTTCCAGCAATTGTCTGATATCCTCTTCCCGGATACCGTCGAATACGGGGGTTGCCATCGGCACACCCTTACGCAGGTTCATTGCCAGTTCGAGGATCTCTTCATCACTGAAGGACTTGAGATCCTCATGACGCCCTTCCGTCTTGTTGTAGATGGCTTCCAGGAACTTGCGGATATCGGCAATCTTCTGCTGTGCCTTGATCATCTCGTCCAGTTTCTTGCCAAGGCCCCGTGCCGCCCAGCCAAGGTGGGTTTCCAGCACCTGCCCGACGTTCATACGGGAAGGAACACCCAGCGGGTTGAGTACGATATCCACCGGTTCTCCCTCGGGGGTATGCGGCATGTCTTCCACCGGCACGATCATCGAGATCACACCCTTGTTACCATGGCGCCCTGCCATCTTGTCCCCCGGCTGAATACGGCGTTTTACCGCCAGGTGGACTTTCACCATTTTCAGTACGCCGGGTGAAAGATCATCGCCGGTGGTGAGCTTGCTGCGTTTTTCCTCATACTTCTCGTCGAAGTCCTTGCGCAACTGTTTGATCTGCTCTCCCATGGCTTCCAGCTGGGCATTGGCCTCGTCATTACGCAAGCGGATCTCAAACCATTTTTCCCGCGGCACTTCTTCCAGATAGGACTTGACGATCTTGCTGCCGCTTTTCAGGTTGTTCGGGCCGCCATCGGCGAGCTTGCCGATAAGCAGGCTTTCAACACGCTGATAGGCATCGTCTTCCATGATACGCCGCTGATCGTCGAAATCCTTGCGGATACGTGCCAGTTCGGACTCCTCGATCGCCTTGGCGCGGGAATCTTTTTCCAGACCGTCACGGGTGAAGACCTGCACATCGATAACCGTACCCACCATCCCCGAAGGAACGCGCAATGAAGTGTCTTTCACATCCGAGGCTTTTTCCCCAAAGATGGCGCGCAGCAGTTTTTCCTCCGGCGTCAGTTGGGTTTCCCCTTTCGGGGTGACCTTGCCCACCAGGATGTCACCGGGTTTCACTTCCGCACCGATGTAGACGATACCCGCTTCGTCCAGTTTGGATAATGCGGCCTCGCCGACATTGGGAATGTCGCCGGTGATCTCTTCGGAACCCAGCTTGGTGTCGCGGGCAATACAATTGAGTTCTTCGATATGAATGGTGGTGTAGCGATCCTCCTGCACCACCCGCTCCGATACCAGGATGGAGTCCTCGAAGTTGTAGCCATTCCAGGGCATGAACGCCACCAGCATATTCTGCCCCAGTGCCAGTTCGCCCATATCGGTGGAAGGACCATCGGCCAGCACATCACCGCGGGCAATCTTGTCACCCGGCTTCACCAACGGCCGCTGGTTGATACAGGTGTTCTGGTTGGAGCGGGTATATTTGGTAAGGTTGTAGATATCAACCCCGGATTCACCCGCGGTGGTTTCATCATCATTGACCCGCACGACAATGCGCGCAGCATCCACCGAATCCACCATGCCGCCACGTTTGGCAACCACGGTCACTCCGGAATCAACCGCTACCGTCCGCTCAATCCCGGTTCCCACCAGGGGCTTGTCGGCACGCAGGGTCGGCACCGCCTGGCGCTGCATGTTGGAGCCCATCAGGGCACGGTTGGCATCATCGTGCTCGAGGAAGGGGATCAGCGCCGCGGCAACGGAAACGATCTGCTTGGGCGAGATATCCATGTAGTCGATCTTGTCCGGCGTCGCCATGGTGAATTCATTCTGGTGCCTGCAGGGCACCAGCTCATCGGTGAGACGGCCACGGTTGTCGACGCTCGCGTTGGCCTGGGCGATGACATATTCACCTTCGTCGATGGCCGAGAGGTAATCGACCTCATCGGTAAGCTTGCCGTTTTTCACCTTACGATAAGGTGTTTCCAGAAAACCGTAGTTATTGGTACGGGCATACACCGCCAGTGAGTTGATCAGACCGATGTTCGGGCCTTCCGGAGTCTCAATCGGACACACGCGGCCGTAATGGGTCGGATGCACGTCGCGCACTTCAAAACCGGCGCGCTCGCGCGTCAGACCACCCGGACCGAGGGCGGAGATACGCCGCTTGTGGGTGATTTCGGACAAGGGATTGTTCTGATCCATGAATTGCGACAACTGGCTGGAGCCAAAGAACTCCTTCACCGCAGCCGACACCGGCTTGGCGTTGATCATCTCCTGGGGCATGAGGTTGTCGGATTCCGCCAGGCTCAAGCGTTCTTTTACCGCCCGTTCCACGCGTACCAGCCCGACGCGGAACTGGTTTTCCGCCATTTCACCCACTGAACGAATACGACGGTTACCCAGATGATCGATATCGTCAACCTGGCCGCGGCCGTCCCGGATATCGATGAGCACCTTGAGGACATCCAGGATATCCTCCTTGGAGAGGGTGCCCTTGCCTTCTGTCTCCTTCCGACCGACGCGGCGGTTGAATTTCATGCGCCCGACGGCAGAAAGATCATAGCGATCCTCACTGAAAAACAGGTTGTTGAACAGGTTTTCAGCCGCGTCCTTGGTCGGCGGCTCACCCGGACGCATCATGCGGTAGATTTCCACCTGGGCCTCGAGCTGGGTGGTGGTGGTGTCGATCGCCAGAGTTTTGGAAATATACGGACCATGATCCAGTTCATTGGTGTAAATGGTCTGGAATTTTTTGATACCGGCTTCTTTTATCAGGGCAAGAAGCTCTTCCGTGATCTCGTCATTGGCCTTTGCAATGATCTCACCGGTTTGTTCATTGATCAGATCGTGCGCCAATACTTTTTCACAGAGGTATTCATCAGGAACCTGCAACGACTTGATGCCGCTCTTTTCCAGTTCACGCACATGGCGGGCGGTGATGCGGCGGCCTTCCTCAACAATCAGCTTGTTTTTGATCTTGATATCGAAAGTTGCCGTTTCCCCACGCAAGCGTTCCGGAATCAGTTCCATGGTAAAGCCGTCTTTTGTCAGCTTGAAGTTGTTCTTTTCAAAGAACATGTCCAGCATCTCTTCGGTGCTGTATCCCAGTGCGCGCAGCAGAATCGTCACCGGCAGCTTGCGGCGGCGATCGATGCGGGTGAAGAGGCAGTCCTTGGGATCGAATTCGAAATCCAGCCAGGAACCACGGTAGGGGATCACCCGGGCGTTGAATAACAACTTGCCGGAGGAATGGGTCTTGCCCTTGTCATGGTCAAAGAACACACCCGGCGAACGGTGCAGCTGGGAAACAATAACTCGCTCGGTACCGTTGATGACAAAGGTACCGTTATCGGTCATGAGCGGAATTTCACCCATGTAGACTTCCTGTTCACGGATGTCCTTGACTGTCGGCGTCTTGATTTCCTTGTCGTAAATAACCAGGCGAACCTTGACACGCAAGGGTGCGGAATAAGTCACACCGCGCATCTGGCACTCTTTTACGTCAAAAGCAGGGGTGCCAAGACGGTAGCTGACATACTCAAGCGCAGCCTTACCGGAATAACTGACGATAGGAAATACGGATTTGAATGCCGCATGCAATCCCTTGTCCTGCAGCGCATCATCCGCCACGCCCTGCTGTAAAAAATCACGATATGATTCAATCTGGATTGCTAACAGGTAAGGTATTTCCAGAATGCTGGCCCGACGGCCAAAATCCTTACGAATCCGCTTCTTTTCAGTGAACGAGTATGCCATTTGACACCTTGCGTGTAGCAGTTAATAAATATAAACAAGTAATCGTTGTCGTCTTTGCAACAACGAATGCACAACAGGCCGGTGACCCTCAGGTCACCAGCCTACTGTGCAAACATATACAGCTTTGCCGGGCAAAAATGATTCCGCGACTAGCGGAAAATCCTTTTTGCCCGATGTGGAGAAGCAAGTTATTTCAGCTCGACAGTTGCACCTGCTTCTTCAAGCTGCTTCTTGACTTCTTCGGCTTCGCTCTTTGACGCACCTTCCTTGACCGTGGAAGGAACATTTTCCACCATTTCCTTCGCTTCTTTCAGTCCCAGACCGGTGATAGCGCGAATTGCCTTGATGACAGAAATCTTGTTATCACCGAAACTGCTGAGAACAACGTCAAACTCGTCTTTCTCTGCAGCCGCAGCGGTTTCACCGGCGGCAGCCGCAGCGGGAGCAGCGGCAACTGCTGCTGCAGCCGTCACGCCGAATTTCTCTTCCATTGCTTCAATCAATTCAACAACGTCCATTACGGTCATGTTGCTGATCGTTTCCAGAATGTCTTCTTTAGATACAGCCATTGTCTATCTCCTAAAAATAATCTTTCAGTTCGTTAAGCAGCTTCTTTCGAATCGCGAACCGCCGCAACGGTACGAACAAGCTTGCCGGGAACTTCCTTGAGGGTACGGGCAAGTTTGGTAACAGGGGCCTGCATTACCGACATGAGCATACTGATCGCTTGCTCTTTGGTCGGCAGGCTGGCCAGGCGTTCCAATTCAGTGGCAGCTAACAGCTGACCACCAACAGATAACGCTTTGACTACCAGTTTCCCGTTTTCCTTGGAAAATTCCTTGAGTACCCGTGCCGCTGAGCCTGGATCCTCCTGGGAGAAAGCCATAACCAGCGGACCCACGAGTGCATCATTCAAGCATTCAAAGTCCGTCCCTTCTACAGCACGACGGGCCAGGGTGTTTTTAACCACCCGCAGATACACGCCACCACTACGCGCTTTGGCGCGCAGCTCTGTCATGTCTTCTGCAGAAAGCCCGTTGTATTCCGCGATTACCACGGAATGTGCGCTGCCGGCAATTTCGGCGACTTCGGAAACGATGGCCTGTTTTTCACTAAAACTAAGTGCCACGTGAACTCACCTCACTTTATGACAAAACCGCTACTACACAATTTTGCCGTTGGACATAACGGGATGTTACTCCCGCGGTAAATACAGTGAACCAGAGCAGACTATTGACGCTGTCCGGGCACACCATCTGCGCAGGCCGGATCATTTTGTTGCCTTGACCCATTAAGCCATCACAATAAAGCTGTAACAGCACCTACGGTCTTTGACAGACGTTCCGGCCGGATACACTGGCTGGAACGGCCTCAAAGTTCTTTTACGGAAACCTCGCTCCTGCAGATGCTGCAGTCAGGCGCTGTTCCCGCTTGATAGCTGGTTAAATACCGAGCGAAGCCTGATCAATGGCGATGCCCGGTCCCATTGTGGTCGAAACCGATACCTTCTTCATGTACTGGCCCTTGGCGGCAGCCGGCTTGGCTTTCTTCAGATCAGCCAGCAATGCTTCCAGGTTTTCTTTCAATGCCGCGGCATCGAAATCAATATTGCCAATAGGACAGTGAATAATGCCCGCCTTGTCGGTACGGTAACGCACCTGACCCGACTTTGCGTTCTTCACCGCAGTTTCCACATCAGCCGCCACCGTGCCCACTTTCGGGTTCGGCATCAAACCGCGGGGACCGAGAATTTGTCCCAGCTGGCCGACGACACGCATGGCGTCAGGCGTGGCGATGACCACATCGAAATCCATGTTGCCTTTCTTGATCTCCTCGGCCAGATCTTCAAAACCAACGACGTCCGCACCGGCCGCCTTGGCCTTCTCGGCATTTTCACCCTGGGCAAAAACCGCAACGCGTACATTTTTGCCTGTGCCGTTTGGCAGTACGGTGGAGCCACGCACTACCTGATCCGATTTACGGGGATCGACACCAAGATTTACCGCCACATCGATGGATTCGGTAAACTTGGCGCGAGGCAGTTCTTTCAGTAAGGAAAAAGCTTCATCGGCATTGTATAACCTGCTCTTGTCCACTTTTTCCCGAATTGCTTTAAGACGTTTTCCTAACCTGGCCATTTACACACCCTCCGTTTCGATACCCATGCTGCGCGCACTGCCGGCAATGGTTCGAACAGCCGCATCCATATCAGCAGCGGTCAAGTCCGGTTCTTTGGTCCTGGCAATCTCTTCCAACTGCGCACGGGTTACCTTGCCAACCTTGTCGCGGTTCGGCACACCGGAACCTTTCGGGATACCGGCCGCCTTTTTCAACAGCACGGAGGCTGGGGGGGTCTTGGTAATAAAGGTAAAGCTGCGATCAGAGTAAACGGTGATCACAACCGGGATCGGCATGCCCTTTTCCATGTTCTGCGTCTTGGCATTGAATGCCTTGCAGAATTCCATGATGTTCACGCCATGCTGACCCAGTGCGGGTCCAACCGGCGGACTCGGATTGGCATCCTGCGCCGGTACCTGCAGCTTGATGTAAGCTTCGATTTTCTTTGCCATTTTTTACTCCTGTGGGTGCAAACGCCGTGAGGCTCCCCGATTTTAGGTTCTAGTAGCTAGGTTCTAGCTGCTAGTAACATCAGCATGCAACTTCGCATACTATTTTTTCCTAGCTCCTAGTACCTAGAAACTAGTTCCTGTCAAGAAAGGCTTTAGCCCTTTTCGACCTGACTGAATTCCAGTTCCACCGGGGTAGAACGTCCAAAGATAGACACTTCGACCCGCAGGCGGTTTTTGTCGTAGTCCACTTCCTCGACCACACCATTGAAGTCGTTGAAGGGACCGTCATTGATACGTACCACTTCACCCGGTTCAAACAATACTTTCGGCCGTGGGCGCTCGGCACCTTCCTGCACACGGTTCAGGATGGCGTTGGCTTCGGCTTCGGTGATCGGCGCTGGCTTGTCGCTGGTGCCACCAATAAACCCCATGACGCGCGGTGTTTCCTTCACCAGATGCCAGGTCTCGTCATTCATTTCCATCTGCACCAGCACATAGCCTGGAAAGAACTTGCGCTCGCTCTTGCGTTTCTGGCCATCCTTCATTTCCACCACTTCTTCGGTGGGAACGAGGATCTCACCGAACATGTCTTCCATGCCGGCCAGTTTGATACGCTCTTCCAGGGCGCGCTTTACGTGGGACTCAAAGCCTGAATAGGCATGGACTACATACCATTGCAATGCCATCGTGTTTAGCCTCCCTGGCCCGTGAGCAGCTTCACCGCCCAGAGCAAAAACATATCAAACAACCACAGCAACAATCCCATGATGACCACCATTACCATCACCAACAGGGTTGTCTGCACGGTTTCCTGGCGGGAGGGCCAAACCGCCTTCCGCACCTCGAGCACCGCACTGCGACCAAAGTTCCAGGAATCCATTCCCACCTGTGTCTGAAGGGCGATGAACAGCGAAACACCGACAGCCACCAGCAGACCCAGCACTCTGTATAACAGGGCCTGATCCGCATAGTAGTAAAAACCGGCTATCCCGGCTGCTATCAACAGCACCGCAACCGCTAATTTGATTTTATCTGCCATTTACGCCTTATAAACTTTCATTTCACTGCCAGGTGAATTGGCAGGCCAGGAGGGAATCGAACCCCCAACCTGCGGTTTTGGAGACCGCCGCTCTGCCAATTGAGCTACTGGCCTAAAAAACAGGAACGAGGAACCAGGAACGAGGAACCAGGAACGAGGGACTAGGAAAAACCGGGCGCGCTGACAGCGGCCCTGTCTGTTCCTAGTCCCTAGTTCCTCGTACCTAGTAACTGAATTACTCGATGATCTTGGAGACCACACCGGCCCCAACGGTCCGGCCACCTTCGCGAATGGCGAAGCGCAGCCCCTCTTCCATCGCGATCGGTGCGATCAGGCTGACGGTCATCTTCA
>JALVOC010000047.1:0-194 GCA_027032075.1 Chromatiales bacterium | reverse complement strand
CCCGCCTTCGTCTTTGCTCAGTACGTACACTTCGCACTCGAACTTGGTGTGCGGCGTGATCGAACCAGGCTTCGCCAGTACCTGGCCTCGCTCCACTTCGTCCCGCTTGGTGCCGCGCAGCAGCACGCCAACGTTGTCGCCCGCCTGGCCCTGGTCCAGCAGTTTGCGGAACATTTCCACGCCGGTGCAGGTGG
>JALVOC010000046.1 GCA_027032075.1 Chromatiales bacterium | reverse complement strand
GCTTTGTTCCGGGTACGGGTTGGGGTACTGCCATGCTTATTGAGACCAGTGATGCCGGGGATGCGGTTTCTCCCCAGGTGGCGCTGGACGACAGCGGCAACGTTCTGGCCGTCTGGCAGCAAAATGACGGCACGCGTGAAAACATCTGGGCTAACCGCTTTGTTCCAGGGACAGGTTGGGGCACTGCCACGCTTATAGAGACCAATGATGCCGGGGATGCAGTTTCCCCCCAAGTGGCGCTAAACGGTAGCGGCAAAGCCGTGACGGTATGGCGACAAAATGATGGCCAGGGTGGTGAAGATA
Source organism: Chromatiales bacterium (assembly GCA_027032075.1). Taxonomy (GTDB): domain Bacteria; phylum Pseudomonadota; class Gammaproteobacteria; order UBA6429; family Thiohalophilaceae; genus JAJRYG01. The sequence goes on along the minus strand of JALVOC010000046.1, from coordinate 1,512 downwards.
TCTGGGCTAACCGCTTTGATCCAGATACAGGCTGGGGTCCCGCTGAACTCATCGAGACCGACAACTTGGGGGATGGCTGGTCTCCACAGGTGGCGATAGACAGTAATGGCAGCGCTGTTGCAGTTTGGGCCCACTGGGATAATGGTTTACTCAGAATTTGGGCCAACCGGTTTGTTGCGGATACAGGATGGGGTGTTGCCGGTCATATCGGGGCTGATGTAGTCGAGCCTGCAGATTACCCTCAGGTAGTGATGGATGACAGCGGCAATGGCATCGTAGTGTGGCAGCAAACGAGCGGCACACGAAATGATATCTGGGCCAATCGTTTTACTCCTGAGGCAGGTTGGGGGACTGCTGAACGTATTGAAAAAGATGATGCCGGGAGTGCATCAAACCCTCAGGTGGCGATGGATGGCAGTGGCAACGCCGTGGTTGTCTGGCAGCAAGGTGATGGCAAGCGTGAAAACATCCGCGCCAACCGGTTTGTTCCCGGTACGGGGTGGGATACAGCTTTATTCGTTGAAACCGGCGATGCCGGGGATGCCGTTTCTCCTCAGGTGGCGGTGGATGGTAGTGGTAATGCTATTGTCGTCTGGCAGCAAAGTGATGGCACTCATGAGAATATCTGGGCCAACCGGTTTGTTCCAGCTATGGGATTGGGTACTGCCGAACTGATTGAGACTGATGATGCTGGACCTGCGCTGTATCCCCGGATAGCAGTAAACAGCAGCGGTAACGCCATGGCAGTGTGGCATCAGTTTGATAGCGATCGATACGGCACGCGGGCCAACCGGTTCCTGGTGGAATAGGATTTTGGCTGATGGAACTCCCATGAAACAAACACGGTCTGGATGGAGCAGAAACCGTATTCGGGTTCATGGCTGTACTTGCTGTAAGGGGACATAAAGGAAAATGACATGCGCGTTTCAAAATCATCATTCTCTGTTTTTACCATTGCCGTCAGCGCTTTTCTGATACTTGCACTACCTGGCTGCCAGAATCCGGATACAAGCAAGGAAAGCCGCCTGAGTGTCCCGCTGCCGGAAGCCATATCGGCCAGAAGCATCGTGGAACAAAATGACATCACAGCTCGCGTTGAAATTCCCCTGCTTGGTATCAGTGCTTCCCTGGGTGTTGATAAAGATCGGGCGAACGGTGTCTGGCCGGAGCTGCCATCGGGTCAATACACTGTCAATATTATCTTTGAAACCGATCTGCCCGGCTTTGGCAACATTGTTCTTGCCGAGGCGAGTAAGGAGATAGATATTACACCCGGAGGCAATACCCTATCGTTTTACAAGTCGGATTACAGCTACCCAGATGAGGATGGGGATAGATATAACAACCTGGTGGAAGTCACTTTTGGCACGGATCCCCGCAACGGTAACAGCATGCCACAGCCCGCACGGGTATTTGTGACGTCGGTGAGTGGCACGGCAAAACTTTCCAGTTGGCCGGATGCAAGCGGCAAAAGTGGTCTGGCGGCGGGGGATGCCATCTGCCAGGCACGGG
>JALVOC010000045.1 GCA_027032075.1 Chromatiales bacterium | reverse complement strand
TTCGAACTGTTCGCCCGCATCGCGGAAACAGCGAAAGAGCAGATGGCGACGACAGAGTGCGACAGCGAATCGAAGGAACAGAAACTGCTGCTGCGCTGCCTGCAGGAGCCAGTGGAGATGGTCACCGAGTGCCGGGACTACGCCCGCAGGTGGATCGACGAGTTCGAGGAGTACCTACGGGAACAGCGGCAGACACGCTCCCGTTGACTGGCAAAACGGTCATCAGCGAGAAGAGACTATTCGATGCAAACCATACCCGAAATCGACAGCGACTAGCCGCCGCGGGAGGCTCTGGCGGCGGACATGCCGTGGCTCGAGCCGCTGCCCATCCGCGGCGGCTGGGGCTACACCCGCGAGGATGCCTGCATCATCGACAAGAACGATCCACTGGTTGACCCCGCGCAACCTTTCGACGGCATCGCCATCGAACGCGCCTTCGTCGAAGCGCGCATCCATGAAGAGATGGTCATCCTTCCACCCGAAGGGGAACGCTTCGAAGAGATCCAGTGGCAACTGCTCGAACAGCGCCTCGTCACCCACGACTGGCGGCGCTTCGACATGCTCCGTTACGAAATCACCGCCTTCCGGGAGAACGACTGGAAGGTGCTGATGGCCGAGCTGGGCAAAGCGGCAGATAACGGGCAGGGCTTCGACAACGAGGCGTACGGGGAGATGCTGCGTGAGAGAACGATACGATTCACACGGGAGTTTTGGTTTGTTATTGAGAGCTTATTATGACAAAGGTCAGTTATCGTCAAGTAAGCCGGAATTTGTCAACCACCGCTTAAGGCAGCTAGTAGTTAAGTATTCCTCGCGCCAATAAATAGACACCAATAGCCACAAAATATCCGTATCGACAAAAATTTGTCTTTCCATAAATGCTGTCCGTGTCTTCCCCCCTGTTTAATTCGCGCCAACCATAAACGGCATACTTTTTGCCTCTCCTAACGAAAGCAAAAAGAGTAAAGGGGGGGTATGTTATTTTCGGAAAAGAGAAAATCGATAACCACGAAGGCTGCCGGCCAGATATCTAGCGGATTTCAGAATACAAGATTGCATCACAGAAGCAGAAAACGGATAAAAGAGCTTGGTGAGGTGTTCACGCCCGACGCTTATGTTGTCGATATGTTGAAACTGATAAATCAGAAAAACCGGGACCTATGGAGTAACGAAAACATAATATTATTCGAGCCATGTTGTGGCCATGGTAATATTGTAGCCATCATCTATAAAAATCGACTGTTTGGTCTATATAAAAAGGCTTTACAGTTGGGTTATGAGAACCCCGTGCTATATGCCGTGGCCAATGCTCTCAATACATTATGGGCAATCGATATTGACACCCAAAATGTTGTTCATAGCAAAGTCAGACTGCTTGAGAGAAGCCTCGAATTTATCAAGGAAAAAGCAGACATCTCAAACGATATTTCGGTTATCTCATCTGAACCGGAATTCTTTGCTCACCTACTGTGTGCAATCAACTGGCACATAAAAGAAAATGAAACATTGTCAAGCCTGAGTGACGACAAAAACGCACAGACAAACGCCAGCAAAACACAGGCGGGACAAAAGTGGTTTCAAAATAATGGCCATCACCCAATCGATTTCGAGAATAGTTGGGCAAATCATTTCCAGGCGCAGCAGGCAGATAAGCTGTTACCGTTCGTGTTCAAACGCGCCAACCGTTTTATCGAAAATTTACTGTCCGGCAACGGTCGTCATGATGTGGAATTTGAATTTGCAGATTTTTTGATCCGTAAGTCAACGGCCACTTCTAGGCGAACCATGCGAACTAAAGATCTGGCTACAGGTTAGCCA
>JALVOC010000044.1 GCA_027032075.1 Chromatiales bacterium | reverse complement strand
CAGGGGCTCCGACAGCCAGGGTGTCGCCATCTCCACTCAGGGCGACGGCATAGCCAAACTGATCGCTTGCTCCGGTGTTGCTGGCCTTGAAATAACCGATACTCTCGGTCAGGGTGCCGCTGACCGATAGGGTGGGTGAATCGGTGCATCCCCCTTCATTGCAGCTTTGCAGAATGTATCGGCCGTTGATGCGGGCATGCAGCGGTACGTTATGGTTGATGTTCTGGATTCCAGCGGGAATATCACCCCCAACCTGGGCGTAGCCGGAGCTGCCGTCCGGGTTTTCCAGCAGTCGATAGTAGGTGGCATCGGCCACATCCGTCCAGCTGAAACGGAAGTTTTTTGTCGGGATAAATGTCAGGGAAAGTGCTGCGGCTGTTGCCGGCGGCTTTCGGATGAAGGCTGTGCTTATCGCGCAGTCGGTGGTGATAACCGCTGTGGTGTAGGTTGTACCTGACAATGAGCCGTTGCAGCCGGTGACATTGTTGATGTTGTAGCCGCTGTCTGGATTCAGAGTGAAGCTGAGGGTACCGCCGTGCACGACAGAGATGCTGGTTGGGGTGATGCTGCCACCGGTTCAAGCGCTGGCGGTGACGGTATGGTTTTTGATGACGAAACTGGCGGTGACTGTGCACTCCTCGGTAACGGGCCCGGTGGTGTAGGTGGTGCCTGACAAAGAGCCGTTGCAGCCCTTCACGCGGTCGATGTCATAGCCGGTATCAGGGGTCACAATAAAGCTGGTGCTGTTGCCGTGCTGAATGGATCTTTCTGGCGGGTTGATACTGCCTCCCGACCCCGTGATAGTGCTGACGGTATGGTTATTGATGACGAAATTGGCGGTGATTGTGCACTCTTTTGTAACCGGGCCGGTGGTATAGGTGGTGTCTGACAACGAGCCGTCACACCCGGTCACGCTGTCGATGTTATAGCCGGTTTCAGGGAGTATTGTGAAGCTGGTGCTGTTGCCGTGGTTGATGGTGGTGCTTAGTGGACTGACCTTGCCACCAACCCCAGCTTTGGCAGTAATTGTGTGGCTGCTGATGCTGAAGTTTGCGTTTACTGTGCAGTCAGTGACGATAGCGCCGCTGGTATAGGTGGTTCCCGATAATAAACCGCCGCATCCGGTCACCTGGGTGATGCTGTAGCCTTCGTCCGGGGTTATGTTGAAACTGGTGCGGCTTCCGTGTTCGACAGCTGCATTTGCCGGACTGATGCTTCCTCCTGCCCCGGCATTTGTGCTGACAGTGTGGCCGGGAATAACCCAGTCTGGCCCTCCGTTATCGAGGCAGGCCGATAGCGGAAGCATACTGAGTACAGATAGAGTGGTCGCACGTAGTCGATACCGGGACTGAGTCATAAACATGGGTGGTGGGTAAAACTGCCTGTTTTTAGTCTTTTTGGTTTTGGCGATAGTTTAGTTATGAGTTTTTTTGGCTTGAACTTTAATCTGTTACCGTTATTTTAGTCAAGACTATCCATCAATTCCGGTCTAACGGATGGACAGTTCCAGGGGGTATCTTAATTCCGTAGCAAACCGTGCTTCGAGAGGGTGCTGCTCCGTTATTCTGCCAGGGCTGGTTTTCTACCCGGCACAAAATATCCCGAATCAAAAGGATTACTCTTCACCAACCCGTAAGGTGCGGGAATAAATCACGTTGCTATCGGGGTTGCGAATTCTGAGAAAAAGAGGCCCCGATCTTTGGCCGTGACCGGGTGTTGAGGTGTACCTGGCCACCTGTGTACTACAATTTGAACAGGGTGAAATCAGGTATGCCGGAATCTGACTATCAAAAAGTTAACCGCGCGGCGTAATAATGATT
>JALVOC010000043.1 GCA_027032075.1 Chromatiales bacterium | reverse complement strand
AATACTACGGAGGTTACAGATAGCTTACAGATGGAATATCAGTGGTATGATTTTTTAGCTACGACGTGAATTTAATACTTTTTGGTTATGTGTAACAGGTGGTTCAGCCCGGGTAGGATGCGGTGAGTTTACGAACCGCATTAATTAAACAAATGTTAATGCAATGCTTATTTGGCCCGTTCGCAAACATGGTTTGGATTGTTGTTGCCGGAAGAGGCCATCGATGCGGTTCGCAGGCTCACCGCATCCTACATTTTTTCTCCCCATCTCCTGTGGTGATGGCGTGGATATTTGTTGGGTACGCAAACTGCATCAATCAAATCATATATTGATGCAATGCTTATTTTGCCTGTTCACAAACATGGTTTGGATTGTTGTTGCCGGAAGAGGCCATCGATGCGGTTCGCGGCTCACCGCATCCTACATTTTTTCTCCCCATCTCCGGCGGCATGGCGTGGGTATTTGTTATGAGTTGATTCTTTATGCGAAACAGCGGTCAGGGATCTGCTGCATTTCCGTCAATATGTTATCTGGTGACAGCTCCAATACACGCAGCACGGTGAACGGTAACTTTGCCAGTGCTTCCTCCCCCGCCTTTGTGTGAATTCCACAAAGGCGGGAAAAGAAAGCACATATCTGTCAGAAACGGAATACGTTCTCAATCCGTTCTTTATCCCGTTCTGTTTAGTCCCAGAAATAATACATCCATCTGCCAACGAGCTGATATGTGGACAATTGGAGAGAATCCGCCGTGCCATCGGCATCACCGTCCCATTCATACAGCGTCCGGTTGCCGTTGGCATCATAGGTGTAGGTTCTGCGCGAATCCACCGTGCCATCGGCATTGGTGTCCTCTTCGTACATCGTCTGGTTGCCGTTGGCATCATAGGTGGCGGTCTCGCGCGAATCCACCGTGCCGTCGGCATTATTGTCCATTTCGACCATCGTCTGGTTGCCGTTGGCATCGTAGGTGTACATCACGCGCCAATCCACCGTGCCGTCGCCATTGCCGTCGTATTCATACATCGTCTGGTTGCCGTTGGCATCGTAGGCGTAGGTGGCACGCCTGTCCACCGTACCATCAGCATTGCCGTCGTATTCATACATCGTTCGGTTGCCGTTGGCGTCGTAGGTGTAGGTCTCGCGCAAATCCACCGTACCATCGGCATTGCTGTCCATTTCACGCATCGTCCGGTTGCCGTTGGCATCATAGGTGTAGGTATCGCGCGAATCCACCGTGCCGTCGGCATTGCTGTCCGTTTCATACATCGTCCGGTTGCCGTTGGCATCGTAGGTGTAGGTGTAACGCGAATCGACCGTGCCGTCGGCATTGCTGTCCCTTTCACGCATCGTCTGGTTGCCGTTGGCATCGTAGGTGTAGGTATCGCGCGAATCCACCGTACCGTCGGCATTGCTGTCCGTTTCACGCATCGTCTGGTTGCCGTTGGCATCGTAGGTGTAGGTGTAACGCGAATCGACCGTGCCGTCGGCATTGCTGTCGTATTCATACATCGTTAGATTGCCGTTGGCGTCGTAGGTGTAGGTGTAACGCCAATCCACCGTGCCGTCGGCATTGCTGTCGTATTCATACATCGTCAGATTGCCGTTGGCGTCGTAGGTGTAGGTCGTGCGCGAATCCGCCGTGCCATCGGCGTTGCTATCATCTTCTCTCACTGATAGCGCATAGATCTCCGGTGTGATCCCCAGGCCGGCGTACAGCGCGTCCAATGCATAGGCGGGACTTCGAATGGCCCGGCTGCCGCCCCACAATCCCGCACTCCTGCCTGCCGCAATCAGTTTTCGAAACGGAAAGTCACGGGGAAAACCCCACCAGTCCTGCTCAAAATCA
>JALVOC010000042.1 GCA_027032075.1 Chromatiales bacterium | reverse complement strand
CTCCTCGCGAAGTTAAGCATCTTGAAGCTGAAGCATGGGAAGACTTCCTTGACATGTGTGTTGGTCAGTGTGGTATCTGGGTTGGTGAAAACATCGAGCCTGAGAAGAAAAACTCTGAGCTGATGCCGACCGAACCGTACCTGCTGGGTTCTCACTCAGGTTGTTGTGGTATCTGGACTTCAGGTCCTGATGATGTAGGTGCACCTACCGACGAAACTGAAGCTGGCGTTCCTGATCACCTGCCTAAAGGCTGGAACTGGGGCTACCGTGGTATGACCACTGTAAACGGCCTGTTCACAGCCGGTGACGGTGTTGGCGCTTCCGGCCACAAGTTCTCTTCTGGTTCACACGCTGAAGGTCGTCTGGCTGCTAAAGCCATGGTTAAATACTGCCTGGACAACGCTGATTTCAAACCTGAGCTGGACACATCTGTTGATGATCTGGTCGCTGAAATCTACAAGCCAGTACGTACTTACCTCGAGCACAAGGACTACACCACTGCTATCGACGTTAACCCTAACTACATTACTCCGAAAATGCTGCAGTTCCGTCTGCAGAAGATCATGGACGAGTATGTAGCCGGTGTTGCAACTTACTACAACACTAACGCCGAAATGATGAAAGTAGCCGGTGAAAAACTGGACATGCTGAAAGAAGACGCAGAGAAAATGCGTGCGAAAGACCTGCACGAACTGCTGCGTGCGTGGGAAAACTACCACCGCATTCTGACTGCAGAAGCTCACATGAAGCACATCGAGTTCCGTGAAGAATCTCGTTACCCTGGTTTCTACTATCGTACAGACAAGAACTTTGTCGACGAAGAAAACTGGCACTGCTTCGTTAACTCAATCTATGACAAGGAAACCAAGAAGTGGACATGCTTCAAGCGTGCACACGTTGATCTGGTAGACAAGTCTAAACTGTTCAAGTAAAACCCGAACAGCTGAGTTAGGCGAATCCGGGCATCCGTTGGATGCCCGGATTTTTTCATTTTTACAACCACCCAGAGTTATATGTTTTAAGTTATATGTTTTATGTAAAAAACAAAACTTATAACTTAAAACTTACAACCTAGAACTATATTATTATGAGCGACGACAATACCTTTAAATTCGACCTGCCCCATTCGAGCCCGGTGGAACCTACCCGCCTTGAACTGGAAGATACCCTGAAATTTCGTTGCCACCGCGGTGTTTCCTGCTGGAACCGCTGCTGTTCACGCGCCGATGTCACCATAACCCCTTACGACATTATCCGCCTGAAACAATCACTGGACATGGACTCCACCGAATTCCTGAAAGAACACACCGTGCCCTTCGAGCTCGATTCACACAGCGTGCCCGGCCTCAAGCTGCGCACTGATGATGAAGGCGCCTGCCTGTTCATGACCGAGGAGGGCTGCTCCGTGTACGAAGACAGGCCTACCGCCTGTCGCTACTACCCTTCCGGCCTGCTGGCAATGAAATCCATCAGCGAATCCACTGACGAGCGCCATTTCCTGCTGATCAGGGAAGAGCACTGCAAGGGGCATGAAGAAGACCAGGAACAGACCATTGCCGAATACCGCAAGGAACAGGGCGTGGAAATCTTCGATGAAATGAATGACGACTGGTATCGCATCATTCTGAAGAAAAAATCCACCGGTCCTGCCATCGGCAAGCCCTCGGAAATGAGCCTGCAGCTGTTCTTTATGGCCAGCTACGACATGGACCGTTTCCGTCGTTTCGTCATGAGTGACTCGTTTATCAAGATGTATGACCTGACTGACGAAGAATACGAAACCCTGGAAAAGGACGATGTCGCCCTGATGCAGTTCGGCTGCAAGCTGATGAAACAGGTCTTCTTTGGTGAAATGAGCATCAAGGAACGCGAAGGC
>JALVOC010000041.1 GCA_027032075.1 Chromatiales bacterium | reverse complement strand
CAGTGTTTATACATATCGACACCTCATCAATGGTTCATTTGCATTCATCTCTTCAGAACACACATGACAGTTTCTCTTTCTGCCTTTTCCCTATCGCTCACGACCCGTGCTCTTAACAAAGGCCGCACAGGGTTGTTTGATTCCAGTATCTGGCTACCGGAACCGAGGGGCCTTCCCTCATCTTTGGTACAGCATGAATATCTCACGACATTCTTCATGACACACGAGCGCGGCGAAATTTCCAGTCCGAGTTGACGCTATTGTTATGCCTTACTATAATACCAAATATTGGTATCGCGGGGTTTGTGAGATGAGCAAAAATACCAGCATTACTCTTGGCCCTCATTTTGAGAGCTTTATTAGCAAGCAATTGAAAACAGGAAGATTTTCTTCCGTAAGCGAAGTAATTCGTGCCGCTCTTCGGTTGTTGGAGGAGGAAGAAACCAAACTTTCTACCCTTCGAATGTTGCTGGAAGAAGGCGAACAAAGCGGGATGTCCGACTACACGCTTACCGGGCTTATTGACGAACTGAACAATGACATCCATTAAATAGTGCCTCATTTTCAACTTACCAACGCAGCCAAAAACGACTTGGTAGGTATTGCCAAATTTACACAACAACACTGGGGTGTCGAGCAGCGCAACAAATACTTGGCCCAACTTGATGATACGTTTCATCAGTTAGCTGACAACCCAGGACTTGGCAAGACCTGTGATTACATCAAGCATGGCTATAGAAAATTTCCTATCGCTAGCCACGTAATCTATTACCGAACCCACTCCAACCAAATCAAAATTGTTCGTGTGCTCCATAAACGTATGGATGTTTCCAAATCCATTTTTTAGGCATAACATAGAGATATATCTGGAAGCCCTGCGGGTTTTGAAGACAGATCAGAAACGATGTAATCAGCCAGGATCAATAACGCGACCACTATCTCCATCACCGCTCCTTCGGACACCCGGCCTGCACAACTCCGCCCGCCTGGCTTTTCTTAACCCCTGTATCTATCGAACAAATGGATGCTATCTCATCCACCCACCCCAGCTTGCTTTCACACCATACATTAAACTTTGGCATGATATTCTGTGGGTTATCCAACGTACCAAAATAGATCATGCAGGCTCCCGGATATTTCCTGTTCACGTTAAACAGTGGCGTTCCACAAAGCGAGCAGAAATACTTCTTCCCCTCATCTCTTTGATAAACTCCAAGTTTTTTGCGCCCTTTGAGAATCTTTAACGAACGGTAGGGCAAGGCCGCGTAGGTGGAAAAGGCAGAACCGTTCATGGTGCGGCAGAAATTGCAGTGGCAATTAACGATGTTTGTGATCTTCGAGGTGAGAGCGTATCCAATTTCACCACAATGGCATGCCCCGGTACATCTGCTCATTCGGAATACCTCCAGTGTTCTTCAAAATCAGCCTGGAACAGAGACAGGAGCAGATGCAGAGACAGCCCGTTTCCTGTCCCTGTCAAAAATCAGTAACAGCGGTGGCAGCAACAAAAAGTCGACAATCAACGCCACGCCAATCGCCACGGCGGTGAGCGCCCCCATCGCCCAGTTTACCTGAAACAGCGACTGGGACAGGATCAGGAAACCGGCCATCAATGCTGCCGAGGTGACCAGCAGCGCCACGCCCACACGGGTAAAGGCGTACCGGACAGCGTCCTCGGGAGAGAGCTTCAGCTCCCGGCGCGCGCGCAGGTATTTACTGAGAAAGTGTACGGTATCATCGACGATGATCCCCAGCGCCAGGGCGGCGACAACCGAGCTGGCCATGCCGATCCGGCCAACGAACATGCCCCACAGGCCAAACGCCATGGCGACCGGCAGCAGGTTGGGGACCAGACTGATCAATCCGAACTTCAGTGAGCGCAGGGCGACAA
>JALVOC010000040.1 GCA_027032075.1 Chromatiales bacterium | reverse complement strand
TGCCGGCACCCTCATCAGTCATGTCATTTAGAAGCGAGTGGACTTTTTTGAGAGCATTTTGAACTTCGTCGATGCGTGGATCATTTTTCAGAATTCTTTCCGATAATTCTCCCATCAGCCTTCTAAGCGTTGATGATTTTTGTCGTTTATCGATTTCATCGGAATAGTCGGTGATGGCAGGCAAAAGATAGAATGCAGGCAAAGACGCAATCACCTTGCTCTGAAGCCCGAGTGCATGAGTTTCACTCAGATCCGGCTCTTCGAATTCAACATCGTTCTCTTCTAAATATTTCTCCAACGCCTTTGTGTATATAGCCTTATTACACCTTCCTTCCTCAAGAAAATAATCTGGTAAGCCGTTACTTTCGGCAATTACTTTCCAATTTGGACGCGAGCCTTCTCTTTCATTAATCGCTTCTATAGATAGAAACCACTCCTTTGGTCGTGATTCATATCCATGGTATTCCGATTTAATGCGAGTATTCCCTGACCGCTCATCTTTTTCTAACCATATCCGTTTCTCAAGAATCAACCTTCCTGCCACTAAATATTTTTTCCACCTCTTCACCTCAAAGTCGTCTAGCTCTTCAAAAGTTATCTTGATGGTTATAGGAATTGATGGATCAAAAAAGTCCTCCCCTTTTAGACCTCCAGCACCACCAGATAAAAAAGCCGAAACTGCAATCAATATATTAGATTTCCCAGCGTTATTTTCCCCAACTAAAGCAAAGAGATTGGAAACCGGGATCGGTCCACTATTTACAATGGATCTAAGATTACTGATTGCTAGTTCCCTGATTCGCACTTTTCCTTTTTCCTCTTCTAACTGTCAGGTCCCATGTGATCATATCCCTCGAACCCGGGAACGGTTATTCTTGGCCCGAGAGCTGATCGACGTGTTTCTTTTCTGTGAGGAGGCAGTATAGGACCCATGGCCGCAACGCTCCACGCCAACGCCAGAACCACGCCCAAGGTGCGGGCCGAGATCCAGGCGGCACCCCCGACCGTGACCAATGCCGCCCTGGCCCGTCGCTACGGGATCACCAAGGCCACAGTGGCCAAGTGGCGGCGACGCCGTCATGTCGAGGATGGCTCGCATCGTCCGCACCGGCTGCATACCACCCTTACCGAGGCTCAGGAGGCCGTGGTGGTGGCGGTGAGGGAGCTGCTGTTGCTGCCCCTCGATGATCTGCTGGTGGTGACCCGGGAGTTCCTCCACCCCAACCTCAGTCGCTCCGCCCTGGACCGTTGCCTGCGTCGCCACGGGGTTGGCAACCTGAAGGCCATGCTGCGGGAACAGGAAGGCGAAGCCGCCGGCAGCAAGCCCTTCAAGTCGTTCAAGGACTACGAGCCCGGTTTCGTCCATATCGACATCAAGTACCTGCCCCAGATGGCGGATGAAAAGCGCCGGAGCTACCTCTTCGTGGCCATCGACCGGGCGACCCGGTGGGTGTACCTGGAGATCCGCAAGGACAAGTCGGCCCGCTCGGCACGGGCCTTTTTGAACAAGCTCCTCCAGGTCGCCCCCTTCAAAGTCCAGAAAGTACTCACCGACAACGACAAGGCCTTCACTGACCGCTTCTCCGCCGCCGGAGAGCGCCAACCCACCGGCACCCATCCCTTTGACCGGCTCTGCCGGGAGCATGCCATTGAGCACCGGCTCATCAAGCCCAGACGTCCCCAGACCAACGGCATGGTCGAGCGCTTCAACGGACGGATCGCCGAGATTCTGCAGACCACCCGGTTCGATTCATCGAAAGACCTGCGCCAGACGCTGCTCAATTACAGGGAGATCTACAATCATCACATTCCACAGAAGACACTCGGCCATATTACGCCTGTTCAGGCGCTCAAACAGTGGCAGCAAAAACGCCCTGAGATTTTTGTGAAAAAAGTTTATAACCATGCGGGACCTGACA
>JALVOC010000039.1 GCA_027032075.1 Chromatiales bacterium | reverse complement strand
AGACGGTGGCGGCGGTCTTGCCGGCATCGGCCGATTTGGCCACGTTGCGGTAGGCATTGGGGCGGCACTTGTCCGGGGTCTTGCAGACGTCGGGGCTGCTGACAGTGCCGCCGGAGCCGGCGTGGACGGCGGTGCGGCCGTTGATGAGTACGTTACCCATGATGTTTTCCTCCTTGAAGGGTGATATTACCGGGGTGGCAGACGTGGTGGCCGGGAGTGTGGATGTGGTGTGGTCCTGCTCCCTGGCTGACCGGGGGATGGGGTGTCCGCCGGTTCTTCCCTGCTATACCCTCTTGTTATGCAGGTGAATCGTATCAATCCTGCTGGGGGTAACATGTGAAACCGGTCACATTTCTTTTTTGGCTGGGCGGGATACTGGAGTTGTGATCCGCCGGCTTTTGCGAAGATGGGGGCGGGAATGGCACTGGCCAGGCGCAAGCGTGACTGTGTTACTTTATCACCCATGAGTACGCTTAGCGTTATTGACCTGAAGGTGCTGGATTTGCAGCCAGTCAGATTTACCATCCAGGCGGGGGAATGTGTTTGTCTGACCGGTCCTTCCGGTGCAGGCAAGTCGATGTTGCTGCGTGCGATTGCGGATCTGATCCCTCATCAGGGAGAGGCTAAACTTGATGATGTGCTGTGCAGTCAGACCCGCCCGAGTTTGTGGCGTCAGCAGGTGGGGTATCTGGCAGCGGAAAGCCATTGGTGGCTGGATACGGTTGGCGGTCATTTTCCGGAGGTAAATATCGGGGCACTGGAAAAACTGGGTTTCGGGTCGCAGGTGCTGGATTGGCAGGTGGCGCGCCTGTCCAGCGGTGAGAAACAGCGTCTGGCGTTATTGCGCTTGCTGGCAAACCGGCCCCGGGCCTTGCTGCTGGATGAGCCCACGGCCAGTCTCGATGCCGGGAGCGTGCAGAGGGTGGAGGGCATGATCAGGGATTACCGGCAGGAGCATGCGGCGCCGGTATTGTGGGTGAGCCATGATGCCAGTCAGATCAAACGGGTGGCGTCCCGCCTGTTGCGCTTGCAGGATGGCAGGGTGGAGGAGCTGAGAGCATGGGGGTGATCACGCTCAGTGCCGTGGATCTGGGTCTGTCGGCCTCGCTGGTGGTGGCGCTGGCCGGCTTGTCCGTGTGGATGCGGCTGGGGCTGGCAAAGCGCCTGTTGATTGCGGGGTTGCGCACGACACTGCAATTGTTGTTGATTGGTCTGGTGTTAAAGGCCCTGTTTGCCAATGCCGATGCCCTTTGGGTGCTGTTACTGGCGAGTGTGATGTTGCTGGTGGCGGGGCGGGAGGTCATGGCGCGGCAGCAGCGGCGTTTTGGCGGGCTGTGGGGTTATGGTCTGGGAACCCTGTCGATGTTCGTTTCGGCTTTTGCCACCACCCTGTTTGCCCTGCTGGTGGTGATTGGCACGGAACCCTGGTATACCCCGCAGTATGCGATTCCGCTGCTGGGGATGTTGCTGGGGAATACCATGAATGGCGTGGCGCTGGCTCTCGACCGTCTGACCCAGTCCGTCTGGCAGCAGCGCGGCGTTATCGAGGCGCGGTTGGCGTTGGGACACGAGTGGCGTGTTGCCATCAGTGCGATTACCCGTGACAGTGTGCGGGTGGGGATGATGCCGATAATCAACGCCATGGCAGCCGCCGGTATCGTCAGTCTGCCGGGCATGATGACGGGGCAGATCCTTTCCGGCACGCCACCGCTGGAAGCGGTTAAATATCAGATCATGATCATGTTTATGATCACGGCAGGCAGTGGTTTTGCCACCCTGGCTGCCAGCTGGATTGGTGCCAGGCGGATGTTTGATGAGCGTTGCCGCCTGCGACTGGACCGGCTTCGATAGAAAGGTTCCGGGTTACAGGAGAATAAAAATGTTTAAACACTATTTGCTCCCTGCTGTGTTGTTTCTTTTTATGCCGGTGGTGCAGGCCGGTGAGATTTATAAATGGACGGATGAAAACGGCCGTGTCCATTATGGTGACAAGCCGTTGTCGGAGAATGCGCAGGAAGTTCAGTTGGGGCGTCATCCCGGCAGTGGCCTGTCCACCACGGATGCACCCGCCGCCCCTGTCAGCGAGAAGCAGCGGCAGTACAGGCAACGCCGACTGGTGGAATCCCTGGAGGCCGACCGGCGTGAAAAAGAGGCAATCAAGGCGAAGCAGAAAGAGGTGCAGAAGACCCGTGAACGCAATTGCAATCGCGCCCGTGTCTTGTACAAGGCGGCCTATGATGCAAATCTGCTTTATTCCTTTGATGAGAAGGGTAACCGTTATTTTCTGAATGAAACGCAACGGCAGAAGGTATTGGCTGAAGATCGCGCGATGATTGCGAAATGGTGTGATTGAATCATGGCGTGCCTGGAAATGATGGCACGCCATCACCGGTTTTATTGATACAAGCGCTCTGCGTCAGGCAGAGCCTTTGCCTGTTCAGGTTTTAAAACGGGATACAAGTTCCTGCAGCGTGGCAGACAGCCTGCTTACCTGTTCTGCCGTCGCACTGGTTTCCTGTGCGTTGTGTAAACTTGCTTCCGCTTCAGAACTGATCTGAACCACACTGCGGTTCATTTCATTCGCAACCGCGCTTTGTTCCTCTGCGGCTGTTGCTATCTGGGTGTTCATTTCGTTCATGGAGGTTACCGCGCGGGTAATTTCGGTGATCGCATCGCTGGCGTTTTTTGCCTGGGCGACACTGTGTTGAGCCTGTTCGTGACCTTCACTCATTGCGCGCACGGCCTCACTGGCACCCGCTTTCAAGCGGTCCAGCATGGTGCGGATCTCCTCGGTGGAGTCCTGTGTGCGTGATGCCAGGGTTCGCACTTCATCTGCCACTACGGCAAAACCACGGCCTTGTTCACCCGCACGTGCGGCTTCAATCGCGGCATTCAACGCCAGCAGGTTGGTTTGATCGGCGATTTCATTGATCACCGCAACGATATTGTCCACGCTGTTGGTGTCTTCACCCAACTTGTTGATGGTCTGGGATGCATTGTCGATACGTTGCGCCAGTTGGGTGATGCTCTCCATGTTTTGTGCAACCAGATCCTGGCCCTGCGATGCCGCGCTGTCTGCCTCTGCCGCTGATGAGGCGGCGAGGCTGGTGTTTTGCGCCACTTCATGTACCGTGGCGCTCATCTGGTTCATGGCTGTCGCCACTTGTTCTATTTCGGCACGTTGGTTTTCCATTCTCTGGTTGGTGCCTTCCGCAGTGGTTTGCAACTGGCCGGATGCCGAGGACAGCTCACTCGCAGAACTCGCCACTTGCTGGATGATATTCTGCAAACTTGCATTCATGTTATTGATGGCATGAGTGAGTTCACCCAACTCGTCGTTGCCGCTGGTCTGGATGGTGCTGCCGGTGAGATCGCCAGCGGCGATTTTTTTGGCGCGCTCCAGAATGTGCTGTAGCGGTACGGTGATCGCCCGGCTGATAAGCAGCGCCACACCTATGCCGATAAGCAGACTGATGATGACTCCGCCCAGCATGGCCAGTTTCATCTGATGTGTGTTGTTTATCAGCAATTCCCGATCCACCTTTTCCAGTTCGTGCTGGTCGACACGCATACCATGCAGAAGCTCCATGATCGCCTGGGCTTTTGGTGCGGCGCGGGTGCCCAGCCAGTAATTGGCGAGGTTCCAGTCTTTGCCGCTACGTTGTTTGAACATAAGGGGCGGATAGCCGGCAAACTCGTGACGGACGGTTTTGTAGGTGTTCCAGGTATCACGCTGGGATGCCGTCATCAGTTCCGTCATGGTGTCAATCTGTTTAAAGCGTTCTTCGTTGATTTTCCATTTTGCCAGGAAGATATCGCGGAACTTCGTATCACCGGACAGCAGGTAGGCGCGGATGTTGGCCAGACCGATGGCGAAGGAACCGCGGCTGTCGGCCATCAGTTTGAGGAGTTTTTTACGTTCAGGGGTGGCTTCCAGCCCGGCCTCCTCGTCGATCATTGCGGTAATGGCGGAGAGGATTTTGTTCGCGCGTGGCGCGGCCTCGGTCAACAGGGTTTTGAAGGCCGGGACCTCTTCAGGCGTGTGGGCGATGTTTTCCACTTCCTGTTGTGCCTTGCGAAATGCTTTCAGGTGATCTTCTATTTGAGCGAGTTTCTCCCTGTTCTCGGGATTGGTCCAGTTATTCGAGAATTCGCGCAACTGGGCCACCGCCGCATCAATCTCTTTCCAGCCGGCCCTGCGGACCTGCTTCATGGCAGCGGCTTTTTCAGGATCTTTACCCAGGATCATGTAACCGCGCAGCCCGGCGAGCGACAGGTTGATGCCGTTTTCCAGCTGTGCGCCTGCCAATACCGTGGGGAATCGCAGGTTCAGCAGACGTTTTTCGGTGGTTTCAACATTCTTTATGCCGGAGAAAGTCATCAGTGAGGCGGCAACCATTATCAGGATGACGGCGCCAAAGCCGGTAAACAGTTTGGTCTTAACCGTGAATTTGATGTTGGTTTTTATTTTCATCTTTCCAAGCCCTTTACACCATTTTATGAAGGATGTGATCCCTGAGTATGTTTTTAAATTGGCACTGTTCAGTGACAAATGTGATAACAAGTTAATCAAAGAAAAAACGACACGTGACAAAATCACTGCCTGAAATAGCGGCAAAATCAACAAGTTCTTTAGACACAGTACGAATTTTATCGTGATAGGGACAATACAGTTGTGGTTGAAGGCCTGCAGTGACCGCCTGTAGCCACTCTCTTTGTTAAAGTTTTTTATCCGGATTCCGCTATTTATTCCTGCATAGGCTGTAAGGGTTATACCGCGCCAAGGAGATTGGAAAATAATGAAGAAAAAAATCAACCTTAGTATCAGGAACCGGCTTTTACTTATCGGTGCGCTGGTCGGTTTTTCGATTGTGATTATGCTGGGACTGCAAACCTACACCAGCCGGAGTATTAATGCGCTGGAGAAAGATGCGTTACTCACCAGGGATATCGAGATCGGCATGCTTAACCTGCGCCGTGCCGAAAAGGACTTTCTCGCCCGCCGCCAGATGAAGTATGCCGGCAAGTTCGACAAGCATTACGCTGCCATGCAGGAAAAAATCACCACGCTGGATACCTCGCTGCAACAGGCCGGCATTGATAACACACTACTGCATGCAGCCGCCGCCGCACTGGAGAAGTATGCCAGGACGTTTCATGCCCTGGTGGCGGTGCAACAACGCATCGGCCTGAATCCAAAGGATGGTTTGTACGGCAGATTGCGCACTGCCGTGCATCATGCCGAGGGCAGGATCAAGGAACTCGGGGACCATGAGCTGCTGGCGGACATGTTGATGCTGCGGCGCCGTGAAAAGGACTTCATGCTGCGGGAAAAGGAAAAGTATATCGGCAAGTTCAAGAAGGATTATGCCATGTTCGGGCAGCACCTCGCTTCAAGGGACTATGGCAAGGAGTTGCGGGCCTCGCTCAACGGCGCGATGCAGACCTATCGCACCGACTTTTTAAAACTGTTCGAAGGTTATAAAGAAAAAGGGCTCGACAGCAAGTCGGGCCTGCGTGGCAAGATGCGCGCTGCCGTGCATGAAGCCGAGAAGCGTTTACAGCTCATGAAAGAACAGGTTCGCACTGCTGCCGAAGCACACAAAAGCGAGATAAACCGTGTCGCATGGGGAATGACACTTGTTATGGTCACGGTGCTGTTTGCACTTGTCTATTTTCTTGCGCACAGTATTATCAAACCGGTTAAATCGCTCTCCGCTCTGATGGAGAAGGCCAGCCAAAACAAGGATCTGACCCTGCGTTCGCAACTGCGCGGCAGTGATGAGTTGTCCATCATGGCAAAGGCTTTCAACGGCATGATGGAGAACTTTCACGAAATGCTTTCAAAGGTGATGAATGCCTCGGACAGCGTCCGTGCCGCCACAGAGCAACTTGGCGTCATCACCGAACAGACCGCTCAGGGAGTGATGCGTCAACACAGCGAAAGCGATCAGGTTTCCACCGCGATGAACGAGATGAGTGCCACGGTTCAGGAAGTCTCCAGGCAGGCACAGGATGCCGCCACTGCCTCGAGCAAGGCGGATCAAGAGGCCGCCGAAGGAAAACGCATCATGGCCGAAAACAGCAAGGGTGTCCGGCAACTGGCGGAAAAAATCGAGGTAACCTCGCATGCGATTAACCAACTCAGTGATGAAAGCCAGAACATCGGCACGGTTTTACAGGTGATCCGTGATATCGCAGAACAGACCAATCTGCTGGCACTGAATGCTGCCATCGAGGCAGCACGTGCCGGTGAACAGGGGCGGGGCTTCGCCGTGGTGGCCGATGAGGTGCGTAATCTTGCGCAACGCAGTCACAACTCCACCGAGGAGATCCAGGACATCGTCGAGCGCCTGCAACAGAAGGCCGATGATGCGGTGAAGGCAATGGCAAGCGGACAGGAAGAGGCGCAAAACAATGTCGAGCGTGCCGGTAGCATCGGCGAGGCGCTCGACAGCGTACTCAGCGAAATCACCGCCATCAGCAATATGAATGCCCAGATCGCCAGCGCCGCTGAAGAGCAATCCTCCGTCGCGGAGGAGATCAACCGCAGTATTGTCGAGATTGCGCGTATTTCCAACGAAACGGCGGAAGGGGCGAAAGAAACCACCAATACCTCAAGGAACCTCACGAGCCTGTCACAAGAGCTGTATCAAATGGTGGGGCAATTCAAATTGTAGAATGGTTGGCTGTTAATCCCCGCTTAAGGGGAAACGGTTATTTATCCTGCAAATTTTCCATCAGGTGTTGTTCCACAAAGTTAGGCATGGCCAGAGCCGCGGCGTGAATTTTGTGGTTGTAATAGCGGGTGGTAAAAGGCCTGGTTTCGCAATCCCGCTGCCGGAATGTGGCAAGATCGCCATTGCCGGCCATGGTGGCACTCCACCAGCCAGAGGGGTAGACCGGTTGCGGGAAGTTGAGGGTGGCGGTTTTGTCAAAGCCGGCTGCGCGCATGGACTTGTGCATGCCGCTCAACAGTTCCAGGTGATAGATGGGCGATTCACTTTGTTGCACCAGCAGGCCATCTTCACCGAGCAGCCGCCGGCAGTTGCGATAAAACTCTTCGGTAAACAGGACTTCCCCCGGTCCGATGGGATCGGTGCTGTCGACAATGATGACATCATAGCTGCCTGCTGCGGCATCTCTCACCCATTTGATGCCGTCGGCAAAGTGCAGCTCGGCGCGCGGGTCGTGGTTGCTGGCGCACAATTCGGGGAAATATTTTTCGGACAAGCGTGTCACCCGTTCGTCGATATCGACCTGGTGCACCAGGGTCACTTTAGGGTGTTTTAACACTTCATGCAAGGTTCCGCAGTCGCCGCCGCCGATGATGAGCACCCGCTGTGGTGCGGCGTGGGTGTATAGCACCGGGTGGGCCAGCATTTCGTGGTAAAGAAAATTGTCCCAGCTGGTGAGCATGACAAAGCCGTCAATCACCATTAACTTGCCGAAGTTTTCCGTCTGGTAAATTTCGATTTTCTGGTAAGGTGTCTGCTCTTCATGCAGTTTTTCCCGGATACGGAAGGAAAAAGCCGAGCCGGCTTCCTCACAAATTTCGCTGAACCAGTTTTGCTTGTCTAGGATCATGTAAAAACACCTGGGTTGGTCTATCTGTTGGCGGTAACATACATACCCTGAGCCACAGGTGAACATGGGCAAAGGTATGATTTTACGGCTACCATTATAACCCTTTTCCCCTGTATATTTTTATATCCCTATCCCGGAACAGACAACGCAGATGGAATGGAGCAGCAAACAGGCAGAAGTCATCTATAACACACCGCACTGGAGTGAAGGGTATTTCGGCGTGAATGCGAAAGGGCACGTGGTGGCACGACCCCGCCCGCATCAGGATGCGGAAATCGATCTTTATGAGATTGCCGGCCAGCTCGAACAGCACCACCTGAGTCTGCCGGTATTGGTGCGTTTTACCAATATCCTGCATGATCGGATTGATGTGCTGCATCGGCATTTTCACCATGCGATGACGACAAACAGTTACCAGGGTGGATATACCGCGCTTTATCCGATTAAAGTGAATCAGCAGCACAGCGTGGTGCAGGAGATTCTGGAGTACGGCGGTGAGCGTGTGGGGCTGGAGGTGGGCAGCAAACCCGAGTTACTGGCGGCACTGGGAACAAATCACAAGGGTGGGGTGATCGTCTGTAACGGCTACAAGGATCGGGAATATATCCGTCTTGCCCTCACCGGCCAGTTGCTTGGTTACCGCGTGTTTGTCGTTATCGAGAAACTTTCCGAGCTGGAGATGCTGTTGCAGGAAGCGGCACAACTCGGAGTGGCGCCGCAACTGGGGATCCGGGTACGTCTGGCCTCCATCGGTGCGGGGAAATGGCAAAACACCGGCGGGGAAAAATCCAAGTTTGGCTTGTCCGCCATGCAGGTGCTGGCGGTGATCGAGCGTTTGCGCCAGACGGGGCAGCAGGACGCGTTGCAATTTTTGCACTTCCATCTGGGTTCGCAACTGGTCAACATCCGCGACATTCAGCGGGGGATGCATGAATGTGCCCGCTATTATGCCGAGTTACACCGGCTTGGTGTGAAGATCGCCTATGTGGATGTGGGTGGCGGTCTGGGAGTGGATTACGAAGGAACCCGTTCGCGCAGCGCCTGTTCCATGAATTACAGCATCGAGGGGTATGCCAATAATATCGTGCGCGCCCTGGCGGATATCTGCAACGATGCGGCCTTGCCGCATCCGCATATTTTTACCGAATCGGGGCGGGCGATGACGGCGCATCATGCGGTATTGATCACCGATGTGATTGATTCAGAGTGCGTGCCCGAACCTGTGGAACTGGTGGAGCCGGGGAAGGACGCGCCCAGGGTGTTACAGGATTTGTGGCTGGAATATCAGCACGTGCGGACCGATGTCACGGCCCACATGGCGGTTGAAGTCTATCACGACACGGTGCACTGGCTGAAAGAAGCGCACAGCCTATACAGTCATGGGGTTTTGTCGCTGGCGCAACGCGCTGAAGCGGAGGCGATCTATTTTGCCATTTGCCGCCGGGTGCAAAGCGTCATTGCCAGGCAACAGCGGGGCCATCACCAGGACGTGCTGGCGGAAATCAATCAAAAACTGGCGGATAAATATTTTTGCAACTTTTCCCTGTTTCAGTCCATACCGGATGTATGGGGTATTGATCAGATTTTCCCCATCATGCCGTTGCATCGCCTCGGTGAAAAACCGCAGCGGCGGGTGGTGCTGGAGGACATCACCTGCGATTCGGATGGCCGCATCGACAATTATGTGGACAGCGAGGGAATCGAAGCCAGCCTGCCACTGCATTCCTTGCGGGAGGGGGAGAGGTATTTGCTCGGGGTTTTTCTTGTCGGGGCCTATCAGGAAATTCTCGGGGACATGCACAACCTCTTTGGTGATACCGATTCCATCCATGTGGCTCTCAGCGAGGAAGGGGGTTACCATTTCAGCAAGCTGCTGCAGGGTGACAGTGTTGAGGCGGTGTTGCGTTATGTGCATTTTAATCCAGAGGAGTTGCTTGAACGTTACCGGCATCTGGTGACGTTGTCGGCACTGGATGAGGACCAAAGAAAAAGCTGCTTGCAGAGGCTGGAAGCCGGTTTGCACGGATATACTTATCTGGAGAGAGAATGAGCAAGCCGCCGGATCAGGACAAAATAATCAAACGGCTGCCGCTGTTTGGTTATGTGATTGATGCCACGGAGTTACTCCATGATTGTTTGCCAAATAGTATTCCGAATACCAGATCATTTAACATTGTTGGCAGATTCTGGTCCTGATGCTCCGTTCCCCAAGTGTACTGGTATTCGGAACACCTGATTTAGAAAGCACTGAGGTAAAAAATATGAAGAAGATTCTCATCGAACACAATCCTTCCTCCGCCAAACTGGAAGTCATGGGGGTTTTTGAGTGGCCCATCTGGACGAAAGAGGAATCGACGTTTCCCTGGAGCTATGATCAGGCGGAAGTCTGTTATTTTCTCGAGGGTGAGGTGATCGTTACGCCAGAGGGTGGTGAAGCGGTCAGCATGGGCGCAGGTGACCTCGTCAGTTTTCCCAAAGGTATGTCGTGTACCTGGGAGATTCGCAAAGAGGTCAGGAAGCACTATAATTTTGAGTGAAGAGGGAAAATCAATACAAGGCCTTTTAAATAATCATAACAGGGAGGTGTGTGGTGAAAGTCAGGAAGTGTTTTACACCAGCGGTTGTCGTCATTTACTTGGGTTTTATGCAGATGTCCGCCGCTGCCCCCGGGGTTGTCGATGAGGACAGGCCGAAAGATCCGAATGGCAGGGAGCAGCAGGATGAGAGGGAGAAGCAGAAGGCGGCAGAAAATCCTTTTTTACTCAAAGCCTATAAACCCAATTACCTGTTGCCGCTGAGCTATAATCTCGATCCCAATCAAACCTATGAGAAGCTGGATCGGGTGGAAATGAAATTCCAGTTCAGCCTGAAGGTTTCCCTGTGGGACAGCCCGTTCGATACCAACAGTGTGGTGTATTTCGGCTATACCCAGCAAAGTTTCTGGCAGGCTTATAATGCGAAATACTCCAGCCCGTTCCGGGAAACGAACTACGAGCCCGAGTTTTTCTGGATGCTGAGAACGGATAATAAAATATTCGGCATGGAGCTGAAGCGTGTTCTGCTGGGTGTGGTGCACCAGTCCAATGGCCGTGCTGTGCCCTTGTCACGCAGCTGGAACCGTGCCTATCTGAATTTTGTCCTGGGAAGGGGGAGTTTTTATCTCAGTCTCAAACCCTGGGTGCGTTTTTCCGAAGACAATAAAACAGATCCGTTGGCAGCGGAGGGTGATGACAACCCGGATATTCTGGAATACATGGGGCGCGGTGAATTAAAGGCATTTTATCGTTACCGCAAAAATGAATTTTCATTGATGCTGCGTAACAATTTTGCTTCGCCCAATTATGGCGCGGTGCAACTGGACTGGGCCTATCCCCTCGGGGACGAAGTCAAATGGTACCTGCAATACTTCAACGGTTATGGTGAAAGCCTGATCGACTATAACCACCGGATCAGCCGGCTCGGCATCGGCTTTTTATTCAGTAACTGGCTCTGAAAAAAACAGGTGTAGACGGGCCTTGCCTGTCCCCCTTTTCTCGGGTCGGGAGTGGAAGGGTGCAAATCATTTGCCGAAACAGGGGAGGGGCCGAGCAATATCAGAACCCTCAGAAAATTCATCATTCCCGCCGGTTTCGAACAATCGCGCCGAAAGGAAATCCGCATCTTGTTTTACCTTTAATGTTGGAAACGGGGCGCTTGCGGCGCCCCGTTTGTTTACCATGATGGAGCAGGATTAATCCCTGTCATCATGTTCGCGCTTTTTGATGTGCGTGGCACTTTTCATGACGTGATAGATGACATTCTGCTCCTGTACACCATGCAGCAGATAGGCGCCCGGGCCACCGGCATAGATGGCGACGTCCTCGGCTGCGTGGGTTTCCGCACCCAGTGGCACCAGTGCTTCCTGATGGAAGCCCTCGTCTTCGGTATCGATGGAACTCAGATCGGCGACGCGGCCAGGCTGAATGGCTTCGTCATAGTGGGTGTCACCGCCGGTTTCCAGCATGGCAAAACCGCGGCCATTGTTGTAACCCAGGGTGGTGTACGGCATGTTGTCGGCGGCGAGCGCAAAGCTGGTATTGGCATTGCCACGGCTGTCGTTGCCAATCACTTTTCCCAGAATCGGGTTGCCACGTGTGGGGTAACCGGCAATGGTGAAGACATGGCTGTGATCAGCGGTGACGATGATCAGCGTATCCTCGCGATCGGTTTTGTCCATCGCCAGCTTGATTGCCCGGGCAAACTCGATGGTATCGGTCAATGCGCGGTAGGCATTTCCGGCATGGTGGCCGTGATCGATCCGGCCGGCTTCCACCATGAGGAAAAAGCCGTCCTTGTCCTTGTTGAGAATATCGATTGCCTTGGCGGTCATATCACCCAGCGAGGGTTCGCCGGCCACATCCCTGGGGCGATCGGAGTCGTACTCCATGTGGGAGCGATCGAACAGGCCCAGCAAATGATCGACTTCCTCTGGATCGATTGCATCGAACTGTTCCTTGTTCCAGACAAAGGCGGCGTTGCTGTAGCGGTTGATCCACTCTTCGGTCAGGTTGCGCTGATCGTCGCGCTCCCCGTATTTGCCGCTGTCTTCCAAATCGGGCAGGTTGCGTGGCCAGAAGTTGCGGCGCCCGCCGCCCATGGCAACTTCCAGGCCGTCACCATAGGGGAATTCGATCAACTGGCGGGCGATATCCTTGCAGCCGTTATCCTTTGCTTCCTGTGGCAGATCATGATCATCCTCCCAGTTGCGTTCCGGCGTATGCGCATAGGTTGCCGCCGGAGTCGCATGGGTCAGACGGGCTGTGGTGACCACCCCGGTCGCCATCCCGGAGATTTCCGCCTCCTCCAGGAAAGTGATGAGTTCGTTGCCCTTGGAGCTGGCACAATCCCCGCGGTAGCTGTTCTGGTTGACGCTGATGACCCCCGCCTTGCTTTTCACTCCGGTCATCATTGCCGTCATGGTGCCGGCCGAGTCAGGCGTTTGCTGATTGGTGTTGTAAGTCTTGGACAAGGCAACATACGGCAGTGTTTCAAAGCTGAGCCTGTTTTCCTCACCGCTTTCGCCGCGGAGCTGGCCTGCCAGAATGCGTGCTGCGGTTACGGTGGAGATGCCCATGCCATCCCCGACAAACAGGATAACGTTTTTCGCCCGGTGTTTATTCCGCTTCAGGTGGTGCGCCTGTTGGACCGCTTGCGCACCTGCGGTATACCAGCTTTCCGGTGATTCCGCCTGCACCAGTGCCGGTACGGACGCGCCGACAGCCGCAGCGATGGCAACATGTTTCAGTTTCATGATTTTCCCCTGTAGGTTTGGTGATGAGACAGGGCGGATGATGCAGAGGCCGTATGACGGGAAGATGAAGGAAGGATGACAGCTTGGGTCAAAAAGCAGGTGGGGTAACAGGGTAAAAAAAATCTTGGTGGGTGAATCAGCGCCGTAAAATCGATGCCCAGCGCCAGAAGTTGAGCAGGCTGGCGAGTGAGCCGGCAACATAGGTCAGGGCGGCGGCGCGCAGAATTTTTCTTACCGCCGCTTCGTCCTCTTTTGCGATATAGCCATTTCGCAGGATAGGCAGGGCCTTGTTAAAACTGGCATCCAGCTCCACCGGCAAGGTGACGAGATGCACCAGGGTGGTGAGAAACATGGAGCCAACGCCAGCGAGCAGCAGCAGAAAACCCATCGCCGGTGAGCGGCTGACGAGGGCTGCAACCGGCATCACCAGCAGGGCGGCCGCTCCCAGTTTCTGCAGGGACAGTGCCACGCGGCTAAGGCGGGTGCGCAACAGCAGCATGGGTTCACCGCGATGATGCTGGATGGCGTGTCCCACCTCGTGGGCCGCCACCGCCACGGCGGTGAGTGAATTCCGATCATGATTATCGGGGCTTAAACGAACCGTGCGGCTCTCGGGATCATAATGATCGTTCCCCGCCTCGCTTTTTTCCACCTTGACCGCCGGCATCTCAAACCGGTCCAGCAGGTGGCGCGCCAGCTCGCCACCACTGCCGGGGATGTGCGGCAGTGGCCTGGCATGACGGCGGAAGGTATATTGCGCCAACCATTGCGGGCCGAACAGCAGGGCGATCAACAGGAGAATTAAAAGCAGGTAAGGCATTGCGCTATATAACAGGGAGCCGGGGCGAAGGCATGGCAAAAGCCGTCAAACCACTAACTTTTATTTTTTACCACGATGGAGGGTACACCGATATTACGCAGGCGTTTGCGCGTCCGGTTCAGTTCGGCAATATTTCTGATGGGGCCGACACGCACGCGATGCCAGGTTTCGCCATTTTTAATCCGCACTGTCTGGATGGAGGCGACGATACCCTGCAATGCCAGTTTGGCCTTGAGCCGATCGGCCTGTTGCAGGTTTCGGAACGATCCGGCCTGCAACATGTAGTTGCCGCTGCTGGGTGTGCTGCTGCTGTCAGGTTTTTTGCTTGCTGCGATCAACTCCTCTTCCGGAATGGCGACTTCCAGTTCCGGCAGGATGGTATAAAAATCAAAACGCGGGCGATTGCTCTTCTCTGCGTTATTCTCCGGAGTGTCGGCCCGGCGCTTGAGCGCCTCGCGCGCCTCACGGGTTTTTTGTTTAAACAGATTGCTTACCGCGCCGGTGATATCGGCTTTTTGTCGCAATGGATTGGTCTGATGGAGATAGACCAGCAAGGCGACGAACAAACCGATAAAAAGACCGCCCAGCATCCATACCCAGCCTGGCAGGGAAGCCTTGTGTTTCGGGCGCGGGCTGTTGGCGTAATCGCGGGACATGAATTCAGTTTACGGATGCGGGTTTCAGGGAATGTCTCAAAGCAGTTCCGAGTATATAGAAAATGATGTGCAGGGTGCCAGCGAATACATCGAAATTAGCGCACCTTTCTTTCACTACATTTTTTCCGGCGCGGAAACACCCAGCAAGCCGAGCCCGTTGGCGATCACCTGCCGGGTTGCGCCGATCAGGCTCAGACGGGCATGGCGCAATTCACCGGCATCCACCAGAAACTGGTGCGCGTTATAATAGGTATGGAACTCATTGGCCAGTTCCCGCAGATAATGGGCCAGTTGGTGTGGTTCATGTTGCAGGGCGGCACTTTCCACCACTTCCGGGTAACGGCAGAGGCGGGTGATGATGGCCTCCTCGTGAGGTTCGGCCAGGCGGGTGAGATTGGCCAGGCCGGTCTCCTCATCGTAGTCCAGCCCTTTCTCTTCCATTTGCCGGAAGACGCTGCAGACACGGGCATGGGCATACTGGATGTAATACATGGGATTGTCATTGGAGCGGGATTTGGCCAGATCCAGATCGAAATCGAGGTGCTGTTCGCACTTGCGTATCACATAGAAGAAACGTGCCGCATCACTGCCCACTTCCTTGCGTAACTGGCGCAGGGTTACAAACTCACCGGAGCGGGTGGACATCTGCACTTTTTCGCCGCCGCGATAGAGGATGGCGAACTGTACCAGCAGCACATCGAGCTTGTCGGCATCGTCCCCGAGTGCCCGCAGGGCGGCCTTCACCCGTGGCACATAGCCATGGTGATCCGCGCCCCAGACATCGATGACACGTTCGAAACCACGTTCCAGCTTGTCCATGTGGTAGGCGATGTCTGAGGCGAAGTAGGTCGCCTGGCCGTTGTCCCGCACCAGCACCCGGTCCTTTTCGTCGCCGTAGTCGGAAGAGCGGAACCAGAGGGCGCCATCTTTTTCGTAGGTGTGGCCGCTTTCCTGCAAGCGGGCGATGGCGCGGCTTACCGCACCCCCCTCGGTGAGGGAGCGTTCGGAGAACCAGTTTTCGTAGACGATGCCGAACTGCATCAAATCGTCACGGATGTCATCGAGGATATAGTTGAGGCCGGTATCAAAAATAAAGCGGTAGTCCGTTTCGCCAAGGTATGTTTTCGCCTGAAGGATCACCGCGTCGATATATTTTTCCTTGTCGCCGCCCTCCGCTTCGTCTGCCGGCAGTGGTTGTGCGAACACCGCCCAGGCATGGTGAAATTTGTCACCGTTCTCACGGTGCAGCTTGGCGGCGATATCCCAGACATAGTCACCCTTGTAGCCATTGCTCGGGAAAGGCAACTCCTCGCCGCACAGTTCCAGGTAACGCAGCCAGACACTGACAGCAAGGATGTCCATCTGCCGGCCGGCGTCGTTGACATAGTATTCGCGGTGCACCTCAAAACCAACCGCTGCCAGCAGATCGGCGACCGCCGCACCGTAAGCGGCCCCCCGGCCGTGACCGACGTGCAGCGGTCCGGTGGGGTTGGCGGAAACGAATTCCACCTGGATTTTTTTCCCTGCGCCAAGGTTGGAACGGCCGTAGTTTTCGCCCGCTTCGAGGATCGCCGGGATGACCGAGAGAACAGCCTGTTTTTTCAGTGTGAAATTGATAAAGCCCGGCCCGGCGATATCGACCCTGTCGACGATGCCGGAGGCCGGCAAGGCGGCAACCAGTTTTTCCGCCAGTTCACGGGGTTTGGATTTGGCCGGCTTTGCCAGCATCATGGCGATATTGCAGGCGTAATCACCATGGCGGGGATCGCGGGTGCGTTCAATCTGGATATTGAGCGGTATATCAGGCGGCAGCCCGCCGTCCCCTTGCAGGGTACGAATTGCGGCGGTAACCAGTTCGGTTAGTTGTGACTTCATCTCGACTCGGGCCTTTCCGGACAATTTAAACGAAAAGCGCGGATTATACCCGTTTTTCAGGGTTTGGCCCCTATTTCCTCATGATCGGAAGGAGTGCGGGGGTAGCGGCGGCCACGTAGCGCAAACACCCTGCGGCTGTGCCTGCATTGCCGGACAAAATAATATCAAAGCAAGCGCCTGTTTCACTATCATACCGTTTGGCATCGATCCAGTGAAATAGCATGATCAGATTATGGGGTATGCTATATTTTTCCGATGAAAAATCGTGCAAACACAGTGCCGATAATAAAATAGCCGGTTTTCCCGAGATGGTCGATAAAAACGTGACAACATGGTCTATCCTGGGAAAAGGATGGGTGGCGAAAATGGAATTGGCCGCGCGGCTGGGTTTGCCGCTGGGAATCGTCTTTTCCCTTGTTGTTGCATCCTTCACGAACCTGAAATTCATTGTACTGTTGCTTTCCGCCTTTGCCGTTTCGCTGGTGCTGGAGGCAACAAGCATTTATTTTCTCTACCACGAAATAAAATGCCCGCAATGTGGAAAGGTTTTGACAAGATTCGGCAATGGAAAAAAAATGCCAATCAAGCAGGCGTATGCGACATTAAACGGATGCAAACCATGCAGGCATTGTGGCTGGCAGCCGGGGTGCCAGGCAGAAAAAACATAGATTATCTGTAAAAGCGCGTCTTGCTGTTGCCACTGCTTTGCTGGCATTCAGCACTGGCACTCCGCCGGGGAAATGAGATGCAGCTTGTTTGATTTTCAGCTGGGTGACAAGCGGAAAAGGAACGGCAAGCTGAAACCGACCAGACTGTATTTCGCGGCAGCCCCCTGATGGAAGAAGTGGTGTTCTATCATAAAGTCGGTAAAACCCTGATAGTGACCGGTTTGACAGAAAATAAACTGGCGGCAGAAAAAATTGGCAAGGTTTGCAGGTATTCTGGCGCCTCATGGGAAAACGCCGATTGAGCGGCATCCAGGCTTCGTCTTTGGTGGCAAATTCAAGGCCCGAAATGCCCTGAACAGGATATTGAAGTGGCAGCCGGGGAACCTTATTTTGTCCCATGGAAGATGTGTTATGGGTGAAGCAGGCGGGTTTTTGCTGGAATCTTTCTGATGGCTGTTAAGATTAAGAGGAGATACAGGCAAGGCGGCATCCAGGATATGCGTAACCGCAAAATAAAGCCGCCAGGGCGCTGCATAGCTTGGCCTGCTATTGATATTTTCATGGATCAGACCGAAAAAGGACAGGTGTGAAAGAATGAAACAGGTGATTTCAAGGTGGCGTACCCTTACCAGGGAGTGGTCGGCAATGACGTTCTATCAGCGTTTCGAAAGTGCTGTCGCCTTTGCGCTTACTTTGCTGATTACCTTTGTTGTGCTTGTGGCCCTTTTCCGCCTGTTTGTCGGAGTGATTGGCGGGCTTGTCGTCGGTGCGCTGAACCCGCTTGAACATCAGGTTTTCCAAAAGGTGTTCGGCGAAATCATGACGCTGCTGATCGCAATGGAGTTCAACCACACGCTCCAATACGTGGTTACCCGTGAACAGAGTATTATTCAGACAAAGGTCGTTCTGCTTATCGCTTTGCTTGCACTGGCCCGTAAGTTTATTATCTTCGATCTCAGTTCCACCACCGCGGCTCAATTGCTGGGGCTGGCCGCGGTCACTCTGGCTCTCGGAGTTACCTACTGGTTGTTGCGGGAACGCGATGATCGTCTTTCCCGGCCACCTCCACAATGACATTTTCCATGGTACATTGATCAGTGAAATTGCCGGCCGGGGTTTGTGTTTTGATACAGATATTCTGTCGCCAAATTAACCGGTAACGGTAATTGTAGCCATGCCTGTCTTGTTCGATGCCGTACAAAACCGCTATGCAACATCAGGCAAACGTAAAAAATCGGAGTGCAGCAAATGATGAAGAAATTAATGGTTTTTGCTTTACCGCTTCTGGCCACGGCTTGTGGTGAAGACAACAATCAAAGCAAGATTGTCGCAAGATGGTATACACAATCACAGGTTGACAGCGGGCGGGTGTTGTTTGAGAAAAATTGTGCGGCATGCCACGGTAAAAATGCACAGGGAACCTTTAAATGGCGTCAACCTTTGGCAGATGGTTCCTACCCGCCCCCGCCATTGAATGGAACGGCGCATACCTGGCATCATTCCTTGAAAATGTTGAAAAGAACCATAGACTATGGTGGTATTCCGCTGGGAGGCAAAATGCCTGCCTTTAAAGGCAAGCTTAGCGAAAGTGAAAAAGAAGCGGTAATTGCTTTCTTTCAAAGTTTCTGGAGCAAAGAAATTTATGACGCATGGGTCAAACGGGGCGGGCTGAAATAAGAGGTAATTTGTGCAAAAGTGCAACTCCCGTTTTGCAGGTTGGCGCCTCTGTCCGATTCGATTGGGTTTTTACCGATAGCCGCGGTTTCAACGTTGTTCCAGCAGGACTTCGGCTTTTTTCACCCGGCTCAACGGGACAGTCATTTCAAATGTCCCTTTATACACATTTTGTCTTATGTGCAGGGTGTTGTCCGTGATGCTGGTCAATGTCCCCTCGCGGTGTTTACCGTTATCGGTGACGAGGCGGATTTGTCTGCCGATATATTTCGGTAATCGTCTGGCAGATACCTCGCGGTAGCGTTTCTGCGGTTTCTTTTTCTTTGTTGCTTTCGCGGGTGCCTCGCTCGTCTTTTCCTCTTTGCCGAAAAGGTGTTTGATATCCTTGCCGAGCTGTGGTCGTTTGCCGGAATAGAATTTAAATGACAGATCGTTGATGTTTTCGCCGTTTACCACCAGCTTCAGCTTCAACAGCTGCGGGATGTCCTCGGCCTTGAACAGATCGATGTTTTTCAGCTCCACCGATTCCGGCAGTTCCATGCTGAATTCAACCTTGCCGGGATTGCTGAGGAATCTTTTGTAGGCCTGGCGTAGTCCCGCACCGGGGATAATCCCCCAGGTGCTGGCAAAATAGATCGGTTTTTGATTGGCTTCGGCTTCGATAAATTCCTGTTTCGAGAGATTGCTCAGTTCAGCGCACATCTTTACAAATCGCCTGGTATAGGATTTGTCGATATACTGCATCGAGATTTGTTTCAGGCGCGGCGGATTCGGGTTGGCATAGAGGCGGGAAAGCCGGGTATCGCTGATGCCGCTGACGGTGGCGCGTATGTGGGCGGCAACCATGTCCTTTACATTTGATTTTATGTCGATCAACAACTGCTGGTTTTGCATATCAAGCAGGTAACCGATGCTGAAGTCGGTGGTCAGCTCTTCGTAACCCATCTCACGGTATTCCCGCGGGCCGATGAAGAGGCGTCCGCCACACAGAGGGTTGACACCTTTCATCTGGAAATTGAGTTCGTTGATGACGTCTTCAACCTTTTCGGTGATATCACCGAAAAGATCCATGTTCAGCCCCTCCACTGCCAGCTGCATGCTTTCCGGCAGATAGCCCTGTTTGAGTTTGTCGCCCTTGGTTAACAGGAACCACAGGCTGTCCGGCGAATAGTGGACGGCCTTGATGCGTATCACATCATTCAGATCATGAAACCGCAGGCGGATATTTTCCACACTCAAGCGGCCACTCAGGGAGGTTGAGATATCACCATATTCAAATGTGCCAAACACGCTGAACTGACGGGCCAGCTGTTCCAGATTGCTTTTCAGCTGATAGTGCATATAGCCTTTGATGCCGCCGATGATCAGCAGCGGGATCAGAATGATGGCGATAAGGATTTGTTTGAGTGATTTCACCTTCAGCGGTTCCTCCTGGCCTGTTTTTTACCACGCGGTGATTCACAGCCTTGTGTCCGGGGGCGCAAATTCTGCATCGTGCGGTGGAAGCGGGAGGGCCAGGGTATGGCGGCCGCACCTTCCGGCCCGCCGGGTATGCCATTCGCCAGGCCCGCCGGGTTTTTAGAGATGACATGTGCAACAACGATCAAAACGATTGAGATGATGCCAGGCAGCATGCGGCTCTCCTTTTGTTCTCTTTTTGTTGCAACGTGGCGCTCCTGCCTCGCTGATGAGTTTTATTGATACAGACTAGGGCCTGTTCACACAAATGACAAGCCAGTGGTTGTGTGGGGTTTATGAGAATGGCCCTCTCGGCTTTGTTCCGCCCGGTTATCAAGCCCCTGTAAGTGTTTTTTAGCAGAGAGGCATGCTCTGTCAGAACATCTCCAGCGGATCCACGTCAATGGACCACCTTACCTTGCGCCCGCTTTTCAGGTTTTCCAGGCGGGGAAGCCACTGATTGAGCAGTTGCTGCAGGGTGTTTCGCTCCTCCGCCTGGAGCAGTAACTGGGCACGGCTGCGCCCGGCCCGGCGCGCCATCGGTGCAGGCAGGGGGCCAAACAGTTCAATGCCTGCCGTTTGCAGTGCTTCCGCCTCTGCTCTGGCCTCTGCCAGAAATTGCCCTGGCAGGCGCTCATCGGTCGCTTCGGCGCGCAGCAGGACGAGGTGGCTGAAGGGAGGCAGGCGCGCCGCCTTGCGTTCCTTCAGCAGGCTTTGGGCAAAACGGCCATAGTCGTGTGTCAGCAGGATTTGCAGCAGGGGGGAGTCGGGGTGGTGGGTCTGGATCAGGACTTCCCCCGGCCGCTCCGCCCGACCGGCGCGGCCAGCCACCTGGAGTACCAGTTGCCCAAGCCGTTCGGCCGCACGGAAATCGGCGCTGAACAGGCCGTAATCCGCATCGAGCAGGCCCACCAGGGTCAGATTGGGAAAGTGGTGCCCCTTGGCGAGCATCTGGGTTCCCACCAGGATCCGGGGTGTGCCCTCCCCGATCTGCTCCAGCATCTGTTGCATCGCCCCCTTGCGCCGGGTGGTGTCGCGGTCGATGCGTAGAACCGGCACATCCGGAAAATGGCTGCCCAGCGCCTCTTCCACCCGTTCGGTGCCATAGCCGACCGGGATCAGTTCACTGCTGCCACATTCGGGGCAAATCTGGGGCAGTGGGCGCTCACTCCCGCAATGGTGGCAGCGTTGCCGCCGGCTTTGCTGGTGCATGGTCATGTGGGCATCGCAGCGCTCACAGCGGTGATGCCATCCGCACATATGGCACATCAGTACCGGCGCAAACCCCCGTCGGTTGATGAACAGCAGGACCTGGCCGCCATCGTTCAGGTGGGTCTGCGTGGCCGTCAGCAATTGGGCCGAGAGGCCATGCTCCAGCTTCTGGCCGCGGACATCCACCAGGCGGAACCGAGGCGGTTGGGCCTGGCCCGCCCGTTCAGGCAGATGCAGGTGTTCAAAGCGATGCGCCTGGCAGTTGTGCAGGCTTTCCAGTGAGGGGGTGGCGGATCCGAGGATGATCGGGATGTTCAGCTGGCGTGCCCGCAGCACCAGCAGATCCCGGGCGGAATAGCGAAAGCCCTCCTGCTGTTTCAGGGAGATGTCGTGCTCCTCATCCACAATGAACAGTCCCGGGCGGGCCAGCGGGGTGAACAGGGCAGAGCGGGTCCCGAGCACCACACCGGCCTCGCCGCTGGCCGCGGCCAGCCAGGCGCAGAGCCGTTCCTGTTCGTTGAGCGCGGAATGCAGAAGCGCAATCCGTACCGGCAGGCGCTGGCGAAAACGGGAGAGCAGTTGTGGCGTCAGACCGATCTCCGGCACCAGGATCAGCGCCTGCTGACCGTTGGCCAGAACCCGCTCGATGAGGTGGAGATAGACTTCGGTTTTGCCGCTGCCGGTGACGCCATCGAGGAGAAAAGGATGAAATTCGGCAAGGCGGGACTCCACCCGGGCGACCGCCTCTTGTTGGGCGGTGTTCAGGGTCAGACCGCCGGCTGTTTCGTGCAGGGGAGGCGCAAGGCAGGATGTCAGCTTGATTTCAACCAGTCCGCGCTCCACCAGTTTTGACATGACGGGACGCCACTGCTTCTCATGCGCATCGATTTGGCCGGCATTCAGCCCCTCGGGGTGCTGTTGCAGCAGCCTGAGCAGTTGCGCCTGGCGGGGTGCACGCCTGAGGGTGGAGGGGTTACATTGGCGCCCGGTATTGGTCAGTTGCCAGTGCGGGATCCCCCGGCTGAGCGCTTTCTTACCCTTGCGTAACAAACCCGGCAGAGCCTGCTGTACGACCTCACCTATTGGATGCTGGTAATAACGGCTGGCCCAAATCAGCAGGCGCATCAATTCCTCCGGGAGGACCGGCTTGTGATCCAGGATGTCCCGTGCCCGTTTCATGCGCCGTTTTTCCACCGCGGCCTGATGGGTGACCTCCAGTAATACCCCGATCACCTCACTGCGGCCGAACGGAACCCGGATCCGGATCCCCGCCTGGAGTTGTTCAGGATCGATCCCGGCGGGCGGCAGGTAATCGAAAGTGCGTCGTAAAGGGGTCGGAATTGCGATGCGCAGGAAGCCGGGTTTACGGGAATGTGTCATACCCGGAGAGGCCTTTGGTAGAGCAACTTAGAAGTGAAAGTTAAAAGCATTTCGAGGTCGAGTAGACTAAGTCTTTGTTGCCGTTTGAAAATAGATTTTATCCACAAAACCTGTGGATAACTCTGTGGATGTTTTGGGGTAAAGCGCGATTACGCCGCATGATTATTACATTTCTGTTAAATTGGTCAATTTTTAAACGCGAATAAAATAACTGTATAATCAATAGCTTACGCTATTTTTATAGCGTCATTCAAATTATGTGTCATTTTCGTGACGTAAGATATTGTTATTGCTGGGCCTGTGTATAACCTGCCCGATTTCAGCGTAATGGCTTGCCAATCCCGCGATTATTTGGTAGCCCGTGCTGTCTTCAGCCGCGCCCGCAAACACGCGAATGCCTAGCGTGGAGCGGGCAGGCCGTCGATACTGATGGTGTTGTTTTTTTCCTGATATTCGAGAATGCCCTCTTCCCCTTTTTTCGTTGCCCAGTTGAGCAAATCATCGCGTTGGGCGACAAAATTCATCAGCGGTACGCCATAACCACAGGAGGTCTGCACGCGTGACACCTGCACGTGGAACAACTGCCGGACGCCCGGGACGTCAGCAGGAAAGTGAGCGCGCAGGGTTTGCCATTTTTCATTTTTCGGCAGGATCACTTCCCCGCTGCCGAACAGGCGCAGGATGCGTGGCGGGCCAGCGAAAGAACAAAACATGATAGTGATGCGCCCGTTTTCTGTCATCTGGGCGGCGGTTTCGTTCCCGCTGCCGGTAAGATCGAGTATCACCACCTCGTTGGGGCCGATGACGCGCAGGGAGTCCAGGCCGCGCGGCGAGAGATTGATGTGGCCTTCCTTGCTGAGGGGGGCGGTGGCATTGAAAAATAGCGGCTGGGCGGTGATCCATTCGGCAAGTTCAGGGGTGATTTCTGGGTAGACTTTCATGCGGGTTCCTGTTTCGTCTGTTGTATAGCGTGTACGGCAGCTATCCTAATGTATATCAAACAAAGTTGCTGTACGTAGTGTTAGCGTAACAGAGCCGACTGTTCCGGCTCCAGGAGAAAGAGGGATGAAACGGTTCTTGATGCTGGTCTTGCTGTTGATTGCTTACCCCCTGGGGCTGCCGGCAGCAGAGCGTGTGGCAGATTTCCCGGTGCAGAAACTGGCTAGGCACACTTATGTCATTCATGGTCCCCTGGGCCTGCCGTCGAACGCCAACCGGGGGTTCATGAACAACCCCGGCTTTGTCATCACCCAAAGCGGCGTGGTGGTGATCGATCCCGGTTCCAGCGTGGAGTCCGGCCGTATGGTACTGCGGCAGATCAGGACAAAAACCGGCAAGCCCGTGACCCATGTGCTGAATACACACATTCACGGCGATCACTGGCTCGGCAACCAGGCTTTCACTGAGGCCAATCCCGATGTCATTATCATGGCGCATCCCAACATGATCCAGCAGGCCCGCGCCGGTGGTGCGGCGCGCTGGATTGCCCTGATGGAACAAATGACCGGCGGGGCAACGACAGGGACCCGCGCAGTTGTCCCGTCCACAGCGGTCCGTCAGGGAAAGCAAATCGAGGCAGGTGGCCTGCATTTTCGCATTCATGCCCCTCCCCGAGCCCACAGCAATACCGACATCATGATCGAAGTGGTGGAGGATAAAGTGCTTTTTCTGGGGGACAACGTGCTCAACGGTCGTATCGGCCGTATGGACGATGCCACATTCCGGGGGAACCTGAACGCCTGCAGGGTGGCGCTGGCGGTGAATGCCCGCCACTATGTGCCTGGTCACGGCAAAAGCGGGGACAAGCGTGTCGTCAACCCTTTTTGCACCTATCTGGACACCTTGTACAAGGAAGTTGGCAGATTGTATGAAGAGGGATTGTCCGACTACGAGATGAAGCCCCTTATCCTACCGAAACTCGCCGCCTTCAAGGAATGGAGCGGGTTTGATGAGCAAGTCGGCAAGCATGTTTCGCTTGCCATACTGGAGTTGGAGCAGGCTTCATTTGAGTGATTTGAGCGGGTTTGCAGGTTGCCGGCGAAAAAATAGGGGAACACACCTTGGTGTCTGTCAGTCCTCCCAGGAGGATTGAAAAAATAATATGGAACAAAAACAACAACATAGCTCAACCCGGGGTATTACCACATAATTTGAACTAATACTTTCGCGCTACCCCTATTCTGACTATTTTCATATTTTAAACTCCGTCTTGAATCTTTAGACTGCCCTAGCACTTTAGTGTTATAGAGATATGGTGCAGTATTTTCCCCCCAACCATGATGTTACCGATATCTCCTGATAATGCTTATAAAACAATAACATAGTCAGCATGATGGAGCGGTGTTTCCCGGAGTGTTTACGTCTTTACACAACATCCAAAATAGCCCATGAGGTGAATAATGAAGTTCTCAAAATTCAAAATAATAATGCTGTGTGTGTCATACATCCTGTTTCTGATCGCCTGTGGCGGGGGAGGGGGCGGGGATTCTTCCTCCAGCTCAAGCAGCAGCAGTGGCGGCAGCACCAGTGGTACCGTGGTTTTTCTGAACAACTCCTCGGTGGATATCGGCTATGCCTATATTCGCACAACGGGCAGCTCTTCCTGGGGTACCGATCTGACCAATACCGGGAGCGGGGTGAAAATTGCTCCCGGCGGCAGCCTGCGGGTGACCGGGGTGTCCTGTAACACGAATATCGACCTGCGGGCGGAAGACTACAGTGGCAACTATTGGCAGCGGCTGAGTTATTATCTTTCCTGTGGTTCGACCCTGAACTGGTCGCTGGTGGACGGTGGTGGCAGCTCAAGCAGTTCGAGTAGCTCAAGCAGTTCCGGTGGCAGTTCTCCGCAGGTGACGCTGTACACCACTAACGGTAATGCAGGCGGCACCATCTACATCTATTGGGACACGGCGCTGAAAGGCACCTTGACTAACTACTATGTTTCCGGTGCGCCGACCTGTGGCTCGTCTATCACGGGTTCCACGGTCACCTTTGCCACCACCACGGGCAGTCATACTTTCAAAGCCACAAGCCCGAATTACACCTGGGGCCCAACGAACTACAACATCACTTCAAGTTGCTCTTTGTTTGTACTGCAATAGTGATGTTCTGAATCAACTGTTATAGTGGCCACTTTCCGTATGGGAAAGTGGCCGAAAGCAAGAGGAAAAAAATGATGAAAACTTTTTTTAGAATATTAACTGCGTTGATGCTCTCGGCTGCCTTTGCTGTTGGCGTGAATGCACAGGAGGGTACCACCGCGCCGATCGCAAATACCGGCAAAACTGCGGCAAAACCCCAGCAACGAGGGGTTATCGTCGAACAAACGGTGGATGAGGGCATGCAGGGAACAGACGGAAACCCGGTCCATCTGCAGAACGGCGACGATACCCGGGATGCCGCGGCAGCCGGCGGTGTCAACGAGATGCATCGCACGGTAAAATACAAATAACCCCAATTTGCCGCAGTAATGTTAAACAGCCCCTGTAAATCAGGGGCTGTTTTTTTTATCATGACGGAAACTCAAGGCTGGCGGAAGACAGAGAATGTGATTTGAATGATGTTCAGTAAAGAAAGAATCAGGGTTTTATTGCTGAATTATGTTTCCTGCATGAGTCTGCTGATCGTCAGTTACCTGTTTTACAGCAACCATTCGTATTACCAGGGATTTTTTTCCAAATCCTATTCCATCTTTTCTTTTCAGGTAAGCGCCCTGGAGATTCTGAAATATTTTGTTCTTTTTTACGCGGTTGTTCTTATCCCCTATTATTTCACCCTGCCGGTGGAATATGTCACCAAGAGCCGGAAGTTCTTTATTGCCATCAGAAAATTTTTTACCGCGGCGCCAATTGAAAAAAGTGAGCGTGTGGCCGTGCTCTCGACCATGGTGAAATTTTTCTTTCTGCCGATGATGCTCATCTGGTTTGTCGATCACGTGTTTGCCATGAGCGGCAATACGCTGGCTGTTCTCAGGAACTGGAGCTTTTTCCCATCCGGTTATTGGGCGCTGTTCAACCTGATTTTGTTTGTTGACACCTTTTTCTTTACGGTGGGTTATGCGGTTGAACATCCCTGGCTGAAAAATGAAATCCGCTCGGTTGAGCCCACGTTGTTCGGCTGGATTGTGGTGCTGGCATGCTACCCGCCGTTCAATGGTATTACCAGCCAGATGATTGGCTGGTACAGCAGCGATATGCCGAATTTTAACAATGAGTATCTTCGCTATCCTGCCGCCATCGCAGCACTTGTGCTGATGGCGATTTATTCCTGGGCATCGGTGGCGCTGAATTTCAAGGCAAGTAATCTGACGAACCGCGGCATTGTCACCTGGGGCCCCTATCGCTATGTGCGGCACCCGGCGTATGCGGCAAAAAACATGGCCTGGTGGATAGGTTCGGTTCCCATCGTCAGTCAGCTCTATTACGCCGGGTGGTCGCAGTTTTTGTTTGCGCTGGGAAGTGTCTTTGGCTGGTCGCTTATTTATTATTTCCGGGCGATTACCGAAGAGCGGCATTTGTCGCTGGACAACGACTATGTTGAATACTGCAAGAAAGTCAAGTACCGTTTTATTCCCAAAGTGATCTGAACAGTAACGCCGCTGCTTGTTGCGGCGACGCAAAGTCAGGAACGCTTGTTTGCTATTTTATGACGTTGACAGAAAAAATTGTTGCCTCGATGGAAGCCGCAACCGGCGAGGGTTTTGACGTCCTCGGCCAGCAGTCGATGGGTGGCGGTTGCATCAACAGTGCCTGGCGGCTCGATACCAGTCAGGGCAGCTTTTTTGTCAAGACGAACAGTGCCGAGCTGTTGCAGATGTTCGAGGCGGAAGCGGAGGGTCTGCGGGAGCTGGCTGCGGCAAATGCGATCCGTGTGCCTGTACCGGTATGCAGTGGTGTGGCGGAAGGGCAGGCTTACCTGGTGATGGAATATCTGCGAACCGGCAGCCGCGGCAGCATGGCGGTGTTTGGTGAACAACTGGCTCAGATGCACCGCCATACCAGTGAGCAGTACGGCTGGCGGCGCGACAATACTATCGGCTCCACCCCGCAACCGAATGCATGGTGTGCCGACTGGCAGACGTTCTGGCGCGAGCGGCGCCTGGGATTTCAACTGCAATTGGCGAAACGCAAGGGTGCGTCACGTAGTTTGTGTGACAAGGGTCAGCAGCTGTTGGAGGGACTCGACGTATTTTTCAGCGGCTACACTCCGCAAGCCTCCGTGTTGCATGGGGATCTGTGGTCAGGTAACTACGCGATGACGCAGGATGGCCAGCCGGTGATTTTTGATCCGGCAGTCTATTTCGGCGATCGCGAGGCGGATCTGGCGATGACGGAATTGTTTGGTGGTTTTAGCAAGGACTTTTATGCTGCCTATAACGCAAGCTGGCGTATCGATCCCGGCTATTCTCTGCGCAAAACGCTTTATAATCTTTATCACATCCTCAATCATTTCAATCTGTTTGGCGGTGGTTATGCCGATCAGGCGGAGCGCATGATCGAGCGGCTGTTGAGTGAGGTGCATTAGCATGTTGCCGCTGTCGGAGCGGAAGCTTTATCCGTTCATACAACGGTGTCTGTTATGAGGCGGATGGCTTCCAGGTTGATATGATGTGAATGGGTGACCCGGTTGCGCCCGGAAGCCTTGCTCTGGTAGAGCGCGCGGTCAGCACAAAGATAGAAGTAATCCTTGCTGATGGCCTTGTCGGTGTCGGGAATCGTGGTGATTCCGATGCTGGTGGTGAGACGGATTGTTTCCTGATCCAGCTGG
This sequence comes from Chromatiales bacterium, assembly GCA_027032075.1. Classification (GTDB taxonomy): domain Bacteria; phylum Pseudomonadota; class Gammaproteobacteria; order UBA6429; family Thiohalophilaceae; genus JAJRYG01. The sequence goes on along the minus strand of JALVOC010000039.1, from coordinate 15,902 downwards.
ATTTCAAGCTTTTCGATGGATTGGCGTAATTTTTCACTGAGATTGATAGCGTTTTCTTTTCCTGTATGCTTGCATATTACCGCAAATTCCTCGCCTCCCACGCGGCATAGCAGATCGGTTTTGCGGATATTGGCCCGCAAGGTTTGCGCCACTTTTTGCAGCACAATATCGCCGGCGTAATGGCCGTAGACATCATTGATGATTTTAAAGTGGTCCAGATCGATCAGTAACAGGCTGGTTGGCTCGCCATAGCGGTTGGTGACTTCCACTTCATTGGAGAGCTGATCATCGAAATAGCGGCGGTTATATACATTGGTAAGTGCATCGGTGATAGAGAGCGTATGCAATTCCTCATTGATGCGGGTCAATTCGACCGATTGTTCCACCAGCCGTTTGTTGGTCTTCAACAGTTTCCTGTCTGCCGCATCCACCTTGAGTTTCAGTTGTTGGTTGGTTTCATTCAATTTTTGTGACATGCGGTTGAATTCAAGTGCCACAAGTCCAAATTCATCGTCACTCGTGTACGGTATTTCTTCCACATGGTTATATGCCTGTTGGGCGCTGGTGCGGACGCTTTTGACCATGGAACGCAACGGGCGAACGATAAAATACGAAAGCGCAATGAATTCGCCGAGGGTTATCAAAAGAATAATGCCTGCCTGTTTGAGTGGCAGGCCATTCAGCCAGGATAGCGGATCATTTGGGAGTGTTCTGTATTTTGTTCCCAGGGTGAAATAGCCAATGAGCCGGTTTTTGTAATGAAGAGGGTGTTCGCTCAGGTAGCCGTCCTGGGTGTCGGCATCCCCCCTTTCCGCCATGAAACCCTTTTCGTCGTTGGTGATTTTCAGGTAAATGATGTCCTTCTTCGTCATGAGATCATCCAGCAGCTGCTGCAAGGTCTGCTCGTCACCGGCCGCAACCCCGTGAGCCAGGATGGTCCCCAGTAATCCGGAAATATCCTGGTGTTGTTGTTGTGCCTGCTGCAACTGCCGCGCTTTCTGATCCTGCAGGTACAGCCAGCTGTTGCTTGCCAGGGTGGCCAGCAAGGCGAGGCCGAGAATAAGCAGAATTTTCAGTCTGATCCCCATGGCGATGAGATTATTCTTGTTAAGGTCAGGTTGCGTTTGGGCTTTTCAGGAGGCAAGCGGCGACGTTCGCGGTGTTACGCCGGCAATGACTGTGTCCTCATGGAGCAAGCCTATCAAAGGTATCGACGTTTTGCACAATGGACATCCTGTTTTGCGAAACCGGTTGGAAATCACCTGGTATAAATTGCCGGTTTTCCAGGCGGTCGGTTGCGGAAGCGATTATACCCCCACCAGTATTGTTGGGGAGTGAGCTTGATGAGCCGTTCAATATCCCTGTTCATGCAAGTAGCCGCCTCTTCGATGTCGTCACTGTGCAGGCAGTCGCTGGCCGGGGTGATATGGAGATGGAAACCGCGGCCATGGGGCAGGCGCAGTGCGTAAGCATTCAACACGGTTGCGCCGGTCCGTGCTGCCAGCCGTGCGGCAAAAACCGGGGTGTATGCCATCACGCCGAAAAAGGGGACGAACACACCCGTACCGGAACCGGGGTTCTGATCCGGCAGGGTTCCGATAATCTCACCGTTTTTCAGGGTCTTCAGAAGTTCGCGCAAACCCTGATTGGTGGCGGGTACCAGCCGCGCACCGAAACGCTCCCGCCCCTGGCGGATAATCGCGTCAAATTCCTTGTTCCGTTGGGGGCGGTACATGTTGGTCATCGGGTAATGCTGTGAAATATACAGGCCGATCATTTCCCAGTTACCCAGGTGGGGGCAGATCAGAATCACCCCCTTGCCGCTGGCCAGACCCTTTTTCAGGAATGATTCGCCGGTGACCTCGCGCATCAGGCGGTTGATTCCGCTGGCCCGGCCCAGCCACAGCTTGGGCGATTCGAACAGGAATTTGCTCGTTTCAATCACGCTTTGGCGGCTCAACCGCCGGCGCTCCTCCTCAGAGAGTTCCGGAAAACAGAGCGCCAGGTTGGTGTCGGCATAATAGCGTTGGCGGCTTTGCAGCCGGTATAACAATTCGCCCACAACGAAGGCCATGCCATGCAGCAGTGGCAGTGGCAGGCTGGCTAGAATGCGGAGCAGGAGACGTTGCATGGCCGGATATCCTAGGGCCTGTTCGCCCAAATGACAAACCAGTGGTGGCTTGTCTCATTTGTGTGAACAGGTCCGAATGCATGCGGGGTGCTCAAGGGATTGGAGGAATGTCCCCCACCCCGGCTCAAATATTGGCAACATATACGCGATTTATACCCACTTTATCTATAATAGTGTGTACGTGGTGATTTGTGTCATTATTTTGCCTCTTTTACGGACAAAAGTGGGGTAATGGCCCGTAATATGCTCTTGTATAGATGTTTATTGTGGGATTCCTCCTGTTGTAGCAGTGCTTTCATGCGCGCACGTTCCGTGGGTTTGGCAAAACAGGCAGGGCAATTGTCCTGGATGACCGGGAGTCGATGTTGCCGGGCATAGTCAATGGTTTGCCGCTCGCGGACATAGATCATCGGGCGGATGATGCGGACATCGCCTTCCCGGTTGGTGTAATTGGCTTTCATGGTGCGCAGCTGGCCACCATGAAAAGCCGACATCAGAAAGCTTTCGGCAAGATCGTCCAGGTGCTGCGCCAGTGCCAGCACATTGTATCCCTCGCGGCGGCAGGTGGAATACATGATGCCGCGTTTCATGCGTGAACAGAAGGAGCAGAAGGAGTCGTTTTTCATCCGGGTTTTGGCCTGCTCCGTAATGGCGTGGCTCTCATAAAAATAGGGTACCCCGAGTTCCGCCAGGTAGGGTTTGAGCGCCGACGGATCGAAGTCTTCCACCTGCGGATCGACAGTGACCGCCCCAAGCCGGAAGCTGATGGGCGCATGCCGCTGGAAATGAAGTAAACAGTGCAGCAGCGAAAGGGAATCCTTGCCGCCGGAGACGCCCAGCAGAATCCGGTCGCCTTCGTGGATCATCGCATGCTCGACCAACGCCCGGCCAATCGGGCGAAGCAGCGCCTTGGGGGGAGAGACACAGGTTTTCATGACCGCTATTTTAACCCGATTGTTGCGGTATGAAGCGGTATTTTGTGGGGAGGGGGGTGCCCGTTTTGCAGAGAGGCGCGGCCTTGTCGCGGGCAGGCCCTTTCTTGCGGGGCGGATCTTCCTTGCAGCGCCGTGCAAAAGATGAGGCTTTTTGCACGGCGCTCTGGTACGTGCGTTTTACTCCAAGTCGTGTGCCAACGTCTGTTTTTCGTAATTGCGGTAACCCGTGAAAACGGCGCTGTCCAGGGTGGCGGCGGAGAGGTTGCCAAGCACAAGCTCGTCATCGTTTCTGTTATCCCGGATGATGAGCGGTATGCCTTTCAGGCCGCTCATGATCAGGGGGTCGTTGTTCGCCGAACGTCCGGCTGCCGCTTCGGCCTGTTGCGCCATCTCCCGCATGAAATCCAGCATCGCCATCAGGGTGGTGAAATCGGTTTTTTCCATGCCGGCGTCATCGGGTGTTGCCAGGCAGACGCCGGCAATGCGGTTTTTTCCTTGATACAACTCGTGCATCCTGCAGCGGATGCCCTTGACCTTCTTGTTGCCGGCGGCGACGGCGCGTATTTTTTCCGCTTTATGTTTCGTCTGGCCCATCTGTTGTTCAATTTCGTGCCGTTGTTGTGGTGGCAAAGCGGCAAGCTGGGCCTTCATTTGCGCCATCATTTGTTGCCGCATTTGTGCCAGATTCCGGAACTGCTGTTTCAGTGCCTCGCGGTTGATTTCCGTGTACCGGCGCCTGGCATCGTTTACCCTGATAAGCGTGTTGAGGCGCTTGTCATAAAGCGTGTAGTACGGTTTTTCAGGGTTGCTGATTCGCGCCATGTTTCCCTTGATCTGGATGATGCTTTTACGCTTTCCCTCGCTGTCTTTCAGGGTAAGGGTGGTGTCCGCATGGCCGAGGGTGCCGAAAAGAAAAAGAGCCAGAGCCAGAACGAGGCGGAAAGAAGTGGTTGCTGACATGTATCGATTCCTTGTGTTGTCCATGATCCTGATGGCTATCGATTTTAGCCTGAGGAATTGCCGCAGTTGAAGTGATACAGATCAGGAACAGCGATAACAGGCGGAAAGGGACAGATTCTGGTAGGATGCACGACACCAAAGGCATTACGGTTAACGGAAGAAAATGACGAAACTCGAACAACTTCTCAAGGAACGCATTCTAATCCTGGACGGCGCCATGGGCACCATGATCCAGGGTTACCAGCTGGACGAGGCCGGTTATCGCGGAGAGCGATTCAAGGATTGGCCCTGTGATGTGAAAGGAAATAATGATCTGCTGGTGCTGACCCAGCCGCAGATCATCAGCGACATCCATCGCGCCTATCTGGAGGCGGGTGCCGATATCGTCGAAACCAACACCTTCAATGCGACTTCCATCTCCATGGCGGACTACCAGATGGAGGAACTGGTCTACGAGATCAATGTAGCGGCGGCAAAAATCGCCCGTGAGGCATGTGATGCCATGGAGGCCAGGGAGCCCTCCCGCCCCCGTTTTGTGGCCGGGGTGCTCGGCCCCACCAACCGCACTGCCAGTATTTCACCGGATGTCAACAATCCCGGATACCGCAATATCACTTTCGACGAGTTGCGTGTCGCTTATGACGAGGCCTTGCGCGGCCTGGTGGAAGGCGGAGCCGATATCATTCTGGTGGAAACCATTTTTGACACCCTTAATGCCAAGGCGGCATTGTTTGCCATTGATGCCTACTTTGAGGAAACGGGCCGCCGCCTGCCGGTGATGATCTCCGGTACGATTACCGACGCTTCCGGCCGGACACTTTCCGGCCAGACTGCCGAAGCGTTCTGGAATTCCCTCAATCACATCAAGCCGATCAGTTTCGGTTTCAACTGCGCCCTTGGGGCAAAAGAGCTGCGCCAGTATGTGGAGGAGATTGCCGGGCTGGCCAATTGCCACATCAATACCCATCCCAATGCGGGTCTGCCCAACGAGTTTGGTGAATATGATGAAACACCGGAGCAGATGGCGGCCGAGATCGAGGAATGGGCCAAAAACGGCTACCTCAACATAATAGGCGGTTGTTGTGGCACCACCCCCGCACATATCCAGGCAATCGCCGAGGCGGTAAAGAATTATCCTCCCCGCCAGATCCCCGACGTGCCGGTGGAGTGCCGTTTGAGTGGTCTCGAGCCTTGTAACATCGGTGAAGATTCGCTGTTTGTGAACGTCGGTGAGCGCACCAATGTCACCGGTTCGGCAAAGTTCAAACGCCTCATCCTCGAAGAACGCTACGATGAAGCGCTGGAGGTCGCGCGCGAGCAGGTGGAAAACGGTGCGCAGATCATCGATGTCAACATGGATGAGGGCATGCTCGATGGTGAAAAAGCCATGGTGGATTTTCTGAACCTGATCGCCAGTGAGCCGGACATCGCCCGTGTGCCGGTGATGATTGATTCCTCCAAGTGGCACATCATCGAAGCGGGACTCAAGTGTACCCAGGGGAAGGGCGTGGTGAACTCCATCAGCCTGAAAGAAGGTGAAGAGAAATTCATCACCCATGCGAAGCTCTGCCGCCGTTATGGCTCGGCGATAATTGTCATGGCATTTGATGAAGAGGGGCAGGCGGATACCAAGGAACGCAAGGTGGAAATTTGCCGCCGCGCCTACAACATCCTGACCGGCAAGCTGGGCTTCCCGCCGGAAGACATCATTTTTGATCCCAATATCTTTGCCGTCGCCACCGGCATCGAGGAACATAACAATTATGGCATCGACTTCATCGAGGCGACCCGTGAGATTAAAAAATCCCTGCCGCATGCGCTGGTCAGTGGTGGTGTCTCCAATGTTTCCTTCTCTTTCCGTGGGAATAACCCGGTGCGTGAGGCGATCCACTCGGTGTTTCTCTATCACGCGATTAAGGCGGGGATGGACATGGGGATTGTCAATGCCGGCCAGCTGGCGGTTTATGATGATTTGCCGGAAGAGTTGCGTGAGCGGGTGGAGGATGTGGTACTCAACCGCAGGCCGGATGCAACCGAGCGTTTGCTCGAAATCGCGGACAAGTACAAAGGTGACGGTGCCGCCGGCAAAAAGGAGGAATCGCTCGAATGGCGAAGCTGGCCCGTGGCCAAGCGTATCGAACACGCCTTGATCAAGGGCATAGACACTTATGTGGTGGAAGATACCGAAGAAGCCCGCCAGCAATTCGAACGCCCGATCCAGGTGATTGAAGGCCCACTGATGGACGGTATGAACGTTGTTGGCGATCTGTTCGGTGAAGGGAAAATGTTTTTACCACAGGTGGTGAAATCCGCACGGGTGATGAAAAAAGCAGTGGCCCATCTGATCCCCTATATCGAGGCGGAAAAGGACGCCAGTTCATCCACCAACGGCAGGATCCTGATGGCAACGGTAAAAGGTGATGTGCATGATATCGGCAAGAACATCGTTGGCGTGGTGCTGCAATGCAACAATTTTGAAGTGATTGATATTGGCGTGATGGTGCCTGCCAACCAGATCATCGAGGCAGCGAAAAAGGAGAATATCGATATCATTGGCCTCTCCGGCCTGATAACGCCTTCGCTGGATGAAATGGTGCACATGGCCAAGGAACTGGAGCGCCTTGAATTCGATGTGCCGTTGATGATTGGCGGGGCCACCACTTCCAAGGCGCATACCGCGGTGAAGATTGAGCAGAATTATCACGCACCGACCGTCTGGGTCAAAGACGCTTCACGTGCCGTTGGTGTGGCGCAAAACCTGGTGAGCGAGGAAAACCGCGAAATTTTCGTAAAACAGCTGCGTGAGGAATACCAGAAAGTACGGGAAGCCCATGCCGGCCGGAGTGCCAAAATCAAATGGCTGACACTGGAGGAGGCGCGTGCCAATAAAAAGAAAATTGACTGGCAGAGTTATCTCCCACCGGTACCGCATGACCTCGGTATCCAGATCTTTGATGACATGCCGCTGGAATTCCTGGTGCCCTATATTGACTGGACACCCTTCTTTCATGCCTGGGAATTGAAAGGTTCATACCCGAAAATTTTTGATGATCCCGAGAAAGGCGAAGAGGCAAAGAAACTTTTTGCTGATGCCCAGACGATGCTGCGGCAGATTATCGACGAGAAATGGCTGACCGCCCGTGCAGTGATCGGCCTGTTTCCGGCAAACAGCGTCAATCATGATGATATCGAAGTGTATGAGGATGACTCACGCAGCAAGGTCAAAATCACGCTGCACCACTTGCGCCAACAGACCGAGCGGCCGCCGGGCAAGCCCAACCGTTGTCTTGCCGATTTTATTGCGCCCAGGGAAAGTGGCAAAAAAGACTATCTCGGCGCGTTCGTGGTGACAGCCGGTCTGGGGATCGATGAGCATGTAAAACGCTTCGAGGCAGAGCATGATGACTACCATGCAATCATGCTCAAAGCGCTGGCCGATCGGCTGGCGGAGGCATTTGCCGAACAGATGCACGATCGGGTACGTCATCTAAACTGGGGTTATGAATCAGGAGAATGGGCGCCGGATTATGCCCTGAAACACAGTGAGTTCGACGGTAATAAACTCATTCGTGAAAACTACGCGGGGATCCGGCCTGCTGCCGGCTATCCCGCCTGTCCGGATCACAGTGAAAAACCGTTGTTATGGAAACTGCTGGATGCCGAAGCCGCCACCGGGGTGAGGCTTACGGAAAACTTCGCCATGTGGCCCGCCGCCTCCGTGAGTGGCTGGTACTTCAGCCATCCTGAATCCAGCTATTTTGCCGTTGGCAAGATTAACAAGGATCAGGTGGAGGACTACGCCAGGCGAAAAGGCATGAGCGTGAAAGAGGTGGAACGCTGGCTGGCACCGAATCTTGGCTATCAGCCCGACTGAATCATGAAGTATCGAAACAAAGACAGAAACGAAGAATAACCGGATACGGAGAGGGAAATGCAGACTCTTTGGGATGACAAGGAAGCAAAACACTATCAGGATGAGCTTGCCTTGCGTGTATATACCTCGAGGTTGCTGGGACGGGATCCGAGCCTGGTGCTGCATGGCGGCGGCAATACCTCGGTTAAAATCGAAGAGACAAACATCTTCGGTAACAGGGAAACAGTGCTGTATGTCAAAGGCAGCGGCTGGGATCTGCAGACGATTGAAAAGGAGGGGTTTGCACCAGTTGAACTGGATTACGTGAAACGGCTGGCGGAGCTGGATGAATTGTCCGATCCGCAAATGGTGAATGAACTGAAGACGCATATGAAAAATGCGTCGGCACCTGCACCATCCGTTGAGACGATTCTGCACGCAATCCTGCCATACAAGTATGTGGACCATACACATGCAGATGCAGTGCTTACCCTGACCAACAGCAAGAACGGATCGAAAAAAATCAGGGAAATCTATGGCGACAGCGTTGTCATCGTACCCTACATCATGCCCGGTTTTGTGCTGGCAAAATTGTGCCAGCAAATGTATGAGGAACAGGCAAACAAAAACACCGTGGGCATGATTTTGATGAACCATGGCGTGTTTTCCTTCGGCGCAACAGCCAAAGAGTCCTATGAAAGGATGATCTCCCTGGTCGACAGGGCAGAGGCATTTATCCGGCAACAACATGCCTGGGCGCTTCCGCAGTATCCACCGGTAAAAACACAGGTAGACCGCAGGCAGCTTGCAGCATTACGTAAATCCATCGCAGACGTTGCCGGCCAGCCAATGATCTGCAGTGTGCATAACGATGCCCGCGTCATGGGTTTTGCCATGCGGGCGGACATAAACAAGATTTCCCAACAGGGTCCGCTTACTCCGGATCATGTTATCCGTACCAAGCGCCTGCCGATGCTCGGCCGCGATGTGCCTGGCTATGCTTCTGCCTACAGGGAATATTTTGCCAGGCATGCCGATGACAGGCTGGTAATGCTGGATGCCGCGCCGCGCATCGTGATTGACCGCGAAATCGGGATGATCACCATCGGTGACAACGCCAGGTCTTCCGACATCGTGAATGATATCTACCGCCACACCATGGATGTGATCGAACGCGCGGAGCAGTTGGGCGGTTTTCAGGCGTTAGCGGAAAAGGATATCTTCGAGGTGGAGTATTGGGATCTGGAACAGGCGAAACTCAGGAAAAGCTCGGCAAAACCGGTGTTTGAGGGGGAAATCGTGCTGGTGACCGGTGCGGCATCGGGTATCGGCAAGGCCTGCGTGGACTCCTTTCTGCAACGTGGCGCGGCGGTGGCCGGCCTGGACGTGAATCCCGCTATCGCCGAACTGCACAAGGGCAATCCGGCCTACCGCGGGTATGTTTGTGATGTCAGCGATGCCGGACAAATAAACAGTTGTCTGGATCGTTGTGTGCAGGATTTTGGTGGCCTTGACATGCTGGTACTCAATGCCGGTATTTTTCCGGGTGGCTGCGAGATTGCGGAAATGCAAAGCAGTACTTGGGAGAAGGTGATGAAAATCAATCTGGATGCCAACATGGTGTTGATGCGGGAAGCCTATCCCTTGCTGAAACAGGCGTGCCGTGGCGGCAGGGTTGTGGTGATCGGCTCCAAGAATGTACCCGCTCCCGGTCCGGGGGCGGCGGCCTATTCCGCGTCGAAGGCGGCGTTGAACCAGCTTGCCAGGGTGGCGGCATTGGAGTGGGGGAGGGATCACATTCGGATCAATACGCTGCATCCGGACGCTGTGTTTGATACAGGGATCTGGACGGAGGAAGTGCTGCAGGCGCGGGCGAAACATTATGGTATGACCGTTGAGCAGTACAAAACCAAGAACGTGCTCAAGGTTGAAATAACCAGCCATGATGTTGCTGAATTGACAGCAGAATTATGCGGACCACTGTTTGCCAAGACCACCGCAGCTCAGATACCGGTTGATGGCGGGAATGACCGGGTGATTTAGCCAAATGCGCGTTGCGGGGTCCTGAATCCCCTGAGCAGGCCATGCCTTGTACTGATGTGGGCCCTTTTTCCACACAGTTGTTCTGAAGCTGGCTACAGCCTCAAAAAATGATCGGACATTTGGAAGAGGTATTCAGGTTCGAGCCGTTTATGCCCGGCTCTCTTCGGGTTCGACCATCAAGCGGTGTTTTCCGACTTGTACGATGTCACCGGGGTGCAGGGTGTGTTTTTGTACCCGTTTGCCGTTGATATAGGTGCCGTTGGTGCTGTCCAGATCCTCGATATATGTGGCCTTGAAATAGGTGACTATTTTGGCGTGATGGGTACTGATGGTGGTGTCGTCAATTTTTACATCGTTATCGACACCGCGGCCGATGAACATGGCGCCGGGTGCCAGTCTGATTTTACCGATCTTGGTTTCGTCACGCATGATGGTAATTGTTGCCATTTTTCAAGCCTCCTTCCTTGTCCCTAGCATTATTGTGTGAAGTGACAGGCCGCAGATCAGTTGCGGTACCCACACCTTTATTGTTGTATCGTCCAGAATGATACAGTTGGGGTATTTATCGTCCAAAGCCAGGCCGGCTTTAGTCCAATTCCAAAAAATTGTTGGCAAAAACCCGTGCCAGGGCCATTCCCCGGAAGGCCCGGTTTTTCGCACCCGTAAAAATAGTAAATTTAGTGATTGTATTCTGGTTTATCTTCAGGATAAAAATTTTTAATCAATTTTCCGGTTCTTTCTTGAGTGAGATCAGCACCCTTTTTTTTGTTCTGTGTTATCCCTATATCGCTGAAAGGGAGAGTTCAGTGCAGTGTATCGTGCTGAGCTTAGAGTCCAATCTTAACTGATACAGGAGGTGCGATATGGCAACAACACCCGTACTTAAAGAGAAAGAGTATGAAAACATTGTTCCACTTCGCCCGTTCGGTATGTTGGACGAAATGGAAAGAATGTTCGAAACACTGGCGCCACATGGCTGGATGCGGCCGTTTATGTGGGAAAGGGCTTTGCTGGGTGAAGGCCAGCCGCAGATTGATGTGATCGACCGGGATGACAATATTCTGGTGCGTGCAGCCATTCCCGGGGTGAAAAAAGAAGATCTGGAAGTTTCCACCACCGATCACACCGTTACAATTCGTGGTTCCACCAGCCATGAAACCAAGGAAGAGGAAAAGGGTGAGTTTTACCGGCATGAAATCATCAGTGGTAATTTCCTGCGCACCATCACCCTGCCGGCCTCAGTCGATGAAAGCAAAGCCAAGGCAGTATTCAAGGATGGCCTGCTGGAGCTGACTTTGCCAAAGAGGGAAAGTGCCAAACGGCACACAATAAAAATTGAATAATCCAGGGACTGATTACCTTCTGTTTTACTTGAAACCGGCGCCAGGCCGGTTTCTTTTTGGCAATTCAGCTTTTGCCTGAAGGCTTTGTTATTGTTTGTCGTGGTAACCACACCGTGATGCCGTCTGTCGGTTTTTTCCGGATCCGCGTCTGCAGATGCCAACGTGCACCCTGTCACGGAAACTAACCTCCTGTGCCGATAATCTTGTGGGAAGTCGTTCATCACAATGCTGGACCAGGTCCAGCAAATCACGAAAAAACAGAAGGCAGGGAGGTCTACCATGAACAATACGATTGAACATGCCCGTTCACTTTTACCACAACGTGTCAATGAGTTGCTGGGACGTGCCAACGTGGTCGCCACCGGGGTGGGTTACAAAATGGTCGGTGGCCAGCGTACCGAAACGGCCAGCATAATCTGCTCTGTGGAAAAGAAACTACCCGCTTCGTCTTTATCAGCAAAAGATTTGATACCTCGTGAGGTTGATGGTATCCCGACAGATGTCATCGAAACGGGTCCGATCCGTGCTTTGCAGGCACCGACCGGCCGGTTTCGTCCGGCACCCGGCGGTGTTAGCATTGGCCACAAGGACATAACTGCCGGGACGCTGGGTTGTTGGGTACATCGAAACGGCCAATGGATGATCCTTTCCAATAATCATGTCCTGGCCAACAGTAATGATGCCGCCATCGGCGATGCCATTCTGCAGCCAGGTCCATACGATGGCGGACGTGATCCGGATGATCAGCTTGCAGTGCTTGAGGATTTCGTGCCAATTGAACTCATTGGTGCGGGATCAGGCAGTGATTGCAAAATTGCCGGCGCCGTTGCTTCACTTCTGAACAGCATGGCCGCTATGCTGGGCAGCAGCAGCCGCTTGCAGGCGATCAGGGTTCAGGCAGCAGAAAACCTGGTGGATGCTGCGATTGCCAGACCTTTGCGTGAAGAGGATGTTAAGCCGGAAATTCTGCACATCGGTGCAATTCAGGGTACTGTTCCGGGGGTGTTGGGTATGGCAATTAAAAAGAGTGGCCGCACCACCGGTTACACCGAAGATGAAATTCAACAAGTGGACGTTACCGTCAATGTGCAATACGGTACCGGCCGGTTTGCACGCTTTAAGGATCAACTTATGGCGGGAGCCATGAGTCAGGGGGGTGACAGCGGTTCGGCGGTATTGGATGAGCAAAACCGCCTCACCGGTTTGCTGTTTGCCGGCAGCGAGCAAAGCACTATCATTAACCGTATCGAAAATGTATTCAATGCACTTGATTTGACACTTTGAGAAAAATATCTGTATTACTGTGGCTGGTTGTTTTCGGCGTTTGCCAGGCGGCCGGGGTAAAAAACATGCAAACATCGATCGATGAGGTCAAGGCGAAACACGAATCGCGATTAATGCGCATCAGCGGGGTCGTTTCTGTCGGTATTGGTCAGGATGCCGAGAGAAAAGCGGTTATCGTGATTGGTGTTGAAAGTGATGACATCAGGATTAAATCAGCATTGCCTGAAGAATTGGATGGTTATCCGGTGAAGATTCAAGTAATGGGTAAGATCCGGGCGCACTGAAATAAAGTATTCCGAATACCGGATTGCTTTAAGGCAGTCCTGACTGATTACAATGTTGTCATTCCGACGGATGCCGGAATCCGGCAAAATATTTATGCGTAACACATGCAAAAGCGGGCAGTGCTGCCCAAGCATTCGATGAAGAAGCCTTGATGGAAGATGAAACCTGTGTGCGGTTTTTACGGTGGGCGCTCCCCCGCCTGCGCCTGCGCTGGGCGGGTTTTCGCAAGGTTCGTAAACAGGTGTGCAAGCGTATTCAGCGGCGCATCGAACAGTTAAACCTCCACAACGTCGATGATTACCAGACCTATTTGCAAATTGATGCGGCCGAATGGGATACGCTGGATACATTGTGCCGGGTGACCATTTCCCGTTTTTATCGCGACAAAATGGTACTTTCACATCTGCGCACAGAGGTATTACCGGCGCTGGCGCAACGTGCCGGGGAATACGAAGACGCGAGGCTGCGTTGCTGGAGTGCCGGTTGTGCATCCGGTGAAGAAGCATACAGCCTGGTTTTGATCTGGGAGATGGCAGTTGCCAGATACTATCCGCAACTGGATATTCATGTTACCGCTACCGATATTGATGGAAAATTGCTTGAACGGGCGGCACGCGCCTGCTATTCGTTCAGCAGTATCAAAGCGCTGCCTGAAGCATGGATAAATACCGCGTTTATTCAAAAAGGGAAGAACTATTGTCTTGAGGAACATTTTCGCAACAAGGTGACGTTTGGTATGCAGGATATCAGGCAGAATGTTCCTTCAGGCATGTTTTATGTCGTGTTTTGTCGCAACATGGCATTTACCTATTTTGCCAGGGCGCTTCAATACAAGGTGCTGGAGAATATTCGTAAAACCCTGATTGACGGTGGTGCCTTGGTGATCGGTGGGCATGAATCATTGCCCGAGGGAGAAACGGGCTTTCAGCAATGGGCGGGTTGTCGCGCAATCTACAGAAAATGCGGCGGTTCCTCCACGACTCTTTCCAGCGTGGCGCAAGGCTGATTGATAAACACCCTCTTGTCCGGCGTCATGATTTACAGGATTATACCCGCACAGTTTTTCTGCACAGTTATTCCTCTCGGGAAATAATATCCATCCGCAACCTCATGTTTTTTGCAAGTAACATAACCGTCATATTCCTTTCGTGCTGCTGTCACATTTTGTCCCGATACTATGCGTCCGAATCAGTGTTACTTGTGAGTTGCAGTCGCTAAACAGGCGTTCCGAATACCAGATCATTTAGTATTATTGCCAGAGTTAAGTATCTCATCAGGACCAGAGGTCTTTTACATGACACGCTGTAAATACAGTCGTTCCCGCACATCCATGTGCTCCACGACACTTGTACATCCTGTACATCGTCCAGGTACGCTCGGCAGCCGCTTCCTGCGGCTGACGGTCATGTAAAAGACCTCTGGTCCTGATGCTCCGTTTCCCAAGTGTACTGGTATTCGGAACGCCTATTTAGCAGGTTGTCACTCCCTGTTCCTGTGCTGTTGTTTATGCCTGTGATTTCAATTGCAGGCATGGACCGGATTTTTTCAACCTGACAGAGAGTTTAACCATGAAAAAGAAAACCATCGCGTTGAGTGTTCTTGCTGTATTGGCAGCAGGCAGTAGCATAGCGCCTGTGTATGCAGGTGGCGTTACCTACAAGGACGGGGAAAAATACATCAAGATTGGAGGCCGTATTCAACTTCAATACCATCAGGCGAGTCCAAAAGACGGTGCCACCACGAGTGATTTGTTCTTCCGCCGGTTGCGTCCCTATATCGAAGGCAGCCTGCACAAGAACTGGAAAGCCAAAATCCAGTGGGATATGGGCAAAGCGGAAGGAGAAAATGAACTGGCCCTGAAAGACGCCTATTTTGCCTATAAAGGCATGAAAAACATGAGTGTCATCATTGGTAATTACAGTTTCCCCTTTTCCCGCGAGTTCCTGACGTCCTCAAAATACCAGCAATTCGTTGAACGTACCTTCAGTGGTGATCACAACTACGGCACACCGGATCGGCAGATGGGCATCCATTTGAAAGGCAAGGCAGCCGGGAAGAAAATCAGCTGGGGTGCGTCACTGGTACGTGGCGCCATCGATCCGGACAACAAAAAACTGGATCTGGATACTGTCGCCAACAAGAATGCCGACTTCAACGAAGGTTTCATGGCCGGTGCGCGTATTGATTGGCATCCTTTGGGGTACATGAAGATGTCCCAGGGCGACTTCAAACGCAAGAACAAGCTTACCATTGGAGTCGCTGCCTACGGCTGGAGTAATAATAACGAAAACAATACCTATACTGACAGCGCCGGCAACGCCACCAGTGCCTCCAAGGCGGATATCAAGGATGTCACCGCATATGAAGTGAGTGCTGCCTATCGCGGCATGGGGTTGTCCCTCGATGCGGAATACAACACGTTCACATCCAATACGGTGGTAAACGGCTATAACGGTGGTATTTACACGAATGGCAGCACGAAACTGACCAATGCGGAAATCAAAGGCGGTTACATGTTTGCCAAGGCAGTTGAAATCGTTGCCGGCTACCAGACCCAGAATGCCGACGGCTATGAAACCCGATGGAATCGTACTTCAGTGGGGGTAAACTGGTTTTTGCACAAGCATGATATCAAGTTTCAGCTGACATACCGTATGGGCAAGAACCTCAAGGGCGTCAGGGACAGCGACGAAAATGAGACCTTCCTGCAAGGTCAGTACGTCTTCTAGCGTCGTCTCTTACATTATTGTCATTGCGAGAAGTGACCGGGCAATGTATTTGCCCGGTTTTTTTTACCCGTGAGTGGACATGAGGTGATTTTCAGAGCAGGCAGGCAAGCGGAAGGCCCGGTATTCGCCGGTAAGCCGGTGAAAAGAGGGGGCCCCGGCCTTGAATCGGGGATTTTATGCCCCAAAACGAAGGAAAATATATTGTTTTTGGCCGAAAACCGGTTAAACTATATATCGCTACATTTTCTATCCTGGTTCTTGTCAGAAGTTCTTTCTAAAGTTTTCTCCTGTTAATTACCTCGTAAGATTTGTAACACCCTTTAATTTACTAATATTTGA
>JALVOC010000038.1 GCA_027032075.1 Chromatiales bacterium | reverse complement strand
GAATGCCGCCCTCGTCACTACCCCGCTTCGCTTGCCAGTGACGAGGGCGCCTTCGGTTCAGGCACGCCATGCGCCAGGCATCCGCCTGTCACAGGGCCTGCTTGTAATCGGCTGGTGCAATCCTTCGGAGCGTTGCTACCTGTCCACTGGGGCCCACAGGCGCCGCTGAACGCGGCCCCGCCCTTGGCACGCGAGTTGGAGGCTCGCGTTGCCGTGGCGGGCAAGGCATGTGGACTCAGTGGACAGCTGCAAAATATTGGAGCTGGAAAGGATCTGCCAATATCTGGCCTGCTCGTACGCCAGCCAGGACGGTATGCATGGAAGAAAGGAACAGAAAAAGGAGCTCCGCTCGTGGCGGGGCGTTGAAGGGAGTGGCTACTCGGATTCCTGGAATACTTCATCCAGATTGATGCCCGCCGGCTCGACATAATGCTCGATGACAAGCGCTATTGACTGGCTGCCATCCGATTGCGTGATGTGGCGCAACTCGTTGGGCTCATAGCCGTCTGTGTCGTAATCGACAACGGCAACATCTGGAGCAACTTCAGGTTGATCGGCAATCACCGCCTGTACGATACCGCCCTCCAGAACAACGGCCAGTCGCGCACAGTGTTTCACCGATGGGGCGTGCGCCTGATCTACAGCGGCGCCCGATGCCTGCAGCGCAGCCTGATAGGCTTCATCCAGATCTTCCCAGTCGATACTGCCGCCACGGGCCTCACCGCGACGGTAGGCTTCGACCAGCAATTGCGATGCCCGGAATGCTGCATCCCTGCGGCGGATCGTCATTACGCTTGCATCCGGTTCTGGCCACGGTTCCTCGCCGGCCAGCGCCTGTTCGACTGTAAAATGCAACGGGCTATCACCCGTCTCATCAAAGTCATCGAGCAGTAACGGCACCGTCGCCGTGTCCTGCCAAATGTCACCCTCGTCGAACAGGGATTCAGCTTTCGTGACTGCGGCGTCCGGACTGTTGGCCTCGATGCCGACCATGACCCGGTGCTCGTAGGGTAAGGTGTATTGAACAACATATTTCATCATGATCTCCTTCTGGTTGGTTACAGGAGGAGACCATCACCCACCAGGGAGATAGTCTCCCCGATGGGTATGGCGAAAAACTCAAGTCGTTGACTTGATCGGTTGAGTGAACAGCATGGGTACTACGCTTCAGTCCTCATTTGGTAACAGGATCGTGATGACCGGTTCACCGGCATCACCCGGTCCGATGATGAGTTTCAGCGTAACCAGCACCGCTTCCGTCGAGTGACCGTCACGGGCTACCCGATAGAGCTGGAACAACAGCCGGTCACCCGGATCCTTGCTCGTGCGAATGGCGTGGGACGCCATATACAAAACATCCCATAACCTGCCCGACTGATCCTGATGCACCTGCTGTTCACTGTCATCCTCGGCCCAGGCCACGCAATCAGCCCAGACTGCAGATGTCAGCGCAACGGGCCATTTGAAACCCGCCTCGCTGGCCATGGAACCCGCATCGATCAGTACACCGTCCTCGATGGCCTGTGCACGGGTATAGGTTGAAATGACTTCACCGAAAAACGATTCAGCAGACTGTTCATTGGAAATGTTACTCATGGGTTTTCTCCTGTGATGGATAGACGCCAGGTCACACCTCCTTCCCTGCCGGGGAAGAAGAAGCTTCCCCGGCAGGGTTTGTAAAAAATGATGGACTTCAGAGCAGCCCACGTTCAGCGAACGAGACAGACTCACCAGCCGAGACTACAAAGTGGTCCAGCACCCGCACATCAACCAATGCAAGTGCTTCTTTCAGTCGGCGGGTAATCGCCTCATCCGCGTGACTGGGCTCAGCAACGCCCGATGGATGGTTGTGGTAAAAGACCAGGGCGGCGGCATTCACCTCCATGGCCTGCTGCACCACTACCCGCGGGTGAACCGAGG
>JALVOC010000037.1 GCA_027032075.1 Chromatiales bacterium | reverse complement strand
GCGCTGAGCGACGCCGACGCGTCCGCCCTGATTGAGCAAGCGCCCCGCGTCAACCTGCACCTGGACGACCCCTTTGGCGCAGCCGGCTTTGCCAACAGCGGCGACCCGGCGCTGACGGCCGGTTGCGCCGGCGCCGCCTGCCCCCAGGCAGACATCAAAGGGCGCGTCTACGGCGGCGCTGCCCTGGACGGGGAAGACGACCTGATTACCATCCCGGAAAACGGCAATCTGCTCGACTTTGACCGGTACAGCGTCG
This sequence comes from Chromatiales bacterium, assembly GCA_027032075.1. Classification (GTDB taxonomy): domain Bacteria; phylum Pseudomonadota; class Gammaproteobacteria; order UBA6429; family Thiohalophilaceae; genus JAJRYG01. The sequence continues at coordinate 1,693 of JALVOC010000037.1, read as the reverse complement.
GTTTGTGGCTGATGCCCACCCAGCAGAAAAACGGCCGCCAATCCCTCATCAGCAAAGGCGGCGGGGCCAACACCGCTTTCGACCTGTACATTTTGCCCGACTCGATGCGGGTGGGCTTTACGGCGGGCGTGGCTGGCTGCGCCGCGCAACTGACCGGCAGCAGCGTGGGCGCGCTGACCGAAAATATGTGGAACCAGGTCATGCTGGTTTACGACGACGCGGCCGGCGAGGCCCGGCTCTACCTGAACGGCTCGCTGGAGGCGACGACGGCCGTGACTGCCACCGCCACCACCGCCTGCCAGAATAACGACCCGGTACAGCTCGGCGGCAACGGCGTGGATTTGCCCTTTGCCGGCGGGATGGATGAAGCGGTTCTCTACCCCGACACCCTCTCTGACCGGGACGTGGCCGAACTGTTCAGTTACCAACTGGCCTGGTTCGACACCCGCGTCGGCCACCAGATTCTCATTGACGCCGACCAGCCTGCCGTCACGCTGAACGTAACCGCTCCCTGGCTGCCCAACCGGGACAAGGTGCTGGCCGTTTCTGCCAGCGACCCCACCTCGGACATTGTTTCCGTGGAATACAACGTGAACGGCGGCGGCTGGCAGGCGGCGACGCCGGACGTGAAGGCGTGGCTTTTCACCTTTACGCCCGCCGGCGGCGGCAGCTATACCATTGAGCTGCGGGCGACGGATGAGGCGGGCAACGTGGGCGGCGCCGCCTACACAATCAACGTGGACGGCGAAGGGCCGGTTTTGGGGCCGCTGAACGTGGAAGGAGTCTCGGCCGCGCCCGCCCCCTGGGACGAGGCGCAGGACGCCTGGGCGGTGGCTTTGTCCGGGCCGGTTACGGCCGTTGGCAGCCCGCTGGACAGTGTGACGGTGGACGTGTTCAACGATTTGGGCGCGTCTGTCGGCGGCGTGTTGACGGCTACCGTCAACAGCGGCGTCTGGCAGGCGGCTTACCCCTTCACTGTCCAGCCCAACGGCGTTTACACCGTGACAGTGCGGGCGACAGACCAGGCGGGCAACGTGGCGACGCGGGCCGCGCCGGCCAACGTAGACGGCACGCCGCCGGACGCCGCCATCGCCGATCCGGGAAACGGCCGTTTTCTCATCAACAGCGCCGTCACCCTGTCCGGCCTGGTGACGGAAACGGGGCAAATCGCTTCCGGCGTGCAAGGGGTGGAGATCGCTTTCCACAAGCTGGGGCAAAATGACGCTTCGGCCGCGCCCGGCCTGGGAGACGCCGTTCTTTACCTGCCGCTGGACGAGACGAATGACCCGGCGACGGGGCAGCCTGTGACCCGGTTTGCCAACCAGGCAGGGCTGGCGTACAGCCAGTATGAGGCGGTGTGCGCCAACTGCCCGGCGGCGGGCAGCCAGGGCTGGCTGGGGCACGCGGTTTCCTTTGACGGCGTGAATGATGAATTGTTGGTCAATGGCCTGGGCACGGCGGTAACGGGCGGCGCGGTTTCCCTGAGCGCGTGGGTCTACCCGGAAGCGGCCGCCGGCCAGGGCGCGTTCCTGACGCTTGGCGGCCGGCAACTGCTCTACGACGCGGGCGCGCAGACGTTTGTCTACGCGGACGGCGGCGGGCAGACGGCGGCCGCGGGGACGTTCGGGCCGGGGCAATGGTATCAGGTAACGGCCGTGTTCCCGGCGAATGGCGCTGGCGCGTTGTACGTCAA
>JALVOC010000036.1 GCA_027032075.1 Chromatiales bacterium | reverse complement strand
GTCAAGTTATCTGTGATTGGGAGAAAAACAACGGTATGAAAAGAATATATTTTGGGCTGATTGTTTGGGCAATGATGGCGGCGGCGTGCGGCGGCGCGCCGGAGGAGGCGGCGACCACAGCAGGGGACGCGCCGCCGGCAGAGACGGCCTCTACGGCCGCGCCCGCACCAGAGCCAACGGCTACGGCTGCGGCTGCGGCTACGGCTACAGCTACGGCCGTACCCACGCCAGAGCCAACGGCTACGGCCGCGCCCACCGCCACGCCAGACGTAACGGCCGATTTCACCACTTTCCGCGATGCGTTTCAGCAAATTACCTTGCGTTACCCGCCTGACTGGGCGTTGGAACAGGAAACAAACCCCGGCCGAATCAGAATTACCCTGGCTTCCGATGAGGGGGTGAAGGAAGATATAGAGGATGATGATTTTAGCCGGCCGGCGGGATTTGTCGTGGGAGAAATTGAGCTTTTATTTGGCGAAGAGGCCAACGCCGAGCAAGTTTTGCAGGAGTTTCTCACGTCCATGCCGGAAACATTCTCTCTGACCGGCGAGCCTGTTATCTGGGAGCAGGAGGGAATGCAGTTTGCCAGCCAAACGGTGGAGGGCCGCAATGAGAGCGGCGCGGTTTTGGTGACCTTCACAGTTATGACTGACGAATATCAGGCTGTATTTGTGTCTGGAACAACGGCCGTTGGCGCTGATCAGTATCAAGATATTACTCAAGCAATTGTGGATTCTGTGGAGATACATATGCGGTTAGAGCAAAACGCCCCGCCCCCGGATGAGTCGCCCGCTTCGGCGGGGCCGGTGAATTTTCTGACGCCAACCGGCGTGCTGCAAGCGGTGTTTCAGGCGGCGCAAATGGAACAGTACAGTTACCTGGCCGATTTGTGTGACCCGCTGGGGGAAAATGACCGGGATACGCAAATGATTTGTGATCTGGCTGAAGATGAAACCAATCGCGCTTCGTTTGTAGAGTATTTTGCCGCCGGGAAGATAGATGGAGAAGCACGCATCAGCCCGGACGGGAATACGGCCGAGGTTCCTTTTCTTTTTGGCCCGGATGGCAACCAGAAAGAGACGATGAAGCTGATTAAGCGAAACGGCCGTTGGTATCTGTTTGAATTCTAGTACACGTGAACAGAAATCCGTATCACGTTATTCGACAGATTTCCCAGAGGTAGCGCCGTCCGATTACCGTATACGGATTACCGATTACCGGTACTAGCCGCTTGAGGAGGTGAGGAAACGATGAAAACGCAGGCGACACCACAATCGAAATCCGGCCTGATCTTCGCTGCGATCATGTTGCTCGTGGCAATAGGGACGATGTGCTGGGGGCTATCCATGATTGTGGATGCAGGGAACAACACGGGTTGGCCCACGACACAAGGTGTGGTCATCTCCGCCAGCGTGGACAAAGAAATCCGCACGCGGACCAACAGCAGCGGTATTCGCACACAAGGAACAGTCTACGTGCCGCGAATTGCCTATCGCTACACGGTGAACGACCAGGAATATACCAGCACCACCATTGGATACAGCACGTCGGAGGTGCGTTATGGCATCGATAGCGGCGAATACGCCCCCGGCAAACCCATTACCGTCTATTACAACCCGGAAGACCCTTCTGATGCGGTGCTGGTGACCGGTTTTTCCGGGAGTGTGTTTGTGCCCTGCGTGTTGGGCTTGTTCTTCGGCTTCCTCAGCATTGGCCTGGTTGTTCAGGAGTTGCGAAAGCGCCGTCGCGCAACGAAGTCGTTACAGGCATCTCAAGACCTGAATAACTTGAGCTTTGGATAGAAGTAAAACTCCCCTTTGGGAACGGCCGTTGTGGAGTTCGCAGGGGACGGGTAGATGATAGTCACAAATTTTAAAAAGGGATAAACCATGTTCTTCTTACGCTTAATTCACATCCTCTCCGCCATCTTCTGGATGGGCAGCACGTTGTTCATTGGCTTGATTCTCGAACCGGCGGTAGACGCCTTGGGGCCGGAGGGAGGCAAACT
>JALVOC010000035.1 GCA_027032075.1 Chromatiales bacterium | reverse complement strand
CGCCTGTCCACAGTAAGAAAGGGCCGCAAAGGCAAATTGCCTGCGGCCCCGTTCCTAATTTTTGCGTAAAATCACGCTTCCAGAACGTCCCCGTCCTCGGAAATTTCCGGCATCTCGAAATCAAGCCCGTGGGCCGCGCGGATTTTATCCTCGATCTCATAGGCGATGCGGTTGTGTTCCTTCAGATAGGTTTTGGCATTTTCACGCCCCTGCCCGATACGTTCATCCCCGTAGGAAAACCATGAGCCGGATTTATCAACGATGCCCGCCTTGACCCCAAGGTCCAGCAATTCGCCCATCTTGGAAATGCCTTCGCCATACATGATGTCGAATTCCACCTGTTTGAACGGCGGCGCCACCTTGTTTTTCACAACTTTCACGCGGGTGGCGTTGCCAACGATTTCATCGCGATCCTTCAGGGCACCGATCCGGCGGATATCCAGACGCACCGAGGAATAGAATTTCAGCGCATTGCCGCCGGTTGTGGTTTCGGGGCTGCCGAACATCACACCGATTTTCATCCGGATCTGGTTGATAAAGATCACCGTGCAGCCAGAGCGTGAAATCGAACTGGTCAGTTTGCGCATCGCCTGGCTCATCAAACGTGCATGGACACCAACACTGGCATCGCCCATGTCGCCTTCCAACTCGGATTTCGGTGTCAGCGCGGCAACCGAATCGACCACCACCATATTCACAGCTCCCGAGCGCACCAAGGTATCGGTGATTTCCAGCGCCTGTTCACCCGTGTCGGGTTGCGAGATCAGCAATTCATCCGTGTTCACGCCCAGATTTTTTGCATAAAGCGGATCCAGCGCATGTTCCGCATCGACAAAGGCGCAAACGCCACCCTTTTTCTGGGCTTCGGCGATGCAATGCAAAGTTAGGGTGGTTTTGCCCGAAGATTCCGGCCCATATATTTCAACCACACGCCCCTTTGGAATGCCGCCAATCCCCAGCGCAATGTCCAGTCCAAGTGACCCAGTCGAGGTGGCTTCGATTTCCTGAACCGCGCCCTCCTGACCCAGTTTCATAATCGAGCCTTTGCCAAACTGGCGTTCAATCTGGGCCAGCGCTGAATCCAGCGCCTTTTGTTTGTCGGTATCGCGCTTGTCTGTCATTTTCAAAAGATCTGCCGTTGCCATTGTTACTGTCCCTTATTTCATAACCACGCAAGCGCGGCAATCGTTTCAATGTTCCTATCATGTTCTCATTCGTTATGAGATCAAAAAGAGAACATTTCAACTATAATTTTCATAAATCCAGTGTTTAGCAGAATGGTTAAAAATTGGTTACATGGGGTTATTTGATGATTTTCTACATGAAATTTTAGCCGCACTACATTGTTATGGCAGCATTATCTCTCCGGAGCTTTAGAAATAACTTTGCTTTTCATGTGTTCAAATTTCAATGGAACTGCCGCTGAACTGTGCTGGTTAAATCACTTAAGGAAAACGGTTTGGGAAGAAACACCGAGTTTGGAATTCTGGATTGTTGATCAACGACATCCTCTTCGGCGTAGCCGGACACAAATACAACCTTCACATCTGGCCTTTCTTCTAGCGCCTTGCGAACCCAGCTTGGGCCGTCCATCCCCGGCATGATAACGTCGGTCACAAACACATCAATATTCAACGCATCATCTTCGAGGGTTTTCAGCGCATCTTCAGCATTCTCGGCCTCCAGAACAGTGTACCCGCGCATCCGCAATGCCCGCGAGGCAAATGCGCGCACCGGTGCTTCGTCTTCGACCAGTAGAATAACACCCTCCCCTTTCTTGCTACGCGGGGTCTCCGTCTGAACCTCGACTTCTTCCTGAGAAGCAACAACCTTGTCGTGAGCCGGGAAATATAGCGAAAAACTGGTGCCATTTCCCGGCACGCTGTCAACAAAAATAAACGCGCCGGATTGTTTGACGATCCCGTATGCGGTGGACAGACCAAGGCCCGTGCCTTCACCCACGCCTTTGGTGGTGTAAAACGGCTCAAAAATCTTTTGCAGCTTGTCCTTTGCGATT
>JALVOC010000034.1 GCA_027032075.1 Chromatiales bacterium | reverse complement strand
AATCTCCTCCGTAGCCACCGCGTCATTCTCATTCACAATGGGAATGATGCCATGTTCCAGCAGCGTATGCAGCGTGTCCCGCGCATTCAGAAACCGGTTGCGAAAATCCAGATCAGACCGCGTCAGCAAAATCTGACCCACGTGGAGGCCGTAAATCTCAAAATACCGCTCATACTGGTGCATCAACTGGCTCTGCCCCACCGCCGCCAGCATTTGCTTATTGCTCAACGTCGGCGCCAACACCGGGAAACCCAGCTGGTGCCGCCCCACCGCAATTGCCCCGGACGTACACACAATCACATCCTTGCCCCGCTTGTGCAAATCAGCGCACTGGCGCACCAATTCCACCATGTGGGGATGATCCAGACTGGGCGTGCCGCCGGTTAAAACACTGGTTCCCAACTTTATGACAACTCTTTTATACATACTTGAAATACCCTTATCAAATCCATCCAATCGAGTAAAATAGGTGCGTTACAACAAGTCAGGCACATAATCGCAGTTTCTTATTACAATCATCATTTCCAAATGCGCCTGATACCGGTAAAATTTTAACTGGTTTTGTAACCTTTCAGCTGCCAGAGGTGACAGTCACTTGCAAATATCCCCGTTTCGCCTGTCGCCTTTGGGTCATCTATATATTTGATTTTTACTCAAACCTGTCTCACAGGCAAAGGAGAATATTATGCAAAAAGCAACAACTGTTCAGGATTTAATAGATTGGCTCGATGGCGTCGTCAGCGTTGCCGGCAGCGCCATTACAGTACAGGATGAATTTCAACTGCCCGATAAAATTGAATATCTGGTCAACAGCGCGGTTTTCAGCGAGGGGTTGGCCCGCGACACGGCCCGCTGGCTCATCTGGGAGATTGCCCAGGAAATCGGCGTCTACGTCGCTTCCATTCACGATCTGTATATGGAAATCGGCAGCGGCAAAATCCCGCCCAACTTCACCGTCCCGGCGATGAACATCCGGGCGATGAACTTCAACACCTCCCGCGCTGTGTTCCGGGCGGCCATCAAGTACGATGCCGGGGCGCTGCTTTTTGAGATTGCCCGCTCGGAAATGGGATATACGGAGCAACGGCCGTTAGAATACACCGCCTGCATCCTGGGAGCGGCCATCAAAGAACTCTACCGCGGCCCCATCTTCATCCAGGGGGACCACTTCCAAGTATCCGCCGCCCGCTTCCAAAAAGACCCGGACGCCGAAATCCAGGCCATCAAAAACCTGATGGACGAAGCCGTCGCTGCCGGCTTTTACAACATTGACATAGACACCTCCACCCTGGTAGACCTGAGCTACGATACTCTGGACGCCCAGCAAAAAGACAACTACGAACAATGCGCCGCCCTCACCAAATACGCCCGTTCCATTGAACCGGACGAGATCACCATCTCTCTGGGCGGGGAAATCGGCGAAGTCGGCCATAAAAACTCTACCGTCGAAGAATTACGCGCCTTCATGCAAGGTTATCAGCAAGCAACCAAAGGCTACACCGGCATTTCCAAAATCTCCGTGCAAACCGGCACCAGTCACGGCGGCGTCGTTCTGGCCGATGGCACATTGGCCGACGTGAAGGTGGATTTTGACACCCTGCGCGATCTGAGCCAGGCAGCCCGCGAAGAGTACGGCCTGGGCGGAGCCGTCCAACACGGCGCGTCTACCCTGCCGGCCGAAATGTTCCACAAATTCCCCGAAGTGGGCACGGTAGAAATCCATCTGGCCACCGGCTTCCAGAACATCATCTACGACCACCTGCCCCCGGCCCTGGTGGATGAAGCCTACGATTACCTGCGGGAAAACCTGAAGGGCGAATGGAAAGAAGGCATGACGGAAGACCAGTTCCTCTACAAGACCCGTAAAAAAGCGATTGGCCCGTTCAAGGAAGCGTGGTGGAGCCTGGACGAAGACAAAAAAGCGGAAATCGGCGCGGTTTTGCAGGCCCAGTTTGAGTTTCTCTTTGAGCAGCTCAACATTCGCAACACGCTGCCGCTGGTGACGGAACTGATTCCCCATGTCC
>JALVOC010000033.1 GCA_027032075.1 Chromatiales bacterium | reverse complement strand
GCGCAGTATGGTCAGGAAAGTCGGCTATTGAGATGTATAAAGCTTCCGGAACCACTGAAGGTGTGGTTCTCCGGGTGCAGCCTGTATCGACAGTTCTGGCAGTGATGGTTATCGAAACAGCTCTTCAGGCCCGCGCCGGCTCACTGTTCCCGCTTTTGCCAACGAAACAACCATTGGCAAAAGCGGTTCCTTGCCCCAGGAGTGCGGCAGCCTGAAATATCGCCCAAATCATTGCCGGGTGTAATCATTCAGCATAGTATGAAACAAGCCGGTAACTGTTCAGGTTGCCCCTGAAATCCGTCAGTTCAAGGCGAAAAATGTGAGTTTACGCGTGTAAATGAGCATTTTTCAATGCAGAAATGGCGGATTTCAGGGGTGAGCTGAATAGTTACTGCCGGGTTAGCCATTTGCTGACAAACAAGGCCACCGTACTCTCCTCCGAAATTGCTCAGAAGCAGACCTCGGTATAATAGCCGTTGAAAATTGAAGTATAGCAGTAGGGGTTCTTTGCGCTTTCGATAATCGTAAAGGTTGTTACCTTTGTGACGGAAGCGCTATCGAGACCTTTACAAACCGGTAGCGTTCGATTGGAATCCGGGCAACGGATGCCATATCTTTTTTCATTTTCCGCCGTGCAGGCGGGCGCACAGGGCTTCAGTGATCGCCCTTTGTTATCTGAAACGGAGATGCCGTTTTCCGGAGTGAGTTTTATCGCGATGCTTTCGCGGCTTTCCTGCTGGTTTGGTTTTTGAGGTGGCACGGCGCAGGCCGGAACTGTTGCGATAGCAAAAAGGGCAATCGCAGGTAATACAAGCGTGCGTCGACTTTTCTTTGTTGACATCTCTTTCTCCTTAATAGCATGATGTTGAATAGTGCCCCTGCCTGTTGTGAAGGGGATCAGTGGTAGTTCAGTGTAAAGCGCAAAAACAGGGATTGCTCGGGTGCGAAACGGGGGCGGCGCGGTTTTCCGAACAGGTTTGTCTCCTGGAACCTGAACTCTTCTCCCAGCAGATTTCTGGCTTCCAGCGTGACAATGCCGGAGCGCTTTGGCAGGCGGTAGCCTGCGGAAGCGTCCAGCAGCCAGAACCGTTCATCATCAGCATCCGTCCCCCCCTTGATAGTCGGGAACTCAACCTCCTGGTTTACGCGGGTTGCGGTGAGTTTTGCAAACCATCCTCCGGGATGGTAATAGCGAATGAACAGGGGAATACTTTCTGTTACTGTTTTGTTGGGATGGGTCCTGTTGGCGTAGCCAGGATCGAACTCCTTTTCCAACTGCTCGTAATGGAACTCTCCACCGATGGAAATTCTGCTTCCTGGAGTCCAGTAGAGGTAGGCCCGGTGATTATACTCTTCAACCGGTATCCACCTGTTTTCGAGTGCTCCATTTTCTACCCTGCTGAATGGCTGTTCTATCTCTCTTTTTGATATTTCGATGCCTGTAAACATATTCTTGGTCAATTCGTGATCGACTGCCAGCGCGATACGCTGAGCGTCGCTTCCAGGCTGGTCGTCGAACAGCTGATTGAATCCATAAACATTTGTTGGTTCAAGTGTCTGCCTGGCAGCATTGCCACGAGTCAGGTTGCGAAAAAGGGCAAAACGAAAATCGGTGTTTTCTGTTACTCCCCATTCCAAGCCCAGTTTGGGGCTAATCTGCTCGGTCTTGAACCGGCCGCGGCCGGTATCGAACCTGGCACTGTCAATAGCCAATCCCCCCGTCACTGACAGTGTACCGGGCAGATCGATATTCATATACAGATAGATATTGCCATATTCGGTTAAAGTGTCCGGTGTTTCCGTGACAGGATCCTTCTGAACGGTTTCCCCGTTCGGAAGCGCCAGTGTATCGCGCCGGTAGATATTATCTATTCCCTCCGAACGGTAGAGTCCTGCGCCAGTGATCAGTCTGATAGTTTCCAGTTGCCGTATGTATTGTGTCTCTAACTGGTAGATATCCGAACGATTGACAAGATTTTCGTCGGCAATCAGTGTGGCGCCGTCAGGGAAGATGCTCTTGCTGGCGTCTGTTTGCCGGATCACTTTATCCGAGTAGATGGCCGATACGAGCAGATCGGCATTCGGCGCTGTCTTGAGGCGATAGCCAACCCGTATTGCATCTGTTTCTGTCCGGCTGCTTTTTTTGGGTGAAATGCTGTCCGAATTGAACTGCTGCAACAGATCTCCCGTTCTGCTTGTCGATCGCCGGATTTCAGTTTGCAAACTGGAGTTTATGGCAGGAGTGATTTGTACAAAAACGTTGTAGATGTCATAGCGTGCAAAGTTGTTGTCGCGGCTGCCGTCGGTTTCATAGTGAAACTGGCCCACGCTGTAACCCATCCTGTTGCGCATCCCGGAAATTGTCAGCTCATTGCCTGAACTGTTTTGGGTTCCACCAATGGCCGATAGTGTAAACAGTGTCTGGTTACGATCAAACAGGGGGTTGAATTCGTTGTATCCGGTTTCCAGTGGCACCAGGCCCGGCAGTATATTCAGATTGGTTTCTGCAAGCCTCGGCTGGGCCGGAGTCAGACCGAGTGGCTGTAACAGTTGTGATTGCAGAAGTTCACTGGTGCGGGCGAACTCATGGCGTGGTCGAGTGGAGAAGATATCGGCCAGCAGGCGGTGAGCAGCGTGGTTTGACGGATCCCGGCCAACCGATCTCGACGCCTCGACTACCGCCAGCTCTTCGAAGCCAAGATCGCTGAATATTCTTGCCTGGCTGATGTTTCTCGATGCATTGTCTTCATCAAGTAGCTGGCGGGACCTGTAGATTGCGCGATGGTCGTTTCGTGCGATGGCCTCCCGTATCTCTTTCAGCGCTAAAACGGGCTTGTTGGCAGTCTGGAGTAGAATGGCATTGTAGAACCAGGGGGTGGGATCGTTCGGATCGAGCGCTTTGGCCTGTATGAACTGCTCTGATGCCAGCTTGCCCCGGTTCTCTTCGTAATAGGCCTTTCCCAGATAGCTGCGTAGCAGGGGGCTGCCAGGATCGAGCAAGACGGCATTTTCCAGGTTTTCCCGTCCGGCCTGCAGGTTGCCCAGACGGGTGTACACCAATCCCAGGCCCAAGCGGGGAAGCGGTGCGCTGGAGTTCAGCCTGGCGGCATATTCAAAAGCCATTTTCGCCGCATGCAGGTTAAGCTCGTGTAGCGATGAAAATCCCAACACCGCCTGCAAGTATGCGCATTCCGGATCGATTCGGACCGCTTTTTGCGCTACGTTTCGAGCCTCTGTCCTGTTCCCGTTCATCAGCAAAACCTCGGCGAGCCGGGCCTGAACGATCGGGTCTTTTGGGGCAAGTGATGCTGCCTTTCGGCTGTGCCTCAAGGCCGCCGCAATGTTGAAATTGGCTTGATCGACATAGGATTTGGCCATGAAGGCAGCTGCCGAGCCTGGGTTGGCGGTAACGGCTTGATCGGCCAGACGGGTTGCCAGTGAAATATCATTATTGGCGATGGCGTCAATCGTTTTCCGGGCAAACTGATCGGCCTTGTCCCGCTGTGCGGGTAGCGGCGGATAGTAGAGGCTCCAGGCAACCGCATTTCGGGGGCGGGCTACGATCTTGCGTACCGGCGCCTGGCCAGCCACCGCTTCCGCGGTCTGGTTGGCGGTCAGTTGAACTCTGCCCGAGCGGTTGTAGGCGATGACCATTCCCTCATATACGGCAATGGCTGAGCTTTCCTCTCTTACAGTCACGGCAAGTTCGGTCCCTTCGAGTGCCGCGTTCAGATGAGGCGTTATTATTTCCAGGCTGCGGGGTACGCGGCTGATGAAATGGGCGGCGCCTTTGAGCAGATCGAGGAGTGATCGTTGATGTTTGTCAATCCGGGAAAATGTGATCGTGGTATTCTGGTCGAGCCGCAGCAGCGTGTCATTGATCATCCGTATCGCTGCCCGGCTGTTTGGATGGGTGCGTAACCTGTCCCCGGGACAGAATTGCTGTTCCCGAGTGGCTGGATACCAACTTTCAGTATCTGTGCGTTTGATATCGATCCTGCCTTCCAGCGAGATGAGCTGGGCGACAACCTGGCAACTGGCAGCGGGAAGCGAGCCAGGAGAAAGTGCAAGAAGAAGCGCTGTAATCACTCCTGGCAAAGCGCAACAACCTGTTGTTTGTGACGGCAGCCGGGGGGATGGGCGCATGCTCACGCGTAATTCCTGATAAATAGTCCGTTTGTTTATGGAATATCGCTGACCGAATATGATGCGGGTTATCGATTGGCGATTCAAGGTCATTCCAGGATTATTTTTGTGAAATATTCACAATTCCATCTTCGATAGCGAGCGTATCGGGATCTTTCAGCATGTTTTCTGTCAGGTCGCGATAGAACAGGCTTGGCCCGTCGTGCGGGCATGTTTTCAACAGCGCACAAAAAACAGGGTTTGCTGCTTCCCAGTTGTGTTGGCGGATCTGCTGCAACCCCTCTGCGAAAAGGGCCATGAACGCTGTTGTCAGTGACTGGTTTCCAAGCTCGTGCAGGGTAACCGGTTGCTGCTTTCCTTTTAGGCGAAAGGTACCGACTTCACGGGAGGTGATACAGAGATCCGCCAATACTTCGGTGGACACCAGGATCTGGGTGCCCAGCAGCTTGTTCAATCCCTCAATCCGTGAGACGGTATTGACGACATCACCCACCACCCGGTATTCGACATGTTTTCCGGCACCGACATTGCCAATGGAGATGATTCCACAGTGAAGGCCGATTCGTGTTGGCAGTTTGCTCTTCTTTTTGTTCAGGTTTTTCTGAATTTCAAGAGCAGCCATACAGGCTGAATGGCGCAGGTTTTTCTTTGGCCCGTCGAGCCATACGGAGAGCATGGCGTCCCCTGCGATATCGATCACCACACCGTTGCGCTGTTGTACCGGGGGAAATACCTGTTGAAAATAGTCGTTCAGGAAGTTGTGCAGTTCCCTTGGTGATAGCTTTTCGGCCAGTGCAGTATAATCGGCCGCGTCGCTGCTTAAACAAACGCCATAGGTGACCAGTTGTTTTTCCATGTTGTTGAAACCGGTCAGGGCAGCCGAGGTTGCTACATGCTCGGGGACATACTGCTTGAACGCCTGATGAAGGTGGTTCCGCTCTCGCTGGGCGGCAGCGAACTGGCAAAGAAGGGCAAACAGCAGCGAAAATGGCAATTGTATCAACAAAGGGATGACCAGCGGCGCCCATAGTGACTGGCCATTGAACAGCCACAGGCTGATACCCAGATAGAGAGCAGCGGTGGAGGCGGCCGCCAGTACGGCCTTGACGCCTTGCAGTTGGCACAACAAAAAGCCGGCCGACAGCCCGAACAATACAATGATTAGAATGTTCACCGCAGGCGCTAGTGGTTTGACGGTTCTTCTTTCCAGCAGATTGGCAAAGGTGGTTGCCATGATTTCAACTCCGCTGATATCCAGCCCGCTATCATTCGTGAACACCGTATAAAAACCATCCTTCTGCTCAGGTTGCAGGCGCTCTGAAAAACCGACGAAAACAGCTTTCCCCCTGAAACTGGTTTCTCCGGAATCAACCAGTGCCTGATGGTAGGGGACGGTGGTTATCGAACCTGGCGGGCCATAGAAGTCGAGAAAAATTCCGTTGCCATTGTCTGCTGTGTGAGCATGGAGCAGCGAGCGGAGTTCAGCGCTTTCCCGTGCTGTCTGTTTCTTTAACCGATTGCTTATTTCCACATTATTTAGCAGAAACTCACGGAGATTCAGCGCAAACAGGGCCGGGTTTCGTGGTGGTCGATCCCTGTTCAGCCAATCGGGCAGTTCCCTGTCACCGGCCGCGATGCGGATAGCCCGTTTCAACGCGGGAAACTGTGTCGACAGGTGCTGATGCAGCGCTGCGACCGGCAGCGAGGGATAGTCACCGGCTCCAGGCTTGAACAGCCAGGTCTGGTTTACCCGCTCGGGAATCTTCGGAAGGTTGAACGGGGCCGTGGCCGCCGCGCTGTTGGCCAGCTCGGCAGCAGGGGCAATCCGTTGTTCGATCCGGGCAACGCCATTGACCTTCTGGTTCGACATTGCCACCTTTTCCGCCGTCAGGTATTCAAAAAGGATGACATTCCCGGCATCTTGCATGGCCCTGGCAAACTCTCTGTCTTGCCGGGCATCCTTGTGTTCCGAAAAAAAGATGTCGAAACCGATCACGGTGGCACCTGCCGCATGCAGAGTCCGGACAAGGTTGGCGTGCAACTGTCTTGGCCATTTTCGGGGTATATTGGGGAGCTGTAACTCATCGGATGAGTTGCGATCAATGGAGACCACGACGACCTCTTCTGGGGCGGGCCGCGCTCCTCTCAGTTCAAACAGCCATTTGAGTCCTATATCCGGTTCCAGGTGCGCGATGGGAGGGATTGCCAGAGAGCAAACACCCAGCAGAGCAACACACAAGCCCGTAACAACGC
>JALVOC010000032.1 GCA_027032075.1 Chromatiales bacterium | reverse complement strand
GAATGCAATTACAAATTGTGCAACGCTCTTCCATATTTTTCCTTGCAGCGTCGCAGTAGGAACGCCGGTTACCCGGCGTCCCCTGCACAGATCCCTGCGTGCGATTTTCCCGCACAGGGCTCTTCAAACATACTCACTCGCGTAGTAAGGCAAATTCTCACGCAAGCCCCCGATTCACTGTCTGGCGTGTCTGCTGAGCTGGCGTCGGAAACGCAAAGCGCTCCAGCACCTGTTTCAGCTTCGGCCACGTCAGACTTCGTCTTTGACTCCGTCGATTTAACCACTTGTACAGCAACTTCACCACCTCCTTGTAGAACGTCCACAGGCCTCGGCTGTTGCCCACAACACGGAAGTAGTTGTAATGACCTCGTACTTTCCGCTTCAGGGTCTTGAGCAAGACCGGCAGGCGTTTATGCCGATTGACTTTTATCCATTCTTTGCACGCTCGCACGCTGCCGCGCAGTTTCTTCTTCGCCGTCCGTCGCCATACCCTCGGTGTCCCCTTGCTGTCGGCTTCCCAGTAGAACTCAAAGCCCAGAAAGGTGAACCGCCGGTTACGGCCCGGATGAAATCGACTGAAACGATGGATACAGGTCTTCTCAGGGGCCACTGCTAAAGCGAATTTCTTCAATCGCTTGGGCAGCACCTTATAAAAGGCCCGCGCCTCGCGTCGATACTGGAAGGTGCAGACAAAGTCATCCGCATAGCGAATGATATGCGCCTGTCCCTGACAGTGCGGCTTGACCACCTTTGCAAACCACAGGTCCAGCACGTAGTGCAGGTAGATGTTCGCCAACATCGGCGATATCACACCCCCTTGCGGGGTACCTGTGTGGGGGTGGAATACCGTGCCGTCGGTTTCCAGTATCCCGGCTTTAAGCCAGGTGTCGATGAGTCCAAGAAACGGTTTGTCATCGATCCGTTCCCGCAGCATCCGCAGTAACCAGTCATGGTTAATGTTGTCGAAGAAGCCTTTGATGTCAGCCTCGACAACGTAACCATGGCGGCCAAACTGGAGCTCGTAGGTGAGGTCTTTGACGGCGTCTTTCGCGCCCATCTTGTGCCGGTAGGCATAGCTGACGGGTTGGAAGTCTGCTTCAAAGATCGCTTCGAGCAACAGTCGTGCGGCACTTTGCAGTAACCGGTCTTCAACTACCGGAATGCCCAATGGACGTTCTTTGCCGTTCCCCTTCGGGATATACTTTCGCCGGACGAGCCGACTTCGGTATTCACCCCGTTTCAGACACTCTACAAGTTGCCTGATATTGGTGTCCAGTTGTTTCCCATACTGGGCCACCGTTTCCTTGTCCACGCCTGCCGCACCTCGCTTGTTGAGCTTTCGCCACGCGGTGTGCAGCAACGCTTCGTTCAGACAGCCGTAGAGATTTTGGAATCGGTGAGCTTTCGCAGTGCTCGCCTTGGTGGATAATGCTCGCAAGAAGGTTGGCTCAGCGTGATCCGGCCCTGCAATGTCCGGCGCGAGTTGCCTTTGCGAACTGCGTATGTCCGTCACTCCCTTCCCCATGTAATCGGCCCTACCGTCTCAAAGTACTATGAAGTGATCCGACTCCCCAACAGCCTTCGAGCGCTTTCCCGTTTCTGGCGGTTCTGCTCACTCTACCCTTCCTTTGGAGCCATCGGGATCTCCCGCGTTCATGACGCATCTCTTGTTACATGCCGTAGCTTGAGAACTCCGCCGGCTCTCCACAGACTCACCAATGCGCCTGCTTCGTCTTGGCTTCGCGGACGTTACAACGCTGGCCAACCGGAACTGTTCATTTCGAAGCGATACCATCTCTAAGGAGCTACGTCTCCAAACGGCCTGCAACATACCCTGTGTACGCTTCACCTCTCTTGTTCACGCATGCTCCAGTCTTCTATGACCAGAACACCGTTCCGCCAGAGGCGCAACACTCGGTAATGGTGGGTGGTTAACCCTTTCCATGCCGGGACTTTCACCCGACCAGATGCGCCACGCTTTGCGCGGCGCGCTAACGCTTTAATAACCGGCCATTTTTTCTTGCGGCCTGCTTTTT
>JALVOC010000031.1 GCA_027032075.1 Chromatiales bacterium | reverse complement strand
GTTTTTATACCGGCAGCTTTGTGCCGCGGGATTATCTTCTCAGCGGCGAGGTGCTGGTCAAGCAGGTGCAGTTTTATCTCGATCCGCACAAGCGGCTGGATATTGCGCGGGAAATGCTGCTCGGCGGCGTGGATAATCTGTTAAAGAATCTGCATTATTACCGAAACCGCGGCAAAAATGTGCAGCCGCTCATCGATGAAATTAACAAAGAGCGCAGCGTCCTGGCTCATGCCGGCGGCATCACCAACCTGATGACCAGCGAAGGGCGGCTGCGCGGCGTCTATTATCGGGCGTGGGATGATATTATTGACGCGGATTTTAAATTCGAGCAGCGGTCGCGGAGACCGCCGCGGAATGCGCTGAACGCTCTCATCTCCTTTGGCAATTCCATGCTGTACACCACGGTTCTCGGCGAAATTTATCACACGCAGCTCAATCCGACGGTGAGCTTTTTGCACGAGCCGGGCGCGCGGCGCTTTTCCCTGAGCCTGGACCTGGCCGAAGTGTTCAAACCTTTTCTCGTTGATCGGCTCATTTTTAATTTGCTGAACCACGGGAACATCAAGAAAAAGCATTTTGACGAAAAATTGAATTTTTGCTACCTGAACGAAGCAGGACGCAAGATATTCGTGCAGGGCTATGATGAGCGGCTCAAGACGACCATCAAGCACCGCAGCCTGGGACGCAACGTTTCCTACAAGCGGCTTATCCGTCTTGAGGCTTACAAACTGATCAAGCATGTCACCGGCGTCAAGCCGTACAAGGCTTTTCGGCTGTGGTGGTAATCAAGTGGGGCGACGGGAGTGCGCCGCCCTCATCAGTGAATCGATGGTTCAATTGCCCGCGACCTCGGTCACACCTGCAGCAAACCTGAGCCGCGGGCGCATTCAAAATGTGTTTCAAATACACCACCTCCTTTCCTGTTGTCGAGCCGAACGAACATATTGGGAAGACAAAATGTACGTGTTGCTTGTTTATGATATTGAAGAAAAACGCGTGGCCAGGGCGCTGAAGACCTGCCGCGCCTATTTGCACTGGGTGCAGAACAGCGTATTTGAAGGCGAGATCACCGAGGGCAAGTTGAAGGAGCTGCTGGGCAAGCTGAAAAAGATGATGAAAAAGGACAAGGATTCCATCATGATCTACAAATTTCAGTCGGAGAAAGCGTTCGAAAAGGAAATACTGGGCCAGGAAAAGGCGGCGACGGATACTTTTATCTGAAAAGTTCCAGCGGCCGTTTTGATGTCTCCCGAATTGACCGGACAACTCGTTACGTCGAGTGTGTTCTGCTGCAAATCTGACGTATATTTGCCTTCGGGTTTCAAAGGAGGCGCAGGCCGCATCGGTCGTCGCGCCCTGCATGAGAATACATAACCGCATAAAGACGATTTTTTTGCTTGCAAATAAGGGCATAATATCCTATTTTTTATAGGTTATGTTGCGGTCTTTTAATCGGATCAAGGTGGGATTGAAACTGGAAGATAACAAGATCACATGGGAACCAGGTCCTTCTTTTAATCGGATCAAGGTGGGATTGAAACGCTCTATCGCCGGACGATCCGTCTTTGGCGTCACACTTTTAATCGGATCAAGGTGGGATTGAAACTAGTATGCCGTCTCGCAACGCCAGACCGATGCTCCCTTTTAATCGGATCAAGGTGGGATTGAAACTGCTAAAAACATGCGTTTAAAAAGTCCAAATCGATTCTTTTAATCGGATCAAGGTGGGATTGAAACCGCGGCTACTCCAGGCGCATATTGGGATTCGAAGACTTTTAATCGGATCAAGGTGGGATTGAAACTTCTATTTTGAAAAAATTGGCCGCTTCATGCGGGTTTCTTTTAATCGGATCAAGGTGGGATTGAAACTCGGCATTGAGGGAATGGACAAATTCAAGGCCAGCCTCCTTTTAATCGGATCAAGGTGGGATTGAAACAACTTTTCCTGCAGCGCCTCGGAGATGTCAAAGTGACTTTTAATCGGATCAAGGTGGGATTGAAACGAACAAGAAAAATAAAAGAAGCTGTTGCGATTGCATTTCTTTTAATCGGATCAAGGTGGGATTGAAACTT
>JALVOC010000030.1 GCA_027032075.1 Chromatiales bacterium | reverse complement strand
CGTGAGAGCCGGCTCCAAAGAGAAACGGTCTGCATATTCAAGCCAGCTCGGATCATATTCGAAGGTGGCACTTTCTCTGCCCTTGCGCGCACGCGCCCACAGTCGCCCAACCAGATTTGGCTCACCAGCGATATCCACATAGACAAAAACTTCTGTTTCCATCACGCTTTGCTCTTCTGTGCTAACCGGGGCGAACTGTGCCCGGATTTACCCCGACGTGGCTTGCGGATACGTTGCGGCAAACGCTCCTCTTCGAGCTCAAGACCCACAGCATCCGTCTTAACATCCGCCAGTTCGCCCAACCGCTCAGCCATACCCAAAACAAAGAGCACATTGGCGTAGTTACCAAGCGAAACGCCAGGATCACCCTTTTCTATCTTGTTCAGGGTTGTTCGGCTGATAGAGGCCCGTTCTGCCATAACAGCCGTGGGGATGCGCCGCCTGAGCCGGGCATCACGGATATCCTGGCCAAGCTTGCGCAGAGCCCGCCTGACCGGAATCGGCACCATCAAATCCAGCTGAGTTTTGCTCATTTTCTCGTCCATCTTTATGGTCATTACGCTTTATAGCGTATACAATAATGGACGTTATATCAACCTCCCTATGCTCCGCAACCCTAAAACAAAGCACTTTGCGTCCATTATCATGGACGCAAAGTGCTTTAACACCCAGAATTTTGAACATTTTCAGGTTATTACGAGCTCCACATCACCTGATTCAGTCAGATTGCTCCGTCCCACCCGAGTTTTTCAAAGGTACTTCTTGAAGGTACTTGCAGTCACTGCCACAGCGAATGCAAATAGCGCGGCGAATGGCAGCACAATAAACGTTGGGTGCAGACTGAATGGAAGCGCCAAATACGTGACCCAGGTCATCACGACCAGAGGTAGCGCCGCCTTCTTCGCATAGTGGTAGACGAACGAACTCTCCCTGCCCCCGCCCCATCGGCGTAGATCGCGCTGCACCAGCCCGTCAACGAGTGCAACCAGACTGAACAGCAGGAATATCGGCATGGCCAAGGTCAGAATCGCAAGGCGCACCGAGAACACCTGGGTCACCTGCATCATGGCGATGACGTACTTTGCTATGGGCCGGTAGATCTTGTGCAGCGTTGGCCGGATACCCTGCTCATACTTCAGCGGTGACGGCGACACCCATTGGATGAAATCCACAAACCGCGTCACCTCGAACAGGTAGTGGTAGGTATTATCGGCAAACCGTTTGGCGAATCGTGCTGGGTCGGAGGTAACAACGCTGCGACGAAAATCGTTATCGAGATAACTGATCTCGGTGGCCAACATGGTACGACTGTGATCTACCCCCTCATCCGGCCACCAGAGCACCATGCCAGCCCATTCAACGATGATCGAGAACAACAGCGAAAACAACAACCACTGGATGAGCTTCGCAACAGCCGACAGAGTCTTCGAGAAAAGCCCTTGCTGAACAACCTGGCGACGTGGATCGGCAACAGCCTCAGCCATCGGAGTCCTCTGGCTCTAACTCGGGCTCACTGACATCTGGCGCAGCTGCCCACCACGCTTCCTGAACCCGATACCAGTGATCGTTGGTGATGTAGGTTCGCTCCATTTCGTTGGCGATCTCGGTAAGCGTTTCCGGCATGTCGGCGTCGGTGTCCGGTAAGGGCATACGGATCTTCCAGAGCTGCCCACCTTCCAGGAGCGCGAAGGCCTGCCCCTTGGGCAGCGTAATCAGTTCGGCGGGTGTAAGCATCGGCACCTCGGAGACGCTGATACGGTCCTCGTTGCGGGAGCTGAAGTCGATTCCGGAACCCGGATCTGAGGAATCGTTGACCCCGGAGACACTCATCAAGGTGAACACCTCGACCTTCGGTAGCTGGTCGGTGAGCATCTCGGCCGTTGCCAGTTCCTTGACCCTTAACATGATCATCGTGTTGAAGTTGCCCGCAACCTGCCCAGCCTTCGCGCGGTTCCCGATGCGTGCCTCCACGTCCGACCAGGTCTGGGTATAGGCCGTGACCTGAAAGCCGGCGCCACCGGCCTTGTTCAGTAACGGGACGAACTCGTCACCGATCAGTTCGTTGAATTCATCGGCGTGCATGGAAATTGTC
>JALVOC010000029.1 GCA_027032075.1 Chromatiales bacterium | reverse complement strand
CCAATGTAAACCAGGCGAGTGCGGGATTCTGTAACCCAGGTTGCAGTTGGTGCGATTTTATTGTGGATGGGTCAACGGCAGGGAGGAACCAGCGGGAGAGGCCTGTGGCCCTGGCGGCCACGAGACCGGCTGGAGGAGATGGTGAACAGGCCGAACAAGGGCCGGAGCTATGGTTAAAACAATCATCATTCCCAATTTGTGAGTGCTTTTTCAATCCTGTTCTTGAACGCAGATATTGTTTGCTCACTCAGTTTTTCACTGTTGTACAGCGTCAAAAACCGGAGTTTACTTTTCCTGGTGCATGTTCCCAGCAATGCCCGTTTTATTATCCGTTTTACTGGCTGGTGCATTACCAGACGATCAACCCACCAGGGAGAACCCAGCGTTGTTACCACCAGAACTTGCTTTAGATTACTCAGCCGGGGCTCAATAGGTCCAAAGTCAACGGCGTGATCATAGGCAATACCAGGACCCCACACCCGGTCAAACCAGCCTTTGAGCATGGCAGGAAAACCAAACCACCACGTCGGGAACAACAGAATCAGCGCCTCTGCCTCCTCAAGCCGGCTTACCTGTTGAGCAACATCCGATGACTCATAGCGATTGCTATAGTAAGACGCTCTTTCTGCGGCTGTTAACGCTGGCTCAAACCGCTCGGCATAAAGGTCCTCAACAGTCACCTCATGGCCCATGCCGATCAACCTGTTCTCGACGTGGTTAGACAACAGTTTGCAGAGACTGTCATTGAGCGGATGCGTTGTGACCACAAGACACTTCATCGGTTATTCATATGTCAAACGCCGTCGATAATCGGGGGCTGAAATAGTATTTGGATCGGGCAAAATAAAGGAAGGAAACGCGCAAATCAAAAGATTGGCTTGCCGGAAAAGCAAAATCAATTATTTTGACCCCTTTGATCAAAAGCGCCTTCATATTCCAGCCTGGCTGATCTTGGCATGAGTGAAGGTTAACACCCGCTTTTATATTATTCAACTGTCCTGACCCCTTTTCAATACCCCACTCCGTCACAGGCGCCCCCGTTAGCCCGCCCCGCCGAAAAGAAGTATTCGCGTAATAACAAGGGGTTACTGGTTTGTGTAGCGATGGCGAACCCCGCGAGCGTCGAGACACTTTATAAATAAGCGGGTGAACCGCCGAATCCGCAAGCCGACCGCCTCAAGCGCGGTGGTTCTCGCCGGGTTCTCTGCGTTTCACGTCAAATGAATCCCGGATTGTGCCAGAGCAATCTGGACCGTTTATCGACACCTTTACACTGGCCCCGAATATGGACTATATTTGGCATGTAATGAAACTGCAGAAGCGGCACATATCATGAAGCTCAGTGAATCGGTCAAACCCATCAGTTACCTGAAAAGCCACACCGCCGAGGCACTACGGGACGTCAGCGAGGGGCAGCGAACCATGGTGATCACGCAACACGGTGAGGCCAAGGCGGTGCTCCAGGATATTGCCAGTTACGAACAAACCCAGGAGTCCCTGGCGCTGCTCAAGATGCTGGCCCAAAGCACCAAGAGCATCCAAGAAGGCCGCACCAAGCCCCTCAAGAAGGCTTTCGGGGATGTCCGCAGGCACGTCAGGGAAACTCGCTGAGTGAAACGCTATCGCATCCGGCTTGCCGAGGATGCAGAGCAGGACCTGATCGACATCTACCGCTACGTTGCGCTCCACGATTCCGTGGAGAAAGCCGCTTACGTGCTGGACCAGTTGGAGTCCCTCTGCTCACGACTTACCGAACTGCCTGAGCGGGGCCATGTTCCACCCGAGCTGGATCGAATCGGTGTAACGAACTATCGGGAGGTTCACTTCAAGCCGTATCGCGTCATCTATGAAGTCATCAGTCAGGACGTATTCATTCATTGCGTCCTCGATGGCCGCAGGGATATGCAGTCGTTACTCGAGCGGCGTCTGCTTCGCTGACGCGGTTCTCGCCACCCGGGGCGAGCACTCTGCACCGATTTCAATTCGGATGCGCTTGCCCAGCGCCCTGGCGGCGCGTGCCAAAGTCAACTGGATCGACGGGGTCAAAGTCTGACAAATCCCCACGAAATAAGCAAAGAAATCAGTAATCTAACGAAAAAAAGAGGGAA
>JALVOC010000028.1 GCA_027032075.1 Chromatiales bacterium | reverse complement strand
TTACCGGGGCCCTCCTCCTGTTTAGCATAGAATTGGTCGCTATTTACATCCTTAAAGTATTCGCGGCAAAAACCAATTTCTTCACCAACTTTTTTGACACAAATGGTTGTCATGGTATATCTCCTCTCAAAATCCCGGAGAAACACCATTCCCTGCCGGGGGTGGTGTTCCCCCGGACGGGTTGAAAAAAAGACCGAGACTGCTTTAGGCTGCCTTGAGCTCGGCCATGCGCTCGGCCAGCACCCACAGCGCTTTGTTGAGGCGTACATCCTCCGTCACGTTCTTGATCGGGCGGGTACGCATCCGGCGCCTGTTGCGGGTAACACTGCGCAGGCCTCCCTGAAACAGGTTTTCCTGTACGATATTGTAGGTTTGCCACAGATCCGCTTGCGACTCCTTTCCGGGATCGCTGGCACGCCTGGGCCTCAACAGCGCGGAAGCTGTTATTGGGGCCTTGACCTCCCAACTATTTCCGTAACGCATCACCATGGCGCTCTCGGCCATTGCCATGCGCTCCATTGGCTCTAGCTGTACGGACTGAAGCGTCTCCACCTTCTCGGCCAGCTGCGGAACGTAATCGATGATCTCATAAGAGGCCTCGACCACCTCATCCACGATCTGTTTTCCGTGCCGAACCTTGATAGAACCAAGATCATTGGTCGATACCACGAGCCCATTACTGCAGAGCAAGCGAAACAGCCCTACATCCAGGGAGTAGGCGGCTGTCCGGTTATGGCTATTGGTCAGGACCAATTCAGCCAGGCTGTCACCCACCTGGATGGGATCGCCGACCCGGCGGAACCGGATCATGTGCCGGGCATAAGCCCGGTTCTCCTCATCCCGCACCCTGGTCTGCGCCGCTCTGACTGGATACCAACCCTCGGTACGCAAGCCATTGATCACCTCAATAGTGGGCACGAAGCCGTATTTCTCTGAAACCCCGGGTTCGGGGTGCGTCGCGAAAATGGCTGGCGCTCTACGATTGAGATCGCAATCGGTAAGCGCCTTGTCAGTGCTGATCATTGAATACATGGTATTTCTCCATTAAAAAGCCCGGAGAAACACCACACCCCAGCCGGGGAGTGTTTCCCCGGACGGGTTGATGAAAAAGAGCACCAGGTCTTTCGACCCGTCCCCGGCCGCCGTGCTCGTGCAGGGACTCTCGGATGCCGGCTGTCACCGGCAAAGGGCGTCGCTGATATACCGCAGCGACACGGTTGAAAAACCGCCTTTCCGAAACGCCTCTCCGAGGCGCTTGGGAAAGGCCCCGCGTGAGCGGGGCGACAAATAATTACTCGACATGAACCACGATTTTATTACCGATGTTGTGCATACCATCTGCAAGCACGCCATCTATCATGGTTTGTGGAAGCTCGATTCCCAGCTGCTTCAGCTCTTCCAGAAACCCATTGATACCTTTTGGAAACGGATCCTTCTGCTCCAGGTTATCAAACAGCAATCCACCACCGGGCGCCTCAACAGTCATAAAAAAACCCTGCATTGGACGATCCCAACCCATCTCGATCAGGGCCAGTTTATTCGGAGCTCTGTATTGGTGTACTGACATCAGTTGTTTCCTCCATTCAGCATGGATAAACCAGTTATCTGATTTACCACCGATAAACCAGTGAAACGCGCGAATCGACGGGCAATGACACGCGCCACAACCTTGCTCGGTGCATCTGTGATCACCTCCACCGTGTCATCATCCTTCCGGCGGCCGTAGATACTCCAGAAATCAGCCATCTGCACCAGGGATTCTTCCCGTATTACTTCGCAGTGTCCGTTTTCCTCTTTCACGGGCGCGACCTCCAGGCGACTGTAATCACTCCACTGTGGCGGGGCGCAGTCCAGACATCCGTTATAGAGAACATCATCGTTTGGATCAGATACCGATTTCTGAATAACATCCGCATCCCATCTCCTGATATCAGCACCGGACAGGATCCACTCTTCCTCATCCAGCACCGCGATCACGTCCCGCTTGAATGCCTGATGATTCAGGAGCGCATACTGCTCATCAAGTTCCCAGGCCAGTAACGCCAGAGCCAGCTGAGCAGCTCCTGAGCCGCAATAACCCCAAGCGAAACCTGTAGGGCTGTGATTGATTAGATCGAT
>JALVOC010000027.1 GCA_027032075.1 Chromatiales bacterium | reverse complement strand
GGCGTTGTTTTTTAAGCCGCCGCGAGTAGGCCAATACTGGCGCCGGCTTTTTTCTTTTTACAATCCCATCAAGCTGTTCATCCTTATATCGTTACAAATGACTTTGCTGAAAAAACCGCAGAGATATTCTAAATTTTGTCAAGAACATAGCACATTAACAATCGAATAGCGAAAGGCAATACAAAGCCACCCACGGGCCAAATACGCTTTTGACACCGCCCAAAAATCCATTAAACTATATGCAGTTGGTTTGGAAAGGCCTCTCGAGTTGGGTTGAAAACAGCTTCCGGGAAGCCTTTCATTCATTTAACCGCGTTGCTGCCGTTTTTGAGTGCGCTTTTCGATGGCTTGTTCCCGCTTGTTGCGCCGGTAGCGTTTGTTGTTTCGTTGCCGTATCTCTTCAGGAACCGTATATTGCAAACATAACCGGCGGGATTCTTCCGGGAAAATCGGCCGCCCCTGGAGGTCGCGCAATTGATACGGCCGTTGCTCCTTCAAAACAGCATAAATACGGCTGGACAGGTGAGAAGCGCAAGCGCAGATGGCATCGAGATGATGTTTGCCGTGCTGCACCATCTGCCGGTAGTAAATGTGGGCGATTTGCACATCCCACTGCCGGGCCACTTCGGCGTTGAGAAAGAGGGTAGCCTTGATGAGATTGGGGCCAGCCTTGGATAAAGGCATGCCTTTGGCTTCGGCATCGCCGCTTTGATGGCTGCGGGGAACCATTCCACACCAGCGCCGGAAGCAGGCGACTGTGGGAAACCGGTTAATGTCCTGGATAAAAGCGCGGTAAGTGGCGGCGCTTTGGGCGCCAATGCCCTGGAGGGAGGTCAGCGGACAGTCGGGAAAAAGCTGCCAGTAAAGAGGCAGGATTTTTTCCTGGGTAAGCCGCTCTTGCTCCTGGGCATACATTTGCCGCAGGCGCAGGTAGTGACGCATGTCTGCTTGCAGGGCGTCATAACCAACCATCTCCGGCGAACCATAGAGTTGGGTCATCTCCTGAGCGCGGAGTAACCAGCGGTCAATCCAGGCAGTACCGGTTTTCCCGGCGGCGGGACAGGTTGCCCAGGCAGCTGTCAGGTGTTCCTGGCCCGCAGCTAACACGCGCCAGGGATTGTACCACTGTTCCCGCATCCAGGGCTGAGCGGCAGCCGGGACCAATTTGTGCAAGCCGCCCCAGGCCCAGCGGTCAATATCTCGTATACGATTCTGCATGGCTGTGTCCTGTTTCCGCCAGCGGTCAAAGGCGCGGCAGGCCCGCTGCAAATCCAGAAGTTGGCCGTCAGGCAAAGGGCAGCGATGCAATCGTTCGGGAGCGATGTAGTAAAGACGAGCCAGTATCCGGCAATCAATCTGGTCGCTGCCGGTATGTTTCCAGAAAGCCTGGCGAAAATCTTTCGTTTTTTGGCCGTTGACCCGGTAAACAACGACGCCCTGACGTTCCAGGTAGAGGCTGACAGGATACCAGGCCATACCGGTTGCTTCCAGAACGGCGACAAGCTGCACATCAGCCGGCACGCCTTGCCGCGCCCGGTCAAGTAATCGGTCCATGTCGTGCGGTCGGGTCCGAAAGGCGATCTGTTTGCTGACAAACTCATTGCTGGCTGGGTCGAAGATGATGGCCTTGTGCTTGGCGCTTACGGCCAGGTCAATGCCAATAATACGCATATTCATCAGTTGCCTCCTTTATCTATTTTGTAAAGACGTGTACTTTATAATAGGGAGGTGCAATCGAAGCGGCAGTGGCCCGGTTCCCACCAAATAACAAGCATCAAACCCAGCCTTGCAAATGATTCGAGACCTGTCTGATAAAACAGTCTCAATATTCCCAATCGGGTCTTCCGGGCAAGTCCGAACGACAATCTCCGCGCCGAGGCCGCAATGCGCCTCACTCGCATTCAGTCGCCGCTTCGGACCTCCGGAAAACAGCTTGCCACAAATCGGTGTTTTTCGCTATTCGTAATTGTTAATGTGCTATTTCAATATACAAGAACGCGGATATAAGAGGTCAGCACGGATAAAAATCCGTGCTAATCCTCCCTATCCGTCAAAATCCGTGGTTCCCAACCCAACTGTGTCGAAATTCTTACGGCCGTATCCCGCACCAACTCCCCCA
>JALVOC010000026.1 GCA_027032075.1 Chromatiales bacterium | reverse complement strand
CTCAGGTTTTCTGCGGCACCCTGAATATAGTAGTCGAGCCAGGTGAGCATCTTACGGTTTCCGTTGCGGATCCGTTTTGATCAGAAACAACTCTCATGCAGCCAGCGGCATTTTCCGTCGCCCGCCTTCCCAGTCCTGCCAAGTGCGCATTTTGGCATGAACCAAGGCGGCAGCTTCGGATTGCGTCAATCCGGCCGCTTTGCGGGCGGCGCGAATTTTGGACAGATCCGGAGCTTCAGGCTTCATCGGTCTCGCATTGGCAGGGTTGTGACGGGTTTTCTGCTCCGCACCACTGACAGTACATGCCTGACCTCCTTCAAGCCTGCTCTTCATCAAGAATATAATTATCCACGCATTGCGTGGACATGCAAGTATAGCAACTTTCCCGAAAATGGCCCTTTTCGGGAAAGTTGCTATACTTGAAGTACGAGACTACTATGGGCGATACAGCACAAATTGTAGATCTGCGCCAACCACCGTTTTCGGGAAAGTTGCCTAAAAAGCCCCGAAATGCGGATGTGCGCAGCCGGGAGTATCTAACCGAGGCGGAGGTTACCCGCCTGATGGATGCCGCCAGGCGTACCGGCCGGCACGGTCACCGGGATGCAACCCTGATCCTGATCGCCTACCGGCACGGACTGCGGGTATCTGAGCTGATCGCACTGCGATGGGAGCAGGTGGATCTGAATCAGGGGCTGTTGCATGTACGGCGACTGAAGGGCGGGTTGCCATCGACCCATCCACTGCGCGGTCCGGAGATCCGGGCGCTGCGCCGGCTGAAGCGCGACTACCCGGAAACGCCCTATCTGTTCGTGACTGAACGGAAGGGGCCGCTGACCGACTCGGCGGCGCGCAAGATTGTTGCGCGGGCAGGAAGGGTGGCGGAGATCGGGTTTCCTGTTCACCCTCACATGCTGAGGCATGGCTGCGGGTTCAAGCTGGCCAATGACGGGCATGATACCCGCGCCATCCGGCAGTACCTGGGGCACGGGAATATCCAGCATTCGGTCAGGTACACCGAATTGGCGGCGGGCAGGTTTAATGGATTCTGGAGCGATTAGCATTTTGTGCGGAAGACAGGAGATGAGCGAAGCGAGGTGTTACTCATGACTAACAAGAGAGGTGCTTTGACCACCGCAATGGACATTGTTATGGCGGGAGTGCTGGCGCTGGTGCCGGTGGCCGTGGTCGGCAGCTGGTGGGTTGGAGCGCTGGTATTCGGGATCGGTGTGATGTGGGTGCTGCGCCCGAGGGAGGAATCGGTGGAGCCTGGGTGGAAGGAAGTGATTCAGGAGAGAGAGGAGGGTGACTGGGATTGGTTAGAGGAAGAGCTCAATGTGCAGGGCGATGGATATGATTACAGAGATGGCTTCAGAGATTAAAATGGACATTGCCGGGGCGGGGATGCTGTCGCTCGTGCCGGTGGCCGTGGTCGGCAGCTGGTGGGTCGGTGCGCTGGTATTCGGGGTCGGCGTGATGTGGGTGTTGCGTCCGAGGGAGGAATCGGTGGAGCCTGGGTGGAAGGAGGTGGTTCGGGAGAACAATAAGGACGATTGTGATTCTGGAATTCCGTTCTTCGATCCTGACCGACCTTTTGGAGGTCATTTGACGTATCGCCCATGGCTTGATGATGACTAGCTCACATGATGCATGAGTGAGGCATCACATAAGAAAGGATGGAGCAAAGGAGTTGTTTTATGAACTTCAGGACGAAATCGTTTTTTTCTGGTCATTGCAGGAACCTGTTTTTCGGTCAGTACGGCGGAAGAGTCAGTCAGCACTGGTAATTGTGATGATTATAAAAAAATAGTGGGTTCTTATATGGCACTTCCTGACCGAAAAGGCTACCGCCTGGGTGTCTGACAGGAAATCTTCAAGTTGTTCAATGGTATTGAGGCCTTCGAGTTTCATGATGGTTTTCATCTCTCCATCATGAACGGAACCCGATCCCGCTTCAGCTCGCTCCAGACTCATTTCATATTGGACAAGGCTACGAATTGATTTTAAGGGATAATTTGGGGATAATGCCTTGTCCCGCAAAAACGTTGATTTTCACCATGTTGGCAGATCACCCGATTACCTTGATGTTGCACTTATAGCATATTGAAAAAGCAGCCTAT
>JALVOC010000025.1 GCA_027032075.1 Chromatiales bacterium | reverse complement strand
CACGCTGTGAATACATCCCTGTAAGCTTCACGGCAGCATCCCTGCTGCCGAGAGTCTTGCCAGCAGCTACTGGAGAAACGGCTTACCAATTTTTTAAAGTGGACACCTTTTTCGCACGGCTATTTAGTCTGCCTGTTCAGAGAAAAAACCGAGAGGAAACATGGTATACCTGTTTTTTTGTGATGCGCTCATCCGCAATACATGAAAATCATGGTTTGTAACTGATAGACAACTGGAGTTTATTATGGACTATAAAAAAGTGACTGCGATTATCCCTTTTCTGGCGCTCGACAAAGTAAAAGGCCAGTTGAAAAAACTCGATATAGGTGGTTTGAGCGTATCAGAGGTAAAAGGTTTTGGTGACTACAAAAACTACTATTCTGAAGATGAGATGACGGTAAATTATAAAATTGAAATCTTCACACCGGCTGACAAGGTTGAGGAAATCAGCTCAGCCATTATGGATGCGGCACACACTGGCATGATGGAAGACGGTATAGTGGCAATACTACCGGTGGAAAAATTATACCGGATCCGTAATCGTGCTGAATACAGCTAGGATTTGCCTTCATGCAGTCAGGATATTCACGACGGTTGATGCCTGGTAGAGGAAGAGCAA
The DNA here is from genome assembly GCA_027032075.1 of Chromatiales bacterium. Lineage (GTDB taxonomy): Bacteria > Pseudomonadota > Gammaproteobacteria > UBA6429 > Thiohalophilaceae > JAJRYG01. The sequence continues at coordinate 47,797 of JALVOC010000025.1, read as the reverse complement.
CATTTGCAGTAAAGGCTATCTTTGGTCCGGACAACTGACATGTCACGATGTCAGCGGGCAAACGATTTCCTGTGAGCACAGTGGACAGGATGCCGAGTTTCGCAAGGGTGTTCCCTGGCCGTCCCCACGCTTTGAAAGCAGGGGCGAGGTTGTGCAGGATCGCCTTACTGGTCTGGTTTGGCCAAGTGATGCGAATCTTGCGGGATTTCCATTGACCTGGCAAGAAGCATTGGACTACGTGCAGGAGATGAACCGGCAATGCCGTTTTGCTTACGCCGACTGGCGGGTTCCCAACCGGCGCGAGTTGCGCAGCCTGCTGAGTTTTCAGACCAGCAGACCGGCGCTGCCTGCGGATCACCCTTTTCATGGCGTCTTTCCCGCATGGTACTGGACGTCAACCACCGCTGTCATCAACCCCGCGTATGCCTGGTATATCGACATGCATGGGGGACGTATGTTCTATGGCGGCAAGGACCAATCCTATCTGCTGTGGCCGGTGCGGGGTGATGGCGGCACTCTCCTGCCCGTGACGGGTCAGCAGAGTTGTTATGACAGTCGTGGCAAACCTGTCTCCTGTGCAGGCAGTGGCCAGGATGGTGAATTTCAACACGGTCAACCCTGGCCGAAACCGCGTTTTCACCTTATGCCTGGCATGGTGCATGATCGTTTGACCAATCTGTGCTGGCTGCGGCAGGCTGATCTGTGTGGCAAAACCGTAACCTGGGCAGATGCGCTGGATGCGGTAAAGGAGTTGAACCTGCATGGTGATACCCCCTGCTGGCGCTTGCCGAATATCAATGAACTCGAATCGTTGCTTGACTGTGCACAAGCCAACCCGGCCTTATCGAGGCCGCTGCTCTTTGAGGATGTTCAAAACGGTTATTGGTCGTCCACCACCAGCATGTTTGAAGCAGATTGGGCATGGGCACTTTATCTCGACAAGGGTGCGGTTGGTGTGGGACAGAAGGCCGGTTCCTATTTTCATGTCTGGCCTGTATGTGACTTTCCGGGCAATAAAAAGCAGTAAGATTACAGCTTTTGCCATGAACACATTATCGATAAGTTACTTCTGCAGGAGAAGTCGTGGCTCACGATGTCATGATTTCGTGGTGCTGTTATCCGATGAGAGGACAATTGACGATATCAGTGCGTGGTGCTGTTTGACCAATCAGCGTAGAGCATTTCAGTAAACTTCTGCATGCTTACCGGTTCGCTGAAATAGTAACCCTGATAACCTTGGCATCCCTGGGATTTCAGGATCGCAAGCTGTTCCCGGGTTTCCACACCTTCGGCAATGGTGTGTATGTTGAGATGGTTGGCCATGGCAAGAATGGTTTCGACAATCACCGCGTCGTTTTGATTTATGGCAATATTGTGTATAAAAGTCCGGTCAATCTTGATGGTGTTAATCGGTAACTGTTGCAGATAACGCAGGGAGGAGTAACCGGTGCCAAAATCATCGATTGATATCTGGATTCCCAAATCGATCAGTTCTTTGAGTTTGCGTTCAATATCGTCAATATCGTGGATAAGAACATTTTCCGTAACTTCCAGTTCGATGCAGGAGGAATCCGTGTTGTATTTGGCCAGTGATTCACTCAATAATTGGACAAAATCAGCCTGCTTAAACTGTTTTGGGCTGACATTGAAAGACAGGCTTTGCATTTTGTTGCAAAAATTCTGTGCGCACCAGATTTCGTTTGTGAATTTACAGGCCTGCTGCATCACCCAACTGCCGATCGGAATTATCAAACCGGTTTCTTCTGCGATTGGAATGAAGCGTTCGGGAGGAATCATACCGAGTTTTGGGTGATTCCAGCGCAGAAGAACTTCGGCGCCAATAATGTGATTGTCCCGGATGGAGATTTTTGGCTGAAACACCAGGCTGAATTGTTTTTTCTCGATTGCTTCATGCAAGGCATTTTCTATTTTTAGTCGCTCAACCGCGGCGATATTCATGGCGGGAGAGAAGAATTGATAATTATCCCGTCCCTGTCCTTTTGCCTGGTAGAGCGCGGTATCGGCATGTTTGATCAACTGTTCACCGTTGTTCCCGTCTTCAGGAAACAAGGCGATGCCGATACTTGGTGTGATCATCAGATTGTGACCTTCGATCAAATAGGCTGGAGTCAGTTTCTCCCGGATTTTATCGGCGAGATGCGTCGTTTGTTGCAAGGCCATGTTCTGATCGCCAAGATCAGTCAAGAGGATGACGAATTCATCACCGCCGAGGCGGGCAACCGTGTCTTCGCTGCGGAAGCACTCCGACAGACGGCGCGATACTTCTGAAAGAAGTTTATCGCCGATAGGATGTCCGAGAGAATCATTGATTGCCTTGAAGTGGTCCAGATCCAGGAGCATCACTGCAAGACAGGATCCCTGCCGTTCGGCATGTGCAAGCGCCTGTTGCAGGCGGTCAAGCAGGAGGTCACGATTGGGCAGCCCGGTCAGACTGTCATAATAGGCCATCCGTTTGATGCGATTCTCATTACGGATGCGTTCGATTTCCGCCGCGGTTCTGGCGGCAAAAATGCGCATTACCGTCTCGGTAAAAACCGGATTTTGTATTTTGTGCCGGAACATGGCGAATTGTACGCCAAGAGGCCGGTTCTGTGAATCAAACAGAGGAACACCGACATAATCTACCATGCCCATTTCCTGAAGTTCCTTGTCGTGAGGAAACAAGCTTGCAATGTCGCTGAAATAGCAACAGGATGTTTTTTGAATTACCGACTCACAGGGTGTTCCCGCCAGATCATAACACAAATCCATCTGTTGTTTGCCATTCAGGTAAAATGCGAGTGTTTCGATTTTGGGATTGCCATTTGTTTTCAAGACCCCGATCGCTACTGCATCCGCATCCAGGATTTCGTTCATTTTTTTTGCGATTGCAGTAAAAAATTTTTCACCAATGGCTGATGAAATCCCTTCCATGATTTGCCGGATTGCAGTTTCCGCCTTGCGTCGCAGTTGTTGATCCTTGAGAAAAGTATGCACCAGCGCCGCTTCCTGGGCGAAAGCCTCGAGCACCTTGATTTCATTTTCACTATAACAATAGGGGCCTGAAGTACGCGAGGAATGAAGGACACCGATAGGCTTGCCGCCAACAATGAGAGGAGTGCCGGCACTTGCGCGAATGCCGAATCTTTTTATCATTCTGGGATTTACGCGGGGGTCGGACAGTGTGTCTTCAACCGCAATACTTTTACCTGATTGAAAAATTCTCACAGTAAGCGAATTTTCATCCAGGGAAAGTTGATAATGGCCCTCCGCTTTATACTCCGCTCCTGTATGAATAACCCCTATGAGTTTGTTGCTTGCTGCATCATACATGCTGAGAAAACAAAGATCGCCTTGCAGGGTTTCACAGGTTTTGTCTACGACGGTCTTCAGAAGGTTGGCGAGCCCCTCGTGAGTTTGCGCTTCCCGCAGGAGTTGGTTACTGAACATGAGACGTTCATTCTTGAGATGATTGTCATTCAGTAATTTTCCAAGTTGGCAGGAGATAATGCCCAATTCGTCCGTAGATTGTGGAGTGATTGCGCTGATATCGATCGGTGCTTCGCCCTGATTGTCGCTGTTACAAATCGTCTGCAGAGGTGCGAGTGACTGGCCAATACTTTTGACAAACAGCAAGGCACCAGCAACGGCAAAAAGCTCCAACAACAACCAGATAAAGAAGGTTTCGCCACTGAAAAATCCTGTGCGTGTCCAGTAGTATTGGATCAGAATTGTGTCAATCAACAGTGGCACCAGTGCGCCAATCAGGAACACCTTGTGTTTCAGGCTCAGGATTGAATGTTGCAGGTTTATATGGCCGAAGGTTTTGCCAAACAGATCAAACACCAGAAAAAAAATGGGTAGGCCCACAATAATGGAAACTATCAGGGCCACCAGATGGATACGAAACCAATCAACCATTTCTGCTTGAAAACCAGCATGGATTTCTGCGCTGAGAATGGTGATCGCTGGGGCGAGTAACAGATAGATGAGGAAAGTACCCCAGAAATGGAGCGGAAAACGGCGCAATTGTTTGTCAATAATTTCCGTATCGTATGATTTGGGTGCATTCAGGTAACTTACAAGCGGTTGGGAAAAACGATGGAAGTACCAGTAGGCAAAAGCGATGGTGCTAATGATAAATGCCATTTCCAGAGGAGAAAAGGTAATGGCCAGTACCTGTGCAGGTGAAAATATCTCGATGAAAAGCAGGAACGACAGGCCAAAAACCGGTGGAATTGTCCAGGCGAGGATAATCAAGGTGATAAAACGGCGCAGGAACTGCTTTGCGGGTAATGGCATTGGCAACATCTAGATTAATTTAACGAAACCACTAAATCAAAAAATTGCGTTCAGGCAATTTTTATCATGATTCGAAAATAAAACAGCAATCAGCGTTCCGCATACCTGCTTATTGAAATATTGTATTTCGCATTCAGCTTTGTATCCAAGCCGGAAGTTTTTATGCGAGCGGCATCCGTAAAGACGCGGCTTGCCTGGCTTGCCGGGATATGTTTACAGTGCTTCAGACAAAATACTCCAGCCTGCCTGCTCCGGTTTTATAAAATAAACCGGCATTCGGAACACTTACTTTAGTCATACCTTTCTGTCCTGCCGGGACAGTTTTAACTGCATACTAACATCATATAAGTATAGTGGCTGGAATTGTCTCTACTTCGATTTCGGAAAGAATATTAACAGAATGGTTATATGATTTGTTTAAACTTGTTTTAACAATTTCGCACAGCCAGGAAACCCGGGGAAGCAGGGTTCTTCCTCTGACATTGCCAAGCTGCCTTGTCTTGCTGTGATTCCCGCCAACCGACAGCAGCGTCAATCGCGTGCACCGCTAAAACAGCATAGCTGTTGTGTGTACTGCGGTGTTTCAGTTGACCTGGCTAATCCACTCCAGGGCTTGCTGGGAGATCAACTGAATTTTACCTCGTGAGAGTTGAATGCACTTTTGGTGTTCGAATTCTTTCAGAATGCGGCTGACGACTTCCCGGGTGGTTCCGAGTTCACACGCCAGTTCGGCATGGGTGACATCCAGCTTTTCGCCGCCGGAACGTTCAAACCTTTGTCCCAACAGGCAGGCCAGACGCAGGTCGAGCCGTTGGAATGCGATTTCAGAAACCAGTGTCATCATCTCGTGCAGCCGTTCGGTGAGGATCTTCATGACATAGGCACGAAAAGTGCGGGAATCATCAATACCCTTGATGAATTTTTTGCCGTTCAGCATCAGCCCTGTAATATCCGTCTCGGCGATGGCTTCGGCAGGATAGGGGCGCCTGCCAAGCAGGCTGTTCAGGCTGAGGACGCACAGGTCACCCGGTTCGACCCGGTAGAAGGTCATTTCCCGTCCATCGGGGGAATGTTTGTACACCCTGACACTCCCTTCGATCAACCAGATGAAATTACTGCAGGGTTCACACTCACGGAACATGATGGTGCCGGCAGGAAATTCCACCTGCTTGGCCTGATCCATCAGGTTGAGGCAGGCGGTGTCACAGCTGGTGACAAAATCGGAATAATGGGTGGAGAGTTGATCGAGCTTGTCTTTTAACGGAAGGTGTTGTTCCGTTGAAATGGCGTTCTGGAGCAGGCATTCGTTTTGTGCTTTCATTCAGGAACCCTATCGAGTTTTGCTATTTGGTTTTCCTGTTTGTTTCAGGATAGATCAGTGGTTCCCTCCGCGCCATCCGTTTTTACGATTATCAGTTGATACTACCGCTGTCACTAAATCCTTACATCGTTATTGTTAAACCCTTGTTGTAGCGAATCTTGCGGGTAATATCGCATTCTGCAACACCCGTGAAAACATGAAAGACACCTATTTTCTGATATTTTGTATTAAATTCAATTACATGGACAAATGTTATGAATCACTGATATACGATGGTGAAACTGTATCGGCAGGCATTATTTTCGGTCTGTAACATAAGGCACAGAAGAAGCCATATAATGAGTATGTGATCATTCCCGCCGGTTGGAGTGAAATTTCGTAGAGGAAATAAAAAAGGGGCCGGGGATTGTACCCAAACCCGGCCCCGCCCGTGGCACCGTATTTCTTAGTGCATCAGTTCTGACTGCCTTGTTGTTATTGTTGCAGTTCGATAGCTTTTCCCTTTTAAGGTCAACTTCTTTGGCTAACTCACGCGTGCTAGGTTAATGATTCAGGCAAAACATGTATGTGACCTGAGCTACATAGAATGTATTTGTTCAGGTACTGTTTAACCGGCCAGCACGCAGGCCGTTGGCGACGGCCAGCAGTTCACTTGCTTCATGCGCCAGCACTGCCATCGCAATGCTGATAAAGCCTCCCACCCCGGCGGGGATGAGGATGGCCAGCACGATCAGCGCAAAGACAATATTCTGCTGACTCACCTTTCGTGCTTTGCGGCCGAGGTACATGGCTTCTTCCAGTTTGCCCAGATCGTCGGCCATCAGTGCGATGTCGCCCGCCTCGATTGCCGCATCGGAGCCGGCCGCCCCCATCGCCACCCCGCAGGTTGCCTCCGCCAGTGCCGGCGCATCGTTGATGCCGTCTCCTACCATCAGCACCGGCCCATCCCGCATCAATTCCTGCACGGCTTCCACCTTCTCATCCGGCTTGAGATCGGCGCGCACGTCATCGATGCCCAGTTTTTCAGCCACCCGTTGTGCGGTGCGGATATTGTCACCGGTGAGCATGACCGTGCGGATACCGAGGGCATGGAGGTTCTGGATCACATCCCGTACATTGTCGCGCAGCGTGTCCTGCAAGGCGATGATCCCTTTGATGCCGCTTTTGTTGCCCAGCAGGATGACGGTTTTGCCAGCCCCTTGAAGTTCGTGCAGGCGGTCCTCGAGCGTCAGGAGAGAATGCCCCATTTCCCTGAACAGATCGGGTTTGCCCAGATACCAGAGCGTGTTATTGATCTCGGCCTGGGTGCCGGCACCGGTCAAGGCGGTGGAAGCGTTCGTCTCCAGCGGTGCCACCCCTTTTTCCCGCGCATATTCCACAATCGCACGTGCCAGGGGATGTTCGGAGAGCTGTTCCAGTCCCGCAGCATGTGCCAGCAAGCTCGTTTCATTTTCCTCCAGCGCGATCACATCGGTGACTTTGGGCTTGCCATGGGTGAGCGTGCCGGTTTTATCGAAGGCGATGATCTTGATGGTGCCGAGGTGTTCCAGATGCGCACCACCCTTGATGAGAATGCCGCGTTTACCGGCACCGGCAATGCCGGCCGCCATGGCGATGGGCAGGGAGATCACCAGGGCACAGGGCGCCGCGGCAACCAGTAAGATCACCGCCCGTTCAGACCAGAAAGCCATCTCGCCACCGAACAACCAGGGCAGCAGCAACATCAACAGGGAGGTGGCCAGCACTGCCGGGCTGTAACGGCGGCCAAAGCGTTCCATCCACTGTTGGGCACGGCCTTTTTGTTCCTGCGCCTCTTCAACCAGGTGGATGATGCGGGACAGAGTGTTGTTGTCGAAACTTGCAGTGGCTTCGATAGTAAGCGCACCCTCGCCATTGATACTGGCAGCAAAGACCGGCATCCCCGGTCCCTTTTCAACGGGGATGGATTCGCCGGTCACCGGGGATTCGTCCAGGCTCGAATGACCAGTGACAATGATGCCGTCTGTGGCGAGCGCCTCGCCCGGCCGTACGATGAACTGATCGCCGGGTTTGAGGCTTTCCGCGGCGACGGTGACCTCTTCGCCGTTGCGCAACACCCGCGCCATTTTGGGGGCCAGATCCAGCAAGGCGCGGATCGCCGTGCGGGTACGGGCGAAAGTATATTCCTCTATGCCTTCGGCGGCACCATAGAGTACCACCAGGGTTGCCGCTTCCTCCCAGAGTCCGAGAATGCCGGAACCTGCGGTAGCCGCGATCATCAACATCGAGATGCTGATCTCCTTTTCCTTGACCAGCTCTTCCACACCCTCCTGTGCCCAGTACCAGGCACCGAGTGGAATGGCGATCCAGTAGAGCACGAGCTCCAGTGTTTTCTCGATATAGCCGAGATGGCCGAGCACATAGGCCGGCAGGGCGATGAGGCCGGCAAGCAGCGCGTTGCGCAGCGGAGGGTAGCGCCACCAGGGGCCGGTAAAATCGTCGTTTCCACATCCACAAGACATATTCAGTTTCCCACTAAGTTGACTGTACAGAGTACGTGTTGAAGTTTATAACGACAGGGGACAATGTGGAGAAGGCATTGGTTTTTTCATTTCCCTTGTGTTCCACCTGACCCCGGAGGTTATGCAATGACTTCGTTTTGCCGGTGCTCTGTTTTGATTTACTGCACAGAAGGATTCATATGGCACTGGTGCATCACCGGGTGGGGGATGACCCAGCAATAATAATTCCACACTCAGGCGTTGGGTGGAGGCGTGGGCGGTTGCAGGATATTGAAGTAGGCAGAATTGAACAAGCCAATGACAAAGCGCAACGGTTTGCGGTTGGTGACAGGGGTTTGATCTGACAAAATGCCCAGGTAGTGCGCTGCGCCATGATAGCAGTGATCGGTATTGAAGGTGCCGGCAGTATCGTTTTGCTGTGTCGCCCGGGTGGTGTTTTGTTCATCAGATGAGAAAAAAATCCCGTCATAATCCGCCGCCCAGCCAAGGTTACCGAGCAGCAACAACAGGATGAGAAAGTGGGCAAGATAAGCACGCATCAGACATATAGTGCCTGTTTCAGGTATTTGATTCAATCCGCTTTGTGATGCAGCAGACAGCAAAAACAAGGCGCAGCCGGCTGTTTTTTGCTCTGTGGCCGGAACCGGCATTGGCGGCCAGGATTCATCGTCATGCGCTCGACTTATTAAAAGATGGCAGGGGTAAGGTCATGGCCCTGCCGCAGCTGCATTTGACCTTGCGGTTTGTCGGCGCGGTGGAGGCGGAAACACAACAGTGCCTGATTGACGGGGCGGGCCGGGTGAAGGGGGAGGCGTTCGATTTCACCCTGGATACGCTGGGTTATTGGGGAAAGCCAAAGGTGTTGTGGCTCGGTCCCTCTGCGGTTCCGGCTGCGATGCAGGCATTGGCGCAGCAACTGGAAACCGTTTGCACAGCGTGTGGCCTGCCAGCGGAAAAACGGGATTTTGCCCCCCATATGACACTGTTGCGCAAAGTACGGCGGCCGCCGCGCGAACGGACGCTGCCGCCGCTGCACTGGGCGGTGTCCGAGTTTGTGCTGGTGCGTTCCGATACCCTGCCCGAAGGGGCGCAGTACACGCTGGTTCAGCGTTGGAAACTGGGCTGATTTTTCTCTTTTCGCGCCCGTTTTGCATGGTCATTTCCGGGAGCGGTTCAGATTCAGGAAAAAAAGGGGGGTGCTTCCTGTTCAGGAAAAAAAAGGGGGTGCTTCCTGTGGCTATCAGGCAGGCATTTTTCATTGTCGGGGTCCCCACCACTAGGCCAAATTTGCCACTTGTGAAATAATGCGCCTGTGGAGCGTACAGGGTTTGCCCCATGGAGGGGGGGCAGGCCAGACAAAACCAACGGGGGTTGAAAACCTACTATGGACGACGCAAAGAAAAAAGCACTCAGCGCGGCGCTGGGTCAGATTGAAAAACAGTTTGGCAAGGGATCAGTCATGCGCATGGGCGATACCAGCGTGGTGCGCGAAGTGGAAGCCATTTCCACTGGCTCACTCGGTCTGGACATTGCCCTCGGGGTGGGTGGTCTGCCCCGTGGCCGCGTGGTGGAGATCTACGGGCCGGAGTCTTCCGGCAAGACCACGCTGACCCTGCAGGTGATTGCCGAGGCCCAGAAGCTGGGCGGTACCGCCGCATTTGTGGATGCCGAACATGCGCTGGATCCCGTTTATGCTGAAAAGCTGGGGGTGGATGTTGACGAGCTGCTGGTTTCCCAGCCGGATACCGGTGAACAGGCGCTGGAAATCACCGACATGCTGGTGCGTTCCGGTGCCATTGATATTGTCGTGGTCGATTCGGTTGCGGCCTTGACGCCCAAGGCGGAAATCGAAGGGGACATGGGCGATACCCACGTCGGGCTGCAGGCACGGCTGATGTCGCAGGCGCTGCGCAAGCTCACCGGAAACATCAATCGTTCCAACACCATGGTGATTTTCATTAACCAGATCCGCATGAAGATCGGTGTGATGTTCGGCAATCCGGAAACCACCACCGGCGGGAATGCCCTCAAATTCTATGCCTCGGTCCGTCTGGACATTCGCCGTATTGGCGCCATTAAGCGGGGGGACGAGGTTGTCGGTAACGAAACCCGCGTCAAGGTGGTGAAGAACAAGGTCGCACCGCCGTTCAAGCAGGTGGAATTCGATCTGCTGTACGGGGAAGGTATTTCCCGTGAGGGTGAAATCATCGATCTTGGCGTCAAACAGGGCATCGTGGAGAAAGCCGGTGCCTGGTACAGCTATAATGGCGACCGCATCGGTCAGGGCAAGGACAATGTGCGCAAATTCCTGAAGGAAAACCCCGCGATCGCTGTTGATATCGAAGCACAGATCCGGGCCAAGCTGCTGCCCCAGATCAATACTGAAGCGGGTGAAGCACCGGCTGACGTGGAAGTCGAAGCCTGACCATGCGCTAAACGCCAAGGCGGCGGATGATGAGCCTGTCTGCGCGGGAAACCGCAATGAACCTGCTGGCCGTTCGTGAGCACAGTACCCAAGAGTTACGCAACAAGTTACTGGCTCGGGGGTTTGCGGATGATGAGATTGCATCAGCCCTGCAGACCCTATCCCTGGATGGTTTGTTGAGTGATGAACGATTCGTGGAATCGTTCATCCACTTTCGCATGCAACGAGGGTCAGGACCGGTGAAGATCCGCGCCGAACTGCGGCAACGCGGGGTGCGGGACGCCCTCATCCGGGATTATCTGGACGAGCGTGACGCGGTCTGGATGGAACAGGCAGAGAAGGTGCGCCGGAAAAAATTTGGACCACAGATCCCGGCGGATTACAGGGAGCGGGCCCGCCAGGCGCGGTTTCTGCAGTATCGCGGTTTTACCAGCGAGCAGACCCGGCGGGCATTGCATGACGATGTTTTTGATTAACGACAAAGCAGAAAAGATTTTTAAACAGAACGGCAACAGATGCGTCTGTTGGAACCGGCGGTTTGCGCCAGGAACCGGGCTTTTGCATGACCCTTTCTAGAACCAACTTATGAAATTAACCGGGATTTTATGAGCAACGTAATCACCAGTGCTGAATTGCGCTCCGCATTTCTGAACTACTTCAGGGAGCAGGGGCACGAGATTGTACCGTCGAGTTCGCTGGTGCCCGCCAATGATCCCACCTTGCTGTTCACCAATGCCGGCATGGTGCAGTTCAAGGAGGTGTTTCTGGGTAAGGAAAAACGCCCCTATACCCGGGCAGCCAGTTCCCAGCGTTGTGTGCGTGCCGGGGGCAAGCACAATGATCTGGAAAACGTGGGTTATACCGCCCGCCACCACACCTTTTTTGAAATGCTGGGCAACTTCAGCTTCGGCGATTACTTCAAGCGGGAAGCAATCCGCTTTGCCTGGAACTTTCTTACCGAAGTTCTGGCCATTCCGCCTGAGAAACTCTGGGTCACCGTATTTGAGGAAGACGATGAAGCTGCGGATATCTGGCTGAAAGAGATCAAGGTCAATCCCGCGCAGTTTGCCCGCATCGGAGCGAAAGACAACTTCTGGTCAATGGGGGATACCGGTCCCTGCGGACCCTGTTCGGAAATCTTCTATGATCACGGCCCGGAGGTGGCCGGCGGACCGCCCGGTTCACCTGATGAAGAGGGGGATCGCTATATCGAAATCTGGAACCTGGTCTTCATGCAGTATGACCGGGACAAGGCAGGAACGCTGCACCCCCTCCCCAAACCTTCCGTGGATACCGGCATGGGGCTGGAACGCCTGGCGGCAGTGATGCAGGGCGTGCACAGTAATTATGAAATCGATTTGTTCGTCAATCTCATCAAGGCGGTGGCGGAGGTCACCGGCAGCAGTGAGACGGGCAACAATTCCCTCAAAGTGATCGCCGATCACATCCGCTCCTGTGCCTTTTTGATCGTGGACGGTGTCATGCCTTCCAATGAAGGACGGGGTTATGTCCTGCGGCGCATTATCCGCAGAGCAATCCGTCATGGCCACAAGCTTGGCATGCGCGAACCCTTTTTCTACAAACTGGTCGCCCCGCTGGCGAAGGAGATGGGGGAGGCCTATCCTGAATTGCCGCAGGCGCAGCAGATGGTGGAGCGGGTGTTGCGCCAGGAGGAGGAGCGTTTTGCCGAAACCCTGGATCAGGGCATGCAGATCCTCGAACAGGCGATTGCCGGAATGCGCGGCAAGACCATTCCCGGCGAGACCATTTTCAAACTCTACGATACCTACGGCTTCCCCGCCGATCTGACCAACGACATCGCCCGCGAGCGGAATCTGACGCTCGACATGGCCGGTTTTGAGAAGGCAATGGAGGCACAACGCGCGCGTGCCCGCGCGGCGAGCACGTTCGAGGCCGATTATGGCGAAGGGTTGACGCTGGAAGGTGAAACCGAATTTTCCGGTTACGAGCATCTGCAAGACACCGCGACCATCACTGCGCTCTACCTCGAAGGGCAGGCGGTAGATCAATTGCAGGCCGGGCAGCGTGGTATGTTGGTCCTCGATCGCACGCCGTTTTATGCCGAATCGGGCGGCCAGGTGGGCGATACCGGCAGTCTGATTGGTGCGGCCGGGCGGTTTCGTGTGCAGGACACCAAAAAAGAGGGGGGTGCCGTCTTTGTTCACCTTGGAGAGGTGACCGTCGGAGTGTTAAAAACCGGGGATCAGGTGACAGCGATCGTCGATGCCGACCGCCGCCGGGAGATTGCGCAGAACCATTCCGCCACCCATCTGCTGCATGCCGCACTCAGAAAGATCCTGGGTGAGCATGTCACCCAGAAGGGTTCGCTGGTGGAAGCGGATCGGTTGCGATTCGATTTTTCCCATTTTGAACCGCTGACAGACAAGCAATTGGCGCAAATCGAATCCCTGGTCAATGCCGAGATCCGTCATAATCTGAAGGTCGAAACCCGGATTATGTCTCATCAGGAGGCCATTTCCAGTGGCGCGATGGCGCTTTTTGGTGAAAAATACGGAGAAAATGTGCGGGTACTGCGGATGGGGGATTTTTCGGTGGAACTCTGTGGGGGTACCCACGTATCCCGAACGGGTGACATCGGCTTGTTCAAAATCACTGCCGAAACCGGGATTGCAGCCGGAATCCGGCGCATTGAGGCGGTGACCGGCCAGGCTGCGCTGGACTGGATTGCCCAGGGTGAGTCCCAATTGCAGCACCTTGGCGTATTGCTGAAGGTGGATCGGGATGGGATCGAGGAGCGGGTCGAGCAGTTGCTGCACCGTGCCCGCAGCCTGGAAAAAGAAGTCGAGCGCTTGAAGGCCAAACTGGCAAGCTCCCAGGGTGATGAGCTCGCTGCCCAGGCACAGGAAATCGAGGGAGTAAAAGTGCTGGCAGCCAAGGTGGAAGGTGCAGATCCAAAAAGTCTGCGGGAGATGGTGGACAAACTCAAGGACAAATTGGGGACGGCAGCGGTTGTTCTGGCCGCGGTCCAGGACGGCAAAATCAGTTTGGTCGCCGGAGTGAGCAAGGATCAGACAAAACGCATCAAGGCAGGCGAACTGGTAAATGTGGTGGCCCAGCAAGTAGGTGGCCGTGGCGGGGGGCGGCCGGATATGGCGCAGGCGGGAGGAAATTGTCCCGAAGCCTTGCCGGCGGCATTGAAAAGCGTGGCGGAATGGGTGAAAGAGAAGCTCAAAGGTTAAATTAGGTTAAAACTTAACCAGGCGGGGATCACAGGCGCTTTTCTTATGATAAAAAGTAGTGTTTAATTAACACCTTTTGTGCCAAGTATTTGTTGGGTATGTCGCTGATCGTTCAAAAGTATGGTGGTACTTCCGTCGGGAGTATCGAGAAAATCGAGCAAGTGGCGGAAAAACTGATCGCGGCCCGCAAGGCAGGACACAGTATCGTCGTTGTGGTTTCCGCCATGAGTGGTGAAACCAACCGCCTGATTGAAATGGCGAGCAGGATTTCAGATCGGCCGGAACCGAGAGAGTATGATGTGCTTGTTTCGACCGGTGAACAGGTTACCATTGCGTTGTTGAGCATGGCGCTGAACAAGCGTGGTTATGCGGCGCGTTCTTATACGGGTTCGCAGGTGCATATTCTGACCGACAGCGCCCATACAAAGGCCCGCATTCTGGACATCGATGAATCCCGCATGCGGGCGGATCTCGAGCAGGGGTGTATCGTGGTGGTGGCCGGCTTCCAGGGGCGGGACGAGCACGGTAACATCACCACCCTTGGACGTGGTGGATCCGATACGACTGCGGTTGCCCTGGCCGCGGCCCTCAAGGCCGATGAATGCCAGATTTATACGGATGTGGATGGTGTCTATACCACCGATCCACGGGTGGTACCCCATGCCCGCCGTCTCGATTGCATCACCTTCGAGGAGATGCTGGAGATGGCCAGCCTGGGTTCCAAGGTGTTGCAAATTCGTGCAGTGGAGTTTGCAGGCAAATATAATGTCAATCTGCGGGTACTGTCCTCATTCGAAGAGGGGCCAGGCACACTGATCACGTTTGAGGATGAAAGTATGGAAAGACCGGTTATTTCAGGTATTGCCTTTAACCGTGATGAAGCCAAACTGACCATTTTGGGGGTGCCGGATCAGCCAGGTGTCGCGTATCAGATACTGGGGCCGATCGGCGAAGCGAATATCGAGGTGGATATGATCATCCAGAACGTGGGTGATGATGGCACCACGGATTTTACTTTTACGGTTAACCGTAGCGACTATGAAAAGGCAATGTCGGTTTTGCAAAACACTGCCAAAACATTAGGTGCACGTGAAGTAACAGGGGACAATGCCATTGTCAAGATTTCCCTGGTCGGTGTGGGAATGCGTTCCCATGCCGGCATTGCCAGTACCATGTTCAAAGCACTGGCAAAAGAAGGCATCAATATAAGGATGATATCCACTTCGGAAATTAAAATTTCTGTTGTGGTTGATGAGAAGTATTTGGAACTCGGGGTTCGTACCCTGCATGATGCTTTTAATCTGGATCAGGCGTCAGCTGCCTGAGGCAGAAAGAAAGACAGAAAATCAGGTTTTTTGTATATAAAGTTCAATTGTAACCTGTCGATATATCATAGGAGCGTGCTCGCTAGAGTAGGTTAGGCATGGAACGCATCGTGCAGGAAAATTGTTAACAGTTTAGGAGTATTTAATCTATGTTGATTTTGACACGTCGAGTGGGTGAAACGCTCATGATAGGTGATGATGTTTCGGTGACGGTCCTTGGCGTAAAAGGGAATCAAGTACGTATTGGTATCAATGCGCCACGAGATGTTTCTGTGCATCGTGAGGAAATTTACGAACGCATCAAGCAGGAAAAAGCACAAAATTCTGAATCCACGGAATGATCCTCTTTACCTCGGCTTTCGGCCCTAGTATCCTTTCGCGCATAAAAACCGGAGAGATGGCCGAGAGGCTGAAGGCGCTCCCCTGCTAAGGGAGTATGGGGTTAATAGCTCCATCGAGGGTTCGAATCCCTCTCTCTCCGCCAGCCATTGAAAAAGGCCCCCTTGTGGGGCCTTTTTCAATGGCTTGTTGAGCCGGGATTCGAAGCCTCGATGATTCAAAATGGCAGGTTCGATGAGCGGCGCAGCCGCGAAGAACAGCGGAGCGCAGCGACGCTGGCCCCAAAGGGCCGAATAATCCCTCTCTCCGCCAACCACGCAACGAAAAAGGGGCCGATAGGCCCCCCTTTTTCATTGCGTGGAGGGACGAGTGGCGAGGGCCGAGGATTTGGCTTGCCAGCGCAGGGGGAAATGGCGTATATTTCGCCTCCCGGACGACATCGAGCCTGGCACTTTTCCCTCGCCACTCGTCCCTCGTCCCTCGCCACTGTTTTTCAGCGCCCGTAGCTCAGCTGGATAGAGTACCTGGCTACGAACCAGGCGGTCGCACGTTCGAATCGTGCCGGGCGCGCCAAATTTTCTAAGCAAAATCAGCCGGTTATGAGTTGCAGCTCTAGCCGGCTTTTCTTTTTAGTAATGTTAGTGTGGGCGTTTTGTGGACACCTTGACCACAAACACTTTCTGCGCCGTCGATTAACTCCTCCAGTTCCGCCGCCGAATAGTGCGTTGTGATATCACCGTTCTTGTGTCCGAGTAACACTTGGCGTGTTTCATACGGGACGCCGGCGGCACGGAGCCGTCGACCGAAGGTGTGTTTCAAATTATGCACACCTCGTTTGTATTCCCTGCAGACTGGTAGGCCTGCAGCGCGCCACGCTTTTTTCCACGCCGTGTTATTCATCTTGCCAATGCGTCGACCTTTGTATGTGAAGATGAAGCTGAAAGTGCAGTTGCACTTTTTGCCGGCATGAGTCGCACAGTTTTCAGTGTGATCATGAGGCCGTTTTGCTCGCAGCTCTTCGATGATCGACTTGGCCACGGAGTTGTGGACAATCAGCCGATCCTCTTCATTTTTTTCAAGGTTGCCTGGCACGATAAAAACAAAGGTGCCGAGTTCGGGGACGGCAACTTCCCAGTCCCACATTAAGCCACACACATCCTGTTCGCGGACGCCGGTGTTGACCTTGTAAAGGGCCATCCTCTCAAGGTGCGCCGGCAGTACCATGAACAGTCGTCGTTGCTCATCAAAGTTGAGCGGATACGATTGGGCTGCATCACGGACTTTGAGGAGCTTTATTTTGGGAGCAGCTGCCAGCCAGGTAAGGCCGTGCTCGTCTATCCATTCCGAGGCGGCCTGGTTCAGCAGGTGCCGAACAACACCAAGGGCGTTGTTGATGCTCTTGGTTTTGATACCGGCCGCCTGCCTTGCCTGGATAAATGATTGCAGTGTTCCCATATGCACCTTGTCGATGGACAGTTCACCGATAAACGGCATCATCTGTTCCAGGTGCATGGCGTCATCGAGGATCGACTTCTTGTCCCGGTTCCAGTCAAGATAATGGATGGCTGCCTGCTCGAATGAGCGGGATGGGCGCACTCCGTAAACGCTGGCCTGCCGGATCTCTTCGAGGCGGCGAGCTAGGTACCGCTCCGCTTCTCTGAGATCAGACGTTCCCGTGCTTTCGCGAAGTCGCCCACCGGGGAGCGATTTGACCCTCTTGTCGATGTGGTAGATCCCGCCCCGGAGCCGGAGCCCCGGTGTTCTCTTTTCTGCCATGGTTGCTTCTCCTTGAGTTTGGCGGGACGCCCACGGCTGGCCTTATGTTGCTCCCACCATGCGTCAAGTTCAAGTCGGTCGAATCCGACACCCTGCTTGCCTATGGGTGCCTCTGAGACATAGGGCCGGACATCGGCATCGAAAACGGAGCGATCCATGCCGAGGTATCTGCAGGCATCCTTGTAGCGCAGAACGCGCGGAAGCAGGGTGTTGATGTGCGGTTTCATAGTTTGTGCGGTTTAGATGTGGCGTTTTATCGTGCCGGCTCCGTATAGCCGGCGGTCTCGTCATGGTAAGTCGGCCCCTGATCAGGGGTGTCGTTGCCCTTGCCGCCGAGCAGCTGCATGTCGTGTGCGACGATTTCGACGGTGTATTGGTCTCGGCCTTCCTTGTCTTTCCACTTCCGGGTCTTTTTCTTTCCCATGATGTGTACCTGGCGGCCTTTGCGCAGGTATTCGCCGGCAATCTCAGCCAGGCGGCCCCAAAGGACAACACGGTGCCATTCGGTCTCCTCGACGCGTTGGCCGGTCTCTTTGTCCGTCCAGGCGTCGGTCGTTGCTATGGTCAGGGTCGCAACGGCGGTGCCGCTGGGTGTGTAGCGAACCTCGGGATCTTTCCCGAGGTTGCCAAGGATGATCATCAGGTTGACACCTCTGGCCATCAGCATTCACCTCCCGGACCAGTCGCCTTGTTTAATTCAGCCTCAGCCTTCGACCAGGCCTCAATGTCGATTTTGTCCGAGAGGTTATACATCTGCTCATTAATCCATGCGTAGCTTGATTTGCATTTAACGCAGACCATTACCTGGACGCTTTCAACATTTACGCGCTTCTCGCCGCCTGAGCGCATGAACGGGATCATGGTTTTAATGTACCCTGCATGGCGGAAGTGATAACCGCCGCATTCCTCGCACATGAAGAGATAGACTCCCTCACTCTCGGCGGCGGGCTTTGTTATGATTCGTTTAATAAAACCGCCATTCATAGGGCGGACAAGTTCTTTCTGTTTTGTATTGCTCATGATTTCTCCTAATTGATTTTATGGGCCTCTATATCAGGCATGCTCTGTTCCCATAGATCGAGCAGATGGCGCATTTCTCTTACGCTGTCGGCCCGGTCACAGGTGCTGACATAGGAGGTGCGGTCCTCTGTGAACACGATCAGGGTGAAAGGGACTCGCTTGCCTGCCGCCTCATGGATTTGCTGATCCAGATTCTCGGCAATTTCCCTGAGCTGCCGGCTCAGCTTTATGGCTTGTTCACTCATGATTCTTCTTCCTTTGGTTGATTACCTGTTTGTGGCCGGTACATGGCGTTCAGGGCCGCCCGTAGTCCGCGACTCGGATACAACCTTTTCTTCGACCAGCGCCAATTGTGGTTCGTCGAAATGCTGGCGATCTTGCGGGGATCCGTCTTTCAGTTCAGTTGGTTGCACGCCATAGGTATTGCAATTGTTCAGCCATTGACTGCGCAGCGTTACGATTCCGGTGAAACCGGTAATCGTGTCTTGTACTTTGTCGCCGAGGTTGAATTTGAATTCAGGTTCTTTTCTCGTTCCAAACATGGCTCTATCTCCTGTTTTGTTGGTTGAGGTGATGACTGTCATGATTCTTCTCGATCAGCTCGATGTGTGGCAGGTCATCAAAGGTCTGATCACGGTAGTCGCCGTCGCCATCCCAGTCGGCGCCAAAGCGGATATCGAAGTTTTCGGCTATCTCCGGAAAATCGCCGCAGAGTTGTTGCCAAACGAAGCGGAAGATGGCGATCACTTCGTAGAATTTCACTCGCTCCTTCCAGTCGAGATCGCGTGCTTGGGGCGTTTGCCCGTCAAGGTCCCCCCAGCCGTTGGGGATTGGCCAAGGCGCAACATCGACGGCCATGGAGGGCATGCTGTTGTGTTTGCTCTGTGGCCACGGTTTGGTGCTGACGCCGCTTTGGTAAGCGGCGTCCTGCTCTTGCTGGGTGCGGTGGCCGAAGATGATGGTGATGTCGCGGTGCTCCACTACGCGATGGCACAATTCCTGGAGAATCGGGTGCACGGTGTTGAGCTTTGTCTCGGAACTTTTCCCAAAGCTGGGCATGATGGTCTCCTATATTTCAATCAGGTCGTAGATGTAGTCGGGTTCAAGGCCAAACTCTTCCCGCAGCACATCCTCGATATCGGCGCCTTTGTCAACGCGGCGGCGGGCATGCTGCAACGCCTCTTCCGCTTCATCAAGTGTCATTTTGTCGCGGGACATGAGGATTTCGATGATCTCGTTATTCATGATCATTGCCCCTATTCAGCTGCTTGTAGGCGTAGCGGATCTCGGCCGGCACGCCGATCACGTCTGCGTTGTCCTTGATGAATTGGTCGAGATTACCTTCGTTCTGTGCATTGGTGAGTTCGGCGTAGGAGCCGGCCGGCCATTCGATGGTGTTGAGCAGGGCCATCAGCTCTTCCTCGGTGTGCTCGGCCAGGTAGTGCTCATCGATGCGGTAGTGGTTGATATCGTCGCTGACGCGGAATTTGTAGAGTATCAGCAGGTTATAGCCATCCAGCTCATTGATGGCGTAGTTGAAAAGTTCTTGCAGACCTTCTTCATTAGTCATGAAGTCGTACAGAGATACCATGCGATGCTTGAAGAGAATCTTTTCTATATCGTCTTCGTAAAGCAGCGGGATGCCGAATGAGACAAATTCTTCTTCGTCATCACCAATCCGATTGATGCCATTGGGCGCGCCGGCCGCGGACCATGCGAGCATGGAAAGCCTGCCTGGCTCGTCACCTTCAAAGCAGTCGACTATCTCTTTTCGCATAAACTGGGAGAGCAACCATCTTGCCCGTTTTGCCATGTCTTCCTTCTGCAGGTAGCAACTGAGCAGGAAACAGGAATCCACATCCTCGGCATGCTCAGTGTCATCATCCTCGATTGCAATGTGCCGATGCTTGCACCCTTCGCAGCCGCTGGTGTCAAAGTCGGCATTTTCGAGATAAAGATAGTCACGATGGAACAGCAGTTGCTGTTCCTGGATATTGACGCGATTGTCTTCGCTGATGACAATTTCGCGTGGCGTACCCTCGCCGCCGTCTTCTGGCTCCCGCGCCTGCTTGTTCGCCCTGGCTTCCTTTTTGGCCTCGGCCTGCAGGATGGCGTGGCATTCTTCGTCGAGGCAGAATGTCACCGACATATCAGGGCCGCTGATTTTGCGCATCTTCTGGCAGCCGGTCTTGACACATTTTTCACGGTAGTCGAACGAGGTTTGCCATCCGTTCAGGTCGATATAGAGATGGTTGAATGCTCGGTATATGTCGCTTTGCAGCTCACGGGTAGTCGGCTCCCATCCACTCTGAAACTGGTTGTGCATTTTTTCCATGACCAGCTCGCTGGCCATGGCCTGCAGCAGGTGCTTGCCGTGGGCGGCGGTGAGTTTGTTGCGGCGGATCAGGTCCTGCGCCCATTCGGGCAGGTCGAGCAGGCGGATCATGTTGCTGATGTAGGCGCGGCCGAACTGTCCGACGCCGCTTTCCTTCAGCGTCTTTTCGATCTCGGCCTGCTTGAGGCCATGCACTTTGTTCATGGTTTGCAGCGCCTGTGCCCATTCCATCGGATTAAGGCCCATGCGCTGGTGATTTTCCTTGAGCTGGATTATCAGCTTGCTCAGGCCTTCCACCTCGCGCAGCACGGCGGGAATGGTTTTGGTTTTTGCCAGCCTGCTGGCGCGCCAGCGGTTTTCACCAGCGACGATAAAGAAGCGCCCAGGCTGGTCGGGGTTCTTGCGGACCACGATGGGCTGGATTACGCCGTCCTTCTTTATCGAGGCGGCAAGCTGGTGGATGTAGTCTTCATCGAAGTCCTTGCGCGGCTGCTCCGGGTCTGGGTCGATCAGGTTGAGCGGCACGCTGCCGAGTTCGTCGAGGTTGAGTTCGTAGGCTTTGTCCATGGTTCTCTCCTATTGGTTGATAATGACGTCCTGCGGGATGAGCTGGTGTGCGCGCTGCGGTATGTGATCGAGCGGCAGCCGTACCGTGGCGTCGAAGGCTGCGATGCATTCCTGGATGAACGGGTCGTGCAGGAATGCGGCGTAGTCGGGCCTGTCGGCCTTGATGATTCGCCAGACTTCGTTCCAGCCGTCAGGGTCAATCTGCCGGAACCTGGCGGTGTCAATGTGGGGGGTTGACATCGTGGCTTACTCGGTCAGGCCGGCCTTGAAAAAGTCAGGCATGTACGCAGCTTCATCGCCGAGCGCATCATCGCTATCACGGATGACGATTCGTTTGCGGCCGAACCGAACGGTCTTGCCTCCGTCCGTGCACAGCGTTGTTGCTGATGGCGTTTCGTACTGGTGCCGTACCTCCAAGTCGGCGATTTGACGCCTGTAGGCAATGCACAACCCAACCGCCCAACCAAACAGAAAGCCAAGCAGACCAGCGATCGCTATGATGATGATTGGCATATCCATCAGGCTTTCTCCTCTTCCAGCAGTCCACAGCTGTTGGCGATGGCCTCGGTGAGATTGGCGCCAGTCTCTAGCTTGTGGTGGCCGCTACGGATCGCCTCCTCGATGCGCTTGATGCCGGCGTGCGGGTAACGCACCATGACGATCTGCGCTAGTTGCATCTTCAGGCGATCCAGCCGTTCGCGTTCCTTCCGGTAACGGCTGAGGTTCATGATGTTTCGTTGCGCCTGCCAGGCGCGTCGGTCGATTTCTCGGGAAACATACGGTCTATACATGGTTTTGCCTCCTCTTGGTGATCGGTCATCCGGGATGATGATCCGGAACGTGTGGGCACAGGTGATATTCGTTCGCTTTGCTGAGAAGCGTGAAGCGGGTAACAAGATCCGCGGCCATTACAACCAGGCCGCCGGCAAACACCACGCCACCATCCCAGATGGAGGCAATTTCGAGTCGCTCGTTATGGGGCGACAGATAATGGTCGCCAATGCTGGGCCGTTCGGTGAAAAGGCCGGTGTCGTTTACGGAAGCCATTACCGATCCTCCTCCCAGTCGAGCATGTTCAGAGTTTCCAGGTGCTCGAAATCCGCCTCAGTCATGGGCTCGAGATCATCGATGGTGCGGCCCATGATTTCCTCGCCGCAGTGGCGGCAGTAGGTCAGGAGAGCAGGAGAGATGAAGACCACCGGACCGAAGTCGTGGCCCTTGATGCGGCAGCGGACTTTGCCAATGGCCAATCTCAGGTGGTAGCTGATGCTGCGGATGATCTGTTTCAGACGGTCCATGATCACCACCCTTGATACTCAATCATCAACACGGCCAGAATGGCGCGCTGATGCCGGTCCAGAAAATTGGCCAGGTTGCCGAAGGCTTCGCAACCAGCCTTCCTGAGCAGCCGCTGGCCCTCCTCGGCGTTGTAAAAGCTGGCCATGGCGGCAATGAATACCGCGTCAGCCTGGCTGCGGTTGGGCAAGGCCCGGCGAATGACGTCCAGCTTGGGCGTAAGCTGGTGCCAGTGGCAGGCCTCCCGCGGCGTGCGGGCCTGACAGCCGAAAAGGGCCTCTCCGGCCAGTTCTACGCCGTCCTTCCAGGCCCGAAGGAACCGTTCCTCGGCCTCGGTGATGGCGAAGGTTTCTTGGGAAACATCTTGGGCTGGTGCGGTCATGGGCGCCTCCAGAATTAGCGTGTTGAGGGGAGCCTACAACCGAAAGTAGGCAGTTGTCAACTACCAAAAGTAGCATTTTCGCGTGCTAAGATTTCAAAATTGGTCGGCTATATAAGGAGAAAATAACGTGCTGGATTGGGTTGGTAGAAAATTCCTGGTGGTGTTTGCGGCGATGTTAATCATCGCTACGATTGGATCTCATGTATCCTGGGCGGACAATGGCGGCGGATCAGCAGCCCTAAGGGTTATTGTCCCAAAAGGGGATCTTGACCTATATCGCAAATTGGCTGACTCGATTGGCTTGAAATATGATGCCGTATACGGTTATCGAGACTTTGCGGAAATTGCGCGGCGGCGAGGGATTGGTGAGGCCGGCCACTATGAATTATTGATGACGTCAGCCGGCGGAGTTGATATTGAGCAACAGCTTGAGGTTGTTAAACGGCCTGTGTATTGGGAGACATATTATTACGATAATATCAATATGACGATCATCAGACAGGTTGAGAACAAGGGACAGCGGTCGTATGTTCGGTTGCTGAAGTTGGCCAAAGGACGTGTGCCAGATTTGCATCTAAATATGAAGCGGAAGCCGGCCCATGTGCCGGCTCCCAAGAAAGCAGCAGCCGGTAAATGGAGATGAAACAGAAAAAGCTCTCAGCCAGCTTTTCCCTCGGGTTCGCCTGTGTTTTCTTCGTTCGTCTGTGCAGGTGTTGCTGTGCATCATAATTTCAATTCCGTAAAACGTTTCGCTAGATCGAGGAGACGTTTTCTGTCTTCATGAGACATTTTTTTGTAAGCCTCATTCAGAAGCCGTTGTTCTTCGCTTGTTAGAACGATGACATTCTCAGCAAGCACATGATTTTCATCTTTTTCAGCAACATGCCAGGGTAATGGCTCCGCCCGCATTGGGCCTTCGCCATCACGCAACCAGGCGATTCTCACGCCCAACCAATCAGCGATGGCCTTCATTGGATCGGGATTAGGAATAGCCATTCCTTCCAGATACCGCCTCGCCATTTCCCTTGACACGCCTGCGATGCGCTGCAAGGCCGCAGCGTTCACGCCGTGTTTCGTTCCTGGCTTCCTTCCGACGTCAGTTTCTCGCATCGCCTGTATTAGGCGCTTTGAAAATGCGGCTTTTTGTGTGTCTCTCATGTGCGAAGGGTAGGCGCGCAACTAAAAGTAGTAAATGCAATCATCGGTTGACAAATGCCTACTTTCGGTAGCAAGATGCATTTCTATGAACTCGGTCAAACAAAACACGTACATCAAGGACGCAATTACACTGGCTGGCGGGCCATCTGAGGTCGCCAGGAAGTTCAAGATAAAGCCATGGGCTGTTTCCAAGTGGCGCAACAAGATGCCCTCAGAACGGGTAATTCCGCTCTGCAAATTGATTGGCTGGCAAATAACACCTCATCAGATTGCTCCAAATTTGTATCCCCATCCTAATGATGGCTTGCCTCCTGAATTGCGGCGCGAAGAGGTTTCGCCGTTCGCTCTCGAAAAAGCAGGAGCGGGGGTGGCGTCGTGATCACCGGTTATCTCTCCTTTGGCGCCTTTCCGGCTTCCCTCCTTGAGTCGGATTGGTGCCGTTTTTTCAAATTAGAACAACAACGAGGTGAGGCATATGTCCACGTTACGACAAGATGTTGAGCTTCAAACGATTCGTGCGGCAAAAGGTGATTGTCATGAATAGGCGGCTAATTTTCTGGGGCACTACGAACGAGCATGTTTACGTACACGATTTCTTAATGCATTCCGCTGTCACCGGCGAGAAGCTCGTGCAGGGTCATATATCCGGTTTCCAGTATATCTCTCAGCTTTGGATGAAGTTGCGGGGTGGCGTCTATAAGGCTGCGCAATTTGGAAAGAATTCGGCCAAGCATGCGTGGGTTGCTATTCGCAATATCCGCAAGGATTAGATTGATGAGGATTTGTTGCGCGTCAACATGTTGTTGCAGCGTTTCAAGGTCTACGTTTTTCAGTTCCACAGGAGGCTCCATCGTGTTCGTGAGTTTGGTCGCCGTGAGTATATCACGGTGGACGCCTCCGCTTTTTTACAACAGGAGAGGGTAATTGAACATGAGGGAGGTAACCATGTCCGGTCGAATACAGCGTCCTGAGCATTTGTTGATCCGCGAGTACGTCGAGCGGTTGCGCGATAGCAGGGTGATTACACAGGAAGAGCTGCGTGACGCCTTTGTGCCGATGTACATCGAAATGATTCCGCCTGGTGATGACGCGCCTTCTTTCGAGCCGGTCCACCGCTACGATACGCCGGAGCAGATGCGGAAAAAGGATCAGGCAAATCTGAAGAAACTCTGGCGCGCCATCGATGGCACCACATTCTTTCCTTTGGCTTTCAAAGCGCCGCTTATCGAGGCGTTGGAAAAACTGCAACATGGCCTGGGCGTGGAGCTGCAGAAACTGCTGCTGCATAACGCCGGGCTTTATCATCTTCCCATTGATACCCATGATAAGGCACCGCTGATTTATTCGGAGCTGTTGCAGGAGTTTGCCGAGGCCAACTCGCAAATCGTGGCCGACATGGCCGATGACGGTGTGCTTAACAGCGAGCGCACCCGCAAGGAAGTGCTCGACAGCCTGGAGAAGCATCTGCAACTGCTGCGTGAAATCGACAGGAATCGCGAGCAATGAGCGATGCAATACACGATCGCCTTCCTGGCCTGCTAACGACAGCAGCAGCATTGCTGCAGCGCCACGCGTGCGATATGGAGCGCGACCATCCGGGCCCGGATGGCTGGGTTGGTGAGATGCGAGAGTTTGAAATTTACCGGCTATCAGTGAAGACGGTACAGGATCTGGAAGAGGCCGCAGCATTGATTCAACAAGGGAGTAGGGATGGGCAAGCGAACGCTTGATGATGTACATTTGCTGGCCGCCAAACTCGGATTGGTGGTGAAAGATCTCGAACTGGATGGTGACTGGCATCGTGTGCCGGTCGAGGGTAAGAAGCGGGGCAATTTGTCCGGCGCATATTGCCTGAGTGAAATCGTTCTGCGATCGGGCGATCGCGTGGTTGTCGGGATGCTCTACAACTGGGTAAGTGGCCAGGAGGAGCGCTTGACGCTTGATGGCGTCACAGGCGTAACACCCGAGGAAATCGCCGAAGCCCGGCGCCGGGCGCGCGCCGCTGCCGAGGCCAGCAAGAAGGCGCGGGCGCAGCTGCAGGTCGACACTGCGAGGCGGGCTAAGGATATCTGGAGCAAGCTTCCCGACTCAGGGCGTTCGTCATACCTGGATGCGAAGGGCGTAAAGGCCTGGGGCACGCGCTTCTCGCGTGGTTCGATTGTGGTGCCGGCTCGGGATATCGACGGAAAGTTGTGGACGTTGCAGTTCATCGATGCCGACGGCAACAAGCGTTTTTTAACTGGCGGCGCGAAGCGCGGCCGGTTTCATATAATCGGCCGCCTGTCCTGTGAAGGGCAGGCTCCTTTTTTTCTCGGCGTCGCCGAAGGCTATGCCACCGCGGCTTCCATTTTCGAGGCGCTCGCGCAGCGTTTCCCGGTTGCCGTCACATTTGATGCCGGCAATATTCTGCCGGTGTGCGCAGCTTTTCGTAAGCGCTATCCCGATATACGTATCGTCATTTTTGCCGACCACGATATACACAAAGGCTATCCGCAGGCCTTCATCCGACACAGCGAAAACACCCCAGGCGTAAAGCGACAGATCGCACGTCTTGCTGCGGTGAGGCCTGATGTGCAGGTTGAGGTAGTTGCTGACGATGACCTGCGCCTTAGCGACCGAACCAAACACTACAACACCGGCGTTACCAAGGCGCTGTTGGCGGCCGCTGCAGTCGATGGTGATGTGCTGATTCCCCGATTTGATAACAACAACAACAACAACGAGGCAGAGTGTGAGTAGCGACAAGCCGACCGACTTTAACGACCAGGCGAAGCAACAGGGCAGCAGCAAGCTCGGCACACAGATCGATGCTGATCTACAGGCCATTGCCGCCGCAAGGCAACAAGAAGGTTTTCAGCAGGCGCAGCCTTTAGAGTGGGAAACCCGAAATAACAGCGGAACGGCGATGCCGCCACCAGCTGCTTCCCCTCCTGGAAACGCTGCGCGTTACGACGAGAACTGGCGCGATCTGTTTGAGCGCACTAAAGACGGTACGCTCAAGGCCTCTGTCCGTAATACAGAGCTGGTTTTGCGTCACGATGAACAGTGGCGTGGCGTGTTGGGCTTTTGTCAGTTGAGCTATCGCGTTATCAAGCTACATGCGCCGCCTATGCCCGATTCTGAATCTGGCGAGTGGCAAGAAGAGGATGCTGCTGCGCTGCGTGTATGGATGTCGCATCAGTACGGTTTTACACCTTCACACGCCGATATCAACGATGCTTTGATGGTTACAGCGAGATCGAACCGATTCCATCCCGTGCGTGAATATTTAGAGAGTTTGACATGGGACGGAAAGCCACGATTGACAACGTGGCTGCTGGATACATTTCAGTCAACAGATCCACCTCGTTATTTGGATCTGGTAGGAACAAAGGTGCTGGTTGCGGCAGTCGCAAGGGTAATGCAGCCAGGCTGCAAGATGGACAACGTCATGATTTTGGAAGGCGGTCAAGGCAAAGGGAAGTCTATGGCCATCTCCGTCCTGTTCGGCGAATGGTTTTCCGATTCTCCTTTGCCGATTGGCGATAAGGAGGCATACCAACTCATTCAGGGTAAGTGGGGTTACGAGCTCGGCGAGCTTGACAGTTTCAACAAGGCCGAGGTTACTGCCCTAAAGCAATTTTTCTCGCAACAAATCGACCGATTCCGGCCGTCATATGGCCGGTACGCAAAAGACCACCCACGGCAGACACAGTTCTGGGGTTCCACCAACCAGGATGCCTACCTAAGAGATTACACGGGTAACCGCAGGTTTTGGCCGGTGTTCTGCTCCGTAGTCAACAAGGCTTGGATCAAGGAAAACCGCGACCAGTTATGGGCCGAAGCGTTGCACCGCTATCGCGCTGGAGTCAGGTGGTGGATTTCTCAAGAAACACCCGAGGATCAGGATGATTACCAGCTGGTAACAGAAGTGCAAGACTCGCGTCTGCAACGTGATCCATGGGAAGACCTGCTCCGGCCTTGGCTGGATAACCAGACACGGCCGCACCTCACCTCGGCCGAGATACTCAAGGAATGCATCGGCCTCGACGGCGCCCATATGCAGCAAGCGCATATGAACCGGTTGGCTCCAATCATGAGAGCGTTAGGTTGGCATGGCACGCGCATGCGTTTACCGGCGGGGAAGAGCGGTAAAAAGGTCCAGGTGCGTGTGTGGGTCAGCAAAGAGCAGGAAGAAAAGTTGAAAGAGGTGCCGCTGTGACACCTGTGACACCCTCAAAAAAAGGCCGTCACGCCTCAGAGCCCAATGTTTTCGCGGCCTGTGACGCCGTGACACCTGTGACGGCTTATACGCAGGGGCGCGCGCACGCGCGCGCACGCGCGCGCGTATAGGTGTCACGGGTGTCTAGGTGGAACAAAGTAAATAAGATCAAGAGGTTAATGTTGTGACGGCCAAAAATCACAGGGTGTCACAGGTGTCACACCCTGAAATGGAATGGGAACGCACAGGTATGTACATCAGCGAATCCAGTGAAGGCTACCTGATTGCAGCAGCGAAGACGAAGGGCGTCTGGTGTTATGTGGCGTCTGGCCCAAAGGTGAAGACAGAAACGAATGGTGGCGTATTGAGTTTCCAGGGCGTTCCCTACAAAGCGGTGTACAGGCAAGGTGAACAAGTTCCGCCGATGTACGATTACCGCAGTATGACGGCCCGGCAGCTGCTGGGCATGTTCCGTGCGGATAAGTACGGCAGCAATGAGGCTGCCCTTGCCGCGGCCAAGTTGGTATGCCAGCGGCACTTAGAACAATCGCGGGTCCTTCCCAATGCATAACGATGCGGACGCTGAACATCGCGGAATTTGGCTAGTGATAGGGCGTTAGGTTTGCCTGACACCTAACACCTCCACCACCTAACAACGAGAATGATAGAGCGGGATGATGACGATGACCGAACATAGCAGGCAGACAATGACGCAGGCCGAGTTTGCGCGCCATCGCGGAGTCTCTCGGGCCACTGTTACAGAGTACAAACACAAGGGCTTGCTGGTGATGACCGATGACGGCCGCGTCGATGTTGCTGCGTCCGAACAGCGGCTCAATGCCTCATTGGATCCAGTCAGAGGCGGAGACAGGTCGGCGGCAAAAAAACAGCCTGCGGCAACCGTAAAAGAAGATGGCCGTTTTATGAGTGCGCGCGTTGAGGAACTGGTGGCGAAGGCAGCATGGCAGCGCCTGAAATTGGAAAAGGAGGCCGGTCGGCTAGTAGAGAAGGAGTCGACGCGACAAGCCGCGTTTACGCTTGCGCGTACAGCACAAGAAACATTGATCGCTATTCCTGATCGCCTGTCATCGATTCTGGCGGCCGAAAGTAATGCTGCAAAGGTGCATGCCGTGTTGAGCGAGGAAATTCGCCGTGTGTGCAACGAGCTTGCGAGTGGCGCCAAGGAGATGTTTGAGTGAACGCTGTTGCGGAAATTGCTGAGGAATTGATTTGCCTGGAAGATGGCGGCGCGGTCTTTGCGCAAGCCTGGGCGAATGGTTGGGAAATTCCCGATCCGGTGCCAGTCGATATATGGGCAGATACACATCGCGTGTTGCCGCGTGAGAGCTCGTCTGAGCCCGGCCCGTGGCGCACCGACCGGACGCCCTACATCCGAGAGGTCATGCAGTGCCTGAGCCCTGACCATTCGTGCAAAAAGGTTGTGTTTATTGCCGCCACGCAGGTGGCTAAAACGGAAGTCGGGAATAATTGGATCGGTTCAATAATTCATCAGACGCCAGCGCCGGTGATGGTGGTGCAGCCAACGGTCGATATTGCCACCAAGCGTTGGGCGCGCCAGCGCTTCAATCCGATGGTGGAACATACCAAGGTGCTGCAGGGCCTTATCAAGCCGGCCCGCTCGCGTGATAGTGGTAACACTTCAAGCATGAAAGAGTTCCCTGGCGGCGTGCTGGTTATCGCCGGCGCCAACAGTGCCGCCGCGCTGCGATCAACGCCGGTACGGTTTCTGTTTCTGGATGAGGTCGATGCGTACCCGTCCGATGTTGATGGTGAAGGTAATCCCATCGACCTGGCCGAGCGCCGTACATCGACGTTTCCGCGCCGCAAGATCCTGATTACGTCAACGCCGACCATCAAGGATGCGTCGGCCATCGAGGAAGAGTTTGAGGCGTCCGACCAACGTCATTACTATGTGCCTTGCCCACACTGCGAGCACAAGCAGATCCTGCGTGATGACAATCTGACAGATAATGGTACGTTCTTGTGCGAGGCCTGCGGGCAGGAAATCGAGGAGCATCACAAGACGTGGATGTTGGCAAATGGTGAATGGCGTCCGCATAACCCGGATAGCAATATCCCCGGTTTCAAGCTGCCCAGTTACTACGCGCCGGTCGGTCTTGGGTATACCTGGCTGGAAATTACCGAGCTTCGTTCCGCCGCCAAGGAGAATCCGGAAAAAAGCAAAACATACACAAACACCATCATGGCCGAGACCTATGAGGATGAGAGCGGCAAGGTGGACTGGAAGGAAGTTGCTGAGCGTGCCGGTGGTTATATCTCTCGCACGATCCCTGATGGATGTCTCCTGCTAACCGCTGGCGTGGACACGCAGGATGACCGTTGGGAAGTGCACATCCTTGGTTTTGGCCGCAAGTTTTGGTGCACCATTGATTACCAGGTGATTCCCGGTCAGCCGGGTATTGAGGAGGAGTGGGAGAAGCTCGACGCGGTTCTGGATGCTTCGTTCCTGAACCAGTACGGCGTGTCGATGAAGGTGCTGGCCATGGGCATCGACACCGGTGGCCACCATACACACACAGCATATCAATATTGCCGCACCCGCAAACATCGCCGCGTGCTGGCGATGAAGGGCTCAAAGTTTCAGGGCCGCCCGATTATCCCGAGCAGGCCTTCACCACAAGATGTGAATGTGCGTGGCCGGATTATTCGTGCCGGTGTTGATTTATGGCACATCGGTACCGATACGGCCAAGGGCGCAATCTTCGCCCGTCTGCAGGCAGATGCTGGTGTTGAACCGGAAGAGTGTCGCTTCCGGTTTCCTGGCGATCTGCCGGATGAGTTTTTCCAGCAGCTCACCGCAGAACGCTACGACACCACCAAGCAGCGCTGGGTCAAGCCACGCCATAAACGCAACGAGGTGACGGACACTACCGTTTACGGTCTGGCATCAGCCTGTCATCCAGAGATCCGCATCGACAAGCTGCGTGACAACGACTGGGCTAAGATCGAGGCCAAGGTGCAGCCGGTCATCCAGGATATGTTCTCAGGCGCAGAGCTACCGCCTGTGCCAGCGCCGCGCGAAGAAAAGCAACACGCCGCCGTCATCGAGACGGAAGCGCCGAGTAAAGATCAACCCAACACTCAACCCACCAACAAGCCCAAGCGTCGTAAGAAACGCAAGGGCGGCTTTGTAGGAGGATGGTCGAAATGATCAAGAAAACTGTGTCGATTGATGAGGCTGTGGATTTTTTAAACCACCTGATTGAGTTGGACAGGAATGCTGTCGCAGGAATTATTTCCAACCGGGTCAGGTGTAATCGTTCTCTTGCCGAGCATGAGTCGGTTCAGGTCTTGGTAGATAGTAGAGCGAACGCGGCCAGGGTTGGGTTCCTTGGTGTGTTGAATGGCTTGTTTGGGGTAGATGATGAAGGTTACGGAACAATCATGGCGCTGTATGACAGCAAAGGCCGGCTTGTTCGTATATCACGTTTAGCTGAAAAGGGAGGAGATGAAAATGACAATTGAACCAGGAAAAATCGCGGCCGGCGACTCACTCAACTGGACGCGCTCATTGCCTGCCTATCCGGCAGGAGAGGGTTACACCTTGCACTATGCGCTGTTCAATGCGACGGCGGCCTATACCATCGACAGCGTGGCCGACGGCGATGATCATCTGGTCAACGTGGATGGCACTGAAACATCCAGCTGGACGCCAGGCCGTTACGATTGGACGGCCTATGTGACCGGACCAAACGGATTCAGACAGTCGCTGTTTGGTGGGACGATGGTCGTTACTCCTGACCTGTCGTCCGGCGCACCTTACGACGGCCGCTCGCATGCGCGCAAGATGCTCGACGCTATCGAGGCGGCGCTTGAAGGTAGGGCGACAGCGGATGAAATGGATCTCATCAAGGCGCAGTTCGGTGAACGCGCGGTCGAGCGGCGGTCGGCAGACTTGATTGTGGCGCGCAACAAGTATCGCACTGAGGTCGAGACCGAGGAGCGCGCCGCTGCGCTGGAACGCGGTGAACGCCGGCCGCGAAACATCAAGGTGCGGTTTACCGGATAAGGAGGCCGGCATGCCTGCAATTGGATATACATCGTTGAGCAAAGGCGAGGTGATGATGTACCTCGCCCTTGCCGGTCTCAACCGCAAAGCAGCAGCGAATGAGGCCGGTGTTTCTGAAGGGACATTTCGTCGTTATATGCGCCGGTATCGCATCAAGGCGCCAAGAAGTAACGCGAAGCTAACTGTCGTAGATGTGAAAGAAATCAGGCTGCTTCTTGAGAAACATTCCCGTGTACAGGTTGCCAAGATCAAAGGTGTTCATCGTCGGACGATTGATATGATTGCCGACAGGGAAACGTGGCTTCACGTCGATGTCTAAAAAAATACATTGACACCACGTAAACCGATCAAATGGCCATCGTATATTGGACGGCATGAGATGGCCCTCTCTTCGAAAACGCTCAGCAAAAACAACGTCAGCAACGATTTATCGTCGTCGACGCTGGCGGCGGCCGCTTTCGTTGGTCAGGGCGTGGAAGGCGGCGAAACAAGATCGCCTCACCGCCGACTGGCTCAGCGCTGGCGGCGACATCAACCAGGAACTCAAGAGCCAGCTTTCCATTATCCGCAAGCGCGCCCGTGAGCTGGAACAAAACAGCAATCTGGCGCGCTCCTTTCTTTCCCTGAACGAAACACACATCGTCGGTCCTGACGGATTTGTTCTGCAGGTGCAAGGCAAGAAGCGTGGCGGCGATGTCGATACCGAGGGAAACCGGACGGTAGAGCGCGAGTTCCGTCTTTGGTCTCGGAGAGGTGTCTGCGAGATTACCGGCAGGTATGCGCTGGATGGCGCGGAGCGGGTGTCGGTGCGCACCGCTGCGCGTGATGGTGAATGCTTGATCCGCCTGCACGATGTTCAGCCGACCCGGCGCAATCCCTGGGGTTTTGTTATCGAGCTGCTCGACCCAGCGCGGCTTGATCATCAGCTCAATGAAGACCTGAAAAACGGCAACCGGATTCGCCTCGGTGTCGAGATGAATCAATCTGGCCGACCGGTGGCGTACTGGTTGAAGAAAGGCGAGCGCCGCGGCTGGGTTTATCTGCGCGATGAACATGAGCGCGTGGATGCCGATGACATCATTCACTGGTTCGATGGGGATCGTCCCGAGCAGATCCGTGGTGTGAGCTGGTTGGCCAGCGCTATCCTGGATATTCATCAGCTGGACCAGTATCAGGAGGCGGCCATTGTTGCCGCTCGTTCCGGCGCGTCGAAAATGGGCTGGATCATCAATAAGGATGTCAACCATCACGCGATGGATGATGCCGATGATGTCGATGATAACGGTGACCTAATCGAGGAGATGGAGCCTGGCCTTATTGGTCATCTGACCGGTGATGCCGATTTCGTCGGTTTCGATCCGAGGTATCCGCATGAAGCCTATGACCCGTTCACCAAGACCACGAAGCGTGACATGGCGATGGGACTGGGCGTCTCTTATCACGGTCTGACCGGCGATCTGACCGACGTCAACTTTTCAAGCATCCGCGCCGGTACGCTTGAAGAGCGTGAGTGCTGGAAGGTCAAACAAAATTCGTTTTCGGCCACCGTGCTGGAACGCATCTATCTGCGCTGGTTGGAAAACGCCGTATTCAATGATCGCCTTGGTCGCAATGTTTCTCAAGAAGAACTGGTTGCCCGTTTCAGTGAACACCGCTGGCAGGGACGTCGCTGGACCTGGGTCGATCCGCTCAAGGATATTCAGGCCACGATTATGGCGATCAATGCAGGTCTCACCAGCCCGCAGCGGGTTGCGGCCGAGATGGGGCTCGATGTGGAGGAAGTGCTGAAACAGATCGCCGACTTCCAGGTGATGGTCAAAAACGAAAAGGTGTCGTTTCCGGTGTTGCCGCAACCCAAGAAAACGGCACCGGCAAAGCAAGAGGAGAATAGTGATGGCGCTACGCATGATTGAATCGAAAGGGCTGCATTTTCGCAGTTACCTGATTGACAAGCGAACCATCGATGAGGAGGCACGCACAGTTGAGCTGAGCTTCTCATCGGAAACACGCGAAGTCGAGCGGTGGTTCGGCATTGAGATACTGGATCACTCGCCGTCATCGGTGCGCCTGGAGCGTATGCGCGCCGGTGGGCCGTTGTTGTTTCTGCATGACATGCGGCAGCACATCGGTGTATGTGAAGACATCACGATTGAAAAGCGTCGGGGCAAGTCTTTGATGCGTTTTGGTCGTGGCCCGTTGGCTGAAGAGAAGTTCCAGGATGTCAAAGATGGCGTGCTGGTAAACGTTTCCGTCGGCTACCGGGTATACAAGATGGTCCTGGAGGAGCGCGGTGATGAATCCACACCGGACGTTTACCGCGCTGTTGACTGGGAACCATACGAGATCAGCCTGCTGCCTGTCGGGGCAGATATCTCGGTAGGTGTCGGCCGTGCCGCCGGCGAATCTTTTGTAATCGAAGTAGAGGACAACACTATGGACCCGAAAGACCAGAATAAGGGCGGCGCAGATAATACTCGTGGCGCCGATACCAACAACAATCAGCCGGTGGTGATTGATACCGCCGCAATCGAAAACGAAGTGCGCGCTGCAGAACAAAAGCGTGCCGCTGATCTGCTGGATATGGGTGAGCGTTTCGCCAAGTATGGCGCACGCGATCTCGCCAAGCAGTTCATCCTGGAAGGAAAAAAACCCGAGGATCTGCAGCGTGCCATTCTGGAGCGCCTGCCGTCCGAGGATAATGCCGGCACCGGCGGTGATGCACCGGCCGATACTCGCCTGGATCTCTCCGCCAAGGAGTTGCGGAACTACAGCCTGATGCGTGCTATCAGCGCCGTGGTGGCAGCCCGCAACGGTGACCACAAGGCGCTGCAGGCGGCGTCGTTCGAGATGGCCTGCTCGCAGGAGCTGTCAGATCGGCTCGACCGCGAAGCGCGCGGCTTCTTCGTGCCGCTGGATATCGTGACTCGTGTCATGACTGCCACCACCAACTCCGATCTAATCGGTACTGATCACCTGGGTGACATGTTCATCGATACGCTGCGGCCGCGCTCCGTAGTCATGCAGCTTGGTGCTACCGTGATGGACGGGCTCGATGGCAACCTGGAACTGCCCAAGGCACTGACCAACCCGATTTTCAGTTGGATTGGCGATGACAATGATGCAGATCTGAGCGACATGGACACCGGCCTGATCAAGATGGCGCCCAAGGTCCTGGCCGGTGGTGTGCCGATGTCTCGCCGTCTGCTGAAGCAGAGCAGCCCGAGTGTTGAAATGGTGGTGCACAACGCGCTGCTGAAAGGTGCTGCACTGGGCGTGGACTACGGCATCCTCGCGGGTACTGGCACCAACAATCAGCCCGTCGGCGTGCTCAACATGCCTGGTGTCAACGTGCAGACGTTGGCCGCTGCCGGCAAGCCGACCTGGGATGAACTGGTGGGCTTCGAGACCAAGGTCGCTGCCGACAACGCATTGGAAGGCAGGCTGGCTTATGTCACCACCTCCGGCGTGCGTGGCAACCTCAAGACCACACCCAAGGATGCCGGTTCCGGCCTGTTCCTGATGGACGGCAACAACGCCAACGGCCATCCAGTCAGTGTTTCCAACCAGCTCGCCGTCAACACCATCATCTTCGGCAACTGGGAAGATGTGTATGTTGGCTTCTGGGGTGTTATCGATGTGAATCCGGATACCGCAACCAAAGCGGGATCTGGCGGACTCATCCTGCGCGTGTTCCAGGATGCGGACGTGGGCATCGGTCACGCCGAAAGCTTCTGCATCAACGGCTAACTGTAACAAGCCCGGCATAATGCCGGGCTGATTTAGGAGAAACAACCATGGCAAATAAACCGATCCGCGCCATCGTCATTACTCTTGCCACCGCTATTGCGGGCAAGCCGGTGAAGGAAGGCGCTGTGCTGCTGGTGCCGGAAGACATCAGCGAAGACACTGCCCGCGGCCTGATGCGCATGGGCCGGCCTCGCGCGAAAGCGGCGAGCGAAGGCGAGACCAGGAAGCGCCTGGCCGAATACAACAAGGCCAAGGCCGAACGCAAGGAAAAAGAAAAGGCCGAGCGCAAGGCTGCCGAGGCGGCCGCCAAGGCGGAGGCCGATGAACGAGCCAAGGCCCTGCAGGCTGCCGAGGAAAAGGCGGCCGAGATTATTCAGGCTGCCGAGGAAAAGGCGGCCGAGATTATTCAGGCTGCCGAGGAAAAGGCAAAGGAACTCGCCAAGGGCAAGGGCGGCAAGTAACCAGAAAGCCCGCGCATCATGGCGCGGGTGAATCTTAACCGATCAGGAGCAAGATCATGAGAGCAAAAAATGTGATTTCGATTTCCATCCGTGGCGCCGCCAAGGTGACCGCATCCAGCAATGGCGTCGGCGTCGATATCAGTGAGTTCGAGGGTGATGTCAAGTTCATCCTCGACAGTTCTGCCGGCAATGCGGCCGACAGTACGTTGGATGTGAAGCTGCAGCACAGTGACGACGATGTAACCTACATCGATATCCCTGATGGCGTTTTCACTCAGGTCACCGATGCTGCGGCCGCCTTCGAGAGCATCATCCTCAGTGCCGACGGCCTGAAAAAATATGTACGCGCCCCGGAAACCCTCGCCGGTGCAGCGCCTGAGTTCAGCCGTTCGCTGCAGATGGTTGGCGAGAAGAAGTACAGCTAAGGCAAAACCATGGACTTCGGACAGACCTTTGCCGGCATCGACAAGTCGCTCACCAATGTGTTGGGCGATGACGCCACGCTGGATATCAACGGCGACGGTGTCACGGTCGTGCAGGTAAAAGGTCTGTTCGAGGCGCCATGGCTGCAGCCGCGTATCGGCTCTCTGAATACCGAGATCACAGAGCCGCAATTCACGATAGATCAGAGCGTTGACCTGAGCGCAGTGGTGGAAGGCACTACCACGCTCACGGTGAGAGCATCTGTATATGACGTGGTAGACCTGCAACCCGACGGCACCGGCCTGACTGTGCTGGTGTTGCGTCCGCAATAACGGATGAATTATGAGTTTTGAAATAACTATCGGCTGGTGGTTGATCCCGGCGATTTTATCGGTGGTATTTTGGATTGTTGCTGGTAGATATGATTGTCCTACGGGCGGGTATTTCGGAAACCTTGATATAGAAGGATTGATTCGTTACGGAGTAGCAATAATCGGAATGCTTGCTGTTTGGCTGGTTTATGCGCTAGTAACATAACGATTCTTTACCGGAAGCTGGGTGCGGCTGAACACTTTCCGGTGAAGTTGTTTGTTGGCAGCCGCAAATTAAAAGGGTACTGAACCATGACCACAAATGTAATTGTAAATGCGCATTGCTCGGACACCAAAGAGGTGAAGGTGTCTATTACCGATAATGGTGATTCTGTCGAAGAAATCACACTGCAAGATGGCGAGAGCGTGGATCGCTGCGTTTATGATGGTCTCGAAATTAGCGTAAAAGAAGTAGAAAAGTGATCTGTATGCCGCCACGGTAAGAGCAGGTGGCGGCCAAAACGGGAGGGTAAAGGGCAATGGCACCCTGGTTGATTTCTGGAGCAATTGCGCTGGCCAAGGAGTTTATTCCTTCAATGGTCGGCAAGGTGGCTGGTGATACCAGCGGCAAAGTGGCAAGTAAGGTCATCGATGCTGCTGCCGAACTGACTGGTGTACCGGTTACGGATGGCAACAGCCTGGGAGCGGTCACCGACGCGTTACGCGCTGATCCGAAGCTGGCCTTGCAGTTCCAGACCCGCATGGCCGAGCTGGAGCTGGAGGAGACCAAGGCCTACCTGGACGATCGGGCAGATGCTCGTGAGCGGGATGTGGAGATGACGAAAGCGGGCCGGATCAACTGGCGCGCGGACGCGATGGTGATCGTGGCGTTCCTTGCGGTGACGGTGATTTGCATTTTCCTGATTCTGACTAACACGGTGAATCCGGCAGTGCTCACGTTCCTGACTACCATCGGCGGCATGATGATGAAAAACATATCTACCGCCTTCGATTTCGAGTTCGGCAGTTCGCGCTCCTCCAAGGGTAAGAGCGAAGACATGGGCAAATTGCTGCAGGCCTTGGGTGCCGGCAAAGGTGCGCAATGATGTCGATGGACGTCGAAGCAATTAAGGAAGACCTGGACGAACTCAAGCGTGAGGTGCGCGATTCTATTTCCGGAATGCGTTCGGATATCAAGGAACTCGCCAAGGCGCTGCATGAGTTGATTCGCCTCGATGGTGACCTGAGTCGAGTTGCTGACATCACCAATCGTATCGGTAAACAGGTCGATGATTTGTTCCGGTTACTGCGCACCGAAACCAATGCGCTGGATCAGCGTTTGCGCACAGTTGAAAACAAGCTGGCCGGCAACGGCAAGAGTGTCGACCTGTTTGATGCCTTGGTCAAGCATGCACTCACCTTGCTGTTCGGGCTGGCAATTGGTGGCGGTGTTGTGATGTTGAAGATGGCGGGCTGATGGAACTGGTTATCGATACAAGTCAGGTTGCCATTCTGGCCGACGCCTTTGGTGCCACGATGAAACAAATGGAGGCTGCCGAGATCCGCGCGCTCAACAAGACCATGAACTGGCTGCGCACTCACGCGGTGCGCGCAGTGAGTGAAGAGACGAAGATCGCGGCCAAGGTGGTAAGGCAGCGTATCCGGGCCTTCAAGGCGACTCGCCGGCGTCGCTTCGGTCGAGTATGGGCCGGTTTGCGACCGCTCGCCGCTCACCGTCTTGGGGCAGCGAAACAACTGCGCCGCGGCGTGCGGGCAGGTCGTCACGTATTTGAAGGCGCGTTTGTCGTTGCCACCAGCAAGGGCAAGCAGGTGGTGTTCCAGCGTACCGGCGAGGCCAAGCGCAAAATGACCAAGGGTCGCTATGCCGGAAAGATGCGCGAGCCGATTGAGCGCGTTGATCTGGATATCGACACCGAACAGGTGCGCGATCGGCTCAATGATCTATTCAATGAGGCGCAGCAGCGTTTCTTTGAGGTGTTTCGGCAGGAACTCAAATACCAGGTGTTCGTAAAAAATGCTCGATAGTTTGCATACCGCCATTGTTGATCGCCTCGCGGCCGACATTCCTGGCCTGGGCACTTGTGCTGCTTATCCAAAAATTGAGCGCAAGGTTGCATTGCCGGCGGTGCTGGTGGAACTCGACGAACTGGAGCCGGACGATTTCGGCGAAGGCCCGTTCGACTGCTGGGCGCGGTTTACGGTCTATTGCATCTATGACCCGGTCGCCACCGATGCCGAGTTGCAGGTGCGCAATCTTGCAGCCACGGTCGCCGTGCGTGTTTCTCAAGAAGAAGAGTTTGGCGCGGCCGAAGTTGTGAAGGCAGCCGAAGTGCTGCACGTCGGTCCCGACGGTTTTAAGCCTGAGCTGGATGGCTACTTGGTGTGGGCAGTCGAGTTCCAGATTGGCATCAGCATCGGTGAGGCTGTGTGGGCTGCCAATCCGGCTGATGGTGTCAGCGTTATCACTGTTGGTGTGGACGACCTTGATAACGTGAGTGCTTCGCACGTGCTGGCCGATGGCAATGAACCACCAGCCGATGATTCTGTTGATTTACCAGACCAACCAAAGGGGTGATCTCGTCATGGATAAGATCTATATCAAGCCGGCCAAACCCGGCCTCAAGGTACACCTGGAAGGCAAGGGGCGTGAGTTCCTGCCGGAAGAGGGTGCCGAAGTGGAACGCACCGTCTATTGGGTGCGTCGTTTGAAAGATGGCAGCGTGGTCGAAACCTCTCGGCCGCAAGATGTAAAGGCTGTCAAGCGCGAAACCAAGTCTGCAAAGGAGTAATGAGCCATGACTGTCAGCTTTGATTCCATTCCCGCCGCCCTGCGTGTGCCGGGTATTTACGTCGAGTTTAACAATGGCCTGGCGAACAATGCCGACCCGAACTTCAAGGTGGTGGTCATCGGTCAGCGCCTCAGCAGTGGCTCGGTTGCGGAAGGTGTTGCAATGCACGGTACCACGCCGGCCAAGGCCGAGGAATATTTCGGCCGAGGCGCCATGCTCACCGAAATGGTCACTGCGTTGTTCGCGGCTAATCAGTGGATGAACGTCACCGCTATCGCGCTGGACGATGACGCCGCCGGCGCGGCCGCCGCAGGTAACGTCACCGTAACCGGCAGCGCAAGCAGCACCGGCACGCTGGCCCTGTACATTGCCGGCAAGCAGGTGAACGTGGGCGTTACCTCCGGCGACAGTCAGGACGCCATTGCCACGGCTATCGCCGCTGCCATCAATGCCGACGATACGCTGCCGGTAACCGCTGCGGTCAACGGCACGGTCACCAACCAGGTGGATCTTACTTGCCGCTGGAAGGGCGAAACCGGCAACGACATCGATGTCCGCACCAACTACTACGGCGAGCAACTGCCCAAGGGCATTACCGTGGCCATCACCGCAATGTCTGGTGGTACTACTAATCCTGATATTACTACCGCCATTTCTGCGATGGGAGATGAGTGGTACAACTGGATCGTCTGTCCCTACACCGATACCTCCAACATGGTGGCGCTGGAGACCGAGCTCGACAGCCGCTGGGGGCCGACTCGCCAGATCGGTGCGAGGGCGTTCACGGCCTATCGTGGCAATCACTCCGCCGCCGTCACCTTTGGCGACAGCCGCAACAATCCACACGTAACCTGCATGGGCACCAATATCGCGCCGCAGCCGCCCTACATCTGGGCCGCGGTCAATGCCGTGGTAGGTGCGGCCGCGCTCAGCATCGACCCGGCGCGGCCACTGCAAACACTCAAGCTCACTGGCATCATGCCGCCGGCTACCGAGGATGCCTGGACGGACAGCGAGCGGAATTTGCTGCTGTTCGACGGCATTGCTACCTACAAGGTCGGTGCTGACGGTAGCGTGATGATTGAGCGGCAGATCACCATGTACCAGGTGAATGCTGCCAACATCGCTGATGATTCCTACCTTGACATCACTGTGCCTGAAACGCTGGAGCGTATCCGCTTCGAGCAGCGCCGACTCTTTTCCTCCAAGTATCCGCGCCACAAGCTGGCGGAAGATGATGCCCGTATCGGTGCGGGGCAGGCCGTTATGCAGCCCAAGCTTGCCAAGGCCGAACTGCTGGCGCTTTACGCCTCGATGGAGACCAAGGGCTGGGTTCAGGATTACGAAGGTTACAAGGCAAGCATCGTTTGCGAAATTGGCGATGGTCTTGGCGGCGGTGATCGCAATCGTCTGAACATTCAGGACTCGCCGAAGCTGGTTGGCCAGTACCGCGTCCATGCCCAGCAAATCCAGTTCCGTAAATAACACCTGTTCGCCCTCTCCCTAAGCGGGAGAGGGCCGGGTGATGGAAAACAACAGGAGAACGTCTTATGAGCAAGAAGATTACCGGCCGCGCCATCATCACTGTGGATGGTACGCGCCTTAAAACCGATAGCGGTGCCACGCTTAACCCGGGTGGTTCCAATCGATCGTCAGTTGTTGGTGGTGGAGAAGTGCATGGTTACCAGGAGGAGGACGTTGCACCATCCATGGAGTGCTCCGTGTATCACAACAAGGATCTCTCCTTGCGTGAGCTCTCCGATATCACTGGCGCAACCGTTTTGTTTGAGACTGATACCGGGGCGCAATTCATCCTGCGTGATGCCTGGGTCACCGAGCCGGCTAGCCTCAACAGCAAGGACGGCACTGTTGACCTGAAGTTCGAGGCCATCAGCTGCGACGAGGTATAAAAGATGGCAGCGATAGAGTTTGATCTAAAGCATGGCCTGAAAGTTGGGGATGAGGTGCTTAAGCACATCGTCCTCACCGAACCGACGGTTGCGGACCTGTTGGAATGCGGCGAAGAAAGTGAGCGCGCGGTACTGATGCCAGATGGCCCTGCATTGGCCTCAAGTCCCACAATGATGGGCGCGTTGCTGCTTTGTCGGCAGATTAAGAGCATTGGTGGTGTTGAGGTACCAGTTGATATCCCGATGCTCAAGAAACTTCATCCGGATGATCTGTTGTTGCTTCAAATAAAAGCGGCGGAGCTGGATGAGGCAGCAAAGACAGCGATGGAGGCGCTGACCAAACGGGGGCGAGCAAAAAGCGACGACGCTTGAGCTTGAGCGAACCGTCGTCGTGTTGGTCGTTTGTTTTGGATTCAATGAACATGACGTGCACAGCAAAACGCTGGGCAGCCTGCTTCGGCAAATAGAACATATCAAAGAGCTGAAACCGTAAATGGCGCGTGGTGATTTAAAAAAATCGGTAACGGTCGACCTGGAGGGTAATCTCCCCCATCGCTCGAAGGCCTACGAAAAGGCCCTGGAGCGTATGGGCAAGCGTGGCCAGCAATACCTCGGCGGCATGGCGCGTATGTCGCAAATTGCCGGTCGCGGACTCGACAAGCTGGGCAACCGATATACGGGCATTATTTCCGGTGCTACGGTGGCGCTTGCGGTCAAGCAGGTGGGTGATCTCTCCGAGCGGTACACGCGCCTCGGTATTAACGCTGGACTCTCTGATGAGAAGGTGCAGCAGCTCAAACAATCTGTGTTCGATATGGCGCAGGCGCCTGATATTCGCGTAAATCCCTCGGAGCTGCTCAGCGCCATCGAAGATATCGTCGAGAAAACAGGTGACCTTGAGTTTGCGCAAGCCAACATCCGTAATATTGGTCTGGCAATTCAGGCTACCGGCGCAGCAGGTACTGACGTTGGTGCCATGCTGGCCGAGTTCCAGAAACAGGGCATCACCGCGCCGGAGGAGGTGCTTAAGACTCTCGATGCATTCAATGAGCAGGGGAAAGAGGGCGCTTTCACGCTGAAAGACCTGTCGCGCCTCGGGCCGCGTGTTGTTGCTGCCTATAACGCTGCCGGCCGCAGCGGTGTGCGGGCCATGAAAGAGATGGGTGCGGCGTTGCAGGTTATTCGTATGGGCACCGGGTCCAGCGAGCAGGCCGCCACGGCGTTCGAGGCGGTGCTGCGCACAATGGCCGACCCGAAGAAGATCGAAAAGCTCCGGGAGCTAGGTGGTATAGAGGTGTTTGACCCGGAGAAACTCAAAGAGGGTAAGCAACAGCTTAAGCCGATCAACGAGCTGATGGTGGAGATCATCAAGGCTGCGGGCGGTAAGCAGACCAACCTTGCCCAGGTCTTCGACGCCGAGGCCTTGCGCGCATTCAATACCGTTGCCGCCGAATACCAGCGCACTGGTGCCGTGAAATCATTGCAGCGCTTCATGCAGGTTATTGGTGATGGTACCACCACAACCAGGGATTCCGCTCGTGCCGCGCGCGAATTCAACTCCGCGCTGACCAGTCTCGGCACCAGCTGGAATGAGTTTGCCATCAACAACCTGACCGAGCCGGTGCAGGATCTGGCGCTCTGGCTAAATTCACTCGACAAGGATACTGTGCGGCTGGCCCTCAATACTGCCAAATGGGGCGCAGGCCTGCTGGGTGTGGCTATTGCCGGCCGGAAGATATTCAGACTTTATAAAGGTGCGTCAGCGTTATTAGGTAAGAAGGGCGCCGGCACGGCCGGCGGTGCCGCTGGTTTGCTCAATTCCGCCAAGCCGATCCCGGTCTACGTGGTCAACGGTCCCGGCGGCATGCCTGGCGGACGTCGCAGGGGCGGTGTC
Source organism: Chromatiales bacterium (assembly GCA_027032075.1). Lineage (GTDB taxonomy): Bacteria > Pseudomonadota > Gammaproteobacteria > UBA6429 > Thiohalophilaceae > JAJRYG01. The sequence continues at coordinate 4,021 of JALVOC010000025.1, read as the reverse complement.
AACTATGCGCCTGGTTCTACTTTGCCTGGGGCGCGCGGTAGCGTGATCGGCAAAGTGGGGCGCTTAGCCGGTGCTGCTGGTATGGTCTATGGCGCCTGGGAAACCGGGCAATTTATCGGAAGCATGATCAGTGACGCCATCAAAGGCACTAAGGTTGAAAATGCCATCGGATCTGGTATCGCGCATATATTGGCTGCATTCGGCAACGATCAGGCGCAGGCCGTTATCCGCATGCGCGAGCAGCATGCTGCCAACGCGGCGGCAGCAACGCGCAACATTGCCACCCAACAGCAAGCATCGGTGACCGTCAAAATCGAGAGCGACGTGCCTGTCAAGACGAAAGAGATCAAGGCACAAGGCCTGGATCTCGATGTCGACGCTGGCCAGACCATGGGGGCGTTATAATGGGCTGGCGTGTTGGATTTACGGCCGAAGGCAGCTTTAAGGCTGCGAAGTTCTATGTGCGCGAGGCTGAGCTTGAAGCCGGGCGCCGCGTCCAGTTGCATGAGTATCCGTTGCGTGACAAGCCCTATGCTGAAGACCTGGGCCGCAAGGCGCGCAAGATCCAGTTCGAGGCCTATTGCATCGGCCCCGATTACCAGCAAGCCCGTGACGCACTGATTGCCAGGGTGGAAGAGCCCGGTAGCGGCGAGCTGCGCCATCCTTACCACGGCACGCTTGTCGTTACCGTTACTGGCTTCAGAGTGCGCGAGAGCACGCGACACGGTGGCTATGCAGCGATCACTATTCAGTGTGTCGAGGCGGGCGAGCAGGCCTTTCCAACGGCGACAACGGCGACTCAGGAGGCCGTTAAAACGGCTGCCGACAAATCCGTTGCCGATAGCATCAATGCCTTCGCTGATGACTTTGCTATTAGCGATGTCGCTGGTGCGGTGGATGACTTTCTGAAAGAGGTCGATGATGTTTTTTCGGCGGTGGCCAATGTTGTCGGGTCGGTAAGCGGGCCGCTGGCTGACATCATCCGTGCACCAGCCGAGCTGGGAGCGGCGATTGCCGGTGCGGTGACCAACATCAGCAGCATCGCCACTGAGCCTGTGCGGGCTATAGAGATCTACCGCAATCTCTTCAACACCGGAACCGATCCAGTAACGGTCGGCACTATGCCGCGCGCCAGACAGAAAGCCAGAAATACGCAGGCGCTTAATGAGCTGGTGCGAACCACGGCTATCGTCTCCGCCTGCAAGGCCTCGGCCGCCCTGGAGCTTTCGCCAGTCAAACAAGGCGATCGGCCATTCACTCGTAGTGCGGTGCTGACTCTGCGTGATGAGCTGCTCGACGCCATCGATGAGCGACAACAGATTACCGATGTAGTGAGTGGTCAGTCGATAGATGACGATCTATATAACAGCCTGTCTGATTTGCGTGTTGCAGTGATGACCGATCTTTCCACCCGCGGCAAGCGGTTGCCATCGGTGATGGCGTACACGCCGCTTGCCACGTTGCCTGCCCTGGTGATTGCGCATCAGGTCTACGGCGACGCCACACGCGATGTCGAGCTGGTTAACCTCAACAATATCCGTCATCCCGGCTTTGTCCTGGGTGGCCAGGTGCTGGAGGTGTTGAGTGAGTAGCGAGGTTATCCTGCGCATCAACGGCACCGACTTCGCCGGCTGGACGGGCGTGCGGATCACCCGCTCCATCGAGCAGGTGTGCGATACCTTTAACCTCACGCTGACTGAACGCTGGGAAGGCGCTGACGATGAGCCTCCGCGCATCAGCGCCGGCGATGCCTGTGAGGTGTTGTGTGACGGCGATCTGGTGATCACCGGCTACGTCGACGATGCGCTCCCGAACTACGATGCCGAGCAACACACCATCAGTGTCAGCGGCCGCAGCAAGGCCGCCGATATTGTGGATTGCGGCCTGATGGCCAAGAAGTTCAACAATAAAGACTTGCTGCAGTTGGCCAATTATATCGCAGGCCTGTTTGGCATTCCCGTGCGGGCCGATTGTGATGTGGACGCGCCTTTCAAACGCCCGGCTATCGAATCCGGACAGACTGGCTTTGAGTTTCTTGAGAAACATGCGCGGCAACGCGGTGTGCGTCTTGTTAGTGACAGTGATGGCACGTTGGTGATCACACGCACCGGTACCGAGGTGTTATCGGATGCCCTGGAGCTGGGCGTCAACATCAAATCCGCCTCAGGCCGTTTCTCAATGCGCGATCGCTTCAACGAGATCACTGTTGTTGGCCAGACCGCCGGCGATGACAACTGGAACGGCGAAGCGGCTGCGAAAAACTTGGGTAAGGCAACAGATAAAAGTGTGCGGGCTGTCCGTAAGCATGTGCTGCTCGCCGAGCAGTCCGCCGATGCCGGCACTTGCCGCCGTCGTGCGGAGTGGCAGCGCAATACCGCCTACGGTCGAGGTGAGGCGCTCACCTATACCGTAAACGGTTGGCGGCACTCAGGCGGTCTGTGGCGGCCTAATACATTAGTGCATGTCTATGACAAGTGGATGCGCCTCAGTGGCGAGAAGTTGCTGATCAGCGCGGTGCAGATGATTACCGACAAGGAAGGCCAGCGCACCGAGCTGCAGGTGATGCCGCCCGAGGCCTTTGACCTGGTGCCGCTGTTGGATAAGAGCGAGACAGAGAAGTGGAACTAGGACGCATTATTGACAAGGCATTGCAGCCACTTCGGCGCAAGCTGCGCCTGATTGCCACACGTGGCGTCGTGAAACTTGTGGACCCGGCAAGGTTGCTACAGGAGCTGCAGGTTGCCGCTGTTGGTGAGGAACTGCTCGACGCCATTGAGCACTGGGAGCCATACGGATATACCAGTAATCCGCAACCCGGCGCCGAGGCCTTGTTGCTTTCCTTGGGTGGAGACCGCGATCACGCGGTTGCCGTTAGTGTGGCCGACCGTCGTTTCCGCCTCAAAGGCCTGCAGTCAGGGGAGGTGGCACTTTATACAGATGAAGGCGATGTAATCCACTTCAAACGTAGCAACAAAATCCTGATCGACTCGGCCAACGAGATCACGATCAACGCCGCCAACAAACTCATCGCCAATACCGACGTGGCAGAAGTGACCGCTACTACAAGCGCCAAGGTGACCAGCCCGGTGGTGGATGTGATTGCCTCATCTAAGGTCACGCTCAACACGCCACAAACCGATTTAACCGGCGTGCTCAATGTTACCGGCCTGATCACCGGCCAGGGCGGCCTGGCGATCAGCGGCGGCAGTGGCGCGACCGTGCAGGGTGACATGGCCATCTCGGGTGGCGATGTGACGGCCGACGGTATCAGCCTGAAAACGCACGTCCACGGCGGCGTGCAGGCTGGCAGCGACAACACGGGAGGCCCGCAATGATCGTTACGCCGCATCGTCGCGCTGCGCTTCGGACCATTTTCCTGTTCCTGGGTGGAACCCTCGGTGCCGTGGAAATCGTGGAGGGGTTTGATGACCGCCTTGAGGGTGATTCGTAATGGATATTGCTATCACACAGGACAGCAATGGCCAGTTTGACATCGCCCTGGGCGACTACGACCTGACCAGTGATCAGGGCCTGCGCACAGCTGTGTTGATCAGTCTATTCACCGACCGTCGGGCAGATGACGATGATCAGCTGCCAGACGGCAGTAATGATCGGCGCGGCTATTGGGGCGACAGTTATCCCGACATCGATGGCGACGAGCTCGGATCCAGGCTGTGGCTACTGTCGCGCGAGAAACAAACTACCGATGTGTTGATTCGCGCCCGTGAATATTGCCAGGAGGCTCTGCAATGGCTCATCGAGGATGGTATCGCCAGTACTGTGGAGGTGGACAATGAATGGCTGCGCCAAGGCGTCATGGCCATATACATCACAATCACCCGTGGCGATGGGAGGTTGTATCAGGATGTTTTTGATTACGAATTAAAGGCTGGTTAAACATGGCTTTCAACAGACCATCAATTGCAACACTGCGGAAATATTTCCGCGCCGATGTCGAGAGCGAACTGGGCAGCGCGTTCGGTTGGCTGCGCCGCAGTTTGATATCGGTGTTAAGTAAGGC
>JALVOC010000024.1 GCA_027032075.1 Chromatiales bacterium | reverse complement strand
CGTGTTCGGAGCTGTCACCAGACAACATATTGACGGAAATGCAGCAAGGGATCTGCTGGAAAATGGCAAGACAGGTGGCAGCATGGAAGCCGCCACCCGGCCGGCACGGATGAGGTACCGGTGTCGCGACACAGGGTTGTGTGGGGGGGCGGCGAGGTTATACGGCGTGTCTTGCCATTTTCCAGCAGATCCCCAAGCGCTGTTCCGCATAAAGAATCAACTCATAACGAATTTCCACGCCATGCCCACCGGAGACGGGGAGAAAAAAATGTAGGATGCGGTGAGTCCGCGAACCGCATCGATGGCCTCTTCCGGCAATGACAATCCAAACCATGTTTATGAGCTGGCCAAATAAGCATTGCATTAACATTTGTTTAATTAATGCGGTTCGTAAACTCACCGCATCCTACCCGGGCTGAACCACCCGTACACATAATCCAAAAGTATTAAATTCGCGTCGTAGCTAAAAAATCATACCATTGTTATTCCATCTGTAAGCTATCTGTAACCTCCCGGATGATATGTTGACAGCAAAACCGATATGACAAGTGGAATTTCCAATCGAGGAGGAACAGTGATGTTTAAGAAACTGACGAGATACAGTCTGCTGCTGCTCGGCATACTCATGCTGGCGGCCTGCGGTGGTGGCGGAGGGGGTGGAGGCTCCAGCTCGTCGTCCAGCGGCGGAGGCGGTGGTAGCAGCAACTGGGACCAGATGGTCTGGGACCAGGACGACTGGGCATAAGATTCCATATTAATTTAATTGTAAACACAAAGAATCAAGTAAGGAGAAGCAGTCATGAAAATCTTTGTCAAACTTATCACCGGACTGGTAGCCGCCATGTTGATGGTACCGGCTGCCTGGGGCGGGAGTGTTACCATTCCGAACACATTTACCAGCGGTACCCCGGCGGTTGCGGCAGAAGTCAATCAAAACTTCGATGCCGTGGCCACTGCAGTGAATGACAATGATTCTAGGGTGACGACGAATACGGTTAACATCAACACAAACACAACCAATATTGGTAATAATGCAGCCAATATCGCAACAAATGCCAATGATATTTCTACGAATGCCAATGATATCTCGACGAACGCCAATAACATGACGACCCATTCTGGCGATCCCTCAGCGCATCATGCGCGTTATACAGATGGTGAGGCTGTGTCTGCAGTACAGGCAGCAGGGTTTGTTGAAAATTCTGGCGTTATTCGTATCACTAGTAGTTTTGGAAGTTGGGTTGAATTTACCTCATCTGATCCTGTGGATATGACCTACTATTCTGGGAGGCTGCTGGTTTCAAGAACGTCTACAGGTAACAACTTTTTTTCGCTTCATCCTGACATTCCAGTTGCACTATATGGACAGAGTTTGGAATTAACCGGTGTCGAGTTCTGCTATGATGTATCTGCAACTGGGGTATCTTTTAACCGAATTGAAATTAACACCTTCACTCATGATGTAGTAAATGGTTCGGGAAGTGTAACTCACGAGCTGATAGATAATACAATTCGTAATGATGCTACCTGTCGAACCTATACTTTGACCACGCCTGTAACGCTTACTTCTGATATGGGTGTTAATGTTTTTGTGAGGTTCAATTGGGCAACGGCTGGCGTTACTGCTGAAATTGGCAGGACATCGTTTTTACTATCACCAACTAATGTCGCAGCAGCAGTTGCACGCCAAACTATTCGTGATGTTAAACCGTCGTTAGCTGGTGAATCAGCTACTAATCCATGAGCAACCATTGGTAGTAAAAAATTGATACATCAGATATAGAAATCTTGCTTTAACCTCTTTGGGGCGGCGACAGATGAAATCCAGTTTGATGGGTGTTTGTCGCCGCCCTTGCTGCGTTATTACGCGCCTTTAACCCTGACTATACCTATGTATGTGGTTGCAGCCATTTTAGGTGGCGGAGAAGTTGCCGCCGCACTAAGCGGTATTACTTCAACTGGTAAGGCCGTTAATGCTATGGGATCGCTGGCCTATATCAATTTGTCAACAGGATTGGCAGTGAATATTGTTCCGTAATATAGTGCAGGGTTACAAGATGCTATAGCGGTTTTTGCTGATTATGGGGTTAAAAGTATTCGCAAGCTGTGGGGACGTTTTCTCATACAACTACGGCGCGATCCGGGGTTGCCGGTTATTGAGCGGCAGGGGTTGAGTTCGGAAAAGATTGAGGCGGTGCAGCCAAATTATCGTTACGGGATTGTACCGCCGGAAAGAGTGTCGCCGAAGGTAAAATGATTTTTTCTGTATCGGGAGCTATTCATAAAGATCGCTTATAACGGCCAAACAAGTTGGCCTGATTTCTGTCTGTGAAATGGGTGTGTGAGATCCAGATAAACCTCCTCTGTTCAGGCAATCTGTTTCCAAATAAACAAGTCGGGTACTGGTGTCTGGTATTTTTATTTAGGACATTAGTCATAGAGTGGCATAAGAAAAAAGTCTGGAATGTACACAGACAAGCTGTTTTTGTGACGTTTACTACTTCGAATCATGACAATTTCCTACTAATATGAAAATAGAAGAAGGCGGGGAGCAATATTGTCGAACCGCACGGAAATTCAGACTCAATACCGCCTGGTGTGATTTAAACAGTCTGCTTGTGGAGGGAACAGTCACAGAATAACAACCATGCTGGATGGAACAGCGATTGGTATGAGCAGGGGAGGGGGCATGCTGAGCAAGCAACGAGAAAAATGGAGTAATAAATTTTTAGCAGCCCTGACGGTGGCTATGGTTCTGCCACTGTGCCCGAATCTTTTACAGGCGGCGGACGATGCGCTTTCGGTGGATTTAACCCAGGCACGCACGGTGCAGGACGACAGCGGCAAACTGCGGTTTATCGGTGCGCCATTGAACCAGCCAATACCGTTAAAGGCCAACTCCGGCCAGACGCTTGCCGATGTGGTCGCGAATACGTATGCGCCACTGTTTGGCATCGCCAACCCGGCGCGCGATCTCAGGCTGAGCAGGCAGACAACGCTTGCAAACAAACGTAAAAATATTCGTTATCAACAGTACTATCAGGGCCTGCCGGTGATTGGTGGCCAGTTGGTCGCCAACGTGGATGCCGATAATCGTCTGCTTTCCTTTTCCGGTGAAACAGCCGCCTCGCTGAAAGTGCCGACCAAGCCACTTGTCAGCGCAGTGGAGGCGATTGAAACCGCGATTGCGGCAGTTTCAAAATGGCATGATGTCAATGCCAGTCGCCTTCACGCCTCAAAACCCCAGTTATTCGTTTATGCCCCCCGGCTTATCAGTCCCGCCAGTTTTCCGGCGAATCTCGTTTGGCGAATCGAGGTGAGCGCAGTTGATAACATCCCGGTGCGTGAATTTGTACTGATCGATGCCGTCCTCGGCCACATCAGTGTCCACTTCAATCAGGTGGATAGCGCACGGGATCGTATGACGTACACCTCGAATGAGACCGCCACTTTACCCGGTACGCTGGTCTGTGATGAAAGTGACACCGATTGTGCCGCCGGTGACGCGGATGCCCAATATGCGCATATCTATGCGCGTGACACCTACGATTTTTATTTAAATACCCACGGGCGCGACAGCCTCGATGACAATGGCATGACGTTAATCTCATCCGTGCATTGGAATGATGGTAGTAATTGTCCAAACGCTTTCTGGGACGGAACCCAGATGGCGTATTGTACCGGTTTGTCCCAGGGCGATGATGTGGTCGGGCATGAATTAACGCATGGTGTTACCGAACACACTTCCGGCCTTTACTACTATTATCAATCGGGCGCGATTAACGAGTCCTTCTCCGATGTCTGGGGTGAGTTTGTTGATCTTACCAATACGGGTGGAACAGATACGCCCGCTGTACGCTGGCTGATGGGTGAGGATGTTCCCGGTGGGGCGCTGCGTAATATGGCCGATCCGCCGGCATACGGTGATCCGGATCGAATGACCAGTGCAAACTACGACACCAGCGCCTTGGATAATGGCGGGGTGCATACCAACAGCGGCGTGAACAACAAGGCCGCTTATCTGATGGTGGATGGCGGCAGTTTCAACGGTCAGACGGTCACCGGTCTGGGCATCGACAAGACCGCAAAGATCTATTACGAAGCACAAACCAATTTTCTCACCTCGGCTTCGGATTATCTGGATCTGTATAACGCCCTCTACCAGGGGTGTTTGAATCTTGTCAGGGACGGAACGGCAACGATCACGGATTGTGCCCAGGTCCAGGCCGCCATCGATGCGGTGGAGATGGATCAGCAACCGGTGGCAGGGTATAACCCAGATGCGGCGATCTGCCCGACGGCAGGTGAAGTACCGACTGATATCTTTTACGACAACCTGGAAAGCGGTCTGGCAAACTGGACCCTGAGCCATGATACGGGCCAAGGAGACGTTGATTGGGTAGATTGGTATACGACCTATGTTCTTTCCTACGGCTATGGACCGTATGCGACTTCCGGCGTCCACTCTCTTTTCAGTTATAATACCAGTATCGTGACCGATCAGTATGCCGAGATCACGGTAACGGTACCCAATACCGGCAGCACACCCTATCTTCATTTCCGCCATGCGTTTGATTTTGAGGCGAATGTGTCCGTGCCGGTGTATTTCGATGGCGGGGTGGTGGAATACAGCATCGATGGGGGAACGACCTGGAATGATGCGGGCAGCCTGATCGAAGACGGGCAAACCTATGTGGGTTCCCTGAGTACCTGTTGTAACAACCCCCTCGCGGGGCGGAATGCCTTTGCCGGCACGAGTCATGGCTATGTTTCCAGCCGCCTGAATCTCAGCACATTGCCAAAACAGAGCGTCACATTCCGTTGGCGCACGGGAACAGATGACGCCACAGCTGAGTTTGGCTGGTTTCTGGATGATGTCCGGATCTACACCTGTGGCGCCAACCTGCTGCCGGTTGCCGATGCCGGTACGGATCAAAGCGTCTATACCGGTGCCGGTGTTACGCTCGACGGTAGCGGCAGCAGCGATCCCGACGGTACGATTGCCAGTTACCTGTGGGTGCAAACCGCAGGTACGAGCGTAAGCCTGAGTGGTGCAGGTACGGCTAATCCAACCTTCACCGCTCCTCCCAGTACGGGCACATTGACTTTCGAACTGACGGTCACCGACAACGATGGGGCAAGCAGCACAGATACCGTTGTGATCACGGTTCAGAATCAACCCCCCATCGCCGATGCAGGCCCGGATCAAAACGTAAACAAGAATGCCAGTGTCACTCTCAACGGTACCGCCAGCAGTGATAACGACGGCACGATTGCCAGCTACAGTTGGGCGCAGACTTTGGGGACGACAGTAACCCTGACCGGTGCGGATACGGCAACCCCCACCTTTACTGCACCTTCCGGTGTAGATACGTTGAACTTTGTTCTGACTGTAACCGATAACGATGGGGCAACCGATACGGATACCGTTGTAATCACGGTAGTGAATCAAACTCCCACTGCCGGTGCAGGGCCGGATCAAACCGTTACCGCAGGAGGCAGCGTGACCCTCGATGGCAGTGGCAGCAGCGATCCCGATGGCAGCATTGCCAGTTACAGTTGGACGCAGACTGCGGGCACAGCCGTAACGTTGACCGGTGCGAATACGGCAACCCCCGCCTTTACCGCCCCCGCCAGTGCAGGTACGTTAACCTTTGAACTGACTGTCACCGATAACGATGGGGCGACGGCAACAGACAGTGTTGATGTCGTGGTGAACAGGACTGGTGGTGGTTCTTCCAGCAGTAGCAGCAGCGGTGGTAGTAGCAGTAGCAGCAGCGGTGGTAGCAGTGGTGGCGGTGGTGGTTGTACCATCGATTCCCGGGCTGAATTCGATCCATTATTGCCGGGGATGTTGTTCTTCATCTCGATGTTCTATCTGGTGCGGCGTCGTAAAAACCAGAGCGATTAATATAGTAAGGAGTCGGGGGTAATTGGCACGGCCATTTGGCCGTGCTTTTTTTTGCAAATCATTTTCCAGGGTTAGTTCTTATGGGTTATGTTCAATTATAGGGTTGAATTTGGTCGATCATTAAACATCGCATCATTAAATGAGAGATTTTGGTTGGTTAACACCCGGCGGGTACAAGTATGTCGTTTTTATGAGTATGCTTTTCCAGCACCATACATAAGTATTAATTGCATGTCATTTTGTAAAAATTATCCTACTAAATTCCCATCTGTAAGCTATCTGTAACCACCGTGGTATTAGTATTGCCAATATCTGAGTCGTTACCGGCACAAAAAAATTCACGACATTTGTTTTTCTCAAGGTGAACAGCATGCAGGAGAGTTACATCGTGCGCATTTACCGCCGCCTTCCATAGCATGTACGAACTCTTGCGGATATTTAAAGGGTTAGCCGGGATAGTTAAGGAAGATACTGAGTAGGGAAATTATTTATCAGAAATATACAGAATGAAAAATGAACCTGGTAATGGAAAATGAAATTTTGGAGAAGTAATCATCTGGTATTTAGGAGGAATCAAAAATGAAGAACAAATCTTTTGCCAAACGGCATAAAAAACTAATTGTGGCGGTACTCAGTATCGGCCTGGCGTTGCCATTGAGTGCGGGACTTTTGCACGCGATTGACATGCCATCTGTCGATCTCAGCAATGCACGGCTCGCCCGCGACAACAGCGGCAAGCTGCATTTCATCGGCACCTCCCTCGGTCAGCCGCTCAA
>JALVOC010000023.1 GCA_027032075.1 Chromatiales bacterium | reverse complement strand
GAGAAAGCCAAAGTGGCGGATACGCATGAATCCCTTGGGCAGGACGTGTTGCAGGAAGCGCCGGATCAGTTCTTCGCCACTGAGGTTCAGCGAGCGGGTCAGACTCGAATTAATCACTCATTGGTCTCCTTTCGTGGCCTGCCTCTCGGTTTCGGTGTCGTGCGACACCCAGATAATCGCTCTATCTTCTCTCGAAAGCGATCATTGCCCAACACCCAGCCGGTATTTGTTGCCTCGCGGATGGTGTCCAGCTCTCCCTTGCCCACTGATGCTTTGCGCTGTCTCCGGGGTGGCCAGTATGTGGACATGATTGGTTATCAGTACGTATGCATGGATAGCCAACCCCTGCTGTTCAGTGGCCTCCTGAAGGCATTCATCGTAGTAATGGGTGTCTGCGTCGTCGGCAAATATCGGCTCTCGGTTATTGCCTCGCTGGAGAATATGCTGCGCCTGTCCTTGACAAAATATCGTGGTAACCGTGCCATGTGAATCTCTTATCCGCTCGCCAATGGTGCCGCGACGAGCGGTATAGCTGTACCCATATTGGGGTCAGACTCGAATTAATCCCAGCATCAGCGACAACTTAAAGTTGTCCGCTGAATGCGATTATGTGCTTTTTGCCTTGTGAGGAAAGCGTTCCGGATGCTCGATTATTTCTTTCGTGAGATCCACATCAATATCGGGCCAATAGAAATGGCCGGGCGAACATTCCTCAACATTTGTGATTACTTTTACCGGCTGATCCTTAAACCAAGGGAATTCATCATATGGTATGAACAGCTCTTGATCATGCGCCAACAACCAGATTCCATGGTTAGAAATATTCGTGACTTCAACCGCCGAAGTGGCGATGCCATGCGTCGATAAGCTCATGATAGTGATCCTCAATAAGTGACTCTATTTCTTTCAACTGGTGCCGATTGTAACGATAGGATTTCGAAAGCTGAAGCTCCGGCTCAAGCCAGAACTTCGCTTCGCCGTCTCCGGACATCACATGCACATGCATCCGCGATTCTTCACGCGAGAAAAAGAAGAACCTATATCCCCTTTCCTTAAATACTGTTGGACTCATCTATTTTCCTTGCACATAACGCCTTGCGTAACCTGACGGCGAAAGCGTGGTTTAATTGTGCTAAAATGAACGAAGTGAATGCACCATTAAACCACGCTTTCGACGGTCAGTGTTTACGCAATTGTTATGTCGGTCATGCCTATGCACTAAGTCTGTAATCTAAAAGGTGGGGAGACTTTTCTAGAAGCTCAAGCAATACTTTAGTAGAACCTGATGGTTTTCTTTTACCCTGCTCCCACTGCCTGACGGATGATGCGCTAACATTTAATAATTTAGCAAAAACACTTTGACTGAGATTCATATTTTTCCGAATAGCTTGAATTTGCTCCCCAGTTAACTGCACATTTGGTATTGTAATGCCCAACGAATCAAGTTCTTTTTGTGTAAAAGAAACCTCTGAACCGGCATTAATCATATCCTGAACTGTTTCGGAAATAGCATCCTTAATTGAATTTCTCATCTTGACACCTTTATATCGAACAATATTTTTTCATCAACAAAATGTTTGAGTTTATCTTTGTCCAAAGCCAGCAGGTCGTTACCCAATTTTTTAAAATGTTGCAATTCAGAAGTGCTAATATTTTCCCTTTCATTTTTTCCGAAACCATATAGAAAAATCGCGCGATCATTTTTTCGGTACACAACGATTGTTCGAAATCCTGAACTCTTACCGCTATTCGGCTTTTTAACCCTAATTTTAAATAGGTGATTCCCTAAGTCTGAACTTGATAACCCAGCTTTCATATTTGCCACAGCTTCAATCAAATCCTGGTCTTTCAGGTTAGATCTTTTAGACCACTTCTTAAACCATTTTGTACAAAATACACTCATAAAGGGACTGTAGCACAATGTGGTATATGGTCAACTGCGATTTATTAACGTATTGTTTTTATTAGATTTGTAGACACAATAAGCATTTATCCGCCGTGCGCAGTTCAGCATGGCGGATAAATGTCTGTTGGGCTATGCCGGTTCCTGCACTGTGGCTTGTTTATAGGGGATTGTATTGAAATGGTGGGGGCTTGTCGAAGCGCAACGGCAAGTTGCCAAGGATGTTTTCACTACAGTGTCCGCTCTGGCTT
>JALVOC010000022.1 GCA_027032075.1 Chromatiales bacterium | reverse complement strand
ATCCCCTCACCCTGTCCCTCTCCCGGTGGGAGAGGGGACCCTTCGTTAAAGGTTCCTCTATACAGGAGGCATCAATGCAGCCTGGTGAAATCCGTGAGGACAAACGCAACGCGCACCCCTGGATTTTACCGCGCCTCATCCAGGCTGCGTTGCATGCCGGCGAAGGGTACAGGCATGGGGGATGTCAGGTTTTTTTGATCCCCTCACCCTGTCCCTCTCCCGGCGGGAGAGGGGACCCTTCGTTAAAGGTTCCTCCAGGCTGCATCGCTTTCGTAAAATTGAAGGGCTAAACAGGCCTGACCCCCTCTCCCTCAGGGAGAGGGCTGGGGTGAGGGGGCTTTAATCAAGGCTGATTTGCGATGGGGGAGTGTTATCTGGCAAATCAAATGTCAGGCGGCGACCTGGTCGCGTCCGGCGTTTTTTGCACGATAGAGTGCATCATCGGCAAGGTTGAGTAGCTGGTCGGCTGTTTTTTCATCGCTTAGTGAAGACAGGCCAATGGAGACGGTGACGCCGGGGAGGGGGGTGCCGTCATCCCGGATGATTTGTTGTTGGCGGATGACATCACAGAGACGGTTGGCAATGATGATGGCGTCTTCCTGTCTGGTGTTCGGCATGATCACCACAAATTCCTCTCCGCCATAACGTGCGGCGGTATCCGTGGGGCGGATGTGGTCGCGAATGCTGTGGGCGACGGTCTGAAGTGCCTTGTCACCTGCAAGGTGGCCGTTGCTGTCGTTGTAGGCTTTGAAGTGGTCGATGTCCAGCATGATTAGACTCAGGGTTTGCTGGTTGATGTTGCAGCGTTCAATCAGGCGGTGGAGCATATCGTCCAGCCAGCGCCGGTTTCGCAGGCCGGTGAGAAAGTCTGTTTGGGCGCTTTCCGCGAACAGCCGCTGCTGTTTTCTACTTTCCGCAATCAGCACATTGTCCCGGCGGACGCGGGCGGAAAAGGCGTGCAGCAGATTGCGTGCGACTGCGTGTGATTGATCGATCAGTGACCATAACACTTCCCCCGAGATGGCGAGCAAACGGGAGTCGGTGGCGGTTATCACGGTGGCGGATGGCACCGTGCCTTCGATGATTGACATTTCGCCCACCCAACTGCCGGCATCGAGATAGGCACAGATCTCTTCTGCATCGGATGCCAGCCTTACCTCGAGACGCCCGGAAAGAAGTATATAGGCGGTGTTGTTTTTTTTATGCGGGCTGAGCAAAATCGCGCCAGCGGAAAAAGTGCTTATACTGCTGTTGGCGATCAACCAGTTAAGCGCGTCCGCGTTGATTCCATGCAGCAGCGGGAGTGTAGCAAGTTCGTCAGTCAGGCTGCCTTGCGGCATGGGCATTCCTCAAAATGTCTGGTTGGATGTCAGTTGGTTCCAATACAGATATAAGGAGGTTTTCGGCACGATTCCATCGTGCTTGACGCATCTGGGGGGAATAATTCCGAAAACGTGCAGAGTGTCACAGGAAAAATGTAAACCTGTTAAAAAAACGCTTCAGGGAAGCGCTGTTTATTCATCATTCCGGACGCGACCCGGCGGCGCTTCGCCATCCATGTGTTACCTGCTAATGATTGACCGGCTTCCGGCATGCGCCGGAATGGCAATATTCCAATGAAACCGGGCCTTCCTGGCGGATCCTTAACCGGTTTTTGAACCGGCTTCCGGCATGCGCATCAGTGCATGCAGTTTTGCCTTGGTGGCAGCGATGCTGGTGTGATCATCCCAGTCCAGCTCGGAGAGCTGTTTGTAATAGTGGTACCTGTGGTAGACGTCCTGTTGTGCCTGTTGTAAAAAGCGCTCGGCCTCTTCCGGGTGGCTTTGCCATAGCATGCTGAAACGTGTTTCCGTCTGGATAAACTCTTTGTACGGTATGGAAGGTTCGGCAGAGTCAAGGCGCAGCGGGTTCATGTTTTGTTTCACGCGTTTTGGATCAAAGCGGAACAGCGGCCAGTGCCCGCTCTTTACCGCCAGCTCCTGCTGCTGGTGGTTTTTGGTCAGATCGATTCCCTGTGCGATACAGGGGGAGTAGGCGATGATCAGGGAAGGCCCATCATGCGCTTCTGCTTCGATAAACGCGCGCAGGGTTTGAATGTCCTTGGCGGCATAGGCAACATGCGCGACATAAACGTTTTCATAATCCATCGCCAGTAATGCCAGGTCTTTTTTTACCGTCGGTTTGCCGCTGGCCGAGAATTTGGCCACCGCGCCCCGTGGTGTGGCTTTGGATGTTTGTCCGCCGGTATTGGAATAAACTTCCGTGTCCAGCACCAGGATGTTGACATTGCGTCCCGAGGCGAGCACATGATCAAGCCCGCCGTAACCAATATCATAGGCCCAGCCATCGCCGCCGATTATCCAGACGCTTCGGTAACAAAGGTAGTCGAGCAGTTGGCTCAGTTGTGCGGCAGAGGGATCCGCCAGTTTTTTCAAGGCGTCGCGTAACTGTTCGACGCGCTGACGTTGTTGCTGGATACCTGTCTCGTCGGATTGATCGGCATTGAGAATATCACTCACCAGTTCGCTGTCCAGTTGGGCAGAGAGGCTGGAGAGCAGTTCCCGTGCGTGTTCGGTTTGTTTGTCGATGGCAATGCGTATGCCAATGCCGAATTCCGCATTATCCTCAAACAGGGAGTTATTCCATGCCGGCCCGCGGCCTTCTGCATTGACCGTCCAGGGCGTGGTGGGCAGGTTGCCGCCATAGATCGAGGAGCAACCGGTTGCGTTCGCCACCACCATTCTGTCGCCGAACAACTGGGTGGCCAGTTTGATGTAGGGGGTTTCTCCACAACCGACACAGGCGCTGGAGAATTCAAACAACGGTTGTAATACCATCGAACCCTTGATGGTGGTGGCTTTCAACTCGCGGCGATCGTATTCAGGCAGGGAGAGAAAGAAATTCCAGTTTTCACGTTCCTGCGCACGCAATGGTGGTTGCGGTGCCATGTTCAATGCCTTGTGCCCGGGATCGGCTTTGTCGTGGATGGGGCAGATATCCACGCAGAGAGTGCAACCCGTGCAGTCCTCGGGGGCCACCTGGTAACTGATGTGCATTCCGGCGGGAAAACCTTTTCCCAGCATGGGGACATGCTTGAATGTCGCCGGTGCATCGGCGAGTTCCTTCTCGTGAAAAATCTTGCTGCGGATCGCGCCATGCGGGCAGACCAGCGGACATTTGCCGCATTGGGTGCACAGCTCGGCATCCCATACCGGGATCTCCAGGGCGAGGTTGCGCTTTTCATATGCGGCACTGCCCAGGGGGAAGGTGCCGTCGGCAGGCAGCAGACTGACCGGAACGGCATTGCCGCGCTCGGCAATGATTTCGCCGGTAACCTTTTTGATGAAATCCGGTGCGGAATCGGCAACAGGTGGGGGGATTTGCAGATGACTGGTGACTTGTGCAGGCACTTTCACGGCATGCAGGCGGGCAAGTGTTTCATCAATCGCCTGGAAGTTGATCTCCACGACACGGCGCCCTTTTTTGCCATAGGTCTGTTCAACTGCCTCTTTAATCGCATCGATAGCCTGTTGTTTCGGCAGGATGTCCGAAATGGCAAAAAAACAGGTTTGCATGATGGTGTTGATGCGTTTCCCCATGCCGCTGTGTTCAGCAACCGCATAGGCATCAATTGTGTAAAAGCGTATATTTTTGTCGATGATCTGTTGTTGCATGGTTTGCGGCAGCGTATCCCATACCTCATCCGGCGTGGCAGGGGAATTGAGCAGGAACACGGCATTGTCTGCTGCAAGCTCCAGCATGTTATAGCGTTCGAGGAAAACAGGCTGGTGGCAGGCAACGAAATCAGCGTCGTTGTTGCCGATCAGATAAGTGGAGTGGATCGGCCTGGGACCAAAGCGTAAATGCGAGACGGTCACCGCGCCTGCTTTTTTGGAGTCATAGACAAAATAGCCCTGGGCATGCAGATCCGTGCTTTCACCGATGATCTTGATACTGTTTTTGTTGGCACTCACGGTGCCATCGCTGCCAAGGCCGAAAAACACCGCCTGGAATGTTTCACGATGGGCATCAGTACGGAAGTCTGCTTGCCATGCCAGACTGGTGTGGCTGACATCATCATGGATGCCGATGGTAAAATGATTTTTCGGATGTGCGTTTTTCAGTTCGTCGAAAACCGCCTTGATCATTGCCGGGGTGAATTCCTTGGAGGACAGACCGTAGCGGCCGCCGACGATTTTCGGCATGTGAGCAAATTTACATTCCTTTTCGTTGTAATGCTGGGAAATCGCGGTAACGACGTCTTTATACAGAGGTTCACCATCACTGCCCGGTTCCTTGGTGCGATCCAGCACGGCAATTTTTGTACAACTCGGCGGCAGCGCCGCAATCAGGCTGTCGGCAGCGAAGGGACGATACAGCCGGACCTTGATCAAGCCAACTTTTTCACCCTGGCGGTTCAGGTATTTGACGGTTTCCTCCACTGCCTCCGCGCCGGACCCCATCAATATCATGATACGCTCCGCCTCCTCACTGCCGACATAATCGAACAGGTGATACTGACGGCCGGTCAGGGTGGCGAAGCGATCCATCGTGGCCTGAACGATGGCAGGCATCCGGCGGTAGTAGGGGTTGACGGTTTCGCGTGCCTGAAAGTAGATATCGGGGTTTTGCGAACTGCCGCGTAACACCGGGTGCTCGGGTGAAAGCGCGCGATTGCGGTGTGCGGTGATCCATTCCTCCTTGATCATGGCACGCAGGGTTTCATCATCGAGGGAAAAGATTTTGGACACTTCATGTGAGGTGCGGAAGCCGTCAAAAAAATGCAGCATCGGTATACGACCCTCGAGGCTGGCAGCCTGGGCAATCAGGGCGAAGTCCATCACTTCCTGCGGGGAGTTGGAGCATAAAAAGCCAAAGCCGGTCATGCGCGCCGCCATGACATCACTGTGATCGCCGAAGATGGAGAGGGCCTGGCAGGCTATGGAACGGGCGGCGATATGAAACACCGTGGAGGTCAGTTCGCCGGCGATTTTGTACATGTTCGGGAGCATCAGCAGCAGGCCCTGCGAGGCGGTAAAGGTGGTGCTCAAGGCGCCGGCCTGTAAGGCACCATGAATCGCACCGGCGGCACCGGCCTCGCTTTGCATCTCGACCACCTTGGGAACGGTATCCCACAGATTCGGCTGATTGCGGGCGGCCCATTCATCCGCCCATTCGCCCATGGGCGAAGCCGGGGTGATGGGGTAGATGGCAATCACCTCATTGAGCTTATAGGCAACCGTGGCGGCAGCCTGGTTGCCATCGATCGTCAGCATCGGCAGTTTTGGCATAGGTAATCCGTGGGTTTGTCTTGGGAACAGTACAAATTCTTAAAGATACTATCGAGGCTGATCAGAGTCCACTTGATTGCAAAAAATAAATGGTGGAGGGGGGGCGAGCGGCTGTTACGGCTTTATTCGCGTACAAAACAGCCTTTCAGTCAAGCACGGCATGATGGTGCATATCAGTAAATTATTCCGGGTGCGACAATTTGACACGGCGGTCATCAAAAGACCCTGAGCTTTGCATATGAATAGAGGGGGAAGGCACGTTTCGAGGAAACGCTGGTTACTTCAGCATACCGGAGGTGACACCGTAACAATGCGAGATCCCTGTGTTACGCATCGATGTTTACCGTCTGTCAGGTTGTGTAACTGGACGGCAGCGGGGGCAAAAATCTCAAAATCGGGAAGAAATGCAATTTACTCAATTAGTATTATTAAATAATTTCATTTTTGTGTTTTAATTATTTGAAGTGAAAGATGAAACAGCGGCATGGAGTTGCTGTCTTATCCGACAAAATAGCAATAAACAACCTTCAACCCCCCGTCTCCCCCCCACACATGCCATGTGGTACCTCCCTGAAGTTTCAGGGGGGATGGCAAATTGTTTGTGCAATATGTGTTGCTGCCTGGAGTATTGCCATGGGACTCCAGAGACTTCCCCTGATGCTCCGTTACCTAAGTGTACTGGTGGTCGGAACGCCTGTTTGGACATGTTTTTGATGCTTCGGCCGCAAATGCAGCGGTATCGTCTCAGTACCAGAGGGAAAGATACAGACGGAAGACATTGGCGGTAAAGGAATAAAGAGGTTCCTGGCCGGCCGAGCCTCCCGCAGTAAGATCGCGGAAATCCTGATAATCGAAAAATATCCGGTCGTAGGCCAGATTGATGCTGCCCTTGTTGAAAAAACTCCAGCCGTTTTTAAGTATTTCGTAACTGGCTTCGAGGCCGATGGTCTGATCGCTAAACGTGCTTAACTCCTTGTCACGCGCGAGAAAATTCTGCGCATCACGCTGCGCGAACAGATCACTGTAAAAACTTGCATGGCTTTGGCTGTAGCTCCGGTAGCGCAGTTCAAATATCCAGTTGTCCCGATAAGGATGGACATAACCGATTTCATAATCAGTGGCCTGAATCCCCCAGCTGTCGGCAAACAGGCGCGTGCCCGCATGGATCACCGCACGGTAGGGCAGATAATAGCGGGCACGCAGGGAAACACTGTTACTGGTGCGGGTGTTGGGATAAACCTCACCCTGGTAACTGTAGCCTCTGGCGACATTCGAATCCAGATAACGCACGGAGCGGTAGGGATTGTTCAGGTAACCTTCGTCCGCTATCGTTTCGTAGGCAAGCACCAGCAACAGGTTTTTGCTCAGCACCTGGGAAACGCCCACGCGGTAGCTGTGGGTTTTCAGTTCTTTCTGAAAAGCGGGATCATTGTTTTTACGCACCTCATTCATGCCGCGTGAGTAGCCGAGCGTGACCGTAGTCAGATCCCCGAAGAGGTCCTGGCTGATACTGAAACTGGCGGTATTGGCATCGTAATCGCTTTCCGTACTTGTGGTGTAGGCAAGGCTCATGGTGGATTCGCCATGCAGGTAATCCATGCTGAAGGAATGTTCCATGCGTTTTTCAGTATAGGGACTGGCCTGGGTGATCACATCGATAGAGGCACTGGAGATGGAATCCACATAGTAATTGACCGAGAGGGAGACACTTTCCCCCACCGCTTTGCGGATCAGTATCGAGGGGCCGTTGACCTGCACGCCACCACCGTCATAGGTATGAAACAGCGCATCCGAACGGTCTTCGGGCAGCACCGCAGCAAAAGCACCCTGGCCAGGCAGCCAGCCGAGCAGTGCAAGTAAAATTGCAATGTGCCTAGTTGCAGCCACAGCCACCACCTGACGCTATGCCGGCACCGCGCGCGCCTTCACGCGCGTCATAGACATGCTGTATATAAGCCGTCGATACCGGATCCCGGCCGGGACTCATGATGGGGTCGGCAAGGTGCGCACGTTCATATGGCTTTACCCACGGCTCGATGCCGCAGCCGGATAAAAATATAAACAGTGAAGAGACGAGCACGAGTTGTTTCATGGTTATTCCTTCAGCAGGCTTTTTACCCATTTCCTGTAGGTTGCCTCGTCACCTGCCTTGTAGCCTTTGTGCAGATAACGCATGTTGCCGTCGCGATCCACCAGGATGGTGCTGGGCATGGCGGAAATATCGTAGCGTTCACTTACGCTGTTTTTGTTGTCGAAAAGGATGGGAAAACTGACTTTGACATCCTTCAACAGGGTTTTTGCCTGACGCGTGTCCTCCTCAACATTGATCCCCAGAAGGGTAAAACCCAGCGGTTGGTAGCGCTGGTACAGTTTTTCCAGCAGTGGCATTTCCTGGCGGCAGGGACCACACCAGGAGGCCCAGAAGTTCAGCAAGACCACCTGGCCGCGGAGTTCGCTGAGCTTGATGTTTTTCCCCCTGTTGCTCTTCAAGGTAAAGTCGGGTGCGGGACCGCTGATGTTTTCTGCCATAGCTGTGGAGAACAGCAGCAGGCCGAGGACAGTGGCGACAAACAGTTGTATCGGATTGTTTCGGATATACGAATTCATGGCTTCACCTCATGCTAGAAAAAGACAGTGGCGGAAAAACTCAGCTCGATGTTATGTGTGGTTTTGCTTTCTCCCAGGAGATCCATGTTGAACAAATGGTCCCTGAAGTTGGTGTGGATGGCGAGGTAATCCGTCACCAGGAAGCGATAACCGACTCCATAGTTGATAGTGAAATGATCGTCCCCCGCAAAAGTGGTGCTGCCGGCACCGGCAATGAGATACAAGGCGGTGTTGAAAGCATGCTCGCTGGTGAGGAAGGCTTCGCCCGGCAGCAGGTCGAAGCCGAGTGACAAATTATAATAGCTGTACTCACGTTGTGCATCGGTCAGCAGTGGTGCACCACCGCTTAAATTTTCATAACTTGTTTTGCCACCCTTGGCGCGGCCGTACATCGCTTCGAGAAACAACACCTCGTTGACATGATAGGCAGCGCGCAGACCCACGAGGGAACTGCTGCCGAAGTCCTCGATACTCAAAAAACCGGCGAACAGCCCAAGCTCAAAATCCTCGTCGTCGATTTTGGCTTCGATCAGTTCACGCCGTTCGATTTCCGGCTCGATCAGCGGCTTGCGTTGTGCTTCGGTTTTTTCTTCCGCCATTACGGGTGCAGCAACAGACAGCACACTTGCCAAAAGGGCGCTCGTAACGATTTTCAGAAGAAGACGGTGAATCCTGCCTTCCATTCTCTTATTTCCTCGTTTTGATCATTCTCGTTGTTGGCTGAATAGAGAACATAGCCATTGTATTCCATTCGTAAAATAAAACGGCGCGTCAAATAAGCCCGCAGGCCGATGCCAATCTGGCTGAACTGGTTGCTGCGGTCGAGTGCCTGCACCAGCCTGGAATTGGGCCTGGTTTTGATATAACCGGTACCGATGCTGAAAAAAGGTGAATAGCGCCACTCCGGAAATGGCTGAGCCAGCAGGTTGAGTTTGAGAAACGTGCTGCTGGAGATATCACCAAGCACATGCGCGAGTGTCAGTTCGGTCGAGAGGTTTTTGGAAAAAGCATAACCGCCATAGAGTGATAAAACCGGCGCATTGGCAAACTGTCCACCAGTCATGCCCATTTCCCAAAGACGCTCGCTGAATTCATCCTGGGTGATGTCCCTGAATCTCACACGATTTCCCGAAGCGGTAACGGTCTGTTCCATCTGTTTGCGATCCACCCAGCCGGTCTTGCCTTTTTGTGTGCGAACCATGAACCAGTCTGCGCGGCGCTTGAGGATGGTGATCCAGCCACCCCGTTCCACCACATTGAAAACAGGAAAACCCGCGCCGGGCCCCGTGTGCATTTCAAGATAGGGTTCAATGACTTTGACTTTTTGCTCTGTTTCCGCCGCATATGCCCATTGTGCAAACAGGAGATAGAAGACAAACAGAAATAAAATCCGGATCCGCATAATGTCGGTGTTCAACCCCAATCAGTTAGAATACTTATTACCTTTTTATTATCTGCCGTCTTCCAGCAATGTAAAAAAACCGGGCAGGGTAGGGCTGATGGATGCAGCATGCCGGGGTAATACAGTGGAGAGGCGGAAGCCATCCGTTATGCAGCAATGCCTGCCCGGATTGCAGCGTTCTCCGGCATGACGGTATTGTCATCTATCAGAGTTTCCCCGGGTATTTTAATCCGTCCGGCTGCCAGTATACGTGTTATTGAACACAGAACAGAATCATGAAATGGTTGCGTTTTGTCCGTTCGTGCGGCAACAGGCCGTCTGTTTTTCTGCCGGCGGGGCCATGCTGTAATGAAGAAGCATCCGCAACACATGTGCTCAGTTGGTTGGTACCGCAGGATCAAACGGGTTGTTGAAATATTGTGCGCCGATGTCCAGCCATTCATGCAATAAACGTAATTCCGCGGCTGACAAACGTCCGGCATGACTGTTGCCGCTATCGAACACGGAAAAAAACCGGCTGCTGGCGCGTGCGCCATTGGCTGACATCGAAGGGTAGACCGGCACGGGAACCTGGGTGGGGTCACCGGTCTCAGGATCCGGCGGTCCGGGCACCATACGATCCTGCAGTACGCCGCCAACCAGTTCCTGTTCATTATCACGGAATAACAGTTCACGATAGGCCTTGTACTGGGCGGAATTCTGATCGGAAATACCATCGGTCAGATCGAGTTGCGCATCCGGAACACAGGCATTACTGTTTGCATCGGTATCGCTATGGCAGTTGATGCAGGTATCGGCCCCGCGATCCACGCTCCACAGCGGGTGGATGTGTTGTTCATAGTTAATGATGATGCGGCAGATATTCGTCCAGTCCGGTTGGCAGGCTGCCGTTATGGGTGCCGGCGTAGTGAGTCCGCCAACACCGATATAGGGGTAGCTGAAGGCGGTATCGGGAGTGCGTGCCGCTGCATCGGTCCAGTCATCGTTATAAACGATATCCACCCTGGGCAAGAGTGCGTCGGGGTCGAGGCGGGTGCGGGCTTCGGCCATGGTGTCGCCGTAATCGGCGTATATAGTGGAGACGGTATTGGGGAAGACATAACCGTCACTGGGTGCGCCGGCATTGATCGAAGGTGCGATGGCATCGCTGCGGCCATGCGGCAAGGGTGGTGCATTATTGCTGGTCGTATGGGTGTGGCAGCCGTTGCACTCGAGTGTTTCGCCCGGTACCACCTGCAGCCAGTTCTCGTGGCGCGGTCCGATGCGCCGTCCCTGTTTATCGACCACACTGATGGCCAGTGGCACGTTGGCAGGCACTTTGGCCTTGACGGAACCGTCCGGTTCCACCGGCACATAGCCGATGATTTCCCGCATCCCCTGCTGGCGGCTTGGGCCGAATGCGGCGCCGGCAAGATTGGGCGGATCCGCCAGCGTGGGATCATTCGGATCGGGGATCCCCACCGCTTTCACGATCCGCAGAAAGCGGGCCGGGCGCTCGTCCGCCACAGCCTTGGCAGGATCGGCCAGATCCGATAGCGAGTTGATGTTTGAGGCAGAGGTGCAATCCGTGAGGAAGCAGCCATTGAAACTGTTGTCACCGAAATCATAGACGCTTCGAATGTGTATCGCGCCCACCCCCTCGGTGATCCAGCTCGGATCGAAGACATCGTCAGGGATGATCGCGGGTGCGGTGCGTGGCTGTGCCACCACCACGTCGGTGAAAATATATCCGTCCTGGGCATTCACCACAGGTTGTTGGGTATGGTTCGTCAAGTCATACATCCAGATGCCGTAACGTGGCGGTGCTTCAACTGCGTTCGGGTTGGCGAGGTTCTGGCTGGTGCAGGGTACGTTCAGATTGTTCAGCAGCAGTTGGCACTGGCTCCAGCTGACAATGATGCGGTTGGTTCCATCCCATAGCGGAAAGGCGGCACTGTAGCGGCCGCCGGGCGAGATGGAATCGTCCGTGTACACAGTATTGATGGTGGCCGGGGCAAGAGCGGGTCCGGAGAGTACTCCCAGGTTGTTCCAGGTGGGTTGGGTATTATCGATATAGTTTGCGATGTCAATAAACATGACATCGCCACCGACGATATAATCCCGGGTAAAAGGTTGTACCAGTCCGAGGATGCGGTTATCGGGCATTTGCCTGGTTTGCACAAACTGTACGGTGCTGCCATTGCTGCCGCTATCGTGGCTGTGTACACCATAGATCATTTGCAGGCCGGTGCCGTCGGGATTCATGCGGTAGAGGTTGATGGCATTGTTGCCGCCTGCGTTGTCCCAGCGGCTGAAGAGCACCTGCCCGTTTTCCAGCACCAGCGGATCCAGATCATGGCTTTGATTGAAAGAGACCTGGTGAATGTTGCTTCCGTCCGCATCCATCACATGCAACACCGTCGCTGCCTGGTTGCCGTTTTCCACCAGGGAGGAAAACAGGGGCTTGCCTTCGTCAAGAAGAACCGCGCCTGCCTGGCGCTGGCGGGTGGAGGAGAAAATGATCCGCCCGTCCGGAAGATAGTGGGGTGCGATGTCATGCCCTTTTTCCGAGTTGGCATCGGATGAAATCACCCGCCGCAATTGACTGCTGTTGAGATCATACTCCCAGATGTTCCAGGTCGGCTCGATATCATCATTGGGATCGCTGTCGGTGACGATCAGGGCAAACAACAGTTTTGTGCCGTCATAGGAAACCTCGACATCCTTCACATCCCCCTGGCTGCCGGTGATGCCGCCAGTGATGTTGGTTGCCGCTGCCGAGGGTGCGGCACGATCTTTCACATAGAGATCGCCCCCGGCACCGACGGCAAGCGGATCACGCAGATCGGCCTGCCGGGGATCACCCTGGTTGTTGGTGGGAAGCGGTCTTTTGACATAGGCAACCTTGTAATCGGTCACCCCGGGATCGATCCCCCGGCTGCCGGGACTGACGCCGCCACCACAGGCAGCCAGCGAAACTGCAACGGTAACGGCAAGTGCGGCCAGCGGGCTTTTCCTGCGGTATGGGCGAAGTCGGTGAACAGGGTTCATCAGGGTGTCTTCCGGGTTTGGCTCCAATGTTAATAAAATTTATTTATAACTATTTTGTTTTTCGAATGTTTGTGACAGGGCGCACATCTTCAGTGAACGGGCTTGGAATAAAGACTGAAAGACACCTGCACATACCAATATTTACTCAAATTTTCTGAATTTTATACCAGCTAAAAAATTAACTGCCTGTTTTTATTAAGGTTTGTGATGGTTCTCACATTTCAGGGAGGATCCGCGGCGATATTCGTAATAGTATACGAATTAAATACAGTCTAAGTCTGTGTCTAAAACATAGTTGATCATATTACTGGGGATATAGTGTTTTGTGACCCAACTTGGAGAAAAAAAATTTATTGTCTGCCAGTCTTGATGTGAACGGCCAGCAGGCAGGGCGGGATTGCCCCGACGTTGTCATGGGGAATTCATTTTCAAAAGAATTTCGGACATTCAGGGTATCGGTATGTACCTCAGTAACATGATTCGCAGCACTTTTCGCAGCCATATGCCTGTCAGTATGGTGCTGCTGCTCTGCCTGGGGATTGCCGGCCTGAATGTAGCCATGGCGGGCGAACTGGAACGCCGGCAGGCGAAAAGAATTCACGACCGCATCGCGGGTGTTCCTCCCACCAATGCCGTGCTGGATCAGATGGAAGCCGATCTGATCAGCGGTGACAGCAGCGCCGCAGCGTACAAAGCGATGGCCAATCCCGCTTTTTACAATGTCACCCTGAAGAACTTCATCACCCCCTGGACCAATGAAGAGCAAACCAAATTCGCTCCGCTGAACGATTACACCGCCACGGTGATCGGCCTCATTCGCGATGACAAGGATTTTCGCGAAGTCCTCTATGGCGACATTATTTACGTTGGCGCCGCGAGTTTGGGAATAAGCGGCTACTCCAACAGCAGTAACGCCCATTACGAACAGCTGGAGCAGCTCGGCCCGCAAGTTGCGAACCTTGGTGATCCGGACGTGTTGCAGGAGGCATCGCAAAGCAGTGTTACCGGCCTGGCAGCAAATGCCACTGCGGGGGTGATCACCACACGTGCCGCCGCCAGGGCTTTCTTCAAGGACGGCACCAATCGTGCCATGTTTCGCTTCACCTTGTTAAACCACCTTTGCAGTGACATGGAGGAAATCAAGGACATCACCCGCACACCGGATCGGATCCGCCAGGATGTTTCGCGCAGTCCGGGTGGCGACAGCCGCATCTTCATGAATTCGTGCATCGGTTGTCATGCCGGTATGGATGGCATGCTCGGTGGTTATGCCTATTACAACTATCAATACGATGAAGACACCGATCCGGACGGCGACAGCGGCCGGTTGCAGTACACCGCCGGGCAGGTGCAGCCCAAGTATCTGATTAACTCGAATAACTTCAAGAGCGGCTATATCACCATCGACGACAGCTGGATCAACTACTGGCGTAATGGCCAGAATGCGTTGTTGGGATGGGGAAGTTATGCAGGCATGAACCTGGATGACAAAGGCAACAGTTATGGCGCCGGGGCAAAGCTGTTGGGCAGGGAAATGGCAAACAGCGAGGCCTTCGCCCAATGCCAGGTGAAAAAAGTGTTCAAGCTGGTGTGCCTGCGCGATCCGGATAACTATGCCGCGGACCGCAACCAGGTGAATCAAATCGTTACCGACTTTAAAAACAGCGGATATAAATTGAAAACAGCGTTTGCCGGTGCGGCTGACTATTGTAAAGGAAACTGAAACAGGCCGTGCGCAAGGGTATTGGGCAAGCAGCGCGGTGCCGGAGAGGAAGAATGCAATTTAATAATACAAATTTGATTGTGGGCGCGCATGCGGCTGTGCCGGAGTCCTGTTTCCGGCGCCACCCCCTGTTTGCTTTCGGCCTCCTTGTATCGTTTCTCCTGTTGCTTGCTGCCTGTGGCGGTGGGGCGGAAACGCGTTCTACAACCAATCCCGATTCGGACAACGACAGAACCACTGGTGGTGGCAATACCGCCGATCAACGTGCTTTCAAACTCAATGTCTGGGATAACCTCGCCGGCAACAGTCGTTGTGGTCAATGTCATGGCAGGGGACAGGCACCGAAGTTTGTCGATCTCGATCTCAATGTGGCCTATACGCAGGCCATCCAGAATGTCGATCTCACCGATCCGGCCAATTCCCGCCTGGTCACCAAGGTTGCGAGTGGCCACAATTGCTGGCTGGCGAGTGACAGTGCCTGTGCGGCTGAAATAACCAATTACATCGAAGGCTGGGTGAATGGCAGTACGGATGCGTCAGGCCGGGATATCGTGCTTATCCCGCCGGTTATCAAGGATCCCGGTGCGACAAAAAATTTCCCCGCTGATCCCTCCCTCTTCCAGACAACGGTCTATCCGCTGCTCACCAGTCACTGCGCCGGTTGCCATGCGGAATCCTCGGCAACCCCGCAGGCGCCGTTCTTTGCCAGTAACGATTTGAACGCGGCCTACAGTGCGGTGAGGACCAAGCTGGATCTGAATAACCCGGAAAATTCGCGTCTGGTATTGCGCCTGCGGGAGGAGTTTCACAATTGCTGGAGTGTGGATTGCCAGTCCGATGCCCAGGCGATGGAAGACGCCATCACCCGGTTTGCCGAGCAGGTACCGGTGACAGAGCTGGATCCCACCTTGATCACCAGCAAGGCACTGCAGCTGGCCGACGGCGTCATCGCCAGTGGCGGCAACCGTCATGAGGCAAACCTGATTGGCTTATGGGAATTCCAGACCGGCCAGGGGAATATTGCCTACGATACCAGTGGTGTCATCGGGGTGAACGGCGAAACCAGCGGGCCGCTCAATCTCACTCTCATCGGCAATGTCAACTGGGTGAGCGGCTATGGCGTCGAGATCGGCAATGGCGGCAAGCTGCAGGCGTCGACCGCGGCCAGCAAAAAACTTTATGATTTTATTTCCGCCAGTGAGGAATACTCGCTGGAAGCGTGGGTGGTACCTGCAAATGTGACCCAGGAAGACACCAGTATCATCACCTATTCGTCCGGTGCCACAAATCGCAACATGATGCTCGGACAAACTCTCTATAGTTATGATTACTACAATCGCTCCGATGCAACCGTGGCGAATAACAACAATATACTCTCAACCGCAGACGGTGACAGGGATTTACAGGCATCATTGCAACATGTAGTGGTGACATTCGATCCGGTGAATGGCCGGAAAATCTATGTAAACGGTGTATACACGGATGATGCCGACAGCGTGGCCACCCCGGGTGACAGCCTGCGGAACGTGTGGGATGAAATATCGGTGCTGGTGCTTGGGAATGAACCCTCGGGTGGGCACCAGTGGCTTGGCAAGGTACGGCTGCTTGCGATCCATAACCGGGCCTTGACCGCCGAGCAGGTGTTGCAGAACTTTGAGGCGGGTGTCGGGCAGAAATATTTCCTCCTCTTCTCGATTTCCGACCGTATCGGTGTGCCGGACAGCTATATCATGTTTGAGGTCAGCCAGTTCGATAATTACAGTTATTTTTTCTATAAGCCGACATTCATCAACCTGGATTCCAACTGGACCCCAAGTTCAGGTTTTACCATCCGTGGCATCCGAATCGGTATCAATGGCAGAGAGGCGGCTGTGGGACAGGCTTATATCAACAAGCAGGCGACGATAAGCAGTAGCAGTTACACACCGAATGGCCAGGTTATTTCGAATCTGGGTACGATTATTTCCCTGGAAAGCGGCGCGGAGGTGGATGAGTTTTTTCTGACTTTTGAAGTGTTGAAAAACCAGACACGTGATTATACCGAGGATCCGCCGGTTGCACCTGCGCCGCCGGCGGATGCGGCACCGGCTTCCAGGATCGGTATTCGTGATTTTGCTGAAATCAATGCCAGCATGTCCGGGTTAACCGGCATCAGTGCGAGCAATGCCCAGGTGGTGGCGACATACGATTCCTATAAACAGCAGTTACCCAGTGTGGAGGCGATTGAAACCTTCCTGCCTTCCCACCAGATGGCCGTTGCCCAGTTGGCGATGAGTTATTGCAATGAACTCGTGGCCGCGGATAAAAGTCTCCCGATCAATGATGCGAATCGTTATTTCCCCGGTTTTGATTTCAGCAGGACGGCGGGCGCGGCTTTCGATGCGACTGGCAAAGCGCAAATTGTGGATCCCTTGCTGAGCAGGATGATGAACGTAGGTGATCTGAATAATGACGGTTCGCCGCTCAACCTGACGACACAGCCGGCTGTTTCCACCATACGCGCGATGTTGACTTCCAGCTCGACACTCGACCTGGATGGCAGCCTGAGTGGCGACGCCTACGAAAGCCTGATGACAAACATGCTGCAATGTCTACCGGGATGTGACACCACGACACGCACGGAAGAGGTTGTGATTGCAACTTGTGCCGCTGTGCTCGGCAGTGCGGTCATGCTCATCCAGTAGATGAAACCCAACCTGTTTACGTGCTCGAGGTAGCGATAATGGCAAAAAGACGCAAACCTATTTCTGTCGATGAACCCTTGTGTCATGCCGATCATCCACGGCCAATCTCACGGCGTGATTTTATCCGGCAGGGATTTATCAGCGGGGCGGCAACAATTTTAACGGGAGGGGTGTTCAGCCTGTTTGCCAACCCGCGCGAGGCCTATGCGGCGGTCTCCTCCGATCTGGATGCGCTCGCGGCGGACAGCGGTTGCCAACTGGGCGGCTTATCCGGTGCCGCGAAGGTGCCGTTTATCTGCTTTGATCTGGCAGGTGGCGCGAATCTTTCCGGCTCAAACGTGCTGGTAGGCAAGGGTGATGGGCAGATGGATTTCCTTTCCACCGCCGGTTACAACAAACTGGGTTTGCCCGGTGACATGATCCCCGGCATTTCAGATGCTGGCGCAACACTGCTCAACCCAAGTGACGGGGACTTTACCAACAGCTCCCTGGGTTTAAGGTTCCATGCGGACAGCGCCATGTTGTTCGGGATCCTCGGCAAGGCGGGCAGTGCCCTGACACAGGGCGCCATCGATGGCGCCGTGATCCCCGCGCGCTCGGATAACGATACCGGCAACAACCCGCACAATCCGCTCTATGGTATTGCAAGGGCAGGTGCCGAGGGTGGCGTGGTGACCCTCATCGGATCACGCAATACCGAGTCAGGTGGCAATTCCGCCTCGCCTGCGGCACTCGTCGATCCGGAAATCCGCCCGACAAAAGTCGACCGTCCAAGTGATGTTACCGGTATGGTGGATGTCGGTAATTTAACGGCCATCCTCAGTGATCCTGCCGATGTCACCGCGGTGATGGAGTCGATCGCGCGTATCAGTCATAAAAAAATGGCGCTCAGTGGTGTCAGCCCGGGTATCAATGTGACACGGGATGAGGTGGTCAAGGATCTGGTGCGTTGCGGTTATCTCAAGTCTGCCGACATTGCCAACCGCTTTGCGGGGGTTTCGGTGGATCCTGCGGCGGATCCGAATATCCGCGGTGGCATATTCACCGCAGCGGAGTTCGATAACGATCGGGAATTCCAGAAAACCGCCTCGGTGATGAAAATGGTAATCGACGGTCATGCGGGTGCAGGTTGTATCACCATGGGCGGCTATGATTATCATACGAGCAACCGCTTTGCCGGTGAGAACCGTGATCTGCGGGCGGGCAGATGCATCGGCGCGTGTCTGGCCTATGCGGCGCTCATGGCCAAACCCTTGATGATCTATGTCTTCAGTGACGGTTCAGTGGCGAGCAACGGCACGGTGGACAACAGCCAGCCGCAGGGCAACAATGAACTGGGCGGCCGCGGCAAGGGTGTCTGGACCGGGGATAATTCCTCCACGGCCAGTTCCTTTTTCCTGGTATACAACCCGGCAGGTGCGGTCACGCCATACAACAACGGTCTGCCGCTGGAGAGACACCGTCAGATTGGGCGTTTTTCAGCGGATGCCTCGGTCGTCACCTCATCGAGTCCGGCGGCAAACAATGTTAACCTGCTGGTGAATACCGTCATTCTGAATTATATGGCGTTGAATGGTGATGAGGGGCAATTCACCACCCTGTTTCCCGGCCATGGACTCGGGAATATCGACAATCTGATTTCATTTGGCAATATCAGCTAGGCATCAGCGCAGGAAGCAGTAATAATTACCCCTGTCGCGGGCTTCGCGACGGCGTGAACGGCTTATTGCGCTACCACATACCATGGTGTTTGTGTCGACAGTATATCGATATCAGAATGGCCCCATGATTGAATTCCGGCCGAAATTATGAATTTCAAATTCTTTGCCGCCAGGCGGCTGCTTGTTCCCGGGGTCCTCATCACTCTGCTGTTTTCCCCTGCCGCCATGGCCGAATGGTTCAAGCTGGAGCGGGACGTGATGGGCACGCGTATCACCGTGGAAGTCTGGGCGGCAGACAGCGGAAAAGCACGGCAGTGCAGCATGGCGGTGCTGAAAGAAATGCATCGTATCGATGCCGTGATGAGCCCCTTCCGGGAGGACAGTGAAATCGCCTTGCTCAACCGCGAAGCGGCGAAGCATCCTGTGAAGGTAGGCAGCGAGCTGTTTCGTCTCATCCAGCGCGCAAACGAGGTGGCAAGACTTTCAGCGGGGGCGTTTGATATCACTTTTGCCAGCATTGGTTACAAGTATGACTTTCGCCGCAAAATCAAACCCGCTGCAGAGGAAATCGCGCAGCGGCTCGCTGCGGTGGATTACCACCTTATTAAAATGAATGCGGCAAATCACACGCTGCAATTTGCCCGCGAAGGGGTGCGAATCGATCTCGGGGGCATTGCAAAAGGTTATGCGGTCGATAACGGGATTAAAATTCTGAAAAAGTGCGGTATCAAAAACGGGCTGGTGACCGCGGGTGGGGACAGCCGGATCCTGGGTGATCGGCATGGCCGGCCCTGGATGATGGGGATCCGCCACCCGCGGCAGAAAAACGGCGTTGCCGTTTTGTTACCGCTGAGTGATACCGCCATTTCCACCTCGGGTGATTACGAGCGTTATTTCATCGAGAAGGGTGTCCGTTATCACCACATCATCAATCCGCAGACCGGCAGACCGGTTGCCACCACCTGGAGTGTGAGTGTCATCGGGCCGGATGCCACCACAACCGATGCCTTGTCGACCGCGTTTTTCGTGCTTGGTGCGAAGAAAGCCCTGCAGCTGGCCGAGCGCCTGAAGGGAATCGATGCGGTGATCATCGATGCCCGCGGACAGACGCATTACAGCTCCGGACTGATGCCGCCTGCTGCACGTAACCGCGCCGCAGCGCATTAGTGGGCGGCATGTTTTTTGTCGCATGGCCGTTTTTTGCCGAATTATGAAGCCCGGCAGCGACGTGACAGGATTTTTGATGCCATAATCCAAAATGTTATTATATAAGTATGTGTATTTGAGAGAGTTGGATATCAGTCAAGTGATGACACGGTTAAACAATCTGGCAACCGGCCTGTTTCTGCTCCTGGGTTTGTTGTGTTGTGCCTCTGTGGCGATGAGTGAGCCCTCCCATGGCAAGTCAAACGTGCAGGGATCGGAGTTGGAGGGCCGCATTCAGGCACTGAAAAAGGAGGTGCTGGAGCTGAATCGGGATCTATTCAAGCTCGAGGAGGATTTGCTGTTTCCGGCCAATACCCAGTTCAGTGTGTTTCTGTCAATGGATGCGGGTGAGTATTTCAGCCTTGATTCGGTGCAGTTGCGTGTGGATAACAAAATCGTCACCAACTATTTATATACCGAACGCGAAGTGAATGCGCTCAAACGTGGCGGCGTGCAGCGCCTGTACATGGGAAATCTTTCAACCGGCAAGCATGAGATTGTTGCATTTTTTACCGGCAAGGGACCAAAGAAACGTGATTACCGCCGTGGTACGACAATAAAAATAGAAAAGAGCAGTGAGCCGCAATATCTGGAACTCAAAATAGTGGGCAACAGCAGCAAACAGCAGCCGGAATTTGTCGCAAAAGTCTGGGAATAGAGGTTTGATCGGGTCCCAACATACGGCTTCTCAATGAAGAAATCAGTTATTTGTAAGCGAATCGTAACGCTTGTGGTGGCAACAGTTTGGCTGCTGCCTTGCCGCCTTGTTGTGGCAGAAGAACAGACAGATGCGCCGCAAGACAATGCCAAGGTAGTGCGTGACCTGCGTTATGGCGAATCGCTATACAACTTTTATCAGGGCAAATACTTTTCCGCAATTACCAATCTGCTGATCGCCCGTCAGACGGGTTCATTGCAAAAACAGGGTAATGAGGCGGAAATATTTCTCGGCGGGCTGTATCTGGCTTACGGTCTGCATCAGCAGGCAGGGGAAATCTTCGAACGTTTGATCGATGCATCCACACAGGTGGATGCCGCCACGCGCGGCAAAGCCTGGTTCTATCTGGGTAAAACCAGGTACAGGCGGGGAATGTACGATGCCGCTGCTGCTGCCTTGCAGCATGCCAAAAACACCCTGCCGCCGTCCACGGAGGCGGAACGCCTCAATATCCTGGCAAATATTTATCTGCACAAACAGGAGTACCGCAAAGCCGGGGAAATTCTGGAATCGTTTGATACCGATACCGCCTGGAAGGCGTATACGCAGTTTAATCTCGGCGTGTCGCTTGTCAGACAAAACAGGCTTGATGAGGGGATCACACTACTCGACGGGCTTGGTCGTCTCTCCAGCGGCGATCAGGAACTGCGCGCGCTTCGTGATCGGGCCAACCTGGCTCTGGGTTTTGCGCAAATCAGAATCAACCAGCCGCAAAACGCCGGTGAATATTTCAAACGTGTGCGCCTGCACGGCCCCCAGACAAACAAGGCCCTGCTGGGTCTGGGCTGGTCCTATGAATCAGCCCAGGCCTATCGCCGCGCGCTGGTGCCCTGGATGGAAATTCAAGAGAAAAACATCCTGGACCCCGCTGTGCAGGAAGTGTTACTGGCGATCCCGTATGTGCTGGAGAAACTGGATAAAAAGAAACTGGCACTGGTGCATTACAACAATGCGGTAACACGATACGAGGAACAGCTCCAGCGGATCAAAGCCATCGCCGCCGCAATAAAGAAAGGTGAATTGTTGCGTGCTCTCCGCCCGGAAAATACAGGGGAAGAGTCCGTCCTGCCCCGTTATAACACCAGTCTGCCGGATTCCATCACCGTACCGTATTTGTATTCCCTCATGGCATCGCACCAATTTCAGCAAGCCAACAAACAGTATCAGGATCTGTTGTACCTGCAATACGTGCTGAACCGCTGGCAACAGCATTTGCCCGTGTACAAGCTCATGCTGGCAGAGCGGCGCAAATCGTATCAGCAGAAACTGCCGAAAATAAAAAGTTATTTGCGCTTGAGTAAATATGAAAAATTGCAAAAAAAACGCGATCGCCTGTTTCAGAAATATCAACAGATCATGGCGCGTAATGATGAATTGGCATTGGCAAGCAGGGAAGAGAAGAAACGTTTAACTGAGCTTGAGCGGATCAAGAAAAAGATCAATCGCCTTGGCAACAAGGTTGCTGCGGAAACGAAAGAGAAGTACCACCTGCTGCATGGTCTGCTGCTCTGGGATGTCAGCAAGAAATATGCAGCGCGATTATGGCAGGTAAAAAAACAGTTGCAGGAGCTGGACGAGTTGTTGCGGAAGTCGGAACTGGCGCGCGCATCGTTGCAGCAGGCACGGCAGCGGGCGCCGCAGGGATTCAGGGGATATGATCAGAGAATACGGTTGCAAATCCGGCGCATTAACAGGTTGAAAAAGGATTTGGCAAAAGTGATTGGTGCGCAGGAGCAAATCATCGAGGCATTGGCGTTGGATGAACTTAAGCGTCAGCGTGCACGCCTGAAGAATTACAATCTGCGCGCAAATTTCGCACTGGCCCGCATATATGACAGTCTGGCGAAAAGCGGGGATGGGATACAGTGAAAAAGATTGTTTACCCATTGATCCCTTTCCTCCTGCTGCTGGTGTCCTGCCGCACCACCGAGCCGACGATCGGTAAACTGGGCGAACGGGAAATCAAACTCGAGGAACCGGAAATTACCAGGATCGATCGTGCTGTCGTCATCAAGCGCTACCGGAAATTTGTCAAAGCGGCAAAAGGCGGGCCGTTGTACGGCGAGGCAATGCGGCGCCTGGCCGATCTGGAACTGGAGCAGGGTGAGGCGCTTAGTCTTTCCTCCAGGGAGAGGGAGGCGAGGGCGGGTTCTCGCCAGATACAGCGGGCGATTAAAATGTACCAGGATTATCTCCTCGCATATCCCCGCCGCCCGGATAACGACTTGATCTATTATCAGCTGGCAAAAGCCTACTCGTTGACTGGCGACACGGCTAATGCGCTGAAAGCATTGACCCGTCTGGTGAATGACTATCCCGCAACACGTTACTACGATGAGGTGCAATTCCGCCGTGGCGAAATTCTTTTTGTCGCGCGTAAATTTGTTGAAGCCGGCAAAGCCTACAACGCCGTTATAAATTATTCCACTGAGTCCAGGTATTATGAAAAGGCGCTATACAAATACGGCTGGAGCCTGTTCAAACAGAACAAATACATCCCGGCGCTCAATGCCTACATGGAATTCCTCGACAGAAAATATCAGCAGGGGCAAATAACGGAACTTGGCCATGCAGCCGATCTGCCGAGAGCGGATCAGGAAATTCTGGACGACACCTTACGGGTGGTGAGCCTGGCCTTCACCTATCAGCAGGGCGACAAGAGCCTGCAACGCTATTTTGAGCGGGTAGGTGACCGCCCATACGGGCCGTTGATCTATCATCGGCTCGGTGATCTTTATCTGCGCAAGGAACGCCTGCTGGATGCGGCCGATACCTACATGGCCTATGTGAAACGCTATCCGGAAAGTGCTTTTGCGCCGCAATTCCAGAGTGATGCCATCGAGATCTACAAGCAGGGAGGCTTTTCGCAACTGGTGTTGTCTGCCAAGGAGGATTTTGTGAAACGCTTTGGTGTCGGCAGTAATTTCTGGCAATACCAGAGCAAGGAACGTAAAGCCGAATTAAAACCCCTGATCATCAGGCATATCCGGGAGCTGGCGAGTCATTATCATGCAGTGGCGCAAAAGAGCGGCGCCGCTAAGGATTATCAGCGCGCTGCCAGTTGGTATGGCGTGTTTTTAAAATCCTTCCCCAGGGAAAAGGATGCGGCCAGGATCAATTTTCTGTTTGCCGAGACCCTGTTTGATGCCGGACGTTACGCTGTGGCCATCGATGAATTCGAGACCACCGCTTACCGTTATCCCAGACATGAAAAAAGCGCGGAAGCCGGTTATGCGGCGTTACTCGCATACAAGGCGCTGGAAAAACAGCTGAATGCCTACAAGGACAGCGGCAGGCAGTTAACCATTTATGACAAGCCCGTGTGGCACGAGCGGGCGATAAAGAGCGCGATAAAATTCAGCAACACCTTCCCGCAGGACAAACGCGTTCCGCAGGTGCTGGTGAATGTGTCGAAGGAACTGTTTGACTTGAAAGCATACAGACGCGCCATCTACACGGCGGAATTGTTTTTAAAGAAAAAGCAGGCAAGGCAGAAACAGTTCAGAAAATTGCGGGTAACCGCCTTGACCATCGCCGGGCATTCGCGCTTTGAATTGAAAAATTACGCGCTGGCGGAGAATGCCTATGGTGAAGTGTTGCAACTGATTTCACCTGAAGACAAGCTTTACAAACCGGTTTCTGACCGGCTGGCTGCAAGTATTTACAAACAGGGTGAAAAAGCGCGCGAGCTGGGTAATGTAAAACTGGCGGCGTATCATTTTTTACGTGTCGGCAAAAGCGTCACGGCTTCCAGCCTTGTTGCGATTGCGGACTATGATGGCGCCAGCATGCTGATCCAGGCGGGCGAGTACAAGCAGGCTGCCACAGTATTGGAGAAATTCCGTAAGCGTTATCCGAAAAATCACAAATTACAGGCCGGTGTGACCGAAAAGCTTGCGCTGGTTTACAGCAAGACCGGGCAGGGGGCAAAAGCGGCTACCGAATTGCTGGCACTCGCCAATGCATCTGCCGATGCGGAATACCGGCGGCAACTGATGTGGCAGGCTGCGGAATTGTATGACAAATCCAATGAAAAACGCTTGGCGGTGAAAACCTACAAGCAATACCTGAAAAAATACGCAAAACCGTTTCCCCTGGCAATGGAGGCGCGTCACCGTATCGCGGAATATTACCGCAAGAAAAACGATTCGCGTAAATGGCGTTATTGGCTGAAGAAAATCATCGTGGCCGACGCCAACGCCGGCTCCGAACGCAATGTGCGTTCAACCTACCTGGCGGCCAGCGCCACCCTGCATCTGGCAAATCCGTATCGCAGCGCCTTCAAAAAGACAAGGCTGACCATCCCATTGAAGAAAAGCCTGCGGAAAAAGAAGCGTTTGATGAAAAAGACCATCAAGGCATATGAACGCGCCCTGAAATACCAGGTGGCGGAAGTCACCACCGAGGCGACCTATCAGATTGCCGAGGTGTACCATGATTTCGCCCGCGCCCTGATGAAATCGCAGCGGCCAAAAGGGTTGAACGCGGAAGAGCTGGAACAATATGATTTATTGCTGGAAGAGCAGGCCTTTCCCTTCGAAGAGAAGGCAATTGATATCCATACCGTCAATCTGGGCAGGATAAAGGAGGGTCTGTACGACAAGTGGACCAGGGGCAGTCTGAAAATATTGCAACAACTGCAACCGGTGCGTTATGCCAAGGTTGAAAAGATCCAGGCCTATGTGGAAACCATTAACTAAGTGTTTTTTTATCTTCGCTGCCATCGTTGCCGCCAGTGGTTGTGTGCATACACCGCCTGTCGGCGATGGGAATCGCGGCAGTGTAGCCGTCAAACCGGAGGTGGCAGCGGATTACCAGCGTGCCGTCGGAGCGATGAAAGCGGAACGAGATGATGAGGCGCTCAGGCAGTTCAGGGAAATTACACAAAAGTATCCCGCTATTTCCGCTGCGTTCACCAACCTGGGGATATTGTATCTGAAGAAAAAAAACTTCACGCAAGCGGAGAAGGCATTCGCACAGGCGGTAAAATTAAACCCGAAAGATGCGGTTGCCTATGCCCACCTGGGCATTGTTTATCGCCATGCCGGGAAATTCAAGGAATCGAAACAGGCTTATCTCGATGCCTTGAGAATCAATCCCGGGTATGCGCTGGCTCATCTGAACATCGGGATTTTATATGACATCTACCTGCAGGATCTTCCTCTGGCGATTCAGCATTACAAGCGCTACCAGGCGTTACACGGCGGGAATGACAAACAGGTGGATAAGTGGATTGTGGATTTGCAAAGGCGCATAGACAGCAATCGCAGAAAACTACAGCAGGGATAAGGTTGATGAATAAAATAAGTATTGTTGCGTTTTTGGGCATGATGATGGTTACCTCCGCATTTTCCGAGGAGCGGCTGGAAATGCAGGGTACAGCGATCATCGGTAACCAGGAATTGCCCAAGGTGCTGTATATTGTTCCGTGGAAGGAGTCGACCCTGCCAAACATCGCGGAACCGCCGATTGAGAGTCTCATCAATGAGGCGCTGACACCGCTGGACAGAGAGGTGTTTCAGCGTGAGGTGAATTACTATAAAGCCATGCATGTCCAACAAGTGCCTCAAATTGAGAACCAGTAGGCATTGATTAAAGGACTGTTACGGTTTTATAAATTATTATTGCAGGAAATTGGTGATACAGATTTCACTCAGGTTGGTGTGGGTCTTTGAGAATGGAATTTGGATGGTTAATGATCTTGTGTTTGTTAATCAGCCTGATAATTGTGTTGAATTCAGCAGGTAGAGCAGGGGGAACCCTGGCAGGAGGTAAAAAATGTACATTGCTATCGTAAGCTTTTTCCAGAAGGGCGGGCCGTTTATGTATCCCATTCTTCTGGTCCTTGCTTTTGGTATTGCTATTGCTATCGAGCGTTATATTTATTTGTCATATTCGAGGAAAACGAACCGCAAGCACCTGGCGACATTGATGCCGTTGTTGCAACAAGGGAATTTCAAACAGGCCTACGAAATTACCTCGAAATCGAATTCCACCGTCAACCAGATCCTTGCGCAGGGGTTGTCACGTTACAAGGGTGCAACAAATCGTGATGACATCGAAACCGCAATGGAGGAGAGCATGATGGAGGCGATCCCGCGGCTGGAAAAACGCACACACTATCTTGCGATGTTTGCCAACATTGCGACCCTGCTGGGCCTGTTGGGAACGATTATCGGTTTGATCCGGGCCTTTACTGCCGTGGCCCAGGTGGATCCATCGATGAAGGCGGAAATTCTTTCGACCAGTATTTCAGTGGCGATGAATACCACGGCGTTTGGCCTGATGGTCGCGATTCCCCTGATTCTTATCTATACCGTCCTGCAGACAAAGACGACCGAAATTATCGACAGTCTGGAAATGACAACGGTTAAATTCGGAAATCTTATCATGCAAAGAAAGAACGGCAGCAGTGCATAATCATGGCAAAACGTAGGCGCAGACACCGCCGCAGGCATCCCGCGGTCGAGTTGAATATAACGGCCTTCATGAATTTGATGGTTGTGCTGGTACCGTTCCTGTTGATGACAGCGGTATTTACGCATTTGACGATTCTTGAACTCAATCTGCCGTCGGCGAATTCTTCAGACAGTCAGAAAAACAGGAAAGCCCAGTTTGAACTCAAGGTGACGATCCGCAAGGATGCGCTGCTGTTATCGGACAACAAGGGCGGTCTGATTAAGCGTATCCCGGTTACCGCCAGGGGCCATAATTATGCGGTTTTGACTGAAGTGCTGAAGCAGGTGAAAGCGCGCTTCCCGGATAAGACCAATGCCACTATTTTATCGGAAGCGGATACCGCCTATGACACACTGGTTCAGGTGATGGATGCGGTACGTATGTTCAAGGCCTTCAAAGATGGTGAGTTTATCAATGCGGAACTTTTTCCGGATATTTCCATTGGCGATGCGCCAAAAACAAGACAAGCAAGGTGATGGGTAGATAATGAAAGAGTCTCGTCGCGCCAGACGTATGGAAATGCACCACAAGCGCAGGATGGACCGTGCGGCCAGCCTGAACATGGTGTCATTGATGGATATTTTCACCATCCTGGTGTTTTTCCTGTTGGTGAGTGCGGTAAACACCGAAGTCCTGCCTTCTCCCAAGGCGATTAAATTGCCCGAATCAACCGCGGAAAAATTACCCAAGGAAAACGTCATCATCATGGTCGATGACAAGTTCGTGCTGATGCAGGGTAAACGGGTTGCGGATGTTTCCAAAGTGTTGCGCAGCCAGCAGGCGATCATTCCGCAATTGATGACAGAGCTGGTGAGCTATGCCAGCAAGAAAAAAACAAAAAAGGGGGTAGTGCCGGTTACCAAACGGGGAGTGACCATTATGGGCGACAAAAGCATCCCCTATAAACTGTTGAAGAAGATCATGCTCACCTGTGCCAGTGCGGACTATACGAATATCTCGCTGGCGGTAGTAAAGAAGAACGCGGGTAAGAAACGGTCATGAGTGGTATCAATACCTGGAACGAGCCGTTTCTTCCCTGGGTTGAAAGTGAGAACGATCGGCGATTCAAAAAATTACTGCTCGTCACGGTTGTGGTGTGCATGACGCTCGGTGCGATCATGCCGTTCCTGCCCCTGCCGGAGGTGGAGCAAAAGGCGCTGAAGGATGTTTCCCCGCGGCTGGCAAAACTGATCCTGGAGAAAAAGAAAAAAAAGGTGGTCGCGCCCAAGCCAAAAGCCGAGAAAAAGAAAAAGAGCAAGAAAAAAAGCAAAAAGAAAAAACCGCAAAAGAAAAAAATCCAGGATGCACGCAAAAAGGCCGAGCGCAGCGGGCTGATTGCCATGAGTGACGAGCTTGCGGACCTGCGGGAAACCTTCAATGTGGCGGATTTGCAGGAAAACAAACCCCTGCAAAAGGTCGGCAAGGCCGCTGTTGCCACACGCAAAAGCGCAATCCTGACTGCCAGGGCCAAATCGGGAAGTGGCGGTATCAACACGGGTTCCCTGAGCCGGGTCACCGGTGAAAGCGCGCTCACCGGGCGGAAATCAACCAGGGTGCACAGCACCATTCCCAGCCGGAATACGACCTCACATCGCACCGGCAAAAACCGGCAGGCTGCGCGTGGAGAGGAAGAGATTGAAAGCGTGTTTCAAAGGAACAAGGGGGCGATATTCAGCCTCTACAATCGTGCCTTGCGCAGGGATCCAACCTTACAGGGCAAGGTGGTGATAGAGCTGACGATCGCTCCCAATGGCCGTGTGGTGAAAGTGCGTATTGTTTCCAGCGAACTGAACAATCCGAAACTGGAGAAAAAACTGGTGGCGCGGATCAAAATGTTTCGCTTCGCCGCGAAGAAGGTCTCGCAGGTCACCGTGACCTACCCCATCGATTTTCTGCCATCCTGAATATTCGCCTGCTTTGCTGCGCTTGGCGCATCTCCCACTCTCGCCACCGGTCGGTTCGTTGCCCGGGAGCTGCGCCCGGGTCACGGCACAACGGGTTTGATCGGGAGGGTGAGAGAGCGTTTGCGTGGCCCTGCTCCCTGGCTTACCGGCGGGCAGTCGCCCGCCGGGCCGTCCCTGTTTGCCATGTTGCAAGTGGGGTAAATCGTATCAATCCCGGGGTGGGCAACATGTGAAACAGTTCACATTTTTTCTGTGGCTGTCCAGGGAGGTGGCAGGGAGATGATCGCGATCAATATGGTTTGCGGGTTCGGCGCATCCGGATGGCGTGTTCACGCCTTGTAAATAAATTATTTGCACACGCTGCTTCCATGTGAGTGAGTGCTCGCCATGGTGCCATGTCTGGTGGTATTGACGCCATCGCGGCAACATAACGCATGCTGAAAGGTTCCCCGGCAGGTATGCGAGGGCTGGCAGGCGTGGATACCGTTTACGGCCTATGGTTTTGCCAGCAGGCTTTTCAGGCTGGCGAGATGCGCCTGGCCGCGTTGCTGGCGTTCCTCCTGGTCGACTTCCACTCCCTCGCCGGACCATTGCAGATCATCCGCTGGCAGCTCATCGATGAAACGGCTTGGCTGGCAGTCGCTGATTTCACCGAAACGCTTGCGTTTGCTGGCGAAGCTCAGGGTAAGGGTTTTCTGTGCGCGGGTGATCCCCACGTAGGCAAGCCGCCGCTCCTCCTCGATGTTTTCTTCCTCGATGCTGGTGCGGTGGGGCAGCAACTCCTCTTCCATGCCGACCAGATAGACATGCGGGAATTCCAGCCCCTTGGCGGCGTGCAGGGTCATCAGATGGACACGGTCACCGCGCTCTTCCTCCTCGTCCCGCTCCAGCGTATCGATCAGGCATAATCTGGCGACCAGTTCGGAAAGTGTGTCTTCCGGGTTGTTTTTCGCCATGCGTTCCAGCCAGCCGAGCAATTCATTGACGTTTTCCATGCGGCGGTTGGCCTGGGCTTCGTCGCGATTGTTATCCAGCAGCCAGCGTTCATAGTCGATTTCCTCGAGCAGTTGTCTCGCCAGGCCGGCCGACCCGCCATTTTCCGCTTTGTGCTGCTGTTCCAGGATCCATTGGCTGAAGCGTTGCAGCCGTGCAAGAGGACGGGCGCCCAGCACCTGGCCCAGTCCCATTTCCATTGAGGCGGCAAACAGGCTGTGGCCACGCTCGGCTGCATACTTGGCCAGTTTTTCCACGCTCACCGGTCCAATCTCCCGTCGCGGCGTATTCACGATCCGCAGGAAGGCGTTGTCATCATCGGGATTGGTGATCAGGCGCAGATAGGCCATGATGTCCCGTACCTCGGCATAGGAGAAGAACGACTGCCCGCCGCTGAGATAATAGGGGATGTCGTGTTCGCGCAACACACGCTCGAACAGGCGGCTTTGATGATTGCCGCGGTAGAGAATGGCGTAATCGCGAAAGGCGGTGCGATGCACAAAGCGGTGG
This sequence comes from Chromatiales bacterium, assembly GCA_027032075.1. GTDB lineage: Bacteria > Pseudomonadota > Gammaproteobacteria > UBA6429 > Thiohalophilaceae > JAJRYG01. The sequence goes on along the minus strand of JALVOC010000022.1, from coordinate 18,631 downwards.
TGGTTCAGTTCAGAGACGATTTGTTCAGCCTCGTGCTCGTCATTGCGGGTGCGCAGTATGCGGATGGGATCACCAAAACCGAGTTCACTCCAGAGGCGTTTTTCATAGATGTGGGGGTTGTTGGCGATCAGCGCATTGGCGGCCTTGAGGATGCGCCCGCTGGAACGGTAGTTCTGCTCCAGCTTGATGATTTCAAGCTGCGGGAAATCCTGCTGCAGCTGCACCAGGTTTTCCGGCCGGGCGCCCCGCCAGGCATAGATGGACTGATCGTCATCACCCACCACCGTCAGGTTGGCGCGTACCCCCACCAGCTGTTTTACCAGTTCGTACTGGGTGGCGTTGGTGTCCTGGTACTCGTCCACCAGCAGGTAACGCAGGCGGTTTTGCCAGCGCTCCAGCACCTCGGGATGATCGCGGAAGAGCAAAACCGGCAGCATGATCAGATCATCGAAATCGACCGCGTTATAGGTTTTCAGGTGGTGGTTGTAGGCCTCGTAGACACGGGCAGCCGCCACTTTCACGGCATCACCGGCGGCATCCGCCAGCGCCTGCTCCGGCATGACAAAGGCACTTTTCCAGCGGGAAATGTGCCATAACATCTGTTCCTCCTGGTTGCCGTGATCTCCGAACGCCCTGTTCATCAGTTCGCGGATCAGCGAGGCGCTGTCGGTGTTGTCGTAAATGGAAAAGCCGCTTTTGTAGCCGAGGATCTTGAGTTCACGGCGGATGATCTCCAGGCCGAGGGTATGGAAAGTGGAGACCCGCAACCCCTGCATGGCCTGTTTGTCGATGAGTGAGCCGAGGCGCTGTTTCATCTCCCGCGCCGCCTTGTTGGTGAAGGTGACGGCCGCGATATGGCGTGCCTCGATGCCGCACTCCTGGATCAGCCAGGCGATCTTGCGGGTAATGACACGGGTTTTGCCGGAACCGGCGCCTGCCAGCACCAGACAGGGACCTTCGATGTGTTTGACGGCGGCAAGCTGGCGGGGGTTGAGGTCGTGGCTCATAAAATTACGGCTGAATGGACGGCTGCAGAAAAGCGGAGATTGTAGAGGCACAGCCCCCGCGGCGTCGAGATTGACATGGCGCTATTTCCTCTTTATTTGGACTGACTGATTCTAACTGTTTGTTTTTTATGAAATATTGAACAATGGGCGCTGCAGCGGCATTGAAGCGGCAGGTGTGAAATGGTAAAGTGTTGGCTAAATCCTGACCAAATTAATGCCGGAAGGGTCACCGTTCCGGCTAAATTTTTTTCCGCCACCAGAAAAAAACAACAAACACGGTTCAGGAGGGAAGACGTGGCGGCCAGCCGCCCTTGTTTCCGCGATGTGGAAGCATATGAGACCGTCAGGGTTTATTCAGGTCGTGAAAAAACCCCTCTGGCCGGCCACAACCCGTGGTTCCGGTACGTTTGTCCCCTGAGGGACAGGGGGCTGAAAGAGACTTTCAGCCATCAAACGGTATTGCAAAAAAGGGCGGTGGTGAGCCGCAACCGAAGGAGAACTGCATGACGTCTGTTCAACAGATGCAACGAAAACCATTTCTGAAAATCCCCGCTGAATCCGGGTCATTCCGTTTTCGGGTTTATACCGGGCGACAGCTGGATAAAATCGAACAGATCAGGGCACTCCCCCAGGAACAGCAGTTTGCCATGCGCGTCGTGGCCAACGTGCTGCCGTTCCGCGTCAACCAGTATGTCATCGATGAGCTGGTGGACTGGAACAATATTCCCGACGATCCCATGTTCCGGCTGGTGTTTCCCCAGGCAGGAATGCTGACCGAGAGTGATTTTGCCCTGATGGCCGATGCCATGCGCCGTGGTGACAAACAGGAAATCCGGAAAGTGGCGGCCGACATCCGGCAACGGCTGAATCCCCACCCGGCAGGCCAGCGGGGATTGAATGTGCCGCACTTGAAAGACGAGGCGCTGGAAGGCATTCAGCACAAATACCGCGAAACCGTCCTGTTTTTCCCCAGCCACGGTCAGGTGTGCCACAGTTACTGCACCTTCTGTTTCCGCTGGGCACAGTTTATCGGCGACAAGACACTGCGCTTCTCCGCCAAGGAGGCCGAGCATCTGCACCACTACCTGCTGCAGCATCCTGATGTCAGTGATCTGCTGATCACCGGCGGGGATCCCATGGTGATGAAGACCAACCACCTTGCGGATTACCTCGAGCCTCTGCTGCGGGCAGAGTTTGACCATATCCAGTCGATCCGTATCGGCACCAAATCATTGACCTTCTGGCCGCAACGCTATGTGCGTGATGCCGATGCCGATGATCTGTTACGCCTGCTGGAGAAACTCGCCAGGGCAGGCAAACACGTCGCCTTGATGGCCCACTACAACCACTGGCGTGAGCTGGAAACCCGGGTGGCGCGTGAGGCGATCCGGCGCGTGCGAGAAACGGGGACGGTGATCCGCACCCAGGCGCCGTTGCTCAACCATATCAACAATGATGCCGGGATCTGGGCGCGGATGTGGCGCACCCAGGTGAAGCTCGGGCTTACCCCTTATTATATGTTTGTCGAGCGGGATACAGGCGCGCGCCAGTATTTCGAGGTGCCGCTGGTGCGCGCCTGGGAGATCTACCGGGAGGCGATGCAGCAGGTTTCCGGCTTGGGGCGTACCGCCCGCGGGCCATCCATGAGTGCCGGACCGGGCAAAGTGGAGATCCAGGGGATCAGTGAAATCCACGGCGAGAAGGTGTTCGTCTTACGCTTTATCCAGGGGCGTAACCCCGCATGGGTACAGCGTCCCTTCTTTGCCCGCTACGATGAACAGGCCACCTGGCTGGATCAGCTGCAGCCGGCCTTGGGAGAAGAAAAATTCTTCTTCCAGGATGAGTATGACGCCATGTGCAAGGGGGAGATCTCCCCCCGTCATTACCAGCAAAAGCAGAGGTGAAGATAAAAGGGAAAGGTGATCCGCAACAGGCCATCTTCCTCTGTCTTTTCCCCTTACCCTTTCACCTACAAATGATGGCTGAAATAACCGTGGGGAGAATCATCTGTCAGAAACTGGAAATCGTCACCTGAGATCCGCACCAGTTCCCGGTGGTCACCGGCTTCCATATATATCGTGTCACATTCACTCAGGCTGTCGTCCACAATCGCTTCGTAGCCATAGGCCTCCGGCAGGGGCGGAACGGCACCGGTCTCACAATCCTCGAACAGATCCGCGACTTCCTTCTCGTTGGCCAGCTGCAGGTTACGGTGCAATTGCTGGTTCAGGGTGTCCAGTTCGAGTTCATGGGTGGCCGGAATCACCGCCATCAGGTAGCCTTTTTCATCTTCCAGTACTACACATTTGGCCAGTTGATCGCCGGAAACATGGGCTGCTTCGGCAGTGTGCAAGCTGTCATACGAGGGTTCGTGGTGGAGTAATTCGTAATCCACTCCTTCCCACTCCAGGTATTCAAGCAGGGTCAGAGATATTGCCATATCGATACCCTCCTCAGGTTGTTATGCTATTGACTATAGACCATCGAATATGAAACTGCAGGGGTTCCCCTAACGGTAAAAAGGACCGTTTTGGCATGGAAAAAGAGTGTTTCGTCGAGGCCAGAGACGGCCTCAGGCTGGGGTATAAAATAAGCCGGGTCGAAGGCGCCAGGCACAGCCTGGTGATGCTCAATGGCCTGGCGAGTAACAGCACCCGCTGGACCGAGTTTGTCAACGGCACGGCGCTGAAGCAGTGCTGGAACCTGATGCGCCATGACCGGCGTGGCCACGGTATCACCATGTACCGTGGGCGCATCAGCCGTCCCATCTGGCGGGAGGATCTGGATACCATCATCGAGCATGAAAAGCTTGCCCCGGTGGTGTTGCTCGGCCACAGTCTCGGCACCGAACTGGCGCTGGATTATGTCACGCGGTATCCGGAAAAAGTGGAGGCCCTGATCCTGGTGGACCCCGTTTTCCCGAAAAATCTGACCGGCCTGTTGGGCTTCATTCGGCACTTTCGCTGGCTGTTGTGGATACCGATCGTATTGTTATGGATACTCAACAGTCTCGGGTTGCGGCGGCGCTCATTTCCGCCGCGCGATCTTTATGCCGATGACATGCGGGCCCGGGAAAAACTGGCCGCCAATCCGGAGATGGATCTGGCGGATTTGTACATGAATCCGCTGGGGGATCTGCCCTATATTCCACTGGCCAATTATCTGCAGGATTTGCACGAGGTGGTTCGTCCTCTGCCGCCACTGGCGCCCATCACCCAGCCGGTGCTGGTGATACTCTCCGCCAGTTCCAGCATCAGTGACAAGGCCCGCAACGAGGCCCGGATTGCCGAGTTTCCCAATGCCAGCGTTGAGTGGGTGGTATGTGACCACTGGCCCTTGACCGAAAAACCGGAGGAAGTCCGCCGCATTATTGATGAGTGGTGCCTGACAAATTTTCCCTGATCCTGCTACTGTCCGGATAGTTGAAGCCGGCCGGATCCGTCATGCGGAACAGCTATTTTACTGTCACGGCAGGCTGCCGTTAAAATAGCTGCAAATGTCCGGTTGAATAAATGTCGTTGCAAGACACTGTTCCGCGTTCAGTTTTTGCGACATCAAAATAAAAAATCTGAGATAATTACACGATGAATGGACGTTTCCTATTCTTGTTGTTGCTTCCTCTGTTCCTGCTTGGGGGGTGTTCCACCACCACCGTCAGCGAGAATGAACTCGCCTCCGGTTATGAAGCCGCGATGCATAAAATACAGCAGGGATATTTTCAGGACGCGATTGCACAGCTGGAGAATCTCAAGCAGCAGACAGAGGAGCCGCGCATCCGCGGGCGTCTGGAAATGGGGCTGATTTACGCTTTTTACAAAAAAGGCGATTTCAACCAGGTGATCCAGCGGGCGGACAGCTTCTTCAAGCAATATCCCACCCATCCCCAGTCGGCCTATGTCATCTTTTTACGCGCCATGGCCTACCAAAAGCAGGGTGATGCCCACCTGCAGAAATTAATGGACAAGCTATCCCCGGCGGGCGAGTATCCGGAGGAATTGCGACATGCCTACAATGAATTCGCCAAACTGATCAAACGTTATCCGGACAGTGCGTTTGCCGAGGAGGCTCACAAACACCTGCCCCTCATTCGTCAGAAACTGGCGCGTTTTGAACTGCACAATGCGCGTTTCGATCTGATGCAAGAGCGCTATCAGGAGGTTCTGCGGCGGGCCCGCTATGTGCAGGAATACTATAAAAATCCCCTTGTGCGCAAAGAAGCGCTCAGCCTGATGGAAAAAGCCTACCAGGCCCTCAATCAGCCCGATCGCGCCAAGAAGGTTGCCAGGCAGATAAAGGAATTGGAGGAAAGCCTTCAGTAGCAGGAGGGGCGGGTTCCGAAGAAGCGGCCCCCCACGATTTATGGAAATCACCGCGTATTTGAGCGGTCACCTTTTTCGCCAGGCGATTCAGCGGATCGGAAGTTTGCCGTTGTAGCGGAAATGAACCCGGCCGGTTGCATCCGGGGTGCCGAGCATACTCAGCATGGTTTTCAGATCCTGGCGCTGGTTGTCGCGGTTTAACAGGCCGAGATTGAGCTGGTAGCTGCCGTTGCCGTTCAGCTGCAGGTTGCCGCTGAGTTCGAGCGCACCGCCGTTGTTCCTGATGGTGATCCGGCTGCCCTGTTTTTTGGGTTCAGCCTTCAGTTCCACCACTCCCAGGGGAAAGGATTGCACCCCTTCCACGCTGGCATTCAGCCACTTTACTCCGCCCTGGATTTGCAGGGTTTGGCCTTTGTGAAAACGCAGGCTTTTGATCTCGGGTTTCATTTTGCCGCGCAACATCACCGGCACCGGTAATTGCCTGATGCTGAGGGCGCTGATGGCATCGGCGAGCAGCTCGCCACTGACATCTTCAGCCTCGAACTCGTTGTCCGAAATGATGGTGATACGACCCTGGATGCGGCCGGCCGGAATTTTGATTTGTGCATCTATCCCCAGATGGCCGAGCAGCAGCGAAAAGGGGCTCAGTTGCCAGCGGAGCGGACCGCTTTCGTAACCGTTGACAGTGGCAATGGCCACCCGGCCGCTCCAGATACTGCCGCTTATCCCCTGGAGATTGACCTGCTGCTTCAGGGCCGGTGGCAGCCATTGCCAGCCGAGGGCGGCAGGGAACAGGGCAATGAGAAACAGCAGGTACATGCCCAGGCCGAAGCCGATGAGGCCGAGGATCTTTTTCTGCGGTAATCTCATGGCGATACCCGCAACAGAATACGGCTGTCCACCCGTCCGGGCGCTTCCCTGGCTTCCACCGAGATATCATCGATATAGATACCGTGATGCTGCTTCAGCAGTTTGAGCCAGTCGATCATCTGGTCGAAGGCCACATCCTCCAGCCACAGCCGCACACCGTCCTCGCCATCCGGCTGGACCTTTTTGAGGGAGGCTTTGAGTCCTTTCTGTTTCGAGGTGCGCTCGATGATCACCAGCAATGAGCTGCTGTTGCTCACCTTGCGTTGGCTGCCGCGGCTGCTGCGGCGCAATTGTTCGACTTCCGCCGCCTGCTGCCGCATGGTTTGCAACTGCATGGTTTGCGCAGTGACCCGTTTGCGTTTTTCCTCGATGCCGCTTTGCAGCGGTTCCCACAAGGCGAAATAGAAGAGGCTGACGAGCACCACGACGCTCATCAGTGAGACCAGCCAGCGCTCGCGCTTCGAGAGTTGTTCCCAGTAGGTTTTGATCATCATGGTCTGGATATCTGTATGCGGCCTTGCACCTTGTTGTCACTGGCGTTGGCTGATTTCAGTTCCACCCGCCAGGTAGTGGCTTCACTCATGCGTCGTTTCAAGGTTTCCAGGCTTTGCAGATCGGGCAGTTCCAGCAGCAGCTCCATCTGGCCCTGATGGTAACGCAGGTTTTTGATGTGCACATTTTTCATTTTCGCCGCGGCCGGAGCGATTTGTGCCAGCAGGGTTGTAAACGATCCCTCACCCTCGCTGTTGCCGCGCAGCTGGTTCAAATGGTGACGCATCTGCGCCTGGGGGTTCACCACCCGCTTGATCTGCGGAAAGGTCTTGCGGAAGACCTCGACGATTTGCTGTTGCAGTTGTTCGCTCTGGCGTTTGAGTGTGAGGTATTCCGAGATATCACCGGCCAGCATCAGTATCAGCCACACGCCCGCCAGGGCCGCCGCTGGATACCAGGGACGAAGTTGCTGCTTGAGGCGGCTGTGCGGGGCGAAGTTGCCCTGCAACAGGTTCAGGCCGCTGGGGGTGATGCCGTGTTGCACAACCAGCGTCAGGCCGGGTTCCGGTGTTGTTTTTTGTTGTGCCACCACATCGATAGTGACGTCCCCGAGTGCCGCTGCAAGGACTTCCTGCTCGAGGTCGGCACAGCCATATAGCGTAAGATTGCGGGGGGATTGTTCGGTGGCCGCCTGCTGCAGCAGAAAGGGCAGGCTCCCGGCCGTGCAGACAAAACCTTCCGCCATGCCTGTGCGTACCCACACATTCGATTGCTGGCAGTGAAGACTCCAGCTGCCGGGTGTCCAGGGCAACAACATGGTGTCGGGCAACAACACCTGGGGACGCAGCCCGGCCTGCTGCATCGCCGACTGCCACTGCTGCATTTTTTCTTCCGCCACCACGGCGGCAACATAATCGCCCGTTTCCAGGCGGGGGCCAAGCGCGCAATGCAGCGCCTCGACATTGTCCACCAGGTTGTCTTCCAGTGCATAAGGCAGTGCGGTGAGCAGTTGGCTGCGGCGCCCGCCGGGCAGCTTCACCCGGGTGAGCAGGACATCCAGGGCGGGTACATAGACTGTCAGGGGATCACCGCCAATGTCTTCGGCCGCCTGGGCGAGATCCCCCTGTTTTATCCCGCCGGTGGCGCGCCCGTCCTGCAGCCGGATCCAGCTGGCGTGGATGGTTTCATCCGCTTGCGGGGGCATTTGCAGCCTGAGATGTACCTGCGGGCTCATGGTTTTTCAGATTTCTCCTTGGGAACGCACCAGGGTGCGGATCATTCCCGTGTTATCACGTTCGAGCACGGTTGCGTATCGTTGTTGAATATGACCGATGAGCACTTCGCTGTGCAACAGAAAAAACTCACTATTCACGCTCAATCCTTCTTTGGGGATATTTTTGCCGGCGAAAATTTTATCAGATAAAAAATTCTCCACGCTGGTGAACGGATCTTTTTCCCGCTGTTTGATCACATCGGCGAAATCCGCGGGCTTGAGATCGTCGCTCAGGGTGGCGAGTACCTCAGCACTCGCGGTATTGATGTTGATCGGGGTCACCCGCGGGAGTGTGCAGACATGCGGCAGGAGTTTCTTGTAAGCTTCGCGCGGCAGCTCCTTCAACAGCAACAGCTCGCTTGGACTTTGCATCATCTGGTCGGCGCTGCGGTAAGCCGGTTGGATGCCGAGGTAATACACATCCTCCGCGCCGCCGGGGAAACGGGCTTCCTGATCATTGTCCAGCCAGTCGAGAACGGTGTTGGCGAGACTTTCATCGAGTTCCAGCGCACGCAGCAGCCGCTGGAAGCGTTGTTTCGCCCGTTTGCCGGCTTTTCCCGTTTGTTGCAGGTTGTTGAGATTGAAGCGGGCCTGCAGATCTTCAATTGCGCCTTTTAACAGGCCGCCCTCAACAGGCAGGGGCGGCAGTTTGACCGCCCAGTCTTCACCCAGGTGGTCGGTTTTATTGTCCCTGAAATCGCGGATCAGGATCTGCCGGACCCATTGTTCCACACCCAGCGAGTACATCATCGCCTGGCCGTAGAAGAGGGTGTTTTCGGTGCGGCGGATATCGAGTTGCTGCTGGCTGGCCATGGTGGCGGCCACGGTGGTGGCCAGGGCAACGATCAGCATAACGGTGATCAGCGCCACTCCTTTCTGGCGGGAGACGGGTGTGTTTTGCAGCCGGCCTGGCATTACAGCGTCTCCACCAACTGGTAAAGGCGGGTGATCTCTCCCCAGTCCGGCAGTTCGAGAGTGAACTCGACCGCTTTGGGCAAAGCGGGGGGGGCCGCCTCGACCGCCTGCGGGGGCCATTGTGTGTGCCAAGTATCCTGGTAATCCAGAAAACGCAGGCGCAACGCCGTGATGTGCTCACACAGGGCGGCCTCATATGGACGGGTGTCAATCGCCCGGTCCAGCACCGGCCAGCTGAGGCGGTAGAGTGTATCGTCCTCTACCCGGTAGGCGACCCGCTGCATGTTGCTGCGCGGTGCTCCAAGAGGATTCGGGTAACCGTCACGTGTCAGTTCGAGCACCATGCCGTTCAGACTGCTGTTCGCCACGTTGCTGACGAGTGGGGGGCGGCGATCACCGTATTCGTCACGAATGCCGCGGTTGGCAGCCTGGCGCAGGTCGCGGCCGAGAAACATCACGGTACGCTGGATTTCACTCAGCCGCGCCATATTCATATCCACCACCTCACGTGTGGTGAGGATCGAATTGAGACCGCCATAGGCCATCACCGCCAGCAGGGCAAAGATCGCCATTGCCACCAGCAGTTCCAGCAGGGTGAAGCCAGGAGAACGCTTGCTATGAGTTCGCAGTGGATGCATGGCTTGAGGGTATGAATGCAACTGTCAAAACCTGTGATGGGATACTATGCCGGCGGCAGCCGTTTTCCTGTTCTTCATTTCGGTTGTCCGATAAAGGCAACCAACGAGGCCAGCGGGGCCTTGAAATCACCCTCCTCGAGGATGACGTCGATATCAAGCCGGCGCAGGCGTTTATCCTCCGTTTTGGAGACCTTGACCCGCCAACGCCACTCCTGACTGGCCATGGTGATGTCCCCCTCTTTGCGACCGATGGCGGGAAACTTCCCTTTCAGACTGTATTCCGTTGCCTTGTTCTCGGCTATCCACTGGGCCAGTGTTTTATGTTGCAGATAAGCCGCGTTGCTGGCGTATTGGCCGCTGATTTTAATCAGTGCCCCCAGGCCGATGGCCACCACCGCCAGCGCCACCAGCACTTCCATCAAGGTGAAGCCGCGGTTCGTTGTCGGTGAATATATCTGCTGTTTCATCATGCTGTTAACTTTACAGGTCAGGGTGATCGCTCATGGAAGTCTGCCTTAAATCCTTCGTTGCCGGCTGGCATTGGCAGCCGCCCTTTTCCTAACCGCTCGCGTCTTCCAGGGTCAGCTTGCCAAACGCATCGCCCTGCAGGCGCATGCGCTGATCCGTGTCGCTAATACTCATATAAAGTTCAAAAGGGGTCATTTCACCGCTGGAGAACAATAAAATACGGCCGCTGTCCTCCTTTTCCAGCGATACGCTGATGCCATCCTGCAATAATTTGATGCGGAAGACATCATCCAGTTCCCGCCGCCGCATGAATGGCGGCTGCGAGATGGTTTGCCACTTGTTTTTTTTCAGCGTCTGGAATTCATAGGCATGGGGTTTGAACTTCAACGCCAGCTCGTACTGATTGAGTACCGCCTCCTCGTGCGCCATTCGTATGACCTGTTGCAGCCGCTGCATCGAGTGTTCCAGTTGTTCCTTGCGGCTGCCGCCTATCGACAACATTGCAACCGAAACAATGATCCCCAGCAGGATGAGTACCACCAGGATCTCCAGCAGGGTAAAACCCGGTTGCCTCGAGAGGTGATGCTGTGATGGCAATGACATGGCGGCTGGCAGAACAAAGGAGGCAAAAGTGATGAATCATCGCGCTTCAGGCGCAAGGTTCGATACTTTGCCTCTCCTGTGGTTGTATCTGCATCCTTTTGCTTATTCCAGATCCCAGTTGCCGATATCGTCATCACTGGGTTGCTGATCCGGACCCAGGGAATAAACATCGTATACCCCATGTTCCCCCGGGTTCAGATATTGATAGGGATTCTGCCAGGGATCGAGCGGGACCTTTTTCAGGTAGCCTTCTTCACGGTAGCGCTTGGGTTCCGGGGGTGAAGTGGGTTTGCTGACCAGCGCCTCCAGCCCCTGATCGGTGGTGGGGTAGTTGAAGTTATCCAGTTTGTAGAGATCGAGCGCGGTTCCCAGGGCGCGGATGTCCTGTTTGGCTTTCACGATGCGGGCCTCTTCCGGGCGGCTCATGATCTTGGGTACCACTACTGCGGCAAGGATCCCGAGGATGACCACCACCACCATGATTTCGATCAGGGTGAAGCCATGTTGTCTGGGTATGGGTTTGTTCACAGTTTGTACTCCTGGTTGTTTTCCTGATTCAACATGTTAATTTCTGTCCGGCCGATCAGTGTACCAGCTGGTTGAGATCAAAAATGGGAAGCAGGATGGCTAATACGATCACCAACACCACCGCCCCCATCACGAGGATCAGCACCGGCTCCAGCAGGCCAAACAGGGTAGTGATTAAGGTTTGCAGTTCCCGCTCCTGACTTTCGGCAGCATGCTCCAGCATTTGTTCCAGTTCGCCGCTGGCCTCGCCGCTGCTGATCAACTGGATGAGAAGCGGTGGAAAATGGCCGCCCGCCTCCAGGGCCGTGGCCAGGCTTGTACCTTCGCGTACCCGTACCGCGGCCTGTGCGACGGTATCGCGCATGGGCAGATTGCCGAGCACCTCGGCGGAGATATTCAGTGCGGAGAGCAAGGGGACGTTACTGGCGTTGAGAATGCTCAGGGTGCGGGCGAGCCGGGCGGTATTCATGCCGCGCACCAGACTGCCGACGACTGGCAGGCGCAGTAACAGGCGATGTATGCGGTGGCGGAATTCATCATTTTTCAGCATGCGCTTGAAAATGAAGATGCCGCCGGCCAGGAGGATCAACAGGTGTGGAAAATAGGCGCGTAACAGATCGCTGCTGGCAATCAACGCACGCGTCAGCCACGGTAATTCCTGTCCGGTGTTCTCAAACACCTTCACCACTTCCGGCACCACAAAGGCCAGCAGGGCGCTGACCACCCCAATGGCCATGATTGTCAGGATCAGCGGATAGAGCAGGGCGATTTGCACACGCTGGCGCATCTGCTGGCGGTTTTCGGTGTAATCGGCGAGTCTTTCCAGTACCAGATCCAGGTGGCCCGACTGCTCGCCCGCCCGCACCGTGGCGACATAGAGGTTGTCGAAGACATCAGGAAACTGGGAGAGGCCGTCGGCGAGGGAGTGCCCCTCGAGGATCTGGCCACGCACGGCGATCAATAAACTCTTCAGGCGGGGCTTGTCCGTCTGCCGGCTGACGGTGGCCAGCGCTTCGGCAAGCGGGGTGCCGGAGCGTACCAGTGTGGCCAGTTGGCGGGTCATCAGCGCCTGGGCGGCAACGCCGACACCACGGCCCAGGTGGCTTCTGGCACGCTGTTTTTTTTCCCGCTGCGCCACTTCTTCAACATGCAGGGGGATCAGGTTCTGTTCGCGCAGCTGCTGGCGGATCTGGCGTATGCTGTCACCCTCGAGCACGCCTTTTCTTTCGGCGCCTTTGGGGTTGAGAGCGGAGTATTCGTAGGCACCCATGGCGGCTTACTTGTCCTGGGTGACGCGCAACACTTCTTCGACACTGGTGATGCCGTTGAGAATACAACGCACACCATCGTCGAACAGGTTGGGCCGGGTCTGACGGACATAGGCCTCGATCGCCTGTTCCCCCGCGCCGTCATGGATCATGCTGCGCAGGGTGCTGTCCATGCTGAAAAGCTCGTAAATACCGGTGCGCCCCCGGTAACCCTGCTGGTTGCATTCGCCACAACCCACGGCCCGGTAGAGCGTGGGTGGGCTGGCGGCATCCAGTTTGAGCGTTTCAATATCTTTTTGGTTGGCCTCGTAGGGCTGTTTGCAGTGGGGGCAGAGGGTGCGTACCAGCCGTTGTGCCAGGATCCCTTCCAGACTGGAAGAGAGCAAAAAGGGTTCGACCCCCATGTCGCGCAGACGGGTGATGGCGCCGATGGCGGTATTGGTGTGCAGGGTGGAGAAGACCATATGGCCGGTAAGACTCGCCTGCACAGCGATGGTGACGGTTTCCAGATCACGAATTTCGCCCACCATCACCACATCCGGATCCTGGCGCAGAATGGCGCGCAGACCACGGGCGAAAGTCAGATCCACTTTGGTGTTCACCTGCGTCTGGCCGATGCCGTCAAGATAATACTCAATCGGTTCCTCCACGGTGAGGATATTGCGGCTCTTGGTGTTCAGGCGGCTGAGGACGGCATAGAGGGTGGTGGTCTTGCCGGAACCGGTGGGGCCGGTGACCAGCACGATACCGTGTGGCCGGTGGATGATCTGGTTCAGCAACGCCTGGGTCTTGCTGTCCATGCCCAGGTGATCCAGCTCCAGTTTACCCGCCTGTTTATCGAGAATACGCAAAACCACCCGTTCCCCCTGGCCCGAGGGGAGGGTCGAAACACGGATATCCACCGCCCGCCCGGCCACCCGCAGGGAGATGCGGCCGTCCTGGGGGAGGCGTTTTTCCGCAATATCGAGGTTGGCCATTACCTTGATGCGGGAGACGATGAGCGGGGCCAGTCCGCGCTGGGGCTGCAGCACCTCGCGCAACACGCCATCCACGCGAAAGCGCACCACCAGGCGGGATTCAAATTGTTCGATATGGATATCGGAAGCGTTCTCGCGGATTGCCTCGGTGAGCAGCGCGTTGATCAGGCGGATAATCGGTGCATCATCCTCGCTTTCGATCAGATCCTCGGGTTCGGCCAGCGACTGGGCGACGCTGTCGAGATCCATGTCGAAATCCTCACCCATGTTTTCAACCGTGGCAAACGCCTTGGAAGAGCTGTCTTCGTAAGCCTGTTGCAACAGGCTGTTGAATTCGGCGTCGCTGATCTGTCGGGGTGTGAGCGGCAGGCCGAAATGGCGCTGTACTTCCAGCAGCGTCATCGGGCTGATATCACTCCGGCACACGGCTTCTATCTGCTCATTGTTCACACCATGCACCAGGATACCGTTGCGCTTGGCATAGGAAAACGGCAGGCGCTCCGAGCCGGCGGTGACCTGCTCAAGATTGACGACATTGTTGGTTTCAACCGGGCTAAGTTTCATCAGAATGTGGGTGGTGGTGCGATGACGTTACTCTGGGCGCCGCCGGGAGCATAGCGTGGCGGCAGCGAGGGGACCGGTTCGATTTCGGACATTACCGGGATTTCCTTGTCGCTGAACATGGTCAGGCCGCGTTTGCTGGTTTCCATTTCCCTGCCGCGAATGTAGTTGTATTTGCGGGCGGTATAGCGGGTCTGCCTGGCTTCGTCCTTGAGGATCACGGGATGGATAAAGGCCATCAGGTTGGTTTTGACTTTCTTGATGGATTTGTATTTGAACAGCCAGCCGATCACCGGGATATCACCCAGCCCCGGCAGTTTTTCCTGTGCTTCGCGCAAGCCGTCTTCGATGAGTCCGCCGATGACCAGGATTTGGTCGTCATTGACAAGGACGTTGGTGTTGAATGAGCGCTTGTTGGTAATGAGATCGGCGCCCACGGTGCTCGAGGCGATGCTGGAGATCTCTGTTTCGATTTCCAGTTTGACGGCATCGCCTTCATTGATCTGGGGTTTGATCTTCATGGTCAGGCCAACGTCCTGCCGCTGAATGGTCTGGAACGGGTTGTTTGGGGTGGTACCGCCACCGGTATTGGCGTAAGAGCCGGTGATAAAGGGCACGTTCTGCCCCACTACGATGGTGGCCTCTTCATTGTCCATGGTCACCAGCGAGGGTGTGGAGAGCACATTGGTATTGGCGTCGCCGGCAAGGGTGCGCAGCAGCAGGCCGAAATAGGGGTTGCCGTTTCTGAAGGTGCCAAAACCGAAGCTCAGGCCGTCCCCCAGCGCGGGGGGGGATTCCAGCAGGCCGAGAAGACCGGAGCCGAGGGCGCCGAAGTTGAGCAGGCCGATGGGGCCGGTTTCGGTGCCGCCAGCGGTGCCGTCCAGCACCCATTGCACACCCAGTTCCGAAGATTTTTCATACGAGACTTCCGCCAGGATGGCTTCCACCATCACCTGGGCGCGGCGGATATCCAGCTGGCGGACCACGCTGCGCAAGGAACGCAATACCGACGGCGGCGCGTTGATCACCAGCGCATTGCTGCTTTCGTCGGCCTGGATGTTGATGTTGGGGGTGGAGGCGGTTGCAGCCGCTTTTTTTCCCTTTTTGTTTTTCCCGAGGGATTTGCTTACCCCGGTGAGCACCGTCACCAGATCCTTTGCCTTGGCATATTTAAGATAGATCACATGGGTGTTGCCCCCGATATCCATCGGGACATCCAGATGGGTGATCAGCGCCCGCAGGCGGATGCGCTCATGCTTGTCTCCGCTCAGAAGGATACTGTTGGTGCGTTCATCGGCCACCAGGGTGAAAGGGGTGGCGTCTTTGACGCCGGTTTTTTTCAGCTGTTTCACCGTACGGACGATTTCCGAGGCGCTGGCGTGTTCCAGGGTGATCACTTCCACCTCGTCGTTCACCGACAGATCGATGCGCCGGATGATTTCCGCCAGGCGTGCGACATTCGCTGCGCTGTCGGAAATGATCAGCACATTGGATTTGGTATATGCGGCAAGGTGGCCCCGCTGCGGGACCAGCGGGCGCAGGATGGGCACCAGTTGGGCGGCGTTGACATACTTGATGGGGATCACCTGGGTGACCATTCTGTCGCCGTCGGAAGCACGGCTGCGGTTTACCGTGGGAATACTGTCCTGCTTGGCATTCACTTCGGGTACGATCTTGATGGCGTTTTTCGTCGGAATGGCGGAATAGCCATGCACTTTGAGCAGGGAAAGGAAGACCTGGTAGGCCTCGTCCTTGCTCATTGCGGTATGGGTGATCACCGTGACCCTGCCCTTGACCCGCGGGTCGATGATGAAATTTTTCCCGGTGAGTTTGGCGACGGCGCCGATCACCGCAGTGATGTCGGTATCGGTAAAGTTAAGGGTGAGCTTTTCCTCGGCGGCGGCAGGGGTCGCTCCTGCCAACAATAACAGCACAGACAGGAGGACGGCCTGGGCAGAGCGGATCGGGTTACAGCGAAGTATCAGGATCGGTTTTGTCATTAGTTTAATTTAATGTTGATTGTTTTTGGCACGCCATGACGCATGATGTCCAGATTCAGTTCCCGCATATCATCGATGCCGTTCATGATTTTCATCACGGAACCCATGTCTTTTACCGAGGTGCCGTTGATGGCGGTAATGACGTCCTTGGGCTGTAGTCCCAGGTCTCTCATCAATTGCGGATCGTTATGGTTGAAATGGTAGCCTTGGATCTGGCCATCATTCATGACCGGTGTGATGCGGATCTGCTGCCAGAGTTTTGTCGGGTCTTTTTTCAGCAGTCTGCGCACATCTTTTACCCGCCGGGTCGCCGGCTGCACGATATCGGCCTGCCTCGCCGGCAATGCGGTGCTTTTGCTGATACCGGCATCAGCCCGCCGGCGCACCATCCGCAGGGTTTCCAGTTTGCCGTTACGGGAGAGGATCACCCGGTCCGCATAGATCTGGTGAAGGGTGGCGCCGCTCGGCAGGGCATCGCCATTACGGTAAATTTTATCCTTCTTGCCTTTTTCCGCGATGATGGCGATGGAATCATCGGGATTGGTGGAGGCGAATGCGCCGTGCAGAATCAGGCGCAGCCGGGTTTCCGGTGCACTGATCGGGGTGACGCTGGTTTTTTTCACCTGGCGGGTATTGGCCTGGCCAAACAGGTGAAGTGCGGCGATGCCCTGTAATGGAGTGGCGGTGCCTGCCTGCTGGCGGGTGGTGGCCTGCTGCGTGAGAGGGGAACGGGATACTTCGGTTTGCGGGGTGTAGGCCCATTGCCAGGTGAGGCGCGCGGCGGAATAGGCAATCAGCACGATCAGCAGAACATTGGCGCCAAAGGCAAGGCGCGCGCTGCTTTGCGGGTGGTGCGAAATTCCCTGCAACAACTGTTCGAGACGCTGCCCGGCTGCGGCTGCACTGTTTTTGTTTATGCCTGACATCGAAATAGAGGTTCTCCAACCCGCTTGTTCAAATCCGAGTGAATGACAAAATTATTTTCCCCCTTCCCCATAGGCGGGTTCCGGCCGGGTGAAGGGTAGTTAAGTTACATCATACTCCTATATTATAGAAGGAGTTATAACATATTCTTAATATTTGACTATAACAAAAGGTGGAAATTGCCCTGCACTGTGGCCTCATTGTGGCCCGATTCCGCCCTGCGTTGCCATGACGGGTTTCTGAAAAGCCTAATTTTTTCGCCTGTGCACTGCAACGACTCAGACCGCTGCTTTCTTCAGCCCGCCGGTTTTCTGCAATACTTTGATTAAAAAGGCGATTTAAAGTTCGGCAACTGATGTTTCCGGTGTGTTGCCTCCCTGTGGCTGCCGTCATCAACCCCGGTTTTGCACCCGATCCAGTCGCCGGTAAGCGATGGCCTCACTGAGATGGCTGGGGCCGATGGTGGGGCTCTCAGCCAGATCGGCAATGGTGCGGGCAACTTTGAGGATGCGGTGGTAGGCCCGGGCGGAAAGGCCGAGTTTCTCAATCGCCTGTTGCAGTAACAGCTTGCCATCCCTGTCCAGCTGGCAGTCGCGTTCGATTTCCCGATTACTCAGGCGGCTGTTGGGGCCGCCCGCTCTTTCCAGTTGCTGCTGGCGTGCGCGGCTCACCCGTTCGCGGACTTCGGCACTGGTTTCCTGCTGCTCCGTTTGTTCTGCGTGCAATACCTCCAGCGGCACGTTGGGCACCTCGATGTGCATGTCGATGCGATCCAGCAAGGGGCCGGAGATTTTCCGGCGGTAACGCTGTACCTGATCCGGTGTGCACTGGCAGCGGCTGCTGGAGTGGCCATGATAACCACAGGGGCAAGGGTTCATGGCGGCAATCAGCTGGAAGCGGGCCGGAAATTCCGCCTGGCGCGCGGCACGGGAGATGGTGATATGGCCCGACTCCAGCGGCTCCCGCAGCACCTCGAGCACGTGGCGATCGAACTCGGGCAGTTCGTCCAGGAACACCACACCGTTGTGCGCCAGTGATATCTCGCCGGGGCGGGGCTTGCTGCCGCCACCGACCAGCGCCACGGCAGAGGCAGTGTGGTGGGGGGAGCGGAAGGGCCGTTGTTTCCACTGCAGGTGGTTGAAACCCTGGTGACTGATTGAGTGCAGGGCAGCGGTCTGCAGCGCTTCCTCCTCGCTCATCGGTGGCAGTATTCCCGGCAGCCGCGAGGCAAGCATGGTCTTGCCGGTGCCGGGTGGCCCGATCATCAGCAGGCTGTGGCCACCGGCCGCGGCGATCTCCAGCGCCCGCTTGGCATGGTGTTGTGCTTTCACCTCGGCCAGATCGGGCTGAACGCCGGCATGCTCAGGCGCTTTGCGGCAGTACAGCTCGATCGATTGCTGGCCACTTAAATGTGCGCAGATCTGCAGCAGGTGTTCGGCGGGCAGAATGCGGGCGTCACGCACCAGCGCCGCTTCGGCGGCATTGACTGCGGGCAGGACCAATGTCCGTTTTTCCCGGGTGGCGTGCAGCGCAACGGGCAACACCCCCCGGACCGGGCGCAGCTGTCCGCTCAACGCCAGTTCGCCGACAAATTCATAGCTGTCGAGATCCTGTGCTGGGATTTGTCCGGAGGCGGCGAGGATACCCATGGCGATCGCCAAATCAAAACGGCCGCCCTCTTTGGGCAGATCAGCCGGTGCAAGATTGATGGTGATGCGGCGTGCAGGAAACTCGAAGCGGGCGTTGAGCAGTGCGGCGCGTACCCGGTCCTTGCTTTCCTTTACCTCT
>JALVOC010000021.1 GCA_027032075.1 Chromatiales bacterium | reverse complement strand
CACCACCATCCTGCTTTGACCAGGATCATAGGGGATGAATTTAGGCATCGACACATCTCCTTGTTGCTTTGATGCATTATAACTGAATACAAGGCATATTTCTGGGTTTTTCTACAGCCTCAACGTTCAGCGAACCGGCGGAGGCGCGACAGCGCCGGAGACCGCGTTGCGCTGCTTGTTAGCGCCTGCATATACCCACCAGAAAAGTACCGACATTAAAAAGCCCCCAAAGCAGAATAACAAGGCTTTAGCATACGGTGGTGGTTGAGGACCGATTGATGGAATTATACATGCAGTACCAACTAACGTTCCGGTGATTAGAACTACTGCTCCATTAAATAAACCTAAACGGTTAAGTATAAATATTGTTGGTATCCCGACAATAATAACTAAGGACAATATGACGATTAGATATGTCAGAGCAAGAAATGGTAAATACACCAAAGTAGGGTGAATTCTGCCGATGGGAAAGCCAATCCAGTAATGGAGAGCTCCTAGTATCATTGAGGTTGCCGCAGCCCCGACGAAAAGTGCCGCGCTTAAGCGTTTCCAATTAATTACTTTTGACTTTGTCATTAGCGCTAACGCTGCAAATCACCGGCGGCAAAAAGCAGAGCGAGGAACGAGCGGCGTTTTTTGCCGTCCGAGTGCATTTGTCTTGTTATGCGTGCTTTATTGCCTAATTTCAATTGGAGTACCTACCTTAACCAATTGCCATATTTCATCCATTTCTGAGTTTGTTACGGCAATACAGCCATTCGTCCAGTTGAACCTCTGCATTAACCACGATAACCAACCAAACCCATTTTTTTGCCCGTGGATCATTATCAAGCCTCCGGGACTAACACTCATTTTCTTTGCCTTGGCTTTATCTTCTTCATTCGGGTATGAAATGTGAATAGCTTTATAAAAGGAACTATCTGCTTTTTTGTAATCCAGAACATATTTTCCTTCAGGTGTTCTTTCATCTCCTTCTTGCAGCTTATGCCCTTTTGGATTTGAGCCAAATACAACATGATATTCTTTTAATTGCTTTCCTTTCGATAGCAAATACATTTTCTGTTCAGATTTGTCTACCAAGACCAAATCGACTTCTCTGTCGTTTGCAAAGCTAGTTACAGAAATGATAAGGGTAAATATTAGTGCTATTAATCTCATCGTTTAATACGCATAACGTCACGCTTCAGCCGCGCGGTTTTCGCGTCGGCTGGAAGCGCTTGTATGGCACAAAACCGGCTATTGCAGAGAATTTGTTTTGCATAGCGTAATCGCTTGGCCAGCTGTCAGGCCGAGCCCTCCATTTTTGGGATGTGCCCACGCTTCCACAAAACACCGAACTACCGTTGCAGCATTTGTAGTACCGCTACACAGCGTAACGGCCTGCCCGGCCGTTAAGCCCAACCCAGCCATCTTTTTTTCTTCGCTCCCCCATACCATTACATAACACTTGGCGGGTTCACTTGTTATCTGCTCAGTACGCGAAAACGAGGACATCCACCTATTGACATAAAATATAGCACCCCATAAAATTTTCACCACTATTACCAATGGACAGAAACACAGGAGGTCAGGATGACCCGCGCCCGCCGAGAATTGGTCTCACTCGAAACCACACCCTATTATCATTGTGTCAGCCGCTGCGTACGCCGTGCCTTTCTCTGTGGTGAAGACCACCACACCCAACAGAATTATGATCACCGCAAGGAATGGATAGAAGCGCGGCTCATACAACTTACTGAGATTTTTGCCATCGATGTGGCTGCCTACGCGGTGATGAGCAATCATTATCATGTGATCCTGCGGATCGATCAGAAAAAAGCATTATCATGGGAATTCGATGAAGTAATTGAACGCTGGTACCAGCTTTATTCCGGCCATCTCCTCGCCGATCGCTACAAAGCCGGTGAGTCCCTTACCCAGGCCGAATTACAGGCGCTGAACGAACTGGTCGAACTTTGGCGTTCCCGTTTGTATGATCTTGGCTGGTACATGAGATGCGTCAATGAACCCCTTGCCAGAGAGGCTAATCGTGAAGATCATTGTACCGGCCGCTTCTGGGAAGGAAGATACAAAAGCCAGGCGCTACTCGATGAGGCGGCTGTTCTGGCATGCATGGCCTATGTGGATCTCAATCCCATCCGGGCCAAACTGGCCGAGACGCCGGAAGGCTCGGAATATACTTCACTGTATCAGCGGATCAGGAAAGCAAAAAACAGGACAAAACCAACTCAGACAAAAACAAATTATTCAAAAATAGATACCAACATTAACCGCTCAAATCAAATCACCCCCAAAGGCCTGCTTCCCTTTACCGGTACCGAGAACATGAATTCCCCTGAAAATGCATTGCCCTATGATTTTCTGGACTACCTTGCTCTGGTAGACTGGACCGGGCGGGCTGTACGTGAAGACAAACGCGGTGCGATCCCGGAACAGCTGGCTCCGATACTGGTGCGCCTGGGCATTGAGCCGGCTAACTGGCTGGACTCAGTCTGCCAGTTTGAAAACCGGTACCAACGTGTCATGGGACCGGTTGATCAGATCCGGGCCTATGCGGCATCGGTGGGCAGGAAATGGTTCCAGGGTATGTCCAGCTGTCTTCAGTTTTACCGGGCAAGTCCGGCATAGACTGATTTCTTTTCTTTATAATGTCACTGACGTTTGTCATTGGGTTTCTTTCGTCCTGCTCTCAGCGGGCTGTAATTTTTATTGGATATTTCTGAAAATTTCAGCCGGATTGAGTGAAATTATAATCACTTGGGCTGAATCTCAGCATGTATGCCAGGTAAAAATGTCGTTGTGGCTGATTTTTGCTATTTTAAAGTATGGATGTCCCGGTTTTCCAATTTTAAAGTATGGATGTCCTGGCTTTCGCTGAATCTCAGCGTGTGTGCCAGGTAAAAATGTCGTTGTTGCTGATTTTTGCTATTTTAAAGTATGGATGTCCCGGTTTTTATTTCGGTTATTTTAAAGTATGGATGTCCTGGTTTTCTTCCCAAACTATTGGCGTTGGTACAAGAACAACCCAACACCTACCACTATCTGAGAAGCCGGTGGACATCAGAAATGTTGGCCGAACAGCTGTATGAAACATTAGGTGTTCCTATCCATGCCTCAACGGTGCGGCGATTACTCCCCCGTCTGGGTATTGTATGGAACCGGGCGCGGCCCACATTGTGTATAAAAAAATCAAAGGGGTAAAGACGCTTGTTTCATAATACTATTATTTATCCTGTTAATTCGACCTAAAATACCTTTTGAGTATTTTAAAGGGTGGATGTCATTGTTTTCGCGATTGCAATATGGAATTAAATTCAATGGGATTTTGTAGGTTGTAGTTTGACGCGATCAATGCGGTTCGCAGGCTCTCCGCATCCTACACATTGACGGATTTTTATCGTGTCTGCCTGTATGGAATTAAATTCAACGGGATATCGTAGGTTGTAGTTTGACGCGATCGATGCGGTTCGCAGGCTCACCGCATCCTACACACTGTGCACACTCCGCCTGCATGTTGGTTATACATCCGGTTATCAAACCGGCGAATCCAATATTTGCCTGGCCGTTTTGCTTAGCAAAACATTTTCCTCCTGCGGATTATAGGGCAGGGTATCCAGCAGGGGTGGCTCCAGGCGTTCTGCAATCGAGTCGATGATGTCGTTGCTGTTGTGTAAATCCGGCTCGATGTGGTTTGCCACCCAGCCGAGTAATTTCACTCCTTTTTGCAGGATGTTCTCTGCTGTTAAAAGTGCATGATTAATACAACCCAACCTTAAACCCACGACCAGGATCACCGGTAGATCCAGCTCGATGGCGAAATCGGCAACGCTTTGCCGCTGATTCAACGGCACCAGCCAGCCACCCACTCCTTCAACGACGGTGATATCAGCTTGCTGATTTATCGTATGGTAAACCTCTTTCAGTGTTGCCATGTCAATGGTCACGCCTTTTTCTTGCGCGGCCAGATGTGGGGCAATCGGGGGGGTAAAACAATAGGGGTTAACCGTCTCGTAGGGCACTGATACACCGGCTGCCTGTTGCAGCATGAGCGCATCCAGATTACGCAGTTTGCCATCAACAAGCCCGGCACCACTGGCGACCGGTTTCATTGCGGTGGTGCGCACGCCTTTCTGCTTCAGCGTATGCAATAGCTGGCAGGCAAAAAATGTTTTGCCTATCTCATAGGGGTCAATGCCTATCTCATAGGGGTCAAGACGCTTGCTTCATAATACTCTTAATTATCCCGTTAATTCGACCTAAAAATACCTTTTGAGTATTTTAAAGGAGGATGTCATTGTTTTCGCGATTGCAATATGGAATTAAATTCAATGGGATTTTGTAGGTTGGGGTTTGACGCGATCGATGCGGTTCGCGGGCTCACCGCATCCTACACATTGACGGATTTTTATCGTGTCTGCCTGTATGGAATTAAATTCAACGGGATATCGCAGGTTGGATAATGACTCGATCGATGCGGTTCGCAGGCTCACCGCATCCTACACAAAACACACACTCCGCCTGCATGTTGGTTATACTCAGGTTATCAAACCGGCGAATCCAATCAAAGGGGTCAAGACGCTTGTTTCATAATACTATTATTTATCCTGTTAATTCGACCTAAAATACCTTTTGAGTATTTTAAAGGGTGGATGTCATTGTTTTCGCGATTGCAATATGGAATTAAATTCAATGGGATTTTGTAGGTTGGGGTTTGACGCGATCGATGCGGTTCGCGGGCTCACCGCATCCTACACATTGACGGATTTTTATCGTGTCTGCCTGTATGGAATTAAATTCAACGGGATATCGCAGGTTGGAGAATGACTCGATCGATGCGGTTCGCGGGCTCACCGCATCCTACACATTGACGGATTTTTATTGTGTCTGCCTGTATGGAATAAATTCAACGGGATATCGTAGGTTGGGGTTTGACACGATCGATGCGGTTCGCAGGCTCACCGCATCCTACACATTGACGGATTTTTATCGTGTCTGCTTGTATGGGATTAAATTCAACGAGATATCGCAGGTTGGGGTTTGACGCGATCGATGCGGTTCGCAGGCTCATCGCATCCTACACATTGATGGATTTTTATTGTGTCTGCCTGTATGGAATAAATTCAACGGGATATCGTAGGTTGGGGTTTGACGCGATCGATGCGGTTCGCAGGATCACCGCATCCAACACATTGACGGATTTTTATTGTCTCTGCTTGTATGGAATTAAATTCAACGAGATATCGTAGGTTGTAGTTTGACGCGATCGATGCGGTTCGCAGGCTCACCGCATCCTACACACTGTGCACACTCCACCTGCATGTTGGTTATACTCAGGTTATCAAACCGGCGAATCCAATATTTGTCTGGCCGTTTTGCTTAGCAAAACATTTTCCTCCTGCGGATTATAGGGCAGGGTATCCAGCAGGGGTGGCTCCAGGCGTTCTGCAATCGAGTCGATGATGTCGTCGCCGTTGTGTAAATCCGGTTCGATGTGGTTTGCCACCCAGCCGAGTAATTTCACTCCTTTTTGCAGGATGTTCTCTGCTGTTAAAAGTGCATGATTAATACAACCCAACCTTAACCCCACGACCAGGATCACCGGTAGATCCAGCTCGATGGCGAAATCGGCAACGCTTTGCCGCTGATTCAACGGCACCAGCCAGCCACCCACTCCTTCAACGACGGTGATATCAGCTTGCTGATTTATCGTATGGTAAACCTCTTTCAGTGTTGCCATGTCAATGGTCACGCCTTTTTCTTGCGCGGCCAGATGTGGGGCAATCGGGGGGGTAAAACAATAGGGGTTAACCGTCTCGTAGGGCACTGATACACCGGCTGCCTGTTGCAGCATGAGCGCATCCAGATTACGCAGTTTGCCATCAACAAGCCCGGCACCACTGGCGACCGGTTTCATTGCGGTGGTGCGCACGCCTTTCTGCTTCAGCGTATGCAATAGCTGGCAGGCAAAAAATGTTTTGCCTATGCCTGTATCGGTGCCTGTAATGAAAATACCTCTTTTCATCCGCGTGCTGTATGGCCTCTGTTGTTAATCACTCGTGTTACGGTTTTCCGATATCTGTCAGCGCCACCCGGGTGGTTGATGCAGAAAGCGTCTCCTCTGCAACCCAGGCATGTCCATAAACAACCTCATAGGTCACTGGCAACACACCTTGATGACGAAACTGTTCGTATGCCTGAATCACCTGCTTTATTCGATCCTTGCCGGTCAGGCCGCGCGGCCGCCCGAGGGTGACGTTATGCGCGCCGATGGCTTTCAGTTCCTGCATGATTTGCCGCGCATGCTGATAGGTCAAGGTCAGCATTTCCATATCCATTACCGGCTCGGCAAAGCGGCTGTGCAGTAACATGTCTCCAATGTTGTGCATGTCGGTAAAATCATTGACATGGGTATAACCATCCACCTGTGACCAGCAGGCACGCAACTCTTTCAGCGTATCAGGGCCGAAGGTGGAGAACATCAACAGCCCCCCCGGTTTTAATACCCGCCGGAACTCACGAAACGTCTGTGGTAAATCCCCGCACCACTGGAGTGCAAGATTGGAAAAAAGCAGATCGACACTCTTGTCGGCAAGCGGCAGCTGTTCGGCATCCCCACAAACAAATTTGAAACGACCCTGCCTGCGTTTCCACCACCCCTGTTTGCGGCGTGCCTCAGCCAGCATGCCATGCGCCAGATCCAGTGCGGTAATTTGCGCGCGCGGGTAAAGGCTGTTCAACCCTGCGAGGCACTGACCTGTGCCGCTGCCCACATCCAGGATCTGCCGGGGTTGAAAACGAATGTAATCGAATCGTTCCAGCAGGCGCTGCCCCACTTCCTGCTGCAACACGGCTGCTTCATCATAATTGGGTGCGGCGCGTTCAAACGCTTCACGCATCTTGCGCTTGTCGGGCAGGCTGTTGTTGTCAAATGTCATGCGGCCAAAAATTCCTGGAGCTGTTGGAGAAAGCGTTCGGGCTGTGAAATGAAGGGCGCATGCCCGGCAGCCGGCAGCACCTCCAGCCGTGAACGGGGCAGTAAGGCATGATTACGTTGCAGCGCAGCCGGTGACACCAGACGATCCCTCTCACCCCCTATTAACAGTGTCGCCTGCTGCAACGCCGCGGCACGGGAACGCAAATCCGTATCCCGCAGGATCGCAAGTCCTGCCTCCAGCGCTGCGCGCCGGGGTTCCTGCAGTTGCAGCAGGCGTGTTTTCAATTCGCGCAGGGTTTCGCGGGCGTGTGGCTCACCGCTGACCTGTAATGCCAGAAACCGTTGCAGGGTTGCGCGATAGTCCTGGCAAAGACTGGCAGCGAAATCATCGAGGACGCCGATGGCCACCGCATCGGGCCAGTCTTCCGTCTGGCTGAAGCGCAAACTGGTCGCCACCAGTACCAGCCTGGCAACCAGTTGCGGCCGGGCCAACGCCACCCGGGCTGCCACCATGCCACCCAGTGACCACCCTAACCAGCAGGCCTCCCCCTCGAGGCGGGTGCTTGTTTGTTCCGCCACCACAGTGGCCAATTCGGCAAGCGATGCGGGGCAGGCATGCTCACGGTTATGTCCGTGTCCGGGCAGATCGACGCAATGCAGGCGGTAATGTGATCCCAGACGTTCCACCACCGTCTGCCAGACGCCACTGTGCATTCCCCAGCCGTGCAGCAAAACCAGATCGGGGCCCCGGCCGCTTGTCTGTATCTGCAAGTGAGTCCCCACTATTCTGCGGCTCCCGCTGTCACCAGCGCATCCAGTAACTGCTCGATGTGCTGTTCTTCATGCTGGGCGGAAAAGGTGATCCGCAAACGGGCGGTGCCCTGCGGTACGGTTGGTGGGCGGATGGCGCTGATGAGAAAACCCTGCCGGCGCAATTGCTCACTGATCCGCAATGCTTTCTCCGCCTCGCCCAGCAGCAGCGGCTGGATGGGGGTGGTCGATGCCGTCAGTGGCAGATTCCGCTCGAGCGCACCGTCGCGGAAACACCGGATCAATGTCCGTAATTTTTCCCTGCGCCAGCTCTCGGACTGAAGCAGGCGCAGGCTGACACGCGTGGCCTCGGCCACGGCCGGTGGCAGGGCGGTGGTATAAACATAGCTGCGCGCCTGCTGGATGAGGGTTTCGATCAGCGTCTCACCGCCTGCGACGAAGGCGCCAAAGGTACCGAAAGCCTTGCCAAGGGTACCGATCAGCACCGGCACGGCATCACCGTCCAGACCAAATTCCTCCAGACTGCCGCGGCCGGTTTCACCCACCACGCCGAGTCCGTGGGCATCATCCACCATCAGCCAGGCATCCGCCTGCCGGCAGGCCTGGTGCAGATCGGGCAATGGCGCCAGGTCGCCATCCATGCTGAAGACCCCGTCGGTGATCACCAGCTTTTCACCCTGCTCCACCGTTGCAAGCTGGCGCCGGAGATCCTTTCCGTCGGCATGCCGATAGCGCCGCAATCTGGCCCGGCTCAGGATACCGGCATCGATCAGTGAGGCATGGTTGAGGCGGTCTTCGAAGACGGTATCGCCCCGCCCGAGCAAGGCACTGACTACGCCAAGGTTGGCCATGTAACCCGTGGAGAACAACAAGGCGCGCGGCCTGCCGGTAAACTCCGCCAGCTCTTCTTCCAGTGCATGGTGAGGCGCATAATGGCCGCTGACCAGATGCGCCGCGCCACTGCCTGCCCCCCAGCGGCGTGCGCCTGCTTCCAGTGCCGCCACCACTTTCGGGTGGCTGGCGAGTCCCAGATAATCATTGCTGGAAAAATTAAGACAAGGGCGGCCGTCCAAAACCACCTCCACCCCTTGGCGGGTTTCCAGCACCTGGCGGCGCCGGTATAACTGCGCTGACTCACGCTCTTTTAATTGCTGCTTGCATCGATCCTTTAACGACATCGTTCAACCACGAAGATCACAGAGACGCGAAACATACGAGGGAAGGTGCCGGCACTTGAATACGCCTCTCCCCTTATCTGCCGGACGAGGATGCGGAACACTGATTCAGCCTGCATGCCTGGTTACACCGCCTCGATACCGAGACGCGCGAACAGCTGATGATCCCTGTCGGTAGCAGGGTTGGGTGTGGTAAGCAGTTTCTCTCCGTAAAAGATGGAGTTGGCCCCGGCAAGAAAACAGAGCGCCTGCATTTCGTCACTCATCGCTTCACGCCCGGCCGAGAGGCGCACCTGGGATTGCGGCATCAGAATACGCGCCACCGCAATCGTGCGCACGAATTCGATGGGATCGAGATCCTCGACATTCTCCAGCGGTGTGCCTTCCACCTTCACCAGCATGTTGATCGGCACGCTCTCAGGATGTTTCGGCTGGTTGGCCAGCTGCTGCATGAAACCGATCCGATCGCGGCGCGACTCGCCCATGCCGATGATTCCGCCGCAGCAGACATTGATACCCGCCTCGCGCACCCGCTTCAGGGTTTCGAGGCGATCCTCGTAGGTGCGGGTGGTGATCACCTCGCCATAATATTCCGGCGAGGTGTCGAGATTGTGGTTGTAATAATCCAGCCCGGCCTGCTTGAGACGCTCGGTCTGGGCCTCGCTTAACATGCCGAGTGTCAGGCAGGTTTCCATCCCCAGCGCCTTGACACCTTTGACCATTTCAACAACCGGCTCAATATCCCGATCCTTGGGACCGCGCCAGGCGGCCCCCATGCAAAACCGGCTGGAACCCTTCGCCTTGGCTGCGCGCGCCTGTTGCAATACCTCGTCCAGCGGCAACAGGTCCTCGTTTTCCAGGCCGGTATCATGACGCGCACTCTGCGGACAATAACCGCAGTCTTCCGAACAACGACCGGTTTTGATGCTCAACAGGGTGCTGATCTGCACCTGGTTGGGATCAAAACTGGCACGGTGCACCTGCTGGGCACGGAAGAGCAAATCGTTGAATGGCAGCTCGAATAACTGCCCGATCTCCTCCAGCGACCAGTCATGGCGCAGGGATTCCGTTTGCTGCACTGGGGCAATCGATTTCATGCGGCTTCTCCTTCTGATCCTGTTTTTGGCGGGGTTTTTACCATTGAAAGCCGGGATGCCCCGGCATCCGGTATTGATCCTGTGGTGTCATTGGGTATAGTGGCCCGCCCGGAGGGCGACGGCGCAATTGATTGACGCTGGGGGAACAGCGGGATTTTCATATTGACTGCATCATTCGGCTGAAATAAAGAACGGCCATTCTAGGATGCTGGCAATATCTGTCAACCAACCAGCACACCAAATAGTTTACAATTGGCTAGATTATAATCATATTTGTCCATCATTCACGCCAGAAGGCACCATGCAAAACGTTCCGAACATCTTTTCCTACCGTCAATACTGGGCCAAACGATTTGGTACCGCCCCGGTGCTGCCCATGTCACGGGAGGAAATGGAGATCCTCGGTTGGGACAGCTGCGACATCATTATCGTGACCGGCGATGCCTATGTGGATCATCCCAGCTTCGGCATGGCGCTGATCGGCCGTCTGCTGGAAGCCCAGGGGTTCCGGGTCGGCATCATTTCCCAGCCGGACTGGCGTGAAAAGACGGCTTTTCAGTCACTCGGCAAACCCAATCTCTTTTTCGGTATCACCGCCGGAAATATGGATTCGATGGTCAACCGCTACACCTCGGATCGCCGCATCCGCAGCAACGATGCCTATACCGCGAATGCGGAAGCCGGCAAACGTCCGGATCGTTCCGTGGTGGTTTATGCACAACGTGCGCGGGAAGCCTACAAAGGGGTTCCTGTCATCATCGGCGGCATCGAAGCCAGCCTGCGGCGCATCGCCCATTACGATTACTGGTCGGATAAAGTCCGCCGCTCCATCCTGCCGGACTCGAAGGCTGATCTGCTGGTTTACGGGAATGCGGAACGCGCCATCGTTGAAATCGCCCACCGCCTGGCAAAGGGCGAAGCCGTCAATACCATCACCGATGTGCGCGGCACGGCATTCATGACCCAGTCGGTTCCTGATGATTTTGTCATTATCGATTCGACAGATATCGATCAGCCAGGCCGGCTGGAACACCATGCCAATCCCTATGCGCACAAGAGCGCATGCGAAAACGGTATTGCGGCGCCCGCAGGGCAGAAGGTGCACTTCCAGCCGAAGCGTGAAAAGCCGGATCGCAACAAAACCGTAATACGCCTGCCTTCCTATGATCAGGTGGTGAACGACAAAGTGCTCTATGCACACGCATCCCGCGTGTTTCATCTGGAAACCAATCCCGGGAATGCGCGCGCCCTGATGCAGCAGCACGGCAAGCGCTATCTGTGGGTCAATCCGCCGCCCCTGCCCTTGTCCACCGAGGAACTCGATCGTGTCTATGAACTGCCTTACACCCGCCGGCCCCATCCTGCCTACGGGGATGCAAAGCTGCCTGCATGGGAAATGATCCGTTTTTCCATCAACATTATGCGTGGCTGTTTTGGCGGTTGCACCTTTTGCTCCATCACCGAGCATGAAGGCCGGATCATTCAAAACCGTTCCGAAGATTCCATCATCAGGGAAATTGAAACCATCCGCGACAGCGTGCCGGGTTTTACCGGCAACATCTCCGATCTCGGCGGCCCCACTGCCAACATGTATAAACTGAAATGCAGGAGTGAAAAAATCGAATCTGCCTGCCGCCGCTTGTCCTGCGTTTACCCGGATGTTTGCAAAAACATGGGCACCAATCACAAGCCGTTGATACATTTATACCGCCGCGCAAGAAAATTACCCGGCATCAAGAGAATATTTATCGCTTCCGGCTTGCGTTATGATCTGGCGATACGTTCACCTGAATATGTAAAGGAACTGGTCTCCCACCATGTTGGCGGTTATTTGAAGATAGCACCGGAACATACCGAGCAAGGTCCGCTCAGCAAAATGATGAAGCCCGGCATCGGCAACTACGACCGTTTCAAAAAAATGTTCGACAAATATTCCGCCCAGGCCGGCAAGGAGCAATATCTCATCCCCTACTTTATCTCGGCCCACCCCGGCACTACAGACGAAGATATGCTGCAGCTGGCGCTTTGGCTGAAACGCAACAATTTCAGGCCCGATCAGGTACAGGCGTTCCTGCCGACCCCGCTGGCGATCGCTTCCGCCATGTATCACACAGGGAAAAATCCGCTCCGCCGGGTGACACGGCAGTCGGAAACCGTCACCGTCGTGCGCGGCGCAAAACAACGCCGTCTGCACAAGGCCTTTTTGCGCTACCACGATGCAGGGAACTGGCCGTTACTCAGGGAAGCATTAAGGAAAATGGGCCGGGAGGATCTGATCGGTAACGGCAAACGTCATTTGCTTCCTGCCTGGCAACCTGCCGCAACGGGTAGCAAAAAGGAAAGAGCCGCAAAATCCCTGGAGAAAAGCGGCAAAAGAAATTCAGGTGCCATGACCAAGGCACGCCGTAAAAAAACCGTCCGCCGCAAATCCGGCCGGATTTCCCATCACTAAATACACATTCCGAATATCAGGTCATTTAGTATTGTCGCCAAATTCAAGTTTCACATCAGGACCAGATATATGTTTTATTGCTTCTCCGGGTTACTCACAGGTGAGGCATCATCCTCCTCCAGCAATTTGACGAGATCCTCCAGTGGCTGCGGCGGGGAAAAGTAGTACCCCTGCCCCTGCTCACAACCCGCCTGTTTGAGAAAATCAAGTTGCGCCCTGTTTTCAATCCCTTCTGCAACGACGCTGAGCCTGAGAGCCCGCGCCATGGCAATAACCGCCTCAACCAGATTGGCATCCTCGGAATTTTTGTCGATATCGCAAATAAAACTGCGGCCAATTTTCACCTTGTTTATCGGCAGATTCTTGAGATAGGAAAGAGAGGAACAACCGCTGCCAAATTCATCCAGCACCAGGGATACACCCATTTCACGCAATTGCCGGAATCTCTGCACAAGCCCGGCAGAATGCCCGATCAACAAACTCTCGGTAAATTCCAGCTCCAGAACACCGGGCGGCAGTTCATATTCCCTGATGAGGGAAAGCAGCGAACTGACGAAGTCATTGCACTGATCCTGACACTGATGCATGGAGACATTGACAGCCATTTTCAGATTCGTTTGCCACTTGAGAAGATGCTGGTGGTAGACTTTAATCGCCTGATGCAATGCCCAGTTGCCCAAAGGTTCAATCAAACCGGTTTCTTCCGCCAATGCAATGAATTGTTCGGGAAGCATCATGCCATGCTGTGGATTCGGCCAACGCAACAGCGACTCCACCCCGACAATACGCCCGCTCGCCAGTTCATGGATCGGTTGAAAATACAGAATGAATTCCTCATCCATTATCGCCTGACGCAAAGCCCGATCCATTTCCATTCTTTTTATCGCGGCGCGGTTCATCTCTTCGGTAAAATATTCATAGCCGTTACGGCCAGCCGCCTTGGCCCGGTACATCGCTGTGTCGGCATGCTTCAACAATGCATCAATATCGTCACCGCTTTCCGATGAAAGCGCGATACCGACACTCCCGGAAACATAGGCATTTTGCCCGGGAAGCACTTCCACCGGCTCAGCCAGGTGCTTCAGGATGTTTTCCACCACTTTTTCCACCGGCGCATTGTTTTTTATTTCAGTCAGAACGATGACAAATTCATCTCCGCCAAGCCTGGCCACGGTATCGGTGCTGCGCACACATTTAACAAGGCGCCGTGCAATCTCCTGCAGGAGTTTATCCCCTGCAGGGTGACCGAGCGTGTCATTCACTTCCTTGAAGTGATCGAGATCAATAAGCAACACCGCCACCTGCCTGTCGTTTCGCCGGCTTTCTTCGATCGCCTGGCCGAGACGATCGATTAACAGGCTACGGTTCGGCAGGCCGGTGAGCAGATCAAAATTGGCCTGGTACCAGATATCCTGCTCATATTGTTTTCTTCTGGTGATATCAGAAAACATGCCCACATAACGCACCACTTCTCCACTGCTGTCCTTGATGGTGTTGATTGCGAGCCATTCCGGATAGGTTTCACCATTTTTACGACGATTCCATATCTCCCCCTCCCAACTGCCCTTGCTCTTCAGACTCTCCCAAAGCTGCTGATAGAATTCCTCATCATGCCGGCCGGAACTGAGAATCGAAGGGTTATGCCCCAGCACCTCCTCCTCGCTGTATCCGGTGATGCGGCAAAATGCCGGATTGACGGCAATAATATGATTTTCTTTATCTGAAACGAGGATGGCTTCCGCCGCATTTTCAAACACGGAAGCAGCAAGCAATAATTCTTCCTGCGCTTTTCTGGATCGCAACAGGTAATGAATACGATTACGCAGTATCGGCCACTGCACAGGTTTTCTGAGATAATCGGCTGCGCCAGCTTCAAACGCACGATCGACAAAGGTTCCGTACGCCAGCCTGGTTATCATGAGGATCGGTGTTTCTTTTGCTCCCGGCTGAGCTTTGATCGCGGCACAGGTCTGAAAGCCATCCATACCCGGCAAGTCTCCTTCCATGAGGATCATGAGCGGTTCCTCCTGCCGGTATTTTTCCAGCGCCTCCTCACCGCTTTCAGCCTCAATCACCTCGTACCCCAGTCCCTGCAGGAACTGCTTCATCATCAGGCGAAAGGTAATATCATCATCAACAACAAGAATTTTTACCGTTTCAGATTTTTGCTGCAACTGCATTAGCTCAATAGCTCATATCAATCTGCATTCAACGATTTTGGCGCTTTGGCCGTTTCGAGACTCTCTGCATATTCCGGAGGTTATTACATACTACTGAAGTAAAGTATTACAGATTTTGCCTGATTTGATAGGAAAAAGCGGTCTGTAGGATCTGAGTACCCGCACTTTTTCAAACCATTACGACAACCACCGTTCTGGCAATCATGCCTGCAATTCCATATCCTATGGTGACAGAAAACAAAGGAACAAAAAACAAGAAGGAACTTGCATGATTTTCAAAACGCTGCACAAAACATTAGCGTCATGGTTGGCGGGCGATTGCCGTCTGTGCGGGGACCCTGACAGTGATCAATTCGGACTCTGTCAGGCCTGCCTGCATGAACTGCCCCGTAATCTGCCAGCCTGCCCACGCTGTGGTGCAGCAATGACAAACACGGCCTCCCTCTTGTGCGGCCAGTGTCTGCAACACCCCCCACACTTTGATCAGGCCATCGTTCCCTACCGCTACGCACCGCCACTGAATGGTTTTGTTACCGGGCTGAAGTTTCATGGCCAGCTTGCAGCCGCCCGGCTGCTGGCCGGGCTGCTGCAACAGACTCTGAGTGAAAATCTGGAAAAAGGGATATATGAGCTGCCCGAGTGCGTGGTGCCGGTACCGCTGCATCCCGGCCGCCTGCGCACGCGTGGTTTCAACCAGGCCGTTGAACTCAGCCGGCCCGTTGCACGGCAATTGCAATTGCCGCTTGAAATACACGGGGTGCGGCGCCAACGCAATACCCGGCCACAGAGCGAGCTGCAACGGCAGGCCCGCCAACGTAATATCCGCCACGCCTTCAAGGTAAGGGATAACTTCCAATACAAGCACATTGCACTTGTCGATGATGTCATCACCACCGGCAGCACAGTCAATGAACTGGCGAGGGTTTTTAAAAAAGCAGGCGTACGGCGTGTGGATGTCTGGGCGGTGGCACGTGCCTGAGGCTAAAGGGGATTTCAGACGTAAATGTCAGAAACGGAAGTAGAAATCAAGAAACGGCCCGTCATTGGTAACCCGGCTGCCGCTGTTTTCGGAAAGATCGTGTGACATCTGCTGGTGTTGCCAGCCTCCTTGCAGGCCCAGTTGCTCCGACCATTGATAACGCAGCTTGGCGCGGTAATCAAGAAACTGGTTGCCAAGCGGATCATGGCTGCCCTCCAGACCGGCAGCAAAACCTTTATAGGGTAACTCCACCAGCGCATCAGCGTAAAAAGCCGGAATGGTCCTGTTATTTCCTCCGAAACGGCTTCCCCCGAAAGTGTTGGCACTATTGCTTTGCTGTATATAGCGAAGATTCAAGCCGATATCGAACTGGTACTGCTTTCCCCCGAGGGGATAGAGCAGGCGTGCATCCAGTTGCTCATACTGCTTTGCCAAGCCGCTGTTGAGGCTCTTGAACTGGGGATTGAGAATCGTCAGTTTACCGTTGTTGATATTGATCGACTTGCGATCAAAATGAAAAGTAAAGCGGGACCAGTAACTGTCGTTACTGTTGTCTCTTTCCTGGCTGCCGGCCCACGCAGTCGCCGCAAACGGCAACAAGCCGCAGACAAAAATCAGATAGGCCAGACGCATGGTGGGTTAAATCCCTTAAAAATATTCCGATAAATCAGACATACCTAATTATAGTTAACCTCATTTTGCGCTGCCATTGTTTGTGGTGATATTCATCACAAAAACACCCTAAAGTATTAATGTTTTTATAATGCCGTATAAAAATTATTTTTATTCTCCGGGATAATCTATTTCGCGCAATGCGGCAAGGCGGTTGTCCGTATACTGGCGCAAACGGGCGTTCAGCGATCCATCCTCACGTGCCTTTTTGTAGGCCTCACTCGCCAGTTGGTTCTGACCCAGTTTTTCTCTTGAGATGCCAAGACCAAGCCACCAGACACCGTTTTGCGGTTTGCGTTTCAACAAACGCTCATAGGTCTCGGCGGCAGCCTGGAAATTATTTTGCCGCTGATAGAGCGCAGCGAGTAAAACATGATAATCGGGATCGGCTTCGATTGGCGGCGCATATTTCCGCAAAAGGGAAACAGCCTCATTCACATTGTTTTGCTGCAACAACACACGGGCATATAATTTGGCAAACATTCCATGCCTCGGTTGCAGCAACAGTCCCTGCTGTAAAATTTCTCCAGCCTCTACATAACGCCCTGCCTTGATATAGCTGCCAGCCAACAATTCACGGGCGCGGCTATGACGTGGATAGTGACGCAACGCCTGACGCAACACGGTTTCCGCCTCTTCCATTCTTCCCTCGGAAAGCAACCGATACGCCTTCCGGTAGCCTTTTTCTGCCTGTTGTCCGGCGGTCAATGCGCGGGCACGCTTGATCACCGGGCTGTCATTCTCCACCCGCGCTGAAGCGTTGGTTTTCGCTTGCGGTTTTTTGACGGTCGCAGTGGCAACTGCCGGTGATTTTTGCCGGACGGGTCTGGCAGCCTGGGGCTGGGACGCTACCTTCGGCTGGGGCGATTTGTCTGTCTGTTGTTGCGGCACTGCTTTTGTAGCCGCTTCTGTTACTACTTCGGTTTGTGTTGCTGATCCGTTCTGCAAAGCAGCGGCCGTCGCTGCTGCCTCATCCTGTGCCAGCGGGGTATAGCGCTCCCACAGCAACAGGCCGACAGCGATCGCCAGCACAAGGATCAGGGAAAGGGCGAGGTACCATAACCAGTTGCTCCCAGCGGCTACGGCAGCATACTGGTTGACGCCTTGTAACGGCGTACCTGCGTACTCCATATCCTGGCTACGCCGTTTTTCCAGATCCTTGAGCATTTTGTTTATCAGACTCATTGGCCAGCCACCCGCTATAACGCAGCACCTGACCAGTAGACAACCCCTGCAAGTGTCGCCAGCGCTGTCATCGCCAGGGTAAACCAGCCCACCCGCTGGCGCCGTGAGTTTCTTAGCTGGGCGTCTTCGGTGTCCTTTATCGCGAGACGCACATGGCTTTTATTCACTGTTTTGTCACCCTGCCCATAGGCCGCCATCATTGCCTTGTGCGAGAGGATATTGATCAGCCTGGGGATGCCACGGCTGGCACGATACAATTTGCTGATGGCACGGGGATGAAACAGACTGCCTCCCTGATAACCCGCGACCAGCAGCCGGTGGGTGATATAGGAATGCATGCCGCGATGATCGATTGGCAACAATTTGTAGGAGAAGGTGATGCGTTGTTTCAGTTGCCTCACGCGGGGGTTGTTCAGATGCACATCCAGTTCCGGTTGACCGAAGAGGACAACCTGCAACAATTTGGTCTTTTCGGTTTCCAGGTTGGTGAGCAGGCGCAGGGTTTCAAGGGTTTCGATTGGCATTGCCTGTGCCTCGTCCAGACACAAGATGACCTGCTTGCCCCGTTTGTTCAGTTCGATGATCCGCTCGGCAATCATTTTTTGTAACTGATGATGGCCGTACTGACGGGTTATGGGGATCCCCAGTTCCTCCGCCACCGCGGTTTGCAAACCATAGGGGGTAAGCATCGGATTGGGAATATAGGCAGAAACGAATTTGTCATCCAGCGTGTTAAGCAATTTTCGGCAGAGTAATGTCTTGCCGGTTCCAACCTCGCCGGACACCTTGATAAAACCTTCGCCCATCCGCAACGCCACCAGCAGGGTATTCAGCGCATCGGCATAATGTCCATAGGAAAAGAAAAACCCGGTATCGGGCGTCAGCGAGAAGGGCAATTCCTGCAATCCGAAATGTTCCTGGTACATGATAGCGGCCATGGTTCAGTTCGCACTAGTCAGTTTGTAATACCGAGGAATGAATGGCGTTTATTCGTTGTTGCGAACGGTGAATCACATCATTCCAGACTTTTCCGTCGGCTTCCACCACAATGGGCTTGAGCAGGATCACCAGCTCACTTTTCACGGTCTCTTGCTTGAAGTGGCGGAACAAACCACCAATGATTGGCAGATCGCCGAAGAAGGGTACCGATGTTTCCAGATCGATCTTCTTCTCCTGCATCAGACCGCCAATCACCACCACCTGACCGCTCCTGGCGCTTATAATAGTATCCGATTCACGCACGGTGCTATACGCCAAAGGTAAGACCATGGTGTCGTTTTGCGTCAATGACACCTCCTTGTTTTGTTCAGCCACCTTGCTGACAGAGGGATGGATAAACAGGGTGACCATCCCCTGCTCACTGATCTGCGGTACCACATCGAGAACCACACCGGAAAAGAAAGGCGTCAATTCAATATTGTTGGAACTGGTGGATGCGCCGCTGGTGACAGCGATGTTACCGTAAATATTGGTGACGAAGAACTCCTCCTGCCCCACCTTGATCACCGCCTTGGAGTTGTTCAGGGTGGAAATCCTCGGGCTGGAGAGAACCTGCACATTACCCTGCCCCTTCAGCAATTCGATAAAGGCGGCAAAATCGGTGCCCAGGGTGAGCGCCAGGGTGAACACCCCGCCGAAAGCCGAGGTGCTGGAACCATTGATGGGGGAATAATTACTGGGATCAAGATTGCCAGAATTGCCAAAAATCGACGAGGTTCCCACGCCACCGCTGTCTCCCCCGTCGAACACACTTCCGCCGCCGATATGACTGAAAAGCCCGCTGTTGCTGCCGCCGCCGGCCAGCGCCGACCAGTTGATTCCCGCCTGGTATTTTTCCCCCAGCTGAACCTCGATGATTTTTGCCTCGAGAATCACCTGGCGCTGAATAATGTTCTGTGTGGCAGTGAGATAACGTTCTATCATGCGCAATTCATGGGGCATGGCACGCACGACAATTACACCCGACTGGGCGCTCACCACGATACTGCGTCCTTTTTTATTGCCCACCATCGCCTTGAGCGAAGCCTCGAGCTCTTTCCAGAAAGTGGATTCGGTAGTGGTGTCAATCTGGCTGCTTGCCTGGACGTTGCGGCGACCACTGCTGCCGGCATATTGCCCCCCGCTGCCTGTATAGCCACCTCCATAGCCACCTCTTCCCAGGGTATTACCACCACGCATGTCGGTTAATTGACCGGAATTCACCCGCACCTGGGATGTACCCTTGCGCTTGATGTCCAGATAGTTCACC
Organism: Chromatiales bacterium; assembly: GCA_027032075.1. Lineage (GTDB taxonomy): Bacteria > Pseudomonadota > Gammaproteobacteria > UBA6429 > Thiohalophilaceae > JAJRYG01. The sequence continues at coordinate 29,343 of JALVOC010000021.1, read as the reverse complement.
TTGAAGATGCGCGTCGCCATCTCATTGGGATACACCTTGTAACCGGTTGCGTTGACCTCATAGTCATAACCGTAAACATCACGTACCGTATCCATCACCTGCCGCACCGTGACGTTTTTCAGATTGAGGGTGATACGCCCCTTTACCCTGGGATCCACCGTCATGTTGTACGGTGTCCCCTCCACCAGTCCGATGAAGAACTGCCGCGCCCGTGCACGGTTCACCTTGATGTCAAAACGGGTTTCGGTATCGATACCACTGCTGCCGGGAAGATTGAGATTGATCCGCGGCAATAATGCAGCACTGACCTCCGACTCACTGACCGGTTTCGCCCGCTGACGGTTATTGTCCTGCTGGGATTCATCCATGGCATTCTGGATGGCTGCCATGGTTTCAAAGCGGGGTTTGGGGGTTTCCGGCTCAGAGGCACAGGAAACCAGCAACAGGCAGGTGATGCCCATGAGAAAAGCTCTGCTACGGGGTAACAACCAGTAAATCATCTTGTTCACTGCTCTACCACCCTTATACGTTTTTGAATGTTATCGGTAAGCAAGCGTATCGTAAATTGCTGTTTGTTCTTCTGTAAGCGGACCTTGGCAGGTAAAATTGCCACCACCCTGGCCCCGTCTATCATTTCCCCTTTTTTGCGCAGGCGGCCGTTGATTACCGCACTGCGGTGTCCGTCGGCGATATAGACGGCACTCAGATGCCAGCGTGTTTTCCCCTTGGCTGCCTTGCCCCCCGGTAATACCAGACGGTGCCCGGGCGGCCGCGTGGGATCATCCAATTGTACCGCCATTACCGTCGCCGTACCCAAATGCAGACAAAGCGCAAGAGTGAGTAACCTGTTAAACACCGATCCACCCTTCCTGCAGACTTAAGGTGTGCACCTTGATCACGATGTGTGACAACGGATAGCGTTCCACTTCCAGCGTCAGCTCATCCCAGTAAAAATCCCAGGGCAAGGCCTTCAGCGCCTTGAGGTATTCCAGCGTACTCAGATAGCTGCCGCTGAACTCAATCTGCAGGCCATGACGATAAATTCCGACATCACTTCCCTGGTTGTTTTTCCTCTCCAGCAACGGCCGGGGAGGCAGATTCTGCACGCGCCGCAGTTTTAAATCGGTCTGCCTGGTGAGAACCGCTTCCAGCATGTGTGCCATTTGTACCGGCTCAATCAAGCCGTGCATTTTCTGTTTCAGCTGCTGATCCAGGCGTACGCGCTGTTGCTGCAATTCCGCTTTTTGCCGTTTCTCCTGCCGATCCGGATCCTGACCGGCATTGAGCCGTAATGCAGCAATCTGCTTGTTGGCTGCCTGAATACGGGTTTGCAGACTGCTTAATTCACTCTGGAAACGCTGCGCATTGGCAAGCTGAAACTGCCACAGCAACTCATTCCAGGCAATGATCACCACCACAGCCACCAGCGCGGCAATGATCAGGCGCTCACGTAACGTCAACGCCTCATATTTATCCAGCCATAACCGGAGTTGCTGCTTCATCGCCCCTCCGTTTTTTCATCCACACTGCGCAGGGCAAATTCTACCCAGCGGGGTGGCTGCTCGCGCCGTGTCATGATGAACGAATCGAAAGCGGTGCCATGAAATACCGGCTCATTCGACAAACGTTGCAGATAGCGGGGTAACAATTCAGGACGCAGCGCGTTCCCCTGCATGTCCAGTTGTGTCCCGCCTGCCCGGATTTTCATCCCGGTAAGCCACATGCCCTTGATCCGCTGCCGCGCCAAACCGGTCAGTTGCGCGACGAACCCTTCGGTATTGCCAAAGGACTTGCCGGACAAAATCCTCAGCACCTGTTGTTTGGTATTGATCTCCTGCCGCAGCTGTTTTATCTGCTCTGCCAGTTTCGGATCTTTCTGTGGCGCCGGGAAGCGCTGCCGCACCTCTGCCAGCCGGGCCTGGACAGCCGCATGCTGCTTGCGGGCTTGCTGCAACTGCTGCTGTAGTTCCAGGTTCTGCCAGAATCGAATGGCCGAGACGCCGAGTAACAACCCCGCCAACAGCCCCGCACCGAGCAACAACTGGGCGGCGGACATGGGCGGCTTCTGTTTCCTGAAAATTGGCTGGTAGAGATTGATCTGCTGCATGCCGCCTATCCTTCCTCTTCGATCTCGCGTAACGCCAGTCCAATCGCCAGGTAGCAATCCGCCTGCAGCGTTGCATTCAACGGTTCGGCAACCTCCAGCACATCGTTCAGATCCAGAAACCGCACCGGCATTCCCAGCATACCGGCAAGGTATTCACACACGTCGGACAACACCTGGTATTGCGGCGCAATCACCAGGCTGGTGATAGGTGGCTGGCTGAAATGGCTCTCGTAATAATCCAGGGATCGCTGCACCTCGAGCACGATGCCGTCCAGCAACCGCTGCCGCTCGGGAGGCATGCCCGCCAGCGCCAGCCCGGCACCCCCTCCACCTTGTACGACCGGTTCCGCCTGTTGTAACAATTGCTTGTCCTGTTCCAGTTCCCGCGCCAGGTATAACACCCCCTCACGGGTCAGGGTCAGTTCACCTACCGTATCCGTAAGGGACAACACGGCAACCCCGCTGGCATCCTCGGGCAGCAAGGCGGCGATATTGCGCTGTGCCAGCTCGGGGATGTCGATATATTCCAGTGACACCCCGGCGTCCGTGAATTGATCGATATACTGCTGCACAACCTGCTGCCTTGCCGCCACCACATACACAAGCGGGGCACGCCCTCTTTCTTTTTGGCCGGGGATCTCGAATACTTCAATCACCGCCTCATCGATATCGAAATCGAGGCGATCCCGAATACTCCAGCGGACAGCCTGCCCCAGCTCCTCAGGCGCAACCTTGGGAGCTTCCACCATCTGCAAGCTGAATTCACCGGGATTCAGGGCGGTCACCACCGGCACATTGCACAGGCCGAGCTGCTGCACCCGTTGACGCAATATCGTGACGGCGTTGTCTTCAGGACCGAGGGGCTGGAATTCACAATGCAAGAGCCGCGGAGCCTCGGCACCGGAACGCACCACGTGCGCCAGGGCGATCCCCTCCGGACTTAGTCCAATTCCAAGCAATCCTGCCGCTGATGTTTTTTTTCTAAACAGGGAAAACAGTGGACCCCTCCTTCCAGATGCATCATTTCTGGCGCCAGCATCCGGGATTCAAGTCTGACGACCCCGACATTTTTCATATATTACAGCAAGAAACCGCTGTAAGTCTCTGTTAATTTAAGTACTTTAGTAATGTATCGTCAAATTGTGAGGGTTCTTTACAAATAATTCAGGGCAATTCCGAGAAAAATGGCGCATCCGACCCAGTTATTGTTCAAAAAAGCGCGGAAACAGGCCTCTGGTTGACGGTAACGGATGAGAAATTGCTGGTAAATACCCAAACCGATGACCACCAGCAGGGCGAGATAATAGGGGAAACCCAGCCCAAGCTGGCTGCCCATCAACCCCAGCCCCAGCAACATCAGCCCCTGCAACAGGCCGATGATCACCCGATCGGCCTCACCAAACAGGATGGCAGTGGATTTGACCCCGGCCTTCAGATCATCTTCCCGGTCCACCATGGCGTACATGGTGTCATAAACCATCGACCAGACCACATTGATGACGTACATCAGCCACGCCACCTTGGGCACACTGCCGCTTTGCGCCGCAAACGCCATCGGAATGGCCCAGCCAAACGCCATGCCGAGCACCACCTGGGGCAAATGGGTGTACCGTTTCATGAAGGGGTAAATCGCCGCCAGCGCCACCGCAACGAAGGAAAGCTGGATGGTGAGCCTGTTCATACTCAACACCAGCAAAAAGGCCAGCAGGCACAACACCAGGAACAGCACCAGGGCTTCACGTGGCTTGACACGGCCGGAGGCGATGGGTCGGTCACGGGTACGGCTGACTTGCGGATCAAAGTTCCGATCCGCGTAATCATTGATCACGCAACCCGCCGAACGCATCAGCACCACACCGAGGACAAACACCAGCAGCACTTTTATGTCCGGAATACCCTCGGCCGCCACCCACAATGCCCACAGGGTGGGCCACAACAGCAGCAGAATGCCAATTGGCCGGTGCAACCGCGTAAGCAGATAGTACTGGTACAGCCGATCCCGGACATTGGCACTGACAACAGCTTTTTTGATATTCACGACCTTCATGAGCTGACCTGATAGTGGACAGGGCTGACGAAGCGCTATTGTAACAAGAAGGTGCGCCCAAAGCGGGGGGAAATGGAACGGCTGAACACCCCTTCGGAACATCGTTCAGAGGGATTCAGGCGTTGCCTGTTTCCAGCAGCGGGGGCAAAAATACCTCGTTGACCAGCAGCGGCTTGCCGCCGGTATAAAACACCGAGCGCCGTCCCCATATCGCCTCGGGCCGGGCCTCCAAGGCGGCCGTGGCCGTGGCAAACAAACGGTGATTCGGCCTGATCTGCGCCACTTCCACCTCATCACGGCGGATCGCCGGATCGGCAAACAACACCGATCCCAGGGGGCGGTTCCCGAGGTGGGCCAGGTGTTGCTGTCTTCCCCGCAAGGAGAAATGGGGGATCACGGTACGGGCAAACACCCAGGGCTGCTGATTGCAGTAAAGGTAAACCTGGCGGATCAACGCCATCTGCTCGGGCGCCATCCCAAGCCGGCGTGCCTCATTGAACATCGGCCGCATCCAGCCCTGGGATATCACCTCGACGCGGAAATCCCCATCACATGCCGCCACCAGCCGCGCAGTGAGGGAGGAGGGATCGAACAACCACTCCCGTATTCCGCCCGGAATATCGGAATTCAATAATTCCCGCTTCCGCTGCCAGACCGGCTCAAACGCATAATGTCCAAATCGCTTCATGAAGCTTTTTTGCTCCCACAACTCAATCAGGGGCGGATTTTACCGGATGCGGCCGCCGGGGAATAACAAAATATTCCTCACGGCACCGTTTTCAGACATCACCGTAGCGGGTGCCTTGCCCCACCCAGCGTGCAATCAGGCCGGCAACAGCTTCCTTGTCACGGCGCAAGAGTGTATCCGCACAGCGCAACACCTCGGGCAGCAGATGTTGATCGCGTTGCAGATCGGCAACGCGCAACTGCAACTGCCCGGTCTGGCGTGTGCCCAGCACCTCACCCGGACCACGCAACTCCAGATCCTTGCTGGCGATCCTGAAACCATCGTTGCTCTCGCGCATCACGCCCAGACGCTCACGCGCCTGTTTCGACAAATGTCCGTGATACATCAGGACGCAGACCGAATCCAGGCTGCCACGCCCCACCCGCCCGCGTAACTGGTGCAGTTGCGCCAGGCCAAGCCGTTCGGCATTTTCGATGATCATCAAACTGGCGTTGGGTACATCCACCCCCACCTCTATCACCGTGGTGGCAACCAGTAAATCCAGCTCTCCCTGTTTGAACTGCTGCATGATCTGTTCTTTGGCTTCACTTTTCATGCGTCCATGCACCAGCCCGACCCGCACATCCGCCAGCGCCTCCGCCAGCACAGCTGCGGTCTCTTCCGCTGCCTGGCACTGCAATGCTTCTGACTCGTCAATCAAGGTGCAGACCCAATAGGCCTGCTTGCCCGCCTGACAGGCACGATGCACACGGGCCACCACTTCATCCCGGCGGTTATCCGGGATCACGACTGTTTCTATCGGCTTGCGTCCCGGCGGCAGTTCGTCAATTATCGACGTATCCAGATCAGCATATACCGCCATGCTGAGGGTGCGTGGTATCGGCGTCGCCGTCATGATCAGCTGATGGGGATAATGGTCGTTGTGTATCCCTTTTTCCCGCAGAGCCAGACGCTGATGCACCCCAAAACGATGCTGCTCATCCACCACCACCAGTGCCAGTTGCCAGAAGCGGACTTCCTGCTGAAACAGGGCGTGTGTGCCAACCACCACCCGCGCATTACCGTTCCCGATACTTTGCAGTGCCTTTTTGCGCTCAGCCGTTTTCAACTTGCCGGACAACCACACCACTTCGATATCGAGAGGCGCCAGCCAGCTGTGAAAGTTTCGAAAATGCTGCTCCGCCAGGATTTCGGTCGGCGCCATCACCGCAGCCTGAAAGCCGCCCTCCACCGCCCGCAGGACAGCCATCAGGGCAACCACGGTTTTGCCGGATCCCACATCGCCCTGCACCAGGCGTTGCATCGGTTCCGGCCTTTGCAGATCTGCCGCGATCTCCCCGATCACCCGTTGCTGCGCCGCCGTAAGCTTGAAACCCAATGTCTGCAGAAACCGCTGCGACAGCCTGCCTTCCGCCGGCAAGACAAATGCCTTGTGCTTTCGCATGCGTGAACGCAACTGCCGCAGACTCAGTGTGTGCGCCAACAGTTCTTCAAAAATCAGGCGTTGCTGCATCACGTGCTTTCCTTCCGCCAAAACCTCCAGCGGAACATCCGGCGGGGGACGATGCAGATAAAGGAGGGCTTCCTTCAACGCAGGCAGAGGATGATCATCCAGTTTATAGTCCGGCAGCCAGTCGCTTAACCGAAGTTGATCGTTTTGCAGGCGCTCCAGTGCCTGACGGGTGAGATTGCGCAAGGTCAGCTGATGCACGCCTTCGGTGGTGGAATAGATGGGTGTCAATGTCTCTTCCACTGCGAGCGGCGCATCACTCTCGATGCGCTTATATTCAGGATGCACCATCTCCAGGCCGGAGCGTCCGCGCCTGACTTCCGCATAACAACGTAATTGCACGCCGCGGTGCAGGGATTCCTGCTGCCGCGCGTTGAAATGAAAAAAACGCAGGGTGATAAAACCGGTACCGTCACTCAGGCGTGACAACAACATCCGCCGCCGGCCGTATTTTATTTCCGTGAGCTCCACCCGTCCCTGGATCACCGCCATCGAGCCGGCACGCAAGGCACCGATAGGCGTTACGCGGGTGCGATCCTCATAACGCATTGGCAAATAGAACAGCAGATCCTCCAGCGTCCGAATGCCAAGACGGGCAAGGCGTTCCGCCACACGGGGCCCCACACCTTTGAGGGTTTTGATCGATATCGCTGCACTGCGGTGTTCCATATCCTCGTGCGAGCCGGCATCAGACGGTGCGCTCATCTGTATGGTCGTGGCCGCCACCCCCGCATCACTTTCGCCGTCAGCCGTTATCCGCAAGCTGCATCACCGCATCCATTTCCACCGCGGCGGCTTTTGGCAGGGCAGCCACACCGATTGCCGCCCGCGCCGGATAGGGTGCGGAGAAATACTCCGCCATGACTTCGTTGACAACCGGAAAATTGCCGAGATCGGTAAGAAAAACATTCAATTTGACGATATCCTGCAGATCACCTCCCGCCGCCTGCGATACCGCCCTGAGGTTTTCGAATACCCGGCGTATCTGCGCAGCAATATCACCTTCCACCAGTTCCATCGTCTCGGGCACCAACGGGATCTGACCCGATAAATAAACCGTGTTTTCCACTTTCACCGCCTGTGAATAGGTGCCAATGGCTTTGGGCGCTTTGTCGGTATGGATAATTTCACGTTTCATGGCTATTTCCCCAGCTGACAGAAGTTGTTATTTATCATGATGAATCAACAAAGACAAAACCGTGCGCGCCTCCCCCGTTTACCGCCTGCGTGGTGACGCGATGTTATTTTTTCAGACGATATATCCTGACCACCATTTCCATACTGCGCAGACTGCGCATGATGCGTGCAAGATGCTGGCGATCGCGGACGGAAACGGTGAAACTCAGGGTGGAGTGAAGGCCGTCACGCTCCTCGATAGCCACGTTGACAATATTTGCTCCCAGATCCGACAACACCGAGGCCACTTTCGCCAAGACCCCGCGCTGATTATGTACCAGCAAACGGATGTCGATGGGAAATTCACTCTCGATATCCTTTTCCCAGGCGACATCGAGCCATTTCTCCGGACGGTTACGGTATTCCGCGACATTCTTGCAATCCTCTGTATGGATCACGATGCCGCGTCCGGAAGTGACAAAACCGAGGATCGGGTCGCCCGGAATGGGCCGGCAACACTTGGCAAAGGTAACGACCGCACCCTCCGTACCCTTGATCGCCAGTGGCTTTGTTTTGCCGGTGTGATCAGCGATATCCGTTTCCTCTCCCTGCAACAAGGCACGCGCGATAACCATCGGGATCTGTTTGCCCAGTCCTATTTCAGAGTACATCAGTTCCATTGAATCGAATTTGAACTCCTGCAACACCCGCTTTACCTGCTCTTCGGTCATGTTCTCCAGGCTGGTGCCGTGCGCCGCCAGGCTTTTATTGAGCAGGCGGGTACCGAGGATAACCGCTTCATCTTTTTGCAGGTTCTTGAGGAAGTTGCGGATATTACTGCGTGCTTTGGCGGTAAACACAAAATCCAGCCAGGCGGGATTGGGTTGCGCGCCTTTGGAGGTGATGATTTCCACCGTCTGCCCGTTGAACAATTCCGTACGTAGCGGCATCAGGCGCCGATCGATTTTCACCGCGACACATTGGTTGCCCACATCGGTGTGCACCGCATAGGCAAAATCCACCGCGGTGGCGCCTCGCGGCAATACCATGATATCGCCCTGCGGGGTGAAAACATAAACCTCATCGGGAAACAGATCGATCTTGACGTTTTCCAGGAACTCAATCGAGTTGCCCGCTTTTTGCTGGATCTCCAGCACATCATGCAGCCACTGGCGGGCACGGATCTGGGCGCTGTTACGGCTTTGATCGTCGGTGCTCTTGTATAACCAGTGCGCGGCGATCCCTGCCTCCGCAACTTTGTGCATGTCTTCGGTGCGGATCTGGACTTCGGTTGCCACCCCGTAGGGACTGAACAATACCGTGTGCAACGACTGGTAACCGTTGGCCTTGGGAATCGCAATGTAATCCTTGAAACGCCCCGGCATGGGGGTATAGAGATTATGAATCGCCCCCAACACCCGGTAACAGGTATCCACGCTGTCGACAATGATCCGCATCGCATAGACATCCATCACCTCACTGAACGCAAGATGCTTGTTCTTCATTTTTTTGTAGATGCTGTAGAGATGCTTTTCCCGGCCGATAACCTGGCCGCTCAGTTCTTCCTGGCGCAGCCGCTCCTTGATGGCCTCTTCTATTTTACTGACGATCTCCTTGCGGTTGCCGCGCGCCTTTTTCAGGCTCTCTTTCAGGATGCGGCTGCGTAACGGATAGAGGGCGGCAAACCCCAGATCCTCCAGTTCCAGGCGCATGCGGTTCATCCCCAGGCGATTGGCGATAGGGGCATAGATATCCAGCGTTTCACGGGCGATACGGCGGCGCTTGTCCGGCCGCATCACCCCCAGGGTGCGCATGTTGTGCAGGCGATCGGCGAGTTTGATCAGAATGACGCGAATATCCCGCACCATCGCCAACATCATTTTGCGGAAGTTTTCCGCCTGGGCTTCCGCCCGGGTTTCAAACTCGATGTGGGTCAGCTTGCTGACACCGTCGACCAGCTCGGCGACTTCCTCGCCGAAACGGTTTTCCACCTGTTCCTTGGCGGTTTCGGTGTCCTCGATAACATCGTGCAGAATGGCGGCCATGATACTTTGGTGATCCATGTGCATTTCTGCCAGGATCCTGGCCACGGTGATGGGATGGGTGATATAGGGTTCGCCACTGAGGCGGCGCTGGCCTTCATGCGCCTCGGCACCAAACAGATAGGCCTGATAAACATCGGCGACCTGATCAGGTTTTAAATACGTCTCCAGTATTTCGCACAGGTGGCTGATGCGAAATTCGGATGGCTCTTCGCCTGTAATTTGTGATTTGGGTGTGGCGATTACTCGCCTCCTTCGTTACCCGTCTCTTCAGTTCCCAGGTTGCCTGCCAATGCCGCCTTGATCGCTGCGGCCACATCCATATCCGTACTGGCTTCATTACCGGTTTCGGCGGCGATTTCCTGCTCATCACTGCCAGGCTCAGCCAGTATCTCTTCGGTCACTTCAGGCTCCTGCTCATCGAGGATGGAGCTGTTCACGTAGTTCTGGGCAATCTCACGTAACGCGATCACCGTCGGCTTGTCGTTTTCCTCCTCCACCATCGGTTCCTGTCCACCCATGGACAACTGGCGGGCACGCTTGGCGGCCACCAGTACAAGCTCAAAACGGTTCTTTACATTCTCAAGACAATCTTCAACAGTCACGCGCGCCATTTACTTTCTCCGGAAAAAAGGCCTTACCCCATGAAAGGGGATATAAAAATCTCTTTGTTTCAATGGATACCAGCTTACTTCCAATTATTTGAAGCGGACTGGAAATTATATCGCCCTGCCTGCATTTATGCCAGAAGCTCCGACAACATCAGCCGATGGCGTTTTGCCTGAAGGGGGGTGCGCAACCGCTGGGCAGAGACGATTGCCTTGATTTCAGCCAGGGCGGTCTCAAAAACATCGTTGATCACCAGGTAGTCAAACTCGGCATAATGGGATATTTCACTTTTTGCGTCGCGCATCCGGCGGGCGATAATGGTGTCGTCATCCTGCCCTCTGCCACGCAGCCTCTCCTCCAGCGCCTGCCGTGAGGGGGGGAGAATAAACAGGCCAATACAGTCGGGGAACTGCTCGCGCACCTGGCGCGCTCCCTGCCAGTCGATTTCGAGGATCACATCCATACCCTGCTTCAAGCGGCTCTCGATGCTGGCGCGGGCGGTGCCATAGTAATTGTCGAACACCCGCGCATGCTCCAGAAAGGCCCCTGCAGCCACCATTTCCTCAAATGTCCCGGGATCGACAAAATGATAGTGCACCCCGTTTTCCTCACCCGGACGCGGCGAGCGGGTGGTATGGGAGACGGAAACCTCGATGCCGTCGGTGGACTCCACCAGCGCCTTCACCAGGCTGGTCTTGCCGGCGCCGGACGGCGCCGAAAAAATATACAGGGTGCCAGGCACTTTTTCTGTTGGACTATCACTCATGACTCGACTCTCAGTACAGCGGCATATCACTCAATTCAGGGAACGCAGGCGACACGCTTCAGCTTTATTCAATATTCTGGATCTGCTCGCGCATCTGCTCAATATAAACCTTGAGATCCACGGAGGCGCGGGTGGTGTCGGCATGAATCGATTTTGATCCGAGGGTGTTGGCTTCCCGATTCAACTCCTGCATGAGGAAATCCAGGCGGCGCCCCACCGGTTTGTCCCCCTGCAACACCCGGCGCACCTCCTCGATGTGCATGGCGAGCCTGTCCATCTCTTCGGCAACATCGGTTTTCTGCACCAGGTAGATCATTTCCTGCTCCAGCCGGTCAGCATCGAGTTCCACTTTTGCCTCATTGATCCTGTTGATGAGTTTCTCCCGCCATTGCGCCAGGATCTCCGGCATTTTCGCCTTGACGCCTGCAACGATCTCTTCCATCGCATCACACCGCTGTTTGATCACCTCGGCGAGCTTCTTGCCTTCACGCTCACGCGTGGCGATGAGATCGAGCAGCGCCTTTTCCAGTAATGCGGTTACCGCCTGCTGCAGCTGTTCCAGATCCAGCGGCTGACTCTGGATCACGCCCGGCCAGCGTAAAACCTCGAGCGAACTGACAGGTGCGGGATCATACAAAATGGATTCGATATGGCGGCTGGCATGCGCAATCTGTTTGATCCGTTCATCATTGAGGGCAAGCTCGCCACCATTCTGATCCGCAGGCTGAAAACGCAAGGAACACTCCACCTTGCCGCGGCTGAGACGGCTGCCGATCAGTTCCCGCATGACACTGTCAAGGCTGCGTAACTCCTCCGGCAGGCGCAGAAAAATATCGAGATATCGGTGGTTCACCGTACGGATTTCAAGCACCAGCTCCCCAAGTTCGTTACTGGCCTCCTGGCGGCTGAATGCAGTCATACTACGGATCATCTGGAGGTTTCCTTATGGTCATTACTGAAGACGAAGCCTAACATGGCCAACAGCCGCATGTTAGTATCCACACCACCGTTGCTGCCAATGCACCATCTGTGGTGCAGGATTTTATCACTGAAAATATGTGTTTACCTTGAAATCCGTTCGACTATTCAATAACTTAAAACTATGGCGAAATTTCCGCACGAATTACCCAAAGGCACCCATCTCGATGGTTATACCATTGATAAAATTCTCGGTGGCGGCGGCTTCAGCATCGTTTATCTGGCGACCGACAGCGACAACAAAAGGGTCGTGCTGAAAGAGTATATGCCTGTCAAACTGGCGACACGCAATGAACAACTGGAAGTCGTTGCCATCAGTGAAGCAAACATCGAACGTTTCGCCCACGGCCGCCGTCTCTTCTTTCAGGAAGCCAGCACTCTCACCACCCTCAAACACCCCAACATCGTCAATGTGATCAATTTTTTCCGCGCCAACGGCACGGTCTACATGGTGATGGATTATGAGGACGGGCACAATTTACAAGCCTACATCCAGCGCCACCGCGGCAAGCTGAGCGAGGCCTTTATCATGACGGTTTTTCCCGCCTTGCTGAACGGCCTGAACGAAATTCATCGCCACGGCCTGCTGCACCTGGATGTCAAACCCGGAAACATCCACTTGCGCCAGGGAGCGAATCCGCTGTTGCTGGATTTTGGTGCCGTGCACGAAATGATGCACACCCGCCAGTTCCAGCCGAACCAAGTGGTGACACCCGGCTTCTCTCCGATTGAACAACTCGATCCGGGCGGGTATGTCGGGCCCTGGACCGATATCTATGCACTCGGCGCAACCATGCGCACCTGCATGGCGGGCAGCCCGCCGCCCCCCTCGACCAAGCGGCGGGAACGGGACACCATGCGCCCCGCCGTGAATGCCTTTAAAAAACGGTATTCCCATGAATTGCTGGAAGCAGTGGACTGGGCCATGGAAGTGGATCCGCTACTGCGGCCACAAAATGTCGAACAACTCCTGGAGGCGCTGCAAAAAGTGCCCTCCCCACAGCCGATGGGTTAAACACGATGCAATTTGAAATCGGACGAACCAGCCGCCTCGGTAACCGGGAAATCAACCAGGACCGGCTTGCCGTTGTTGAATCCGAGAACGGCGCCATCCTGGTGCTGGGCGATGGCCTGGGCGGAAAACCGGGGGGGGACCTGGCGGCGCAAACCCTGATCGACACCGTCACCGAGGAACTTTCGCTTCACCCCTTACCTGCGGAAGAACCGGAAAAATTCCTGCGCGAACTCATCCGCCGTGCCCATCACGCGATTCTCATGGCCGGACAGGAGCAAACCCCTCCCCTCGCACCTGGCACCACCGCCGTCCTCTGTCTGGTTCAGGATCGCAAGGCCTGGTGGGCGCACGTGGGAGACAGCCGTTTTTATCTGTTCCGCGACGGCCTGCCGCTGTACCGTACCCAGGATCATTCCTATGTCGAAGAACTTTATCAGGCGGGCCAGATCTCCCTGCAAAAGACCCATGAGCACCCGATGCGCAATTATGTCACCCAGTGCATCGGCCTGTTTACCCATGAACCGGACATTGCGGTAAGTCACGGCGTGGAACTGCTTCCCGGCGATGTGCTGTTGCTTTGTTCTGACGGCTTTTGGGAACCGCTCGATGACGCACAGATCGGCGCAATGATCACAGAGGGCCGCCTTGGGGAAAAACTCAATGCCCTGGCGGAACGGGCCGAGGCCACGCGTTATCCGCACAGCGACAATACCAGCGCGGTGGCACTGCGTATTGTTTCCTTACAACAATTACACCAGGCCGATAACAAGCAAAAAACACGGCGCAAACGCAAAAGCAAAGGCGGCCAGCTAAACAGTGCAATCAATGAAATCCAGCAGGCCATCAAGGCTTATGAAGATGAGATGAAGAAATGAATTCAAAACAATCATCGGCTCATTTCGCAGAAACAGCCGTGGCTCCCTGCACAGCCGGCCAACCGTATAAATACGCGTTCTGAATACCAGTCCACTTCAAACCATGGGGCATCAGGGGCAGCTTGATTATTCAGAGTTGCACCGCCCCGAAGAGATAACCGAGCCTGCTCCGGTAGAGCAGCTGCCATTTCGAACTGTTCAGCAGATAATCGTTCAACGGATACTTCTCTCCCGTGGCAGGATTCGTATAGGGGATCATGACATAATCGAAGTTGGCCGACTCGAACAGAGGTATGCCTTCCCCGGTCGCCCATAACATATGGGTATACTTTTCAAGTTTGGAATCATCCAGCATACGGCCATCGATATACGGGATCAGCTGCGGATGCAATCGCCAGATAAGATATCCTCCCCAGCGGAAATAGTTGAAGACACGCCCCCGGGCATTCGTCTTTTCCAGGTAATCGGTGATTTTCAATGGATAACGAGTGTCGTCAATCAGATTCAGGGCGGAAGGGTTCGGATAAAAGGAATATAACAAGGCAAACGTGACGAACAGCGGAACGACAACCACGAAATATCGCGCCCTTGTTTTTTGCAGACGGACAAACACTGAACCCTGCAGCGTCTGCGCCAGAGCCTGCGCGATATAAGGTGCGCAAACAATAATAAAAAACACATAGTAACGGAAGGACTCGACACTGATCGCCCCCAAAAACACTAGCAGAGCTGCTTTTGCCCTGGAGGTGGCAAACAGTTTTGGCAAGGCAAGGAGCGCCAGAACGAAAAACAGATAAATCCATGCCTGGGCAGCATTATATCCCAATGTATAGATCCTCAAGGCACTGAGATATTCGCTGGTGCGCTCCTGCAATTCACTGTTTTGCAGATTCGCAATGTACTTATAGGCGGTAATGCCATTCGGATTAATCAGCGCAAAGAGCATGAACAACAAGGCGCCCAACAAAAACAATCCTGCCTGTTTCTGTTGCAAATTATTTTCCGCGCCGGCCTGAATGAACAGAGTACCGCCATATAGCAGCAACAACACCACGGCCAGGACAAAAGACCCATGGCAATTCGCCCAAAGCAGACCGGTTCCAGCCAGAATAAAAAGCAGGGAAGCATGATAATTCTTTTCTGACCGATCAACAAAATAAAACAGCACCGCCGCCAGCAGAAAACCCAGTAACTGCGGCCGTATCCCGGTAAAAGCAAACAGATTGAAGCCAACGAGGCACAGGGCAAGCAAGGAAACAAGTACAGACTGGCCAGGCAGGCGGGTGCGCAGATAAACAAACAACAGCACACCACTCAAGAGCAGGGCACGAAAATAAATAATCCCGCTGGCACCAAAGATGTCAAACACCTGATAGAAAGCAACCTGGCCCAGCCATTGCCCACCAAGCACCATTTCGGTACGGATCGGATTGGTATTGGCAAAGACAGAAAAGGGGTCGCTGAGCGGTATGGTGCGGTTTTCAACAATCCAGCGGCCGGAGGCGATATGCCACCAGAAATCCATGTCCCAGATCGGTAACAGGTAATAGCAGAAAAATAATACTAGAGCGGCAGATGCGATCGAGAAATGAACAAGTTCATCACCCGCTTGCCGCATTTAATCATCCTTCCCGCTGGCGGCATCACTGCGTTCATCGATGATATACAAAGGGCGCGAACGAACTTCTGTAAATATTTTTCCGATATATTCCCCAATCACACCAAGAAAGGTAAGCTGTATTCCCGCAAGCAAAAACAAACCCGAAGTCAGCAACGCATAACCAGGAATATTCAAATCCAGAAAGATTTTCTGCACGATGATGATCGCACTCATTATCAGGCTGAATACGGTTACCACAAAGCCGATCATGATGCAAAGACGCAACGGCGCCAGACTGAAACCGGTAATCGCATCGAATGAAAGCAGCAACCTCCTGATGAAATTGTATTTCGTTTTACCATGCGCCCTGGCAGCCCGATCATAGTCAATCACCGTCTGCTTAAAACCAATCCATGGAATAATGCCACGCACGAAACGGTTGCGCTCTCCCATGGCGTTAAAATGCGCAATCACTTTCCTGTCGATCAAATGAAAATCACCGACATCCTTGGGGATTTCGATCTCGGAAAAGTAATTCAGAACACGATAAAACAAATAAGAAGTAAGGCGCGTCGCGGGTTTTTCACCCGCGCGTTTTTTCCGTCTGACATGCACGATGGAAAAACCATTCCGCCATTGTTCCAGCATTGCGGGGATCATTTCCGGCGGATCCTGAAGATCGGCATCCATTAAAACCGCCGCACTGCCCTTGCACATATGAAAACCGCAACTCGAGGCGGCTTCGTGTCCGAAGTTCCTGCTGAATGAAAAATATCTGCAGTGATTATCCCCTGCCTGAATTTTTTTTATGATCTCCAGCGAACCATCGGTGGAACCATCATCAATAAAGATGACTTCATATTCCGTCTGCTCGTGCTGCATCACCCGGCTGATGCGCTCAAACAATTCCTGAAGATTATTTTCTTCATTGTAGACCGGTATGATAATCGATAATTCCGGTTTCATCTCACACCTTTCTCAGCAACACCAGATAACTGCAACCGAACGGCATCACCACCGATCGTTTGAGCAGGAAGGCTTCGCGCGAAAACAACTTGTAGAGTATCGCATTGAGAAGCGGGGAATATTCTTTCAGATCACTTTTTTTTCCGCCTTTGTGTTTAAAGGCTTTTTTCACGAGGCGTATACCCGCAATCAGCGGAAACAATATGGTGTTAAATGGCGTAAACATGACGACTTCGGCATTCCCCTTTTGCAAAACAGTGGCCAGCAGTTCGTTTCCAGAATAGCGACGGTAATGACCGAGCGCCTCATCATGTTCGCTCCATAAAAAACCGTGCGCCGGTACGGTGATCAGCAGGTGCGCGCCGGTGACAAGATTTTCGAGAACCGTCTGGACAAATTCACAATCCTTCTCCACGTGCTCGATAACATCCGCCATGATCACCGCATCGATTTCCTCCCAGCGATTATGCAGTATTTCCCGATAATCACCCTGATACACATCAATCGCAGCCATCTGTTTTGCCAGACTGACGGCATCTTCCTCTATCTCAATGCCGAAAATGCGCGGATACTCCCTGGCAAGCCCCCTGAGATTCCCGCCGGTACCACAACCTATTTCAACCACCACGGAATCTTTTGCAAGATATTTCTCAAGCACTGCCTTGATAATATCCCGTCGCCCTTTAAACCACCAATGCTCGTCTTCCAGTCTGGCGTGAAGTTCAAATTCCTCTTTCTGCATATGCCGCTTTTCCTGGAAAAAACATCAGTTGACGAAAATGCCGGAAGCAAACAGAGACAATATACAGCAGCATGCAAATCAACTCGCTGCCCGGCAGCGCTTTTATCCGTATTTTATAACCGTGCAAATTTTCTGCACAGTCATTTGCGCAGCCTGGCCGCTGTTTCTCCGTATGCCGTAATAAATTGTGTGTCCAATCGACAATATCGGCCCTGCTTCCCTGAATTTTGTCAGCCTGGCGGGGGAAAACTTCTTTCCACTTTTTCACATACACAAGCTATAATTACGCCGCATTTCACCAATCATCATATATGACAGGAAAACCTATGAGACCCAGTGGCCGAGCACCCGATGAACTGCGCCCGATAAAGATCACACGCCATTACACCAAGCATGCGGAAGGTTCGGTTCTGATTGAATTCGGTGACACCAAGGTACTCTGCAACGCCACTGTCGAGGAAAGGGTGCCCGGTTTTCTCAAAGGCCAGGGACAGGGCTGGGTCACTGCTGAATACGGCATGCTGCCTCGCTCCACCGGCAGCCGGATGCGGCGTGAAGCCGCACACGGCAAACAGGGTGGACGCACTATGGAAATCCAGCGGCTCATCGGCCGCTCGCTGCGCGCCGCGGTCGATATGCAGGCACTGGGGGAGCATACGATTACCATCGATTGTGACGTCATCCAGGCCGATGGCGGCACACGCACCGCCTCCATCACCGGGGGCTTCGTCGCCCTGGTGGAGGCGATTCGTTACATGCGGGAAAAGAAAATGATCGCGGCCGATCCGATTATCGGCCATATTGCCTCTGTCTCGGTGGGGATCTTCGACGGCACCCCCATTATGGATCTCGACTATGCGGAAGACTCCAATTGCGAAACCGATATGAACATCGTGATGAACGATCAGGGGGGCTATATCGAAATCCAGGGCACAGCTGAGGGACAGGCATTTTCCCCCGCCGAGCTGGAGGCAATGCTGAAACTGGGCCAGCAGGCGATCAACCAGCTGATTGAATATCAGCGGGAAGTGTTGACAGAAAATTAGAAACTTTCACAAACATGCAACAGTGCTGAATAGGCGTTCCGAATCCCAGTACACTTGGTAAACGGAGCATCAGGACCGGAGGTCTTTTACATGACCGTCAGCCGCAGGGAGGCGGCTGTCGAGCTTACAGGGAGGTATTTACAGCGTGTCATGTAAAAGACCTCCGGTCCTGATGCGAAACCAGAATCTGCCAATAATGTTAGAATGATCTGGTATTCGGAACACTTAATTTTAGCGAGATGCCTTTTGTCTCTTTTACCCATTACTTTTTCTCAAAGTTATGAAAATCGTTCTTGCCAGTAACAATCCGGGCAAGGTCCGGGAAATCGGTCAAATTCTGGCTGATCTGGATATGGAGATCCTGCCTCAATCCGACTTCAATGTACCGGAAGTGGCGGAAACCGGCCTGACCTTTGTGGAAAATGCCATTATCAAGGCGCGTAACGCCGCACAACATTCGGGACTGGCCGCCATTGCAGACGATTCCGGTCTGGAAGTGGACGCCCTGAACGGTGCACCGGGCATCTACTCCGCCCGCTTTGCCGGAGCCGGTGCAACAGACGAACAAAACCTGCAAAAACTGTTGCAGGAACTTGAAAATGTCCCTGAGGAAAAACGTACCGCCAGATTTCAGTGCCTGATGGTTTACATGCGCCACGCAACTGATCCCACCCCCCTGATTTGCCAGGGTACCTGGGAAGGCCTGATCACATTTGAACCGATTGGGGAAAGCGGCTTCGGCTACGATCCGGTATTTTTCGTTCCTGAACAGGGATGCACTTCCGCCCAATTGCCCGCTGCAGTAAAAAACCGCCTCAGTCACCGTGGCCAGGCGATGCGCAAACTGGCGAAAAAGTTGGGGAAAATCGTTTAATTTTTATACCAGGTCCAAATCAACACAAAATTTGCTGTTAAATCTTTGCATTTATCATATTTTGTGATAGTTATATAAAACATGCGCATCGGAAAAAGGTTTCATTACAAAATGAAGCGGCGCAAAAAAAATAAAAAAATTGCATAAATCAAACATACATGGGGACGGTGTATGAATCAGTTAGTCTTTTCCCAACGCAGCCTCAGCTACCTGGCTCGCATCAACCGCATGCTGGTCAAGGAACTGGGATTTCAGTTCAGTCTGTCCAACCGTGAACATCTGACAGAGTTGTTGCGTGCGTCTGCTGTCAGCCCGGTTTCGGAAATCAAACAATGCTTCATTGAATTTGCCCGTGATCTCAACGAGAAACAACGCGATTATATCTCTGAAATGGGCGTCAGCCTGCCTCAGCCGAGGAGAAACCATTAACCCGCCCGTACGTGTTACCGGCCTGCGCCACACCCGGATCCCGCTTGATTGCAACAGACAGAGTGCTGTTATCCCCTTTGATTTGGCTTCGTGATCCAGATCAATAAAGCCGATTGCATGGAATTCCCTTCCCGCCTATATTCGTAATTACTGAAATACTTACATTGAATACAAATTATTTTGGGTTCAATAAAGTATTTTGCTGACAACAATTCCCTTCTGTTTTGATTGCTGTCAGCACCAGTTTTTCTAAAGCTGGCATTATCTCCATGACCGCTTTGGGGGCCTCCCCGGCCCCCATCTTTTTTTTACCCGGCTACCATTGCAACCCATGTTGTTATAACTTGGCTGCCATGTTTCAGTTTAGCTGTTTGCCACCGCTTTCCCTCTACATCCATTTTCCCTGGTGTGTGCGCAAATGCCCCTATTGCGACTTCAATTCCCACGAAATCAGGCAGGAACGGAAACAGGAGGGTGCCTACATCGAGAGCCTTATCGCCGATCTGGAAACGGAACTGCCGCGTACCTGGGGGCGAACGGTTGTCAGCATCTTCATGGGCGGCGGAACCCCCAGTTTGTTCAGCCCGGAAAGTATCGATCGTTTGCTCAGCGCTTTGCGCGCCCGCCTGCCCCTGAGCGCGGAAACGGAGATCACCCTGGAAGCCAATCCGGGAACAGTCGAACAGGCGCGCTTTGCAGAATACCGTGATGCCGGCGTCAACCGGCTTTCCATCGGCATCCAGAGCTTTCACGACGCACAGCTGCAGGCACTCGGCCGCATCCACACGCGCCGCGAGGCGATTCTGGCGGCCGAAGCCGCACACCTTGCCGGTTTTGAAAACTTCAATCTGGACCTGATGTTTGCCCTGGCCGGCCAAGCGTTGAAAGAAGCTCTGGATGACGTACAAACGGCGATTGCACTCGAACCGGCCCATCTCTCCTATTATCAGTTGACGATAGAAAGCAACACCCTGTTTCATCATCACCCACCCGCATTGCCTGATGAGGACATCGCCTGGCAAATGCAGGAGTCAGCCCAGACCCTTTTCCACACCGCAGGCTATCGTCAGTATGAAGTGTCCGCCTACGCCCGCCCCGGGAAAGAATGTGTCCACAACCTGAATTACTGGCGCTTTGGCGACTATCTTGGCATCGGCGCGGGCGCTCACGATAAAATCACCGATGCACACACGCAGACGATACACAGAAACTGGAAAGTAAAACATCCGGATGACTATCTGGCCACCGCCGGCACGTCCAGGGTGATTGCCGGCAGCAGAACACTCAGCCCGCAGGATGCGGTACTGGAATTTATGATGAATGCCTTGCGCCTGACACATGGCTTTGATCACCGGTTGTTCAGCGAACATACCGGTCTGCCGTTACACTTCGCTGAAAAGGGTTTGCAACAGGCAGAGCAACTCGGCTGGCTGAAGCAGGATCAGAATACAATTTGTCCGACCGCCAGGGGCCGTCGCTTTCTCGATGATCTGATCAGCCTGTTTCTGCCGGACACTTGATAGGATTATCACCCTATACCTAAAAGAAAAGAACCTGGAACAACCACGAAACCGGAAACCATGCCATTGATTTCACATCTCAACGCCATCAAACCCTACGTCACCCGTGACGGCTCCCTCATCTTTGAGCTGATGCATCCGCTGCTTCATGGAAACAAAAACCAAAGCCTGGCGCAGGCCATCGTCGAGCCGGGACAACGTACTGTGCTGCACCGTCACCACAAGAGTGAAGAGCTTTATCACATCACCGCCGGAGAGGGCGAGATGACGCTTGCTGAAGAGACATTCCGGGTACAGGCGGGTGACACCGTTTGTATTCCTCCCGGGAACGCGCACTGCATCGCGAACTGCGGTGAGCGGCCGTTACACATGCTCTGCATGTGTTCACCGCCATACAGCCATGAAGACACGGAATTGTTATAGCGGCGCCGCCATGGCCTCTTGCCCGGGACTGCAGCATGCGCATTGGAATTGATCTTGGTGGCAGCAAAATCGAGGGCATCGCACTCGATGACAGCGGGCGTGCCGTGTTTCGCCACCGCATTGCAACCCCGCGGCACGACTATGCCGCCACCGTAACCGCCATCAGGGAACTGGTGGAACAGATCGAAGAGGAAACCGGACGAAGCGGAACTGTCGGTATCGGTATTCCCGGTGCGATCTCCCCCTATTCCGGCCTGGTGAAAAACGCAAATTCCACCTGGCTGATTGGTCAGCCTCTGCAACAGGATCTGGAAGCGGCTCTCGTCCGGCCAATACGCATCGCCAATGACGCCAATTGTTTTATTGTCTCGGAAGTGACCGACGGGGCGGCTGCCGGTGCTGAAATCGCCTTTGGTGTGATCATCGGCACCGGCACCGGCGGCGGCATTGCCATTCACCGCCAGCCGCTCGTCGGTGCCAACGCCATCAGCGGGGAATGGGGCCATAACCCCCTGCCCTGGCCAAAGGCGGAGGAAATCCCCGGGCATGAGTGCTATTGCGGAAAATCGGGATGTATCGAAACCTGGCTGTCCGGCCCGGGCTTCAGCCGTGACCATCAGCGACAGGGCGGCAGGGGAGACAATCCAAAGGAAATCAACCGGCTTGCCGAAGAGGGAGATATGCTGGCGGAAGCTTCCTTGCAGCGTTACGAAGATCGTCTTGCGCGCGCGCTCGCCTCGGTGATCAACATACTCGATCCGGATGTGATTGTGCTTGGCGGCGGGATGTCCAATCTCTCGCGTCTTTATGAAAACGTTCCACACCGCTGGGAGCGTTACGTTTTCTCCGATCACGTCACCACCCGGCTGTGCCAGGCAGCGCATGGCGATTCGAGTGGCGTACGCGGCGCCGCCTGGTTATGGCCCGAATCGCCAGAGCGTGACGTGAGCTAAAAAGATTTTGACTCGTCTTCAGCCAATACGTTTGAAGATCAAATCCCAGACGCCGTGGCCCAGACGGTGACCGCGCTGCTCGAAGCGGGTGAGCGGCCGGTACTGCGGACGCGGCACGTATTGATCCTGACCGGCGGTGTTTTCAAACCCCTCGGCATGACGCATCACCTGCAGCATATGTTCGGCATAATCCTGCCAGTCGGTCGCCAGATGAAACAGGCCACCGGTTTTCAGCTTGCGCCGCAACACCTGCACGAAGGCCGGTTGCACGATCCGCCGCTTGTGATGCCTCTTTTTATGCCAGGGATCAGGAAAAAACAGGTACACCGCATCCAGTGAATCATCGGGGATTTGCTGCTGCAACACCTCCACTGCATCATCACGGCTGATACGGATATTCCGCAATTGCTGCTTCTCCATTTGCAACAACAGATTGCCGACACCCGGCCGATGCACTTCGATGCCGAGATAATCGTTTTCAGGATGCTGCGCCGCCAGTTGCGCCAGTGCGGCACCGTTACCAAAACCGATTTCCAGGATACGCGGCGCATCGCGGCCAAACAGTGCGTGCAGGTCGAGTTCCCCCTCCTCGAGGGTAAAACCAAAACGGGGAAACAGCTCCCGCAGCGCCCGCTGCTGGCCCCGTGTGAGACGACCTTCGCGCCTGACGAAGCTGCGGATGCGGCGCGGAGAGGATTGCGGAATATCGGTCATGAATTATTCACCGCAGAGGCGTGATGCATCGAAGCCGGCAAAAGTCAAAACCAAGCGGTTGTACGGAACACCCCGTCAGAAGAAAGTGCCGTCGATAGGTGAGGAGGCACTGGCATATCGCTTGCGTGGCATGCGGCCGGCAAGGAATGCCTCACGACCGGCCTCGATTGCCTTTTTCATCGCTGACGCCATCAGGACAGGTTTCTTTGCAGCGGCAATGGCGGTGTTCATCAAGACACCGTCACACCCCAGCTCCATCGCAATGGCCGCATCGGAAGCCGTTCCCACACCGGCATCCACCAGGATCGGCACCTTGGCATTTTCGATAATGGTCAGAATGTTATAGGGATTGCGGATCCCCAGTCCGGAGCCGATGGGAGCGGCGAGCGGCATCACGGCCACACAGCCCATCTCCTCCAGGCGCCTGGCGATAATGGGATCATCGTTGGTATAAACCATTACCTTGAAGTCTTCCTTTATCAGCAGTTCGGCCGCCTCGAGTGTGGCGGTAATATCAGGAAACAGGGTTTTCTCATCCCCGAGCACTTCGAGTTTGACCAGATCATGACCGTCCAGCAGCTCACGCGCCAGACGACAGGTCCGCACCGCATCCTCGGCGGTATAACAACCTGCGGTATTGGGTAAAATGGTGTATTTCTCCGGCGGCAGTATCTCCAACAGATTCGGCTCATCCGGATTCTGACCGATGTTGCTGCGCCGTACCGCCACGGTAACGATCTCGGCGCCACTGGCCTCAATCGCCTCACGGGTCTCTTGCATATCCTTGTATTTGCCGGTGCCGACCAACAAACGGGAATGATATTCCTTGCCGGCAACCACCAGCGGGGTGTCATTTAGTGCTGTCATGCTGTTTCCTGAACTACATTTAACCAAGACGCGGGTCTGTCATGACCCGTTATTTAAAACAGGAATTATACCCTGCCAACGGAATGGCGGATCGAAATACCTGGGTAAATATGTGCGTGGGGGTATAGCCGGTGATGATCTGTAAAATACTAAATAAGTGTTCCGAATACCACTCCACTTAAGCCACGGAACATCAGGGGGCAGAGGTATTTTACATGACCGTCAGCGAAACCAAAATCTGCCAACAATATTAAAGGATCTGGTATTCGCAACGCTTCTTCAGGACAAACGGTAACAAAGGAGGGATCGCCCCACAAGGTTGTGTTGCCGTCGAAAGGATAAATTAACCCCCGCCAACGGCATGGACAATCTCCACCCGATCTCCGTCCTGAAAGGTATAATCGGCATAGGCGGAACGCGGCACGATTTCCAGATTGACCTCCATGGCGATGCGCCCCCCAAGACCCATCGCTTCGACCAGTTGAGCGGCGGTATGGCCATCCGGAACCTGCCGAAGTTCACCATTTACAATAATATTCATCTTCAATAGCGTAACCATCTCTAGCCGTTAGCGTCAAATGCCAGTAACATTTCCGATTCCCCCTGCAGCAAATACGGCTAAAGTTAAGAAAAACAAAAAGATAAGGAATAACAAAAAACACCGGCAATGAAGGAAGACACACGCAGCAGAATTTCCGCCAATGTGGCAGGCACCCTTGACGGCCTGTTTCGCGAACGGGTGTACCAGTCCCCCGAACGCACCGCTTACAAATATTTCGAGCGCCAAAGCGGCGAATGGCAGGATTTGAGCTGGGAAGAGATGGCCCGCCAGGTCAGCCGCTGGCAACAGGCGCTTCAGGGGGAAAAGCTGCAACCAGGCGAGCGGGTGGGGCTGCTGCTGCGCAACGGACCAGAGTGGGTGGCTTGCGAGCAGGCCGCCCTGGGTCTTGGACTCGTCGTGGTGCCACTGTATACCGACGACCGGCCGGACAACATCGCTTATATCGTCAATGATTCGGGCTGCAAGGTTCTGTTTATCCAGGATGAGAAACAGTGGCGCACGCTGAAGGAACACAAGGAAGATATGCCCGGGGTGCAGCGTTTTGTGATCCTCCACGCCAGCCCTGCCGCCGAAGATGATCCCGCCATCCGCCTGGCCGGCGACTGGCTTCCGGCCAAACCCTCCGTCCTGAAGGAGCGTGGCGGCGATCCTCACAAGCTGGCCAGCATTATCTACACTTCCGGCACCACCGGCCGCCCCAAAGGGGTGATGCTCAGCCACCATAACATTCTATCCATCAGCCAGGCGGCGGTGGAAATGCTGGACATCGACGACACCCTCGTGCTGCTCTCGTTCCTGCCGCTTTCCCATACTTTCGAACGCACCTGCGGCTATTACGTCCCGATGATGGCTGGCGCCACTGTCGCCTATGCCCGCTCCATCCAGCAACTGGCCGATGATCTGCAGACCATCAAGCCTTCCGCACTGATCTCCGTCCCCCGCATATTCGAGCGCATTTATGAAAAACTCCTGCAACAGCTGAAAAAACAGTCCCGCGCCCATCAGCTGCTGTTCGACATGGCGGTAAATATCGGCTGGCAGCGTTTTGAAGTCCGGCAGGGGCGCAGGCGCCCCGGCCCCGCCCTGCTGTTATGGCCGCTGCTCAACCGCCTGGTTGCCAGCAAAATCCAGGCGAAGCTGGGAGGACACCTGCGTTTTACCATCAGTGGTGGCGCGGCCCTGCCCACTACCGTGGCAAAGACCTTTATCGGCCTGGGGATCAATATCATCCAGGGCTATGGCATGACCGAATCCAGCCCGGTCCTCGCCGGTAACCGCCTCCACCGGAATGACCCCCGCAGTGTGGGCATGGCCCTGCCGGGGGTTGAATTGAAAATCGGCGAAAATGACGAACTGCTGGCGAAAAGCCCCGGCATCATGCTGGGCTACTGGAACAACCACCGCGCCACCAGTGAAGTGATCTCCCCTGATGGCTGGCTCCATACCGGTGACAAGGCGACAATCTCGGAAGAGGGTTTTGTTTACATCACCGGCCGCATCAAGGATATCCTGGTGATGTCCAACGGTGAAAAAATTCCACCCGGTGATATGGAATCGGCCATCGCCCTCGACCCCCTGTTTGATCAGGCATTGATCGTCGGTGAAGGGCGCGCCTATCTAGGCGCACTGGTGGTGCTCAACAGTGAAGAGTGGTTCCCGCTCGCCAGGGATCATGGGCTGGATCCTTTCGATGAAAACAGCCTCAACAATCGCCAGTTGCATGCCACCTTGATCCGGCACATCACCGAAGCCCTGCACGACTTCCCCGGTTATGCCAAAGTCCGGCGAGTGGCGCCACTGCTGGAAACCTGGAACGTGGAAAACGGCCTGATGACCCCCACGCTGAAAATCAAACGGCAGAAGGTGCTGGAAAAATACGCCACACTGGTCGAGCAAATGTATTCTGACTGAGCGGGACAAATTGCAATGAAAAAACAATCCCGTACAATACGCTTACGCCAGGCGGGTGTAGTTCAATGGTAGAACTTTAGCTTCCCAAGCTAATAACGTGGGTTCGATTCCCATCACCCGCTCCACTCTTCCTCCCCGGCGGTGTCTGCTTTTGTAGCATCATTCGTGTTGGGGGCAACCAGCGCCTGCAACTCATCCCCCATGTCACCCAGTTCGCTGCTGGCCAGCTGCATCTCACTGATCCGCTCCATGGTGCTCTGACCGATCTCGATGATCTGTTGCAGATCGGAAAAAGCACTATCAACAACCTGCTGTTCATTTTTTGTGGCGTCAGCCAGAGACTGGCCGAGTTCATTGACCGTTCCCATGTAACCGACCAGCTCCGAATAGGAAATCACCAGATTTTCGATCAGTTCATCCGACTTGTTTGCAAGCTCGGTACTGTTGCTGATGACATCGTTTGCATCATTCACATGCGCCAAGAGTGCTTCGATGATTTGTTGAATTTCGTCGGTCGACTGCTGGGTTTTGCTGGCCAGCGCCCGCACCTCATCGGCCACGACGGCAAACCCCCGGCCCTGTTCTCCGGCGCGGGCGGCCTCGATGGCGGCATTCAGCGCCAGCAGGTTGGTCTGCTCGGCCACCCCGCGGATGACATTGATGATCCCACCGATGGCCTTACTGTCCTCGCCGAGGGTGGAAATAATCTCGCCGGTGTCCTTCACTGAGCTGGCCAGCATGGACACGCCGCTCATCGCTTCGGTCATCACCACTTTTCCGCTGTTCCCTTCCGCTTCTGATTTTCCTGCCGTTTCCACCGTCTGCTCTGCCGTTTCACGCGCCTTGCTGAAAACCGCCTGCATCTGTTCCAGCTGTGTATGGACATGCCCGGTCATTTGCGCCTGTTGCAACACCTGCTCAATGATCTGCGTGGCCGTTGCCGAGACAAAACGGGCATGGGTGACAAGCCTGTCGGACATGGTGAAATACAGATTGTCATTGGCGCATATCTTCTGGATGGCCTGATTAAAACGGGATTCAAAGCGGCTGATGCTATCGTTTGCCTTGCTGCACAACTGGGGAATGTTCTCGTGCTCGCCCCGCACGCAGTTTGTCAGGATCGCCTCGACCTGTTGCAGGGTTTTGCGGTACTGCTGCACGCTGCGATGCATTACAAAAAAGACGACCCCGACAAAAAACAGCGTCGTCGCGATCACGGGCAGAAACAGGGTGAACGGCAACCGATAGTATAACCATCCAGCCAGTCCAACTATGCCGATAACCGCGGACAAAGAAAACAAAACTGTTTTAAGCGGCAATCTGAGTGGTAAGCGCAAGAATCACCCCCATTAATTGACTTAACCTGATTGGGGATACCTTCAACTGTAGTTAAGCGTGAAACTACCCCGACCTCCCTGTTCGTGGAGCGACATGATGCAGACTTCCTGTTGCGCCGCTTCTTTATACTGTTTCGGCATGTTTCCGCCAAATTTTAGGACAAGCAGCCACTTTTCCCTGGATTCATATTGCCGGCCAGCCTTTGATCTGGCATATCACCGTACAAGTGTGGTTTCATTTATAAAATCATCACCCCCACCAAAACTGGGGGAATGGCTCGCACCAGGAACAAGATCACCACAACCACGTGAACTAAATGGTAGAAAATCACTCCAAACATCTGATCAAAAAAAGGGAACTTGACAATAATGAAAACGAAACTGCTTTTATTGACATACCTTGCCACTGAATTCATCTTTTCAGCATCTGCGGTCTCTGCCGGGGAGTTACTCGATTCGAGTGTTGAAACCGATGGCGATCATTACCTCATCCATATTGAAATGCGTATCGACGTTCCTCTGAAGATGGTGTACCACCACTTTACCGATTACGCCAACCTCAACAAACTCAGTGAAAGTATCACCGAAAGCGAAGTGCTTTATCACAATCCACCCCAATACCGCGTGCGTGTCGTCACCAACGGTTGCGTGGCTTTCTTCTGCCGCGAAATCGTGCAGGTGGAGGACGTGACTGAATTGCGCAACGGCTACATTCTGGTGAAGGTACTGCCTGAATCAAGCGATATGGCTTACGGCAAAACCCTGTGGCACATCCGCGCCGAAGGGGACAAAACACTGGTGACTTTCAGTTCTGATCTGGTGCCCGATTTCTGGGTGCCCCCCCTCATCGGCCCGATGATCTTCAAAAGCCAGTTGTTGACTGAAACCCAGGCGGTCATCGACGGCCTGGAACAGGTTGCCCTCAGCCCCCATGATCACCCCATCTAAGCCGCTTTTCTGCCGCACCCCTCCTGCCACAGTCGCCGGGGTCCGCGCGAAATGATGCCGAGCGGGGAATTGCTGGCCTGGTTCGACCGGCACGGCCGACATGATCTGCCCTGGCAACGGCCCCGCAGCCTCTACCGCACCTGGGTGTCCGAAATCATGCTGCAACAGACCCAGGTCAACACGGTCATTCCCTATTTCGAGCGCTTCATGGCAGCTTTTCCCGATGTCCACGCCCTTGCCAACGCCCCCCTCGACGAGGTGCTGCACCTGTGGACCGGCCTGGGTTATTACGCCCGCGGGCGTAACCTGCACAAGGCGGCACAGCGCATCCGTGATCAGCATCATGGGCGTTTTCCGGAAACATTCGAAGCGCTTCTGGCCCTGCCGGGCATTGGCCGCTCCACTGCCGGTGCCATCCTCGCCCAGGCCCTGGATCAGCGGCACCCGATCCTCGATGGCAATGTGAAGCGGGTACTCACTCGCTATTACGCCATCGAGGGCTGGCCGGGAGAGAAAAATGTTGAAAAACGCCTGTGGGAACTGGCGGAAGCCGCCACCCCCCGAAAACGGGTCGCAGACTATACCCAGGCCATGATGGATCTCGGTGCAACCCTCTGTGGGCGCAAAGCCAACTGCACCGCCTGCCCCCTGACTGCCGGCTGCCTGGCATACGCCCAGGGAAACCCGGGCGACTACCC
>JALVOC010000020.1 GCA_027032075.1 Chromatiales bacterium | reverse complement strand
GGCCATGGCCTTGGGGGAGTCCGGCTGTCCCAAGCCGCCCGTTAGCCAGAAAAACACCGATTAAACAAAAACTTAACATCTGAAATGCTCTGTTTTTTTGTGCAGCAAATCAGGACACCGGCCTCGCCAGCTATCTTGTTGAACTGCAGCGATGATTATACTCTGTTCGTTGTAACTATTCAGCATAGTATAAAACAAGCCGGTAACTGTTCGTTTTCAATAACCAAAGGTCGGCTTTTTTATACACTACAGACTAAAAAAAAGGAGTCCCCAAAAAAGGGGACTCCTGTCACTTCTCTCCATGCTCCGGGATAACAGCAATGCCAATTATCCCGAAACCTGGCGATACTACTACCGCTGCGACCAGCTCCAGGAGGACCACCAGCTCCAGATGGACCACCATTTCGGCCGGCCAGCAGCATCCGTGCCACCGCAGGCAGCGTCGGATGAAGCCTCACCGAACAACCCGCCCACGGTAACGCTACCGGTCCCTGCACCGCAGTTAGCGACAATCTGGGTGTCGGACCAGGAGTCAACGGAGCAGCTGCTGCCGTCACCGGTGACACCAAGCGCGTCCGATCCGACAGCGTAGTCGCTACCGAAGCCGCTACCGGTGATCGTCACCGTCCCGTTGCTGCAACTGACGTTATCTATGCTAACCTGGGGAGCCACCAGGAATGCGATGGCAAGGCTGCGTAGCGCCTTGTCTCCCGTACCTCTGGTCACATAGAGTTCATAGTTATCAGCAGGTACGTCTGCCGGCAGGATGGCTTTTGCGGAGGTGTTATCGTTTTCCTCCATCGGCACTTCGATGACGTTACCATCGGTTCCAACCAGCTCCAGACGTGTCGTGGGACCTTGCAGACTCGTTCCCGTAATCGAGATCTCGGTTGCAGTACCCGCGATAGCGCCGACTGTGCTGATTTCAGAAACAGTGGCCGGAGCACCACCGAACTCCCAGTTACCATCCATCAAACCCGTGCTGGCCTGATAGACCTGCCCCGTCCTGAAATTCAGGTGACAGCCGTTGCAGTTGATGGTGTTGCCGATATGCCCCATAAAGGGCTTTTCCATACCCGGATCAATGCCATCACCTTCGCCATCAAACTCGATCAAGTGCAAGGTGCTAACACCGTGGCAGACTTCACAGCCGCGAATGCTGTAAAGTGACGTACTGTCAAAGTTGAGCTTTCCGTCAGGATCTCCTCCTCCCGGGAAGCCAGGGCCGTGACAGAGAGTGCACGAATGCACGGATCCTCTATCCACGCGACCAACACCCGTTGCATGGTGGTTGTTCTTGTTCGAGCCGACATCCGCCTTGGCCAGTCCGGTATTGGGCTGAACTGCATCGCCCGGGTTCTCGCCTGCGTCATGGCAGTGTGCGCAGTTACCCGTCCGGCGTCCACCCGGCTCTCCATCCGGCACCTCTATGGCCTGAATGTTGCCAGCAGCATCCACTTCGTACCTGTACTTCGGTGGATTGATATTGAACTGGCCACCCAGCACCGCAGGATCATAGTACCGCTTGGCATAGTCCGGACAATCCGCATAGAGCGTATTCAGCAGCTTCTTCCAGTCGAAACTCGGATTGTCATAATAGTCGCCCGGCCACGGCGTTATGATGGAAATATCATAAAAGTTGCGGTCGCCATCAGCGGGAACGGAGCCGCAATGCCGGGCTGCATTCTCGCTGTTATCCTGATCGGGGATACGATGGTCGTCGGTGGGATCGTTTATCAGGCTGCCATGACAGGCATGACACTGCTTGCGCTGCGCCTTGTCGGTCAGATGATGAACCGTAGCCTCCAGTATCCCTGCTGCGTTGGTTTTCTGCTTATGACACCTCATGCAGTTACGGAAGTTGGGATCGCTTTTCTCTTTCCCGATATTGACAACCTTCTTTTGCCCGTCCGGCGAATTTGGATCATCAACCACATCGACTTCGTGGCACGTGAAGCAGGTGTGAGTCAACTCCGGGTTTGGATAGGGAGACGCGGAGTAATCGGGATCGATAGGCGTACCGACCCGCAGGTGGTGCCGATCCGGCAGATAACCGATTTTGACCGGAGCAGGCGCATTGGCCGGGTCTCCGTGACAACCAAGACAGGTTTCGGCTGTCATGGTTGAAAAGGCCCCGTCCGGTATCCCGAGATTCTGGTTCACGGGTGGGGGCG
>JALVOC010000019.1 GCA_027032075.1 Chromatiales bacterium | reverse complement strand
GGGCATGGATTGTTCCCGACAATCCTTATGCATTTCCGCCATCCCTGGCGGTCAGATGCGGCTGTCGAGCTTACAGGGAGGTATTTACAGCGTGTCATGTAAAAGACCTCTGCTCCCGATGCGATACTTAAATCTGGCAATAATACTAAATGATCTGGTATTCGGAATCATTGCTGTCCCACTAACTCAATCCGGATATTTGGCAAACCCCTGATAATGAAACGGGTACAAATACGGAATGATAGTAACGACATAAAATTGGCCCTCCCGGTCAATCGAAGCCATTCCTTCTCCCTCCGGGAAGGCCAGGATAAGGGGGTAAATAAAACAATGCGTTACCCGGTTTTTGATCCCCTCACCCCAACCCTCTCCCGGCGGGAGAGGGAGTTAATGGGACAGCAGTGATTCGGAATGCATGTTCAGTTCTCTTCCTCAGCAATCATTTCGGCATAGGCATCGGCATCCATCAAACTGTTGTAATCATTGCTGTCATCCGGTTTGATCTTGAATATCCAGCCGTCCCCGTAGGGATCCTGGTTAATGATTTCCGGCGCATCAGCCAGGGCCTCGTTACTGGCTACAATCTCACCGGTAACCGGCGCATAGACATCGGATGCGGCCTTGACCGACTCCACCACGGCACAATCGTCACCTTCACCGATACTGACGCCTTCTTCCGGCACTTCAACAAATACCAGATCGCCCAGCAACTGCTGCGCGTGATCAGTAATGCCAATTGTAAGGGTTCCGTCGTCTTCCAGCTTCACCCATTCATGTGATTTGGTGTAACGCAATTCCTGAGGTATGTTGCTCATTTTTCTCTCCTCATTTCAAACCGGTCTGTTAATTGTTTGCGGCACAGGGACCATCGACGATGGTTCTCTTTTTTCTGTTTGCATCGTACTCATGACACTCGTTAATTGATTGTATGACCATGTAAAAAAGATGTCTGCATTGAGAGGATGGATTTCCGAGTCTCCAAAGGCCGGCTCTGATCTGCTGAATAACACACTGCACACCTCTTTTTGCACAATCATTTAAATACATGCTTTGCCATTGCGTACAAAGGGTGGTTTGACCACTCTTGCACTCAGTAATTTATTACGCACCTCGACCTTACACTGCGTACCAATGGTGGCGGGAACCCGGGCAAACGCAATGGACTTGCCCAACGTGGGGGAAAAACTGCCACTGGTGATCTCACCGGCCACCAGACCGTTGACATAGACTTTCTGATGGTTCCGCAATACGCCTTTCTCTTCCAGCACCAGGCCAACCAGTTTGTTTTTCACCCCGCGTTCGCGCTGCCGTTGCAGCGCCTCGCGCCCGATAAAATCACGCTCCGCCGGTTCCCAGGCCACCGTCCAGGCCAGACCGGATTCCAACGGCGTCACGCTCTCATCCATATCGGCACCGTAAAGATTCATGCCGGCTTCCAGACGCAGGGTGTCCCGTGCGCCCAGTCCGCAAGGTTTGACTTCAGCCTCGAGTAAGCGTGACCAGAGCGTCGAAGCCTTTTCTTTCGCCAACATGATTTCATAGCCATCCTCACCGGTATAACCGGTACGGGCTATCGCCATCCCCCCGACTTCACGCATGTAGAAGACACCGAGATCCTCGACCGCGTCGGCCAGCTCACCCAGCGCCTTATGGGTTTTTTGCCGCGCCTTCGGTCCCTGTACCGCAATCATGGTGAAGTCATCCCGCAGCCGGAGGGTCACGCCATAAGGGACCGCCTGTTTTTCAATCCAGTGCAAATCCTTGTCCCGTGTCGAGGCATTCACCACCATACGAAAAAGTGTGTCCGTCAGACCGTAAACGATAAGATCATCGATGACACCACCCTCCTGGTTCAACATGCAGGAATAAAGTGCTTTACCCGGCTCTTTCAGCCTGGCCACATCATTGGCCAGCAGGTAACGTAAAAATTCCCGCACCCGCTCGCCACCGAGATCCACGATGGTCATGTGCGAAACATCGAACATGCCGGCATCCTTACGCACCTGGTGATGTTCCTCAATCTGCGAACCGTAGTTGAGCGGCATATCCCAGCCGCCAAAATCGACCATTTTCGCCCCTTGGGCGATGTGCATGTCATAAAGCGGTGTTCTCTTCCCCATGTTTTCCAACCTTACCTGCATTTAGTTATAAACCGTGAGCGCGCACATCACTGTGGCGTGACTTCCTGTTTATCCTCAGCATGGTATGACGATCTGACCAGCGGCCCGGCCTTGACCCAGGTAAAACCGAGGCGGCGCGCCTGCCCGGCATACTCATCGAATTCGGCCGGTTGCAGATAACGCAACACCGGCAAATGATAACGCGTGGGCCGCAGATACTGCCCCAGGGCAAGGCGCTGTACTCCGATATCGCGCAGATCCTGCAATACCGCCATCACTTCCTCGCGGCTTTCACCCAGCCCCAGCATCAGGGCCGACTTGGCCTCGATACCCGTTTGCCTGACTGCCAGAGCCAGAAGATTCAGGGAACGTCGATAATCCGCGCCTTTGCGCACCTTGCGGTAAAGCGAGGGCACGGTTTCCACGTTGTGCCCCCATACTAGTTGCACCCGGCGGCCGGCTCGTGGCACATCATCCAGGGCTCGGCAAATCGTTTCCACCGCCTCACGCTGGCAGCGGTGAAAATCGGGGGTCAGCAGTTCCAGACCGATGTCATGATTTTGCTGCCGCAAGGCCTTCACACAGGCGGCATACATGGCGGCACCGCCGTCAGGCAAATCGTCCCGGTTCACCGAAGTCAGCACCACATAGTCTAGCCCCATCTGTGCCACCGCCGCGGCAATCCGCCGGGGTTCCTGCGTGTCCTGCCAGTCAGGTTTGCCTGTTTTTACCGCGCAAAAACCACAGGCACGCGTGCAGGTGTCGCCCAACAGCATGAACGTTGCAGTACCGGCACTCCAGCACTCTCCGCGGTTCGGGCATCGGGCTTCTTCACATACGGTGTTCAATGCCTGCTGATGGACGGAACGGGCGGTCTGGCTGTAAGACAGACCCTGGCTGAGGGTCTGGCGGATCCAGCTTGGCATGCGACTGACATTCGGCAGGCTGGAATGGTCGAAAACCGGAATCACTTTTTGCATGGAGCAGATACCTTCTTTTTGCAAAACAAAAAAGGCGACACAAACGTAAAAAAACCTGTTTACGTTTGTGTCGCCCCTCTGTCCGGTAACCTGAGAGCTTGAGCCCCTTCGGCGGACCGATGTTCCGGCCTCTCTCCAGAGTCAACCTGTTCCCTGCGGTCCTTTTGCCTGAGCGATTCCGAGCGGGTTGCGCCTTCGGCGCCCAACTACTGACAAACAGCCATGGGATAACACTTGTTTAATCCCTTTGTCGTAGTTGAGTCTCTCCCACAGAGCCTATGGTTGATGCAGCTTATCTTAGCGACCTGAGGCTGAAAAACAAGCACTGAACGATAAAAACTGCGCTTGACAATAAATCGCTTTATGGGGTTGGCGCAACAACGCCCGCCTAACTTAAGTGTTCCGAACACCACTCCATTCAAGCCACGGAGTATCTTATTTGGCTTAACCGTGCTGGCGGCTTTCCACCACGAGCGGGCCGATGCTCAGACCCTGCACCATGATGGAGAACACCACCACCGCATAGGTGATGGCCAGGATGACGTCACGTTCCTCCCCGGCCGGCAGGGACAGCGCCAATGCCACCGAGATGCCTCCCCGCAAGCCTCCCCAGGTCAGAATTTCAATCACCCGTGGCGAAAAGGTACGGAACCGCCGCAGCAGGCTGATGGGCAGACCCACACTGATGAAACGCGCAAGCAGCACCGCGGGGATAACGGCAATGGCCGCCAGCAGGTATTCACCCCGGTAATTGAGCAGCAGGATCTCCAGCCCGATCAAAACGAACAGCACCGCATTGAGCACCTCATCCACCAGCTCCCAGAAATTGTCGAGATGTTCCCGCGTGGTTTCCGACATGGCAAAGCTGCGGCCGCGATTACCGATCACCAGTCCGGCAACCACCATCGCGATCGGGCCGGAGAGGTGCAGTGCCGAAGCCGCCGCATAGCCTCCCATCACCAGTGCCAGGGTAAGGAGGATTTCCACCTGATAATTGTCGATACTGCGCAATAAATAAAATACCCCCATACCGAGGAGGAAGCCGAATAATCCCCCACCGCCGGCCTCCTGCAGTAATAATCTGAATATCTCAACGGCGCTTGTTTCGCTTTGACTGCCCGCCAGACCCAGCAGGATCAGAAACACCACCACCCCCACACCGTCATTAAACAGGGACTCTCCGGCAATCTTGATCTCCAGACTTTTCGGTGCCCCAACCGTCTTCAATACGCTCATCACGGCGATGGGATCGGTCGGCGAGATCAGGGCACCGAAAACCAGGCAATAGAGAAAGCTGATGTATATTCCCAGGCCGTTAAGAATAATCCATGACAACACCCCCACGACAAAAGTGGACATGACAATGCCGAATGTTGCCAGCAGTGCAATAATCCATTTTTGCTGGCGCAGATCGTTCAGATTAACGTGCAGGGCAGCGGCGAATAACAAAAAACTCAACATGCCATCCATCAGGGTTTCATGAAAATCGACCCCGCTTAACAGCCTCTCGGCCTGCGACTCCAGTTCTGTCCAGCCAAACCAGGCGAGGACGATCAATCCCAGAGACATCAGCAGCGAGATCAGCATGATACCGATGGTAGTGGGAATTTTCAGAAAACGGTGATTGAGATAGCTGAAGAGCGCAGCCAGGGTGATCAAAATGGTGGCGGTGTTGAGAATGTCCATTTACTCAGTCAAGGCATCCAGTTAACAATGAATCATCCCAACGCCCGCTGCATGAGCATCTTTTTTACAGGTTGCAAATGATCGGCAAGATTGAGACCGAAATTTCTCGCCTGCTGCAGCAGCGGCATACGACTGCTGAACAGGCGCTTCAGTCCGTCCATTGCCAGCAACATGCCGCGGTTGTCGGCACGGCGCCACCGTTCGTAACGGCGCAGTACCGCGATACTGCCAATGTCCCTCTTCGCCCGCTGTGCCGCAGATAACACTTCCACCAGTGAGGCCACATCCGCCAGGCCCAGGTTTACCCC
The DNA here is from genome assembly GCA_027032075.1 of Chromatiales bacterium. Classification (GTDB taxonomy): domain Bacteria; phylum Pseudomonadota; class Gammaproteobacteria; order UBA6429; family Thiohalophilaceae; genus JAJRYG01. The sequence continues at coordinate 181,693 of JALVOC010000019.1, read as the reverse complement.
TTGTCCCGCCAGCGGATGCATCATATGGGCGGCATCCCCCACCAGGGCAAGGCGTGGCTGAATATAGTGCTGCGTCTCGAAATAGCGCAAAGGAAACGCCGCACGTGGGCCAACCGTTTCTATCGCTCCAAGGGTATTTTCAAACGCTGCCTGCAGCTCGCGGGCAAACTGCGGCGCATCCAGCTCAAGCAATTGCTTTGCATGCCCGGCCGCGGTGGACCAGACAATGGAACAATAACCATCGCTCAGCGGTAAAAAAGCCAGCGGCCCGCTGGGCAGAAAGCGCTGCCAGGCTGTTTCCTGGTGAAATTTTTCCGGTTTCACATAGGTCACCACCGCAGTGTGATCGTATTCATGGCCTTTGATGTCAATCCCGGCCTGCTGCCGAACCCAGGAACGCCCACCGTCGGCGCCGACGATCACCCTTGCGCCGAATTCCCGGCCGTCCTGCAGGACCAGCCGTGCCCTGCCGGCTTCAATCCGTAACGAGGCGGCATCGGCCGGCCAGATGGTGTCGACATTTTCCGCCGACGCCAACTGCGTATGCAGCCCTTTGAGGATGACACGATTCTCGACGATATGGCCAAGATCCGCTTCGCCCAGGTCGGCCGCATCAAAATGGATCACACCCTCCCCGGTGGCATCCCAGACATGCATTTCGCGATAAGGGCTGATGCGTTCCTGCTGCATGATCCGCCAGGCACCCAGGGATTCAAACAGGCGTTGCGAGGCATGGGTGATGGCGCTGACCCGCAGATCGTAACCCCCTTCCGCCCAGTGCAATTGCGGTTCACTGTTATTCACCACGACCACCTTCAACCCCTGTTGTCCCAGGGCGACAGCCAGAGCAGCCCCCACCATGCCGGCACCGACGATGATCACATCATGTTCTTTGACGTCATTATTCACAGGTGCAGTCCTCTCGCCGGCCGCGGCAGTTTGCCAATGAAGCCCATCGCATGACGCGCCAGGGTGTGTTTCAACGGCGGCAGGATATCGAACAGGGTCAAACCGATGTTGCGTACCAGCGCCAGTGGCGGGAAGGCGCTGGAAAAAACACGCACAATCCCATCGGTCATCAGGGCCGTCTGTAACTGATCACGCTTGCGCCAGCTGGCATAGGTCTGCAACAGTTGCAGCTCACCGGGATCGCGACCCGCCTTCACAGCGTCGACGATCACCTGCGCCAGTACCGCCACATCCCGCAAACCGAGATTAAACCCCTGTCCTGCCACCGGGTGGAGGGTGTGCGCCGCATTGCCGATAATCGCGGCACGCGGGCGGACATGCTCACGGCTTTGCATCCAGCCAAGAGGATAAACATGCCGGCTGCCGGCTTTGACAAAGCGGCCGGCCCGCTGTCCAAAACGTTGCTGCAACTGATGCAGAAAGCCGCTGTCATCCAGCGCCAGCACACTGTCGCGCCCGGACTCGCTCACCGTCCATACCAGGGCATAGATATCCTGCTTGTCCTGTACATCATGACTGGGTAACAGCGCCATCGGGCCGGTGGCGGTAAAACGTTCATAGGCGATGTTCCGGTGCGGCCGGTCCGTTGCCACATTGGCGATCACCGCATACTGGCCGTAATCAATCCTGAAAGTACGCATTCCCAGCAACTGCCGCACCTGTGAATCCCCGCCATCGGCACCCACCAGCAAACGTGTGCTCAACGTTTCGGTCTGCCCCTGCCGATTGATCACCAGCTGCGCCCGGTTGTCATCAACCACGAGTTGCTCCAGGCTTGCGGGGCAGTAAACACTCACATTGCCGAGTTTGCCCATGGCGGTACGCAATACCTCACCCAGTACCCGGGTTTCCACCACGTATCCCAGGGCATCGACGCCTTCACTCTCACAATCCAGGTGGGTGCTGCCAAGATGGCCGCGATCCGATACATGGATCTTTTTAATAGGTGTCACGCCGAGTGCCTCGATTGCCTGCCACAAGCCGAGCGAATCAAAAATCACCCTGGAGCCATATGCCAGCGCTACCGTGCGCGCATCAAAACTGGGTTGCAGTTCAGCCCCGGCAGGGGCGGCTTCGATCACTGCGATGCGCAAGGGGGTGTTGCCCAGGGCGCAGGCCAGACTGGCGCCGACCATACCGCCACCAATGATCACCACATCGTAATCTGTCTGCCTGTCCGTCCCGTTCATTTCAAACCGGCTTCCATCAACGCTTCGATCTCATCGGGATGCTTGGGCACGGCCCCGGTCAACACCTCACACCCCGTTTTGGTCACCAGCACATCATCCTCGATGCGAATACCGATGTTCCACCATTTTTTCGCCACCTTGCTGTTCCCCCCTGCCACATAGATACCCGGCTCGACGGTTAATGTCATTCCCGGCTCCAGCAGACGCCATTCATCATCGACCTTGTAATCGCCGACATCATGCACATCCATGCCGATCCAGTGACCAGTGCGGTGCATATAAAACTGGCGGAATTTTTCCTTGCTGATCAGGTTCTTCACCGATCCCTTGAGCAGTCCCAGGCTCACCATTCCCTGGGTCAGGACTTTCACCGCTGCTTCATGCGGATCGTTCCAGTGGTTACCCGGCTTGACCTCTTCTATCGCCGCCTGCTGGGCGTCGAGCACCAGTTCATACAGGGCGCGCTGTGCCCGGCTGTATTTGCCGTTGATCGGAAAGGTACGCGAGATATCCGCGGCGTAATAATCATATTCCGCACCTGCATCGATCAGCAGCAAGTCCCCGCTTTTCAAGGAGGCGCGGTTTTCAACGTAATGCAGCACACAGGCATTGGCGCCACCACCCACTATCGAAGCATAGGCCGGCGCTGTCGCCCCTTCCATTTTGAAGACATACAGCATCTCGGCTTCTATCTGGTATTCCTTCATTCCGGGGCGACAAACCTGCATGGCGCGTCGGTGTGCTGCCGCGGAGATCTCCGCGGCGCGGCGCATCGCCTTGATTTCCTGGCTGCTCTTGTATAGCCGCATCTCATGCAGCAGATGATCGAGTGAGATAAATTCCCCGGGGGTGTGCACACCGGCACGCGCCTGTTTGCGCAAACGGTTGACCCAGCCGATGAGGCGTTGATCAAAATCAGGATGCGTTCCCATGGTGTAGAAGACCCGCTCCTTGTCTTCCAGCAGGCCAGGCAAAATGTCATCGATATCATCGATAGGAAAGGAATCATCCGCACCATAGTCACTCACCGCCCCTTCCTGGCCGGAACGGGGACCGTTCCAGATTTCCATTTTCCTGTCATTTTCCCGGCAGAACAGAATGTATTCGCCGTGCGCGCGTCCGGGAACGATGACCGCCACCGATTCAGGTTCGGGATAACCCGTCAGATAATAAAAATCACTGTCCTGCCGGTAATCGTAGGCGACATCCCGGTTCCGGATCCGCACCGGCGCGGACGGCAGGATGGCAACAGACTTTTCGCCCATCATTTCCATCAGATAACGGCGGCGGCGGTGAAATTCCTTCGGGGTCATGAAGATATTATGCCAGAAATAAAAATATTGAGATAAACGAGCCGCACAAGCAGGGATTAATGCAACGGCCTCTCCATACCCGCATTGTTTGCATGGAGAGCGGCCATTTCCTCACTGAACAACTGCACGCCGACGCGGACATATTCCACCAGTTCCATGTAAGCGGCTTCATCCTCATTCTCGTCATCCAGTTCGTAATCACCCGCACGGGCAATATTCAGAATGTCAGTGATGATCTCCGGCAATTCACCCGGCAGGGCTTGTGTCTCCTTGATGCCGGCCTCGCTGATCCCCAGCAAAAAACCCTGGCACCAGTTACCCAGCGCCTCCAGCCGTGCAGCAAGACCCGCATCGTCTCCGGGCAGCAACAAACGAAAACCGAATTCGCTGCCGTTTATCTGCGCAAGCGTGCTTGCAAGAAGTTCCTGCATGATCTCACGGGTTGCCGCCGGCCATTGTGCCGGCGTGACGGCCTTTTCCGGCAGAGCAGGCTGCAGCCAGGCCGTGAGCGAGACCTCTCCCCGGGCACACACCATCCCGCACAGCAAACCATGCAACTCGGCCGCATCGAGATCATGGCTGACGCCGTGCAGGGCATCGTTAACAACATCAAAATCAGGGAGGTTTTTCTTCATAAGCCGCCATTCAGCCCGTCAGAGGGGTAAAATATGTGAAAGATTCGCTATTCTAATCGATTTTTTGCAATAACGATGCCCGTTTCAACCGTTGACCCGGCTGGACGGTCGCTCTATATTGATCCTGACGAAACATTGGAAATAACCCAAAATCAATTATGACGCTTTGCCAATGGACGATCTGGATTTAAAAAGACTTGAAACCCGGGTTGATGAACTCATCAAGGCGGTAGACCGCTTGCAGCAGGAAAACAAGACCCTGCGCGACAGTCAAACCAATCTGGTGACAGAACGCTCCCAGTTGATCGAAAAAACCGAAATGGCCCGTAACCGGGTGGAAGCCATGATTAAACGTCTCAAGGCAATGGAAAATGATTAAGCAATCGGAAAGTGGCGCCGTCACCGTTACCATCATGGACAAGGAGTACCTGGTTGCCTGCAGCGAGGAAGAGCGCCACGACCTGATCCGCTCTGCGGATTACCTTGATCAGAAAATGCGGGAAATCCGTGAGACGGGTAAAATCATCGGCGCCGAACGGATTGCCGTGATGGCGGCATTGAATATCTCTCACGAGCTGCTGACGCAACACAGCGAAAGCAGCGGTATGGATAACGCCACCTGGCAACGTATCCGGGGGCTGGAGGCCAAAATAGAGGATGCGCTCTACAAGAGCCGTCAGTTGGAAATCTGAATACGCGTTCCGAATACCAGGTCATTTAGCCATCACCTTGGCGTGTGATAGAATTATCGAAACAACCGGCGCTGTGCCGGTGCTTTAAACACCGCTGATAGCGGAATCGACAAGTTAATGGGCATCCCTGCGGTATTCGTCAGCAGATCGGGATACTCTTGAGCCGTAAATCCATCCCCTGGGAGCCGATTTCCGGCACTGTGTGCACGTCCGCTCGTACGGAAAGCCTGATGTGCCGAAGACGCACCCACTTGAACCTCAGGTTCAAGACGAAGATCGCAACGGTACATGTGGGGAATGCCCTCCCTCCTCTCTTTCAAGCCGATGAAACAACGTAACCAACTTCGCCAGAAAATGCGCCAGCAGCGCCGCGCCCTGAACGAGGCGGAACGTGAACAGGCCTCACTTGCATTATGTGAACACATCGCCGGCTCACGTTTGTTCCAAAACAGCCGGCGCATCGCCTTTTACCTGCCGAGTGACGGGGAAATCGATCTTCTGCCTTTACTGCATTATGCCTGGCAGACGGACAAACAGTGTTTCCTGCCAGTTCTGGGACTGCGCAACAGCCGCCGCCTGTGGTTTCTGCCTTACCAGGCAGACACCCCCCTGATCCCCAACCGCTTTGGCATTCCCGAGCCGTTGCATGCCAATGGTGAACGCCGCTTCAAACCCCACGGCCTGGATTTAATCCTGCTGCCCCTGGTGGCGTTCGATCAACAGGGTAACCGTCTTGGCATGGGGGGCGGCTATTACGATCGGACGCTTTCTTTCCTGCTGCATCGCCGTTTGTGGCTCAAACCACACCTGCTGGGAACCGCCTACAGCTTTCAACAGCAAACCACCCTCCCGGCCCAGTCATGGGATGTACCGCTGCACGCTATCGCCACCGAAACCGGGATCTTGCGGGTATGATCCCCTCTTTGCTTAAATTTACGCTCTGATGGCGCTTTTTTCCTGAGATCAAAAGGGTAAACAATGAATTACTGGCTGATGAAATCCGAACCCGAGGTATACAGCATCGATGATCTGGCCAAACAACCCCGCAAAACCGATTACTGGGACGGGGTGCGCAACTACCAGGCCCGTAACATGATGCGTGACCAGATGAAAAAAGGCGATCGGGTCTTTTTCTACCACTCCAACTGCAAACAACCGGGTATTGTCGGCATTGCCGAAATCGTCAAAGAGGCCTATCCCGACTTTACCGCCTTTGATCCCGACGAAAAATACTATGATCCTAAGAGCGATGCGGCCAACCCGCGCTGGTACATGGTGGATCTCAGGTACAAACGCAAACTGAAACGCACCATCACCCTGCAGGAGTTAAAAAATCACCCACAACTCCATGAAATGCCGCTGTTACGCAAAGGAAACCGCCTTTCCATCATGCCTGTCAGCAAAAAACAGTGGGATTACATCCTGAAACTGGAAAACAAAATGGCAAAATAACCCGCGCACGCATCTTGTTGTCCCGCTGTTTGGCACTTTTCAAATATTTTTTCGGCCGGCAAGCGATGATCACCCATGCGGAACCATTACATTATGTTTTTTTGCCCGGACACCTGCATCAATCACACTTCCTTTAAAAAAATCATTTTCACATACCTCATATAACGCCCTGATCCTGCGTATGAGCGGCTGTTTTTTTAAAAACCTTTACCCCTTTGAATAAACAAAACACCGCCATTTGGCTTTCTAACGGTTTCTCCAGCGTATTTTTTTATAAATTTCATTTTTTTTGTTGTATTGCTGCAACATAAAACAACGCGATCACCCCGTGCGGCCCGAATTCAGCCGGAACTGTCCGCTATCAAGTCAGCATCTGCTGTTTGCCGCTTTACAAACAAACCCTGAAACCAGAAACACAAGCCGGCCAAGGCAAAATTTAATGATTTTTATAGCCACCTGGTCATGTCAGCCATGTCCCTGGAACATTTTTATGGGTTTATGCCCGAAGATGCTGCGATAAAACAGAGCACTTTATCGCCGAAGAGGATGAAGAGAGGCAATTTTTGCCGTGATCGCCGGATTTATCTGTATACAAGGCAAAAATCACGAAAAAAATAACCGTTGCTCGTGATGATTTATAAAGATTTGCCTCTTCCGCACCGCTATTTTTCCGCCTCACATCAAAATCCGCATGATTTTGCCGTGCAACACACAGACGAAGGGATATTTTTTTGCTTTCACGCATAAATTTTTCAGAAAAATCCCCTGCAATCCCTTTTTTTGAGTCTCTCTTACGGTTGAAATGCTGATTTTTTTTACTTAAATGCATTAAATCGATGCCTTACAGACACTCAAACTATAATTTTTTGTTTTTTTGCAAAACAAAAAGGCCGATTTTTCTTTTTCCATGCGCCATAAACATAAAATATGTCTTCTTCACCATATTTTTTTACTAAAAACCGGCTTCGCGTGACAAATTTTCAGTGCAATCGTGCTTTCCTATACAAAAAATTTTATTAAATCGTCATCACGAAGCGTAAAACGGAAAAAAATTGACGCTAACAAAACAAAATTCATACAATACAAACGTTAAGCGGTAGTTTTTAATTAACTTTACTAGTATTTTTTATTTACTTAGCTATACTCAGCTAAACTCAGTGCTCAACTCGGAGGGTTGTACTAATGGCAAGTAAGAAAAAAGCCAAAAAGAAGGCTGCCAAGAAAAAGGTAGCCGCTCGTAAGAAGGTGGCGAAGAAAAAAGTCGCCAAGAAAAAAGTCGCTAAAAAGAAAGTAGCGAAGAAAAAGGCCAAAAAGAAGGCTAAAAAGAAAGTAGCGAAGAAAAAGGCCAAAAAGAAGGCTAAAAAGAAAGTAGCCAAGAAAAAGGCCAAAAAGAAGGCTAAAAAGAAAGCAGCCAAGAAAAAGGCCAAAAAGAAGGCTAAAAAGAAAGTAGCCAAGAAAAAGGCCAAAAAGAAGGCTAAAAAGAAAGTAGCCAAGAAAAAGGCCAAAAAGAAGGCCAAGAAGAAAGCCCGTCGCCGTTAAGACGGTTATTACAGGTCGATACCTGTAAAAAAGGGGTCTGCAGTCATGCAGGCCCCTTTTTTTACATAAAATCCCGACACCCGAAGCGTCGTCCCCAACCCCGCTTCAGTTCAAAAACAGCTCATAGGCGGGATTTTCCGTCTCATCCCAGTACGGATATTTCAACTCCTCCAGAAACTGCTGTAGTTTGCCTGTTTCCCCGGGGGGGACCTGCATTCCCACCAGCACCCGGCCAAAGGCGGCACCGTGATTACGGTAATGGAACAGGCTGATGTTCCAGTGTTGCCCCATCCGATTGAGAAACCGCAACAGGGCACCCGGACGTTCGGGGAATTCGAAGCGATAGAGACATTCATGCTGAACATCTTTGACGCGCCCGCCAACCATATACCGGATATGCAATTTTGCCATTTCATTGTCCGACATATCCATATAGTCATAGCCGCCCTCCTCCAGTTGACGGAACAACAGCTGCTTCTCCTCATTTCCATTTTGCGTTCTCACGCCGACAAACACATGGGCCTTGCGGGGATCGGAATAGCGGTAATTGAATTCCGTGATGCCGCGCAAGCCGATCGTGCTGCAAAACTGCCGAAAACTTCCTGGCCGCTCGGGAATGGTGGCGGCAAACAAGATCTCCCGCTGTTCCCCCAGTTCCGCCCGCTCTGCCACATGCCGTAACCGATCGAAATTCATATTGGCGCCACTATCGATGGCCACCAAAGTCTGCCCGCGCAAACTATCACGTTCGATATATTTTTTGATCCCGGCCACCGCCAGCGCTCCGGCCGGTTCGGTAATCGAACGGGTGTCATCAAAAATATCCTTGATGGCGGCACAGATCTCATCGGTATTCACCAGCAGCACCTCATCCACATATTGCTGCGCGATACGATAGGTTTCCTCGCCCACCTGCCGCACGGCGACACCATCGGCAAACAGACCAACCTGGTCGAGCACCACCCGCTTACCCTGACGCAGCGCTTCATACATACAGGGGGCATCATCCGGCTCAACCCCGATTACCCGCACTGACGGTTGCCGGGACTTGATCCACATCGCCACCCCGGCAATCAGGCCGCCCCCCCCGACCGGAACGAAAATGGCATCCAGTGTGTCAATCTGTTGCAGAATCTCCATTGCCACGGTCGCCTGCCCGGCAATCACCAGGGGATCATCATAAGGATGAATGAAAACCATATCCCATTCCTGTGCCAGCCTGGCGGCATGCTCGCAGGCATCGTCGTAGGTGTTGCCATGCAGTACCGTTTCGGCGCCCATTTCCCGCACGGACTCAATCTTGATATCCGGCGTGGTTTTGGGCATCACGATAACGGCTTTCAATCCCAGTTTTTGTGCTGCCAGGGCCACGCCCTGGGCGTGGTTGCCTGCCGAAGCAGCGATGACACCCCGGCGCCGCTCGGATTCGCTCAAGGAAACAATTTTGTTGTAGGCACCCCGTAACTTGAAGGAAAATACCTGCTGTAAATCCTCACGCTTGAGCAAAACCGTGTTATCGAGGCGCCGTGACAAACCCGGCGCCCGTTGCAGCGGCGTATGGCGCGCGACCTCGTACACCGGTGCCTGGCGGATAAATTCAAGATATTGATCGATTGATGGCTGTTTCATACTGTCGTTGCGATTTCATTTATGCATTGCCGCTGGATAGCGCGGGAGAATACCTAATATAATGTTCTCTTACCAAATCAACAATGCCGGACACCAAAACCGGGCTGTCAATGCAGGAGAAAATCCATGACCCAGGATGAATTGAAACAGGCGGTGGCCAGGGCCGCTATCGAATATGTTGAAATCGGCACCGTCATCGGTGTTGGAACCGGCTCCACCGCCAACTATTTCATTGACGAACTGGCAAAAATCAAAGGTAAAATAGAAGGCACCGTCGCCAGCTCCGTTGCCTCTGCCGAACGCCTGAAAGGGCACGGCATCCCGGTATTCGATCTCAATGCGGTGGACGGTCTTTCGGTCTATATCGATGGTGCAGATGAATCCACCCGTCACCTTCATCTGGTAAAAGGCGGGGGGGGTGCGCTGACGCGGGAAAAGATCGTTGCCGCCGCCAGCGACAAGTTCGTCTGTATCGCCGATGAATCCAAACTGGTCGATTATCTTGGCAGGTTTCCCCTGCCGATCGAGGTGATCCCCATGGCCCGCAGCTATGTGGCGCGCGAAATCGTCAAACTGGGGGGTGAGCCGGTCCTGCGTGAAGGCTTTACCACCGACAATGGCAATATCATCCTGGATGTGCATAACCTGGAAATCATGGAACCGGTGAAGCTCGAACAGACCCTCAACAACATCACCGGCGTGGTCACCAACGGGCTGTTTGCGATGCGTCCGGCAGATGTGCTGTTGCTCGGCACCGAGGAAGGGGTCAAGACACTCACGGCATAGTCATCAACAGGCGGAACGGACAGAGATGCCACGGATTCTGATCACCCTGGGTGTGATACTTATTATCCTCGGCCTGTTATGGCCGTGGTTGCAAAAAGCCGGCCTGTTCCGCCTGCCGGGTGACATCGTTATCGAGCGGGAGAACTTCCGCTTTTATTTCCCTGTCACCTCAGCGCTTATTATCAGCATTGTGATCAGCCTGATCCTCTGGCTGTTCCGGCGATAACTTTCGGGCGGAGCATCTAAATAGGCGTTCCGAATACCAGTAAACTTGGGAAACGGAGCATCAGGAGCAGAGGTCTTTTACATGACACGCTGTAAATACAGTCGTTCCCGCACATCCATGTGCTCCACGACACTTGTACATCCTGTACATCGTCCAGTAAGCTCGACAGCCGCATCTGACCGCCAGGGATGGCGGAAATGCATAAGGATTGTCGGGAACAATCCATGCCCTGCGGCTGACGGTCATGTAAAAGACCTCTGCTCCTGATGCGAAACCAGAATCTGGCAATAATACTAAATGATCTGGTATTCGGAACGCCTATTTAGATAGCTGTTCGAAAAAGGTGTCCACTTTAAAAAATTGGCAAGCCGTTTCTCCAGTAGCTGCTGGCAAGACTCTCGGCAGCAGGGATGCTGCCGTGAAGCTTACAGGGATGTATTCACAGCGTGTCTTGCCAGCAGCTACTGGAGAAACGGCCCCTCCATTTTATGGAAATCACTGTCATTTGAATTGGACACCTTTTTCGCACAGCTATTTAGGAATGAAGGCGAACCCCTGACCGAAGACCGCGCTTCTCCCCTCTTCATGATCAAGTGGTGGGATTATTACAAAAAAAGGGCCGCTTGAAAAAACGGCCCACAAACTTACTGCTGTCTCCCCGGAGACTTTCCCTGCTGAACAACCTTCCCCACACATCCTTGGTTATTGTTTTATCCATTTTCTGTGATCCTTCACAATCTCGTTATCCCTAACTATTACTTTAGTCATATAGTTTAGACGAAAATAACCCATGATTTATTCCAAAAACAAGAAAAAATTTCAAAAATTATACTTTTGGTCTATAAATTTTTATTTTGAGGCAATTTGCACCATTGTGGTGCAAAAAAAACCCCGGCAAAGCCGGGGTCGAGTTCTAGGAGATCACCTTTTTTTAGAATATTGCCAGGACCTGTGCCGAAATCCTGTTATCCATGGAGTCCAGGATTTGATTCGGGGCGGCCGTACTCGAGAGATTCGGTGCTTCCGCCTTGCGCGCCTCGTAGTTGAAGATGGCGCGGGTCTTCTTGTTGAAGAAATACTGCACACCCAGTGTCGCGGTGGAGAACTTGCGTTCCGCATTGGCGTCATTGGTCAGCCGGTTCAACACATCGTAGCGAACATCGAATTCCCATTTAGCCGTCGGCGCAAAACCATAATGGAGATACCAGCCGTTGGCCTCGCCATCGGTGGCAACATTATAGGTGGCATAGGCAGTCCCGGCATTGTTCTGTGCGCCGGCAACCGCGCCCCCGTCGGTACCGTTAAAGATCATGCCGTCGGCTTTGATGTATTCAAAAGCGGCACGGTGTTTTCCCTTGCGGAAAGTGGTGCCGAAACCCACACGCTTGCGGTCGTATTCACCGGCACCGGTACTGGTCAAGGTCCGTTTGCCGCTCTGTGACCAGGCGAACATCTTCCAGCCCTGGCGCCGTGCACCCCTGCCGCCAAATATCCATTCCGTGGACAAGTACAGATACGTCTCCTTGTTTTGATCATTATCGCCCCGGGTTATGCCGTTGCCATTCCCGTACATGAGCGCGTAGCTGTGTTCCCAGCTGCCGGTCTTGAATGTTTCAAAGACCTGGATACCGGTATCACGAAAGGCGCTGACCGGTCCATTGGGCCGGTTGGCGCAGGAGGCCGAGGTACAGGCGCCTGAACCATCACCATCAAAGAAACGTTCCAGTAACATTTGATTGGTGACATTGGTGAAGTTGATGTAATCAAACACGTGGATTGCCTGCAGACCTTCTTCCGCCCCCGGTGTTTTGAAAGTACCGACACGCACGCGCGCACCCTTGAGGTGGTTGAAGGTGACGCTGGCATCGGTCAGTTTGACGCTGCCACCCCCCTGGCGGGTAATACCGTTATTGCCGAACTCTGCGAGGAAGAAGTAGTTGACGTTACTGTCGAGCGGCATGGCGATGCCCCGCACGCCGACACGGGCACGTATGAGGTTAAACCCCGAGTTGGTCTTCAGATCCGGGCGCACCTGGTTGGCCTGCATTTTCTGGCCACTCCAGGGGCCGGCTTTCAGCTTGGTATCCGAAGTGGACTGGTATTCCGGCTGAATGAACCCCCAGACCTTGGCGCGGGGGCCCTGACCGGGACGCTCCGTGCCCTGCAACATCAGCCAGTTCGCTGCCTGTGCCGTGCCAGCCAATCCCCCAAGCACTGCCGCACCGGTGGCAGCGAGTACAAATTTCTTGATGAATGTTTTCATTGTTTTTGACTCCTAAATTCTTTATCCGCTCTCTGATCAGGGCTTGACCAGCGCATAACCCTGTTTCTTCAATTCCAGAATCCGCACAATACCGGCAGACACCTTGACTGCATTGCTGTTCAATTCAGGCGGATGCCCCAGTTTTTTACCCATATTGCGAATGGTGTTGGAACAGGCACTGAAGCGCACGCCGTTGGCCACCAGGCTGCTGATGCGCCCCTTGTTGGCATTTTCCTTGAACAACAGACGCAAGCCCGGACCGAAGGCAACGATCTCGATCGCAACCTGATCAGGACCATAGTGCTTGATAAGATTGTTGGCGACATTGAGAACCAGGGTCTGTTTGAATGGATTGGGATCGCTGATCTGCAAAACCACTTTGGTATCAGCAAAGGCTTTGTCCGCGGCCACTCCCTGAAAACTTATCATCGATAAGCCAACAGCAAGCATTACCGCCATGACGCGGGATATGAATCGTTTCATGCTTTCCTCCGATTAGATTACGAATAATGTCGTTGCTTGATATGCACCTGGTGGTGTTCGCGCTGTTTTGCCATAAAGACAAAAACGCAATTACCTCTTTATCGCCTGTGGCGATTTGCCAAAAGACACCACTTCCCTGGTTTGCAAAACAAGCAACCTGGTTATTGTTATCAGGTAAAAAACCTGTCATTACACATCACACCGATGCATTGATTATGAAGACGCAGCAGGTGATAAATTTATTCCGGTACTTTTTTATTATTCATTTTATTAGCATTTTCTTATTTGTTAATGTTTTATTTTGCACCCATTTTCTTCCTCCTGAATGGAATATTTTGTTTCTCCATCGCGTCTTCTTTATAGTCAGGACAGGGAAGTTATTACTTATTCGATGAGCGCATCAGTATGAATCCATTGTCCTTGCTCGGTTTTAACCGGGAATTCAAACAGCAACTTGAAGCTTTCCGGCCACGTTTGTACCGTATCGCCTATTCCTGGAGCCACAACAAGGAACTGGCGGATGATCTGGTGCAGGAAACCATGGTGAAAGCATTAAGAAAGGCACAACAAGTGAAAAACCGTACCGCTATTGACGGCTGGTTGTTCGGCATCCTCACCAATTGCTGGCGGGACCATTTCCGCAAACTGAAAGATGCGGAAAATATTGATGATCTGGTATTGGTTGATGAAATCACGCCGGACAAATGCCTTGAAACCCAGAACATCGTGGACAGGGTACGCGCTGCCATTTCCAAACTTCCCGCCGGCCAATGCCAGGTATTGACCCTGGTTGATCTGGAAGGAATGAGCTATGCGGAAGTGGCGGACGCCCTGGAGATACCCATCGGTACCGTGATGAGCCGGCTATGTCGCGCACGTAACAGCCTTTCTGATAAACTGTTGGAAATAAGCCCGGCAGCCGGCAAGGCCGGGTTACATCTCAGGAGAGTGAAATGAAACAACATTTCTCTGACGAACTACTCAATGCCTATCTGGACAATCAGTTGGACACGCTGGAGCGTTTCCGCATCATGGAAGCCCTGCCACACGATAAAGCTCTCTCCGAACGTCTGTGCCGTCTGCAAAAAGTGAAAGATATGGTGCAACTGGCCTATCACCTCGATACAATCGAACCCTCCACCAAAACCAGCAGGCGTCATACCTCGTACTGGCCGGCTTTGGCCGCTTCCGTGTTGTTGCTGCTAGGCCTGGCAACAGGCTGGTTTGCCCACCGGCAATTCAATCCAAACCCCAGCCTGACCGAACTGGCACAGTCGATTCAATTACAACAAGGTGCCTATAGCCAGAATGGTGAATGGCGGCTGATACTGCACATCAACAGTGGTGACACCCGGCGTTTCAACACCATCCTGGATGAAACGGAACGCTTGCTCAAAACCTCGGCGGGGAAAAAACAGCACGTCAAGGTGGAAATTCTGACCAATGGCCCCGGACTTAACCTGCTGAAAGAAAGTGATGCTGCCTATATCAGGCGCCTGCAAAAGCTCACCAGCGAATATGACAATCTCACGTTACTTGCCTGCAACAAGGCCATTCAACGGCTCAAGGTGGAAAAAGGCATCGACATCAAGCTGATACCGGAAGTAAAGGTTGTCGAATCGGCCATACACCAGGTGATCAAACGGCAGAAAGAAGGGTGGTCTTATCTTCGCATCTAAATCACCGAGCGGAAAGGCTGCCCGTTTGTTATTCGGAGAACACCTTTACCGTCAATCACGATAATCCGGATCCATCCAGCAGCGGGGTAACTCCTCTCCTGACGGGAAAGCCAGACTGGCCTTGCTGAATGGCTGATTTTCCTGCATCTCCTCTCCGGCATGAAAACGGCCCTCTACCGAATCCTGGCAGGGATCGCACAAACCGCCTAAATCGGTAATTTCAACCAGATCACCGCTTTTCTTGTCTCTCAGGAACATTATTTTTCCCCTTTTATTCAATCACAGAAACTCTGAAACACTAACTAAGCGTTAATAAAATTATAGCCCATACTTTATCTAATTCGTTGTCGCAGTATCCTACAACAAAATACGCTCGATTCCGGACTGTTTCGCCCTCTGTATAAAACTGCGCTGCCAATCCTCACCCAGCAGGGCGTTGGCCATCTCTATAACGATGTAATCCGTTTGCAGGCCGGTTTCGTCTCCATAACGGGAAAGCCCCTGATGGCAGGCCGGACAGACGGTAAGTATTTTCACCTGTTCATTATCAACTACAGGTTTATCGATTAAGGTCTGTATTCCCTTCCGCAATTCCTCCTCCTTGCGGAAGCGCACCTGGGATGCAATATCCGGCCTGGCTGTGGCAAACGTCCCCGCCTCACCGCAACACCGCTCGGAGAGGGTCACCTCCTGCCCCAGCAGGCGCGAAGCCACCTGCAGCGGGTTGTAGGTTTTCATCGGTGTATGGCAGGGATCATGGTAAAGGTACTGCACGCCATTCACCGCTTCCAGTTTAATCTCTTTTTCAAGCAAATATTCATGAATATCCAACAAACGGCAACCCGGGAAGATCCGTTCAAACTGATATTGCTGCAGCTGATCCATACAGGTCCCGCAGGAAACGAGCACCGTCCTGATGTCCATGTAATTGAGCGTGTTCGCTATGCGGTGAAACAGTACCTGGTTATCCACCGACATCTTTTTACCCCGGCTTGCATCACCACCGGCGGTCTGCGGGTAACCGCAGCAGAGATAACCCGGCGGCAGGATTGTCTGGGTTCCGATGTCATACAGCATTGCCAGGGTGGCCAAACCCACCTGGCTGAACAAACGTTCCGAGCCGCAACCGGGGAAATAAAATACCGCATCGGACTTGTCATCGATCTTCTGCGGATCACGCAGGATAGGGACGATCTTGTCATCCTCCATCCCCAGCATGGCCCGCAGCGTCATGGCCGGAATATCCGCGGGCATGGGGCGCTGGACAAACTGTATAACCTGCTCCTTCACCCCGGGTTTACCCGTGGTGGCTGCCGGAATTTTGTCTCCTCTCGCCAGTTTAAACTTCCTGGCAAGACGATAAGCCAGCCGCTGTGCATGGTATCCCCACTCGATCAACAACTTGCGCATCACTTTCACAGTCGCTGGTTTGTTGACGTTCAGAAACGCCATTGACAGCCAGCTTCCCGGGTTGAAACGCTTGCGCCCGTGTGCCCGCAGGATGCTGCGCATGGTGATGGAAACATCGCCAAAATCAATATTGACCGGACAGGGACTCAAACATTTGTGACACACGGTACAGTGATCCGCCACGTCATTCATCTCATTGAAATGCCGGATTGAAATCCCCCGGCGGGTCTGCTCTTCGTAGAGAAAGGCCTCGATGATCAGACCGGTGGCAAGGATCTTGTTGCGGGGTGAATACAGCAAATTGGCACGGGGGACGTGGGTGCTGCACACCGGCTTGCATTTCCCGCAGCGCAGGCAATCCTTCACCATCTGGTTCAGGTTCCCCAGTTCGCTCGCCTCCAGAATCAAAGCTTCCTGTTCCACCAGACGTAACGAGGGAGTGTAGGCGTTCTGCAGACCGGAGCCGCTCATCAGTTTGCCGGGATTGAAACGCTGTGCGGGATCCACCCTGGATTTATATTCGGCAAACGCCTGCACGATGTCTTCGTGCAGAAACTGCATCTTGGTGATGCCGATCCCGTGTTCGCCGGAAATCACGCCACCCAGTTCCTCTGCCAGTTTCATGATCCTGCCAACCACCTGATCGGCTTCATGCAACATGGTGTAATCGTTAGAGTTAACCGGAATGTTGGTATGCACATTGCCATCACCGGCATGCATGTGCGTCGCCACGAACAGGCGACTGGAGCGGATGCTGGCATGAATTGCATCCAGCCTGTCACGCACCGCGCGTAACTCCTGGCCGGAAAAAATCTCTTTGAGGGGCCGTTCGATGCTCTTGCGATAGGAGATACGCAAACGCCGGCATTGCAGCAGATGGAAAAGCGTTTCATTTTTGCCAGGGACGCCCTCCAGCTCATCCTGCCACAAGGCCTGGTGGTCGACGGCCCGCTCATCCATGTGCTCAAGAATGCCCGCCCAGCGCTGCTTGACGTCACGCAACAAGGTTAACGCCATCTCCACCTTGGCGGCAAAAATTGCCCTGCTTTCCTCGCTTTGTTCAACCGTGGGCGCCTCCCCCGCAAGCAGGATGCGTTGCTCGGGCATATCCGATGCGAGGTAATCCAGCACCGCATCGATCATCACCAGCTTGTTGCGCGTGGAGAGTTCAATATTGATCCGCTCTATGCCATCGTTGTACTCGGCCAGGCGTTCCAGCGGGATCACCACATCTTCATTGATCTTGAAGGCATTGGTGTGCGATGCAATAGCAGCGGTGCGCGCCCTGTCCAGCCAGAACCGCTGCCGTGCTTCAGCGCTGACAGCAATAAAACCCTCTGCTTCGCGGCTTGCGGCCATGCGCACGATTTCCGAGGCCGTCCGTGCCACTTGCTGCTCATCATCACCGGCGACGTCGATGAGTAACACCATTTTGGGCAGATCGCGGCGTGGCGCCTTGGGCGTGTAATTTACCGCCCGCACATAACGTTCATCCAGGTGTTCCATCCCGGCAAGCCGTACCTCCGCCAGACCATCCAGATATTTTTTTGTCTCCACGATGGCGGGAACGGCCCGTCCAAGATCATTGCCATAAAACTCGAGGCACACCGTGCGGATATGCTGCGGCATGCGGTGCAACACAAACACCGCCGAGGTGATAATCCCGTCGCACCCCTCTTTCTGGATCCCCGGCAGGCCGCCCAGGAACTTGTTCGTTACGTCCTTGCCCAACCCCTGCTTGCGCAGTTGCCTCCCTGGAATCCGCAGCATCTCCGGTTCACCGCTGGGGGTAACACCATCCTCCTCAAAACGGCTGATCCGAAACACCACTTCCTGCTGTTCGTGGATCTTTCCGAGATTATGGTTAAGCCGCTCCACTTCCAGCCATTTGGCCTCGGGTGTCACCATGCGCCAGGAAACCAGATTATCCAAGGTGGTGCCCCACAACACTGCCTTTTTGCCGCCGGCATTCATGGCGATGTTGCCACCGATGCACGACGCATCCTGCGAGGTGGGATCGACAGCGAATACCAGTCCGTTGGCCTCGGCCTTCTCGGAGACCCGCCGGGTCACCACTCCGACACCGGTGCGGATCACCGGAACCGGTGCCATATCGCCTGCCTTGTCGTGAAACAGGCTTTGCTCCCTGATCTCACCGAGCGTGTCCAGCTTTTCGGTGTTGATCACCGCGCATTTGTTGCCCAGGGGAACAGCGCCACCGGTGTAGCCGGTACCCCCGCCACGGGGAATAATACCGATATCGAGATCGATCAATACTTTGATGATTTTTTGTACTTCTGCTTCACTTTCGGGCGTGATCACCACCAGCGGATATTCCACGCGCCAGTCGGAAGCATCGGTGACGTGTGAAACCCGCGCCAGTCCGTCAAAACTGATGTTGTCCCGCCGGGTCACCTTGCGCAGCTTGCGCAGCACCTTGCGCCGCAGCTCGATTTGCCCGGGAAACCAAGCCTCGAAGTGCTGGATAGCCTCGCGGGTCCGTTCAATCAGGCGCAGGGCGAGGGGATTGGCATTGGCCCTGTCGGTGACCTGCTCAAGACGGTGGCAGAGCGCATGGATCAATGAATTCCGTCGCTTGCGATTCGTCAGCAGATCATCCTGAATAAAGGGGTTGCGGTTCACCACCCACATGTCCCCCAGGATCTCGAACAGCATTCGCGCCGAACGGCCCGTCACCCGTTCGCCACGAAGCGTATTCAGGACATCCCACATCTCCTCTCCCAGAAAACGGATAACGATTTCCCGATCGGAAAACGAAGTGTAGTTATAGGGAATTTCGCGGATACGGGTTGGCATTATTCTTTAAATTTGTACGGAAAATCAAAAACTTGTAAGCCGCAATTTTAGCACATGCCCTGGCAGGGAAGCTCGCAAAAGCCTGATTTTGCAACCCGTTTCGCCGCCGGTTGCCGGCCCGGGAACGCCGGAAAAAATCCACCCCTGACCTTTATCAGCTGAAGAGGTAAATCACAAACAGATACCGCAAGGTTTTGCCGAGGCCGATAAAAATCAGGCTCAGGCAGACGTTGATCCTCAACCACCCTGCAGCGACACACAGAGGATCGCCGATCAGCGGTAACCATGACAACAGCAACAAGGCACTGCCATACCGCTCCAGCCGATGCAGCGCCTTTTGGTGTGAAGGCTTTTTCAGTATCTTTGCCGGGTATCTCACCGCCAGCAGGCGCCCGAGCCCCCAGGAGGTCATTCCCCCCAGGGTATTCCCCGCACTTGCCACCAGGATCAACAGCCAGAGGGCAATATCCTGCTGCTGTGCCAGATAAATCAGCCCCAGCTCGGACCCCCCGGGAAACAGGGTCGAGGAAATGAATGCGCTGATGAAAAGGGAAAGCAGGGACAAATTACAGGGTACAAATTATATGTGATGGAACATAGTCTGTGAAATCAACAATCCCATGCAAAACAGGGCCTAAGGCAAATCCAGCCAACCGGCCGAATATTTCTCCATCTCCAGCAACCAGGGCTCTTTATTCAGAGTTTGCAAAATCAAGGTATTGTGCGCCAGTTTTTTTTCCACCTTGTAAATGATTGTCTCGATTTCCTCCTGGTTTATCCTGCCCGCCTGCTGGTAACGACACCAGATCAATAGATTAATCTGAAAAAACGGCACGAGACAATCAAGAAAAGTCGCATTGAAGTTGTTGTTGAACGGATACCAGGGAAACCCGTGATTAAAAAATTTAACCATTAAATAACGATGCAATAATTTCTCCAGCAGAGAACCATGCTTCCCCGCCACCTCCCTGCGTAAGCTGGCTATTCCGTTATACACCTTGATACTGGAGTGTTCATCATTGCTGGCGGACGTTTCCTTCAACATGGAAACAAGCGGGGATGCCGTAAATTTAGCGGCGAAGGACTCCTCCTGCAGCGCCCGGCACGAGGTAAACACATATTTCCAGAACCTGCCGGCACTCATTTTATTCACCTTCACCCGCCGGTTTGTCACAGCCTTGCTGATATCGTTGAGTTGTTTCTGCAGTCCGGCTGAAGTGGTTTTGCATACCTTGCGCAGGGACCTCTCATCCAGCGCATCCTTTCCGGCCAGCGTGGCAAGATTGCTCAATACCATCGCCAGATAATAGAGGCGGCTGGACAAGGGAAAACGGTTTTCGGCCATGAGCTGCGCCGTCATCTCCTCCAGACGTGTTGCCACCATCTGAATATTCAGCGCTGAATCCCCCTCTGGCGGCAGAGGCGCTTCTGCTGTTGTCTCCCTGATGAACAATTCCGCCCCATCTTCCAGTAAAACCAACTGCCGCAGCAGAGACGGGCACGACAAATGAGCGGAATATAATATTCTTTTTTCGCTCTCCACCCTGACACGGGGATAGTCCTGACAGGTTTGCGGCAAACAGGCATGCCCGAGAGAAAGCTGAATCCGGCAAAGCCCCTGCTGGTCCAGATGGATACACTCGTGTGTCTCCGTCCGTTTTATGATTTCCGTTGGCCGCCCCTCTTCATTGATCACGGCAACGGACGACAACAGTTCCTGCGACAACTGCCGATCGTCGAGCTTGCACCATTTTTCCCGCGTCTCCCGATCGAGATGGATATTCCAGCCATGACAACAATCATCAGGACATTCGCCGCCCCAGCAGGAAAAGCTGTCGAGCAAACTCAATCGTATTATTGGCTTATTCATGGCTTAGGGTCCCGATTCAATCAGGCTGACTTTATCATCGGCTTTTGCAGACATACCAGTCCCGGATTTAACCAAAGGATATCAGGATATGTCCATCCTGTTCTTTTTAAAACAGGCTTTATCCGTCTGACAACAAGGCCGTGTCTACAAATCTGTCGGTAACCGGCCATAAAAAACGGGGCCTTACGGCCCCGTTCAGGTACAGCTATGTATTGCTATTATTATTAGAAGGCAACACGCATACCAACACTGATAGCGGTGGCTTTGTTGTCAGTGCTAGTGGTTTTTGTTTTGCTGGAACGGTAACCAGCAAAGACGCGGGTCTTCTTGCTGAACTTGTGAATGAAACCAACCGCCATGTAGGTGGTGTCATTGTCACTGCCGTCAGGATTGGTCAGACCGCCCTGGGCTGCAATGATATTCTTACCCATCTTGAACTGATAGCCGATGAAAGCGATCTTGGTGTTCTGATCAGTAGACTTGGTTTTGTCTTTGATCATTTCATACTGACCGGAGATGGTGTGAGCACCAGCGAACTTGACCTTGCCGCCAATCTTGTTTGCTGACCAGGATTGCTTGGTACCTGCAGCACTTGCGGCGTTACTGGCAACAGCGTTCATTTCAGTCACCAGGAAGACTTCCCAGATCTTACCGCCGAATTTACCAGCGATAGAATAGTCACCGGTCTGGCCGGGTGCATCTTTGGCGCCTTCCTTGGTGGTATCCGCCATGTAATCAGTGGTGCCATCACCCTGATCCATACCCAGGTTGGCCCACAGGCTGAAGCCGCCCCACTTGTTCTTGTAGGAGAGAGAGGTATTCCAGAAAGAGTTCTGACCCCAGGCGCCGCCCAACATACCGCCACTCTTACGAGCTTCCAGGTAAGTGGTCACAAACGGGTCATATTTCACACCACCGGTGTATTTGTAAGAAGACTTGATACGACCGGCCTTGATTTCACCGAAGCCGCCTTTCATGCCAACCCAGGATTCACGAGCGCCGTCATTGATGTTGCCGTAGGCGGTATCCACCTGCCATTCGAACTTGGCAATGGCATTCAAGCCGCCACCGAGATCTTCTTTAATCTTGAAACCCAGACGACCGCGTTTGTTATCAGCCACCTTGATAGCGGTTTCGTTTGCGGCAGTGCCCGTTCTGGAATTCTTGGTGTTGTTTTCACCGTAGCCATCGTTCTTGTACTGGGCAATTTCAATCTGCAGGGCGCCGTAGGGGGTAACGCCTGCCTGCGCGGCCATCGGTGCGGCCAGGCCGGCAGCAACTGCCATAGCAATCAATTTCTTGTTCATTATGAACTCCTTATATAGTTATTTGAGTCAGGTTAGGTAAACTCCAGACGTTTTATACCCAAGTACTGACAACAACGCAACACTTTTTTTCTAAAAATACCACAGAATTTGATTATGTTGTATTTATGCAACACCCCACCCATTTTTTTCAGTATCCCTGCTCCCCGCCACCCACCCATGCATAAAAAAACCCGCTAACGCGGGTTTTTTATGCATGGCTGGGGAACAAGGATTCGAACCTTGATTGACGGAGTCAGAGTCCGTTGTCCTGCCGTTAGACGATTCCCCATAAAATCAGTATCGAGTTTCCAGGGACTAGGAACGAGAAACATCTTTAAGTTTGTTTTTCCTGGAAGTGCTGAATTAACCCAAAGAGCATTTTAGAAATTTCTTTGGATTCCTGTTCCATTCTTTTCCCAGCCTCTGTACCAATGAAGCCAGCTTTCCTGCCGATTAGTAGCTGGGTCCAGAGTTCGCCACATGATCCTTTGGCAATTATCAGAAATTGGATGCGACTTTTACCAACCCCTCGTTCATATCCTTCAGCAATATTTGAAGGCACAGATAAAGCAGAACGGGTAATTTGATCGCGAAATCCATAATCCTGATATCCGTTTAATTCTTTATATAAATCAACAGATAAGCGACAAGAACGTTTCCAGACTTCCAGATTTTCAAGTGCTTCCATGCACTTACTCCATACAGTTTCCCTAGTTACTGGTTCCTCGTTCCCAGTAACTTACTCTAAACGCATTAGCGTTTAGAGTATTGAGGCCGTTTACGTGCCTTATGCAGACCGACTTTCTTGCGCTCCACTTCGCGCGCGTCACGGGTGACATAGCCGGCTTTGCGCAAGGGTGAACGCAGTGTTTCATCGTACTTCATCAGGGCACGGGTGATGCCGTGACGGATGGCGCCTGACTGTCCCGTGTTACCTCCGCCCTTGACGAAGACCTTGATGTCGAAACTGTCCAGCTTGTCCGTCAGGTGCAACGGTTGACGAACAACCATGCGGGCGGTTTCACGGCCGAAGTATTCATCCAGTGGACGGTTGTTGACGATGATATCGCCTTTGCCGGCGGTCAGATAAACGCGCGCGGTGGAATTCTTGCGGCGACCGGTACTGTAATATGTTTCTGCCATTGCGATTCCTGTCTATACCTGTATCAGATTTCCAGCGTCTTCGGCTGCTGGGCTGTGTGTTTGTGCTCTGCGCCGGCGTAAACCTTGAGTTTACGGAACATCGCCCGGCCGAGGCGGTTTTTCGGCAACATTCCACGTACTGCGGCTTCGATGATGCGTTCCGGTGCCTTGATGCGCTGCTTGTCCAGGGTGATGGACTTGAGGCCACCCGGGTAACCCGTATGGTGGTGGTAAACCTTGTCGGTTTCCTTGTTACCGGTTACAGCCACTTTTTCGGCATTGATGACCACAATATAATCGCCTGTGTCCACATGCGGCGTGTATTCCGCCTTGTGTTTGCCGCGCAAGCGGCGGGCTATTTCGGTCGCCAGGCGTCCCAACACCTTGTTTTCGGCGTCGATCACGTACCAGTCACGTTTGACGGTTTCCGGCTTTGCACTGAAGGTTTTCATTCACTCAGTCCCAAAAGTTAAATCTGCTTGAAAAAAGAGGCGGAATGGTACTGTAATCAGATAGAAGATACAAGCGAAAAGCGGCAGGATCCGCTGTCCGGCTCCGGGCTTTTGCCTGCCCGCCCCGGTTTCATGATTGTGACACTATCTGGCGGAATCCGGACAAAAAAAAGGCACGGAAAAGGGGGTAACCGTGCCGATAAATACCACCATAAGGAGGATGGAGGAGTTAAAATGAAATTCAGTGGCTGATAATATAAGCAATTGCTTATTTATTGTCAACCCTGATTTAGACTTATTCTTAATTTATTTGCGTGCCGTCTGTATATTGTTGTTTTTGCTGCTATTTTCAATATCCATAATTTAATTAGAGAGTCATTCCCCCTGTTTTTTACCCCATGATGTCTGCACCACTTTCCGCAAATCGTTGAGCCGTCCATGAAAAAAGTGGCTGGCACCTTCCAACAGATGGAATTCCGCCGGTTCAGGCTGGGTGCTTACCCACCTCTGTACGGCATCGGCAGAAACAATTTCATCATCACTCCCCTGGATAACCAGCCAGGGCACCTCAACAGGCCGGATTTCGCCAAATTCAAAAAGCCTGAGCGGTGGCGCGACCAGCAACAGCCGGGAAGCGGCAACCTCACGGTGTGCCAGATAGGCGACAAATGCCCCGAAGGAAAACCCCGCCAGCCAGAGCGGGGGATCGGGATAGCGCTGCCTCAACCACGCCACCGCGGCCTGCAGATCGGCCTGTTCCCCCTGCCCCTGATCAAACCGGCCCTGGGACTCCCCCACGCCGCGAAAATTGAAGCGCAGCACCGCCACGCCCATGTCAACGAATGTCCTGGCCAGAACGTGCACCACTTTGTTTTGCAGGCTTCCGCCGTAGAGAGGGTGAGGATGACAGACGACGGCAATCGCGGGCAGGGGCGCATCGGTTTCAGGGATCTCGAGCACGGCCTGGATCCGCCCGGCCGGACCGGGGATGAATAATTTTTCAGAAAGCATATTCTTCGAGTAAAAAACGGTAGGGTAGCGTATTCGGCCCGATGCAGGGGGATCATGTTGCAGGAATCACCGCTATCTGACCAAGACAAACGATAACAAAGTGAGTCCTTTCCCAATCAGTGATTCAGTCGATCAGCAAACGCTCTACGATCCGGCCCTGTTGCAGATGCTGTTCGATGATGTCATCCACGTCCTCCGTATCCACGTAGGTGTACCAGACACCCTCTGGATAAATCACCAGCACCGGTCCCTTGTCACACCGCCCGAGACAACCGGCCAGGTTGATCCGCACTTTTCCCGGCCCGTCCAGAGCGAGTTCCTTGATACGCTGCTTGGCATGATCCCTCACCTTGCGGGCATTGAAATTGGCACAACAGGCTTCACCCGCTTGCCGCTGGTTCGTGCAAAAGAAAACATGATATTTATAAAATGACATGGCATATTCAATCATACAAAGGTGGTTTGAATCAGATAGAATTATACGCCAAACGTGGGGGAGGATGTTTTCCTGCTTCACGTAACGAACTCTTTTCACCCCTGTAAAACGATACCGACTGACACGCCTTGTCCCTGCAATCCAAAATTCTCGATCTCGCCGACCGGTGTGTGAAGTGCGGTTTGTGCCTGCCATCCTGCCCCACCTATCAGCAGACGCTCAATGAAAATGAATCACCCCGCGGGCGGATTGCGCTGTTGCAAGGGCTGGCCGCAGGACAGCTGCAAGCCAGCCGTTCCCTGCATCAGCACCTTGCCCGCTGCATGAACTGCCGCAATTGTGAACGCATCTGCCCGGCGGAAGTGCAGTATGAACAACTGCTGGATCATGGCCGGAGCCTGCTGGCAGAGAAATACCCCGCTTCCCGCTTCGCCCGCTGGCTAAAACACGCCAGCCTGGCGCTACTGTCCCGGAGAGAGCGCATCAACAGGTTGAACCGGCTGTTACGCTTCTATCAACGCAGCGGCTTGCAGCGATTGGTCCGTTTCAGCGGTCTTCTGCGGCTGACAAACACCCGCCACCTCGAAAGCCTGTTACCTCCACTCAAAACGGCCAGGCATTACGCATCACGATACCTATATATAGGTGAGCCACAGGGCCGGGTTGCCCTGTTTAGCGGCTGCCTCGGAACCACCCTGGAACAGGACACACTGAACGCGACGATCATTTTGTTGAACCGGCTGGGTTTCAGCGTGGACATCGGGAAAGCGCAAACCTGCTGTGGTGCCCTCGCCCGGCACAATGGCGAAGCGCAGCAGGCCGTCACGCTTGCCAGGCAAAACCTGGCCAGCTTTGCCAACGGTAACTGGGATGCCATTGTTTACACCGCCAGTGGCTGTGGTGCCCATCTGCTGAATTACCCCTCGCTTCCCTGGCCTGATGAATCGCTGCGGCAACAGGCCGAAACTTTCAGCCGGCAAACACGAGAGATCACCGCTTTTCTCAGTGAAATCGACTGGCCAGAAACCCTGAAATTCACGCCCTTGCACAAACGCGTTGCCGTCCATGAACCATGCAGCCAGCGTAACGGCTTGCGACAGGCGGATCTTGCCACCCCCCTGCTAAGACGTATCCCCGGACTCGAAGTGGGTTCACTGCCGGGCAATGCCCAATGCTGTGGCGGCGGCGGGAGTTATATGCTGACCCAGCCCGTCACTGCGCAACGATTACGCGCAGAAAAACTGAAAGCCATCGAGGCCGCACACCCCGACATTGTTGTCTCCACCAACCCGGGATGCGCTCTGTATCTCGCAGCCGGCCTGCCAGCGTCCAATATCCGCATTGTCCACCCCGTGGTTCTCCTCGCAGAGCAACTGGTATGAGGACAGTGGTGAGTGGTGAGTGGCGGGTAGTCTGTAGCTTGTTGCTTGTATCTTTAATCTTATATCTTGTATCTTTAATCTCCATGACCACACGCCATTACACCCCTATCGACAATTTATTGATGAACCTCGATACCGGCCTGCGGACGGTTTTCGGCCGCCCGCGTGTCACCGAACGTCCTGATCCGGCCGGGAATTACGAAGAAGCGGAACTGAGCAGTGAACAACGGGAACAGGTGGGACGTTTGATGCGCATCAACCATGCCGGGGAGGTGGCGGCACAGGGACTGTATCAGGGCCAGGCGCTCACCGCCAGACTTCCGGAAGTCCGCGAAAAAATGCAGCGCGCGGCAGCCGAGGAAAACGACCACCTCGTTTGGTGTGAACGCCGCATCAGGGAAATGGGCAGCCATACCAGTTACCTCAACCCCTTCTGGTATCTCGGTTCACTCTCCATCGGCGCACTCGCCGGCGCCGCCGGTGACAAATGGAGTCTGGGATTCGTTGCGGAAACCGAGCAGCAGGTTGTGCGCCACCTCGACAGTCATCTGGCGCAGATCAGCGAAAAAGACAAAAAGACCCGCGCCATCCTGGAACAAATGAAACAGGACGAAGCGCATCACGCCACCACCGCCCTGCACGCCGGCGGCGCCGAATTGCCCGCGCCGGTAAAAAAACTCATGCGCCTGACCGCCAGCATCATGACCCGCACGGCTTATTGGTTATAAAGGCAACAGCTTTTGCCTGCTCAATAGATGTTCCGCACGCCAGGCCGGTTTCCGGCATTCGCCGGGATGACAATAACCTTTAAATTACCCCATGTAGGATGCGGTGAGCTGGCGAACCGCATCGATAACTTCTTCTGATAACGGGATCCAACTGCCATGAGGCTGCGTCGGTTAAACAATTATGGCATCGATGTTTTCCGATTGATGCGGTTCGCAGGCTCACCGCATCCTACGTTCTCCAAACACACGTTCCGCATATCATTCCACTTGTAACACAGCGCATCAGGACCAGAGGTTTTTTATATGGCCATCAACCGCAGGGAGGTACGAAAACAACAGTATTGGCAGCGTGTCAGGAAAAATTCCGGCTTTGAGGGGAAATCAGAATCTGGAAG
This sequence comes from Chromatiales bacterium, assembly GCA_027032075.1. Lineage (GTDB taxonomy): Bacteria > Pseudomonadota > Gammaproteobacteria > UBA6429 > Thiohalophilaceae > JAJRYG01. The sequence goes on along the minus strand of JALVOC010000019.1, from coordinate 153,886 downwards.
CAATTTTGAATGATACGGTATCCCGAATAGTATTTGGTCTGAATCCCGGTTGAAAAGAATTTTCTCACTGCCACACCCTATTTCGGGATGTTCCTGCCATAGAAAATTTCCAGCATTTCCTTTTGTAGCTGTTTGTGGATTTTATTCTGTCTTGCCTTCGAAAAATCCACGGCATCGATACCAAACAGATAGTTATCCAGTTCCAGTTCCTTGCGCATCATCTTGGTGTGGAAAATGTTCTCCTGATAGACGTTGACGTCAATCATTTGATACTGTTCTTTGGTATCTTTGGCGATAAAATTCTGAATTGAATTGATCTTGTGATCGATATAGTGCTTCCTGCCACGAACATCCCGGGTAAAACCGCGCACACGGTAATCCATGATCACAATATCTGAATCAAAACTATGGATCAGAAAATTCAGGGCGCGCAAAGGCGAAACACGGCCACAGGTGGAGACATCGATATCCACGCGGAAAGTGCTGATACCGTTGTCGGGATGGCTTTCCGGATAAGTGTGAACAGTGACATGGCTCTTGTCGAGGTGCGCCACCACCGCATCGGGAAGCGGGCCGGGCGCCTCCTTGTTGCTCAACTCTTCGGAAATAACCGCCTCTTCCGAAATCAGCATGGTGACACTGGCACCCTGTGGTTCATAATCCTGGCGCGCGATATTGAGGATATTGGCGCCGATCAAATGACTCACTTCAACAAGGATAGCGGTGAGCCGTTCGGCGTTGTATTCCTCGTCGATGTACTCGATGTAGGATTTTTGCTGCGCGGCATTGTCTGCATAATTAATATCATAGATATTGAAACTGAGCGTCTTGGTAAGATTGTTGAAGCCGTGCAGTTTGATCTTTTTGTGGTGCTTGCCTGCCATACCGATACCCCGAAACATATTTTCAGTCGCGGGACACAAGTGGCGGATGGTAGATCATCTGTACCACCGTCCCGTCCGGATCTTCACAATAGAAACTGCGCGCGCCGTCACGATGGGTCCTCGGTGTGCTGCGCATGATGATGTTGTTCTCCTTCAGAAAAGCATACCAGTCATCCACCTCTTCAGGCCGGTTGAGAATAAAACCGAGATGGTCCAGGCGCTGCGGCCCGTCTGCCTTTTTGCCGGCACGATGCAGCGCGAGATTGTCATTGCCCGAAGTAAGATAGACATTATCCGCATCGGGCCGCCATTCCACCTGCATACCCAGTAATTCCACATAGAAACGCTCGCACGCTTCAAAGTGCTCGGCATACAGTGCAACATGACGCAGCCCGGCAGTGGGAGCGGGTTTTTTCATACAGACCTCATTGCCACAAAGTTGAAAAGACCGGCTATTTTACCTTAAAACGAATCACGCGCCCCGCTAAAATCTGTAAAAGCCAAATAGGCGTTACGAATACCAGTACACTTGGGATACGGAGCATCAGGACCAGAGGTCTTTTACATGACCGTCAGCCGCAGGGATGTGCAGGAACGACGGCATTTACAGCGTGTCATGTAAAAGACCTCTGGTCCTGATGCGAAACTTGAATCTGGCAAGAATACTAAATGACCTGGTATTCGAAACGCGTATTTAGTTAAGTATGTGTAAATACTTTTCGGAATATGCTGTGCCACAGCGATTCACCAAAACGGCTTTGCAGGACATAAGGCAAGGCAATCGAGCCTTCCGCCAGCAGGCTGTTGTGAAACTCAACTGAGGCAAACTGATCATCGAGACGCTGCCTCTGTTCGCGGCAGGCGTTGATCAGCGCCCAGCCGGTGGCATAACCCATGGGCACCGTTGGCGAGCGGGTATACCAGCTCAGATCGGCCATCGCCTGCTCGCGGGTAAAACCAAGTGTTTCCTGCATGCGCCGCGCCGCCTCCTCGAGTCCCAGTCCGCGGGTATGCAGCTCCACATCCAGCATCACCCGCATCGCCCGCCAGAGCCGATCCTTGAGCAGCACGAAACGTGACTCGGGGGCGTCAAGAAAGCCCTCTTCCTGCATCAACTGCTCACAATACAAGGCCCAGCCCTCATACAGAGTGGCGGAGGGGTTTGTCAGACGGGGCAGGGTGCTGGCAACTGGACTGCGGTTGGCGGTGACGAACTGCAGGTGATGCCCCGGCCAGGCTTCGTGCACACAGGTGTGCCGCAGACTGAGCATATTGTGTTCACCAAGCGCCGCGTCATCAACCGCCGGCGTGACATAATAATAACCACGCTGCTGCGGATCGCTCGGCGTCGGCTCCAGGTAAGCCGCAAACGGGATCTGGTGGCGCAGGAAGACCGGGGTCTCCACCACTTTGAGCTTTTCTGCCACAGGCAGATTGACCAGTTTGTGCGCCGCGACAAACTGCCGGGCAGCTTTCATCCCTTCACGGTAGGCCGGGAGTAACGCGTTTGCATCGGGGTGTTGCGCCTGGATGCTTGCCGTCAGCGCCGCGATGTCTTCGTCACCCCGCAGGCGGCGGGTCTCCTGCCGCAGGGCGTCTTCCGTGGTTTCATAGAGGCGTGCGCCAAAGGCATGCAATTGCGCAGCATCCAGTTCCAGACCGTGGCGGTATTTCAGCAGGCGTTCAAAATGATCCTTGCCGCAGGCAAAATCACCACTGGCATGCGGCGCCAAATCACGTTGCAAAAAGGCGGCAAACTGCTCAAGCGCGCGCGCGGCATTTTCCAGCGCGGCATCCTGCCCATATTGACCCAGCTTCGGATGCTGCCGCAATTCCCGCAGATAGGCCGCACCATGGGTGGCTTCGGTCACGGCCGACTCCAGCCAGAGGGACGGGATGCGTTCCGGCTGTTCCTGCAGAAACGTTCTCGCCTCCCTCAAGTAAGCGGGAATGGCTGCCAGCCGGGCTGAGAATGATGCCGGCAAATCCTTCACCGGGCGTACCGTCAACTGGTAAATGGCGTTAACGGGCAGAAACCGCTCGGGATCCCGCCGCCGCCAGTCCTGCTCGGCCAGGGTTTCCAGTTCCAGCAACGCTGCCCCGTACATCAGGCGCACATCAATCCGCGCGGCCTGATCCAGTGAATCCATCTGCAGCTCTTCCAAACTGGAAAGCAATTTTTCGTTGAGACTGACGAGTGCACCGATGTCATCATCATCACAGGGAGTCAGCAGGTGACTGTAGCCTTCCACCCCCAGATCAACCGCCGTTTCCGGGTGAAAACGGAACCAGGCGGAATAATAGCTCTGGATCAGCGCTTTGAGTTCAGGCATTGCATACGGTCTCAGTCAGATTCATGAATTTCATAATCATGGGTGATCTCCACTCCCCCACGCCCCAGCATGATGGAGGCGGAACAATATTTCTCGGCAGAGAGGGAAACGGCCCGCTGGACCTGCTTCTCCTTCAGTCCCTTGCCGCTCACGACGAAATGGGCATGGATGCGGGTAAACACCTTGGGCTCACTCCCGGCACGCTCGGCCTCCAGCTCCACGACGCAATCTGTCACCGCCTGGCGCCCCTTTTTCAGAATATGCATCACATCGAATGCGGTACAACCGCCCATTCCCAACAGGATCATTTCCATCGGCCGGATCCCAAGGTTGCGGCCACCGTGTTCGGGGGGACCGTCCATGATCACAGCATGGCCGCTCCCTGACTCACCGACAAATGTGACATTCTCAACCCACTTGATACGCGCCTTCATGCATGAACCTCCACTCAAAGTTTCTTTAAAATTATCCCGCCCATAGATTAGACTCGTTCTAATTTACAGCCAATGGCTATTTTGTCCTCTACACTTTACTATTATAAAGAGACAGGAATTTCCCCCATGACACGGGGATATTACTTGATTTACCCCGGACGGATAACGGCCCGTGCATATCCGTCAATGCAGTGACGATAGTCTCAATTCAGGCAGGAACCTTATCACGACATATTTACATTAATCGGCGTTGGTATACCATAGGCGCATAACATCGTCAGTCATAACCAACCAGCAGGGATAAACATGGTACAGGCGAGTACAAAACAAACCGGGATTGCATCCCTCGATGACTTCCTCGAGCACTGCCACCGGCGAAACTACCCGGCGAAGAGCGTCATTATCTATGCTGAAGACAAACCGGATGTTCTGTATTACATCGTGGACGGCTCGGTATCGGTCCTGATCGAAGATGAAGAAGGCCGCGAAATCGTCCTGGCCTATCTCAACAAGGGTGATTTCTTTGGCGAAATGGGACTGTTTGCGGAAGAGGAAAACCGTAGTGCCTGGGTGCGTGCCCGCACTTCCTGCGAAGTGGCGGAAATCAGTTATGCCAAATTCCGCCAATTGTATCAGGATCACCCCGATATCCTGTTTGCCCTGACCAAACAGATGGCGGCACGGCTGCGCAGCACCAGCCGCAAAGTCAGCGATCTCGCCTTCATGGATGTGACCGGCCGGGTAGCCCGCACCCTGCTGGATCTGTGCAAACAACCCGATGCCATGACCCATCCCGACGGCATGCAGATCCGCATCACCCGTCAGGAGATCGGCCGCATTGTTGGCTGCTCACGGGAAATGGTCGGGCGGGTGTTGAAAAGCATGGAAGAACAGGGGCTGATTTCCGTCAAAGGCAAAACCATCGTGGTGTTCGGCACCCGCTGAATAACTGTTCCGAATACCACTCCACTCAAGCCCCTGATGCAAAACCAGAACCTGCCAATAATCTTAAATGATCCGGTATTCGGAACACTTGTTTAGAAAACAGGCAGCGCTCCTCCAGCCGCGTCATCCTTGCCACCCGGCTTCACTGATCCGCAAACAACGCCTTTAATTTCTCACCCGGATCGTCTGCCCGCATAAACGCCTCTCCCACCAGAAACGCATTTACCTTGTGCGCGCGCATCCGCGCCACGTCCTCCGGGGTATGAATACCGCTTTCGGTCACCACGATCCGGTCATGCGGGATCTGTTCCAGTAGCTTCAAGGTGGTATCCAGCGTCGTCTCAAAAGTTCGCAGATTTCGGTTGTTGATCCCGATGAGGGGTAAATCCAGCAGCAGGGCCCGCCGCAGTTCGTCAGCATCGTGCACTTCAAGCAATACGTCCATTCCCAACTGCCGCGCCAGGCCGCTCAGTTCGGCAAGCCGGTCGTCATCCAGGACGGCAACGATCAGCAGGATACAGTCGGCACCGATTGCCCGCGCTTCATAGACCTGGTAAGGATCGATAAAAAAATCCTTGCGCAACACCGGCAGTTCACAAGCGGCTCGGGCCTGTTGCAAATAGGCGTCACTCCCCTGAAAAAAATCGACATCCGTCAATACCGATAAGCAGGTTGCGCCTGCCCGTGCATAGGAAACGGCGATCTCCTGCGGATTGAAATTTTCCCGTATCACCCCCTTGCTTGGCGATGCCTTTTTAATCTCTGCAATCACCGCCGGCCGGCCACTGTCAACCGCCTCCCGGATACGGGCGACGAAGCCACGGGGCGCTGCTCCGCTGCCGGCGCGTTCCCTCTGCCGGGCGAGGGAAACCTTTGCCTGGCGCTCAACAATCTCTTCAGACTTGCGCTGAATGATCTTTTTCAGAATGTCTGGTGTGCTATTCATCTCTACATGCTCTGGAAGACAACGCCAGCGACGCTGAGGTTGCAAGACTGATTTGGAACAAAACGATACACCGGAACTATTGTTCAGAAACTGTTTGACATTGCCACCAACGCATCTAGTTTGGCTCTGGCCGCTCCGCTGGCAATCACTTCATCCGCCTTGCGCACGCCCTGTTGCAGCGTACCGGCCAGATCAGCCGCATAGATGGCGGCACCGGCATTGAGCACCACGATATCCCGCGCCGCGCCGACCTGATTGTCCAGTACATTTTTGATTATCGCCAGGGATTCCTCCGCGCTGTCCACCACCAGCGAGTCGATTGCGCTGCGCGCAAGCCCGAAATCCTCCGGCGTAATGGTATATGTCGTCACCTTGCCGTCTTTCAGCTCTGCCACCCGGGTTGCCGCAGCAATGCTGATTTCGTCCATACCGTCTTCCGCATGCACCACCAGAACATGCTTGCTTCCCAGCTTGTTCAGTACCTCGGCAAGCGGCTCCACCAGTTCGGCGGAAAACACCCCCAACAACTGGTTGGGCGCACCTGCCGGATTGGTCAAGGGCCCCAAGACATTGAAGATGGTGCGCACCCCCATCTCCTTGCGCGGACCGATGGCATGCTTCATGGCGCTGTGGTGTTTGGGTGCAAACATAAAACCGACGCCAACTTCGCGGATACATGCAGCCACCTGTTCCGGCGTAAGATCCAGATTCACCCCCGCCGCTTCCAGCAGATCGGCGCTGCCGGATTTGCTGGAGACCGAGCGGTTACCATGCTTTGCCACGGTACCTCCTGCGGCAGCCACCACGAAGGTACTGGCGGTAGAGATATTGAAGGTGTTGCTGGCATCGCCGCCGGTGCCGACGATATCCACCACATGCTCACCTTCGACCTGCACACCGGCCGCCAACTCCCGCATCACCGCGGCAGCCGCGGCAATTTCCTCCACCGTCTCGCCTTTCATGCGCAAGCCGATGAGAAACCCGCCGATTTGCGCAGGCGTCGCTTCGCCGGTCATAATGGTACGCATCACGGCGGTCATTTCTTCCGCACTCAGATCACGATGCTCAGTTACTGCACGAATGGCTGACTGCATATCCATTTGAATACCTCGACTATTGAGAGAGTGAGTAACCACGGCGTTCATACAGTTATGCAGGGAAATCCCCCGCATGCATAACCCTGACGACCGCAGCCAAAAAATCTTTCCTGAAAAATACTATTGTTCCAGGAAGTTTTTCAACAACTGATGCCCGTGTTGTGTCAATATGGATTCCGGATGAAACTGTATGCCTTCTACCGGATGTTTCCTGTGGCGCACACCCATGATTTCGTCCACCTCGCCATCGCCGCTCTGTGTCCATGCCGTCATTTCCAGACAGGCGGGCAAACTTGATTTTTCGATAACCAGTGAATGATAGCGCGTCGCCTCGAACGGATTTTCCAGACCTGAAAAAACGCCGGCACTCTTGTGATAAATCATCGAGGTTTTACCATGCATAATGGCATTGGCATGCACGATACGGCCACCGAAGGCCTGCCCGATACTCTGGTGCCCGAGACAAACGCCCAGAATCGGTTTCTTGCCGGCGAAATATTTAATCGCCTCGACAGAGATACCGGCTTCATTCGGCGTGCATGGGCCGGGGGAGATCACTATCTGCTCGGGATCGAGTTTCTCGATTTCGGCAATACTGATCTGATCGTTGCGGTAAACCTGCACATCCGCACCCAGCTCACCGAAATACTGCACCAGGTTGTAGGTAAAAGAGTCGTAATTATCAATCATCAATAGCATTTTTTTCACCACAAAGGCGCGAGGATTTTCAGATATCATTCATCAGTAAAAATATATCCCCGACAAATAATCTCATACTCGCTATTCATGCGCCTTCTCCAGGCCAGATTCTGCCATGGCAACCGCGCGAAACACCGCACGCCCCTTGTTCATGGTTTCATCCCATTCGTTACGCGGGATAGAGTCGTACACAATACCGGCGCCAGCCTGAATATGCAGCATCTTGTCTTTGATCACCGCCGTGCGGATGGCAATGGCGGTATCCATATTACCTGACCAGGAGAGATAACCCACTGCACCTGAATAGACACCGCGTTTGACCGGCTCCAGTTCATCAATAATTTCCATCGCGCGGATTTTCGGTGCGCCGGACACCGTCCCTGCCGGGAAGGTGGCGCGCAGCACATCAATGGGCGACAGTCCCTGTTTCAATTTTCCGGTAACATTGGAAACAATGTGCATCACATGGGAGTAACGTTCCACCACCATTTTTTCGGTAACCTTGACGGTACCTGTCTCAGCAACACGTCCCGTATCATTGCGGCCAAGATCGATCAGCATCAAATGCTCGGCCAGTTCCTTGGGATCGGCGAGCAACTCGGCCTCCAGCGCCTTGTCCTCCTCCTCGGTGCTGCCACGCGGCCGGGTTCCGGCAATCGGCCGCACCGTCACCATGCCGTCTTCCACATGCACCAGGATCTCCGGCGAAGAACCGATCACATGGAAATCACCCAGGTCGAGATAATACATGTAGGGTGAGGGATTCAGGCTGCGCAGGGCGCGGTAGAGATCCAGCGGACGTGCATGAAACGGAATGGAGAGCCGCTGTGACAGAACCACCTGCATCACATCACCCTCAATGATATATTCCCTGGCTTTTTGCACCGCTGCTTCAAAACCCTGCTGCGTAAAACCGGAAACAAAATCCTCTTCCCTGACCTCGTAGGAACGGCCTGGCGCATAGGCGGGGGTGGCACTGCGAAGCCGGGAAATCAGTTCATCCAGCCTTGCCTGGCCTTGCCGGTATGCATCCTGCTGTGAAGGATCCACATGAATGATAACAAACAGGTTGCCGCTGAGATTGTCGAACACCACCACTTCATCCGACACCATCAGCAGAATATCCGGCACCCCGAGAGGATCGGGATTGGGGCAGGCGCCAAGACGCGGTTCGATATAACGAATGGTATCGTAGCCAAAGTAACCCACCAGGCCGCCGGTAAACCGCGGCAGATTCTTCATTTGCGGAATCCTGTAGCGGGAGTAGAAGGACTCGATCCAGGCAAGAGGATCTTCAACCGTTTCCTCTTCCACCACCCGGTCCTCTTCCAGGACCTTGATCTGACGATCGTGGATACGGATCACTTTCCGGCAGGGCAGACCGATGATGGAATAACGGCCCCATTTTTCTCCACCGTGTACCGACTCAAACAGATAGGAATAGGGGCCATTGGCCAGTTTCAGAAAAGTACTGAGGGGGGTATCCAGATCAGCCAGGACTTCCCGCATCAGAGGAATACGGTTGTACCCTTCTGCCACGAGCGCATTGAATTCTTGCTGGTTCATTCTTGTTACCTGAAGTCAAATAATCAAACACACAACACATACACACAAAGTACACGGCATACCGCGCCAGAGAGTGAATTTCACCATCGCGTGTTTGTGTGGTTTTTATTCAACATCGGTCTCAGCTTATCCAGTCAAGCTGCGCCCTGTTGGCTTTGTTCGAGTATTTGCGGTAATTCAGCCATGGAATCCATCACCACGTCGGGATTTTCTTCACGAATATCCTGGCCATGATTATAACCATAGGTCATACAGGCGATCTGAAACCCGGCAGCGCGCGAAGCTTTGACATCACTCACTGAATCCCCGATCATCAGGGACTGTTGGGGCTTGACCGCAAAAAATTCCGCCGCATGCAACAATGGCAGAGGATCGGGCTTTTTCCTTGCGAGAGTATCGCCGCTGATCACAATGCCGAAATAACCATCAATTCCCAGATCCCTTAACAGCGGCTCAGTAAAGCGGGCTGCCTTGTTGGTGACACATCCCAGTTTATAACCCTGCGCCCGCAAATAGTCGAGTCCCTGCCGCACCCCTGGATAGAGACGGCTGCGTTTGCTGGTGTTTTCGGCATAGAGCTGCAGAAACAGCGGGTAGGCCCTGGCAAACAGCGCCTCATCCGGTTCCCCCTCGAGCTTGCCGATGAGGGCCCGGCGTACCAGTCTTTCCACGCCATTGCCCACCCATTCACGCACCCTGGCTTCGCCGTATACCGGCAGGCCGAGTTGTTTTCTCATCTCATCGACGCAATACGCCAGATCAGGCACGCTGTCCACCAGCGTGCCATCCACATCGATAAGGATCATTTCCGGTTTTTTAATCATCCTGTAATCCATGAATGAACGCAATTGAACACGAAAATCCGCCAATCGGAGGGGGTGTGCGTATTGCGTTGCGTTATGGTTGGTCCTTTTGTCCGTCAACCCGCTTTTGCCAGTTCGTCCCGCATCTGTTTAATCACCGTATCATAAACATTGGGATCGTTGTCGCCCCTGGCGCCGAAAATCGCTGAACCGGCCACAAATGTGTCGGCACCCGCCTCGGCGATCTCCCGGATGTTGTTCACTTTCACCCCGCCGTCGATTTCCAGACGGATATCACGGCCACTGGCATCGATGATCTTGCGCGCCTCGCGCAGCTTGCCGAGCGCACTGGGAATGAAACTCTGGCCACCGAATCCCGGGTTGACTGACATGAGCAACACCATGTCAACCTTGTCGATAACATAGTTGAGGTAATCCAGTGGTGTGGCCGGGTTAAACACCAGCCCCGACTTGCAACCGTTTTCACGGATCAACTGTAAGGAACGATCCACGTGCTCGGAAGCTTCCGGATGAAAAGTGATATAAGTGGCACCTGCTTTGGCAAAATCGGGAATAATGCGATCCACCGGCTTTACCATGAGATGTACATCGATCGGCGCTTCGATACCGAAATCCCTCAATGCTTCACATACCAGCGGACCAATGGTCAGATTCGGCACATAGTGGTTGTCCATCACGTCAAAGTGAACGATATCCGCACCGGCTTTTAAAACATTGTCCACTTCCTCACCCAGACGGGCGAAGTCCGCTGATAAAATAGAAGGTGCGATTTTGAAATCCGCCATAATTTACGCCTCTCAATTTAGTGTTCGGGTTCCTGCTAACCCGCCCGGCTGGCGGGGTCGGAAAAAAACTGACCGCAGACTGTAACCGATCAGGCGGGAATTTTCAGCTTTTGCAGGATAAAATGACTGCGTATACTTGGCATATCCGGGTTAAGTCACAAATCATTCGGGGCAGAATACCATGCACGCAAAGACTCTTAAGCTACTGATTTCATTGCTTATTTTATTGTTTTCACTGTCATTGCACGCCTCAGATATCGCAAAGGAAAAGCGCTGGGCGGATCAAATCAAGGATTCGCTGCTGGTGGGAAAGGCCGTCTGGCTGCCGGCGGGCAAGAAGAAATTCTTCGGCATCTACTCGGAAAGCATGATCTCGAAAACGGTGGGTGCGGCGATCGTCCTGCACGGGATCGGCGCTCATCCCGACTGGCTTGAGGTCATCAATCCGGTTCGCAGTGAACTGCCCACCTACGGCTGGGCCACCCTCTCGATTCAGATGCCGATCCTGGCAAACGAGGCCAAGCCGCGGGATTACATCCCGCTGTTCAAGGAAGTACCGGCCCGCATCGATGCCGCCATTGATTTTTTGCAGCAAAAAGGCATCTACAATATCGTGATCATCGCCCACAGCATGGGTAGCGCGATGGCCTCCTATTACCTGGCAAAACGGCCGAAAGCCAAAATCCGCGGCTATATCGGCATTGGCATGACGGAACACAAAAAAAATTCACCTCTGAGCAATGTGGCCTCGCTGCGGAAAATCAAAATTCCCGTGCTCGATCTCTATGGCAGCCGGGATCTGGAGTCGGTACGCAAGTATGCCCGCGCCAGGAAACAGGCCGCGCTGAAAGCAAAGAACCCGCATTACGAGCAGATTGAGGTCAAGGATGCGGACCACTTCTTTACCAACAAGGAAAATGTATTGATCAAACGCATACGTGGCTGGTTGTTCCGCAACGCCACGGGATCAGAAATCAAATTAAAATAAGGTTGTTTTTATGAATGCAAATGCTGTTGCCATCGTTCTACACTTATTGTCTGCCGTTGTCTGGGTTGGAGGAATGATCTTTGCCCATGCCTGCCTGCGACCCGTCGCCGTAAGCCAGCTGGAACCACCGCAACGCCTGCCGCTGTGGGTGGGCGTTTTTGCCAGATTCTTTCCCCTCGTCTGGCTGGCGGTGATCCTTCTGCCGCTTAGCGGTTATCTGATGATCTTCACCATGTTTGGCGGTATGGGAAATGCACCGCTGTATGTGCATCTGATGAACGGTATCGGCTGGTTGATGATTCTGATCTATCTGTATGTTTACTTCTTTCCTTACCGGCAATTGCGGCGGGCCGTGACGGCGCAACAATGGCCGGCAGGGGGAGACGCCCTCGCACGCATCCGCAGGATGGTGGGAACCAATATCATCCTTGGCCTGATTGTCATCGCCGTTGCCAGCGGCGGCCGCTACCTGGGCTGAACAGTTGTGCGAAAAAGGTATCCCCCTGGTTATCGCAAGGCGTTAACTAAGACTTCCGTGCTTTTTTTATCGTCTCATAGGCGGCTTTGATCTCCTGGGTTTTTTCGGTCGCCAGTTTGACCATCTCTTCCGGCATACCGCGGGATACCAGCTTGTCGGGGTGGTGCCGGTTCATCAGGCGCCGGTAGGCTTTTTTCACCTCCGCGTCCGAAGCGCTTTGCGGGACCCCCAAGACCTCATAGGCCTGCTTCAACAAATCCTCGCCGGTTTCCGCCTGTTGATAACCACCGGCATGGAATGAACGTTGCGCCCGCACCATGGATTCCAGTTGCTGGTAATGGTGCGGTGAAAAACCCAACCAGTCGCTGACCTGGCGCAATATCCGCCGCTCGTTGGGATGCAATACGCCGTCGGCGAATGCAGCATGCAACAGGATCTCCATGAACATCTGCATCAGGGTGTTGCGGCGATGGCATTCCTGCCGGAATTGCTCCACCACCCCGCGCAAATCAAAGTCCGGTTGCTTTCCCTGGGTGAACAAATCGATCGCCACTTTCGTCTGGGCTTCGTTCAGCGCCATTTGCTGCATCATGCTGCGAGCCATGGCGATCTCGTCAGGACTTACCCGCCCATCTGCCTTGGCCACATGTCCCATCACGGAAAACAGCGCGGTGAAAAAAGCCGTCTGCACCCGCTCCCGATCACCGCTGCGCGCAAAGAGGGTCTCAAAACCCTGCTGCTCCAGCCCCTTGTCGAACTGATGCCCAAGCGCTGCACCGAACAAGGCCCCCAGCGGCCCGCCCAGCATGTAGCCGAAGGCACCTCCTATAACTTTACCCCACCAGGACATAATCTGTTTCGCGTTGCGAGGAACGGCTGGCGGGTAAAACCGGGGTTGTTATTTACGGCCAAACCCTTCGCATAATCCGTTCCTCGTTGCTCACTCCTTAATCTTTGCAAGTCAGGTCAATAAAAGTACAAGAACAAAAGTGTAAACAAAAGTTCCTGCGATTGCATAATTTACTGCGACGAACGCCAGATTACTCTGCGGCAAAGATGCCGCCATTCCTGGAGGAGATTTCCATATAGCGGGAAGCCGGCTCCCATCATGAACTGAAAGGCGTTCCGGCTGCCCGTACACTTGGCTAACAGAGCATCGGCAATTCTCTACTTTTGTATCCAGAACCACCAGATGATAAAGCCGATCAATACCAAACCAAACAGATTCACCCACAACATCAGGCCTGATCCTCCCTGCTTTTGAACAATCGCAAGCGGTTGGCATTGCTGACCACCGTGACCGAAGACATGGCCATCGCCGCACCGGCGATCATGGGATTCAACAACATCCCGATGAAAGGATATAACACCCCAGCCGCCACCGGTATGCCGAGGGTATTGTAAACAAAGGCACCGAACAGGTTTTGCTTGATGTTCCGCACCGTCGCGCGGGATATGGCAATCGCATCGGCGACACCGTGGAGGGAGCCACGCATCAAGGTGATGTCCGCACTTTCAATCGCCACATCGGTACCACTGCCGATCGCCAGACCGACATCCGCACGTGCCAGTGCCGGCGCATCATTGATACCGTCACCCACCATGGCGACGATCCCCCCCTTCTCCTGCAAAGCGGCAACGACCCGATCCTTGTCTTGCGGATACACCTCGGCGATCACCTCATCGACACCAACCTGCTGCGCCACTACCCCGGCGGTGGTGCGATTGTCGCCGGTGAGCATCACCACGCGCAGACCAAGCTTGTGCAGCCTGGCAACGGCTGCTTTGGAATCGTGCTTGACGGGATCGGCCACCACAATCAGTGCCAGCAATCGATCCTCCTGTGCAAGATACATCGGGGTTTTGGCAATTGCCGCCATCGCTTCCGCCCTGGCTTGCAATCCGCTGACATCCACTCCGGAATTCTGCATCATCGCAGCGTTACCAAACAGAAGGCGTTTGCCTTCAAGTTCTGCTTTCACCCCCTGGCCGCTGATCGCTTCGAACTGTGTCACTGCCTGCAGTTTCAGTTGGCGCTGCTTTGCCGCGTCCACGATAGCAGCAGCCAGAGGGTGTTCCGAACCCTGCTCCAGGCTGGCCGCCAGCACCAGGGCCGCTTCTTCGCTGATCCCTTCTGTGGTTTCGATATCGGTGACCGCCGGCTTGCCCTCGGTCACCGTACCGGTTTTATCCAGCACCACATGAGACAGGTGCCCTACCTGCTGCAAGGCGTCCCCATTGCGGATCAAAATTCCCATTTCGGCCGCGCGGCCTACGCCGACCATGATGGAGATCGGTGTCGCCAGCCCAAGCGCACAGGGACAGGCGATGATCAGCACGGTCATGGTGGCAACAAAGGCATAACTTACGCCCAGCTCGTGAGCAAAGTTGTACCATGCAAGAAAAGTCAGCACCGCAATGATCATCACCACCGGCACGAACACCGCCGCCACCTTGTCCACCAGGCGCCCGATGGCCGGTTTGCTCGCCTGGGCATTGCGCACCATCTCGATGATCTGCGCCAGCACCGTGTCCCGGCCGATGCGTTTGGAGACATATAGAAAAGAACCGGTGGTGTTGATCGTACCCGCCACCACCTCATCGCCAGGCTGCTTTTCCACCGGCATGGGTTCGCCGCTCAACATCGATTCATCCACACGCGAGTGGCCGTCGATCACCACGCCATCGACGGCAATGCGTTCCCCCGGACGGATGCGCAGTGTCTCGTCCAGGCCAATCGTCTCGATGGGCACATCCTGTTCCAGCCCGTCACGCACCACCCTGGCTGTTTTCGGCTGCAGGCCGATGAGGCGTTTTATCGCTTCACTGGTTTTGCCGCGTGCCCGCATTTCCAGGGCGGAACCGAAGTTGATCAGGGCGATGATGATCACCGCAGCTTCAAAGTAGGCATGCTGTGCCAGAGTTGGCACGGTATCGGGAAAAACGGTCACCACCATGGAATAGAGCCAGGCCGAGCCCGTGCCGAGCGCAATCAGCGTATCCATGTTGGCATTGTGCGCCTGGAACGATTTCCAGGCACCACTGAAAAAATGCCCTCCTGCATAAACCAGTACCCCCAGCGTGACAAAGCCCACCAGCAACCAGAATATCTGCCCACCCTGACTTTGCATCACCGGCAGGACACCACTCAGGCTGCCTGCAAACAGCGGCAGGCCCACGATGGCGGAAACCGCGGTTTTGCGCAAGAGGGCGCGGTAATGCGATTTTTCCGCCGCTTCCTTTTCACTCTCATCATCCTGGCCGCGCAATTCCGCCGCGTCATAACCGGCTTTTTTTATCGCCGCCAGCAGAGTCGCCACCGGCACATCGCCACTGACCACAGCGGTATGCTCGGCAAAATTCACCGATGCCCGGGTAACGCCTTCCACTGCATTCAAGGCATTCTCCACACTGGCAACACAGCCGGCACAACTCATCCCGGCAACGGACAAACGATGAACCATAGACATAGGATCAGTACCTGTTTAACAACCTTACTTTAAATAAATGATGCATATTGCTGATTTATCTGCTAATTTAATACACGCAAAAACTGTGATCCAGTTCACATATTCGTCGCTATCAAAAAGACAGGCGCATAATATACTTTAATTTTGTGAAAGTGACCCGTGTCATCAATGAAGGTTTCATTGAATCGTAACAATGGGTAACGCTGATCAACCGGTGACCGTAACAAGGATGCTTCTATGATGTTGACACCAAAGGATCTGATTTCTGACAACCTCGAACTCGTCTCTTTGCCTGAAATCGTCACCCAACTCAATGAAATGGTTGATGATCCCACCTGTACCGCCGCCGACATCGGTGAGGTCATCATCCAGGACGCCGCCTTGAGCGCACGCCTGCTGAAAATCGTCAACAGCCCTTTTTACAGTTTTCCGTCCAGAATAGATACGATCTCCATGGCCATCACCATTGTCGGCACCCGCCAGCTGCGGGATCTGGTACTGGCCACATCCGTCACCGGCAAATTCCGCAGTATTCCTTCTGATCTGGTGAATATCGATGTGTTCTGGCATCACAGCCTTGCCTGCGCCACCGCGGCACGCATCATTGCCAACCAGTTACGCATCAACAACAGCGAACGTTTTTTCGTTGCCGGATTATTGCATGACATCGGCAAGATGGTGATGTACCTGGCGCAACCGGATCTTTCCCGTCAGGTGCTGGAGCTGTGTGAACAACCCGATGTGGAGCTCGATAAACTCGAAATCAAGGCATTTGGTTTCCACCACGCCACCCTGGGCGGAGAACTTTTGCGAGAATGGCGCCTGCCGGAATCCCTGATCGAACCGGTGGAATACCATCACTTTCCATCCGGCGCGAGCAAGTTTCGGCTGGAAACAGCCGCAGTGCACATGGGGAATGCCATTGCCAATACGGTGGAGCCTGTCATCTCGCGGGATGACGATTTACCCATCGATACCGAAGTGTGGAACACCATCGGCATGGAACCCGAAAACCTCGAGGAACTCATCAGCGAAACGCAGCGCCAGTTGGGCAGCGTGCTGCAAATCATCTACTACAACGAAGCCGCCTGAGGATCGCCTTAATACAGCAGCAAACCCCTCACCATCTCTTAACGCGCGGCCGCAAACACCCGCTTTAAAAGTAATCGCTGTTGATCACCAGATGGCTGAAGATACTGGCAGCATAACCCAGAGCGATAACGGGTGCCCACTTGAGATGGCTGAAGAAAGTGTACTTGCCGCGCGCCTGCCCCATCAATGCCACCCCCGCGGCCGAACCGATCGAGAGTAGCGAACCACCCACACCCGCAGTCAGCGTGACCAGCAGCCACTGGCCGGTGGACATATCCGGATTCATGGTCAACACCGCGAACATCACCGGTATGTTATCCACGATGGCGGACAACAAGCCCACCATGACATTAGCGGTTGTCGCACTCCAGTGTCCATACATCAGTTCCGAAGCCAGACTGAGGTAACCAAGGAAACCCAGACCACCGACACAGAGCACCACCCCATAAAAGAACAGCAACGTGTCCCACTCGGCACGAGCCACTTTTTTAAAAATATCGAATGGCACCACCTCACCCATACTGCCTTCCGCATCCCGCATACCTGCAGATTCCGTCTTTTTGAGGAAGAAACCAAAGAACTGAAGATAGGCAAGGCCGGTCAACATGCCAACCACCGGCGGCAGCCCGAAAAAATTATGGAAACTGACCGCGGTGGCGATGGTCAGCAGAAACAGTACCATGATGCGGCGCGCGCCACGCTTCATCTCGACCTGTTCATCGACAGTAGCCGGCTGTCCCTTTGGAACCGCAAAATGCATTACCGCCGCCGGAACAAGGAAATTCAAAAGTGAGGGGAAAAACAGGGCGAAGAAGGTCCAGAAGTCGACCACGCCTTTCTGCCAGACCATCAGGGTGGTGATATCGCCAAAGGGACTGAAGGCACCACCTGCATTTGCGCCAACAACGATGTTGATGCAGGCGACACTGACAAAGCGAGCGTTGCTGCCACCGACGGCCAGCACCACGGCACACATCAGCAGTGCCGTCGTCAGATTGTCCGCTACCGGTGAAATGAAAAACGCGAGGAAACCAGTCATCCAAAACAGCGTGCGCAAACCAAAGCCCTTGTGGATCAGCCAGGCACGCAACGCATCGAACACCTGCCGCTCCTCCATGGCGTTGATATAGGTCATCGCCACCAGCAGGAACAGCATCAGTTCAGCATATTCGAGCAGATTGTGGCGCACCGCCTCTTCCGCCAGTTCGGACATCCCGTGGGAAGCATAGACATAACCGATCATGCCCCAGATGATCCCGGCCGCCAGAATCACCGGTTTCGACTTGCGCAAATGCGTGAACTCTTCCGCCATCACCAGTGCATAGGCGATAACAAACAAGGCAATGGCAAGCCACCCCGTCACATCAGCAGTCAGATCCAGCGCCTGGTGCGCTGTTTCCCCGGCTACAGTGATCCCCGGAAACATCACGGCCGCAAGCGTGCCGATAATTTTTTTACGTATCGGTTTCAACAGTTGGGTCCTTCAGAAAATAAGGTTCATCATCAGCATCATCACCACAAGGAACAGTACCGTCATGATGCCGCCAGCGCGCATGAAATCCGCAACTCTGTAACCGGCCGGCCCCATGATCAGCGCATTCACCTGATGGGTAGGGATAAGGAAGGAGTTGGAGGTGGCAATGGCTACCGTCAGCGCGAAGACCGCCGGATTGGCGCCCGCCCCGACTGCAATATTCACCGCCAGCGGCACCAGCAAGACGGTCGCACCCACGTTGGACATCACCAGGGTGAAAAAGGTGGACAGCACCGCAATCGCCAGCTGCAACACCCAGACAGGCACACCGTCCAGCAGGCTCAGGGTCTGATCGGCTATCCAGGCTGCGGTGCCGGTCGTCTCCACTGCCAACCCGAGGGGGATCAGGCTCGCCAGCAAAAACACCGTCTTCCAGCTTACCGCCTCGTAGGCCTCTTCGATGGTGAGCACCCCGGAGAGGATCATCCCCACCGCACCGGTCAGCAAGGCAACCGACAGACGGATATCGGTGAACAGCACCAGGAAAAGGGCAATCGAGAAGAACAATCCTGCCCAGCTCACTTTTTGCGGCCGTAGTTCCTCGTGGGGAAATTCGGTGGTGACCACGACAAAGTTGCGATCCTTCTCCAGGCGCACGAGGGCATCCCATGTGGTATGCACCACCAGGGTATCACCCGCCTGCAGCGGCATATCACGAATCCCCTCCCCTTCACGTTTGGTTTCGCCGCCGCGATGCAGCGCCACCATGGATATGCCGTAAGTCTTCCGCATCCAGACGTCACGCGCGCTCTTGCCGATCAGTTGCGAGCCTGGTGGAATCACCACCTCGGCAATCCCGGCCTTGGTCGCGGCCAGTGACTCGGCAAATGTTTCCAGATCCTCCCTGACCTTGAGATGATACTTGTCTGCGAAAGCCCTCAGATTTTCCGGTGAAGCGAGTATGCCCAATACCGTGTTCGCTTCGATACCGATATCCCGGGCCAGCCCCCCAGGACCGATACGCACATCCTCTGCGCTCCGCATGGCAGCGATGATGCGGATACGTTCTTCATGCTCGATATCGTCCAGCAGTTTTCCAACCAGGCCGCTCTCCGGGGGCACAACCACCTCGAACAGACCGTAATCGATGCCGTAGAGATCCTGAAAATACGCCATGGTGTTTGCGCCGGTCACCGCCTCTTTTTTCCGCTTGGTGGGCAAGACAAACTGGCCGGCAAGTATGAAATAGATTATCCCGACCGCCACCAGCACCAGGCCGATGGGGGTCACGGAAAACAGACCCCAGGTCTCCATCTGTTGCGACGGCGGCAAGGCCTTGTTGGAGGTGAGAATGAGATCATTGAGCAAAATCAATGGACTCGAACCCACCATGGTCACGGTACCACCAAGGATTGCACAGAACCCCATGGGCATCAGCAGGCGCGACATGGGCAGTCCGGCCCGCGCCGAGATGCGGGAAACCACCGGCAAAAACAACGCGGTGGCACCAACATTCTGCATAAAACTGGAAATGATCGCGACCGTGCCGGAAATGATCGGAATGATGCGTTTCTCTGAGCTACCGCCCTTGTTCAGAATAATCGCCGCCACCTTGCTCATCAGGCCGGTGCGATCCAGGCCGGCACCGATGATCATCACCGCAATGATGGAAATGACCGCATTACTGGCAAAACCGTCAAACAAATGCGTCGTTGGCACCAGGCCCTGCTCCAGGCCCATTACAGGCGCAAGCAATGAGGTCAAACCAAGTAACACCATGATGCTGATGGCAGCAACATCGACGTCTACAATCTCAAAGGCAAACAGGTAGATCGTTAACAGCAGGATAGCGGTCACCCAGGCAATTTCGATACTGGGAACCACCGTTGAAAGATAAGCGGCCATCACGGTAAATATCACGGCGGCAATCCACTGCTTGCGGCTCAGCCCCCCTGCTTGCACGACCATGCGTTCTTCGTCAGCTAACGTCGTCAATGTCCTGCCCCCCACCTTTCTTCAAGACCAATCCCCGAGCCTTCACGGCCATCAATTCACCGATACAGCAGTTGACGTCTCCAAGGCCCACACACGGCCTTGAAGCAAATTCACAGGAAACCCGATTTTTCAAACCCCACTCCTTACGCGTTTGCTTGTTAAATGTAAGGGAACACCCAAACAGGTGCAGTGTGGAGATCCCCGCAGACAGGTTCAAATCTCTGCGCGGCCTCCCAAGAGGAACACCAGTGGCAATGTATTTTTCCGCAAATACCCAGCGGAAACATAGGCTTGGGTAAAATCACTAATGTAATGTTACCCGCACAAAGGTTAAGAAAACGTTAATTTACTGATACGATTTTATGATAATAAGAAATTGAATTCAAATATCCCACAAGAGAGGGCTGTGAAAGAAAACCGGGTGGCTACCGCAACGAAACACAACCACAAATCCAGTTTACGGACAAACGGTTACTGCCGCCAATAGGCGGGGTGCAACAAGACCAGAACCGTGAAAACCTCCAACCGCCCGAGCAACATCGCCGCCACCGCCACCAGTTTTGCCGGGTCACTGACACCGATAAACGTTTGCGATACCGCACCCAGACCAGGTCCAAGGTTGTTCATACAGGTGGCAATCGCCGAAAAGGCGGAGACCTGATCCAGCCCGGCCATCATGATCAACAACATCAACACGACAAAGGTTGCGATATAAACGGAAAAAAACCCCCACACCGACTGGGTCACTCTCTCTCCCATGACGCGCCCGCCGACCTTGATGGCAAACACGCCGGTAGGGTGGATGAGACGGTTGAATTCACGTACCGTTTGTTTACCCAACAACACAATACGCATGACTTTCATCCCCCCCGCGGTGGAACCGCCACATCCACCGATGAAACTGATAAAAATCATTAATACGGGAAGAAACAAAGGCCATACGGAAAAATCCGCGACACCAAAGCCGGTGCTTGTCACCACAGACACCACCTCGAACAAGGCGCTCCTCAGTGCATCGCCAATATCCCCGTAACCGCCAGAGAGGCGCAAGGCCACGGCGACAAAAGCCACCATGAAGACGACAAAACCCAGAAAGGTGCGCGCCTCTGCATTCGCGAGATAATGCCGAAAACTGCGATCACGCCACGCCAGGTAATGGATGCTGAAATTGATCCCGCCCATCAGCATAAAAACCGTTGCCACGCTTTCGACCGCGGTACTGGAAAAATAACCCAGACTGGCATCATGCGTGGAAAAACCACCGGTGGAAACCGTGGAAAGACTGTGCGCCACCGCATCGAAAGGTGTCATCCCGGCAAACCAGTAGGCAAGCGCACAGGCAAGTGTCAGGCCGAGATAAATCGACCAGAGGGCCCTGGCACTATGCGCCATGCGGGGTGTCAGTTTTTCCTCCTTCATCGGTCCGGGCGCTTCGGCGCGGTACATGGACATCCCACCGATACCCAGCATCGGCATAATCGCCACAGCCAGAACGATCAAACCCATGCCACCGAACCATTGGAGTTCCTGGCGGTAAAAAAGGAGCGACGGCGGCAGATTATCGATCCCTGTAAGAATGGTTGCACCGGTGGTCGTCAAGCCGGAGACCGATTCGAACAGGGCATCCACAAAGGAAAGTTGCAAACCGAAGACAAACGGGGCGGCACCCAGCAGACTCAATAACACCCAGAAGAGACCAACGATGAAAAATCCCTCCCTTCTGCCCAGCTCCATGCGGCGACGGAAAGGTAACCAGAGCACGAAGCCCGTGGTGAACTGCACCGCAAAACTCAGGGCAAGATGAAGGGCCTCACCATCGCGATACCATAATGAAACCAACAGCGGAAACAACAGGGCGGGACTGAAAACCATGCACAGGAAGCCGGCAATCCGCATAACCGTTGTAGCGCGTATTCCCATGCCAGCCAGCAGCTTTCAAATTCTCAGAAAATGTAAATATTAAGATTAGCCTGGTTAAGATAATGTTAATAAAGAGTAAAGCTTTCAGTAAACAGAAAAAGTGGCATGAGAAAAAACCTCCCCCGGCTTTAAGGCGAAATACAGAGTGTGAATGGAATCAGCCGACGGGCAGGCATTATCGCTGATCATCCACCTCATCAGGCGTTACCACCTGGTAGCCGATGCCATGCACCGTTCTCAGCAAGGATTTCGAAAAAGGCCTGTCGATCGCCGCTCGCAGCACCGACATATGTGCCCGCAATGCATCACTATCCGGCTTGATATTACCCCAGATACGACGCACGATCTCCCCTCGTGTCACCACCCGTGGTGACTGCCTGAGTAACAGTGTCAGTATCTTCAGGGGTATGGGCGGCAGGGTAATGGATTTTCCGGCCCGTTCCACCTGCAAGGTGGTCGTATCGAAAACAAGATCCGCCACGCGCAGAAGTTCGTGGGATCGCCCGTTGCGGGCACGCCGCACCATGGCTTTCAGGCGTGCCTCCAGTTCCTGCATGGCAAAGGATTTTACCAGATAGTCATCCGCTCCGCAGGCAAAACCCTGCAGTTTGTCATCCAGCGTGTCACGTGCAGAAAGTATCAGGATGGGCGTATCATCCCCGTCATCCCGCAGACGACGACAGACTTCCAGGCCATCCATCCCGGGCAGCGTCAGATCAAGTACGATTGCGTCATACTCCTTTTCTCCGGCAATGCGTAACCCGCTCACTGCATCATACGCCGCCTCCACCTCATAACCCAACGGCTGCAAAAAATCACACAGGTTGGCAACGAGATCGGGATTATCTTCAATCAACAGAATATGCATGGTCACCTCCGTCTGGCACGCGCCTCAGCCACTGCGAATCGTGGCATCCACCCGCCGGATCCCAGCTGCCCCGGTATGTTGAACAGTTCGATCTCCAACGCAACGACCCGGAGTTGAGGTTGCTTTGCAGCTCTTTGAGTCTACCTTCACTTATGTAAAGAGGCCGTTAAGAAACAGAAAATCCAGCCGCGGTTTTCATTCCTTGCGATGCCCACCACCGGCAACCATTCCGGAAGGACTGCCTCACCGCTCAACTTTCGTGCAACCCTGCTCATCACCAAATAAAAAACGGCCTCATCAAGGAGGCCGTTTCTCAAATGAAGGAATCAATCCTGCAAAATCAGTTCAGGCTGTCACGAACCCGCTCCAACTTGGCTTTGACTTCGCCTGCCAGTTCGGCAATGCCTTCCTGTTCCACCAGTGTCAGCACCGCTGAAGGATCCATGAAGGCCACGGTAATGCTGCCATCTTCCTCTTCCCGCACCACGACATTACAGGGCAGCAGCAGGCCGATATCCGGTTCGGCCGTCAATGCCTTGTTTGCCAGAACCGGGTTACAGGCACCCAGGATTTTATAGGGGCGCTTGTCCACATCGAGCTTCTTTTTCAATACTGCCTTGACATCGATCTCGGTCAAAACGCCAAACCCTTCTTCCTGCAAAGCGGCAGTGACTTTCTCCACTGCTTCGTCAAACCCTGCTGCTACTTTGGTACTGAATCCGTACATGATCGTCTCCGTATAATTTTTAAGAATGAACCTGGTGCGAAGTATAACGCCTGCCGCACAACTTGCGGTATGGGCAAACACCACCTGTGCCATCACCCGTCATTTGTCTCACCCTCACCCAAAATCCCGCGGGCGGCAACTCGGCGTGCTGATCTCACATCGATAAGGCAACATGAACAGGCTTAAGTTCATCTCCCGGCGGTGTTATTACGGTATTTTGCACAACAAGCGGTCACCCGCCGGATAATCCATATGTTACCATGCATGGCAGCGGTTGCCGGATCGTCAACCAAAGCGGGAAATCAGTGAAGCCGCCTCACGCAGGACAAACGTTTTGAAGGCTTCTGCGACCGGCGTAAGCCGTTTGCCTTTTCGGTGCACCATGTACCAGTGCCGCAGAATGGGGAAATCCTCCACATCCAGCAGCGCCAGTCGCCGCGCCTCCAGTTCCAGCTCCATGGTGTAAACGGACACGATCCCCAGCCCCAGACCGGCCTCCACCGCCTGCTTGATCGCCTCGTTACTGGTCATTTCCATACCGGTGGTCAGCTCCACCCCATGTTCCGCAAAAAAGCGCTCCATTGCGATCCGTGTGCCTGATCCCCGTTCGCGCACCACGAAAGTCTCCTGCTGCAAACGGGACAGCGGGATCTGCTTCTCCGCGGTGAGGGAATGATCCGGCGGCGCAATAATGACCAGCGGATTCTCCATAAACTCCACTGCTACCAGCTCCATCTCCTCCGGTGGCTTGCCCATGATCACCATGTCTTTCTCGTTGTTCTCCAGCTGGCGCAGCAGGGTCTCGCGATTGGTGACATCCAGGGTGAAGCTGGTGCCCGGATACTGCTTGGCAAATGCCGCCAGCAGACGGGTGGCGAAATAGTTGGCGGTACTCGCCACCGAGATATCGAGCCGGCCTCGCTGTACCCCTTTGAGCTGCTGCAGCACCTCCTCGGCTTCGTCCAGCTGCTGGGCGATACTCCGGCAATAGTGATACATCTCTTTTCCCGCTTCGGTCAGGTAGGTCTGCTTGCCCAGTTGCTCGAACAGCGGCAGGCCGGTATTTTCTTCTAACTGCTTGATTTGCATAGAGACTGCCGGCTGGCTGAGATGCAGCTCGTTGGCCGCCTGGGTGTAGCTCAGATGCCGCGCTACGGCCTCAAAAACCTCCAGTTGGCGAAATGTAATATGCATAAGGTTTAACTTATCGTTTCAATCAAAATATTTGAGTTTTAATTATGCATCATCCCCCGTATAGTCGCAAACCATGCTGACGCCGGGACCAGACACCAGCACGGCATCGAAACAAATCGGCGAGTCTGAAATTCCCGGCCCCGAGACAGAATTTACGAAACAATGAAACCAGGAGATGCAAAATGGCATTAGACCAATCGAGTCGTTACGCAGACCTCAGCCTGAAGGAAGAGGATCTGATCGCAAGCGGTAATTACATTCTGTGTGCTTACAAGATGAAGCCGAAGACCGGCTTCGGCTACCTGGAAGCCGCTGCCCATTTCGCCGCAGAGTCTTCCACCGGCACCAACGTGGAAGTCTGCACCACCGACGAATTCACCAAAGGGGTGGACGCGCTCGTCTATCACATCGACGAGGCCACCGAGGACATGCGCATCGCCTATCCGCTGGATCTGTTCGATCGCAACATAATCGATGGCCGTATGATGCTGGTCTCCTTCCTCACCCTCACCATCGGTAACAACCAGGGCATGGGCGATATCGAACACGCCAAGATGATCGATTTTTACATGCCGCCGCGCGCCATCCAGCTGTTCGACGGTCCGTCAAAGGACATCTCCGACATGTGGCGCATCCTCGGCCGTCCGATCAAGGATGGCGGTTACATCGCTGGCACCATCATCAAACCCAAGCTGGGCCTGCGTCCCGAGCCATTCGCCGAGGCCGCCTACCAGTTCTGGCTGGGTGGTGACTTCATCAAGAACGACGAGCCGCAGGGCAACCAGGTATTCGCCCCGACCAAGAAGGTGATCCCGCTGGTGGCCGACGCAATGAAGCGCGCCCAGGACGAAACCGGGCAGGCCAAACTGTTCTCGGCCAACATCACTGCCGACGACCATTTTGAAATGTGCGCCCGCGCCGATTACATCCTGGAAACCTTCGGCGAAGACGCCGACAAGGTTGCCTTCCTGGTCGATGGTTTCGTCGGCGGCCCGGGTATGGTCACCACCGCCCGCCGTCAGTACCCGAACCAGTACCTGCACTACCACCGTGCCGGCCACGGTATGGTCACCTCGCCGAGTTCCAAGCGTGGTTACACCGCTTTCGTGCTGGCGAAAATGTCCCGCCTGCAGGGTGCTTCCGGTATCCATGTCGGCACCATGGGCTACGGCAAGATGGAAGGGGAAGCAGACGATCGCATTATCGCTTACATGATCGAGCGTGATTCCTGTGATGGTCCGGTCTACCACCAGGAATGGTATGGCATGAAGCCCACCACGCCGATCATCTCCGGCGGGATGAACGCACTGCGCCTGCCCGGTTTCTTCGAAAACCTGGGCCACGCCAATGTCATCAACACTGCTGGCGGCGGTTCCTACGGCCACATCGACAGCCCGGCAGCGGGCGCCATCTCCCTGCGGCAGGCCTACGAGTGCTGGAAAGCAGGTGCGGATCCTATCGAATGGGCGAAGGAACACAAGGAATTCGCCCGTGCGTTCGAATCCTTCCCGCACGATGCCGACAAGCTCTTCCCGGGCTGGAGAGACAAGCTGGGCGTACACAAATAGGCCGGTGGTCTGACGGAATAAAACCCTCGCCTCCGTGCGGGGGTTTTTTTTCCAGCACCCCTTAACCTGATATAGTCACTCGGGTTTTACAACGGAACCACCGCTGCATCAATTCTATGGCAAACGGATCAGAGACATGAGCAACATTGACATTGCACAACACGAAATCACTGCAGAACCTTTTTACCAACAGCAGGAAAACGAAATCGCACTCTATGAGGCCGCTTATGCCGCACGCTTGCCTGTCATCATCAAGGGACCCACAGGCTGCGGTAAATCCCGTTTCGTGGAATACATGGCCTGGAAACTGCACAAACCTTTGATTACGGTAGCCTGTAACGAAGACATGACGGCTTCGGATCTGGTGGGACGTTTTCTGCTGGATAAGGACGGCACCCGCTGGCAGGATGGTCCTCTCACCACGGCGGCACGCATCGGCGCAATTTGTTATCTGGATGAAATCGTCGAAGCGCGCCAGGATACCACCGTGGTGATCCACCCCTTGACCGATCACCGCCGTACCCTGCCACTGGATAAAAAAGGCGAACTGGTCAAGGCCCACCCGGATTTTCAACTGGTGATCTCCTACAACCCCGGCTATCAGAGCCTGATGAAAGATCTGAAACAGTCCACCAAGCAGCGTTTTGTCGGCCTGGATTTCGATTACGCCCCCGCCGAGGTGGAAATTGGCATCATCGTGGAGGAAACCGGCGTTGACGAGGACACCGCGGGCAAACTGGTGAAGATCGGGGAAACCGCACGCAACCTCAAAGGCCACGGCCTGGATGAAGGGATCTCCACCCGCCTGCTGGTCTATGCGGCCAGCCTGATAAACCAGGGCATTCGCCCGGCCGATGCCTGCCGCATGGCGCTGGTACGTCCCATTACGGATGATGCAGACATTCGCAGCACACTGGATCATGCGATTGATACGGTCTTTGTTTAATCCCTGAGTAACCGTGGGGTGCACAAAGCTTTTTGTTTCAATTTCACCTGCGCCCTCATGCAATTAAACAAACCATGAACACTGACGAATTACAGCTTTACCGGGAAGAGTTGAAGTGCAACTTCAAGCTGCTCGATGAGGTCTTTGAAGACTGCCTGGAAGAAGCGCTGCGGCTGCTCAGTGAACAGGGCGTCAAGGACTACCTGGATGGCGCATCCCTGGTGTGCATGATCGGCCGCGGGGTGGAGCCCGTGCTCGTCTATCTGGAGGAAATGCCAGAGATTGCACACCGCCTGGGTGAGGAAACGCTGAAAATCGTCTCCCAGGCGGTCTGGTCCATGTCGCGCAGCCCCAACGGCAAGGCCATTATCTCTTTCCTGCAATCCCTGCCGGAAGCCGCGCGCCGTCTCGGCAGCCGCGAGCAGTTCCAGCATTACCTCGATATCGTGTTCGACATGATGGAACGCACCTCCGGTTCCATTCATGGTTTTCATACCACTATCCCCAGTCCCGGGCTCCCCGATCTGCTCGAGCAAATGCCCTCGCTGCTCAACCAACTTTCCCTCGAGGGCCTGAAAAACTGGATCGAATACGGCATTCGCAATTACAACGATCACCCCGAACGGCAACAGGATTATTTCAAACTGCAAACCGCCGACAGCCGCGCGATGCTGCAACGCGAACGCCACGGCACCTTGTTTGCCGATCATCAGCGCAAACTGGATTTATATTTACAGGCTTGCTGGCGGGACAAGGATCACCTGGTGCCCTATTCGCGTGGCTTTGATGAATTGCGCAAACCCATGCCCTACTATGACAACCTGGGTATCCGCGTACCGGATGTCTACGACGATATTGAAACGGCGGATGGCGTAAAAGTCGCCGCACTGGATCGCTACCGTGCACTGCTGGCCCATATGGCCGCCCACCGCCGCTGGACCACCTCCATATTTGCCGACAACTACAGCCCTTTCCAACGTCAGGCAATCGAAACCTTCGAAGATTCACGCGTGGACTATCTGGCCTGTCAACAATATCCCGGCTTGCGGAAAATATTCACCGCACTGCACCCTGTTCCTGATGAGTTCGATTGCGATCCGGAAAACGAGTCCTGCATTCGTCATCGTCTGACGATGCTCTCCTACGCCGTGCTCAATCCGGCGCATCCTTACAAAAACCCGCAGATTGTCGAATTTGCCAAGCGCTTCCATGAAATGATGCAGCAGGGGGCACCCACCACGGCAGACATAGCGAAACTGGCCACCCAATTCATCACCCGCACACGCCAGAAAGCGGATTTGACAGCAAACGTTTATTTCAAGGATACCGAGATCGATTACCGCGACGACAACCGTCACTTATGGTTGTACATCGAAATGGCCGATGAAGAGGAAATGTTTCTCGAAGAAAAACCGCAGGAACCGGAGGAGCCGGAAGATGAGGGTTTGCCGCCCCGCCATTACCCGGAATGGGATTACCATTCCAAAACCTACCGCCCTGACTGGGTCAGCCTGTACGAATCCCTGCACCCTTCCGGTGATCCGGGGGACATCGACAAGTTACTGGCAAAACACAGCGCCCTGGCCAAACGCCTGAAACAAATGCTGGACATGCTCAAGCCGCAAAACTATGTGCGCATCCGTTACCAGGAGGACGGCAGTGAGCTGGATCTGGATGTGGCCATCCGTTCGCTGATCGACTTCAAGAGCGGCACCACCCCCGATCCGCGCATCAACATGAGCCACCGCCATGACGGGCGTGATATTTCCGTGATGCTGCTGCTCGATTTGTCTGCCTCACTCGAGGAGACACCGGAAGGCTGTGAGCAAACCATCCTGCAGCTCAGCCAGGAAGCGGTTGCCCTGCTCTCCTGGGCGATCGAACGTCTTGGCGATCCCTTTGCCATTGCCGGCTTCTCCTCAAACACCCGGCACGAAGTGCGTTACCAGCATATCAAGGGTTACAGTGAACATTGGAATGATGAGGTCAAGGCCCGCCTCGCCTGCCTGGAAGCGGGTTACTCGACGAGGATGGGGGCGGCCCTGCGGCACGCCGCACATTACCTCGCCAACCAGAAAACCGACAAGAAACTGTTGCTGGTCCTGACCGACGGTGAACCGGCCGACATCGACGTGAATGATCAGCGCCTGCTGATCGAAGACACCCGCAAGGCGGTACAGGAGCTGGATCAGCAAGGGATCTACACTTACTGCATCAACCTCGACTCCAACATCGAACCGGGTGCGGATGACTATGTCACCGAGATCTTCGGCAAGCAGTACATGGTGATCGATCACGTGGAAAGATTACCGGAAAAACTGCCCACCCTCTTCGCCAGCCTGACAAAATAACCCCTCCCGTCCATGGCTGGTTTTTTCTGCGTGTTCCCGAGGGGGCGTCCGTCTCCACGCCTCCTGGCTTTATATTTCACATAAAAATATCGCGCTAAGTTATTGAAAAAATTTTCAAAGCTCTTTGATTCTGTTTTTAACAAAAATTTTCAAGTAATTCACACATTATCCGATATAATAATTTAGTATGATTATTGGCATGGAGTGCCTGGCAAAATAAAAGGCTGACCACTCCATGTTCAGAGTACTGTTTATCGAGACATCGGCAACCCTGCGCCATGCGCTGCACAAGCAATTACAGCATTGTGACTATGAAGTCACGGTGAAAGCGGGATATGAGGAAGGCCTGCAACAGCTGCTTACGCGCCACGACACTTCCACCTACGACGCCATCATCCTTGGCTGGCCCACCCAGACCCTGGCCAGTTCCGATGAACTGCTGGCCACGCTCAGCGAAGCACCTTACTGCGAGCTGCCGTTGCTGGTGCTGGCGCATGAAACGGATCCCGCCAAGCTGGAATGGGTCTCGGCCCGCAAGCACACCGCCCTGCTTTTATGGGACAGCCACAAGGACGCCACCCATACCCTGCGCAAACTGCTGTCCTGCGAAGAGTCCTTTCATTCCGTTACGGCTCAGGATAACGATGAGCCGATTCGTATCCTGCTGGTGGACGACTCACCCACAGCACGCGTCAAATTCCGCAGGTTGCTGAACAAGGCCGGTTACCTCACAGAAACCGCAGCCTGTGCGGAAGAGGGGCTGGAAAAAGCCAGGCAGAGTCATTTTGACATTGCGATCATTGACTACTTCATGCCGGAGTTGACCGGCGACGAGTTGTGCAGGAAACTGCATGACGATCCCTACACCTCTTCCATCATGACCGCCATCCTGACCAGCACCTATCTGGACAAGGTGATTTCCAGCTCGCTGGACGCCGGCGCGGTGGATTGCATGTTCAAAAACGAGGCAGACGATCTGTTTCTCACGCGCGTTGCCGCAATGAAACGCACCGTACGCATGACCAAACGCATCGAAGAGGAACGCCTGCGCCTGGCGGGGATCCTTTCCTCGGTTGGTGACGGCGTCTACGGGGTCAATCGCGAAGGCCTGATCACCTTTGTCAATCCGGCAGTGCGCCACATCCTTGGGTACGACGAGGATAAACAATTAATCGGCAACAATCCTGCGATGCTGTTCCATTGCAGCTGCGAACCAGGACAACTCATTTGTAAGGAGAACACCCTGGTGCAACAGGCCATCGAGCAGGGACTGGAACTGCACGCGGTGGAATCGGTGTTCACCCACACCGATGGCACACCCATCCAGGTGGAATTGACTATTTTCCCTCTGCGCATCGACGGGCAGGAGGAAGGCGCGGTGATCGCCTTCCGCGATATTTCCATGCGCAAACTGCTGGAGGAAGAACTCAAATGGCAGGCCAATCACGACCCCCTCACCAAGTTGATGAACCGCAAATACTTTGAGGATTCGCTCGAGCGGGAAGTTGACCGCCTGAAACGCAGCGAGGAGCAAAGCGCGCTGCTGTATCTTGATCTGGATCGCTTCAAATACATCAACGACACCATCGGTCATGCCGCAGGCGATCAGTTGTTGATTGAGGTGGGGCACAAAATGCAGCAACGGCTGCGCAAAGCCGATCTGCTGGCACGCATCGGTGGCGATGAATTCGCCATCATTATGCACAACACCGATCCTGAAACACTGTTTGAAACGGCAGACGTGTTCCGGCAGTTACTGGAGGATTACACATTCACGCGCGAAGGGCGCACCTACAAAATCAACGGCAGTATCGGGGTGGCGCTCATCGACAAAAATACGCCGACACCGGGTGAAGTGCTGGCCAACGCCGATATCGCCTGCCATATTGCCAAAAGCAAGGGCCGCAACCAGACCCATGTGTATACCCACGAGCAGGACGATAAAGCCACGATGGATATGGATCTCGGCTGGTCATGCCGCCTGCGGCAGGCACTGGAACACGATAATTTCAAACTTTGTTACCACCCGATTATTCCTCTGAGCGATATCGACATCGAGCAACTGCCTTGCGAACAGGGTGCCTTGTGGAGCAGCCTGCAACAACAGGGCGTGGGCGAGAACCTTATGTATGAGGTCCTGTTGCGTCTGGACAACAGCCGGGGCGAACCCATTTCACCCAACGCCTTCCTTCCCACGGCGGAACGCTTCAACCTGATGCCGGATATCGATCACTGGGTGGTCGAAACCTCCCTGGCGCAAATCGCCAGGCGTACCGGCAGGCAATCGTCAATCGCCATTAACCTTTCGGGGCAAAGCCTGGGTTCGCAACCACTGGTGGAGACGATAAAACAAACCATCAAAAAATATGCCCTGGATCCCGGCCTGATCCTGTTTGAGATCACCGAAAGCTGCGCGATTGCGCGTATCGACGAGGCGCGCCGCTTTATTGAGCAACTCAACGCCATCGGCTGCCGTTTTGCCCTCGATGATTTCGGCAGTGGTTATTGTTCCTTCTCCCACCTGAAAAACCTGCCGGTCGATTTCATCAAGATCGATGGCCTTTTCGTCAAAGACATCATCAACGATCCCATGGATCTGGCGATTGTCAGCTCGATCACGCACATTGCCCATTCATTCGGCAAACAGACCATCGCCGAATTCGTTGAAAACGCGGAGACCCTGCGTTTGCTAAAGAAATCCGGTATTGATTTTGTGCAGGGTTTCTATATCACCCAACCCATGTCGCAACTGCCGTTGCCTGACGAGAGTACGGGAAAACTGGATTCCGGCGGGCAATAAACAGCCAACCGTTTTTACCGCAGCGGAAGATGAAGATCATTAAACAATCCCGCGCATACTGAAGCCAATCAATACCAGCACCAGCAGACCGATACCTGTCCCCAGAAGGGTAAAACCGAGAATATGGGAAATGACATTCACCAGCCGCGATGGCGGTTTTACCAGACGTTTTTCCAGTTCGCCCGAAGCCTTGAGACGCGCATACTCTTCCGCCCTTTCCTCCTTGAACTCCTCCAGATCCCAGCTGCCGGTAAACATCACCGTGTCCAGCGGGAACTTGGCCGGGCGGAAATGGTTATTGAAGAAATGCACGACAAACAGCGTCGACACCGCCAGGAATGCCTCGACACCGTGCGCGATCGATGCCACATTGAACACCCAGCCGGGTAATATCTTCAACATCGTGGGCGAGGCCCAGAGGATCACGCCGGAAGTGCCGATGACGATGGCACCCCAATAAACGGCCCAATAATCAAACTTCTCCCAGTAGGTCCAGCGATCAAACGTGGGCGCTTCCCCCTTGTTTAAAAACCAGCGGAACTGCGCTTTCATGTCGTGCCAGTCCTTCCAGCGTGGCAAGAGTGAATCGGGACCAAACCACTCGAAATCCTTGTCTTTGAATATGCGGTAGAGCACTGCAACCAAATGACCGAAGATAGCGAGCAGGAAAATCACACCCGCGGTACGGTGAATAAGGCCGAATACCGACGGCCCGCCCACGGCCGCCACCACACTGACCGCCCATTTGGTATCCGGATACATCACCGCCATGCCGGTAAACACCAGTGTCATTACCGACAAAGCGAGGGCCCAGTGATTGAGCCGCCAGTACCAGGCAAAACGCAGGAAATGTTTGTCGCTGTGTTTTTTCGGCGGTTTGATGCGGTAACGCACGGTCATCGAGTCGGTGGTACTGGTGGCGATAACCCGCAACATGTATTCCCGGTAGAACCACAGCATGGAGTGGCTGTAGAAAAAGATCAGGACCAGGATGACGATAAGGATCATGAATTTACCGGTGATCCACATCAACGGGTAGCGTTCAAAATCACTGGTATTGCCGTGCGCCTTGTATTTGACAATTGCCGCACTGGCATCCTTGTGGCATTCACGGCAGGTCTCCAGCCGGTTTTGCGTACTGACCTTCGATTCCGGATCATCCAACGCACGCGTATCATGGCCACGATGGCAATCCACACAACGGGGCACGTCCTTGTTACCCAGCCAGGCCAGTTGCCCGTGTGTGGTGGACATGTAACTTGCGACTTCCTTCTTGTGGCAGTTACCGCAATTTTTTGTTACCACCCGGTGCGCCTGCAATTTCTCCTTCCTGGAAATCTGGTGTGAAGAGTGGCAATCCGAACAGGTAGCGCTGTCACCTTTCCATGGCGTTTTCAAGGCTGCGCCATGAATGGAACGCTTGTATTCCCTGAGAGAATCGTCGTGACATTCACCACACATTTGCGGTGAGTTCTCCCGGTAAGTCGAGGATTTCGGGTTGTTCGAACGATAAACATAATGGGCGGTGTGACAGGAGGCACAATCCGCATTGTCCTTGACATCCTTCCTCGCATGGATGGATTTGGTATAACGCTCGGTATTCAGTACCAGCTCGCTCTTTTTCGCGTGCCGGCGTGCTGAACGGCTGAGTTTTTGCCACTCTTTCCCCTGGATTTGTGTCTTGCCGGTTTCGATATGACAGGTAACACAGTCAGGTGATTTCAGTTTACCCTTCTTGTGCGGCAGCTTTTTGATATCACTGTGGCATTCGACACATGTCAGTTTTCCATGCACGCTGTCTTTCAATGCCTCGGCATTCAGCCCCAGAGACCGCATTGGTGTTTCGCCATGTTTCCCCGTGGGCACGGCAAAACTTTCAATACCATGACAGTCCAGACATTCTTCGTCGGTAAATTGGGCGGCACCAATGCTGCCGCTCAAAAGCAACAACAGCAGTGGAAAAATCTTCTTAAGCATCGAGGGCATAATCCGGCGGTTTTGGGAAAGCAGCTACGCTCTCTTACAGATAAATTCAAGCGTGGAGAAAAGGCCCCGCATCACGGGGCCTTTTTCCTGGTTGCTATTTTTCAGCCTTGGTTTTCTTGAACCCGTGTTTGTCATCGTCACTGGGTGACCATGTCTTGGGTGGTTTTCCGCCCTTGAACCAACGGTGCATTTCAGAGCTGAGTGTTTTGTCCAACAGCTTCTGCACGCGGTCTGCACCCTTGCGGTTACCGGATTTTCTTGCCTCGGCAATCAGGCCCTTGATCTGCGGTACCAGTTCAATATAGAAACGGTGCGCCATCTTGAACATGCCCTCCCAGTGAGCGTAATCGGGAGCCAGCATTGCCGCACCATGGCGTGCACGGCGGCCTTCATGGTGCCACAGCAGGAACCAGGTCCACTCGACCTCTTCATTGAACTTGACCGGATCCAGCATTTTCTCCTGCCTGAGCGCCTTCACCAGATTGGAGGCGGGAATGGCAAACTTGTTGTTGTACAAATCGACGAAGGCATCCAGCTGCTCGTAAAAATTATCGACGATGTTACGGCCGTGGCAGGAGGAACACACATTCTTCATGTCCTTGCGCCGCTGCAGCCAGGGTTTGACCTTCTTGCCCTGCTTCTTCGCCTTGGCGTCGATCTTCGTCGAAATCGGGGCGCGCAGGTTCCAGGATATCCGACTGCCGATGTCATGCGTGACCGGCATGTCCTTGGTGGCGGACATATGGCAGGTGGCACATGTCGGTGCCGCACTGTAATCCTCACCCGCTATCCATTTGCTGGAACCCATGTTCATCTCGTCCATATGGGCACGGAAGGCGATACCGTGTACCGACTCCTCATAGATTTCCTTCTGCGGATGATCCGGCCCAAGGTGACAACGGCCGCAATTGTCGGGATGACGCGCCTGTTCAACATCAAAATTGTGGCGCAGATGACACGCCGAGCAGGCGCCTTTCGAGCCATCAGGATTGATACGGCCGATACCGGTATTCGGCCAGGTGGCTGAATTCAGGCTGCCGTCTGAATTCACCCGCACAATCGAACCATGACAGGCGGCACAACCAACGGTGACAACCGGAGAACCGCCATTGAGCAGGGGCGCACCCTCGACGACTTCGGCAAGCACATTGTCCAATGATCCCAGAATGTTACCCGCGGTTGCATGGTGGCTGGAATCAAATTCCTTGGTTGCCTTTTCATGACACTTGCCACAGTCTTTGGGGGACACAATGACCGAAATGGTGAAATCCTTATGCTTGATGGCGTCCTTGTCGGAAGGATCGGCTTTGTGGCATTCGTAACAGCCGACATTCGCCCCATGGTGTTTCGAATTGCCCCACATGGTGTAGATGCCCGGGGTCTTTTCGCGGTGACAGGAGATACACTCCGCACTCTCCTTACTCATGTATTTGAAGCCTTTCAGGATTTTGACCGGTTTTTCATTTTTAACCTTGGCTTCAACATTACCCGCCCACACGCTCAACAAACCGAGCACCGCGATCAGCACAGTAAATAGGTTCAGGTGGCGCCGCAAACCGCTGCGCTGACTCTCTTGCCTGTTTATCATCATCGTTTCTCCCCAATTTGACACAGGATGCCGCAGTTGCAGGTCGTCCTTGCAAACCGCGGCATACGCCTAATATTTGTAGGCCAACAAGGCAATATCCTTGCCAACTGGAAAGACAACGAGACAAACAAGCTGTATCTTATTGTTTTATTAGTATTTTTATAGCCCGAGGAATCGACTCAGGTTATACAGACGGCTTTATCCAAACCGTAACAGAAAAATTACGCATTAAAAGCGTGCACAAATTCAGCCCACACCCCAGAATAGTGCAAAACCGAACCGACGGATCGAATGGTGATTATCGGAACACTGAAAAAAAGATGGATCTCAGCACCTGAATAGCCGTGCGAAAAAGGTGTCCACTTTAAAAAATTGGTAAGCCGTTTCTCCAGTAGCTGCTGGCAAGACTCTCGGCAGCAGGGATGCTGCCGTGAAGCTTACAGGGATGTATTCACAGCGTGTCTTGCCAGCAGCTACTGGAGAAACGGCCCCTCCATTTTATGGAAATCACTGTCATTTGAATTGGACACCTTTTTCGCACAGCTGTCCAAACAGGCGCAATTACCTCGAGTGGCTGGAGCTGGCCGACACCCCCATGGTGCATCCTCATCTTACTCACAGGCACTGATGTCTATCATGGCACCCAGATTTTCCAGCGCAACATAGGCCTGGGAGAAGCCGTTTGCCTGGGAAAGATACCACCAATGTGCCGCCTCACAATAGTTCTGCTTGCCGTCCATGTCACTGGCATATAATGCACCCAGATTATATTGTGCGGCAGCATCGCCTTTTTCCGCCGCCCGCAGCCACCAGTTCCTGGCCTGTTGCAGATCCTGTTCAACTCCCGTCACCCCCATCGCATAGACGATACCGAGATTGTATTGGGAATCCGCATTCCCCTGTCGCGCTGCACGCTCCCACCAGTACAAGGCTTTTTGCATGTCTGCCTCCACACCCTCCCCACGGGCATAGGCCATACCCAGATTGTGTTGCGCATCAACATGCCCCTGCAGCGCCGCCGCCTTGTACCAGAAGAAGGATTGCTTGAGATTTTTCTGCAGATCAGCTACACCTTCCTCCGCATCATAGAGTACCCCCAATAAAAACTGGGCATCACGATAACCGTTGCTTGCCAGCGGCAGCAACAGGCGTTTCGCCAGCACCCGCTCACCCCTCTTCAACAAACCGGCCGCCTGAAGATACTCACGGTTTGCCTGCCGGTATGCCAGGCCAACTTGTGCAATGTTTTTTTCCAGCGCATACACCGCCGATGCGACAGGATATTGCACATAATCCTCGTGTTGCTTGCTTATTTTTTCACTGGGCAGCATATAAGCATGACTGCTCTGGCTCAAGGCAAACAGCAACACAAACAGTACAGCAGTGACAAGAATCCGGCGGAAACAGGCCGTTGAAAAAATATGCGCACTAAGTGCTTGATAGACAGGAACAGGTTTTTGACGCATTGTTAACTCCCTTTACAGTTCTCCGCGGGGTTTAAACATAGCGGTCTGTTGCCTGCTGAACTTTAGGTCTCCTTGGGGAAAGCGTCAGCCTGGTACAAAAAAGTGTGAACAATTTTGCAAAAATAATTCAAGCGAAAAATCTCCATAATATTATTCCAGGCGTTTGTTTTTTATTCATTTCACACCAACGACTTCTGTTGCTTATCGATGACCTTTCCCTGTCTATGTGGTTTTTATTTTTCGCAATAAAAAAGGGCAGGAAATTCCTGCCCTTCGTTTCGATACCGCCAATGGCGTTCAGGCGGCCTTGGTTTTCACCTGCTGATCCAGTTCACCGGAAGCATAACGTTCAACCATTTTCTCGAGGCTGATTGGCTTGATCTTGGAAGCCATACCGGCACAACCAAAGGCTTCGTAACGTGCCTTGCAAATTTCCTTCATCGCTGCGGTAGACGCTTTCAGGAATTTGCGCGGATCGAAGTTGGCCGGATTCTCGTGCAGGTGCTTGCGGATGGCGCCGGTCGAGGCCATGCGCAGATCGGTGTCGATATTGACCTTGCGCACACCGTGCTTGATGCCTTCCTGGATTTCATGCACCGGCACACCGTAGGTCTGCCCCATGTCACCACCATAATTATTGATGATTGCCAGCCAGTCCTGCGGCACGGAAGAAGAGCCATGCATCACCAGGTGGGTGCTGGGGATGCGTTGGTGAATTTCCTTGATACGATCGATTCGCAGGATTTCACCGGTCGGTTCCTTGGTGAACTTGTAGGCACCGTGGGAAGTGCCGATAGCAATCGCCAGCGCATCCACACCGGTCAACGCAACGAACTCGGCGGCCTGTTCCGGATCGGTCAACAGCTGATCCATGTCCAGCTTGCCTTCCGCGCCGTGGCCGTCTTCCTCACCCATTTCACCTGTTTCCAGTGAACCCAGGCAACCCAGCTCACCTTCCACAGTCACGCCACCGGCATGGGCCATGTCCACCACGGTCTTGGTGACCTTGACATTGTATTCAAAGGAAGACGGGGTCTTCATGTCTTCCATCAGGGAACCGTCCATCATCACCGAACTGAAACCGGACTGAATCGAACGCAGGCAGACACCGGGGGCAGAACCGTGATCCTGATGCATGACGATTGGAATGTGTGGATACATTTCAATCGCAGCGGAAATCAGATGCCGCAGAAACGGTTCGCCTGCATAGGCACGGGCACCGGCCGAACCCTGCATGATGACCGGGCTGTTGGTTTCATCAGCAGCCTGCATGATGGCATGCACCTGCTCCATGTTGTTGACATTAAAAGCCGGCATGCCATAACCGTTTTCAGCGGCATGATCCAGCAATTGGCGAAGAGAAACAAGGGCCATTATGGACCTCCTTAATCGTTAATGAAGAATAAAACTTATTGTTTTCAAATAAACGCACTGTCCGTTGTGCAATACAATCAATCCACCAGATCTTCAGCTTGAATATCATCTTCGTGCAGTTCACCCACGCGGACAATTTTCATGGCGTTGGTACCCCCCATGACGCCCGTCAAATCACCCTTGGTGATAATCACCAGATCGCCATCACGCACCGCTCCCCGGCGTAACAGTTCGTCGACCGCCTCTTTATTGAGTTCGTTATGGTTCTTGGTGATCATCTCGAAACTGACCGGATAGACCCCGCGGTAGAGCGTCACCTTTCTGCGCGTTTCCACATGGCGCGTCAGGGCGTAGATGGGGATCCCCGAGCTGATACGTGACATCCACAGAGTGGTGGAACCTGATTCCGTCAAGGCGGCAATCGCTTTCACGTCAAGGTGGTTGGCGGTGTACATGGAAGCCATCGCAATGGCCTCGTCCACGTGCTTGAAGCGGGTGTCGATACGATGATCGGAGCGCATGGCAACGTGCTGTTTCTCAGCCTCGCGGCAGATGCGATCCATCGCCGCAATCACCTTGTCGGGATATTTGCCGGTGGCGGTTTCCGCCGAGAGCATCACCGCATCCGTTCCGTCCAGCACCGCATTGGCCACGTCAAAAACCTCGGCACGGGTGGGAATGTGGCTGTGTATCATCGACTCCATCATTTGTGTCGCGGTGATGACCACCCGGTTCATTTTACGCGCCGTGCGGATCAGGTGCTTCTGCACCGGCGGCAGCGCGGCATCACCGATTTCCACCCCCAGATCACCGCGGGCGATCATGATCACATCCGAGGATTCAATCAAGGGTTCAATGTTGTCGAGCGCATCAGCCCGCTCGATTTTGGCCACGATGGCGGCATGACTGCCGGCTTCGTGCACCAGTCGCCGTGCTTCTTCAATATCTTCTGCGGTACGGGGGAACGACACTGCCAGATAATCTGCCTGCA
Source organism: Chromatiales bacterium (assembly GCA_027032075.1). Taxonomy (GTDB): domain Bacteria; phylum Pseudomonadota; class Gammaproteobacteria; order UBA6429; family Thiohalophilaceae; genus JAJRYG01. The sequence goes on along the minus strand of JALVOC010000019.1, from coordinate 114,097 downwards.
TCTCCGCAGCTGCCTTGATGTCCTCGCGATCCTTGTGCGTCAGCGCCGGGGCGGACAATCCACCCCCCTGGCGGTTGAGCCCCTTGCGATCCGAGAGTTCCCCCCCCACCACGACGCGGCAGATAACCTCGGTACCCTCGACGGAGTCGACCCACAGCACCACGCGGCCGTCATCGAGCAAGAGCGTATCACCCCGTTTAACATCTTCCGGAAGCTCCTTGTACGCCATGCCGACACGTTCCTTGGTACCGGCATGCGGATCCATGCTGGTGTCAAGGATGAAGGTATCGCCTTCCTCAAGGAGGACCTTGCCCTGCTTGAAGTGTTCGATACGAATCTTCGGTCCCTGCAGATCGCACAATACGCCAACCTGGCGGCCGTGCGCACGCGCCCGGTTGCGAACCTTCTCCGCCCGCTCCATGTGTTCTTCATGGGTACCGTGAGAGAAATTGATGCGCACCACATCCACACCGGCTTCGATGATCCGATCCAACACCTTGGGATCATCGGTTGCCGGGCCCAGGGTAGCGATAATTTTGGTTCTACGCATAAAAATATCTAGTTGTCAGCGAGCAGGAAAACCCTGTCAATGATTGTCCGGCTGGCGGGTTTCAAGGCCAGCCGGACATTTTGCCCCAACCCTCTGCCTGAACGGCCGGGGTTTATTTTGCCCGTTCTTCCAGAATCGCAACCGCTGGCAGTTTCTTGCCTTCGAGAAATTCCAGAAAGGCGCCACCACCGGTGGAAATATAGGATACCTTATCAGCAATATTATACTTGTCCACCGCTGCCAGGGTATCACCCCCTCCCGCAATGGAAAAAGCGCTGCTTTCGGCGATCGCCATCGAGATTGCCTTGGTGCCTTCACCAAACTGGTCGAATTCGAACACACCGACAGGACCGTTCCATACAATGGTGCCTGCCGATTTCAGTATCTCCGTCAGAGTCTGCGCCGTTTGCGGGCCGATATCGAAAATCATGTCGTCATCCGCCACGTCTTCGACTTTTTTCAGGGTGGCTTCCGCTGTTTCGGAAAACTCCTTGCCGCAAACCACGTCGGTGGGAACCGGAATATCGCCGCCACGTTCCTGTGCCGCGGCTTTCAATTTCTTCGCCACCTCCACCAGATCTTTTTCGTACAGCGATTTACCGACATTATACCCTTCAGCCGCGATAAAGGTGTTGGCGATGCCGCCGCCGACAATCAGCTGATCGACGATTTTACTCAGGGATTCGAGCACCGTCAGCTTGGTTGAAACCTTGGAACCGCCGACAATCGCCACCATCGGGCGCGCCGGATTATGCAGCGCCTTGCCCAGGGCTTCCAGTTCGCCTGCGAGCAGGGGCCCGGCACAGGCGACCGGCGCAAATTTGGCAACACCATGGGTCGATGCCTGGGCGCGATGCGCGGTGCCGAACGCATCCATCACGTAAACATCACAGAGGGCTGCATATTTTTTTGCCAGCTCATCGTCGTTTTTCTTTTCGCCCTTGTTGAAACGGACGTTTTCCAGAATCACCACTTCCCCTGCATCGACCTGCGGTACGTTTTGCAGGTAATCCTTGATCAGTTTGACCTCTTTACCCAGCAGAGTGCCCAGATGGTCGGCGACCGGTTGCAGGGAAAATTCTTCCGCCGGTTCACCTTCGGTGGGCCGTCCGAGGTGCGACATCAACATTACCCTGGCACCGGCTTTGATACAGTGTTCGATGGTCGGCAGGGAGGCACGGATACGTTTGTCACTGGTGACTTTGCCATTCTTGACTGGCACATTGAGATCCTGACGGATCAAGACACGCTTGCCGGCCAGATCCAGATCGGTCATTTTGATTACGGACATGGGTAATACTCCAAACAGTTTTTTCAAAAAATTTTGCTAAATGAAAGTTAGCAAAATTCTCTGCAATCACATGTCATGCGACACGTGATGAAGATTTAATAATTCAGGTGGCGGGAAAACACCCGCCACCTGATTACTTCGTGTAAACGAGAGCGGACCAGTACTCAGTTTGCCGCAACGTGCTGCACGAAACGCATCATGTTGCAGGTGTAGCCGTACTCGTTGTCGTACCAGGAAACGACTTTAACGAAAGTGCCATCCAGTGCGATCCCGGCGCCGGCATCAAAGATGGATGAATACCCGATGCCACGGAAATCGGTGGAAACCACTTTGTCCTCGGTGTAACCCAGGGTCTTGCTGATGTCGCCGGACTCGGAAGCCGCTTTCATCGCCGCACAGATATCTTCGTACTTGGCGTCCTTGTTCAGTTCGCAGGTCAGATCAACCACGGAAACGTCTGAAGCAGGGATACGGAACGCCATGCCGGTGAGCTTGCCGTTCAGTTCCGGCAGGACCACACCGACGGCCTTGGCGGCACCGGTGGAGGAAGGAATGATGTTTTCCAGAATACCACGGCCACCACGCCAGTCTTTCTGAGAAGGACCGTCAACAGTTTTCTGCGTGGCGGTGGCAGCGTGAACCGTTGTCATCAAACCGCGCTTGATGCCCCAGTTGTCATTCAGTACCTTGGCAACCGGTGCCAGACAGTTGGTGGTACAGGAGGCGGCAGATACGATGCTCTGGCCGTCATAGGTTTCGTGGTTAACACCATAGACGAACATGGGGGTGCCGTCTTTGGATGGCGCACTTTGTACCACTTTCTTGGCGCCGGCATCGATGTGCTTCTGACAACCTTCAGCGGTAAGGAAGAAACCGGTTGAATCGATGACGATTTCCGCACCGACATCGCCCCATTTCAGATCGGCCGGATCACGTTCGGCGGTCAGCCGGATCTTTTTGCCATCCACGATCAAGGCGCCCGGTTCGGAAGAGACTTCACCCGGGAAACGGCCATGTACGGAGTCATATTTCAACATATAGGCCAGATAATCGGCTTCCAGCAGATCATTGATACCGACGATCTCGATATCCTTGAACTCTTTGTAGACAGCACGAAATACCATGCGTCCAATACGACCAAAACCATTAATGCCGACTTTAATTGTCATGAGTTTCTCCTGAATTTATTTTTTACTTGAAACATTGAACATTTTTGAAACGGATTTTTTACAATACAGACTCTACGGCCTTGACCACATTGTCTACCGTGAATCCGAATTCCTTGAACAGTTCACCCGCCGGTGCCGATTCACCAAAGCGGTTGATACCGATCACCTTGCCGTTCATACCAACATACTTGTACCAGCCATCCGTTACCGCCGCTTCGACCGCAACACGTGCAGTCACACTGGCAGGCAAAACAGATTCGCGGTACGCCTCATCCTGGGCCTCGAAGACATCAACCGCCGGCATGGAAACCACGCGGATTTTCCTGCCACTGAGTTGTTCTGCCGCACCCATCGCCAGCGCCACTTCCGAACCGGTGGCGATGATGATGGCGTCCGGGGTGCCGTCGCAATCCTTGAGGATGTAACCACCTTTGGCGATGTTGGCAATCTGCCCTTCCGTGCGTGACTGGTGGGGCAGACCCTGGCGGCTGAAGATCAAACAGGAGGGACCGGTTTTTCTTTCAATCGCGGCCTTCCACGCCACTGCTGTTTCCACCGCATCACAGGGGCGCCACACACTCATGTTCGGAATCATGCGCAGTGTGGGGATCTGTTCGATCGGCTGGTGGGTCGGGCCGTCTTCACCCAGACCGATGGAATCGTGGGTATAGACAAAGATGCTCTGGATCTTCATCAGGGCCGCCATGCGCAGCGCGTTGCGCGCATATTCGGAAAACATCAGGAAAGTGCCGCCAAACGGGATAAAACCGCCATGCAGCGCCACGCCGTTCATGATGGCGGACATTCCGAATTCACGCACACCATAGGAGATATAGTCTCCGTCATGAACGGTGTTGGTAAGTGTTTTCGCATCCGGCCAGGACGTCAGGTTGGACGGTGTCAGATCAGCCGAGCCACCGAGGAATTCCGGCAAGGCGCCAGCATAACCGGTGATCGCATTCTGTGAAGCCTTGCGGGTTGCCGGGCTTTCGGCCTTGTCATTCACGGACTTGATGAAGTCGGCAGCAACCCGTTCCCAGTTGCCCGGCAGCTCACCCTGCATACGCCGCTCGAATTCGGCCGCCAGTTCGGGATAGGCGGATTTGTAGGCGTCGAATTTGGCATTCCACTCTGCTTCCGCCTTGGCTCCCTTGTCCCTGGCGTCCCAGGCGGCATAAATCTCATCGGGAATGACGAAAGGATCGTACTTCCATCCCAGGTTTTCGCGGGTGGCCTTGATTTCATCCTCACCCAGCGGCGCACCGTGGCAGTCGTGGCTGCCGCAGAGGTTGGGCGCGCCAAAACCGATGGTGGTTTTACAGCAGATCAGACTGGGCTTGTCATTCACCGATTTGGCTTCATGCACCGCCTTGTTGATGGCATCGGCATCATGCCCATCGACGTCACGGATCACATGCCAGCCATAGGCTTCAAACCGCTTCGGCGTGTCATCGCCAAACCAGTTTTCAACATGGCCATCGATGGAGATGCCGTTGTCATCCCAGAAGGCGATCAGTTTGCCCAGTCCCCAAGTGCCGGCCAGGGAACAGGCTTCGTGGGAGATGCCTTCCATCATACAGCCGTCACCGAGGAACACATATGTGTAGTGATCCACGATGTGGTGGCCATCCCGGTTGAACTGGCCCGCGAGGGTACGCTCTGCCAGCGCCATGCCCACCGCATTGGTAATCCCCTGTCCCAGCGGGCCGGTGGTGGTTTCCACCCCTGGCGCATAACCGTATTCCGGGTGCCCCGGGGTCTTGGAATGCAGCTGCCGGAAGCTCTTCAGATCTTCCATCGACAGGTCATAACCCGTGAGGTGTAACAGTGAGTAGATCAACATGGAGCCATGTCCGTTGGAGAGGACAAAACGATCGCGGTCGGCCCATTTGGGGTTGCCCGGATTGTGCTTCATATGATCGTTCCACAATACTTCTGCGATATCCGCCATCCCCATCGGTGCTCCAGGGTGACCGGAATTGGCTTTCTGTACGGCATCCATGCTCAAGGCACGAATGGCATTGGCGAGTTCTCGGCGAGATGACATAGAGTTCCCCTTAACTTTTAGATAATAAAATTCGATATTGTCGTGTGTCCCAACGGCGGAATTCCTGCCGCGTAAACTATCTCCGGTGCGCCGTCACAACAGCACACCACAAAAATATTTGTAACCTTGGGATAAGCCGGATTTGGGTATTGGCTTCCGGCTTTGAAACAGGCCGGGGCGTTAAACCCGGCTACCGTATTGTTGACGTTTTTTCGTCGCTCCCCCGATCAACGAGCGCGCAATTTTCCCATTTTTTACCTGTGGACGGCAACCATTGTCTCTCAACAAATTGTATTTAGACATAAAGCATTTTTATGGTTATGGCTCATCCCGCCATTTTATGGAACATCCCATGCTCGGGATTTGCTCTGACGGACCCTCACCGGTTTTGGCGATCTGTACCATTGCGTCAAACAGATCCCGTTTCACATCCGCTGCCGCGGTCTCCTTGCGGCTGGCATCAAAGCGGCCACGGTACTGCAACTGCAAATCGGCGTTATAGCCGAAAAAGTCAGGGGTGCACACCGCCCCGTAGGCCTTGGCCACTTCCTGGGTTTCATCCAGCAAGTAGGGAAAGGGGAAATCGTACGCCTTCGCGACCTTTTTCATGTTCTCGAAGGAATCCTCTTCATACAGGGAGGGATCATTCGACATGATGGCGACACTCCTGATGCCGTAGTCCAGCAACTCCCGCGTATCCCGCACCAGACGCTCACGGATCGCCTTGACATAGGGACAATGGTTACAGATAAACATCACCAGCAAGCCGTTCTCCCCCCTGCACTCCTGCAGGGTCCACTGCTTGCCATCCACACCCGGCAGAGAGAAATCCACCGCGGGTTTACCGAATTCACACACAGGAGTTGTCAGACTGACCATGCGATTTCCCCCATTAATATTGTTGGTTAGTTTCCTTATAAAAAGTCTTGCTTATGGCCTCGGTACAGCGGCCGTCCCGGCAAACGCCCAGGAAAAAGCAGACTATACTAAAAGATGGGCGTGGTAATGAATGACTTTTACTGGCATGTATTTACGCACTTTTATTGTTACTTTAAACCAATCCCTGCGTTTCATCCTCTCTGCCATCCTGATGAGTCTCTGTGTGGTGCTTCCTGCCTCCGCAGACAAGCTGCAGCTGGCGATTCAACCCATTCTCAGCAAATCCCAGACGGAAGCGGCATACAAGCCCCTGGCAGACTATCTCAGCAAGGTCACCGGCCACACCATCACGGTCAAAGCCAGTTTCACCTTTCTTGATTACTGGGAGGATATGCGTAAAAACAACGGCTTTGATCTGGTGCTGGATGCGGCCCATTTTACCGATTACCGGGTGCAAAAAATGGGCTATACCGTGCTGGTCAAGGTCAAGGATACGGTTTCCTACAGTCTTGCCTCCCATGAGGATCAGCTGGTGTTCGATCCGGAGGAGCTGATCGGCAAAAAAATCGCCATTATCCCCTCTCCCAGCCTCGGCGGGGTCCGCCTGGCGGAGATGTTTCCCAACCCCCTGCGCCAGCCGCGCATCGTCGGCACCAACAACTCCACCGAGGCACTGAAAAAACTGCGTGACAAAAAAGTGGATGCCATCCTCATCCCGACGCCCATGACGCGTGGAGTCAATTCGATCAATATCATCTCCACCACCCAGCCGGTTCCCCATATCGCACTCTCGGCTTCCCCCAAGGTGGATCTCACCACCCAGCGCGCCATTCGCAAGGCGCTGCTCGACGCTCCGAAGACACCCGCGGGAGAGGCGATGCTCAAGGCGATCAACCTCGGCGGCTTTGAAAAAGCCAGCAACACGACATACAAAGGGTATGCCCGGCTTTTACAGGGCGTCTGGGGTTACTGAGCCGCGATAAAAGGGTGTTTGCCTTTGGAGCGGCCGCCATTTGGCAGTCCATCGTATCTCCCCACCTGCATGCGGTTACTCTCAATCCTGAATTTTCAAAAAGAGCTTCTGTTTTTTTGCCGGCAAAACCGCTAAACTCCGGCAGCTGTAGCGTAAACAGCATAATGAAGAGGGAATATACATGCCAGGCAGTCATTTGTTCACATCAGAATCGGTTTCCGAAGGACATCCCGACAAGGTTGCGGATCAGATTTCCGATTCGGTTCTGGATGCCATATTGAAACAGGATCCCAAGGCACGCGTCGCCTGTGAAACCCTGGTGAACACCGGCATGGTGGTCATCTCCGGGGAAATCACCACCACCGCCTGGGTGGACATGAACGAAGTGGTCCGCCACCGCATCAAAGAGATAGGCTACAACAGCTCCGAAATGGGGTTTGACTGGGAATCCTGTGCCATTCTCTCCTCCATTGACAAACAGTCTGCCGACATCGCCATGGGCGTGGATGAGTCCGAGGAGCACGAACAGGGCGCCGGTGACCAGGGGCTGATGTTCGGCTATGCCAGCAACGAAACGGACGTGCTGATGCCGGCGCCGATCACCTTTGCCCATCGTCTGGTGAAACGTCAGGCGGAGGTGCGTAAAAACGGCACCCTTTCCTGGTTACGGCCTGACGCCAAGAGCCAGGTCACTTTCCGCTATGAGAACCACAAACCGGTCGGCATCGACGCCGTGGTGCTCTCCACCCAGCACGCACCCGAGATGACCCAGGAAGCTATCCGCGAGGCGGTGATGGATGAAATCATCAAGCCGGTGCTGCCCGAGGAATGGCTTGACGAGAATACCCGCTATTACATCAATCCTACCGGCCGTTTTGTCATTGGCGGGCCGGTGGGGGACTGTGGTCTGACCGGCCGCAAGATCATCGTCGACACCTATGGCGGGATGGCCCGCCACGGTGGCGGCGCCTTCTCAGGCAAGGATCCCAGCAAGGTGGACCGTTCCGCGGCCTATGCCGGCCGTTATGTTGCCAAGAATATCGTCGCCGCCGGCCTGGCGGAGCGATGCGAAATCCAGGTCTCCTATGCCATCGGGGTGGCCGAACCCACTTCCATCAGCGTGCAGACTTTCGGCACGGGAAAAATCGAGGAAAACCGCATCGTGGAACTGATCCGCACGCATTTCGATCTGCGCGCCGGCGGCCTGGTGAAAATGCTCGATCTGCTGCGGCCCATCTACGCCAAGACGGCGGCATACGGCCATTTTGGCCGCGAGGACGATGATTTCACCTGGGAAAAAACAGATAAGGCCGATGCCCTGCGGGAGGCGGCCGGTATAAAATAATTCCCGCAAACCCGGATCATGGATTCCGCCTGCCGAAAAAACACCATTAATTCTCTGTGTTCCAGGCGGTCTCCCTGGTCTAGAATATGATTTTTTATTGCATTTTCTGAGGGGCGCTGCAGCCTCAACGGTAAAATCAACTGTCACGACATCCGGTTCAGGGGCGAAGCGGATGGATATTACCGGTGTGGTCAGGCTCAGAAACTGCAAATCCGACTTGGATAAACGGCGCTCATTCAAACCTTTAGTTTAAGGAGAATGATCGTGAACGCTGTTACTGATCCTGCATTTACCGACTACAAAGTTGCTGACATCAACCTGGCCGACTGGGGCCGCAAGGAAATCGCAATTGCCGAAACCGAAATGCCCGGCCTGATGGCATTGCGTGAAGAATTCGGCAAAGACAAACCACTCAAGGGCGCCCGCATCTCCGGCAGCCTGCACATGACTATCCAGACCGCGGTGTTGATCGAAACCCTGGTGGAGCTGGGAGCGGAAGTCCGCTGGGCCTCCTGCAACATCTTTTCCACCCAGGACCATGCAGCCGCCGCCATTGCCGCAAGCGGTGTGCCGGTCTATGCCTGGAAAGGTGAAACCATCGAAGAATACTGGTGGTGTACCGAACAGATGATGACCTGGCCAGACGGCGGCACGCCGAACATGATCCTCGACGACGGCGGCGACGCCACCCTGCTGGTGCACAAGGGCGTGGAATTTGAAAAAGCCGGCAAGGTGCCGGACGCCAAAGACGGCGACAACGAAGAGTGGGTGGCCATTCTCGAGGTGCTGCGCCGCAATCTGAAGAGCAACCCCGGCAAGTGGCAGGCAATCGCCGAAAGCGTCAAGGGCGTTACCGAGGAAACCACCACCGGGGTGCATCGCCTCTATCAGATGCAGGAAGCCAATGAACTGCTGTTCCCGGCAATGAACGTCAACGACTCGGTAACCAAAAGCAAGTTTGACAACCTCTACGGCTGCCGCGAGTCCCTCATCGACGGCATCAAACGCGCCACCGATGTGATGATCGCCGGTAAAATCTGTGTGGTCCTGGGTTACGGTGATGTCGGCAAAGGCTGCGCCCAGGCATTCCGTGGCATGGGCGCCACCGTGTGGGTCACCGAAATCGATCCCATCTGCGCATTGCAGGCTACGATGGAAGGCTACCGTGTGGTGGACATGAATGAGGCGGCCAAACTCGGTGACATCTTTGTCACCACGACCGGCAACGTCAACGTCATCAACCACGATCACATGCAGGCCATGAAGGATGAGGCCATTGTCTGCAATATCGGCCACTTCGACTCGGAAATCGATATCGCCTCGCTGGAAAAATACCAGTGGGAGGAAATCAAACCCCAGGTGGATCACGTCATTTTCCCGGACGGCAAGCGCCTGATCATCCTTGCCAAGGGGCGCCTGGTCAATCTGGGTTGCGCCACCGGCCATCCGAGTTTCGTCATGTCGGCCTCGTTCACCAATCAGGTAATGGCACAGATGGAATTCTTCAATCACGCTGACAAGTATGAAAACAAGGTATACGTCCTGCCGAAAATCCTGGATGAAAAGGTCGCCCGCCTGCACTTGCAGAAAATCGGCGCCAACCTCACCAGACTGAGCCAGGAACAGGCGGACTACATCAACGTACCCGTTGATGGCCCGTACAAACCGGACCATTATCGCTATTAAAGGGAAAGCCGAAAGATACAAGGGGTGGTTTCAGCTGTGCTGAACACCGCTTCTTGTATCTTTATCCTTGCACCCCGAAGATTCCAGCAATATGCAAAGCCAGCAAAATTTCCCCCAGCAGTTCAGCTTTGAGTTTTTCCCCCCAAAAACGGCGGAAGGGGCGGAGAAACTCAAACGTGTACGCGAAAAACTGGGTTCCCTCGGACCTAAATATTTTTCCGTCACCTTTGGTGCCGGTGGCAGCACGCAACAGGGAACATTCGATACCGTTGTCAGTATTCAGCAGGCCGGTTTTGACGCAGCGCCACATCTGTCCTGCATCGGCGCCACGCGGGAAAATATCCGGAACATTCTCAATTCCTATCGCGAAAAGGGTATTCATCGCATCGTCGCCTTGCGGGGTGACATGCCCTCAGGCATGCGGGAGATGGGAGAGTTCCGCTTTGCCAATGAACTGGTGGAATTTATCCGTGCGGAGACAAAGGATCATTTTCATATCGAAGTCGCCGCCTATCCGGAATTTCATCCCCAGGCAGTCAGCGCCCGGCAGGATCTGCTCAATTTCAAACGCAAAGTAGAAGCAGGCGCCAACAGCGCCATCACGCAATATTTCTATAATCCCGATGCCTACTTCCATTTTATCGATGATTGCGAAAAACTGGGGATTAACATCCCCATCGTGCCGGGCATCATGCCGATCACCAACTATAAAAATCTGGCCCGCTTTTCCGATGCCTGTGGTGCCGAAATTCCACGCTGGATCCGCAAACGCCTGGAGGATTTCGGCGAGGACAAGGCAGCTATCAAGGCTTTTGGTGAAGAGGTGGTCACTGAACTCTGTCACCAGTTACTCGAGGCCGGTGCACCTGGCCTGCACTTCTACACCATGAATCAGGCCGAACCGACTCTCGCCATCTGGCAGAACCTCGGTCTTTAAAAACCAGGCAGTGGGTAGCGGGAAGTAATGATTTTTTCACGTTACGCGTGATTCGCCACGAGAATAAAAACACTGACAGATTTCTCCATCTTCATGGATAACAAAAAACTCATCGATCGTGATCTCTCCGTTCTCTGGCATCCCTGCTCGCAGATGAAAGATCATGAGTGGCTGCCACTCATCCCGATCAAACGTGGTGAGGGGGTGTGGCTGGAGGATTTCGAGGGCAATCGTTACCTGGATGCCATCTCTTCCTGGTGGGTCAACCTGTTTGGCCATTGCAATCCACGTATAAATCAGCGCATCAAAAACCAGCTCGAGCAACTCGAGCATGTCATCCTTGCCGGCTTCAGCCATGAACCCGTCATCACACTGTCTGAAAAACTCGCCGCATTGACCCCGCCCGGGCTGGAACGCTGTTTTTATGCCGACAACGGCTCATCCGCCATCGAGGTGGCGTTAAAAATGAGTTTTCACTACTGGCACAACAACGGCCGGAAAAATAAAACCAGGTTCATCACCCTCAGCAACAGCTATCATGGCGAAACCCTCGGCGCCCTGGCGGTGGGGGATGTCGCCCTCTACAAGGAAATCTATGCTCCGCTGTTGATGGATGTCATCACCGTCCCCTCACCCGACTGTTACCGGCGCGAGGCTGGCGAAACGTGCGAGGAACATTCAAGGCGTATCTTCGGTGAGATGCGAAAAACTCTGCAACAGCATGCCGACGAGGTGTGTGCGGTGCTGGTGGAACCGCTGGTGCAATGTGCCGGCAACATGCGCATGTACGATCCGGTCTATCTCGAGCTGCTGCGCCAGGCCTGTAACGAATTCGATGTCCATCTTATCGCCGATGAAATCGCCGTCGGTTTTGGCCGTACCGGAACCCTGTTTGCCTGCGAGCAGGCCGGGATTACTCCGGATTTCATGTGTTTGTCCAAGGGCTTGACCAGCGGCTATCTGCCGCTGTCCGTCACCCTCACCACCAATGAAATCTACAGTGCTTTCTACGATGAGTACCAAAACCTCACCGCCTTCCTGCACTCACACAGTTTCACCGGTAATCCCCTGGGTTGCAGCGCTGCCCTGGCAACGCTGGAAATATTCGAGCAGGACGATGTCATCCGCAACAATCAGGCGCTGGTAAAAAAGATGGCTGCCGCTGCCGCTCCCCTGATGGCGCATCCACATGTTGCCGAAGTACGCCAGCGCGGCATGATCCTCGCAATCGAAATGGTCAAGGACAAACAAACACGTGAACCCTATCCCTGGCAGGAACGTCGCGGCCTGCGTGTTTACCGCCACGGACTGGAAAACGGGGTGTTACTCAGACCCCTGGGCAACGTCATTTATTTCATGCCCCCCTATGTCATTCAGCCCGAGGAGATCGAACTCATGCTGAGAGTGGCAACCGAAGGAATCGATATCGCCACAAAAGACTGACAGATACTCCTATAATCTTGTATCTTCTCCCCCATGCGCATTCCCCGTATCTATCTGCCCCTGCCACTCGCCAGCGGTAACAGCGTCGAACTCGATGCGCGTGCGCTGCGTCACGTCGTGCAGGTATTGCGGCTGAAAACAGGGCATCCCCTGATTCTGTTTAACGGCGAAGGCGGAGAATATGAAGCGGTACTGGCACAGGTGGAAAAACGCCACGCGCGGGCAAAAATAACCGCTTTTCGCAACACAAATCCCGAATCCGAGTTGGAATCACATCTGGCGGTGGGCATTTCCAAAGGCGAACGCATGGACATTGCGATTCAGAAAGCCGTGGAGCTGGGCGTCACCCGTATCACCCCCCTGTATACCGAACACTGCGTCGTACAGTTGAATCCGCAACGGCAACAGAAACGCATGGACCACTGGCAGGCCATTATAATCAGCGCATGTGAGCAATGCGGACGCAATACCCTGCCTGTTATCCATGAACCACTTCCCTTTCCGGAATGGATCAAACTTCACACCGCAGAACTCAAACTGATCCTGGACCCCCTGGCGGAGAGCACGCTTGCTGCGCTGCCGTCAACGGCGGGGAATGTTCTTTTGGCTGTCGGTCCGGAAGGCGGCTTCAGTCAAAGCGAGATTGCACACGCCAAGAATGCAGGCTTTCTGAATATCAGTCTGGGGAAACGTATTTTACGCAGTGAAACGGCGGTGATTTCCGCGCTGGCGGCGGTACAAATCCTGTGGGGGGATCTGGGCTGAGCGTCCCGCACCGGCGCTTTGCTCAGTTCTGGCTCAGGTTGGCGACACGTTTTTCCAGATCGTCGATGTCCGGCACGACCGCAGGCTCACCGTCGATGAGCACATTCGCTGCAACCGAGGGATGAAGCGTCTCTGCCTCCTCGTAGCTGATCATCTCGGGCTGGACCAGGCACAATCTCGGGATATCCTGCATCAGGATAGCCATATAGGGAACCCGTGGATTGTTGTTGAGGGTGTTGAGAACGGCGATACGACTACCGTCCTTTTGCATAAAACCGCGGCTGGCCGCCTCGAAAGAGATCAACGGGATGATACGCTCGCGCCAGGATATCCGTCCCAGTAGCCAGGCAGGTGCATCCGCAATCGGGTCGGGCTCGCTATAACCTATGACCTCGGCCACCGCCGCATTGGGTAACAACAGGGTTTCCCCCTGCAAGGGGATCAACAAACAATGCACCGCATCGAGACGGCCACTGGTGAGGGCCTGCTGTGCAGATTTTGATGGCTTGGTTTCGCCTGCCTGGGTCATATCCCCGTCTCTCAAGATTGATAATACTGCGTGATATGCACAGCAAGTTGTTGCGGCGTACCGCTGTAATGGCAACATCCGGTCTGCCGCACACTCTCCGGCATGGCGCTGATGACACAACTATTCGCCTCTTGTGTCCATACCTGCCCCCCCTGCCGGGAAACGAACTGGGCGCCTTTCACTCCATCGTCACACATACCGCTGAAAATAATGGTATTGCAACTGTAACCATAACGCTGAGCCATATCAACCAATACACTGTCGATGGAAGGGGAGTATGCCGATTCCACCTCCAAGGGATGCAATTCAACCGTGCCAATCGGGCTGATATGCAGGCGCTCATTCACCGGCACAACCAGCACCTCCTGGTGATGCAACACATGCCCGACCTGCGCCAGAACCACTTTAAAGGTTGAGACCCGATCCAGTTGTTCCGCCAGCAGGGACATAAAATTCGTACCCAGATGCTGTGCAAGAATGAAAGCGACGGGTAAATCCGCAGGGATGGCAGCAAGAAACTGTTTCAATGCTTCCGGCCCGCCCAGCGACGCGCCCAACACCCAGATATTCTTCGCCAGACCTTCCTGTGACACGCTCTGGCTGGTTGTTACCGCGGGTTTGCTCGCCCAGGCGAGATCGATATCCAGCTCCTCCCATTCCGGTTTTCCGGTCAACTCGGCAATCTTGGCCATCAACTTCTGGTACCATTTTGCCATCACCAGCGGCTCGTTGATGGTCAAACCGCTGGCATCATTGAAGATAATGGGCAGTTCCGTGCGATCCAGAAGTTGTTCCAACATGCCATGATGTTTTTCAGTGCGCTCATCCACATCAAACAGAATCACATCCGCCTGCAGCGTTGGCAGTTTGGCAAGCAGGATCTCGCTCAATGGTTCATTGGCCACCACATTCAGGCCATAGCGCTCCATGACTTCCTGTAATTTTCTACGATGACGTAACGAACCGGAAACGATAACCAGGTTAGTGTTGGAGAATTCTAACTTGGTAAGAGAATGGTCCATAATAAACCCGAGAGTAAAAAGCCGTAACTCCTAAGCCCTGCAAGAAAATCGATTAATCTGAAATAACACTTTTAATGTTGTCCAGCAGTTCGGTCTCATTGAAAGGTTTGCCCATATAGATATTCACCCCTATGTTCATCGCGTGCTGGCGATGTTTTGCCGCGGTGCGTGAAGTAATCATGATAATCGGAATATCTGTCAGGCTTGCATCATTACGAACATTGGTTGCCAGTTCGTAACCGTCCATCCTCGGCATTTCGACGTCGAGCAAAATGACATCCGGCTGGATCTCCTGAAGCTGAGCCAGCGCATCAACCCCGTCCTTGGCGGTGACCACCTCATAGTTATGCCGTTCGAGCAAGCGGGTGGTCACCTTCCGCACGGTAATCGAGTCGTCCACGACCATGACAGTCGGTTGGCGTTTGGCCTGTTCGGCTGGCGCGGCCATTACCTCGATCATCTCTTCGCTCACGGTGGTCGCCATCAACCTGATCAATACGCCGAGATCAAGGATCAGCACCACCTGACCATCACCCATAATCGTCGCACCGGTGATCCCACGCAGCATGCTCAGCTGCGGCCCTACCGGTTTCACCACCACCTCACGGCTGCCAATCAAACCTTCCACCTGGATGGCGGCACGATACTCACCACTCTGCACGAGCAACAGGGGGATCTTCTGACCTTCAGCCGGGGTAAGCGGTTTATTGACACCCATCATGCTGCCAAGATGGAAAAACTGGTAATCCTCATCCAGCCAGCGGTATACCGGTTTTTCCATTTTATAAATCTCGCGCAGTTCCTCTCCATCGATACGTTCGACGCCCTGCACACCGAGCAAGGGAATGGCAAACGTATCATCGCCGACATTAACCATGAGCGCACGCGTGATCGCCAGGGTCAACGGCATACTGATGGTGAAAGTGGTGCCCTTGCCCTCTTCGGTGTCGATATTCACCAAACCGCCCAGTTGCTTGATTTCGGTGTTTACCACATCCATGCCGACACCACGGCCGGCAATCTGCGTCACTTCCTCCGCCGTACTGAACCCTGATTCCATTACCATGTTCAACAGGGTTTCCCGCGGCACCTCGGTACCGGGTTTCAGCAATCCTTTCTCTATCGCTTTTTTCTGGATGGCGGCAAGATTGAGCCCGGCGCCGTCATCCGATACGCGGATAACTATGTCCGAACCTTCACGTTCAAAGAACAAATCGATTCGGCCGGTTTCATCTTTCCCCGCGCGCCGCCGCTGTTCCGGTGTTTCTATACCGTGGGCAATGGCATTGCGCAACATGTGCTCGATGGCCGGCATGATGCGATCCAGCACGGTACGATCCAGCTCCCCTTCCAGGCCATGTAAATGGAAAGCAACCTCTTTTTTCAACTCCCGGCTGGTTTGCCGCACGATGCGCCGCAAACGCGGTGCCTGTCCCGCAAACGGCACCATGCGGGTTCGCATCAGGCCTTCCTGCAGTTCGGCGTTTACCCTTGCCTGTTGCAACAACAGTGTTTCGGATTCACGCGTGATGTTCGCCAGAATACCGCGCAGGCTGTCAAGGTCATTGAGACTTTCCAGCATACCGCGCGAAAGTTGCTGCATGTGGGTAAAGCGATCGAACTCCAGCGGATCGAAGTCTTCGTAACCTTCGCTTAATGTTTCTTCCTGGCGGTATTGAATTTGCGCTTCGGTTTCAATTTCGAATTCACGCAACTGTTGACGCAGGCGGGAAACAGTCTCGTCCAGTTCACGCAGGTTGAAACGGAAAGAGTTACTTTGCTGTTCCATGCGGGAACGATAAATACTCACCTCGCCGGCGAAGTTCACCAGGTTGTCCAGCAATTCCGCCCTGACACGAACCTGGCCAGGCTGTGCCGTGGCAGGCTGGCGTCCACCGGGCTCGGCCTTTGCCGGTTCGGGTGGTAAGGGTGCCGCTTCGGCGGGTGGGGGGGGTGCCGCTTCGGGTTCCGCCACTGGCTGAACTGTGGCAGCCGCCGGCTGATGCAATTCCACCACATTGTCCGGTCCAAGCGGTACTTCATCGATCTGCCGCTCCGCCTCATCGGTGGAGAATGCCTCTGCCGCAATGGCGGGGTCGGCAATATCCTCCTGCGGCTTTTCTTTTCCAGACAGAGCAGCTTCGGCATTTTCCTCTTCGGCCGGAGCGGCTGGCTGTTCCTGCGTCTGGGTTGCCTCGGCGGCACTGCCTTCCTCGATTTCCGCGGCATGCGGGTCGTCTGCCGGCACCGGCGCGGTCTTCGCCTCTGCTTTCGCCTTGCCGGAATTTCTGCCGAGCAACTCATCCACTTCCGCAATCAGATCGTCGGGTGGCAGGAGTCCCTGGTTCAGTTTCACCTGCTCCAGTAACTGCACCAGCCGATCCTGTGCGGTTTGCAACAGATTGAAAAGACGCTTGGAAACCGGCAGTTGTTTATCCACCAGCGCAGTGAGCAGGAACTCGATACTGTGCCCGAGATCGCCGATTTCCACGATACCGGCCATGCGTGCACCACCTTTGAGGGTGTGCAGTTGCCGTTGCATGGCCTCCAGCAAGGTGTTGTCCTCGGGCATCTCCATCCACTGGGTGAGGGTTTGATCGTTTTCCTCGAGTATCTCTTCCCCTTCCTCGAGGAATATTTCCAGCAGTTCCTCATCATAATCACGCGCCTGGGGTGGAGCGGGTTCGGTCAAATCGGCCAGTTGTGTTGTCTCGGCCATTTCCGCCACGGTGGCGTGCTCTTCAGCGGGCACCGCCAGCATTTCATCCAGGGCTTCAATCCGCCGAAGCAAATCGGTGTGTGCGGCGATCACTGCGCCCGGCTGATCCAGCAAGGCGGTGGTCTCTTCAACGAAGGAAATGGTGTCCTCCAGCAGAGCCAGCGCTTCACTGCTGAATGGCAAATTGTCCTGTTGCAGATTCTTGACATGTTTTTCAAATGCGCTGCACAGCTCCGAAACCTCGACAACATTGGTGGTACGCGAACTGCCAGTGAGGGTATGCAGGGCACGCAGCAGGTTGTCCGTGGCATTGCGTTCTTTGCCGGCACGCCAGCCGGCGACATAATCGCGCAAGGTTTCCAGGTGGGTGGCGACTTCCTTACGGTAGATATCGAGCAAGACCGGATCGATATCCGGTAATGGCGGCAGCGGCAGGGTTTCGGTGGTTTTGTCTGGTTCCAGCATTTCCACCGTTTCTGTTTCTGCCTCCTCGAATGCCTCGGCTTCAGTTTCGCTTGCCGTTTCGGGCGCTTCTGCCGGAAGAGGCTGTTCTTCCACTGCCGGTGGCAACTCCACCTCGTTGCCCTTGCTCAGTTCATCCGCACAACTCATCAACGCCAGGATGCTCTGATCCGCCTGTTGCGATTTTTTGAACAATTCAAACAGATACGGCAGGGTGTCACTGGCGCGATGCAGCAAGGTGAACATTACCGGTGTGGGTTCAACCGTCTTGTCGATCACCCGGTTGAGCATATTTTCAAATGCCCAGGCAAACTCACCCACATCGGCGGCACCCACCAGGCGGCCCGATCCTTTCAGGGTGTGAAAAGAGCGCCGCATATCTTTCAGTGCATCTTCATCCGCCGGGTTATTCTCCCATTGGGTCAGCAAGCGGCTGATGTTCAGCTGTTCTTCATCCGCTTCTTCAATGAAAATCTCAAGGATCTCTTCGTCGATCTCCTCCGGCAATTCGGCAACGGCTGAAGCCGCTGGCGATGACGTGGCGGCGGCTTCCGCTGTTTCCATTGCGGCCGGCTCTTGCACCTCTTCTTCCGTTAACGGAATTTCAGGCTCCTGCGACTCATCTCCCACCAACTCGAGTGACGGTGCACTTTCCTCGGCCAGTTTATCCACCGTGGCGGCTTCGTCATTTGTCGCCGCATCGCCCCAGTCAACTTCGAGCGCCGGCAGGGTTTCATCATCATCGATGGCGGGAGCAGCAAGATCCAGTTCCAGACCGGTGTCACTGGTGATTTCCATGTCCTGCAATGTGATCGCCTGGGATTCATCACTTGGATTTTCCAGGCCTTCAATCTCGAGCACATTGTCATAGCCATCCACACTCAAGCCGGCAGCATTCCCGGAAAGCGCAGCACCTTCTCCCGCGGCAGCGTCGTCCTGCCCGGGGAGCGATAATTCCAGTTCCTCCATGGAAATATCGGTTAATGTTTCCTCGTCAATCGAGTATGCGTCGTCCTCTGCGCTTTCCTCTTGCGGTAAACTGCCTGGCTCAACGATATTTTGCAGGGTGTCTTCGTCCGGCTCCTGCAGATCCAGCAGGGTGTCTTCGTCCGCCTCTTCTGACAGCCCTGGCGGAACCACGATATCCGGCTGGGTCGGATCCTGGAAAAAACCACTGCTTTGTGCCGCATCCTGTTCCTGGATCAACTTGTCGAGTTTTTCCAGACTCTTCTCGGCAACCGTGAGGATGGTTTCCGGATGAGCCCATTTACCCACGAGCGATTCCAGATAATATTCAATACTGCTGATGGCATCGGCCAGGTTGTCCATCATCTCGTCATTAACGGCGACTTTCCTGGCCAACAGTTGCTGCTGGATGAAGTTCGAGCATTGCTCGAGTAATTCTGCCGCCTTGCCGAGATCCAGCATTGCCAGACTGCCGCGGATATTGTCCAGTGAGAGCGGCACTTCATTCAGCACTTCAACCCCGCTGGGCTGGCTGCTGAAGGCATTCAATACATTTTTAACCTGATTCAGTTCATTATTCGCCTGCTCGACAACAGTGCTGAGCAACTGGTGCCGTTCGGCTTCCTCCAGTTTCTTCTGTGCCTGGCCCTGTTCACTGAGTTCTTCTGTTTCCGCATTGACGGCACGTGAAACACTGGCTTTTTTCAAGGAGGATTCAAGCGACAACATGGCAGCCGCCACATCCATCAAGACAGCATCATCGAGTGCCGTCTTGCCTTCTGCCATGTTTTTCAAAATATCGATTTGATCATTGACCAGGCTGCGCTGCAGACCCAGCCCCATCATCCCCAGCGTGTCTGACATCAGGTGGAGGGAATCACACAGCGCCTTGAGTTCGGACAAATCCCGCTCTTCCTTGCGAACAAAAACATCCAGGGTGTCTTTTATGCGCGCCAGATCATCGAGGAGGACGGTGGAAACCGTGTCCATCAGGGCGGCATTGGGGGCGGCCAGATCGGCACGGGCCTGTGCCAGGCTACGGCTGTCCGGCAAAACCTCATCCAGACGGAAAGCCTGCTTCAACTCGCGGGTTCGTTCATCGGCCGATTGTGAAGTGGCAACGTAGTAAAGCAGATTCTTCAGGAGATCATGGGGTGGTTCATCATTCAGTGCGGTCAATCCCCTGTCGATGATCTTTTTGATCTGGCGATCCAGTTGACCCAGCAACAACTTGATCGACACGCTGCTGTCCAAACCACCCCGGCGCAGGCTTTCAACCAGTCCCCCGGCAACCCACAACAGCCGGTTGATCTCCTGTTCACTGGCTGCGCGGCGCAATTGCTCGATGACATCCCCGATGCGCTTCAGGCTGGCGTCACTGTTTTTATTTCTGAACCAGCCCAACAAACCCAAATGATAATTATGGCGCAGCTTCCGTGCCAGCTCACTGATATCGGTTGTCACCATTTCACCCGCAGGCGCATCGACATTCAGATCGGGGGAAAACAGGGCATTTTCGGATAACAGCGCTTCACCGCGTGCCGCACGTAAATCATTCAGCAAGGGCAACAACACCAGCGGCACATCCTTATGACCCACCAGCAGGTGTTCGAGGTAATCGGGTAATTGCAGGATACCCTGCATCAGAACTTCGTAGGCGTCCTCACGATTATTGACTTGTTTGTCCACCAGCGCCTGCGCAAGCTGTTCCATCTCTTCCGCCGCCATGACGGCACCATACAGCTCGACCATTTGCAGCGTGCCGCGTACCTGGTGCAGGTAGTTGAGACAAAACTGCAGGCGTGATTCATCAGCAGGATCTTCAACGTAGGCTTCCAGCGCGGCACTTGCCTGATCGAGCGTTTCATCGATCTCTGATTTCACCCAGTTGAGGGTGTTGATATCAAGTTCATTTCCTGCGCTCATACCCAGCTCCCGGTATTGTCAATGCGCCGAAACGCCAGTATCCCCGGATAATTCACATCCTCCATCACCGGGTTCCGCCACTCGGTGATTTCACCTGCCCCCAGTACCATGATGCCACCGGGACGCAAATGGTTTGCCAATACATTCAGAAAATGCAATCGATGTTCCCGCTTGAAATAAATCAGTACATTCTGACAAAAAATAATGTCCATTAATCCGACTTTGGCCTGCTCGATATTCAATAAATTGAGGCGACTGAAACAGACACGTTTGCGAATTGGCGCAACAACCTTGCTATGGTCCTCATCGACCACCTCACAATACAAACGCCGGTAGATATCCGGCATGCCTTTCAGCCGGTTGTTGTGATACACACCGGCACGCCCTGCTGCCAATGAAGCCCTGCTGATATCCGTGGCGGTGATTGACAAATAATAGTCGCGTTGTGCCTGGGCCAGCTCATAATCCAGCAACATCGCGAGTGAATAGGGCTCCTCGCCGGTGGCACAGCCGACACTCCAGGCATTCACCCGCAGGGTTTCCGCCTGTTGCAGTAATGGCGGGAGAAAACTGCTGCGGATCATTTCCAGTGCATCCTTGTCGCGGAAAAAACGGGTTTCATGCACCGTCAAACGATCAATCAGGATCTCCCATTCAACCGCACCACGCCGACCGGACACCACATAATCGAAATAGTCCCGATAATGCTTGAAGCCCAGTTCGCGCATGCGGATGTTCAGACTGGTGAGCAGAAAGGTCTTGCGGTTTTCCGGCAAATAAAGCCCGGTACGTTTCGCCAGCAGCTCTACCCATTGCCTGAACTCATAGTCGTCCATGGGCAGCAAATCCTTGCGCCGCCAGACCTTGCTCTCCTGCTCCACATTTTGTTGTGCAATAACCAACCGCACACACCTCTGACCTGTTGATTATTGCGGCAAACGGAAACCTGCAACCGAATTACGCAATTCGTTCGCCAGTTCCGCCAGGTTACCAATTGAAGCTGCGGTTTCGTTGGTACCGGCAGAAGTCTGGGTCGTAATTTCCTGGATCACGTTCATGGTGTCGGAAATATTTGTTGCTGCATTTGCCTGTTGACGTGCGGAACTGGAAATACTCGCAATCAATTCGGCAAGATGTGTCGACACATTTTCGATTGCTTCCAGCGCCTGTCCTGCGTCCTGTGCAAGTTGCGCACCGGACACCACTTCAGCAGTACTTTTCTCCATGGAAACCACCGCCTCGTTGGTATCGGACTGAATCGCCTTTACCAATGCCTCGATTTGGCGGGTTGCATCCGCGGAACGTTCTGCCAGGCGCTGCACTTCGTCAGCCACCACCGCGAAGCCGCGGCCCGACTCCCCTGCCATCGCGGCCTGAATCGCCGCGTTCAATGCGAGAATATTGGTTTGCTCGGCAATGTCGTTAATCAGCTCCACGATATCACCAATTTCCTGGGAGGATTCACCCAGGCGTTTGATACGCTTGGAGGTTTCCTGGATGTGTTCGCGAATATTGTCCATACCATGAATGGTTTTTTGCACCGCTTCGGTACCCTGGTTTGCGATTGCCACCGAGCGCTGCGCCTCTTGTGCAAGCTCACCGGCATTGTTGGAAACCTCTTCGATGGAAATGGCCATTTCGTTGATCGCGGTACTCGCATCGGTGATCTGCTGTGCCTGATGGTCACTCGCCTCGGCCAGATGCATCGCGGTGGCCTGGGTCTGCTGCGCCGCCGAGGACACCTGCTGGGTGGTATCGTTAATCGCCGACACCAGGTTACGCAGGGCATCGATGGCGTAATTGATGGAATCCGCAATCGCGCCGGTAATGTCTTCGGTCACGGTTGCCGACACGGTCAGGTCACCGTCTGCGAGATCGCCCATTTCATCCAGCAATCGCAAAATGGCTTCCTGGTTGTTTGCGTTGGTTTCTTCCGTGAGCCGCCGCTGTTCTTCCGTTTCTGCCAGTCGCCGCTTGGAGTCCTGTAAATAGGTATAACCCAGCAGCACGACGGCGAACAAGGCCAGTGCGGCGAAGAGATAAACCAGGTACGGTTCGATACTCTGTGAGACCACACTACGATAGGCGTCGGAAAGGGCCTGGATTTTCTGCGGTATCTGATCCGCCATACCGATAATCGCATCGGCCGCGCCAGACACCTGGAACATTTCCGGCGAGCGCTCCAGAATCCCGCCCACCTGGCTGCGAATGGAAAGGAACAGTTTGCGTACTTCCTGCAACTTGGCACGCGAGTTGGGATCGGCGATGCGTTTGATACGCATATGCGGATTCCCTTTCAGCATGTCTTCGATCACCCGGCCGAAGAGAGCGGCGTCACGACCAAAACGGTCTGCGGCTGTCACCGCTTCCTCACCACCTTCCAGTACGCGGTTGACATTGGCCGCAATACGTTGGGTCAGCATCAACTGACGGGTGGCGATATACACCTGGTCCGCCGGTGCATGCTGTTCGGTCATGGAGGCAACCACTTCGTCCGACATCGCCAGCAGGGTCGGGATCTGCTCATTGATGCTCTGGATGTAATCACGCATCGCGCCGACCACTTCACGGCGTTGCAGAATAATGTCCACGTCCTGGCGCAGCGTCTCCCAGGTTTTACTCAAGGCGTCGAATTGCGGGTTGACTTCCGCGGGGATATTCTGTTTCTGCCAGTTCAGCAGCTTTGCGAATTCATCACGTGTTTTCTGCAGGCGGGGATACGAATCCAGATTACCGCGTGCCGCAAGCGATGCTTCCTTGACTATCTCCTGTGCATAGACACGTTGGTCACCGATTGAACGGAGAAACTCCACCTGCCTGGCTTCGCGCATCGCGACCCGCCCATAGGTGATGCCCATCGCGACCACCGCCGCAATCAGTAACCCCATTATAAAGATCATGGTGCGACCCGCACCGCTGGTACCACCGGAAATATTGAGCTTCATCATACTGCTCCTACCATCTCGAAGTTATTTATCATTCTCGTTATCGTTCTGAACATACACCCACCGTCTTTTCCGCCTTCCACTCCTGAGGCCAAGAACGGTCATGTCAGCTTCGTGCCGCCACTTCAAGGAATCGGGGATGTGCCGCCAGTTTGAGCATGCTGAACACTCCCCAGTTTGCCTCCCCCTGCCGGTAACCACCATCCAGAAAAGCATGCAACCGCTCATCCAGAGTCGTCATCTGCGGTATTTTTTCCTCTTCAAAAAAATGCCGCAGACCCAGCACTTCATCCACCACCAGGCCACAAGACAATTCACCGGACTGGATCACCAGCACGCGGCTTCGCTTGGACAGGTGGGTGTTTTCCCCTTCCACAAACCCTTTCAAATCCATGATCGGTAACAAACTGCCACGGATATTCGCAATTCCCAATACCCACGGCTGTGCGCTCGGAACGCGCGAAAGTGAGGGATATTCAAGAATTTCCGCAATTTCACCCATGGGAGACACCAGGCGGATATCTCCCATCCGATAACCGATGCCAGACCAGGTTCGCCTGACTTCGATCTGTTGCGGTAAGCCCAGCGCCTGTGTCTGGCTGCGTACCTCGATTTCCCGCAACAGCTCAAACGGCGAAAGGGCTCTCACTGCATTCATGCGCCGGCAAGTACCGCATTGATCTTGTTCACCAGCTCGGCTTCCTCCACCGGTTTGGTGATGTAGTCCTTGGCCCCCTGGCGAAGCCCCCAAACCCGGTCGGTTTGCTGATCTTTGGTGGTCACAATGATAATAGGGATATGCTGGGTTTCCGGATCTTTGGTCAGCGCCCGGGTCGCCTGGAAGCCGTTCATGCCGGGCATGACGACATCCATCAGAATCAGTTCCGGTTTCGCCTCTTTGGCGCGTGCGATACCCGCTTCCGCGCTGTCGGCAGAATCGACCTCATGACCGTTTTTTTGCAGAATCCCGCTCAGTACATGGATCTCAGTGGGAGAATCATCAACTATCAGTACGCGTGCCATCATTCCTCCTGCAACAATAATCGAATCTTGTCAGCCAATCATACTTTATGCTGAAAAGCCGTAACTAACTGTGTACCAAATTCTTAATCGCACCCAACAGTTCCTCTTTGGTGAAAGGTTTTGTCAGGTACTGCTCTGATCCCACAATCCGCCCTCGCGCCCGGTCAAACAGCCCATCCTTGCTGGAAAGCATAACAACAGGGGTTGTTTTGAACACCTTGTTATTCTTGATCAGGGCAGTGGTCTGATAGCCATCCAGGCGGGGCATCATAATATCCACAAATATAATGTCTGGTTGATTATCCGCAATTTTCGCCAGCGCCTCAAAACCATCTGAAGCGGTAATGACGTCACAACCCACTTTTTTGAGCAGGGTTTCGGCTGTACGGCGGATGGTCTTGCTGTCGTCAATCACCATCACTTTCAGCCCCTGATACAAATCATTCATCAGATCTTCTGCCAACATATTTTTTAACTGTTTGTTTTATAAAGTTAATTCTATGTATAAAGTTCACTTTTCAAGGTAAACCATGCCGCGTAATAAAATAACATCATATATTTAATATAAATTATAGAAATAATACATAAGCCTATATTTTATAGAACATTTTGCGCTAATTCGCCAGCAAAGTGAAGCCCCGTGGCGCCCCGGAAACCGCCGGTTCCACACCCTCTGCGGGAAAAATCTCTACTGTACACACAAATAACATAGGGTTAAACGGCACGCGACACCTGCATAACTTCATTAGCTGGGTTAGTATTCCAGTTGCATTCACTACGCGAGGCGTTACTGTTTAAACATGATTGTTGAACACCTGCATGCTGTACCCCATCTCACCACGGCACTTTCCGGGCCACTGTACGACATCGAGTCCCATTTGCTGGAAAACCAGGCGCTGATTGAAACCTGGTTCCGCAAACAATGGCAAATCACGCCCGCACCATTTTATGCCTCGGTGGACTTGCGCAACGCCGGCTTCAAACTGGCACCGGTCGACACCAACCTGTTTCCCGCCGGTTTCAACAATCTGAATCCTGCCTTCATGCCGCTGTGTATCCACGCGGTGCAATCCGCCATGGAACACGCCAGCCCCACGGCGATGAAAATACTGATCATCCCCGAAAGCCACACACGCAATCTCTTCTACCTGGAAAGTGTGGCCACTTTGCAGGAGATTATTGCTACTGCCGGCTACGAAGTCCGTATCGGCACCTTGCTCCCAGAGATTAGCCAAGAGCACAGGCTTGAGCTACCTTCCGGCAGGCATATTCTGCTGGAGCCGCTGCTGCGTGAAGGTAACCGATTGAAATTACACAATTTCGATCCTTGTGTAATTTTGTTAAATAACGATCTCTCCGACGGCTGCCCGGAAATACTCAAAGGCATCGAGCAAAAAATTCTGCCCCCCCTTGCGATGGGGTGGAGTAACCGGCTCAAATCCAAGCATTTTGCGGAATACCGCAAAGTCGCCGGTGAATTCGCTGACATCATCAACATCGACCCCTGGTTGATCGACCCGCTGTTTCGTAATTGTGGTGAAATCAATTTCATGAAACGCGAGGGTGAAAACTGTCTGCGTAAGAATGTCAATCGTCTGCTATCTGACATACAAAAGAAATACGACCAATATCATATAGACAAACCGCCATTTGTCATCATCAAAGCAGATGCCGGCACCTACGGCATGGGGATCATGACGGTACACAGTGCCGACGAGGTGGTGGAACTCAATCGCAAACAACGCACCCGCATGTCCGCCAGCAAGGGGGGGCAGGATGTCAGTAAGGTCATTATGCAGGAGGGGGTTTATACCTTCGAAACCTGGGAAAAAGAGCAGGCGGTGGCCGAACCGGTGGTCTACATGCTGGACCACTACGTGGTCGGGGGATTTTACCGTGTCCATACCAGCCGGGGCGCCAATGAAAATCTCAATGCGCCCGGGATGCATTTCGAGCCGCTGGCCTTTGCCGATACCTGCAACGTGCCGGATTCGAGCAAATCCCCTGATGCCAAACCGAACCGCTTTTATGCCTATGGGGTTATCGCCCGCCTGGCGTTGCTGGCCGCCGCACGTGAAAATGTCGAATCATCCTGATTCCCTTGTGGTATGAGCGTTAAACTCGGCGTCATCATGGATCCCATTGGATCCATCAATTACAAGAAAGACAGCACCCTGGCCATGCTGCTGGCCGCACAACAGCAAGGCTGGGAACTCTACTATATGGAACAAGCGGATCTGTTTCTCGCCACGGCGGAGGCCCGCGCCCTGATGCGGCCATTGCAGGTGCAGGCCGATCCCGATTGCTGGTACAGCCTGGGTCAAACCGAGCCGCGTCCCCTTGCCGAACTGGATGTCATTCTGATGCGCAAGGATCCCCCTTTCGACATGGATTACATCTACACCACCTATTTGCTGGAACTGGCCGAAACCGCCGGCACCCTGGTGGTCAACCGGCCACAAAGCCTGCGCGACGCGAATGAAAAACTCTTTACCGCCCTTTTCCCGCAATGCACCCCACCCACGCTGGTCAGCAGCCGGGCCGAATTGATCCGCGACTTTCTGGGCGAGCATGGTGATATCATCCTGAAACCGCTCGACAGCATGGGCGGAACATCCATCTTCCGCGTGCAGCAGGGGGACGTCAACACAGGCGTCATCATCGAAACCCTGACACACCACGGCCGGCGGCAAATCATGGCGCAGCGTTATCTCCCTGAAATCAGTGAGGGGGATAAACGAATTTTACTTATCGATGGCGATCCGATACCTTACGCGCTGGCACGCATCCCTGCGCAAGGTGAAACCCGCGCCAATCTTGCCGCTGGCGGGCGCGGTGTGGGCATCCCGTTAACTGATCGCGACCGCTGGATCTGCGAACAGGTAGCGCCGGTATTGCGCGCCAAGGGACTCTTGTTCGTCGGTCTGGATGTGATCGGTGATTATCTTACCGAGATCAATGTGACCAGCCCGACCTGCATTCGTGAACTGGATGAACAATTCAACCTCAACATCGCTGGCCGCTTGCTGGAGCGGATTTCGCTAACGCTGAACACTCAAAAATGACAAAACACCTATTTCTGAAAATCACCCTGCTCCTTGTTACCACCCTGTTGCTGGCAGCCTGCAGCAAACCTTCCCGCGAGTTCTTTTTCATCATGCGGGTGCTGGATACCCAGGTGGAGTTGACCCTCCACGATGTGGACAAAGCCACTGCCGCAAAAGCAAAAGCCACCGTGCAGGAAGATCTCAACACCATGCGTTTCATGTGGCACCCGTGGAAAGCCGGCCCGCTGGGGCGCACCAACGAACTGCTGGCAACGGGTGCGGAGTTCTCCGCCAACCCCTCGGTGCTGCCACTGATCAAAAAGGCACGCGTTCTCAGTGCCAGCAGCGACAATCTCTATAATCCGGCGATTGGCAAATTGCTCGATCTGTGGGGCTTTCACACCGATGAACAACAACCCAAGGGGCCACCACCTTCGGCCGAGGCAATTGCACGACTGGTCAGACAAAACCCGCAGATCAGCGATATCGTCGAAGAGGGTGTGCGCATGAAAAGCCTCAACCCGGCAGTGAAACTGGACTTTGATTCGCTTTCCAAGGGGGTGTCATTCGATCGCGAGATGGCATATCTGCAAAGCATTGGTATCAAGAATGCCAGGATCAAGGGCCGTCATGATGTGAAGGTGCTGGGCCGCTATCAAGGCAAACCATGGCAGATAGGCATTCCGCACCCGCGCAAACGGGGCGAATTCGCCATGGTGAATCTCAATGACGGCGAAAGCCTTTTTACCGCCAGTGACAACGAACGCTACTATAAATACAACGGCAAACGTTACCATCCCATCCTCGATCCCCGTACTGGCTACCCGGCAGACAAAACCGCGCTGGTTGCCGTGATCCACCCCGAGGCCGCCACCGCCGATGCGGCGACAACCGCACTGTTTGTTGCCGGACCTGATGAGTGGGTAAAAATCGCCAAACAGATGAACCTGCCGATGGTGATGCTCATCGATTACCGCGGCATAATTCACCTGACACCGGCGATGGCCGAGCGCATCAAGTGGCAGCAGGACGTGGGGAAAGTCGTTATCAGCGAACCGATATGAACACTGTCCGTTTTTTCATTCGGTCACAGGCAGGGTATCCGGCAGCCGACCATCGTGTGAGGAACAATTAGCGGTATAATCGGTCTTATTCTGGTAAAAGCAAGACCATGAGCCTCACTGCCCAAACAACAAAGCCACCCGTTTCTGTCAGCCATGCTGATCGGCTGAGCATGACGGTGTTTTTTGCCCTGGCGGTGCATGCCATTATCATCCTCGGTGTCAGTTTCAATCTCACGGACGAAGAGGAAGACGATCTGCTCACCACCATGGAGATAACCCTGGTGCACAACCGCTCGCAGGAAGAACCGGAAGAGGCCGATTATCTGGCCCAGGCCAACCAGCTGGGCGGCGGCAACAAGGAAGAAAAAGTCCGCGACTCCAGCCCCTTTTCCAACTCCACCCCGACCCAGGAAAAAGGCATTGCACCGGACAGCCGCCGTGCGCTGGCGCTACCCCCGGTGACCCAGAAACAGGTCCAGCAGGAGATCATGACCGTGGACGCAGCACGCCGCAAAGAGGCCAGCCAGCCCCAACAACTGCCGCTTCCTGAAACAAAGAAACAGATCACCGCCGCGCAGCTGTTCGAACGCAGCCAGGAGATTGCCCGCCTCAGCGCCAAAATCGAAGAGGTCAAAAAAAGTTATGCGGTCACACCAAGACAGACCTATGTCCGCGGCGCCAACGCAAAAGAATACCGTTTCGCCAGTTACATGGATGCCTGGCGGACCAAAGTGGAACGTATCGGCAATCTCAATTACCCGGAAGAAGCGATACGTAAAGGCATCAATGGCGGTTTGCTGATGGATGTGGCCATCAACCCCGACGGCAGCCTGCATTCGGTGCGCATCCTGCGTTCCTCTGGCTACGAAATCCTGGACAGGGCCGCCAAACGCATCGTAAAACTTGCCGCCCCCTTTCCGCCCTTGAGCGAAGCCATTCTCGAAGACACCGATGTCCTGCACATCCCCCGCATGTGGCAATTCCGCAGCAGCGGACTGTCGACACGGGCGCAATGACCCTCAGCCGCCGCTCTGCCGCTACATTCCCGGGGGTTTTTGAAGATTCGACTTCCGGCCGCAGGATCCGCTTTTGAACTTGCCACACCCCTTTCTCTGACTGATACTAAGAGACATGGACAACGATTCCCAATTGACCGGCCATTTTCTTATCGCCATGCCCAATCTGGCCGATCCCAATTTTTTCCATACCGTCACTTACCTGTGCGAACACACCCCGGGAGGAGGTGCCATGGGGGTGGTGATCAATCGTCCGACCGATCTGACATTGGGTGAACTCACCGAACAGCTGAATATCGAGATCACGGAACCCGATGTGAGACATGTGCCCATCTACCAGGGCGGACCGGTGCAAATGGAACGTGGCTTTGTCCTCCATCCCGTGCAGGATGAATGGGACAACTCCCTGCAGATCACCCCGGAAATCGCCCTCACCATGTCGCAGGACATTATCGAGGCAATCGCCGCCGGTGTGGGGCCGGAAAAATATATCATCACTCTGGGGTATGCCGGCTGGGGGGAAGGCCAGCTTGAAGAGGAACTGGCCGCCAATGCCTGGCTCAACGGCCCGGCCGACAGCAGCATCATCTTTGACACCCCCGCAGAATCCCGTTGGACAGCCGCAGCAAGCCACCTTGGCGTGGCGCTGAACCAGCTCTCCAGTGACATAGGGCATGCGTGACGAGCAGGCCACTGACTCTCCTCGCCTTTGATTTTGGCACCCGGCGTATCGGTGTAGCCGTGGGCCAGACGCTCACCGCGAGCGTTCGCCCCCTGACCACCCTGGCATACCGGGATCACAAACCCGACTGGGAGTGCATCAGCACGCTGATCCGGGAATGGCAGCCGGATCGGCTGGTGGTCGGTCTGCCCCTGCATATGGATGGCAGCGAACAGGAAATGACCCGACTCGCACGACGTTTTGGTAATCAGCTCAAAGGGCGGTACAATCTGCCCGTCGACATGGTGGATGAACGCCTCACCTCGGAAGAGGCGGAACGCGTGATGCAACAACGGGATAAAAAAAACAGAAACACCAAGATCGACGCGCTCGCCGCCCAGCTGATCCTGGAAAGCTGGCTGGCGCAACAACCACAGGAACCTTGACCGCCTATGCCAGAACGCCATGATGTACAGACCCTGCTGGACCAGATGGCCGGCGAACTGCGTACCCTGCTTGCATCACGGCATATTTCCAATCCCGGCATGATCGGCATACATACCGGAGGGGTGTGGGTTGCCGAGGCGCTGCATCATCTGCTCCATCTGCAACAACCGCTCGGTACCCTGAACATCACCTTCTATCGTGATGACTTCACCCGCATCGGCATGCACCCGCGGGTGCAGCCTTCCAGCCTGCCATTCGATGTGGAAAACCAGCACATTATCCTGGTGGATGATGTGCTGCACACAGGCCGCACCATTCGCGCCGCCTTGAATGAAATCTTTGATTACGGCAGACCGGCCTCGGTGATCCTGGTCACGCTCGTCGAACGCGGTGGCAAGGAGTTGCCCATCTGTGCCGATATCACAGGGACGAAACTGGATCTGGGGGCTAATCAGCACGTCAAGCTCAGCGGCCCCTCTCCCCTGAAACTGACCATTCAGGAGAGCGCATGAGTACACGCCAGATCCAGCTCGATTCGGGAGGGCAACTACACCACTTTATTTCCATTGAAGGACTGAGCCGGGAGATACTGACCGATATCCTGGATACCGCCGAGAATTTCGCCACAGTCGGCACCCGGCAGGTAAAGAAAGTCCCGCTGTTGCGCGGCAAAACAATCGTCAACCTCTTCTTCGAACCCAGCACCCGCACCCGCACCACCTTCGAGCTGGCCGCCAAACGGTTGTCGGCGGATGTTTTGAATCTCAATATCAGCACTTCTGCCACCAGCAAGGGGGAAAGTCTGCTGGATATGCTGCACAACCTGGAGGCGATGCACTGCGACATGTTCGTGGTGCGCCATAACCAGAGTGGTGCCGCACACTTCATTGCGGAACACGTGGCACCGCATATCAGTGTCATCAATGCCGGCGACGGCAGCCATGCCCACCCGACCCAGGCAATGCTCGACATGTTCACCATCCGCCGGCACAAACCGGATTTCACCTCCCTGCGGGTGGCCATTATCGGCGATATCAAGCACTCGCGGGTGGCCCGCTCACAAATCCACGCCCTGAATATTCTCGGCGTGCCGGAAGTGCGCGTCATCGGCCCGCAAACACTGATCCCGCCGGAGGCCTCTCATCTCGGGGTGCATATCTACCACTCTCTCGAGGCCGGCCTGCAGGATGTGGATGTGGTACTGACCCTGCGCCTGCAACGTGAGCGCATGGAAGGGGCATTGTTACCCAGCGAAGCGGAGTTTTTTGCCCGTTTCGGCCTGACAGAGGCCAAACTGAAACTGGCCAAACCGGACGCGATCGTGATGCACCCCGGCCCCATCAACCGCGGCGTGGAAATTGACTCGGCGGTGGCCGACGGCCCCCAGTCGGTGATCCTGGAACAGGTGACCAACGGTATTGCGGTACGCATGGCGGTGATGTCCATGGTGCTGGGACGACCGCCGCAAAGCGGGGAGGAGAGTCGCTGAAATGCGAGTGCGCATCACCAACGGACGCCTGCTGAACCCGGCTGATCAATACGACGAAATTGCCGATCTGTTCATTGCCGACGGGCGCATCGTTGCCCGCGGGACACCGCCGGATGGCTTTTCCGCCGATCAGACCATCGACGCCAGCGGCTGTATCGTTACCCCGGGGCTGATCGATCTCTCCGTCCGCTTGCGTGAGCCGGGACAGGAGCATAAAGGCACCGTCCGCTCGGAAACCCGGGCGGCAGCGGCGGGCGGCATCACCACGCTCTGCATCCCCCCCGATACCGATCCGGTCATCGACAACCCGGCCGTGGCGGAACTCATTATCCGCCGTGCGGAAGATGCCGGTTACGCACGGGTCATTCCTCTGGGTGCCTTGACCCAGGCGCTGGCAGGGGAACAGCTGGCCGAAATGGCACTGTTACGGGATCAGGGTAACTGTGCAGGGGTGAGCAATGCCTGCCGGCCGCTTCGCAGTACCCGGGTGATGCGCCGTGCGATGGAATATGCCGCCAGTTGCCGCATGACTGTCTTTTTGCACGCCGACGAACCCTCTCTCTCCCAGCACGGTTGTGTCCACGAAGGTTTGATCAGCACCCGCCTGGGGCTGACAGGGATCCCGGAAGCGGCCGAAACCGTCGCCGTCGCCCGTGAACTGATGCTGATCGAACAGACCGGAGTACGTGCTCACTTCTGCCACCTGTCAACGGCCCACTCGGCGCAAATGATTGCCCGCGCCATCCACGACGGTCTGCCTGTAAGTATGGGGGTAACCGCCAACCACCTGCACCTGACAGAAATGGACATCGGTTTTTTCAACAGCCAGTGCCACGTGCTGCCCCCGTTACGCACCCAGCGGGATCGGGAGGGTTTGCGTTCGGCTGTCGCCAACGGCCATATTCAGGCCATCTGTTCCGATCATCAGCCCCATGACGCAGACGCCAAACTGGCCCCCTTTGCGGAAACCGAGCCGGGGATCAGCGGCCTGGAAACCCTGTTGCCACTGGCGCTGCGTCTGGTGGATGAAGGGGTTCTCCCCCTGATGGATCTCCTGGCCAAACTGACGATACAACCGGCGGAAATACTGGGGCTGACCGACAGCGGCACCCTGGAACAAGGCGCCCGCGCCGATCTCTGTATTTTTGATCCCAGGCAGCACTGGGTGGTTGAACCTGAAAAGCTGCTGAGTGCGGGGAAAAACACGCCGTTTGCGGGATGGGAGTTGAAAGGCAAGGTCACCCACACGCTGCTGCAAGGCAGGCTGGTGTTTTCCTCCGAGACACCGCGTTAACCCCCCCTGCTGCGGGGGCGCGTTCCCTGTTCAGGCCGAGTGCAGCCTCGCCCTGCTCTGCGGCAGAATGGCGTGAGGGGGTGAAAGGAAAAAGCCCTGCGCATAATCCACACCGCACTCCTTGATCAGACGCAACGCCTCGGCCGATTCGACAAATTCAGCCACCGTGAGTTTGCCGGAAGCATGCGCAATCTGCACGATGGAGCGGACGATAGCCATATCGGCGGGATCCGTTTCGATGTCCCGCACGAACTGACCGTCAATCTTGATGAAATCCACCGGCAGATGCTTCAACTGGGACATGGTGCTGTAGCCGGTGCCGAAATCATCCAGCGCAAAGCGGCAGCCCAGATCCCTCACCGCGTTGATACAGGTACGGGCCGAGGTAAGGTTACGAATGGCGCAGCTTTCGGTCACTTCCAGCAGCAGCAGATGGGGCGGCAACTGCAGTTCGGTAAGCCGTGCCTGCAAGTGCTCAATCATGTCGCAACGGTCCACACACTGACCCGAAAGGTTGATCGACATCTGGATCGCCTCACCGGCATGGTGGACCTCCGCCAGCTGCGCCAGCGCGGTATCCAGCACCCAGCTGTCGATATCCGCCATCATGTTGAAACGTTCGGCAGTGGGTATAAAGGCGTTTGGCGAAATCAGGCGGCCGCGATTGTCCTGCAGACGGAGCAGGGTTTCGAATATGATTTCCGGTGTGGATGGCAATTCACTCAGCCAGACCTGGAAATCGGCCGCATCCCGGGGTGCCTCGTCCAAATCCAGATCAGCAAGGAAAACCATCGGCTGGTATACCAGCTCAAAACGGTCATGATCCAGTGCGTGGCGCAGGCGCCGCGTCCAGCCCAGCTCCATATCCATGGCGGTTTTTCTGTCTTCATTGTCATAGATATGGGTCATGTTGCGGCCCTTGCCCTTGGCGATGTGACAGGCCAGATCCGCCGCCGAGAGGATTTCACGGGCTTCCTTGGACTGGTTATCAATCGGCGCCACACCAATACTGCCCTGAATGTTGTAGCTGCGCCCCTCATAGGTGAAGGTGAAGTTTTCCAGCAGCTTGCGGTATTCTTCCGCCACATTGAACAGCTGCTCCTCGCTGATGTTGTATACCAGCAGCACGAACTCGTCACCACCGAGACGGGCGAGTAACGCCGAGCGGCTGGCCCGCTTGCGCAACTCGTCGGCCAACTCGATCAACAGTTGATCCCCTGCAATGTGGCCGATGGTATCGTTGATGTATTTAAAACGATCCAGATCCAGATATAACAAGGCACTGGTTTCCCGGCTGCGGCGCAAACGGTAGATCTCATGCTCGAGAGCATCTTCCAGATATTTGCGGTTATAGAGTTTGGTGAGGGCATCATGATTGGCCTGCCACTTGAGCTCGTCCTCCAGCAGTTTTCGTTCCGAAATGTCCCGGAAAGCAATCACCGCCCCCTCGCACTGGTTATCGATTTCCAACGGCTGCACGGTAAGATCCACCTGAATGCTGGTACCGTCCGCCCGCAAAAATGTGGTTTCCAGATTATCGACGATGGTGCCACTGGCAATGGCCTCGGCCAGATATTGTGCGGTTGCGATGGCATTCGCATCATGCGGTGTTTGCGCATGAAACAGATCGGTGGGCCGCAAACCCGCCAACAACTGGGATTCCTTGTACCCGAGGATGCGGCTAACCGCCGGGTTGACGTAGGTGATATAGCCTGCGCGATCGACACCATACACGCCGTCACCCACCGAGGTGAGGATATGCTGTAAATGCTGCTGCTTTTGTTCAACATGGCGGCGCATGCCGTTACTGCGGGCCATTGCGGCAATGCGGGTCAAAAACAGCGCATCGGCCTCGTTTTTGAACATACAATCAATCGCACCGGCAGCCAGTCCATCCTGGATGACTTTTTCGGAATAGCTGCTGGTGAGGATCGCGCATTGCATGTGCCGGCCGGCGGGATCAGCCAGCAGGTTCCGGCACAGTTCGGCGCCTGTCATCTCCGGCATGAAATAGTCAATGATGGCGATATCGAACGATGCCGTTTCCAGCAGGGCAAGCGCCTCGGCAGGCGAACTGACCGTTTTGGTGTAATGACCGGCTTCTTCCAGCAATCGGCGGAATTTGACCCGTGCGGTCGGTGAATCATCCACCAGCAGGATACGGCTGGTCGCCAGTTGGTCCGGCAACGGTTCCGGCCTGGGGGCCGCCTGCAAAAGAATATTGAATGTTTCGGGGATTTGCTCTCGGTCGTCCCAGAGAAGAAAGGCGCTGCGAGAACGGCCGCTCACCCAACCCAGTGCCGCTGCCTGGGTTTCCTCGGCCACAACGATCACCGGCAGTTCCTGCTGGGCGGGCTCACTCAACCAGGCAAGTAATTCATCGGCACTCTCCTGTGTGGTGGCGGGCCAGCTGAATACCAACGCATCCATTTTTGGCTGGGCGGTGTGGCGCAGCCATTGCTGCCCGGTAGGGAAATTGTCCACACAGACGGTTTCGACAGGCATGCCTTTGAACAGGCGGGCCAGCGCGGTCCGGCGTGAATTGTTGGTATCGAGTATCAGGATATGTTGCATGGTTTTGTGATTCTGCATCCATGCAACAAAATGATTAGAACTAATGCATTATAGTCCCTAAATCAGCCTAAAATCCACCTTATCCCGATTTACAGTACGGGTTATATTGGATAAAGTCTAAATTCTGGAAGAAAACGCCACACGGGCAGGCATGATAAAATGAGTTATCGATGCGCGAACGCAGGCCATCAGGGGGCATGAACAGCTGTCGGCAACATGCCATAATGCGCTCATGAAAAATCACCGTAATACCCTTTTTGTTGAAGACGCTGAAATCCTGGCGCATCAGGCTTTCGAGGGTGATCAATATATTTTGCGTGTACATGCGCCCAAAATTGCCCGCCACGCCCAACCCGGCAGTTTTGCCCACATTACCTGTCACCCCTTGCGCCCCATGCGCCGGCCAATCTCCATCATGCGGAGCATGCCCCGCGAGGGGGAGGTGGAATTTCTCTACAAGGCATTGGGAGAAGGCACTGCACTGCTGGCGAAACGCAAAGCGGGGGAACGGCTCAGCATCCTGGGTCCTGTAGGCAAGCCATTCAGGCTGCACCACGAGCACCCCCGCCCCTTGTTGATCGGGGGCGGCGTGGGGATGCCACCGATGGTGTTTCTCGCCGACGCCATTCATCAACATCAGCCTGACTTCTCACCGCTGATGATCCTGGGATCGGAAGTGCCTTTTCCCTTTACCCCCCGTCCTTCCGAATTCCTTCTGCCCGGCATTCCGGCCGACGTGATCGCCACCATGCCGTTGATGGAAGAGTGGAACATCCCCTGCCGGCTGGCAAGCACGCAAGATTACGCCGGCTGCTTCGAAGGTTATGTGACCGATCTGGCCCGCCTGTGGCTGGACACTTTAAATACCGGGCAGCTGGCGGAAGTGGAAGTCTTTGCCTGCGGCCCCCACCCCATGCTGGAGGCGGTGGCGGGGCTCGCCAGGGAATACGAACTGCCATGCCAGGTTTCGCTGGAAGAGTTCATGGCCTGCGCCGTGGGTGGCTGCGCCGGTTGTGTGGTGGAGGTACAAAACGAAAATGGCCTGCAGATGAAACGGGTTTGCGTCGACGGGCCGGTGTTCGACGCACGCGATGTTTTCGCTTGAGAAAAATCTGCTGCAGGGTATCATCAGGCCAGGGTAAAGCTGAAGGTCGCCCCCTCACCCTTGACGGACTCGGCCCAGATACGGCCACCATGCCGCTCTACAATACGTGCCACCGTCGCCAGACCGATGCCGGTACCCTCAAATTCCTCCCCGTGCAAACGCTGGAAAGCACCAAACAGTTTGTCCACATACTGCATCTCGAAGCCAACACCATTGTCGCGCAGATAAAAAACCTCCTCACCATCGACGACATGGCAGCCAAACTCGATCCGCGCGACCTTTTCGTAAGCGGTATATTTCCAGGCATTCCCAAGCAGGTTTTCCAGTAAAATCCGCAACAAGCCGGGATCACCACAGGCTGTCATCTCCGCCTGGATGTGGATCTCCACCTCACGTTCCGGGCTCTGTTTTTTCAAATAGCGGATGATGCCCTCCGCCATTGCACTCATATCAAACTTTTCAAACTGGATGTCACGGCGACTCAACTGGGACAAATGCAGCAAATCATCGATCAACTGTGCCATGCGCAGGGTATTGGTCATGATGCGATTCAGGAAGTAGGCACCCTCCCCATCAAGCTTGTCACTATAATCTTCCAGCAATGCCTGACTGAAGCCATGGATGCTTCGCAAGGGTGCACGCAGGTCATGGGAAACAGAATAACTGAATGATTCAAGTGCATCGGTTCGCTGTTGCACCAGCTTTTCCAGCTCTTCCCGATACTGATGCAGTTCCTCTTCATTCTGTTTACGCTGGCTTATATCGAAAAAGGTGACCATTGCCCCAGCACTTTCACCATGACGTATGATGGGGTGCGCCCACCATTCAACTGGAAAGCTGCTGCCATCCTTGCGCCGGTAGACATCCTCATCCGAATGCCCCGCCTGTCCTTGCTGGGCGAGGATCTGCACCAGCCACTGCTCTTCCAGGCGGGTTTCACCCTCTGCCTCGTGCTGGTGAATCATTTCATGAATATCGTGGCCGACAAGTTCATCGGCCGACTCATAGCCGAGCATGCGCACACAGGCGGGATTGACAAAAATACAACGCCCCTGCAAATCGATGCCGTAAATCGCCTCAGCGGTCGAATCCAGCAACAAGCGAACCTGTTGTTCACTTTCCACCAGCGCCTCAAAGGAGGCACGCAGATTGTCATGCATCTGGTTAAAGGCGTCGACCAGTTCATCCAGTTCATCTCTCTTGTCCGGCGGGTTAGGGCGGCGCTCCAGACTCAGCTGCAAATCGGCATTCCGGATATCATGTGAACTGGCATAAGCGGCAATGCGATCAAGATGCCGTGTGACCAGCTTGTTGAACAAAAAATAGATGAATAACGCCACAAAGAAAGTTTTGATGCCATTGGATACCAGAATCACCCAGACACGGTTGATTAATCGCTGGTAAATACCGGAAAGACTGGCCAGGACGGTCAATTCACCAATCTTGTGCACTTTGTTGCGATAGTGGTAATTCAAGTCAAGTTTCAGCGTGATGATATTTTTATCTGTCGGTTCACCACTACGTTGGTATACTTTACCGTCCACCCTGACTTCGGCATAGATGATATCGCGAATTTCGCCAATACCATCCAGCATGATCTGCAACTGAGTCCGATCCGCCACCCACACCGCTTCTGTAATGCCTTGCAGGTAACTTGCCTGAATCTGCTGCAGGCGTGTGTCGATACTTTTGATATCGCGTTTGTATTCGCCATACAACTGGATGGCGGTGGCAATCAGCGTAATGAGAGAACTGAATAAAACGATAGAAACAATCAGGCGGCGTGCGATGCGGCTGTGGTATGTGACACTTTTCATCAAGATATCTGGCTTTCCGGTTGCCGGCTTATCAACTACTCTCCGTTAAATTCAAGAAGTGGTTTTAGACTTTTATCATAAATCCGTTGATATTCACCATCGCTTTTCATTGCCGCAAGCTCCTGCGCGAGACGCGGCACCAGACTGCGATATTTCTTATGCATATACAGAAACATTTCGCGTTTGGCAATTGGCGGTTCCAGATGATGCACCTTGACACCATGCTCTTTCATCCACGACAAGCCGCCCCAGCGATCAAACATCACCACTTCTGCCCGTTCATTTGCCAACAGTTCAAACAACTGGGAAGGATTGCGCACTTTTGTAATACTTCTTGCGCGGGTGATGTTTTTTTCAAATATTTTCCATCCGGTAACAAAACCAACATTATAGGGTACCAGGCTTTCCCAGCCGTTCACCGGAAAGGTAACCTTGTTAGTGTAAACCATGAACTCGAAATCCACTACCTTTTCAGGCACCCGCACCAGATTGGGATACTTTTTCTCCAACCCCTCGATGCGTGCGATATTCCCGGCATCGATGCCGCTGTTGGCATTAATCAAGGCCCGTTCTGAAGGCAGATACACACATTCCGCCTTGATGCCGATGCGTTTGAAGAGCGCCTTCACCAGCAGGTCATAAAATCCTGCACCATCGGGCTGGACGAAAGGGTGTTTGCGTCCGGAATTGATTATGAGCGGTTCATCGAAGGTTATTGCCTGTAATAAGCCAGGCATGCATAAAACAATCAAAACGGCTGCAAGCCTGGCGGCTGCCGCCACCGCAGTGTAGTGTACCTGCATGCACAATCCCCTTTATCCAAGAAACCGGTATTATCTCCGTCAACTTGCCCGGCCAGGCAACCTGCACAAAAACCGTGTCGTCTGACGCTGTTTTTTCCGCTGGCCTTCGTTCTTCAAAGAATAAGCGTGTTTGAACAACATCCCTTGACTCCGGGCGATTCCATCACACAAATTACTTTTTAGGGGGAGTCTAAATCACTGTGCAAAAAGTGCCCTGCGGGTTGTTTTGCAAGCCGTTTCTCCGGCAGCCGATGTCAAGACTCCCGGCAACATGCATATAGTAAGGAACACAGTGAAACGCAGGGCAGACAACCTTCGTGCCATGTGTTTTTTATTCTGTTTCCTGTATGGTGATCCCCTCCAGGGATGCGGTCATGGCCTCCACGTCCCCTCCCTTGGTCTCACCCAGCTTGATCATCAGACGAAGCTCGTTGGCTGAATCCGCATAATTGATGGCGTCCTCATAAGTGATGTCACCATCCTTGTAGAGTGCGTATAACGCCTGATCGAAGGTGCGCATGCCTTGCTGGCCCGACTTGGCCATCAGGGGTTTCATCTGGTGAATCTCGCCCTTACGGATCAAATCCGCCATCAGCGGCGTATTGATCAGCACTTCCACTGCCAGTACCCGGTTCTGTCCGTCCGGCGTGGGGATCAACTGCTGTGCCACAAAGGCTTTCATATTGAGGGACAAATCCATCAACAACTGGTTACGGCGATCCTCGGGGAAAAAGTTAATGATGCGATCCATCGCCTGATTGGCATTATTGGCGTGTAATGTCGCAAGACAAAGGTGACCGGTTTCGGCAAACGCAATGGCGTGATCCATGGTTTCGCGGGTACGGATTTCGCCAATCAGAATAACATCGGGCGCCTGCCGTAAAGTGTTTTTCAGCGCCACTTCAAAACTTTCCGTATCCAGACCCACTTCACGCTGGGTCACGATGCAACCCTTGTGGTTATGAATATACTCAATCGGATCTTCGATACTGATAATGTGGCCGGTACTGTTTTCATTGCGGAAACCTATCAAGGCAGCCAGCGAGGTCGATTTGCCCGAACCGGTTGCCCCGACAAAAATAACCAGGCCGCGCTTGGTCATTGCCAGGTCCTTGACGATACTCGGCAAACCCAAATCCTCAATCCTGGGGATGGTGGTTTCAATCTTGCGCAATACCATGCCGGCATGGTTGCGCTGGCGGAAAGCACTCACACGAAAACGGCCGATACCGGAGGCCGAGATGGCAAAATTGCATTCGTTGTGAGTGGCAAACTGCTCGCGTTGTGCCGGACTCATGATGTTGTTGACGATCTCCTCCGCCTGGGCGGGGGTGAGTGTCGCCTGGGTCACCGGCGTGATCCTGCCGTTGATCTTCAGACTCGGCGCCACGCCCGCAGTGATGAACATATCCGAGGCGTTTTTATGCACCATCAATTTCAACAGTGAATCAAAATCCATAAGCCTGCGCCTCTATATCGTTTCAATTGAATGCTTCTTTATTGGCAGCCCGCAAACGTGCCTCTTGCTTGCTCACCACGCCGCGCGCCACCAAATCCTGCAGATCCTGATCCAGCGTCTGCATCCCCTGTGCCTGACCGGTCTGGATGGCGGAATACATCTGCGCGACCTTGTCTTCACGGATGAGATTTCGAATCGCCGGCGTGCCGACCATGATTTCATGGGATGCCACCCGGCCACCACCGATGCGTTTCAACAATGTCTGCGCAATCACGGCACGCAACGACTCCGACAACATGGAACGAACCATGTCCTTCTCCGCGGCAGGGAACACATCGATGATACGGTCGATGGTTTTTGCGGCGGAACTGGTGTGTAAGGTGCCAAACACCAGGTGCCCGGTTTCCGCGGCGGTCAGCGCCAGGCGGATGGTTTCCAGATCACGCAGCTCGCCCACCAGAATGATATCGGGATCCTCACGCAGGGCGGAACGCAGCGCCTCGGAAAAGCCCAGGGTATCGCGGTGAACCTCGCGTTGGTTGATCAGGCATTTCTTGCTTTCGTGCACGAATTCGATGGGATCCTCAATCGTCAGGATATGACCGTATTCATTTTCATTTTTATAGTCGATCATCGCCGCCAGCGTGGTGGATTTACCCGAACCGGTTGGCCCGGTAACCAATACGATACCGCGCGGATTATCGGCGATCTCCTTGAACACCTGCGGGGCGTTGAGATCCTCCAGCGTCAGGATTTTGGAAGGAATGGTACGAAATACCGCAGCGGCGCCACGATTGTGGTTGAAGGCATTGACACGGAAACGGGCCATGTCTGGGATTTCAAAGGAAAAATCGGTTTCCAGAAATTCCTCGAAATCCTTGCGCTGCTTGTCATTCATAATATCGTACACCAGCGAGTGCACGGTCTTGTGTTCAAGCGGCGGAATGTTGATGCGCCGCACATCGCCATCGACACGGATCATCGGCGGTAATCCGGCTGATAAGTGCAGATCCGAGGCGTTATTCTTTACACTGAAAGCCAGTAATTCGGTAATATCCATAGGCTGATTTACCCTGCAAACGTCATTTTGTTGTAGCGATGCCCTATTGCATCATTTATCGGTAATTACGGTTATTACTAAAGTACAACCTG
Organism: Chromatiales bacterium; assembly: GCA_027032075.1. GTDB lineage: Bacteria > Pseudomonadota > Gammaproteobacteria > UBA6429 > Thiohalophilaceae > JAJRYG01. The sequence continues at coordinate 71,492 of JALVOC010000019.1, read as the reverse complement.
CTTGATTGAGAGGCAAGGTGCGCAACATCACAGAAAATCTCGCACAGGTTCGTGCACGCATCACAAAAGCCGCTGTCGCTGCCGGGCGTGATCCCCGTGCTATCCGCCTTCTTGCAGTCAGCAAGACCCGTCCGCTGGCCGATCTCGAAACCGCCATCGCTGCCGGCCAGCGGGCCTTTGGCGAAAATTACCTGCAGGATGCGCTGGTAAAAATCCGGGCACTCGGCCCGGCTGCCGAATGGCATTTTATCGGCCCACTTCAATCCAACAAAACCCGGGCGGTGGCTGAACACTTCGCCTGGATCCACAGCATCGACAGACTCAGGATCGCCGCCCGCCTCAGCAGCCAGCGCCCTGCCGATCTGCCGCCGCTCAATGTCTGCCTGCAAGTCAACATCTCGGGGGAAACCAGCAAATCCGGTCTCCATCCGGATGAGGTGGCGGAACTGGCGCCGCGCGTGGCCGAATTACCCGGCCTGCGGCTGCGTGGCCTGATGACCCTCCCGGCCGCAGCGCGTGATCCCGTCCAACAACGCCAGCCCTTTCGCCTGCTGCGTGAGCTAATGGAACAACTCCAGAGAGACGGGCTCGAGCTGGATACCCTCTCGATGGGCATGAGCCACGATCTGGAGGCCGCTGTTGCCGAAGGCGCCACCATGGTGCGCATCGGCACCGCCATTTTCGGTGCACGCCTGCGATAAATCAGCCTCAATCAAGACGGCACATGCCCACAATCAATATCATGATATACGAAGACCCGCGTGAATGCCGCCATATTCTAAAGTCACCTCTCTGCAGCCGCATGCGGTGCCGTCGCTTGTCTTGAGTAAATACCATAAAATTCAAAAGCTTACTATTGCAAGTTTTGTTTTTACCCGCCATCGGCCGGCGTGCCCCCTTTCCTTTCCGCCACCGGCGGATTTCACCACCCTGGAATCGGGCGCCATCCCGGACCCTCTGCGGTCGTTTCCTTTGCCGTTTTTTAAATATAGTTTAAAGAATAGAGGCGGCAATCCGATGAATATGATCAGGAAAATTAAAGGAAGGCTGAATCCGAAGCTTATTTGAGGGAGCAAGGTCGCATGAAAAAAAATTATCCCGTCAGCGGCGTGGAAAAGGATTACCCTGATAATATCCATATCGTCACCACCACGGATCCCAAAGGCATCACCACCTACGCAAACAAGGATTTCATCGACGTCAGTGGTTTCAGCGAAGAAGAGATCCTGGGCAAAAATCACAATATCGTCCGCCACCCCGAGATGCCGCCGGCCGCTTTTGCCGATCTGTGGCAGAACATCAAGCAGGGCAAGCCTTGGATGGGGATTGTAAAAAACCGGTGTAAAAACGGCGACCATTACTGGGTTGACGCTTACGTCACCCCTGTCTTTGAGGGCAAGGAAATCATCGGCTACCAATCGGTGCGGGTCAAGCCCGCCAGGCATCACGTGCGCCGCGCTGAACACCTTTACCGGCAAATAAACAGGGGAACCTCCCGCTGGCGAAACGGGTTGAAAGTGTTCAAAACAGGCCTGAGGTCAACCATCATGCTGGGATACCTGCTGGCGTTGCTGCCGGTATTCGCCGTTCTGTGGTACGCCAGCGTGCCGCTCCCCTTTATGCTGGTTGCCATCGCCACTGCCGGCATCAGCGGCCTGCTGATAGCAAATCTGATTGCGCGCCCCTGGCGGAAAGCAGCCAGAGAGGCCCGCGCGATTTTTCACAATACGATCAGCCAGCAGGTCTACAGCGGCCGCAACGATGAACTGGGAGAGTTGCAGACCGTCATCCAGGCGCAACAGGCACAGACTCGCACGATTCTCTGGCGCATCGACGACGCAGTGAAACAACTCAATCAAATTGCACTGCAGACGGAAGATATCGTGGAAAAAACCGATGAGGGGATACAGTTACAACAGCAGGAAATTGACCAGGTCGCCACCGCGGTACATGAACTCTCCCTCACCATCCAGGAAATCGCGAAAAATACCAGCCACACCGCAACCGCCTCCAATCAGGCCGATGAGCAGGTGAAAACCAGTCAGCGGATCACCGGGCAGACCATCAGCGGTATCAATCAACTCGACGAACAAATGGCAAAAGCTGTCGACGTGATCCGGAAGCTGGCTTCCAACAACGATGAAATCAGTACCGTCCTGGATGTCATTCATGGTATTGCGGAACAGACCAACCTGCTCGCTCTCAATGCCGCAATCGAAGCCGCCCGTGCCGGCGAACAGGGACGGGGATTTGCGGTGGTGGCGGACGAAGTGCGCACCCTTGCCAGCCGCAGCCAGGCATCCACCGATCAGATCCAACAAATGATCGAACGCTTGCAGGCCAATACGGTTGCCGCCGTGGACGTCATCGGCGAAGGGCAGAACATCACCCGGCAAAGTGTCGAACAGGCCTCGAGCACATCGGAGTCCCTTGGCGCCATCGTCAATGCGGTGGCAACCATCAGCGATATGAGCACACAGATAGCCACCGCCGCGGAAGAACAAAGTGCGGTTTCAGAGGAAATCAACCGCAATATGGCCAATATCAGTGAGGTTGCCGAACGCAACAGCGAGGTGTCCCGGCAAGCGGCGAAAACCAATAAGGCGCTCACCCGGGAAATCAACAGATTACAGAATATGATCAGACAGTTTTGCGGTTAGACGGGAACCATTTATGCGCTATCTTGTTTAAGGTAAGAAGCATTACGGTAAGCCGTCTTACCAGGGTAAATATGGGGGATACAGGCACAATCGTGTCCCTCCTGATACCGAACAGAAGATGCCGATAATTCGGCCCCGGTAACCCAAGTGGGGATAACCACCGTGAAACGCAATTTATTGATCCGGCCACTGTTGATCCTGGGAAACCTGGCCTTGCTGATTGCGCTTGCCTTTTTCAGCTTCCCCTCCCCCGCCAGCGGCGATCCACAAGACACGCAACTCGTTCTGTTCGTGGTCCTGTTCATTCTGTTGGGTGTCGATTTGTACTACCTTTTGTTCAAGTTAAACCAGGCCATGCAGAAACTGCGCGACAACAGCAAGGTGTTCGACTCTGCCCAGGAAACCCTGCACTTACAAACATCCGCCCTGGAAGCTGCCGCCAACGGTATCGTGATCACCGACAATAAAGGTGTGATCCGCTGGGTCAACCAGGCCTTCAGCGAGTTAAGCGGTTTTGAAAAAGACGAAGTAATCGGCAAGACCTATGATCTGTTCAATGCCGACGACCCGCATGAAGGCAGCGATACTTCCTTGTGGGACACGGTTCTTGCAGGAAAAGTCTGGCACGGCAATCAGGTGAAGCGTTGTAAAGACGGCGGCCAGTATATTGCGGAAGAGACGATCACCCCGGTTTGCGATGAAAGCGGAAAAATAACCCACTTCATTGCCATCAAGCAGGATATCACCGAACGCCAGCAGGTGCTGCACGCCCTGCAACGGTCAAACCGCGCACTGCGGGTATTGAGCGCCTGCAACCGGCTGATGGTGGCGGCCAAAACCGAAGAGGAATTGCTCTCCGAGATTTGCAGGATTTTAATCACCACGGGGGGGTACCGGCTGGTGTGGATCGGTTTTGCGGAAGAGGATGAAAGAAAAAGCATCCGCGCCGTTGCCGAGGCCGGATTTGAAGAAGGGTATCTGGATTCCGTAAACATTTCCTGGGCCAATAATGAACTCGGTCGTGGCCCGACCGGCACCGCCATCCGCACCGGCAGGCCGAGCATCTGCCGGCACATCTTCACCGATCCGCAGTTTGCCCCCTGGCGGGAAGCCGCACGCCAGCGCGGCTATGCCTCTTCCATCGCCATCCCCTTCGGCTACGAAGGGAAAATACTGGGTGCGCTGAATATCTATGCCGAATTGCCCGATGCTTTCGATACTGAAGAGGTGGAACTGCTGAAGGAGCTGGCGGATGATCTGGCCTTCGGCCTGCTGGTGTTACGCTCCAAAGAAGAGCGCCATCAAATACAACATCAGCTGCAACAATCAGAAAAACCCTCGCCGCAGACAACCGCAGCGCCACTTTCACAAGCGGAAGTTTGCCAGCAACATCCGGAACATGCCCATCTCCTGATCGTCGATGACGAGGAAACCGTCGCCGGTTTTATGGGTGAACTCCTTGAAAACGAGGGTTACCAGGTGACCATCGAGACCAGCAGCCAGGCCGCCCTGGAACGATTCAGGAGCTCAGCCGAAGACTTCGATCTGGTAATCCTCGATAAAAACATGCCGAACCTGACAGGGGATGAACTTGCCTGGCAACTGCTGGCGCTCAAACCGGAACTGCCGATCATTCTTTGTACGGGCCACGGTGACGATCTGGACAAGGCGCGCGCCGAAGAAATCGGCATTCGCATCTACCTGCACAAACCGGTAGCGGCAAAAGTCCTTCTGCATGAAGTGGAAACCCAGCTAACACGATGCGCGGATTAAAATAGTAAGTGTTCCAAATACCAGATCATTTAGTATTATTGCCAGATTTAAGTATCGCATCAGGCCCAGAGGTCTTTTACATGACACGCTGTAAATACCTCCCTGTAAGCTCGACAGCCGCCTCCATGCGGCTGACGGTCATGTAAAAGACCTCTGGGCCTGATGCTCCGTTTCCCAAGTGTACTGGTATTCGGAACACTTACTATTTTAATCCCTTCTTTTCACGAACGTTTTTTACACCCTGAAGCTGAAGAGTCAGCCAGCCCTCTTTCCACATCCCCGCTGAAAAGACCAGGCTACCCGCTTGGTTACTGAGAACCTATATTTCCACTTTGTCAAGGGAAATAAGTCTCATTTTTGGACAAATCCCCCACTAAATTACGCTACAATGATTGTGAGTTAGCTCAGGTGTCTTTTTGTCATGAACTTGTTTTCCACGTGGAAATATGCCTGTTTGCTCCTCGTATCCGTGCTAACCCCCCCATGCACAGTTGCACAAGAACAACAACACGAGGACCAATCTCCCATCATTGGTGCCGGGGCGCATTTCTCCTGGGTGATCTTCAATGATCTCAAACCGGAGCTGGAAAAAGTCACCGGCCGGGATATCCAGCTGTATGGCAAGGATTCTGCCCTGGGCATGGGTTGCAACGCCGGCATCAAAAATGCCGGGAACTTTTCACCGGATCACGAAACCTTCGGCTTCGTCTGCTGCCAGCTCGATGAACAGGAAATCAAGGATAAACATCTTCGGGTGTATCCCCTCGCCAGGGAACCCATCCTGATCCTGGTCAACCAGGCCAACCCCGTCGACAACCTGAGCCTGCAGCAGGTACGCAAAATATTCCGGGGTGAAATCCGCAACTGGTCCGAGGTGGGCGGCAACGACAAACCCATCGTGGTCATCACCCGCTTGCACTGCAAGAAACGGCCGGGGCACTGGAAGCGGATATTGCCCTCCGCCGGGCTGTTCCGAAAGGATCGCCTCAATGTCACGGGGGCGGACGACATGGTGAGAAAGGTGAGTGATTTCAGCGGCGCCATCGGCCATACCGGCGCAACCTGGATGTTCCAGGTGAAGGACCGGGTCAAAGCCATCCGCATCGATGGCCGGGCGGCAACGGCCGATAACCTGGCGAACGGCAGCTACCCGTTTTACCGCATGCTCTCGGCGGTCACAGTCGAAGGTGCCAGGGGCGATGTACTCAAATTGATCCGGCAGGTACAAGAGGGAGCCAGTTTCCGCAAGGTGGCGGAAAGATATCAGCTGTTGCCGCAAAAACAATAACGACGCCATCAAGCCGATATGCGATTACAAAGCTATAGAGCAAAATTGCTGTTGAACACTACCGTGCTGATGCTGCTGTTGGGCGGCTCGCTGCTCTATACCTATAACTACGTGCGTGATCTCCTCATCCAGGAAAACAACAACCACCTTGCCAGCCTTTCGCAGGTGTTGCGCAGTCAAATCGAATACGAAAAAAACGAGTTTCAGCGCTACGCGGATATCGTCAGCGAGGATCTGCGTATCAAGCAGTATATGTTCGTGGTGGTCAACATCGGTAATGAACCCGCTCCGCTGCAAAAACTTTACCAGCGGCAGTTCGGCTGGCTGCCGATCAGCCGCTATGTGATTGTTTCAAACGATCACAAACTTCTCGCCGGAACGAAGCATGCCGATCTGGCCTCTGCCTTGCGAAGCATCAAAGCGGATTCGCCCAGAGGCGCCTTGTATTTCTATGGCAAACACGGCCTGGAACTCGTTGCCTATTCACCCATCATCTATCGGGGCAGCCACCTCGGTACCATTGCCGTCAGCTATTTCCTGGACGAAAAGTGGTTCTCCCGTCACCAACAGGACACCGGCGGCGAACTTTTTCTGGTGCGGAATAACCAGGTGGTGCAGAGTTCCGTCAGCGGCCAGCTTGGCAAAAAATTCAAACTCAGCAAACAGCAGGTGGAGCTTGCCGGGCACAGTTATCGCGTGCATCCCATGATCTTTGCCCCGGCCGTCGGCGAGATCCCCCGCATGTGGTTCGCCCTGCCCGAAACCTCCCTGGTGCAGCGCCTGGAAAAACACCGCCTGACCCTTATCGTGATTGTCAGCCTCAGCATGGCGGTAATACTGCTTTTCGGTTTCATCATCGCCCGCAATTTCACCCAGCCGCTCACCCAGCTGATCAACATCACACGTGAGGTGGCGAACGGCCACCTGCCAAAACTGGACAAGTCACACAAAAAAAACGAGATCACCGAGCTTTCCAACCACTTCGCCGACATGTTGCAGGCACTGCGTGAAAAACAGCGGGAAATTGACCGGGTGCACGCCGCCCTGGAAAAAACAGCCATTACTGACAATCTCACCGGCCTGTATAACCGACACCAACTCTCGGAAGTCTTTCCCAAACTTCAGGCCCAGGCACGGCGCAGCAACCACTCCCTCTTCGCCATTCTCATCGATCTGGACAAGTTCAAACTGATCAATGACAATTTCGGCCATATCTGTGGTGACGTCTGCCTGCAACATTTTGCCAACCGCCTGCGCGAGGTGTCCCGCGCCAGTGATTATCTTTTCCGCATGGGGGGGGAAGAATTCCTGCTGCTGACTGTCGGCGATGACACCAACGGCATTATTGCCCTGGCGGAAAAACTGCGCACCGTCATGGAAAACACCTCGGTGGAATATGAGGGGCGCTCACTGCAGTTCACCATCAGCTGCGGCATCAGTTCCGCCAACCTTGAAGATGAACCCACCATCAGCATCAAAAACATGCTGAACCACGCCGATACCGCCCTCTATCTGGCGAAGAAAACCGGACGCAACCGCGTGCGCATCGACGAGGATCTCGCCGCCTGAAGAGCGCCACCCCAGCCGGATTTGAACCCCGCTGCAACACGTTGTAACGTACGCCCTATGAACAAGATCAATATCGGTTTTATCGGTGGTGGCAACATGAGCCGCAGCCTGATTGGCGGGCTGATTGCCGATGGCATGGCGGCGGAACACCTGTTCGTGTCCGAACCGGACGAAAAACGGCGTTCCGCATTGGCAGCCGACTTCCCTGTCCATACTACGGCGAACAATCAGGAGATTGTGCAACAGTGCGATGTCGTGGTACTGGCGGTCAAACCCCAGGTGCTGAAGGATGTGACCACGACACTGCAAACCGGCCAACGGGAAAACCAGCTCTTTTTGACCATTGCTGCCGGTATCCGCACCCGTTCCCTCCACAACTGGCTGGGTGAGAACACGCCGATCGTCCGCGCCATGCCCAATACACCCGCCCTGGTGCAAAGCGGGGCAACCGCCCTCTACGCCTCCCCGCAGGTCAGCGAGGAACAGCGCAATATCGCCGAATCCATCATGCGCGCCGTGGGCCTGGTGCAATGGCTCGAAAAAGAAGCGCTGATGGACGCCGTCACTGCCCTCTCCGGCAGCGGTCCGGCCTATTTCTTCCTGGTGATGGAGGCGATGGAGCAAGCCGGCCGCGAACTGGGACTGCCCGAGGAGACCGCGCGCCTGCTCACCATCCAGACTGCATTCGGCGCCGCCCGCCTGGCGTTGGAGATCGAGCAGGATCCGGCCGTGCTGCGGGAGAACGTCACCTCTCCCGGCGGCACGACAGAGCGGGCGATTGCCGCCTTGCGTGAAGGGGGGCTGGAGGCCCTGTTCAGCAAGGCACTGACCGCTGCCCGGGACCGGGCGGTGGAACTGGCTGATGAACTTGGAAAATAAGGAAGCACTATGGGCTATTTGAGCAATGCCGGGGTTTTTCTGATCAAAACCCTGTTTGGTCTCTATGAAATCATCATTCTGCTGCGCCTGCTGATGCAGTTCGTGCGCGCCGATTTTTACAATCCGGTCTCCCAGTTTGTGGTGAAAGTGACCAATCCGCCACTGCGCCCGCTGCGGCGGATCATTCCCGGACTGGCCGGGATCGACATGGCCTCGGTCATCCTCCTGTTGCTCGTGGTCGTGGTTGAAATCCTGCTCCTCAGCCTGATCACCACCCTGCCGATGCCTTCGATAGCGGGCTTGTTTGCGCTGGCTCTGGTTGAAATCCTCAACCTGCTGGTGAATGTCTACCTCTTCAGCATTTTCATCCTGGTGATCCTCAGCTGGGTCAGCGCCGGCGGCTACAACCCCGTTGCCAACCTGCTGTCGCAGATCACCGCTCCGCTGATGCGCCCGCTGCAACGCTTGCTTCCCCCCATCGGCGGCCTGGACCTCTCCCCCATGGCGGCGATCATTGTGCTCTACCTCGTCATGCTGCTGGTAATCGCCCCCCTCAAGGACTTCGCCGGCGCCATGGCGTATGGCCACCAGCTGGCCCTGTTTGGATGAGCATCGTGTTTTATTCCTGGAATAACGGCATCCTGCTGCTGCGCGTTTATGTCCAGCCCCGTGCCAGCCGGGATGAAATCGTCGGCCCTCACGGCGACAGCCTGAAGATTCGCATTACCGCACCGCCGGTGGACGGCAAGGCAAACGCCCATCTGCTCAAATACCTGGCCGGGCTTTTTGGCGTGAACCGCAAGCAGATCGAACTTGCCGGCGGCAACAACGGCCGCAACAAGCTGTTCAGAATCCACCAGCCGGCACGCCTGCCGGAACCCATTCAGCCTGAAACAGCGACCAGGTAGTGATTTTTGCTACAATTAATTCAATAGGATAACGGATAAGGCTAAACCTCTCCCTGATGTCGGCCGCTAACCATCGGAAGGAGTATCGGCGCTTCAGGGGCCGGGATGCCGATGAATTGTGAAATTCATCACATTTTATAATTGTCCTCGCAGAGGATATCACGCTACATTAAATCGTTGTAAAAACATACCGGAATCAAGTCAAATGGCAACAGATCGTTTTACTGACCAAATGCAGGCCTACGGGCGTTGGCGCACTGATCTGATTGAAGCGATTAGCAAGTACCAACGCTGGCTTGAAGCCAACAAAATGAGCAGTGCCGAAACGGAACTGCGCATATTCGAACTGATCGACGCATTGAAATCCGATCGGCTCACCATTGCCTTCGTGGCGGAATTCGCCCGCGGCAAAACAGAACTGATCAATGCCATCTTTTTTTCGGAATACGACCGGCGCCTGCTGCCATCCGAAGCGGGCCGCACCACCATGTGCCCGACGGAGCTGCTCTATGATTTCAAGGCGGATGAGAGTTACATCCGCCTGCTGCCGATCGAAACCCGTCTGGAGGACAAAAGCATTCAGGAATTCAAGCAGGACCCCATAGACTGGATCACCATACCTCTCGACACCGATTCGGCGGAAAGCATGGCCGAGGCCTTCAAGGAGGTGGTGAAAACCAAGCGGGTGCCGGCTCCGGTGGCAGCCAGGCTCGGGCTGCATACCGCCGAAGAAGCCGATGAGGCGAAAATGGTCGAGATCCCCATGTGGCGCCATGCCATGATCAGTTTTCCCCATCCCCTGCTGAAAGAAGGGCTCACCATTCTCGACACTCCTGGTCTCAACGCCCTGGGGAACGAGCCGGAACTGACGCTGAACATGCTGCCTTCCGCCCAGGCGGTGATTTTCGTGCTGGCGGCGGATACAGGGGTCACCTCATCCGATCTGGATATGTGGAATCACTTCGTCAAACCGCTCGGCACCGACGCCAAACACTCACGCGTCGTGGTGCTCAACAAGGTCGATACCCTGTGGGACGAGCTGAAAGGCGAGGAAGCGGTGAACAACAGCATCAAAACCCAGTGCAAATCTGTTGCGAAAATGCTGGAAATCGATAACGAAAACATCTTTCCGGTTTCGGCACAAAAAGGGTTGCTGGCCAAAATCCGCACCGACAACGATCTGCTTGCCAAAAGCAACATCCTGGCACTCGAGTACATCCTCGCCCAGGAAATCCTGCCGCAAAAACAGACCATCGTACGGGAAAACATCGTCGGGGAAATCGGCAACATGGCGAACGAATCCCGCAATATGATCGCCTCGCGTCTCTCCAATGCCAACAAACAACTCAAGGAACTGCACAACCTCAGCGGCAAAAATGAGGACGTCATCGCGCATTTGATGAAAAAGACCCGCGAGGAGCAGGCCACTTATCACAAGAGCGTGGAAAGCTTCACCGCCAACAAAAAGACCTTTTCCGAGAAGCATGCCAAACTTCTCGGCCTCTTGAGCCTGAGCAAACTGGACAAACTGATGTCCAAGACCCGCAAGGAAATGAGCGGCACCTGGACCACCCACGGACTGAAAGCCGCGATGAAGGAATTCTTCGATCTCATCACGGAAACCATCAAGGAGGCGAACGATCAGACCGATCAGATCAATACCCTGTTGCAGACCATCTACCGCCAGTTCCACAAGGAACACGGGCTGACCGAGACCAAACCCAAGTTTTTCAGCATGGCCAAGTTCAAGCGGGACCTGGAACGCCTCTACCATGAGGCCGAGGCATACCGCAAGAGTCCGGTCACCACCATGACGGAACAGTCATTCGTGGTGAAAAAGTTTTTCATCTCAATGGTCAGTCATGCGCGTAATACCTACTTCCAGGCCCATCAGGAAGTGGAGGCCTGGGGCAAGTCGGCACTGGCACCCCTGATTGCGCGTATCAAGGAACACAAGCTGCAAATGGAAAAACGGCTGGAAAGCCTGCGCAAGATCAATGAATCCCGCGACACCCTGCAGAATCACATCAAAGAGCTGGAACAAACTGCCGAAAAACTCAACAAGCAACTGGCCGACATCAACCTGTTGATGGAGACCCTCAACAAGCCGCTGGATTCCTTCATCCCGGGCGAGACGGCGGATAACGACAACGTTCAGGTCGCCTGATCACTTTCCTTCTTGCAGCGGGCAGCATCAGGTGGTTGCGTGATGCTCCGCCCCTCATTAGACTTGTAGCCTGATGATTGACTTGTCTGGCTGATAATCCATGCCCAAAACGATACCCGCTGATTCCGTCGGCCTGGTTACCCCGCAATCACTTCATTTCGACAGCCCGCTGGAACTGGACTGCAAGCGCAGTCTGCCGGCTTACGATCTGGTGTATGAAACCTACGGCGAGCTGAATGCCGAACACTCCAATGCCGTCCTCATCTGCCATGCGCTCAGCGGGGACCACCACGCCGCCGGTTATCACAGTATGGAAGACAGCAAACCGGGATGGTGGGAAACCTGCATCGGTCCGGGCAAACCCATTGATACCAACCGCTTTTTTGTCGTCTGTCCCAACAACCTGGGAGGCTGCAAGGGCAGCACCGGACCGATGAGCCTCAACCCCGAAAAAAACAAACCCTACGGTCCCGACTTCCCCATCGTCACCGTCAAAGACTGGGTGCGCAGCCAGGCCCGCCTGGCGGATGCCCTGGAGATAGAACAGTGGGCGGCGGTGATTGGCGGCAGCCTCGGTGGCATGCAGGCGATGCAGTGGTCGATTGATTATCCGGAGCGGTTGCAGCACGCGGTGGTGATTGCCGCGGCGCCGAAGCTCTCCGCACAGAATATCGGTTTTAACGAGGTGGCGCGGCAGGCGATCATGTCCGATCCCGATTTTCACAAAGGCCACTATTACGAACACGATGTGATCCCGCGGCGCGGACTGATGCTCGCCCGCATGCTGGGGCACATCACCTATCTGTCAGACGAGGCGATGCGGGCAAAATTCGGCCGCGAGTTGCGCGAAGGCAAACTCAACTTCGGCTTCGATGTGGAATTCCAGGTGGAAAGTTATTTACGCTACCAGGGACAATCCTTTGTGGAAAAATTCGATGCCAACACCTATCTACTGATGACCAAGGCTTTGGATTATTTTGATCCGGCCGCCGATTATGACAACAATCTGGCCAGGGCACTGCAGCGGGCAAAGGCCGATTTCCTGCTCATCGCCTTTACCTCGGACTGGCGTTTTGCCCCGGAACGCTCACGGGAAATCGTCAAAGCCCTGCTGCACAGCAAAAAGAACGTCAGTTATGCAGAAATCGAGGCCCATCACGGACACGACGCGTTTCTCATGCCGATCCGGAATTACATGGATGTGTTTCACCGCTATATGGAACGTATCAACACGGGACAATAGATCATGCAGGAACTACGCCCTGAACTTCGTATCATCGCCGACTGGATCGCTCCCGCAAGCCGGGTACTCGATCTCGGCTGTGGCGACGGGACGTTGCTTGCCTACCTGCGTGACCATCAGCAGGTCAGCGGCTACGGCCTGGAAATTGATCCCGACAAGGTTGCCGATGCCATCGACAACAGCGTCAACGTTATCCAGACCGACCTTGACCGCGGCCTGAATGATTTTGAAACCGGCGCTTTTGATTACGTGGTGATGTCGCAGACCCTGCAGGCGGTGCACTACCCTGATCGGCTGCTGGAAGAGATGCTGCGGGTCGGGCGCGAGGGCATCATCACCTTCCCCAACTTCGGCCACTGGTACTGCCGCCTGCAACTTTTGCGTGGCCGCATGCCGGTCACCCCTTCCCTGCCCAATACCTGGTACAACACACCCAATATCCATCTGTGCACCTTGCGCGATTTCGAAGCCCTGTGTGCCGAAAAAGATTTCCACATCCTCGAGCGCACCGTTGTGGATCACGCCCATCGCACCAGCCTGCCGATGCGCCTGCTGCCGAATTTGATGGGGGAAGTGGCGCTGTATCGTTTTCAACGCCGTGCCCGCTGAATAGCTGAGCAAAACCCGTTTCTAAGCCGTTTGTCAAGGGGGACGCCACCATTTGACTGGTCTATGCTTAGAGTTATCAAGACAAACGATAACGCTACATTGGGTGTCCTGGGAGGACGGTTGTTGAAAAACCGGCAAGCCTCCCGGGCTGAAGCGTTCACTCAATGTATATAACAACTAAATGCTATACGGAGGTAGGTCATGTTACGCAAGCGTTCTGTTTTTATCATCATATTCTCTCTGCTGGGCGGTTTCCTTGGCACAGCCGTCTGGGCGGAGCAATCCAAAACATTCGGTGACTATGTCGTACATTACAATGCTTTTAATACGGAATTACTGCAGCCGGAAATTGCCCGCCGCTACGGCATCAAACGCAGCAAGAACCGGGTGATGTATAACATAACCATACTAAAAAAAGTCCTGCAGACAACCGGGCAGCCGGTCACCGCCAAGGTCACGGGACATGCGAGCAACCTCAACGATCAGTTCAAACAGCTCCATCCCCGCAAGATAGTGGAGGGATCCGCCATCTATTACATCGGTGATCTGCGCGTCACCAACAAGGAAACGCTCGATTTTGAGTTTCAGATCACCCCGGAAGGCGAGAAAAAACCCTTTCACCTCAAATTCCGCCAGCAATTCTTTACCAAATAAGCACGGCACGGCGTGTGCTGACCCGGCGCTTCCCGCGCCGGGAGGGCACCCTTTCCAGCTAAAGCCTCTCCGCTTCCTGCCGCTATAATGACTGACACGAACCCTCCATGAAACCCGGCGAACGACTTGCTGAGTGGAGCCGAGGCAGGCTTCGGGAGAGCAAAGAGAAAGAAAACTGTACCTTGTCTGGCTGTAATGGAAATTTTGGCGCCCGGGGAGATACCGGCCAGTGTCCTCCTGGCATACTATCACAACGGGTGAGGATATGACGCTGCCAGCCACCCGCATTTTCCACTACCCGTCACAAGGCAAACCGGTTTAAAGTGGCGCGAATCTTCAGCCTGAATTGACCGACATTATTAAAATGCAATTACGATTCTCCAGCCGAGTCATACTGAGTTTTGTCCTGATCGAGTCGCTGATGCTTGGTATCGTGGTGTGGAGCAGTGTCAGGCTGATCGGCCAGAACCAGCAGGCATTGCTGAAAAACCATATGGAGGCCCAGGGCGCCCTGATTGCCTCCTCCCTGCAACCGGTATTGCTCCGTAACGACACCACATCGTTGCAGCAATACCTGAAACGGCTGCAACACGACAATCACATCCGCTCTATCCAGGTAACAGACAGCGATGGCCGGTTACTGGCATCCGCCGGGGATACTCTCACCGCCGAAAAAGGTGCGCATGATGATGCAAACGCGCACCACGACAACGTCCTGCAAACCCAACGGCAGATCACATTGCCTGACCAGCAACCCGGCACACTGCGGATTGCTTATGCGCTCGAAAATCTCGATGCCCTGAGCGTCAAGACACGTCAGCAAAACTTTCTGATTGCCGCCCTGGTTTTGTTGGCAGGCGTTGCCATCTCGATACTGAGTGTGCAGTTTCTCACCCGCAACCTGCGCAAACTGCACGCTGACACCGAAAGCCTCGATTACACTACCCTGCCACATCAGCTGCAAATCGGATCGAACGACGAGATTGCCGATATCGCCAGAGCATTCAATCGGCTGATGGCGCGCATGCAATCATCCCATGCCGATCTGCATGATCGAAACTCCCTGCTGGTCCAGAAAAAACAACGCCTGGAAGCGTTGTTGAACAACATCAATGCCGTGGTCATCGAACTCGATCCGGGCAAGCTGCAATTTAGCTATGTCAGTCAGGAAGCGGAAAAACTCCTGCAAATACCACTGCAGGAGTGGCTGAAACCAGGATTTCTGGCCAGCCGTATTCACCCCGAGGATCGCGACTGGGTGATCAATACGCTGCACTCACAGGCATTACAGCACGGCGAATATACGCTTGATTACCGCCTGCAACATGCCAACGGCAACTACCTGTGGCTGCGCAATATCCTCAATATCGAAAAAAGTGATGACGACAAACAGATCCATATCCACGGCCTGATAATCAATATCGATGAACAAAAAGAGACCGAACAGCGCATTGCCTTCCTCGCCAACCACGATTCCCTCACCGGCCTGTATAACCGCCAGCATTTTCAGGAACAGTTTGAATGCCAGATTGCCTACGCAAAAAGATTCCAGCTTGGTTTTGCCCTGCTCTTTATCGATCTCAACCAATTCAAATATATCAATGACACCCTCGGACATGACGAAGGGGACAAGTATCTGGTCGCTGCGGCATCGGCATTGACTGCCAGCCTGCGCGACATCGATATCATCGGCCGCCTTGGCGGTGACGAGTTTGGCGTGATCCTGCCGCATGCGGATGCAAATGATGCCCGTCACATTGCAGAGAAGCTGCTGCAGGCGCTCGCGCAACAACCACAGATAACCAACGATGCAACAGCACACATCAGCGCCTGCATCGGTATTTCCCTTTTCCCGCACCACGGCACCACCCCTGCCGAACTGCTGGCAAAAGCCGACGCGGCGATGTACACCATCAAACGCTCCGGTCGCGGACAGGTCCACGTGTACCAGCCTGATGATCAGGAACTGTTCCAGATGAAGTCCAAGGTGAAGTGGGAGGATCGCATCAGCCGGGCGCTGCGTGATGATCAATTCGTGCTGCACTACCAGCCGATACTCGATATTCAGAGCAACAGCGTCTCTCATCATGAAGTACTCTTGCGCATGCTGGACGAAGGCGGGGAATTGATCTACCCGGGCGCTTTCCTGGGGACGGCCGAACGCTTTGGTTTGATCCGGGACGTGGATAAATGGGTGATTAGAAAAGCCATCCAGATCCAGGCCGAAAGCATGCACGACGGACGGCCGGTTACTCTGGCGATCAATCTTTCGGGCCGTCACTTCGGTGATGATGATTTTATCCAGCTGGTGAAATCGACACTGGAAGAGTACCACGCCGATCCGCATGCCCTGATTTTTGAGGTGACCGAAACAGCCGCGGTGGAAAACATCACCATTGCGCGCAGCTTCGCGGAAAAGTTGCGTCAACTCGGCTGCCGGCTGGCGCTGGACGATTTTGGTATCGGCTATTCCTCCTTCCATTATCTGAAAAACCTGCCGGTGGATATGATAAAAATCGACGGCAATTTTATCCGCAACCTGGATCAGAATTCGGACGATCAGGCCATAGTCAAGGCAATTTGTGATCTTGCCCGTGGGATGAACATGCTGACGATTGCCGAGTTTGTGGAGAACCAGAAAATCCTGCAATTGCTGGGAAACATGGGGGTGGACTACGCCCAGGGCTATCACATCGCCATGCCGTCAGAAAAATTTATAACGGATATCGCTACACCGTTAAAGCAGGTCAAAATGTAATCACTGCAAAGGCACGCAGTATTTCCAGCAGCCCGAAAACCACTACCACGCCACCCGCCAGCCAGCGCACCCACTCATGCTGAAACCAGCGCCGCAAGGTGGCGGCAAACAATCCCGCGGCCAGCAGGTTCGGCAGGGTGCCCAGCCCAAAGCTAAACAGCAACAGCCCCCCCTGCATGGCGCCACCACTGGCGATGGCCAGCACCAACACACTGTAAACCAGGCCGCAGGGCAACCATCCCCAGATCAGTCCCAGGATAAAAGCCTGGCGCACGCCACGTACCGGGATAAAGCGCCGCCCCAGTGGTTCGAGCCGTTTCCACAGCAGGTTACCGGCCTGTTCCAGCCGTCGCAGAATCCGCCACCACCCCGCCAGATAACATCCCAGCAGGATCATGAAACCACCGGCCAGCAGCATCAGCATTTGTTGCCATTGGTGTATCGCCAGCCATTGCATCGAGAGGGCGCTGAAGCCGCCCAGCAACATCCCGGCCAGGGTATAGCTGCTGATGCGTGCCAGATTATACGCCAGCAGATAGGGCACTATTTTTTTTGTTTGTCGTCGGGGCAAGCCAAAGGTCAGGGCTCCGACAATGCCGCCGCACATGCTGACGCAATGCACCCCTCCGAGGAGGCCGACCAGAAAGGCGGCGAAATATGAATAATCGACATCGAGCATAAATCAATAGAACCGGCAGATGGCAACAACGCCTGTGACCCGCCCTCAGGACGGCATGCCTGATCCCTGCTTCCGCCACATCAGGTACATCACCAGCAGGATCGCCGGCACACCGATCACCGAGGCATAGACAAAAAAGAACACATAACCTTGCGCGTCCACAATCAACCCGGAAAAGCCACCCAGGAATTTGGGCAGCAGGGTCATCAGGGAACTGAAGAGGGCGTACTGGGTGGCGGTATAAGCCGTGTTGGTCAGGCTTGAAAGGTAGGCGATGAAGGCCGAGGTTGCCAGTCCGCCACTGAGGTTATCGGCGCTGATCACCAGTGCCAGCATGACCAAATCCGCATCGATACCTGCCAGCCAGGCGAACAGCAGGTTGGTTGCCGCCACCATCACCGCCCCCAGCAACAGCGGCCGCATGATGCCGAAACGCACCACCAGTATGCCGCCAATGGCTGCACCGGCAAGCGTCATGAAAAAACCGAAGAACTTCGTGATATTGGCAATCTCTGTCAGGGTGAAACCCATATCCAGGTAAAAAGGGTTGGCCATCACCCCCATGGTGATATCACTGATGCGGAACACACTGATGAACAGCAGGATGAACAATGCCATCGTGCCATTGCGCTGAAAAAAATCGGTAAAGGGACACACCACCGCACCGATGAACCAGGCCATCGGCTGACGCAATACCCCGGGCAGATGGGCGCTGTTTTCCAGAAAGTCCACCACACGCTGCTCACGCTGCATGGTATTGCTGTTGATGCTGGCAGCGGGTTCCCGTACCAACAGGACGGTGATCACCCCCACCAGCATGCATGCCGCCATGCTCAGGTAGGTAACGGACCAACCGGCGAATTCCGCCAGATAGAGCGCACCGGCACCCGCCAGCAGCAAGCCGAGACGATAGCCTCCGATATACATCGCTGCCATCGCCCCCTGGTATTCCTTTTCCACGGATTCGATGCGAAAGGCATCCAGCGCCACGTCCTGGGTGGCGGATGAAAACGCCACCAGCAGGGCAAACAGGGCAATCATGGTGATGTTACGTGCCGGATCCACACCGGACATGCCTATCAGGCCGGCGATGATCCCCAACTGAGCCAACAGCATCCAGCTGCGCCGTTTCCCCAAGAGGCGTGTAAGGTACGGCAAAGGCACCCGGTCCACCACCGGCGCCCATAATATTTTTATCGAATAGGTGATGCCGACCCAGCTGAAAAAACCGATCACCGAACGGCTGATCCCCGCTTTCGTCAACCAGGCGGACAAGGTAGTAAACACCAGCAGAAAGGGGAGGCCGGCGGCAAACCCGAGAAACAGCATCACCAGCACCCGTGGCCGCAGATAGATGCCTAACGCTTCACTCCAGGAATGGATCGCTCTGTCAGAACTCGACATGATTGTAACTGGTGCATTTTTTATAAACAGTTGTTACTGTAACATGAATAGGCTCGACGAAAACGAACAGCCCCTTTCCCACTGTTTGAACATGGAACATGTTATGACAGCAAAACGAATAAAAATGCTGGGCATCACTCTTCTTGCCGTACTGCTGGTGGTTGCCGCCATTGCCTACCTGGGGCGCGACAAACCGGTCAAGGTCATCGTCAAGCCGGTCGAATACGGAAAAGTACAGGACACGGTGGCCAACACCCGCGCCGGCACCATCAAGGCCTGCCGCCGTGCGGGGCTCTCCCCGTCGATCGGCGGGCAAATCGCCCATCTGCCGGTGAAGGAAGGGGATCATGTCAAACCGGGGGATGTGCTGATGGAATTATGGAATGCAGATCGCCTGGCACAGGTGACCCTGGCGGAACGGGAGGCCCGCGCTGCCAAGGCGCGCTCCCGCCAGTCGTGTGTGGTGGCAAGAGTGGCGGAACGGGAAGCACAACGTCTGCGGCAGCTGCGTAAAAAAGGGCTGGCATCGGAGGAGTCCATCGATCGGGCGGACGGCGAAGCGCGTGCCAAAGAGGCGGCCTGCAAGGCGGCACAGGCCACTGCCGAAGTCAGCCTCGCCAGGCTCGACGTGGCCAGGGCGGCACTGGATCGCACCCGTCTCACCGCACCCTTCAGCGGCATCGTGGCGGAGATCAATGGCGAGGTGGGGGAATATGTCACACCCTCTCCGGTTGGCGTCGCCACCCGCCCGGCGGTGGATCTGGTGGATATCACCTGTCTCTATGTCTCCGCCCCGATTGACGAGGTGGACGCACCGCAGATCCGCCTCGGCATGCAGGCCAACATCTCGCTGGATGCGTTTGCCAACAGGATTTTCTCCGGCAGGGTCAGCCGTGTGGCGCCCTATGTGCTGGACATCGAGAGACAGGCCCGCACCGTGGACGTGGAAGTGAGGTTCCTGCAACCCGATGATACCCGCAATATGCTGCCTGGCTACAGTGCCGATATCGAGATCATTCTGGCAGAACGGCAAAAGGCGCTGCGCATCCCCACCGAAGCCATCATGGAAGGCAACAAGGTGCTGGTTTTCACTGACGAAAACCTGCTTGAAGAGCGGCAGATCGAAACGGGGCTGAGCAACTGGGCCTTCACCGAGGTGCTCGGGGGGGTGAAAGCCGGCGAACGCGTGGTGGTTTCGGTGGAGCGCGAGGGGGTGAAAGCCGGCGCAAGAGGGGAAATCGAAAACACCCTGCCTGCCAATGATTGAACTCAAGCACATTCACCGCGACTTCCAGGTCGGCGATCAGACCGTCCATGCGCTGAATGATGTCACCCTGTCCATCAGCCGCGGTGACTATGTTTCCATCATGGGACCCTCCGGTTCGGGCAAATCCACTCTGCTGAACGTCATCGGCCTGCTGGATCGTGCCACGGCCGGACAGTACCTGCTGAACGGCAAGGATGTCACCGGCCTGAGTGAGACCGAACAGGCGCAAACCCGTAACCGCGAGATCGGCTTTGTCTTCCAGGCGTTCCATCTGGTACCGCGCCTGACGGCGGCAGAAAACGTGGAGTTACCGCTGATGCTGGCCGGGATTCCAGCAGAAGAACGCCGGCCCAGGGTGGCCAGGGTGCTGCAGGAACTGCACCTCACCAACCGCAGCCATCATAAACCGGATCAACTTTCCGGAGGACAACGCCAGCGGGTGGCCATCGCCCGCGCAACCGTGATGGAGCCCAATGTGCTGCTGGCCGATGAACCCACCGGCAATCTGGATCAGAAATCAGGCCGGGAGGTGCTGGACACGCTGGAAGCGCTCAATCAACGCGGCATCACGCTGCTGGTGGTCACGCATGACGCCGCGCTGGGTCAGCGGGCAAAGCGGCAGATCAAGATGGTGGACGGCCGTATTGTTTCCAACAGCACATCCTCCCCTTCTCATGCACCTGCGTAATACTGATGTCACACATTTTGCCTGGCGGGCCCTGCACGGCTATCCGACACGCACGATTCTGATGCTGATCGCCATGGCCATCGGGGTGGCGGCAGTGGTGGTGCTGACCTCCCTGGGCGAGGGGGCGCGGCGCTATGTCGTGGGGGAATTCGCTTCGCTCGGCACCAACCTGATCATTGTTTTTCCCGGCCGCTCCGAAACCGCTGGCATCACACCCTCCACCATGATGGGGGAAACCCCCCGCGACCTGACCCTGCACGATGCCCTTGCGCTGACACGCAGCTACAATGTGCGCCGTATCGCCCCGATCAATGTCGGCTCCGCCACTGTCAGCTGGCGCGGGCGCTCGCGCGAGGTGGTGATCATCGGCTCCAGCCATGAGCTGCTCGCCATCCGCCACTGGGAACTGGCCCAGGGCCACTTCCTGCCCAAAACCGATCTGGATCGTGCCACCCCGGTGGCGGTCATCGGCAAGAAAATCCGCAGCGAACTGTTCGGTGCCCATCGCGCCATGGGGGAATGGCTGCGCATCGGCGATCGGCGCTTTCGCGTCATTGGCATCATGGCTTCAGAAGGCCGTTCCATCGGGGTGGACGTGGAGGACACCATCATGATCCCGGTAGCCTCCGCCCAACAACTGTTCAACACCGCCTCCCTCTTTCGCATCCTGGTGGAAGCCAAGACGCGCAGCGCGATTGAACCTGTCAAGCAGTTCATTATCGACACCCTGCAGGCACGCCACCAGGGCAAGAAAGATGTCACCGTCATCACCCAGGATGCCGTGCTCGCCACCTTTGATCGCATCCTTGGCGCCCTTACCTACGCAGTCGGGGGGATTGCGGCGATCAGTCTGGCGGTGGCGGGGATCCTGATCATGAACGTGATGCTGGTGGCCGTCTCACAACGTACTGCGGAAATCGGCCTGCTCAAGGCGCTGGGCGCCTCACCGCGCCAAATCATTGTGCTCATCCTGGCCGAAGCACTCCTGCTCTCGGCATTCGGGGCCAGCATCGGGCTGGTGCTGGGCGAAGCGGGCAGCCTGATCATCCGCCACGCTTTTCCGATACTGCCTGCGTATGCACCGATCTGGGCGGTGGTGACCGCATTTCTGATTGCGCTGCTCACCGGCCTGTTGTTCAGCCTGCTCCCGGCACGACACGCCGCCCGGCTGGACCCGGTGCTGGCTTTATCAAAAAGGTGAACCGATGCTGCTGCGCGATTTTTTCAACCTCACCGGAACCTCGCTGCTCGCCCATCGCCTGCGCAGTTTTCTCACCGCCCTCGGCATCACCGTCGGTATCGCCGCGGTGGTGCTGCTGACCTCGATCGGGGAAGGTCTGCATCGGTTTGTCCTCTCTGAATTCACCCAGTTCGGAACGAACCTGGTGGGGATCAATCCCGGCAAGGCCACCACCGCCGGCACCAGTATGGGGGTATTCGGTACCGCGCGCCCGCTGACCATCGAGGATGCGCAGGCCCTGAAGAAACTGCCCTATGTGCGCGCAGTCGTCCCCTTTGTCCAGGGTAATGCAGAAGTCGAAGCCGGTAACCGGCGGCGGCGCACCACCGTTTATGGCGCCGGCACGCAAATGCCGGAGGCATTCAGCATGGCTGTCAAATCAGGCCGCTTCCTGCCCGAGGATGATCCCACCGCGCCGCGTGCCTTTGCTGTTCTCGGCAGCAAATTGCGGCAGGAATTGTTCGGTGACCGCAACCCGCTGGGACAACGCATCACCATTGGCGGCAGCCGCTACCGCATCATCGGGGTAATGGAATCCAAGGGAACCGTATTGGGTTTCGATCTCGACGACACCGTCTATATTCCTGCGGCACGCGCGATGAACCTGTTCAACCGTGACACCCTGTTTGAAATCGACATCCTCTATCGTGAAGGCACACCGGTAAACAAAGTGGTCAAGGGGATCAAACGCGTTCTGGAAGCGCGTCACGGCAGGGATGATGTCACCATCACCACCCAGCAGCAAATGCTGGATGTCCTCGGCTCCGTGTTGAACGTTTTGACCTTTGCTGTCGGTGCCATTGGTGGAATTTCACTGCTGGTCGGCGCCATCGGTATCGTGACGATCATGACCATCACCGTGAATGAACGCACCAGCGAAATTGGCTTGTTACGCGCGCTGGGAGCAAAGCAATCACAGATTCTCAGCCTCTTCCTGGGTGAGGCCATTGTCCTTTCTGCCGTTGGCGGAGTAAGCGGGCTGCTTCTCGGTATCGGCATCGCACAACTGTTGCATTTTGCCCTGCCTGCGATGCCGGTCCACACTCCCTGGAGCTATGTGGTCCTCGCCGAGGTGATTGCGGTAGTGATCGGCCTTGCCGCCGGTGTCCTGCCGGCACGGCGCGCCTCCCGTCTCGACCCGGTGGAAGCCTTGAGGACAGAATAAACACGTTCCCGTACAAGCCGCATTTTGCGTGACGGAATATAACCAAAGATATAAACATATATAACCAGACGGGAAATTCATCCCGATTATTTTTTGCTTGTTGCTGCCGGGAATACTAGACTTGAACTCACCTGTTCAGAATCAAAAAAAAGAGTAACAGGCTTTGATGATGAACATCCTGGTTTAACCACAATAACAAACACTAAGGAGAACAGAATGGGTTATAAAACCATATTAAGAGGATTGATGATATTTCTGGCACTCAGTCTGATTGCCTGTGAAACTTCCAATAGCGGCAGTTCACCCGTGGTAAAAACAGAAAGTGCCAGCAGTGACAGTGGCAGTGGCAAGCCGATTTATATCAGCAACAACATTCCATACAAAAAGGGGACTTTTGTACCGGCAGCGGTACGCACGGAATGTGCACTGGGGATAAAACTGGCAGACTCGATTGACGATTATGGCGATACCTATGACAAGAATATCGTTCCCACCAACAACCTCAAAGCCAAGAAGAAAGGCCGCGTCCTGAAGATGGAAATCATTGATCTGCTTGGCCGGGCTGGCGGTGCCTATTCAGGCTATAAATACGTGACGGTAAAAGGCACTCTCAAGGAAAACGGCAAGGTGATTGGCACATTTCGCGCCAAACGTTACTCCGGCGGCGGCTTCTGGGGAGGATTCAAGGGAACCTGTGCCATTCTGGGACGTTGTACCAATGCGATTGCCAAGGATATCGTGCTCTGGCTGGAGAACCCGGTGAAGGGCGCAAGACTCGGGGATAACTGATCATTATTTCCCTTTATTCACGCTATCACACGGAAAGGGCAAACACACAGGTTTGCCCTTTCCTCTTGAATATCGCATGCACGCGGAATATTGAAGCCAGCCCTGCTTCAACTGCTCTGACAAGAGACAGCAGCGCAACTCAATCACTCCTGTTACCAGGATATAACCACCGCACGACAATATGAACTGGGGTCTGACAGGAGGAATCATTGGCGGTGTGATTGGTGTTGCCGGTGGTTTGCTCGGCACCTATTTCAGTATTAAAAACACCAACGGGCCGCGCGAGCGGGCTTTTGTGATTAAGTCAGCACTGCTTTGCTGGATTTTGGTCATTGTTTTTCTTCTTGGTTTGTATTTGATACCCCTTCCCTACAACCAACTCCTTTGGATCCCGTATGCCTTGTTGCTCGGTTTCGGAATCAACAGATGGAACCGCGCACAAAATGCCATACGGGAAGAAGAACGCAGGCACCAGCAAAACACGCCTCCATCAACATGAAGGCCACGGGCCACTCGGGCAGACGCCACACCAATGGATTGGTGCTGCATCAATATTCAATATCATAATCAATGATCAGCGGCGCATGATCGGAGAACCATTTGTTTTTATAGATTGAAGCCTTGACGACCTTGTCTTTCAGACCCGGAGTAATGATCTGATAGTCGATACGCCATCCCACGTTATTGGCGCGTGCATTACCCCGGTTCGACCACCAGGTATATTGATCCGCTTTTTGATTCACCACGCGGAAGGCATCGACGAAACCCACCTGCTCGAACAATTTGTCCAGCCAGGCACGCTCTTGCGGAGTACAGCCGGAGTTTTTCTGGTTGCTCTTCCAGTTCTTGATGTCGATTTCCTTGTGCACGGTATTAAAATCACCGCAGATGATGTATTCACGGCGTTTGCGGCGCATGGACTTGAGATCTTCCAGAAAACGATCCATGAACCTGAGCTTGTTGGCATGGCGTTCTTCGCTGGATGATCCTGATGGCAGGTACAGGGAAGCGATACTCAGTTTGCCAAAGTCCGCCTGGATATAACGGCCTTCATTATCAACGTGCTCCCAACCAAGGCCGGTTATAACCCGCTCCGGTTTTTTGCGCGTGAAAATCGCCACGCCGCTATAACCTTTCTTTTGCGCATCGAAATAATAACAATGAAAATTCCTCGGATAGAAAATGCTGTCATCCAGCTGATGTTCCTGGGCCTTGGTCTCCTGCAGACAAACCACATCGGCCTTCTGCCGTTTGAGCCAGTCGAAAAAGCCTTTTTTCGCCGCAGCACGAATACCATTTACATTTACTGTGATGATCCGCATCGTAATGATCCTGTCGCTTCAAAAAGCGTGTATCATACCTGCATTGTCCAGCAACCGCAGTAGCACAACATGCGCGATTACCAGAAAGATTTCATAGAGTTTGCCCTGTCACTCCAGGTTTTACGTTTCGGTGAGTTCACCCTCAAATCGGGACGCGTCAGCCCCTATTTTTTCAATGCCGGTCTGTTCAACACCGGTGCCGCCCTGGCCCGCCTCGGACAATTCTATGCCGCCGCGATTGTCGACAACGGCCTGGAATTCGATGTGCTGTTTGGTCCGGCTTATAAAGGAATCCCGCTGGCGGCGGCCTGCAGCATCGCGCTGGCGGAGCACCAGCATCGTGATGTGCCTTACTGCTTCAATCGCAAGGAAGCCAAGGCGCATGGTGAAGGCGGCAATATCGTCGGCGCCCCGCTACAGGGACGGGTATTGATCATCGACGATGTGATCACTGCCGGCACCGCGATTCGCGAATCGATGGAGATAATCGACGCTGCCGCTGCCAAAGCCGCCGGGGTGATCATCGCCCTGGATCGCCAGGAAAAAGGCCGCGGCGATAAATCGGCCATCCAGGAAGTGGAACAGCAATACGGTATTCCGGTGATCAGCATCATCAGGCTGGAACATCTCATCGGCTACCTCGAAAGCCAACCTGCCATGCAGGACAAGCTGCAGGCGGTCAAGGCCTATCGGGCGCAATACGGGATTTGACCCCGGGGATCCGAGGGCAAATCCCGCTGCCGGGATCAACCAATCATCAGTTTCGCCCCCACCAGCAGGGTTATCACCTCATACACCCGCTTGATCCAGCGGTTTCCCTTGATGATGGAATAATGCGCCCCGAGATATCCCCCCAGAATGGAAGCCACCAGCAACACCGGCACCCAGTCCCAGCGGATGGATCCCTGCAGGCCAAGCGTGAGGGCACCGCTGCCGTTCCAGAAGAGACCAACAAGAATGAGGGTATAGGCAACAGCCCGTTTGTAATCGAGGCCAAACCAGCGCACCAGCCAGAGGGTGACGAACAGGCCGGTGCCGGAGGTAAGGGAACCGTTCAATATGCCGATACAAAAGAGAACGGCGCCACCGATGAGATAACCCCTCAATTCACGGTGAGCGGCCCGAAGACTCTGCCCCAGATGAGGATTCAACCATGAATACACACCAAGGCCGGCGGTTAACACGCCCAGCATCACCTCTGCCAGACGATCCGGCAGTTGCAACACCAGGCTGGCGCCGAGGACCACGCCGGGCACCCCCGTGAACAGGATCACAGCAGAAAAGCGCAAATCGAGCGATCCTTCGCGGAAGTGCCGCAAACTGGCACCCACCCCCAGGGCAACACTTGCCAGTTTGTGTGTCGCCAGTGCTACACTAAACGGCAGACCCAGAAAAATCAGCAGTGGCAACTGCAGTAACCCTGCCCCACCCCCGGCGAAGGCGGAAAAGGCATTGGCAATCAGTGAAACGATAAACAGCAGCAGATAGTCATACATTGTTGAAGCAGTTTAAAATACTTTTGTTTTTAACTCGAATGTTCATGGGTATGGAAGTCAGACTCAGACAGGTTCTTTTTTGTGGATGCGTACTCCTTCTCGTTGGCGGAACAGCCAATGCCGGTTCCATCAAGTGCTGGACCAATAATGAAGGCGTGCGCGAATGCGGCCATACCGTGCCGCCGGAATACTCGCAAAAACGCATTGAAATTCTCAACGAGCGCGGTGTGGTGGTCAAAATCAAGGACGCCGCCAAGACAGAAGCGGAATTGAAGGAAGAAAGACGGCTGGCCAGACTGAAAAAAGAACAGGAACAGCGGGAAGCGGAACGCCGCCGGCAGGATTATATCCTGTTAAACACATTTACCACCGAGCGGGACTTGCGCCTTTCCCACGAGGGAAAACTCGACGTCATCAACGGCCTCATAGAAATCAGCCAGGGCAACATCCGCAACCTGCAAGGCAAACTGGCAAAGATCCAGAAAAAGATCGCCAATTACGAACGCACCGGGGACAAAGCCCCAGACACCCTGTTTGATGAAATGGACAACCTCAAGTCGCAGATCCGCAGTAAAAACGAGTTTATCAAGGAAAAAAAACATGCGATTGAGGAAATAAACCGGAAATTCGAAGCCGATCTGAAACGTTTCCGGGAACTGAAAGGCATCAAGCCAGCAACGACGGCAGAATAGGCAGGAACCTCAACCACCGCTTTTCATCGCCGCCAGGAGCAGCGGCCATTGATCCTCCCACATATCAACGGGATCACGCCGGAAACCGCTGCGCACAAACTGGTTGATGCGGCCCTCGGCAATGCAGAGCAGCAGGTTTGCCTGCGGCGCCACCGGCAAGCCGGCAGAGATTTCTCCGTTCATCTCCCCCTCGCGCAAAACCTGCTTCAACTGGGTTTCCAGGCGCTCGTAGAACTGACCGATACGCAAGCGCAAACGTTCGGTTTCCCCCACCAGCACATCCCCCACCAGCAAGCGGCATAAGCCGGGATTACGGGCGGCAAAGCCCAGCAGCAGAGAAAGAATTTTTTCGCACCGCCTGAAACAGTCACGCTCATCATCGAGGATGCGGTTGATCAGGCCGAAAACCGATTCTTCGATGAATTCGATCAAGGCCTCGAACATCTTGGCCTTGCTGGGGAAATGGCGGTACAAGGCGGCTTCTGAAACACCGACGGCGCGGGCCAGACCTGCGGTGGTGATCCGTTCCCCCGGACTTCGTTCCAGCTCCTGTGCCAGTGTCTCCAGAATATGCCGGCGGCGGGATATCTTTTTGCTGCTGTCATTCATGCGGATCACCGTTTGATCAGGGTCCCGACCCCTTTATCGGTCAGCACTTCCAGTAATACCGCATGCTCCACCCTGCCATCGATGATCTGCGCGGTGTTCACCCCGCAATGCACCGCATCCAGGGCACAATTGATCTTCGGTAACATGCCGCCATGGATGGTGCCATCCTCAATCAGTGCTTCCACTTCTGCAGCCTTGAGACCGGTAAGCAAATTGCCCTGCTGATCCAGCACCCCTCCCGTATTGGTCAGGAGGATCAGCTTCTCGGCCTGCAAGGTGGCCGCCAGCTTACCCGCCACCAGATCGGCATTGATATTATAGGATTGTCCTCCCTCGCCCACCCCGATGGGCGCAATCACGGGAATGAAGTTGCCCTGCACCAGCATGTTGATGACGGCGGGATCGATGCTGGCGACTTCGCCGACATGACCGATATCGACAATCTCCGGTGCGTTCATTTCCGGATTATGCCGCTCGAAGGTCAGTTTACGCGCGAGGATCAGTTCACCATCCTTGCCGGTCAAACCGACAGCATGCCCGCCATGCTGATTGATCAGGTTCACGATATCCTTGTTGACCAGCCCGCCCAGCACCATTTCCACGACATCCATGGTTTCCGCGTCCGTCACCCGCATACCGTCGATAAAACGGGTTTCCTTGCCGATCTGCTCCAGCATTTTGCCAATCTGCGGGCCGCCGCCGTGCACCACCACCGGATTCATTCCCACCAGTTTCATCAGCACAATGTCACGGGCAAAACTTTTTTTCAGCTTGTCATCCACCATGGCATTACCACCGTACTTGATCACAATGGTTTTTCCATGAAAACGCTGGATGTAGGGCAACGCCTCGGTGAGTACCCTGGCAATGCTGTTGGCGGCAGATGCTTGAATCGACATGGCAGTAACTACAAGTTATCGGATTTTTTTCTGCTTTGCATGATACTGCAACTCGGACAGAAATGCCCAGCCGTTATGCGGCATGGGCAATGCGGAATCAAAAATAATCTGCTTTTCAGTTGCTCCGTCAGAATGGCAATCGGAGAGTGGGATTAATTTCATGTATCAGTTGTTTGAATTTTTCCTGAACACTGGCGAGCGCCGCCTTGTCCTTGCCCTCAAATCGCATGATCAGGCTGGGGGTGGTATTGGATGCGCGGATCAAACCCCAGCCTTCCTCGAAATCGGCGCGCAGGCCATCGATCATGATGATATTGGCGTCAGGAAAATCGGCCTTGCTCAGTAACTCGTCCATGAACGGCTCCAGCTCACTTTGCGTCATCTCAACCCGCAATTCAGGCGTATTTACCGCATCCGGCAGACTGGCAAAAATTTCCGCCGGTTTGCGTTCGTCCGCCGCAATGATTTCCAGCAGACGTGCGCCGGAATACAAGGCGTCATCAAAACCGTACCAGCGTTCCTTGAAAAAGATATGGCCGCTCATCTCACCTGCCAGCAGGGCACCGGATTGTTTCATCTTGCTCTTGATAAGGGAGTGACCGGTTTTCCACATCACCGGTTCACCACCTTTTTCCCAGATCACCCGCGTGAGGTTGTTACTGCATTTGATATCATAAATAATCTGGGCGCCGGGGTTACGCGAGAGCACGTCAGCGGCAAACAACATCATCAGGCGATCCGGCCAGATGATCTTGCCATCCGCACTGACAACGCCGAGCCGGTCACCATCACCATCAAAGGCAAACCCAACATCCGCTCCCTGGGATTGCACCATTTCGATGAGGTCGCGCAGATTCTCCGGCTGGCTCGGATCCGGGTGATGGTTCGGGAAACGGCCATCCACTTCACTGTACAACTCGATCACCTCACAACCCAAACTGCGGTAGAGTTTGGGCGCCATCCCGCCTGCCACACCATTACCGCTGTCGACCACGATTTTCAGAGGCCGTTTCAATTTGATATCCGACACCACCCGCTCGATATAGGTGTTACTGATCGGGTTGGTGCGATATTGACCACTGCCTTCGACGAAATCACTGTTATCGATGCGTTGTTTCAGTGCCTGGATCGCCTCGCCGGACAATGTCTCGCCGCCGAGCACCATTTTGATGCCGTTGTAATCGGACGGATTGTGGCTACCCGTCAGCATGACACCACTGCCGTCGGTCAATTCGGCCGCGGCGTAATACAATGCCGGCGTGGGCACCATGCCGACATCCACCACATCGATGCCAGTGGCAAGCAGTCCCTTGACCAGTGCCTGCCCCAATTCCGGCCCGGAAAGGCGGCCATCACGGGCAAAGGCGATACGCTGCAAACCACGGGCGGCGGCCTCACTGCCAATGGCCCGGCCGATCAGCAACATGTGTTCTGCGGTCAGGGTACGGCCGACAATGCCGCGAATGTCATAGGCTTTGAATATCTCGGCCGGCGGCAGGGGCGGTGGCGGTGCAGCCGGGCGCGGTGGGGGCGCGCTCTTCGCTGGCGCTTCGGCAGTTGCCGCCGCAGCGCTCTGTTGCCGCATCTTTTCGAATGCCGCATCATCGATCTCTTCGACCTCCATCGAATCCTCATTCATGTACAGCGGATCGAGACTGTCATCGATATTCAGGGAGGCGAGGTTTATCGAACTGGAATCCTCGTCACGTTCGCGCTCCATGGGCTGCGCCGACTTGAGGTTGTCGATCTGCCGGGCCGCCTTCTGAAATTCCTTCATCATCAGCTGATACTGGTGTTTCTTGCTGCCCTGTAATTCCTGGGCAATCATATACATGAAACTTTCCACGTCCGTGCTGATGGTGCGGCTCAAGGCGCGCCAGAGTAACAGGATCAACAACACGACCATTAACGTTCCGACAAGATAGGTGATCAGCAGATTGGTATTGAAAATGCTGATATCACCCTTGTCGGGGATCCACAGGGTGAGATGCCAGCGGGTTCCCGCAATGAGTTGCTCGGCCGAGCGTGACTGGGAACGAACGTTTGCGTTGCCCACCTCGGTCAGCATCAGGCTGGGACGGTTCTCCACCGACTGGGTGAGGGAGACATATGCCTGCGCATCATCGAGAGTCAGCCACTGCTTGAACACTTCGGTATTCAGGGTAACCTGGACAAAACCGAGGGCGGCCTTGCCCGTTGCGGAAAGAACGGGTTGTACGATATCGATGTGCTGCTGCGGGCTGCCAAATACATGAACCTCAACCGGCGGCGCCTGCAGACTGGACTCCGCCTCACGCATCAGATCGATGCAGGCATAGGAGATATACGGTTCGCTCGACTTGTCGGGCGTGCGGATCCCCGTCTTTAACAAACGCACCCGCCTGACCCAGGGAAACAGTTCTCGCAATTCCTTCTCCCGCGCGTGGATCGCACGGCTGTCCCCGCTTTGCAGTAATTTGCGCGTCACCGGATCAATGGCCACTGCTCTCGCCCGTTCGGTGTAAGCCGCCACTTTTGCAGCAACCTTATTTGCAAGACGCTCCGTCTGCGCCTTCACTTCCACATTACGCACGGTCTGCAACTGCCTTAAGGGCATGAGTTGCGTCCAGAATGCGGCCACCCACAGGATCAGGGTGATGGTGACGATCGCAGTCAGGCCGATGACGCGCAGACTGAGACCCGCCCCCTTTTTCTTGACCCCACGCCGCTTGCGGGCACGTAAACTCCCTGCTTTTGCCAAACCTTACTCCCTAGTAATCGTTAGATGAATGTTAATGGATTAACTGCGTCCGGTATGGCCAAAACCACCTTCCGCCCGTTTGCTGCTTTCAAAGTCAGTGACGATATCGAACTGCGCCTGTACCACCGGGACGAACACCAATTGCGCAATGCGTTCACCCACTTTGATATTAAAAGATTCATTTCCCCGATTCCAGCAAGAGACATACAGCTGCCCCTGGTAATCCGAGTCGATCAGGCCCACCAGGTTACCCAGAACGATGCCGTGCTTATGCCCCAGGCCGGAACGGGGCAGGATCATTGCCGCCAGTTCCGGATTTTCGATATGAATCGCTATACCGGTGGGGATCAGATGTGTCTCACCAGGCTGGATACACAGGGTTTCATCAAGACAGGCACGCAAATCCATGCCGGCGGAACCATCGGTGGCGTATTCCGGAAAAGGGATGGATTTTCCAAGGCGTGCATCAAGCACTTTCAAACTGATGCGGCTCATCGATTGCGATCACTCCCCATTATTAAGATAGATTAAATACAAAGTATGCTGCAGCCAGGCCGGCCCAGGTTCATTCTAACTGCCCGGCGTCCTTTTCACATCTGGCAGTGATACTACTTTCGTATCAGTATGTTTGGATCGAGGGGGACGGTTCTGGTAGCACTGCACGATATGACCGATAAGCTGCCGCGCCAGTTTTGGCTTTGCCGCCACCGTCAGTTCCGCCTCACCGTCCGGCCAGAACAGGCGTAACGCATTGGTGTCACTGCCAAATGCACCTTCTGTCTCAATTGCCGCAGGCCCTACCCAGTTAGCGGCTATCATGTCGATCCCTTTACGTTGTAACTTGTCCCGCGCATACGTCTCAAGATCACTCGTCTCGGCAGCAAACCCGACACAAAACAACCCGGGATAACGCGCCTTGATTTCACTCAGAATATCGGGGGTGGGCTCAAGCTCTATCACCATCCGCTCGGCTTTTTTCTTGATTTTATTCTCGGTGACACGCAGCGGCCGGTAATCGGCAACCGCGGCGGTGGCGATAAAAATATCCACCCCCTGGATATGCGCCATCACCGTATCGAACATCTCGCCGGCACTGACCACATCCAGGCGTTGGAGATGATCGGGCGTTGGCAGCGTCACCGGGCCGGCAACCAGGATCACCCGCGCACCGGCTTCCACCGCCGCCTCGGCAATGCTGAATCCCATTTTGCCCGAGCTATGGTTGCTCAGGTAACGAACCGGATCGATGGCCTCGCGGGTCGGCCCCGCTGTCACCAGCACCGTCTTGCCCGTCAACAGGCCCCGACCAAACACCTCGGACAAACCTGCCAGCAACGGTTCCGTGGCCAGCAGGCGGCCTGCCCCCACCTCACCGCACGCCTGTTTCCCCTCATCCGGCCCGAGGATCAGCACCCCGCGCGACTGCAGGGTACGGATATTGGCCTGGGTGGCGGGGTTGTGCCACATGCCGCTGTTCATCGCCGGTGCCAGCACCAACGGTACGCGGCTGGCCAGACAAACAGCACTCAACAAATCATCCGCCCGCCCCAGAACCAGGCGGGCGATAAAATCCGCGCTTGCAGGCGCCACCAGAATCGCGTCTGCCCAGTGCGCCAGCTCGATGTGCCCCATGCCTGCCTCCGCGTCGGCATCCAGCAGATGCAGGTGAACCGGCTGCCCCGACAACGCCTGGAAGGTCATGGGGGTGACAAATTCGGTCCCCCCGCGGGTCATCACCACCCGCACCTCAGCCCCGGCATCCCTCAGCCGGCGCACCACCTCACCCGCCTTGTAGGCAGCGATACTGCCGGTTATCCCGAGCAGGATCCGTTTATTGGCAAGACGATCCATAAGAACAAAAGCCGCGCATCAGAAAATGGGGAATAAGGCACAAAAGACGATTTACGCAGAAAAAACACATAATATCACTCTACTACAAACCCCTTTTTCCTTCATCTTTTCCCCGGCAATTCCGGCGCCCGACACTTGGCGAATGCCGCCTATTCTATTATGGTAATTGTCCTGATCTGACAAGGAGGTCATTATGCCGATTAGAGACTGGCCGCAGGCGGAGCGGCCGCGCGAAAAACTCCTGGCGCGGGGCGCGAACGCCCTCTCCGATGCCGAACTGCTGGCCATTTTTTTGCGCACCGGCGTGCCGGGCAAAACCGCGGTGGATCTGGCAAGGGATATCCTGCAACACTTTGGGGATCTGCGGGGTTTGCTGGCTGCGGATAGCAAAAAATTCTGCGCCTTTCCCGGCCTCGGCACGGCGAAATTCGCGCAGCTTCAGGCGGTTCTCGAACTCGCCCGCCGTCATCTGGCCGAGCAGCTGCAACGGGGGGAGGCGCTGACCGACCCGCTCACGACCCGCCGCTATCTCACCACCCGCCTGCGTGATTATCCCCATGAGGTGTTCGGCTGCCTGTTCCTCGACAACCGCCACCGCATCATCTGTTTCGAGGAATTGTTCCGGGGAACCATCAACGGGGCCAGCGTCCACCCAAGGGAAGTGGTAAGACGCGCCCTTGATCATAACGCCGCCGCCGTCATCCTGGCGCACAACCACCCTTCCGGCGTGGCCGAACCCAGTGAGGCGGACCGCAACCTGACCCAGCGCCTGCAGGAAGCACTAGGGCTGGTCGATGTGCGTGTTCTAGACCATATCGTGATTGGGGATGGCGAAAGTGTGGCTTTTGCCGAACGGGGGTGGATATAGGACATATTCCGGTGAAAACAGGCCAATCCCCTTTTTCTCCTGTCCCTTGTATCTTTCCCCCGTTTTCCGTAAAATTCGCCCTCTTTCGCCTGCGTGGCTGGGATTTTTTGGAGAAAACCATGTCGAGAGTCTGTCAAGTTACCGGTAAACGTCCGATGAGCGGGAACAACGTATCCCACGCTCACAACAAAACCCGTCGGCGTTTCCTGCCCAATTTGCACACCCATCGTTTCTGGGTGGAATCGGAACAGCGCTGGGTCCGTCTGCGCCTCAGTGCCAAGGGCATGCGTATTATTGATAAAAAGGGCATTGAAACCGTACTGGCTGAAATGCGCCGCCGTGGCGAAAAGGTCTAAAGGGGCAATATCATGCGTGACAAGATTAAACTGGTTTCCAGCGCCGGCACCGGCCATTTCTACACCACCACCAAAAACAAACGCACCATGCCGGACAAAATGGAAGTGAAAAAATACGATCCGGTGGTACGCAAACACGTTATCTACAAGGAAGCCAAAATAAAATAATCCGCTTCCACTCCCGGCATGTCAAAACCCACGTATTCACGTGGGTTTTTTGTTTGCCTGGCCGAAACGTAAACGCGGGAAAATCCGGGTCAAGAGTCCACTGCCCAAGGCCGATAACATTGTGGCAAGACAAGTTTTTATCCTCGGCATAATCCTACACAAGGACCGGCATGAAAGACGTATTCATCGGGCGGCAGCCAATATTCGATCGGCAGGGAAAAGTCTATGCCTATGAACTGCTCTGGCGTGATGGCAACAGCAATAGCGCAAACATCAGCGACGGCGATCATGCCACCACTGTCGTGATGCTCAACGCCCTGACGGAAATCGGCCTTGATCCCCTGGTTGGCCAGCATCGGGCTTTTATCAATCTGACCCGCAACTTCATCCTCGGCGACCAGCCATTACCGGCAATGGGGGATCGCATCGTGCTGGAGATCCTGGAAGATATCGAAGTGGATGATGCCCTGCTTGCCGCGATTAAAAAGTTATCCTCCCAGGGATATACCATCGCCCTGGATGACTTTCTTTATCAGCCCAATTTACAGCCGCTGGTGGATCTGGCCGATATCATCAAAATCGATCTGCTGGCACAGGACGAGGCCACACTGCAGGAACACGTCCAGATACTGCAACGCTCGGCGGTAAAACTGCTGGCCGAAAAGGTCGAAGACCAGCGGCAGCATGAACTCTGTCTCGAGCTGGGGTTTGACTATTTTCAGGGCTATTTCTTCGCCCGCCCCAATATCGTGCAGGGGAAAAAGCCCCCCTCGAACAAAATGGCGATCATCCAGCTGCTGGCGCAACTGTCCGATCCCCGGATAAACAGCGCCACCCTGGAAAATCTAATCATGCAGGATGTCACCCTCTCCTTCCGGGTGTTGCGTTATATCAATTCGGCCCGCTATAACCTGCAAAGGGAGATCGAATCCATCCAACAGGCCGTCCTCATGCTGGGTCTTGATACCCTGCGGCAACTGGTTAACCTGCTGGCGCTGTCACGCATCGAAGACAAACCCAAGGAGCTGATGATGACCGCCCTCATCCGCGGCCGCATGTGCGAACAGCTCGCCAAACAGCTGCAACAGGACGGCTACGCCTATTTCACCGCCGGCCTGTTTTCCATCCTCGATGCCTTGATGGATCAACCCATGCCCACCTTGCTGGAACAGCTGCCGCTGGCCAAGCCGCTCAAGCAGGCACTCCTGCACCATAGCGGTGAAATGGGGGAGGTGCTGCGCTGCGTCATCGCCTATGACCGGGCGGACTGGCAACAGATCCAGCACCCGCAACTGGATGCCAACACCTTGCGCCAGGCATA
Source organism: Chromatiales bacterium (assembly GCA_027032075.1). Classification (GTDB taxonomy): domain Bacteria; phylum Pseudomonadota; class Gammaproteobacteria; order UBA6429; family Thiohalophilaceae; genus JAJRYG01. The sequence continues at coordinate 35,430 of JALVOC010000019.1, read as the reverse complement.
CCTGGAAGCCATCGACTGGGCGGGCGAAGCCGCTGCCGTCCTCTGTTAACCCTCTCCGCCGGTGATCCCTTTTCCGCCTTACCCCGACAAGGGGCAAACAGCAAAGCGGCTGCTTTTTTGCAAAGTTATACAAGCAATTACCCCAATCCACTTCAAGAAAGCAGGAATCGGCCCGATAACCCTGACAACAGCTGAACATTTGCACGACGGACCAAACCGGCTCCTGAGACAACAAACACATGGCCGTATGCAGGCTGCGATTTAATTTCAGGCAGCCCGTTCACATCGATAACAGGAGGTTTTATGAGCTATTTTGCCTGGGACCCGGACCTGGATGTGGGGGTTGAAGCCATGAACGATCAACATAAAGAGTTGATCGCCATGATGGAAGGGGTGTACCAGAAAAATATTTCGGCAACGGATAAAAAGGATATTCTGCAGTCAGTGGCGGCACTCATGGATTTCGTCGCCAAACATTTTCACGATGAAGAAATGTATATGGCGTCAATCGGTTTTCCCGGGCTGAAAGTCCATAAAAAAATCCACCAGAATCTGTTAACCGATTTAAACCGCCTGATTGACAATTACACCAGCAACGATGATGAAATCCACTTGAGTGAGGAATTCATGGCGTTTTTGAACCTCTGGATCATCACCCATATCATGGCCGTTGACACCAAGTACGGGGAAGACTGAGATAAACAAGGCCACAGTCACCCTGTGGCTGTATTCACCAGCAGCAGATTGCCATAACCATCCACCTCGGCACACCATCCCGCCGCCAGATAGGTGGTGGAAACGGTTTCCGTGATCAACGCCGGCCCTTTCAGTTTCTGCCCACGGACCAGCGCAGTTCGCAGGTATACCGGCGTCCGGTCAGCCACACCGTAGAGTTCAACCTGCGCATACGGTTTTGCCGCCTCCCCCTCCCTGCAGGCCTGCAGTTTCAGTTCGGCGGTCTCGCTCTGCAAGCCCACCCGCAGGTTGACCAGTTCCACCGGCAAATCCAGCCGATGACCGAAACGTTTCTGATGACGTTGATGAAACCAGGCGGAAGATCTGACCGTATCCTGCCAGGGAATGGTCAGGGTATAGGATTGACCCTGATAGCGTAAATCAAGGCTGTACTGAACCTGCAGCGTCTCCGGCGCCACCCCCTCCGCCAACAACTCCGAGCGGCCGAGTTGCTCCAGCTCTGCCAGCGCGGCTTCGATTGTTTCGCCTTCCAGCTCTTCGAGCAGACCGGTAAAGGTGCGCGAAAGCTGGCGTGAACGCGGCGCCACCAGCATGCCGAGGGCAGACAAAACACCCGCATTGACCGGCACCATGGCATGGCGCATCTCCAACGCCTCGGCCAGGGCACATACATGAAGCCCGCCGGCCCCGCCAAATGAGAGCAGCGTCAGTTCACGTGGATCGATACCCCGCTGCACCGACATCACGCGCAACGCCTGGGCCATATGCTCGTTGGCAATGCGGATCACACCCTCTGCCGCGGCTTCAACCCCGATTCCCAGCGGAGCGGCGACACGCTGCATCGCCTGCCGGGCCGCCTCTGAATCCAGCTGCATGCTTCCCCCCAGAAAGGCATCCGCCCGCAAGCGGCCAAGGATCAGATTTGCATCGGTCACCGCGGGACGCGCTCCGCCGCGGCGGTAACAGGCCGGACCGGGATCGGCACCCGCTGATTCCGGCCCCACCTGCAGCATCCCGCCGGCATCAACGAAGGCAATCGAACCCCCGCCGGCACCGATGGTATGCATGTCCACCATCGGCACCGCCACAGGATAACCGGCAATCCGGCCCTCGCTGGTGAGTTGCAGCTCACCGTCGATCAAGGCCACATCCGTGGAGGTTCCCCCCATGTCAAACGTCAGCAAACGCCGCCGCCCCGTGATTTCACCCAGATAGTGTGCCGCCGCCAGGCCACCCGCGGGTCCCGACAACAGCATATTGACCGCTTGCCGTCCCGCCTGCTCTGCACTGATGGTGCCGCCGGAACTTTGCATCACCGACACGCTCGCCTGCGGCACCCCCTGCCGCAGGCGCGCCAGATACCCCTCCACCAGCGGTCCGACATAGGCATTGAGCCAGGTCGTGATCCCCCGTTCATATTCACGGTATTCCGGCAATACCGCAGAAGAGCGGGAAACAAAAAAACGATCCGCCAGCGCCGCCTCAATCTTCCGCTCAAACCGATCATCCAGATAGGAAAACAGCAGGTTGATCGCTACCGCTTCAGGTTGAAGCGCCTCAACCTCCTGCACCAACGCCTTTAACGCCGGCTCGTCCAGGTTTTCAATCACGCTGCCATCGGCGGCAAGCCGCCCGGCCGTTTCCAGGCACAACTCACGGGGTACCGGTGGCGCCAATGGCCGTGGCTGGAGATTATAGAGCTGGCGGCGTGTCTGCCGGCCGATGGTCAGCATGTCGCGAAAACCACGATTGGTGATAAACGCACAGCGCACTCCCTTGCCTTCGAGCACGGCATTCGTCGCCACGGTGGAACCATGCACGATGTAAAACAGTGTGGGCGATACGGCACCCAGGCCCAGCTCATCTATCCCCTGCAGAATCGCCTGCTGCGGCGCCTGGGGAGTGGAAAGCACCTTGTGGATCCTTAAGGAACCGTCATCCCGGACCAGGACAAAGTCGGTAAAGGTACCGCCGGTATCGATGCCAAGCAGAATGCCCATCAAGTCGAAACAGTATTCCGCCCGGCTTGTTTGGCACGGTACATCGCTTCATCCGCACGCCTGATGAGGGTGACCGCATCCTCACCGGGCTGATGCTGCACCACACCGATGCTGATGGTGGTGGGAATGCTCAATTCCCGCAAATGCACTGCGGTTCTGGCAATATGCTGGCGAATACGTTCCGCGATTTGCAAGGCGATCTCCAACGGCGTATGCGGCAAGATCAGCAAAAACTCTTCACCCCCGTAGCGGCCGACGGTGTCTTCATCGCGGATGGAAGACAAGATGCGCTGCGCCACTTCCTTCAACACCCGGTCACCCACGATATGGCCCTGCTGGTCGTTGATTTGCTTGAAATGATCCAGATCCGCCATGGCGACACAGAGTATTTCTTTCCCCTGATTGGCGTTCTCCTGTTCACGTGTCAAAACCTCCAGCAAATAGCGCCGGCTGGCCAGTTGCGTAAGATCATCACTCTGCACCTGGCTCGTCAGCTGCTGTTTCTCATCCAGCAGATCGTGCACCGAGTCCAGCAGATGCTCCACCTTGGTGTGATGGTAAATCTCGATAGCCAGGGTGACATCCAGGCTGGCAATTTTTTTGACAAATGCGGAAAGCTCCAGAAACTGCTGCGGCTGCCGCTGAATGGATTGTGGAAACTGTCGGATGATCAGTTCTTCCAGCAGGCGATACGCCGCCAGATAATAACTCAAGGGCAGGCCGATACGCGCATGCACCGCACCAATGAACAGCCGATTCTCGAAGTAGCTCTCGCTCTGGTAATCGAGTCCCAGGCTCAACAGATAACCGACATGCTTTTTTTTCAGACGGCTGATGATGTCGGGGCCGGCAAGAAAGCGCGCCATGTCCCGGTTGCTGCCAAGGAAATCATAAAACTTATCGACAATGGTGTCGCAATTCGGAACCAACACCTCCGTATGCAGCTGTTGTGCGAGGGCCATATCCTCCTGGCCCAGGCCGATCATCGCCAGACGATGTTCCCTCCCGACTTTGTCGAATCCGTACTTGTCACACAAATTCTGATGCATATAATTCCCGGGTCGAAGGATTAATCTGTTATCGTGAACGGATGTTAAACAAGCCGAGCTGAAGCCATTAGCAAACCATGAATGCTGTTCCTCTTATTAGTGTACAACATTTATCCCGCCACTACGGCAACATCAAGGCAGTGGATGATGTCAGTTTCGAGCTGGCAAAAGGTGAAGTACTCGGTTTTCTCGGACCGAATGGTGCGGGCAAATCCACCACCATGCAGATCCTGACGGGTAATCTGGCACCCACATCGGGCCGTATCACCATTTGCGGCATCGATCTGATCGAACAACCCAAACTGGCAAAAGCGGAAATCGGCTACCTGCCGGAACAACCCCCGCTCTACCGCGAACTCAGCGTCGATGAATACCTGCGGTTTTGCGCCCGCCTGAACCGTATCCGCAGCAACAAGGTGACAGCCGCGGTGGCGCGCGCCAAACAACGCTGTGGCCTGGAATCTGTCGGCAGGCGCCTGATCAACAACCTCTCCAAGGGTTACCAGCAACGGGTGGGGATTGCCCAGGCCATTATTCACTCACCTTCCATAGTGGTATTGGATGAACCCACCGTCGGCCTCGATCCGATCCAGATCCGCGAGATCCGCAAACTGATCCGCGAACTGGGCGAAGAACACGGGGTGATCCTCTCCACCCATATCCTTCCCGAAGTCCAGATGACCTGTGACCATGTGCAGATCATCACCGCGGGCAAACTGGTTTTTGCCGAAAGCATCCAGAAGCTGCGGCAGCAGATGCAAGTGCGGCATCACATCGTCGGCCTGCGCAACCCGCCCAACAAGGTGGTGTTGTTATCCATCGAGGGGGTGGAGCAGGTGGAACAGCTAGAGGACGGGCGTTTGCGGCTGCAGCATGAAGCGCAAACCGATATCGTGCCGCAGCTGGTGGAAAAAGCGGTAGCCGAAAACTGGGGCCTGCTTGAACTGACCCCGGAACGCAAGACCCTTGAGCAGATCTTTGTCGATATCACCTCGGCCGATCAACAGCCTGCCGTGGAGGAAACATTATGATGATGCTGTTGCTGGCGCGCCGCGAACTCCGCAGCCTGTTTCTCTCACCACTGGCCTGGTCAATTCTGGCGGTGGTGCAGTTTATTCTTGCCTATCTGTTCCTCACCCAGCTGAACGATTTCATTACCCTGCAGCCCCGCCTGAAAATGCTGGAGAACGCACCCGGCGCCACCGAACTGGTGATCGCGCCCTTGTATGGCAGTGCCGCCTTCATCCTGATGATGGTCGTCCCCCTGCTCACCATGCGCCTCATCAGTGAGGAACGCCGCAACCGCAGTCTGACCCTGTTATTCAGCGCACCGCTTTCCATGAGCGAGATCATCCTGGGGAAATTCCTCGGCATTTTGATCTTTTTTGCCGGGATGACGGCAATGCTCACGATTATGCCTCTTACCCTGTTGTTCGCCGGACCGCTTGATCTGGGACACCTCGCCGCCATGGTGCTCGGGCTGCTGTTACTGATCTCCGCCTTTAGCGCCGTCGGGCTTTACATGTCGACCCTCACGGTGCAACCCACGGTGGCCGCCATCAGCACGTTTGGTGCCTTATTGTTGTTATGGATCATCGACTGGGCCGGCAATAAAGTGGGGGATGAAAACGCCAGCGGCCTCTTCAGTTATCTCTCGCTGTTACGCCATTTCGAGGCCCTGGCCAAGGGGGTGTTCAACTCCAGCGACGTGATTTACTACCTGTTGTTCATCACCGTATTTATCGTTCTCAGTATCCGTCGGCTGGATGCAGATCGTCTGTAACTCAACGAGCGAAACAAGCTAGGTATGGAAGTCAACCGTAAAACCCGCATGCAATTCCGTATCCAGAACCTGGTGTTTCTGGTGCTGTTCCTCACTGTCATCGGCCTGCTTGCCTGGTTGTCGCAGCGTTATAACTTTGAATCGGACTGGACCGCCAGCGGGCGCAATACCCTCTCGCAGGCCAGCATCACCCTGTTGCAGCGGATCCCCGCCCCGGTGACGATCACCGCCTTCGCCAGGGAAAGCAACCTCATCCCGACACGCCGCAATATCGAGGATCTGATCCAGCGTTATCAAAAACACAAAGCCGACATCAAACTGACTTTCATCAATCCGGATACCGAGCCTGACAAGACCCGCGAAATGGGGATCACCGTGGATGGCGAACTGGTGATCAGCTACCAGGGACGCAGTGAACACGTCACCATCCTGAAGGAAGAAACCGTCACCAATGCGCTGCAACGCCTGTTGCGCAGTGGCGAGAAAAAAGTGCTGTTCCTCAGCGGCCATGGGGAACGCGATCCTGAGGGCCAGGCCAACCATGATTACGGCCTGTTGAGCCAGCACCTTGCCGCCAAAGGGATCAAAACGGCAACGCTCAATCTCAACGACCAGCCGAGCATCCCGGAGGATACTGCCGTGCTGGTGATAGCCGGACCCCGCCTCGATTATCTCGACGGCGAGGTGGAACTGATCCGCAACTACCTCAAACACGGTGGCAATTTATTGTGGCTGCATGAACCCGGCAAACTCTATAACCTCGAGAAACTGGCGGAGGATCTGCAGATCCGTTTTCTTCCCGGTGTCATCGTGGATCCCACCACGCAGATGCTGGGTATTTCCGATCCCTCCTTCGCCCTTGTCACCCGCTATGGCAATCACCCCATTACCCGCGACTTCAGCTTTATGACGCTGTTCCCGCGCGCCAGCGGGATTACGTTTGATAAAAAGGCAAAGGAGACTCCCCATGCCTGGCAGGCTGAACCGATTTTGCAGACGGTGGAACGCAGCTGGTCGGAAACCGGGCCGCTGCAAGGTCTGATCGAATTCCAGCAGGGTGCGGACGTTCCCGGACCATTGACCCTCGGCATGGCCCTGAGCCGCGACAAACCGGTGGCTGAACCCGAAGCCGGCAAAGACTCCACGCAGGAAGAGGAGCAACCGGCAAAAACCCAGCGGGTGGTGATCCTCGGTGACGGCGACTTCCTCACCAATGCCTATCTCGGCAACCAGGGCAACCAGGATCTGGGGTTCAATATTTTCAACTGGCTCAGCCATGATGATAACTTTATCGCCATTCCGGTTACGACTGCGCCGGATACCGAGTTGCACCTGAGTGAAACCACCTGGTCGGTTCTCGGCCTGTTCTACCTCTTCGGCATGCCACTGCTGCTGTTGGCAAGCGGCGTAACCATCTGGCTGAAACGGCGCAAGCGTTAAATCATGAGAAACCGACTCTGGCTGAATCTGCTGATGTTGCTGCTGGCCGGCATCCTCATTCTTGTCGTCATCTACGAGCCCGGCAAGCAGCCGGAACCGGTCGAACCCAAATTGACCTCGCTGCGTGCTGACGATATCAGCCATATTCTCATCAGCAGAACAACTGGCGAGGATATCGAACTGGCCAAACAAAACGGCCGCTGGCAAATGCTCAAACCCTATCACCTGCCCGCCAATGACTTTCGCGTCCGCTCCTTGTTACGCCTGAGCGAAACCGAAAGCAAAAGCGATCATGATCTGGGCAAACTCAACCCCGCCACCTATGGCCTGGACAAACCGCGCGCCAGCGTGACCTTCAACCACAAGACGAAAATCATCTTCGGTAAAACCGAACCTTTGCAGCACCACCGTTATGTCCAGATTGGCAACCGGCTGCACACCATTTTCGACACTTTCTATTACCAGGCGACGGGCAGCGTCAGCATGTTTCTGGATCACAGCCTGCTGCCGCCGGATGCCAAAATCACCCGCCTGGTATTACCCGATCTGCAACTGCAGCTGGAAAATGGCCAGTGGCAACGCACACCACCCCATGCCGAACTTTCCGCGGATGCCAGTGTGGAACTCATCAACAACTGGCGGCATGCACAGGCGCAGGAATTAAGAACCGGTGGCGACACCAAAACCAAGGCCGGGATTGAAATCTATCTTCAGGATCGGAGCGAGCCTCTCCGCTTTCACCTGCAACACCGCGAAGACGAGTACCTGCTCACCCGCCTGGACAACGGCCTGCAATATGTCTTTGCTGAGGATGTGGGCGAGCAGTTGCTCACCCTGCCCAAAACTGATCCGGCGGAAGAGAAAAAATAACTTTTTCACCAGCTGCAGGCCGGCACAGTTCGTTTAGCGCTGCCCCCCTGCTTGGTGACATATCGCCGCCAGGTGGATCTTCCCTGCGGCATCAGCGGCAAAAGACAAACCCTGCAAAACCGCCATCACCGCAGATTATTTCCAAGGATTTTGCTCCATTATACGCAGGCGGTTTTTACCGCACGGCTTCCTAGCAGGTCATCAGTGCCTGTTTCGTCATACGAATGAAATTAGACGAAAGAGAGTCAAAAGCGTATAACTGGAAATACGCCAACTACGCGTTCCGAATACCGGCACACTTAAAGTAACGGAGCAGCAGGAACGCGAACGGGGTTCTTTCAACACAGCCGAAGCCAAAACCCTGAAAGGGCTCCATGCACACAGACAAGCCTCTGGCGCGACTGGAGGTGACGACCTACCGGGAGGATGGGATATGAAAATTGCAGAGCACGATCCATCCCTCATGGATCAAATCCATTGGCACAAAATGAAAATCCTTGCGGCGGTATTCGCCGATACCCACCATGCTCACGAGGTGGCGGGACAACTTGTGGAACATGATTTCCCCATGGATCAAATCTCCGTGTTGCACCGACCGGGCGGAGAGGGTGACGATTTCCTCGGCATCTCCTACAGGAGTGAAGACGAACGCACCAAGGTATGGGCCAAGAATGGCGCACTCTGGGGCGCACTCCTGGGGCTGGCCGTAGGCGTCTCGGGGTTGATCTTCGTCCCGGGTGTTGGTCCCTTGTTAGCGCTCGGTCCGGTGATCGATGTCATTGCCGGATCGGCAATCGGCTCGGGGATCATGGCGGGTGCAGCGTTGGCAACCCGTCTGACCGCGGCGTTACATCGAATGGGGATCCCTGAAGACAAGACCGAGGCGCTGCATCAGGCAATCATGGATGGCAAAACCTTGTTACTTTTGCATTATGACAAAAATGATCCCAAGGACTGGCAACAGCTCATCGACTGGTCCAAGGCGGAATCTGTCGAGGTCTTCCCGTAAAGCATAATGCCGCCAGGCATGACGGCGTATCTGCCCGGACAAAACCTGCTTTTTTTGATTTAAACAAATGTTCCGAATATCAGATCATTTAACATTACTGGCAGATTCCGGTTTCGCATCAGGGGCAGGGGTATTCGGAACACCTATCTGCTTCAGCGTGCAGAAAACCGATATTGCACTGCAACTTCAAACAGGATGCCATGCCAGAGCTGCCTGAAGTCGAAACCACGCGCCGCGGGATTGAGCCACACCTGCTCCGGCAAACCATCAAAAAGGTTATTCTGCGTCAGACAAGACTGCGTTGGCCGGTGCCGCGCAATCTGAATCAGAAACTGGCCGGTCAACCGGTGTTGGCACTGCAACGGCGTGGCAAATATCTGCTCGTTACCACTCCCCGCGGCAGCCTGATCCTGCACCTCGGCATGTCCGGCAGTATCCGCATCCTGCCGGCCAATACCCCACCTGAAAAGCATGATCACCTCGATATCGTACTCACGAATGGACAATGCCTGCGCTTCCGGGATCCACGCCGCTTTGGCGCGGTCCTGTTTACCTCTGCGGATCCGTTACAGCACAAACTGTTACGCCATCTGGGACCCGAACCCCTGAGCCGGGCCTTCAACGGCAAATACCTGTATGAAGAATCACGTGGCAGAAAAGTGGCCGTGAAACTGTTCATCATGAACAGTAAGGTGGTTGTGGGCGTGGGAAACATCTACGCCAGCGAAGCGTTGTTTCTTGCCGGCATTCACCCCAAACGGATCAGCGGCCGTCTCACCCTGGAACGCTATGACAAACTCGCCAGGGCGATAAAAAAGGTCTTGCGCGCCGCCATCCGGCAGGGAGGCACAACCCTGCGTGACTTTACCGCCACTGATGGCAAACCGGGCTACTTCCGGCAAAAACTCAATGTCTATGGCAGGGCCGGCCAACCCTGCAACGTCTGCAGCACACCCATCAGGCAAATCACCCTGGGGCAACGCTCCAGCTATTACTGCCCCCATTGCCAAAAGTAGCCTGTCATGACTGCACAATAATGCCGCGCTATTCGACTTGTGCCATGCCTTCACCGCGTGGATCGCTGGCTGCCGTCACCCGCTGTTTGTCTTTCTCCCACAGGACGATTTGCATGTTGCCATAACCGTTCCTGATCAACTTCAGACGGTGGCCCATCCGTTGCAGCGCTTCCTCTTCGATTGCGCCCTGCTCGAACTGCACCACATCGGGCAGATACTGATGATGGTAACGGGGTTGGCTGACTATCTGTTGCACCCCTTTACCTTCCACCACACCGAGAACGGCGTGCAGCACCATGGTGATAATGCGACTGCCGCCTGGCGTACCAAGAATGGCGATACGCTGCGGCCCCTCGACAAACGTGGGACTCATGGATGAGAGCATACGCTTGCCCGCCTCAATCGCATTGGCCGTGCCACCGACGAGGCCGTAAACATTGGGTGTCCCCGGCTTGCCCGGCTTGGCGGAAAAATCATCCATTTCATCGTTCAGCAACACCCCACTCCCCGGCGGCATGAAGCCGGAACCGAACGGATAGTTGATGCTCAGGGTGGCCGCCACGCGGTTACCCTCTTTGTCCAGAATGGAGAAATGGGTGGTATGAAAACCCGATTGTTTCGCCGCCACCGGTACAAGTGTCTCGCTGGGTGTGGCTTTCTCGGGAAGAATACGACGACGCAATTGTCTGCCATAGTCACGGCTGAGCAAACGATCCAGCGGTATCGTGACAAAATCCGCATCGCCCAGGTATTCGGCCCGATCACGATAGGCGCGGCGCATCGCCTCGATGATGAGATGCTGACGCCGGGCGGCAGGAAGGGTGCGCAAGGCGTCATCCTGCAGAATATTCAGCATCGTCAGCAGGGCCACACCCCCCGAAGAAGGCGGTGCGGCCGAAACGATGCGGTAACCGTGATACTGCCCCACGATAGGTTTTCGCTCCTTGATGCGATACTGCCGCAGATCGGCCTGTGTCCAGATGCCGCCTGCCCTACGGCTCCCCTCGAGCAAACGCCGCGCCACCTCACCGGCATAAAAGCCCTCACGCCCCCGTCTGGCGAGGGCTTCCAGCGTCCTCGCCAGATCCGGCTGGCGGATCACATAGCCTGGTGGCGGCACCGCATTGTTGTGCAAAAACACCCTGGCAGCGGCAGGCGAGGCACGCAGTGCCTGCAGGCGGAATTTTGCCATGCGCCGGTAATGGGGGGTAACTTTGAACCCCTCACGCGCGGCACGGATCGCGGGGGCCAGACTCTGGCTCAGCGGCAGGCGGCCGTACTGGCTGGCAAGGTGAACCAGGGCAGCCGGTTCTCCCGGTATCCCGGCGGCAAGGGGTCCATCCACGGACAGCCCGGGAACGACCTCCCCCGTGCGATCCAGATACATGCCGCGATGCGCGCGCAGTGGCGCCACCTCGCGGCCATCGATCATCACCTGCCGCTTTTCCTTCTCCAGATGCAACAACCAGAAGCCGCCGCCCCCCAGGCCGGAACTGTAGGGCTCGACCACTGCCAGCGTCGCACTTACCGCAACCGCCGCATCGAACGCATTGCCTCCGGCCCGCAGGATCGATAATCCGGCCTCGGTGGCCATCGGATGGGCACTGGCAATGGCCGCCTTCGGTGGCAGGGTCACCGCACCCGCCTGGAGGATGAGGCAGAGGTAAAACCACAAAATCCACATGCTTCGCATCACGCGCTCCCTCTGATTCGGTTGGTTTCAGGCACAAAAAAGCCCCAAAAAAGGGGCTTTTTCATAAACTGCCGAGCTTCATTTTTCAGGCGCTTTGCAGCGCTTTGTATTTTTCCATCAGCTCTTCTTCGGTTTCCTCATTCTCCGGATCCTTGATGATGCAATCCACCGGGCAAACCTCGACGCACTGGGGCTCGTCGTAGTGTCCGACACACTCGGTACACAGATTGGGATCGATCTCATAAATCTCATCCCCCTGGCTAATGGCGCTGTTGGGACATTCGGGTTCACAAACATCACAGTTGATGCATTCATCGGTGATCAACAGGGACATAATCGGCCTCTTAATAACATAGTAAATTATTTGGGTATAGGTAAATCCTGAGCGCTATATTAGCGTAATCTGTTACTTAATGCAGCAGCGACAGAGGGATGAACAAAGGGGGTGATGTCGCCACCAAGCGCGGCGATCTCCCGCACCAGACTGGAGGAAATATAGGAAAACTGCTCAGCCGGCGTCATGAATATGGTTTCGATATCCGGCTCCAGGTGCCGGTTCATACTGGCCAGCTGAAACTCGTACTCGAAATCGGATACGGCCCGCAAGCCGCGCAGGATCAGCTGCGCCTCCTGCTGCCGCACGAAATCCACCAGCAAGGTATCGAAGCCGCAGACGTCAACATTGCCGCAGTCCGCCAGCACCTCCTGCGCCAGCGAGACGCGTTCCGCCAGACTGAATGCAGGCTGTTTGCCGCTACCGGCCGCAATCGCCACCACAACCCGATCGAACAGGCGGCAGGCGCGCTGCACCAGATCCGCATGGCCGTTGGTGATGGGATCGAAAGTACCGGGATAGATAACGGTGGTTTTCATCATGCCTTCAGTCCGGGATTGCCGGCTGAAATTCTAGCGCCTTTGACCAGGGGAAACCATTGCCACGGGCGAAATAAGCGTGCGCGCAGTCATTCGGGCCCACAGCGTAACAAGTGATAACCCACCTGACCCGCGCGTTTGCTGCGGTGAATGCGCCAGCTGGCAGGCAAAGGGGGGATCTCTTCCGTCGCAGGCATTTCGAGATAGAGCCACGCATCATCTTTCAACCAGCCCCCCATTTCCAACCGCTCGATGCAGGCTGGCAACACCCCCGAGCGGTAGGGCGGATCCAGAAACACGATATCGAACGGCGAGGCAGGGCCGTTCAAATAGGCAAGCGCATCCGCCTGGATCACCTCGGCACCGGTAAGATTGAGCGTCACGAGATTTTCACGCAGCTGCCGTATCACCGGCGGATGGCTGTCCACCATCACTACCTGGGCGGCACCGCGTGACAGCGCCTCCAGCCCCAATGCACCACTGCCTGCAAACAGATCCAGGCAACGCGCCCCGCCGATCACCGGCATCAACCAGTTAAACAATGTCTCCCGCACCCGATCCGGCGTGGGACGCAAACCCGGCACGTCGGGAAAAGGAAGTTTGCGGCCGCGGCAGCGGCCGCCGATGATCCGCAGCTGATTGCGATGTTTGCTCATGGCGGGTGTGGTGCGTTGTGCCGGCCTGCGCCCAAAACGCCGGGCTTACTCCTCAACCCCCTTCCCCACCATCACGGTCAACATCCTGTCGGGATGAATGCGTCGGGCGAACGCGTCCTTGATCTGTTCAATCGTTACCGCGTTGACTTTTTGATTGAACGTGTTCAGGTAATCCAGCGGTAAATCATAAAAACCGATCATCGCGATGTAATCAACGATGTCACGGTTACTGTCGATCCGCAAAGGGAAGCCACCCGTAATATTTTTCTTTGCATGTTCGAGTTCCTCGGCGGTGGGGCCTTCCTCGATGAATTTACGCAGGGTTTGGTCGAGCAACGCCAGGGCTTCGTCACGTTTGTCATTGCGGGTTTGCAGCCCCATGACGAATGGCCCTTCCACCCGCATGGGGGAGAAGTAACTGTAGCTGCTGTAGGCGAGGCCACGTTTTTCCCGGATTTCCTCCATGATACGTGAACCAAAACCACTCCCGCCCAGGATGTGGTTGCCGACATAGAGGGTAAAATAATCGGCATCGTTACGTTTCATCCCGAGCTGGCCCACCAGGATGTGGGTCTGGCTGGAGGGATGCGCCAGCAATTTACGTTCGGCTTGCGCCAATGGCGTGGCGGCGGGCAGCGCCTCGGCATGCTTTCCTTTGGGCAGTTTGCCCAGCAGCTTCTCCACCAGTTGATGCGCCTGCGCCTTATCCACGTCCCCCACGATGGCAACCACCGCATTCTCTGCGACATAGTAACGTTTGTAAAATGCCAGCAGATCCTGCCGCTGCAAGCGGCTGACACTCTCGCGGGTGCCGATGGTGGGGGTGGCATAAGGATGATCACCGTAGAGTGCCTTGAAAAACGCCTTGCTGGCAATGGTCGAGGGTGACTGTTGCTGGTTTTTCAGCGCGATGAGGGTCTGTTTGCGCAGCCGCTGCAATTCCGATTCCTTGAAATGCGGCTGTTGCAATATCGCCACGAGGGTGTCCATGGCTTTGTCCAGCAAGGCCGCATCGGTGAGACTGCGAAGCTGCACCATTGCCATGTCCCGCGCGGTGCTGCTGCCAAACGAAGCGCCGACACTGTCGAAACGTTCCGCCAGGGCATTGGTGTCCCATTCCCCTGCCCCCTGATCCAGCATGCTGTTGGTCAGGCTCGCCAGCCCCGGCGTGTCCCCGTCGCGGGCGCTGCCGGCATCGAAGACAATCCGCACATCCACCATGGGCAACTGCGGTGCATGCACATACATGACGCGGGCACCGTTTCCGGTTTTCCACGTCTCGATCTGCAAGCCGTTTTGACTGACGGGAGCCTGCTGCGTCTTTTCCGTCTTGCGGCTCCCTACAAACATCAGTCCCACCACCAGCACGGCGACAACCAGAATAACGAAAGTTTTTTGCATGCGCGTCATTTCTTTGATCCCTGTTTGTTGTTTTTGGTGAGTGGTTTCGTTACCGCCTTGCTTGCGGCCAGGGGCTGGGGCTCCAGCACGGCAATGGTAAGGCTGTCCTCGATGAGATATTTGTTTGCCACCGCTTTCACCTGCTCGGCAGTGATGGCGCGAACCCGGTCCACATATTCGTCCAGTTTGCGCCAGCCGAGTCCCACGGTTTCCAGCATGCCGATCTGCATCGCCTGGTAAAAGAGGGAATCCAGCTCATAGACTTTCCCGGCAACGACCTGTGCCTTGATGCGCGCCAGTTCGTCATCCGACACCGGCTCGGTCTTGACGCGCTCCAACTGCACCTCGATCGCCTGTTGCACTTCTTCCAGCGTATGCCCTTCGGCCGGCGTGGCATCGATGACGAACAATTCCGCCTGGCGGGAATACAGGCCGTAACCCACATCCACCCCGGCGGCAATCTGCTGCTCGCGCACCAGTTCCCGCGGAAAACGGGAGCTATCACTGCCGCTTAGAATGCTGGCGAGCACTTCCAGCGCATAGGGCTCCCACTCTTCCGTTGCCGTCCGCAACACCGGCACCTTGTATCCCATCAGCAAATAAGGCAGTTTGGCCGGCGCTTTGACCTTGATCTGGCGCAGACCGTGCTGCGCCATTTCGCGGCGGGGCTTGACGGGTTTCAATTCGGACGGCTTGAGCGGGCCGAAATATTGTCTGGCCAGTTGCAGCACGGCCTGCGGCTCCACATCCCCCACCACCACCAGGGTGGCGTTGTTCGGTGCATACCAGCGCGCGTACCAGGGCCTGAGATCATCCACACGCAGGTTTTGCAGATCATTCATCCAGCCGATGACAGGATTGTGGTAGGGACTGCTGACATAAGCCGCCGCATTGAATTGCTCCATCGTGAGGGCGCGGGGCTTGTCTTCGGTGCGCAGGCGCCGTTCCTCCATCACGACTTTCACCTCCTTGTCAAACTCTTCCGGCGGCAGGGTGAGGTTGCGCATGCGATCCGCTTCCAGTTCGAAACTGACCGCCAGCCGGCTTTTCTCCAATTGCTGGAAATAGGCGGTGTAGTCCCGGCCGGTAAAGGCATTTTCGCGCCCACCGTTTTCCGCGATGATACGGGAAAATTCACCCGGACCATGTTTGTCCGTCCCCTTGAACATCATGTGTTCCAGTACATGGGAAATGCCGGTGATACCGTTGGGCTCGTAACTGGAACCCACTTTGTACCAGACCTGGGAAACCACCACTGGAGCGCGGTGATCCTCCTTCACCAGGACTTTCATGCCGTTGTCCAGCATAAATTCATGCACCTGGGCAAATGCGGGCGAGGACAGGATCAGCCCGAGGCTGCCAAATAACAGCAAGAATTTTCTCATCATCGCAGTGTATTCCTTTATTAGTATATTATTCGGTTCAAAGGCCAAGATAAAAACGGCAACAGCCGGCACTCCCGGCCGGGTTGTTCCTCTCCACCCGGGGTGGCGTGTTAGGATAACGCATCACGGCCCGGACTGCTCCGGCTAACCCATCAATACGACCTGGAGAACAATGTTTAGTTTCCTCAAATCCAAATCCGACACCAGCGAGAAAACGTCACAACAAACACAGGCCGGAAAACCCGGACTGTTTGCCCGTCTCAGCCGCGGCCTGTCACGCACACGCTCCGGCCTGACCGAGGGCCTGGCCCAGCTGACGCTGGGTAAAAAAAATATTGACGATGAATTGCTGGAAGAGATCGAAACCCTGTTGTTGACCGCGGATGTGGGAGTGGAAGCCACCCAGCGCATCATCACCGATCTCACCGCAAAGGTCTCACGCAAGGAACTCAAGGATGCCGATGCCCTGTTTGCCGCCCTCAAGCAGGAGATGCTCGCCATCCTGGCACCCTGCAGCATTCCACTGGAAATCGATGCGCAGCACCGGCCCCATGTGATCCTCATGGTCGGAGTAAACGGCGCGGGAAAAACCACCACCATCGGCAAACTGGCAAAACGGCTGCAACAGGCGGGGCACAGCGTCATGCTGGCCGCCGGTGACACCTTTCGCGCTGCCGCGGTGGAACAGTTGCAGACCTGGGGCGAGCGCAACAATATCCCGGTGATCGCCCAGCAGAGCGGTGCCGACAGTGCCGCGGTCATTTTCGATGCGCTGGAATCGGCGCGCGCCAAAGGGGTCGATGTGTTGATTGCCGACACCGCCGGACGCCTGCATACCCAGTCCAATCTGATGGAGGAACTGAAGAAGGTCAAACGGGTCATGGGCAAGCTGGATCCACAGGCGCCCCACGAAGTGATGCTGGTCGTCGATGCCGGCACCGGCCAGAACGCCCTGAACCAGGCAGAGCAGTTCAACGCCGCGGTCGGCCTGACCGGGATCAGCCTCACCAAACTCGACGGTACCGCCAAGGGAGGGGTGATCTTTGCCATCGCCAACAAACTGGGGATACCCATCCGCTTCATCGGCATCGGTGAGGGAATCGACGATTTGCGGCCGTTCGATGCGGAAGAATTTGTTGACGCCTTGTTTGCCAGCGGGGAAACGCAAGGTGATCCGCAATGACATGCCGCTTCCGCCCGAGGCGCGCGGAACCGCACGCATCCCCACCAGCCGCCGCCACTGCCCACGTTCATGATCCGCTTCACCCACGCCAGTAAGCGCTACACCAGCGGCTTCGATGCCCTGCAGGATGTGAGTTTCCACATGCCGGCCGGGCAAATGGCCTTTCTTACCGGCCATTCGGGCGCGGGCAAAAGCACCTTGTTAAAACTGATTGCGTTACTCGAACGGAGTTCACGTGGACAGGTGTTCGTCAATGGCCAGAATCTGGGCAAAATCCCGCGCTGGCGCATCCCCTACTTCCGCCGCAATATCGGCATCATCTTCCAGGATCACCAGCTGCTGTTCGACCGCACCGTGTTTGACAACGTGGCCCTGCCGCTGATCATTGCCGGTTACCCGCAACGGGAAATCGGCCGCCGGGTGCGTGCGGCGCTGGACAAGGTCGGCCTGCTGGGCAAGGAGAAGGTCTATCCGATCACTTTATCGGGCGGTGAACAACAGCGGGTTGGCATTGCACGGGCGGTGGTGAACAAACCCCCGCTGCTGCTGGCCGATGAACCCACCGGCAATCTGGATCCGGAGTTGTCGCGGGAAATCATGACAATTTTTGAGGAATTCAGCCAGGTGGGCGTCACGGTACTGGTGGCAACCCACGACATCGCCTTGATCGAAACCCTGCCTTACCGTGTGCTGGCGCTGAAAAACGGTAAACTGCACTACGATTCCGATCCTTCCGAAGAGACATGAACAGCAAAACCACCTCGAGCCGGCCTGAACGCCATCTGACCACCGGTCTGCGCGTCTACCTGCTGCGCCACCTGCAGGTCTTTTTCTACAGCCTTGGCCAACTGAGCCGCAGCCCCTTTGCCACCCTGATGACAGCCGCAGTGATCGGCATTGCCCTTGCCCTGCCCACCGGCCTGCATCTGATGCTGAAAAATGCCCGGCAGTTGAGCGGCGGCTGGGACGGCGCGACCCAGATCTCCCTGTTTTTAAAGCGCACGGTACAGGAGGAGCAAGCCCGCCGCCTCGCTAACCAGATCCGCAACCTGCCCGGCGTGGCCGGTGTCCGCTTCATCTCACGGCGCGAGGCACTGAACGAATTCCGCCGTCTCTCGGGTTTCGGTGACGCCCTCACCGCCCTGGAAGACAATCCCCTGCCCTCGGTGCTGGTGATCCAGCCGACCCTTGCCGCGAGTGACCCCGGGAAAACCGGGCGACTGCTGCAACGCCTGCGCCAGTATCCGGCAGTGGACATCGCCCAACTGGACATGCAGTGGGTCAAGCGCCTTTACGCCATCATGAACATTGTCCAGCGGGGCGTGCTGGTGCTGGCAATCCTCCTGGGGATCGCCGTGCTGCTGGTGATCGGTAATACCATTCGCCTGGCGATCCAGAACCGGCGCGCGGAAATCGTGGTGATGAAACTCATCGGCGGGACCGATGGCTTCATCCGCCGCCCCTTTCTCTACACCGGTTTCTGGTACGGCGTGTTCGGTGGCATGATCGCTTACCTGCTGGTGACCCTTTCCGTTTCCATCCTCGCGGGCCCCATCGAAAAACTGGCAGGCCTTTACCAGCACCATTTTCGTCTCACCGGCCTCGATGCCGAGGCCACATTACTGCTGCTCCTGATCGGCATCCTGCTGGGACTGGGCGGCTCCTGGCTGGCTGTCGGGCGTCATTTGCGTGAAATTGAACCGGCCTGAATCGGCAATTTTGCCGAGATTACGTTACACTTTGCCTTAGTATTATTAACGGATATAGCATGCTCGAAACAAAACCAACCAAAATACTGGTGGTGGATACCTCCGCGCTCACCCGGGAAATCCTTTCCCGCATCCTGCGCGAAGAAATGGAAAACACCGAGGTCATTGGTGCCGCCTCGGGAAAGGAGGCCCTGTCCCTGCTTGCGGAGCAAAAATTCGATCTGGTCACCACCGCGCTGCTCCTGTCTGACATGGACGGTCTGGCACTCAGCCGTGCCATCCGGGATTCCGAAACCCACCACTACACGCCGTTGATCGTGGTCTCCGGCGATGCGGACAGCCGCCTGTTGCGGGAGGGGTTTGAAGCCGGTGTCACCGATTATTTCGATAAATCCAACGGCTACAAGGCTTTCGGCGCCTTTATCAAATCCTTTATTCAGCGGAATTCCGGGCTTTCCGGCCACATTCTGTTCGTGGAAGACAGCCGCACCTCCATGGTGGTAACCGGCAAAATGCTGGAAAAACACGGTCTTACCTATACACATACTGATTCTGCGGACAAAGCATACCAATTATTGGCCAGGCAGCGGGAAAACCCGAAAGAGGAAGGCGCCTTCGACATGGTGATCACCGATTTTTACACCACCGGCGAAATGACCGGTGGCGACCTGCTCTACGCCATCCGCGCCAAATTCCATTTCTCCCAGCAGGAGCTGCCCGTGCTGGTGCAAACCAGCGCCGACGATCAGCAGACACAGGTGGAGATATTCCACGCCGGGGCGAATGATTTTGTCGCCAAACCGCTGGTCGAGGAGATCCTGCTGGCGAGGGTGCGCGCCCTGCTGCTTATCAAGCATCAATATGACGCCCTCAAGGAGCAGACCGAGGCCATCCGCTGGGTTGCGGTCACCGACAGCCTCACCGGCGTCCGCAGCCGCCGCTACCTGGTGGACAACGGACAAACCTTTTTGCACAGCAAGGAAAACCAGCCGGTCTGGGCGCTGATCATCGATCTCGATCATTTCAAACAGATCAATGATCATTATGGCCATATCACCGGGGATCACGTGCTGGCCGCCATGGGCGAACTCCTCAACCGGCTGTTCCCCGATGACATGGTGGTGCGCTTCGGTGGGGAGGAATTCTGTATCATGGCGCGCAATCGTGACGAGGCACAAATACTCAAACAGGCGGAGGAACTGCGCCAGGCGGTGGAGGAGATGCATCCGGCCGGCGTGAAGATCACCATCAGTATCGGCATCGCCGGAAGCAACGAGCACCCAGACCTCCTGCTCAGCGACTTCCTCAAACTGGCCGACGAGGCCCTCTACCATGCCAAAGAGACCGGCCGCAACCGGGTCTGCCTCTCCAGCCGGAACGGACCCCGTGCCGTAGACGGGGTGCACTCCAATCCGACGACTCAACCCGCCTGAGCTTAACCTTTTGTTTTTTGCGACAAATATTTTTTGCCTGCAACTGAACTCCCGACCCTGTTGGCACTCTAAGGGGGTGAGTGCTAAAATTATCCTGCTTCTGCAAAAAGGGAGAACCCAAAATGAATATTCGCGCTGATATGCAATTGGCTGTACCAACCGGTAACCTGGAAAGCTATATCCAGGCTACCCGTACGATCCCAATGTTGAGCGCCGAGGAAGAAAAAGAGCTGGCCACCCGCCTGCAGGAAAAGGGTGACCTGGAAGCGGCCCAACAGCTGGTGTTGTCACACCTGCGTTTCGTGGTCCATATCGCCCGCGGTTACAGTGGCTATGGTTTGTCCCAGGCGGATCTGATCCAGGAAGGCAACATCGGCCTGATGAAGGCGATCAAGCGTTTCGATCCCAATTACGGGGTGCGCCTGGTGTCGTTTGCCGTCTACTGGATCCGTGCAGAAATACATGAATTCATCCTGCGTAACTGGCGTATCGTGAAAATCGCCACCACCAAGGCCCAGCGGAAGCTGTTCTTTAACCTGCGGAGCAGCAAAAAACGCCTCGGCTGGTTCAAACAGGAAGAAATCGAAAATGTTGCCAGGGATCTGGGCGTCTCGGTCAAGGATGTGCGTGAAATGGAATCCCGCATGAGTGGACAGGATCTCGGTTTTGATGAACCGGATGACGATGACGAACGCAGTCATACCATTTCCCCTGTCTCTTACCTGCAGGATACGGAACATGAACCGGCGCACACCATTGAAGAGGAAAACTGGCAGGAACACAACAATCTGCGTTTGACCGATGCGATGAACAAGCTTGACGATCGCAGCCGCGACATCATCCAGCAACGCTGGCTGGCGGACGACAAAACCACACTGCATGAGCTGGCCGCAAAATACCACGTCTCGGCAGAACGCATTCGCCAGTTGGAAAACAACGCCATCAAGAAAATGAAGCTGGCAATGGTTTGAACGAAACAGCAGCCCAAACAAAAGGCCTCTTCGCGAGGCCTTTTTTATTGGCGGAAAATATTCGAAGCAGAGATGGAAGCGCGTTACTACTCTTCAAACACGATGAGGACTTCATCCAGGCCGCTGTCGAGGATCACATCCGGCGGTATATCCAAAGTAGCGATTACCACGGCAGAAAATGCAACCTGAATAATGATGATATTAAAAAACAGCATGAACAGATTGCTCTGCACGACACTCTTGATGAAATACCGCATAATACCCACCTCTATAATAGATCCTTTATCAGCTTTACATACATCGTCTGTCCCTGATTTACCAACACCAACGTCTGAAGAAAACCAGTCACACTTACTAGAATTCTCGGACACGAAGAGTAAACCTTTAGAAAATAATTCCCCCGCCCGTTGGGCACCCTCGCACACCGGAAATAAACCGGACAATATTCAAAATAATCAGAGGGTTATCCTTGGGAGCACTTGTTCGTATCAAACCCGGCAAATGGAGGTAGACCGGAACAATCAGGAAAAATTCCCGCTTTACCCTGTATACCAGCTATATTTTCACAGCTTCTTAACAACTGACAATTCCCACAAAGAGGTGGTGCGGACAACAACAAGGGATATCCCGGCGAGGAAAAAATATTCCATATAGGTAGGATCCCTGCCTGTACGGCAGGTTGCCACTCTCTCCTTTTGCCAGGTGGCTGTCGCGCCACCGGCCCGGCAGCCGCGCTGAAGCTGAAATTCGCGGCAGGGAAAACCATAGCGGCCGCGTGGTGAAGACACATTCACCTTCCGCTGTCCCCCGGATCCAATGAAGCGCACCGCATGCTGAGAGCGCACTCGCCACCAGATAATAACCGACCACCCCGGCGGGGATTTCCTGACGGCGACGCGACCCGGGTTGACCGCAGTGATCCTGTTTTGGAAAAATGGCAAATGAACCGGTTTGTTTTTTGCCAGCGGTTTGCCAAACCATGAGCGATGAGTACCTTTTTGTATACGGCACCTTGCGACGCAAGGCCGTTAATTCCAGGCACAACTTATTTGCTGGCAACGCCCGATTTGTCGACGCAGCGTTTGTCTACGGTACCCTGTATGAAATAGACGGTTATCCCGGCGCAGTATTAAACGAAAACACAAGGAAAAAAATCTATGGCGAAGTCTACAGGCTGACAGAAACCAGCCGTATCTTTCGTCTTCTCGATGATTACGAGCAGTGCTCGGAAAAACACCCGCCACCACATGAATACAAACGAATCAAGACAGGTGTTTTTCTGGCGGACAAAAGGCGCATCGAGGCATGGTTATACGTTTATCAACGTTCCACACGTAAGCTGAAACCCATCCCGCACGGGGACTACCTCCGCTACATGCATAAGGGAAATTCCAACAATGATGCATGATCCTGTTCACGCCTTCCGCACGGAAGGCGTGCCTGGGTAACCGCCTGAGCAGCCTCGCCAGCGATAGCCGCATAACAGCCCCGGCCAGATACAACCGAATGATAAACCGTCTACGCAATATCAGGCATATTCGAGGTAGTAGATCACCACACCAAGCAGAATCAAGGCGACCTCGAAGACGGAGATCCACAATAACATATAGGTAATACGGCGGCCGGAGGGTTTCATTGGTTGCCATACACGCCGCATATACCAGCGCCATGGGCGGAAACGGGACCAGCGCTTCCAGGAATATAAAAATTGCTGCAGGTATTTGGCCCAGATAACGATACTGCGGTCGACCCGGTGCAACTGCTTCTTGCGTTCCTCTTCTGAGACACCATCATAGCGATCAGTAATGGTCAATGTGGAGAGACCGGGCGAATCCGCCGCTGCCGCTTCAATCGTGAAAGTGGTACTGCTTCGCAGGTCGCCTTGATAGTGGATCTGGAAACCGTCCGGCTTTTCCTCGACGGTAAGCTCCAGATCGAAATCAAAAGGTTCTTCCTGACTGATATTCTGCCCTGAAAACAAATACCGGTTCTCCCCTACCGCCTCCCATTTTTTAAAATTAAGCAGAGGATTGATGCGGTACATGCGCTCGATGTCCCGGCAAAAAGATTTCAGTTCTTCCACGCCCAGCGGAGTATTGATTGAGGCCCAGGCCACATCCTCCGCGGCAGCGGGTGCTACACTCTGATCATTCATTTGCTGGGATAGGGAACAATGAGTAAGGGAACATCCAGGGTGCGCATCAGCGACTCAGGCTTCATACGCGAACGCAGGCCTTTTTTACCCTTCGGACGCGGCGAACCCATAATCACCAGATCGTATTCCTCCTTACGGCAGGAATTAATCAGACATTCATCAGGTTCACCCACAACGATTTCGTTAGTGTATTCCAGTTCTTTTTCTTCTGCGTGCCTGCTGACACGTTCACAATGTTCATCCACTTCGCGGCCAAGTTCATCTTCCAGATAACGGCGGAATGTATCACGCGTTGAACCATTGTTTAACCAGTCATCACCGGTCATACCCTCCCAGAAGGTGGGAACAACTATCAGATGATGCAATTTTGCGCCCTTGCTGCACATCTCCAGTGCGAGGCGTTCGGCTGCCATTGCACCTTCGGTACCATGACTCGCCAGTAATACATGATTGACTGAATTCATTACTTTACCAAAACAACTCTTACCAAAGTAAAAAACCGGTGCCCGCAAGCGGGCACCGGCATTTCCTCAACTACACGACTTCATCAGTACGATACATATACCGCAAATGCGATTATCAAAGCGAATACCAACGCCATGAAGTCTTCCTTGCGGTCGCTGCCAAAAATAGACAGGGCAGAACCACGATCATATTGCAATGTATTTTCTTCATCACTCATGATTTTTCTCCTGCTAAATAGTTTCACTAACCAGCATCAGGACCACAACCAAAGACAACACTGCCTTGGTAAGACCGACAACACCACCGATCACGGCAGGTTGTCCACCTGCCTGTTTCATCGCTCGGACGGTGATTTGCATACCGAGTCCTACCAGACCAAAGGCGAACAGCCAGGTAATCCATTTACGGAATGCCTTAATCTTCTTCGCGGTATGTCGCACGGCTTTATGGGCATGCTTGAGGATTTTATTAGCCTTCTTCGAGAGTACCTTGGCATTGACCAGGCCACGAATAGCAGTATCGTCATCAATGGACATGATCTTGCGATTCTCCAGCAGGCGTTGCAGCGCCGCTTTACGATCAGCACGTTGTACCTTGTCTGCCTCGGCCTGTAACAGGGCGATATCATCATCTTTCAAAAGATTCTTTTCCTTGAATCCCTGTTCCGGTGTGTTACCGAAGTACTTGCCCTTGTAATGGTTCGCCGGAGCAAAAATACCGGTGGTGGAGAGCGCAAACATGAGAATGAAGCCCAATACAAATACCGGGAATTTCTCGAATATCACTCTACCGACATTAACCTGCTCGGAACCTTCTTCGCGTTTCACGTACCACATGGCCAGCCAAAGCACGATGATCGGCAACACCAGCACGCGGGTGATATTGAAAATTTCTGCAACCTTGAGGGTTTCAATACCATCCGGCTGATAGGCCAGGGCTGCACCAGCCACCTGTGCCGAATTCAGAATACCCGTTCCGGCCCAGGCGCCAAACTGGACATGACTCATTCCAAGGACGTTACCGACGATGGGGAAGACGAACATACAACCTACACCCCACAACAAAATGGTACCGATGGTGTAGGCAATTTCAACCGACTTCGCCTGCACAACCGGGGCCGCCGCCACCGTGGCCGACACCCCGCACACACCCATACCGGCGGAGAGCACACCACCCATGGAATTGGGAATATTACGCCTGGCCCCCATCCACAACACCATGCCGACCGAACCCAGCACGAAGAAGCCGATCATGATGATGGAAAGACCACCGAGATTTTTCAGCTCGGCCGCACTATACAGCGTACCCAGAAGGATCACGCCGGTCTTGAGACCCAGTCGGGAGAGTCTTACACCGTTTTGCGCCCAGTCCGGAACCTTGAATACATTGACGATTACGATACCGGTCAGGATCCCCAGTACCACATAGTTCAAGCCCAGCAGTTTATGGATATATTTACCGGTATCACCAACCTTGCCCATCGCCATACTGATGACGGCGACTTCCGGGGCGATAAACCAGCGAACCAGCATGGCAATCAGCAGGATAAACATACCGCCGGCGATGGTGGACGAGTAATAATCCCAGTTGCCTTCGGTATGTGTACCAAACCATTGCCATGCTCCGATCACCACGGCGATGATGCCAAAGTAAAGCGGGATGGAGGTTAATTCAGCTCCGTATTTATATTTTTTGCCCGCTGCAAGATGTTCAATAAAGGGTGCCAGCATGCCGCTATCCGCCATATACCAGATAGCCAACATGATGATACCAATTATAAAAAGTGCAGGACTTTTCTTGGTATACACCATGGTAAGTTCCTCCCCATTTTTTGTTTACGATTGAATGGAAGTAGATGTCAGTTGTTTTCAATTAAAATTATTGTGTACGGACAATCAAACCTCACTTGCCCCTGTCCCTGTACTGTTCAACTTTTACCTTTGAGTCATTCTGGTCATAATTGAAAAATATTACAACAAGCGTATTACTATAAAGTAATATAGTAATAACCAGAATCATCACTCATGATAAATTATGAATACTATATACCAGCATCCCGCATTCCACTATAAAAACAACAATAAAAAACCCGACATATACTATTTAATCTTTTCTTCTTTCCTCGAACCAGAAGCAGGTATCTTTATAAATTCTTGTTTAACCTGAGCAATCACCACTTAGCATAAAAAATATCACCGCAGAACAGGAAAGATTCCGCCACACCCGTTTTTTTCAGATCGTTCCATTGTGCGATCGTTCCCAATTCATTTTTTACCTCTTATTAGTATTTGCTGATATTTTCATGGGCCCGCAGACAGGGTGGAGAAAGTTCCAAAGCAAACTAGACTAGATATAAATCTTCTACAAATCCGCAGAGCGGTGCGATACGCCACGTCTCCGGACGAATACGGCAGGGAACAATGCATCGGGAACATGCGCAATCCCGCTGGAACACCGCCGGCTGCAAGGTGCTGTTCGGCCTGCAAAACCGGACAGCGGATGCCGCCTGACACGAATGGAATAGACAAGGATGACTATCGACCGCCGCACACCTGAAGCCGCCTCACTCCGCCATCTGTTCCACTCGCAATGGACACATTTTCTCCAGCTGTTCAATGCCTGGAATGCACGCCACCTCACCAAGGAAAAACAAAAAGCAGCATTGACCCAGGCCATCGAAACCGTGGTCGACAGCACCGATGTGCGGCTCCGCGGGCTCGGCAACTATAAAAACAAACTCAGGCATGGGGTACGCGCTCTTTTACACCATGTGGAAGAACTCGTTGCCAGCCTGCCCGGCAGCGTGGCGGTAAACCAGAAGAGTTTCGGGAAAAACCCGTTGCTAAACGCTCTCTTTGTCAATAAGGAGGAGATGAAAAAAATCTTCAGCCGCAGCCGTGAACTGCAACACTATTTCTCAAACGGGCAATCGAAGAAAGTGGATGAGGCATTTGCCCTTCTTTTTGTCCGCAAGGAAGAAAAAACTATTCTCGGCAAACATCTCAACGGCGATATTCTTTTCAGTGACGTAAAACAGACCATTGTCAATTTCACCGAGCACCTTGTGGTATCCCCTGGCGCCAGCGAAGAAGCAACAAGAAACTCGTTGAAAAAAATGCTGTTTGCCAGAATTGTGGAATACGTTGAAATTCACATGACACGACTGCGTTACCGCCAGGCAGAAGACCCACAAACGGCGAAGCCGTCCGTAAACCTGAAAAACCCGGCCATCTATCTGGAAACGTTGTCAGGCATCCTGAATGAGCCAGAGGAACTGGTAAAACTCCAACAGCAGTTTTTGCGACTGAATAAAATGGGGGTAAAACTGACGGAGGAGAGCGTGGCCGCGGAAAACCGGCTCCACCTGTATGAACTCATCATCGGCAAACAACCCCCACAGGTTGTCTGCCTGGTCAGTTATCCAAGAAATGAAATGATCCCGGCTGACAAGTTATTGCAGGAAATCAGCCGCGGCTTGTAAGCACGAGCGAACCATGCCGTACTGATTCAGTTTTAACCCGATTCCGGTTCATCGGCATCAACTTCTATTTTATCGACACGCCGCTCCAGTTTTTGCTGCAGCTTGAACATTTCGTTTTTAAGCCGTTTTTCGCCTTCTTTCCTGCCTCCCTCATACATGGAGGCATATTCCGCCATCATGTTCTCCATGGTTTCCATCGCCGCCGCCAGATCCATTTCCAGCTGGGCTTTCGCCTCGCGCAGCAGGGCGTTTTCCTTGCGCAGGATCAATGGCGAAGACGGCCGCCCCTCTTCATCATCATCATTTCCATCCCCGCCACCTTCGAACAGTTCACGATAACTCTCCACCAGCGAAAGCACATCCTGATCCAGGCCCATGATCGAATCCCGGCCACGCCCCATGTACATGTTCAGGATTTTTGAATACAGTGCCTTTTCCTTGGACATCAGTTCTTCCATTTTTTCCTTTGCCGCCTCCTCTTCCAGGCCGTAACATTCCATAAGCAGCAATTGCAGCTTGTTGCATTTTTCCGGCTCGTTTTTTTTCAACTTGTTAACCAGTTCCATCGCCCGCGTTTTGTTCTGGCGATGACGCCGCATGTTGAAAAACACCACGACCCCCGCCAATAACATCAGCACCACGGCCGTTTCCGAACCAATCAACAATACACTTGTTACGAATTCACTCATATTTTCATCTCCGCTTCTTCCTCAGCGTCGATTTTCTGCTTGCGTTTTTTGTAATACAGCCAGAACAGAATGCCGAATATGATTAACATCAAATTAATCAGAATCGCCAGCCAGATAACCATGGTCCAGTCCAGACCTGTATGTTCTTCGCCGGCTTCATCCTTTTTATCGGTTTCTGCCCTGGTCTTTAGCTCTTCTCCTGCGGTTGCCTTTGGCGTGTGTTCCTTTTTCTCCCCGGCGGTGATCAATTTTTGCGTATACTCCCGTGTTATCGATTTGCCACCACTACTACGCTTTGCCGACAGCTTGATCTTGACTGTCTTACCTTTCAGCGTGGCGGGCAACAATGCCTGCCAGCTCTTGTCATGCCGCACCAGCTCCGTGGCAACACCATCCGGCCGTTGCAATTCGAGCTGCAAGGTTTCCAAATCGATGACTTTTTCATTGGGGATGACTTCGAGCAGAAAATCCTCTGCCTGCCGCTTCAGTTTTATCCCGGCAGCACCCTTGAACACACGATAGCTATGACGAAACTCCCGCTGGAAAGTCGCTCCGTCTGCACGCACGACCAGCGTGTGCATTCCCTCGGCCAGGCCACCATTCAATCTTTTGCCGTAAATGCCGTCTGCAGCCTTTTTATCCGGGATCTGCCCGTCATCATGCAGTGTAAATGACTCTGCGTCCGGGGCACCTTGCGGCTGATCCAGCAGGGTAAACTGCACCAGCTTCAGAAAATCGGGTTTATGCAGTATCCGCCCTTTTTCCATCAGGCGTGCTGTCACGTCCAGCTTTTCATCCGCGAGGATCTGATCGGCGAGCGGATCCACCTTGAGACTCAGATTGGTCACCACCATCACACGGTTATCCGGATCACTCTTGCTTTCCAGCACCCACTCCCCTGCCTCGGGACGTTTGACGGTGATCAAATCGTAGCTGTCTTCCTCAAACCAGCTGACCTTGCCGGGCGCTTGTTGTGCGCTCCATTGCTTTCCCGAGGGAGTGCGGATTTTTACCGCCGCCGCCCCGGGCTTGTGAAACACCAGCAGGGTCATGTCCTGCACATTTTTATCCACCCGGAAACGATTCCCTTTGATCGGCAAAGTGTCCTGCGGGGCGGACTTTTCGAACAAACGCAAAAACACTCGTTGCAATTGTTCGGCATTGTCAACCTGCTCGTACCAACCGCCCGTGTAGGAGGAAATCCGGTTCAGCAGCGCCCGATCCACACCATCTGAGAGCGCGACCGTATGTACCCGCACCTTTGCTTTTTTCAAACGTGGTAACCAGTACTCCAGGATGCGTCTGCGCGAGGCCTGGTTCACATCGGCATCACGCGAAATATCAACCATGCCATCCGTCAGCAGGATCAGGTTGCGGTTAAAACGCGGGTCCGCTTTTTTCCAGTTGAAGCTCGCCCGCTGGATCGCCTCTTCGATGTTGGTATAACGGCCCAGTGAGTGGATCTTCCCGGCCTCCTTGCGCGCCCGCCTTTTCCAGGCATCATCCACCTTGCCGTATTTCACCTGCATGTTGACGTACTGGCCAAAGGTCCAGACACCGGAATACATCCCCTCCGGCATCAGTCCCACCAGTAATTTCAGGGCGGGGGTGCGCAGATGATGAGGATCGTTTTTTTTCATGCTGCCGGAAACATCGATGGCCACACGGATATCGGGCACCGGCTGCCCCGCAAGGACAGAAAAAACCTGGCATAACAATACCATCATCAATAGGGTTTTTATCGTCATCACTTTCCCTGTCAGCCGCTTGCACTCAGCCGAATACCCATGAAATAAATATATTTTCGCTATCCCCTCTTCTCCGGGGATGAACGTCCTGACCACCAGATTTCCGGCGATCTTGCATAAAAAAGCGGCCACAAAGGCCGCTTCTTTAATGAATTTTTGGCTTTTTTATCCAGGGCGCCGGTGCCCGGATAGTCGCTCCCGGACTTCCATTTTGCTTACATTTATGGAGCCGGATCCTTGTGCACGGGGGATTTGCGCTGATGCGGGATGAGGGGATCGCTGTCATCGTCCATGAGGATGCGGTGGGCCGGCCCTTCCATGTCGTCGAACTGGCCGCTGCGAACTGCCCAGAGAAAAGCCCAGATGGCGATTCCCAGCAGCACCACGCCGAGCGGGATCAATAAATAGAGGATACTCATCGGGCTTCAGGTGATTTTTTCAAATCCTTGCTTACGGTCTGCCGAGTATACTGTTTATTCAACCGTAACGCATTCAATACCACCATGAGTGAACTCGCCGACATGCCAATCGCCGCCATCCACGGGGCGACATATCCCGTCGCCGCGAGGGGCAAGGCCACCAGATTGTAGATCACCGCCCAGGCGAGGTTTTGCCGGATCACCGAGAGGGTGGCGCGGGCCATTTCCACCGCTTTGGCCAGGTGGGGCAAATGTTCCGATAACAGCACCATGTCGGCACTGGCCTGTGCCAGTTGGGTACCGCTGCCCATCGCCAGGGAGACCTGGGCGCCAGCCAGCACAGGGGCATCATTGACGCCATCCCCCACCATCGCAACCACGGCACCCTTCTCCTGTAATGCTTTTAACGCCTCGAGCTTCTCCTGCGGACGCATGCGCGCATGCCGCTCCCCGATGCCCAATGCATCCGCCACCTCATCCACCACTGCCTGGCTGTCGCCACTGTAGAGCAGTGGTGTCAGCCCCAGTTGCCCGAGCCGGACAACCGCCTCTTTTGCCCCAGGCCGTAAACCGTCACTGAAATAAAAGATGGCCAGCAGACCGGCATCGCTGCCCAGCGCCACCTGGGTCTGTCCACCCTCATCAAGGGTGAAAACATCGCCGTTTGACAATTCCAGAACATAACCAGGCTGACCGATACGGTAACGCACCCCCTCCACCACCGCTTCAATGCCCTGCCCGGGGAGAGCCAGCACATTGCTGGCGGAGGGCGGATTTTCCACCTCACGCAACAAGGCTTGCGCAACAGGGTGTTCGGACGAGGCTTCCAGTGCGGCGGCAATGCGGCAACAGGCCGACTCATCCAGATTGCCACGCACCTCGATCCGCTGGAGTTGCAGGCGGCCATGGGTCAGCGTCCCTGTCTTGTCGAAAACCATGTGCGTTGCCCGCGCCAGCACTTCCAGCGCATGCCCCCGTGTCGTCAGTACCCCCAACCGGGTCAGGCTGCCGGTGGCGGCGGTCAATGCGGCCGGCGTGGCCAGGGACAGGGCACAGGGACAGGTCACCACCAGCATGGAGAGCACCACCCAGAAAGCGCGATCGGGATCGTGCTGCCACCACCAGATACCGCCCGCCAGGGCCAGCAACAGGATCACACCGACGAACACCCCCGCGACTCTGTCGGCCAGACTGGCAAGACGCGGTTTTTCCGATTGCGCCTGATGCAACAGGCGCTGGATGGCCGCAAGGGTGGTGTCCTCCCCCACTTTTTCCACCTCGATCACCAGCGGGCTTTCGACATTCACGGTGCCGCCGATGACCTTCTCACCACGATAACGGGGCTGGGGCAGGCTTTCACCGGTGAGCAACGACTCGTCCACACTGCTGCGCCCCTCCACCACCCGCCCGTCGGCGGGAATGCTTTCGCCCGGCCTGATCCGCACCCGATCACCCGGCACGAGCCGGGCGACGGCGACCACCTCATCACCACTGTCGGTAACACGGGTCGCCATCGCCGGTAACAATTTCACCAGCTCTTCGGCCGCCTGGCCGGCACGGTGCCGTGCGCCCATTTCCAGAAAACGCCCGCTGAGCAGGAAAAAGGTAAACATGGTGACCGAATCAAAATAGATCTGGCCACCCTGGCTGAGGGTGGCCCAGGTACTTGCCAGGTAGGCCGCACCGATGGCAATCGCCACCGGCACGTCCATACCCAGGCGGTAACGTTTGAGATCCCGGAAGGCGCCGGTAAAAAAAGGCCGGGCGGAATAGAGCACCACCGGCGTGGCAATGAGCAGACTCACCCAGCGCAAAAAAGTCTGCAACCGCGGCTCCATCCCCTGCGAGTCACCCGCATAGAGCGCAACCGCGAGCATCATCACCTGCATCGCCCCCAGGCCTGCCACCGCCAGCCGTTTTAACGCCTGTGCCCGTTCTTTTTTGTAGATTTGTTCCTGCCTGCCGGGATCGAAAGGATGGGCGATATAACCGATAGCGGCGATCGCCTTGAGAATATCGCTCAGATGAATTTGTGCCTCATCCCACTTTACACTGGCACGGTGGGTGGAGTAGTTGACGCGAAACTCCAACACACCCGGCAAGGAATTGACATGCCGCTCGTTCAGCCAGACGCAGGCCGCGCACACGATCCCCTCAAGAATAAGGGAAGCCTGTTTGATCTGCGCCTTTTCGTCCGGATTGTCCCTGATAAAACTGCGCTGCACCTCCGGCTGATCATAGATCGCCAGATCCTGAAGCTCTTGTGGAACCAGGTTCTGTGGCGTTATCGCCGAGGCCGTGCGATGCCGGTAGTAATCACCCAAACCACCGTCGACGATAGCCTTTGCCACCGCCTGACAACCCGGGCAACACATCTGCCTCGCTTCGCCATCGATTTCAACGAAGTAATGGCTGCCGGGGGGAACGGGCAGGGAACAGTGAAAACAATGTGTTGATTCTTCGCTCATCTTGCTGCTGGCGCCATGCCATTTCGGTTCCTGCGGTCAGGTACGCCTGCGGCATGCGTTGCGGTATATTTCATTGCCGGGGACGCGCTTAAACCCGGCAAATAACCGATTAAACTGTAAGTGAATACCGGCGGGCCGGATACCGCAAATAAAAATGATCCGGCACCCTCCCGGCAGGAGACGAATTATAGTACAGCACGAAAGGAGAAAGTTGATCTTCCTGAGCCCCCCCGGCAAACGCTGCAACGGCAATCGTAGCTGACACCATCAATGGCAAATGTCATATCGCATTCCTATAAACGCTGCATTATACTTCTGGACCATTCTTTTAATATAAAACAAGATGCAAATAACTGTGCGACATAATGGCGTTCATTTCGACAGGGTTATTCCCGTAATGTGCGGGCGAATAACAAGCGTTACTCCTTCTTCCGCACGAGTGTTTGTTTATAAAAACGGATAAAGCAGCATGTCTTACAATTATTCTCTCAGCATCGACGAAGGCAATCCCAAACAATTTGCCGTGCTTTGGCTCATCCTCGGCCTGGCGGCGTTGATCATTGCCGGCTTGTTTTCAATTCTTCTGGTCCTGTCCCGCACCCCGTTTATTCAGGAGATCATCCCCTGGGTGGATTTTTTCCATACCGCCCTGGTGGTGCATGTCGACATGTCTGTGTTCATCTGGTTTCTTGCCTTTGCCGGCATCCTCTGGAGCCTCACCAGCAAACCACAACTTGCATGGCTGAACAAAACTGCTGCCGCCCTCTGCGCGATCGGCACGATAACCATGGCGATTCTTCCGTTTGTTGGTATCGGCAAGCCGTTAATGAACAACTACATCCCGGTTCTGCAACACCCGGTTTTTTATATCGCCCTCGGCCTCATCGGGATCGGATTCACCCTGCTGATCATTCGCACCCTCATCATTCCGCTGCCTTTTACCCAAACCACGGACAGCCGCAGCGTGCTCCACTTCGGCAGTTACAGCGCCGCTATCGCCGCCCTGGCCACCATGGTCGCCTTTCTCTGGACCTGGCTTAATCTTTCACGCGATTTCGATGCGCATGCCTATTTTGAATATCTGTTCTGGGGAAGCGGACACATCCTGCAATTCACCCATACCCAGCTGATGCTGATATGCTGGTTGTGCCTTGCCAGTGCGAGTCGGGCAAATGTCTACCTGCAACCCCGCATCGTTTTCCTGCTGCTGCTATTGGGCGTCTTGCCCATTGTGGTGACACCCTATTTTTATCTCACCTCGGCTATCGACAGCGTGGAACAACGCATCGCATTTACCCGGTTGATGCAGTATGGAGGCGGACTGGCTGCCATTCCCATCAGCATTGTACTCTTCGCCGGACTCTTCACCCGCAACAAAGCCACAGCTGCGCAACGGCCATTACGCGCCTCCCTCATCAGTTCCTTGCTGCTCTTTTCGGTTGGCGGAATTCTTGCCTTGTTAATCGAGGGCGTGAATGTAGTTATCCCGGCCCACTACCATGGCTCGATTGTCGGCGTCACCCTCGCCTTTATGGGAGTGACCTACTACCTGTTACCCAGACTTGGCTACAGCGCGCCATCATCCCGTCTCGCCCATCTGCAACCCTATATTTATGGAGGCGGCCAGTTGATGCACATCCTGGGTCTCGCCTGGTCAGGTGGTTACGGTGTACAACGCAAAACAGCCGGCGCCGCCCAGGGCCTGGATAAACTTCCCGAAATACTCGGCATGGCAATGATGGGACTCGGCGGCCTGATCGCCATTATCGGCGGCTTGCTTTTCATCATCGTGGCAATAAAAGCCATGCTGAACAAAACAGCAAATCCCTGACGGCTAAAAGCGCAACATCATGTTTCCCGCGCACCTTGCAAAGCCTTTAAAAACCTCAACAGGTTGATATGCAGTTTATCTGTAGGATGCAGTGAGCCCGCAAACCGCATCGATCGCGTTCATACCAACATCTCCTGCCAGCCACACCGGTTCAAGCCGTAGTATGTAGGATGCGGTGAGCCTGCGAACCGCATCGATCGAGTTCACACCAACATCTCCTATCAGCCACACCGACTCAAGCTGTAGTGGCATCGCCTATTTGACCTCTGACCATGTGTGATAATATCACCCAAAGGAAATGAGATACCAAAATGGCAATACGAATATCGAAAGTCTGCTTTCTCAATTTGGGCATGTTGACCTCAATCTCACCGGCCTTGGTCTGCAGTTTGCGAGTATAGCTGCCGGCACGTGTATCAACACGGTCAGGGGAACGCTCATAACGCTGGGCCTTGTACATCTCGTCTGCCTCCGCATCCAACAGTGCATTGAGCGTCTTTTCCACCGTGCCCCTGACCATCTCATCCAGGTGCCCCCGGATCTCACTTTCATCGATTCTGATAACTTTGTTCAATGGTTTTGTGGTATCGTTTTTCATGGTGGTCCTCTTCGGTCTGGTCTGTTTTTTCGCGATTACAGTTTTATCAGACCGGGGCCACCTCTTCAAAATGTGCGAAAAATATTTTACGGTATCCTTTGAAAATGGACGAAAATCAGAAAGTAAGTCATCATCACCTGGTAGCGCAGGATAAGCACAAGAAAGTTGCGCTCACTGCCTACATCAGAAAGATAATCGTTATCCTGAATGCGATGGTGAGAGATTGAAAAAAACGGGATGAAAAATATGCCTAGGGGCTTGACATGGAATCACTGTCGCTTGTTAGGATGTTTGGGTATATTTTTTTGATAAATACAAAAGGTGAACTATGGCAATAATAGGCCCAATAAATAGCAACAGCATAATTTTAGTCTTTGCCACAGTAGATAGCGCAATGCCGCAAGCAGCA
>JALVOC010000018.1 GCA_027032075.1 Chromatiales bacterium | reverse complement strand
TTGTGGGGAAGTTCC
Organism: Chromatiales bacterium; assembly: GCA_027032075.1. Classification (GTDB taxonomy): domain Bacteria; phylum Pseudomonadota; class Gammaproteobacteria; order UBA6429; family Thiohalophilaceae; genus JAJRYG01. Next base: position 2,203 of record JALVOC010000018.1, on the reverse strand, counting down.
ACTTTGCTACTCGACTCTTTGCAGCAGAAACGAAGTGAAATATTCGTTCATCACCCAGCATAAGAATACCTGGCCGATCAGCCTGCAATGCAGGGTATTGGGTGTGACGCGCAATGGTTATTACAGCCACGAGGTCCGGAGGAAAAATAGACCGGACGACCCGATGCATCAGGAAATGATTGACTGGGTAAAAGATGTTGCTGAGAGCTCAAGGTATAGCTACGGCAGTCGTCGGATGAAGAAAGCGCTGAATGCGTTGGGTTATCCGGTCAGCCGCAACAAGGCAAGAAAGCTGATGAGAGAAGCGAATGTCAAGGCACGGCAGCGTAAGAAGTTCAAAGTGACGACCAACAGTAATCACAAACAGCCGGTGTTTGATAATCTGCTAAAGCGTCAGTTTGACGTGCCACAAACCGACCAGGTCTATGCCTCTGATGTGACTTACATCTGGACACAAGAGGGCTGGTTGTATCTGGCGGTGGTGATTGATTTGTGTTCACGTCAAGTGGTTGGCTGGAGCATGAGTTCACGCATGAAGGCTCAGCTTGTTTGTGATGCATTGAAGATGGCAATCTGGCGACGCAGGCCTCAAGCCGGTTTGATTCATCATTCGGATCGAGGTTCGCAATATGCCAGTAAAGCATTCCGGCGGCTGCTAAAGGCTCACGGGTTTAAAGGCAGTATGAGCCGCAAGGGCGATTGTTGGGATAACGCAGTCGTTGAGAGCTTCTTTGGCAGCCTGAAGCAAGAACAGGTGCAATGGCAGCACTACCAGACTCGATATGAAGCGCAGCAGGACATACTGGAATACATCACCATGTTTTATAACTCTCAGAGACTTCATTCCTATTTGGATTACATGAGTCCCTGTGACTATGAACAGCAATTATTGGAAATGAGAAAAGCGGCTTAACTGGGGTGTCACAAAAAGGTTGACCAGGTCAGGCGCTGCATGAAATCTGGTAGGCGGAGACCCGAGCCGATGCGGAGAAAGCCTTCAACCTGTTCCTCAAGGCCTATGAGCCGAAGTACCCGAAGGCGGCGGTCTGCCTGCACAAGGATCGGGAAGAGCTGATGGCCTTCTATGATTTTCCGGCGCAGCACTGGCAGAGCATTCGGACTAGTAATCTGATCGAATGTAAGCGCTCAATGAAGTACGTACTTGCTCAGCCGATTCTGATCTGATTCCTGTCAAGGTGACCCGGCAACAGCGCTTCGATGGCCTCAACTGTTTCCGCCTTCGGCAGTTCCGTAAACAGGTGCCGGAGATACGCATAGGGCTCCAGACCGTTAGCTTTGGCCGTTTCGATCAGCGAGTACAGGTTGGCGCTGGCTTTCACCCCTTTGACAGAGTGGCTAAAGAGCCAGTTTTTGCGCCCGACCACGAACGGTCGGATCGCATTCTCCGCCCCGTTGTTGTCTATCGCCAGACGACCATCATCCAGGTAACGGATCAGCTTGCCCCACTCGTTGTGCAGGTAGTTCAGCGCCTTGCCGGTCGCACTCGTCGGCGGCACCTGCGGCAGGGCTTCGTCCAGCCAGGTGCGCAGTGCATCGAGAATGGGACGGGCATGCCGCTGGCGGTGACCGTAACGATCCTCGGGCGTTAATGTACGCGCCTGCTTCTCCACCCGATACAGCTTCTGGATCAGCGCCAGGCCATGGTGCGCCTTGCCTTTCTTTTTGTTTATATTTTTGTTCTTGCACTGCGCCTTGACGGCCTCGCTGAACTTGCGCCGCGCATGCGCCATGCAGCCGACGTGCGTCAGGCTGTTGGCTTCCACAACGGCGTTGTAGCCATCGTAGCCATCGGTTTGCAGGTAGCCCGTAAAGTCTCCCAGCAGGCGCTTCGGTACCCCGGCGCCACGCCCCGGGTCATAGTCATACAGCACTACCGGTCGATCCGGTGGCCCACCGCGCTGCACCCACAGGTACGACTTTGATTGTGCCGTTTTACCGGGTTCCTTCAGCACCTGCACCGGCGTTTCGTCCATCTGGAGGATGTCATAGCCCAGCAGCCGGTCCCGCAGCAGGTTGATCAGCGGCTGGACCAGGCTGCCTGCCTGGATCATCCAGTTCGCCAGTGTCGCGCGGAGCAACTCCACGCCGATCCGTTTCAGGATCGTTTCCTGCCGGTACAACGGCAGCGCATCCTGGTATTTCGAGACCGTGATGTGCGCCAGCAGGCCGGGTGACGCCATAC
>JALVOC010000017.1:1855-2228 GCA_027032075.1 Chromatiales bacterium | reverse complement strand
GCATTCCAAACTGCCGCCACAGGCTGTCATTCTCACCAATCACCTGCGACAACTGCCTCTCATCGAGCCGTGTCAGTGCAAACTCCACGCCACGTTCTTGATTGGCAGGCACGATATAGGGTTGTTGCAACCACTGCCGGGGCAGCTCGTCTGGCAACTCGCCCGTACCCACAGCCATCAACCGATTGCGCACCTCGACTGTATCAACCGCCTCTGATACGCGCCGGCGCACACCCAGCACGACCACCTGTTTGAACTTCTGCTCGGGCGCCAGAAACACCTGTACCCGCTCAAAGTGGCGGGCGATCCAGCCGGACAGCTCCTTGTCCAGGCTGTTATTGGGGATGATCAGTACCATCACCCCGCCAAACTG
>JALVOC010000017.1:0-1845 GCA_027032075.1 Chromatiales bacterium | reverse complement strand
CCCGCTCTTCGTCATACTCCACGCCGAAACTGCGAACCCGCTGGGCACCCAGATGCTGTTGCACCTCCGCCAGAGCTACTCCTTCACCACAACAGGGATCGAGGATCTGAAAATCCCCTTTCTCTGCCGGCTCCAGGGTATTCAACACCCGCGAAATGGTGTCGGCATCGGTCGGGTAATACCCATTCTTGATAAAATTGTGCGCCAGGCGCTGAAACATTAAAGCCATGATGTATCTCCTGAAATGAAAAGCTCCGGAGACACCGAACCCCACCAGGGAAGGGTATTCCCCGGACGGGTTGATAGAAAAGAGCACCAGAACCCAAAGGTTCCGTTCCCGGCCAGTGCTCGTGCGGGAACTTCAAGGGTGTTGCCGATATACCGCGGCAACAGCGGTTTGAAACCGCCTTTCCGAAGCACCCCGCAGGGCGCTTGGGAAAGGCCCCGCGTAAGCGGGGCTGTTGGTTGAAAAACGAAACTAAAGCAGGGACTCTTTGTTAGATTTGACTAACAGCCGGATTGCCTGTTGAATCAAAGACAACCTCAAAGCGATGCTTGTTCAGCACCGCATAATCAGTGCCTGCGGAGGACAAAATAGCCCGTAATAACTCGGCACCGTCCTTGCTTCGCTCGCTCAGGATAAAGCGCTCCAACAGCTCGATTTCGAGCTCCTCATCTGTTTCCTGGTGTCCCGTGCAGTCATCGTAAGCACGAAACATTTGGAGAACTACACCCCCGTGCGTTGCAGCGGCTGGAAAGATTACCCGATCCTCTGCAATCTCACCATCCTTCAGCACGATACTGTGAAAGGCATCATTATCGATAGTCACTGATTCACCGTTATACTCCAACGTGTAACGCTCACAAAAGACGATGTTGGACCTGGTGAAGTTACCAGTGAACATACGTGGAGCCTGTTCACCTTCCAGGGTTACCTTGATGTCTTGCGGAGTCATGGTGTGCAGGTGACGTTTGGCCCAGTGATCCTGATGCAGATATGAATCTCTATCCACAAAGATCCACCCCTTGGCGTGATATAGAAACATCCAAGCCTCAGCACTGATGTCATCCCGCAGCTCTTCTGTAACAACCAGTTTGACCTTACCCGATTCGACATCCTGCTGACTGACATTATCTTTGCCATAACCATGCAGTGCAGGATTGTCGCTATCCGGAATTGGAACCTCCGGATAATAATCAACCGTGGCCACATGAAAGGAATGCAGTAACGGCACGTCATTGAACACTATCTTTAATCTCTCGTTACTGCAAAACTTGCGGTAATACTGCCCAAGGAAATCCGCTGCAGACAGGCGCTCCTTCTCATCCAGCAGATGTGTCATCCACATTGAATGAAGCAGCTCATCTACCTCTTCAATAACATCCTGCTCATTTATGAGTTTGTCACGGTCCGGCAGTCGCGCCAGATACTTTTTGCTATCAAGGTGAACCACCGTATATCCAACAGGGGCATCGGTTTCAATTCCCAGTGAAAAGGCATTTGAATAAACTACCTGACCCTGCAGGCACAGCGCATAATGACTGTAGCCAAATCCCTCACCGCCATGAATCCCGGGGATATACACTTTACCGACTGAGGTATCAACAAACGGCAACATATCTTCAGCGAGCTTGCGCTTCAGTAACTCGCCGTTGACCATCACTGGCACTGGAAATGCTACGGCTTTCTCAGGCATGATTCTTTCAATCTCCCGCTCCAGATCGATATCAAAAAGCAGTATGCGTGTACCGGAAGCACATGGTAGCGCATTAGTCTCCACTGATTTTCCGGCAGGGAGCTGTCTGATCTCTACCGGTTCTCCAGCGAGGAGCTGTTTGGTTGAG
>JALVOC010000016.1 GCA_027032075.1 Chromatiales bacterium | reverse complement strand
CCTGCTCATCCAGGCCGGAGCGCTCAGCCTCAGCCGCGATCCGCAAAACGGCCTGCTGAGCGGCACCACATTGGATAGCATCAAAACCACACGCCGCTACAATGCCTTCGGCGAACTGGCCAGCCTCGGCGCTACCACCGGCACGTATGACGAACAGGATCGGCTGTTGACCTACGGCAGCGCCAGTTACAACTACACGCTGAATGGTGAATTGCAGTCAAAGACCGATACCGGCCTCACCACCCGTTATCAATACGACGTCCTTGGCAACATAATATCCGCCCACCTCGGCAGCCCACGACTTATCATAAATAGCGCCGACGGTACCATTGTGCAAAGAATGGACTATGATGAATTCGGGAATGTGGTGAATGATACCAACCCGGGATTTCAGCCGTTTGGGTTTGTGGGAGGGATAAGGGAAAGGGCAGGTGGTATCGGAAGGCTCTGTAATTGGACAGAGTGATTTATCAGGGAGGTCTACGGGGCAGCATTTGCATTATACGTTTCAGACAGGAGCTACGAGAGACACAAGAATCGATCCATTAAATTATTTGCGAACAAATAATGCTGTGAATCCGACTGATGGAGGCGCTGGTTGTGGATGTAATTAAAGTTAGGAACATGGTAACTATATTTGCATTTTTTATATCATTGAATAGCAATATATGTTCAGCAGCTTCTGATATTGAAACACAAAAATATTGTGGCAAAATACTTAACAAGCAAAAGTTGGCATCTATTGTAGCAGTCAACAGCAAAGGAAGTAGGCGGTTTGATTTTAGTAAAGGATTGGTTGTTACTGATCCTTATTCTGGAAATAGTTTATTAATGATTCCAGGTAATTATATAGCAATAAATAACTCAGGCTATAAAACATTTGTTGCTATTTATGAGTGTAATAAGAATGTTATTACATTAAATAAATTACTACGGTTTTATGCCAACCACATTGAATATATAGTTTACGATAAAGATAAAAACAAAGTCGCAGTGGTTTTTGTGGATCAAAGTGAGCTCCATGGTTGGATTGAATGGAGCAATAAAAATTACCAATTTGTTATGTTTGAAGATCCAGACTTGTAGTGGCATAGTGAATTTGGCCACATGGTTTTAGGTGATATTATCACTCTTACGAGGAAACAGTTGACAAAATGAAGAAAATGAAAAGATCCTTTAGTCCGGAATTTCGGCTGGAATGTGCACAACTGGTGGTTGATCAGGGTTATCAGTACACTAGCCTGGCATTCCGGCAGCAGGTATGGCGTTACCGGATGGTACAAAGCATGAGTCGACGGGGTAACTGCTGGGACAACAGTCCGATGGAACGGTTCTTCCGGAGTCTGAAAACAGAATGGATACCGGAAACCAGTTATCGATCGTTCGAAGAAGCCAAACAGAGAATTACGGACCACGTGCTCGGTTATTACAGTTGCTTCAGGCCGCACACGTATAGCGATGGTCTGCCGCCTGTAGCGGTCGAACGGCAATACTGGAATTCCCGGAAAACCGTGGCCAAAATGACTTTACCACTATACAAGGAATTACCATGCCTATGAAAACCGGAGATTATCCATTATATGCGATCCCGTTATGTAAGCTGATGATTCTGCTGATAGTAGCATTTGCATTAAGTGCGTGTGCTACAGAGGTTCATACAAGAATTTGGGAATCAGCAAAATCTAATGGCTATCCGGAACATTACGATAAACATTTGAAGGAATTTCTTCATTCAAATATCACCAGTCAGAGGAATCTGCGTTTCGGCATTGCTTTCTCCGGCGGTGGGACGCGTTCCGCATCGGCGACGCTTGGTCAAATTCGTGCACTCTACCAATTGGGGATCATGCAAAAGGCAGATTATGTTTCAGCGGTATCAGGTGGTGGCTGGACAGTCGTGCCGTTTATATATCGGCCTCGGAATATTAAGGGTGAGAACTTTTTTGATGAGTATGTAACACCAAGGAAAATTACAACAAAAAATTTGCGCTGCAATAAAAAGAACTCTATGGGCGATGCAATTGCAAATACAAAATTTAATTTCTTTAGCAATAATATTTATTATATGGGCGTCGTTGGGAGGCATGATGAAATTTACGCGAGGTATCTTGGTAATTTGTTTTTAAAACCATTTGGCCTTAAATGTGGTTTTAAAACCAGGTTTTTTACATGGACAAAGGAATATTGGAAAAAGAATATAAAAGAAGATCATCCCAATTTGTCGGAAGATGACTTTCTCTTTGTACATGACATGAGGCCGTACTTAATTGTAAATACCACCTTAATGCCTTTTAGATCAGGTAATTCACGGTATTTTCTGCCTCTTGAAATAACGCCAGCCTATGTTGGCGTGCCTATTGATGCCAAGCTTATAATACGGGAAGAAAATGAAGATAACGAAGAGCAAAGCAAATCAAACAAAACAATCGAATTGGGTGGCTATATCGAACCTATGGCATATGACAGCCGTCCGCCTCTAAATCCAGACACGCAACACAAGAATACAGTAATTATTGAGAGCTGGAGTAAGCGCTTTACCTTGTCAGATGTTTTGGCTTCTACTGGTGCTGCGCCACAACAAACTTTGCACAAAACAGGTATTTTAAAACCTATTACCACAAATTTGGGGATGCCGGAATTTAGATATTGGGGTGTAAAGACAAAAGATGTAAACAACTATTTTGAATATCCGCATGGTGATGGCGGGCATCTGGATAATTTAGGATTGTTACCATTGCTTGCACGAAAAGTGGAGCGAATATTGGTTTTTATTAATACGCCAACCAAGTATGGATACAAGAAAGGCCGTAACAAACCAAGTATTGATAGTGGCTTGGTGTCACTTTTTAATCTAAAAAATAATAGTAATTATTCTAAAGTGTTCAGAAGGCATCCGCATAATATAGTTTTTTCCGAAAATGCGTTTAACAGGTTGATTCAAGGATTCGATAAAAAACTGGAAGATCATAATGGAGAGCCAAATCGAAATATACCAAATTCGCCTTTGGTGTATTGTGACACATACTCGATTGTTGAAAATAAACGATTTAATGTGACGCGCACATATGATTTCAAAGAAAAGAAAACAAATCATGATAAAGGTGTATATGCGCCGAAGATATGCTGGGTCTATTTGTCAAATGCTAAAGCATGGCTAGAGGAAATAGAGAAAAATACGGATATTGACAACGAAATTAAGTATTCAATTTTGAATAAAAAAGGCGAGTTCAGACATTTTCCGCACTATTGGACGTTTGCCAATGATCTTCCAAAATTGACAGTTATTGATAAATCACACGCGCAAGTTAATTTGCTTTCCAATTTAACTCATTGGGTGGTCAAGATGACAGCAAATGATATAACCAAATATCTAGGCTTGGGTGAAGTAAAACCAAAAGATGAATACAAAACGAAGTTTGATGGCAGGCCGAGTGCTATACAGTTCGGGTGTGATGAAAAATATGAAAAGACTAATGAGCTGATTTTGGAAACCACTTCTATACGGAAAGGAATCTGTGACTAATTCGTCATTCTGGATATGATACAGTGGACGAAAAACCGCACAGAGGTGGCAGGGCCAGGTCATGACCATTGATTATGATGCCCTTAACCGATACGAGCAAGAAAAATTAACCTCAGATGGAGCTTGCTGGGCTAGTTGCCTTTGGTCCCAGGTGTGAATACATTCAACGTTAATGTTCAAGATAAAAATGGCCAATCCGTTTTTACAGGCACACAAACCGTTGTCTCAACCCGCCCAATGCTGGCGTACAACTCAATCAACTAAAGGAAAATAATAGTGAAAACAGAAACGAGACCATCTGGGTATTAACCAACGAAGGAGAAGGATTTTTAAGGTATGGAGATATGGAAAAATCCAGTCTATGGAACTCGGTTTTAGCCCATATGGGCCGGAGATCTTTCTGCCCTATGAGGAGGAATGGTGGGTCAAATTTCAATTGCCAAATAGCATTATTGGCAGGGCAAAAGTTGAGGGCGGCTTTAGAGGCGATGATCTATAGCAAAATGCATGGCATATGTGAGGGAGGGTATGTCGAGTTGCATAATGAAGTCTGCGGTTTTGTTATCTGAATCCACTGCCAGTGAGGTTTTTTATTTGTTGGTTTTTTGCTTAAAAATATGAATAAAGTGTCAGATTGCACAAAAGGAACAGATATGTCAGAAGTATGGGCAATTATTGTTACTGTGATTATTTTGATGGTGATTTATGCTTATATTTCTTCGAAACTGACTGAAAGAAAAAAACGTAAGTTGCGTGCAAAGACGATTCCGCAAGTTACCGAGACTTTAAAAACTGGTGTTTCGTACAATGTATTTCTTTCTGATGGCAGAAGTTTCAAGAAAATCGAGATTCTTGGGAGTGTAGAGGGTGAAGATGCGGGATTTTCGTTTGCCAACTGGGATGGTATGCTTGTGTTGAAAAAGGAGAACAATAAAAAAGTATATATTAAAATGTCATCTGTACGTTTTGTTGAAGAGGTGTGAATAATCGCGTGCTAACAAGGACGTTATCTGATTTGTTGCAAGCGCAGGGTGCCCTTTACGTTACACCATATAAAGTGACATTATTTTGTAAAAGAAAATGATCAAGTGGAAAGAACTTCGTTGCAGAATAAATCGTGATGATGGTAAATATTATCAAATTGGCAATAGAAACCTTGGTGCACTGGAAATAGCGGGTTATTTTTTTCTTGTCATATCGATTGTCGTTTACCTTTTGCACGATAAGGCAGGTCTGACCGAAACCTGGATTGGGTGGGTGGCATTGGTGTTCGGTTTTGTTTTTCTTTTGCTCGGGATAATCCTCGAAGGAAAATTCGATTAAATAACAATACAGACAGTTGTGCGCTTTTGATGCTGACACCAGGGTATTATGCAGTCTGATGTGTTATTGCGTTTCACGGTATATTGAAAGATGTTATAACTGGAATAGCTGGTGGCATAAGCAAGGTGGCGTTGATAAATCGCTGCGGTTCCGAGTGTGATTTTGGATTTTTCCCGGATTTCGCCGCATTCTATCCAGGCTGGTGGTAACTGGAATTTTATCAGAGTCGATTATTTTCTGTCCTTTCTGTAAAATCGAACGAACAAATCGTATATTTTTTCTTTTTATTTAATACCAATGCAACGAGACAGGTGATTTTGATGCGGTGGCCTCACTTCTTTATTCTTTTGTGTCTGCTTGTCGTGATTGCGGGTGGCGTTGTCTATTTGCATAAAGACCGGGTGGCTTTGATGAAGTTGCCGCCGGCATCATTGGCTAAGTGGTACAAACCGCTGAACAAGCGGCAGGTGTGGTTGCATAATATGTTCAAACTGCGGCGTGAAATGCAGGCGGTAAGGTTTTATTCCGATAAACAGAATGCGAAGCTGCTGGAAAAGTGGGTGACACGTTTGAGCGTGAATTATCTGAAAATAGGGGAAATGGTGCCGGAGTGGGAGAACGAGCTGGACAAGGAAGCGCTTGCCCGATTACAGGAAAGTGCCGGAAACAATCGGTATCAGGATGTGAAGCGTACGCTTGATGAATTGGGTGAAAGTTGTGAGTCCTGTCATGCGGATTATCGAGCGGTTTCTGCAACAATGTATCGCGCTCCGGATTTTTCCATCCTTGAGGTAAGCCCGTCAGTTTCCTTTAAGAAGCATATGGAAGAACTATCCAAACGGCTCAATGCCATAAAAATCGCATCAGAAGATGGTATGCAGGATATGGCGCAGTTGGCTCTGGCAGGATTGGAGAAGGGTATGGAGGAACTGGGTAAAACCTGTTCAACATGCCATAAAAAGGATACGCGGGTATATCCTGATGTTATCATCAGGAAAGCATTAGCTGGTCTGGGTGAAAGCATGAAAACCGGTACAGTCAAGGATCAGGGAAGGGAATTGGGGACTCTGGCAGTGCTGGCCTGTGCCCGTTGTCATGGTACGCACCGTATTGCCTACGGTGCCAGGAAAATGCTGACGGACAGGCCGGGATGGCTGGAGTTGATGAGACATTGACGTGGGTTTGTGGTTGGGATCGCTGGAGAAGGGGTTAACGGCGTCAGTTATCGGGATGGCTGGAGTTGATGAGACATTGAAGTGGGTTTGAGGTTGGGATCGCGATCGATGCGGTTCGCGGGCTCACCGCATCCTACAGGTGGAGAGGTGTTGAATTATTTTTCGGGTAGGAAGGGGTATGTATCACGGCGAACGGTTTAACAGCATTAGTCATCTGGTCGGGGCGGCGCTGGCGCTGGCCGGTCTGGTGGTGCTGGTGGTGTTCGCTTCCTTGCAGGGTGATGTGTGGAAGATTGTGAGTTTCAGTGTCTATGGCGCCTCTCTGTTTCTGTTGTACACCCTGTCGACGCTGTATCATTCGTTGCGTGGCCGGGCAAAGAAAATTTTCATGAAGCTGGATCATGTGGCCATCTATCTGCTCATCGCCGGCAGCTATACGCCGCTTACCCTGGTTACCTTGCGTGGCTCCTGGGGCTGGACCCTGTTCGGCATCATCTGGGGGCTGGCGATTGTCGGCATCATTGTGGACAGTCTGCACAAAAAGGGATCGCGCACCATTCAGATGATCATCTATCTGCTGATGGGCTGGTTGATCCTGGTTGCCATGTATCCCCTCTTCCGGGCCCTGCCCACTGGTGCTTTGTTTTTATTGGGCCTTGGTGGTGTGTTCTACACCAGCGGCATTATTTTTTATGCCATCGACGAGAAAATGAAGCACGCTCACGGGATCTGGCACCTGTTTGTGCTGGCCGGCAGTGTTTCGCATTTTCTGGCAATGGTGCTTTATATTCTGTAAGTATGCAGGAAAAAGAATAATTGGATTAGACTCGACAGATACTATGAATTATCATGATTAAACTATACGAAACACATACCCTTGCGGAACTCACCCAAGAGGCCGCCGGTGCTGAACGGCACCGCGCCCATCTGAACATACATGAATCGCTGCAAGCGCCGGTGCAGCGTTTGTTTATTGCGCTGGAACCCGGGACCTATATCCGGCCGCACCGGCACCCGCAGCCCAACAAGTGGGAATTTTTTCTGCTGCTGGAAGGGGAAATCGACGCGCTGGTATTTGACGAGGCTGGTGCGTTGCAGCAGCGTATCGTTCTCGCGCCTTCCCGCACACGGGCAATTGAGCTGCCGCCAAACACCTGGCACTCCTATGTTTGCCGCAAACCGGGTACACTGGTAGTTGAGGTCAAGGAAGGACCGTACCTGCCGCCAGCGGAGGAGGATTTTGCGCCCTGGGCCCCTGCTGAGAATTCACCCCAGGCGGCAGAGTACCTTGCGCACCTGCGAAAACTGCAACCGGCCTGAGCCGGCAGGATTTATATATATACCATTCAAGAGGTTGGATAGATGCCTGAAGATTTGCCCAAGGCGGTGACCATTTTGCTCTGGTTACTGATCGGCGTTATCGTATTCGGTTATTTGTTAATGGCGCATGCTGCGCTGCTCGCTGTTGTCTTTGCGGTTATTTTTTACGGTGTGCCGGTCTTATGGTACCTGAAGAGGGGGAAAAGCGGTTCATAAAAGATCATGCCGCGGGTGGCCTCCCAGGCGGGTGCTCAGGGGTTATCGGGATCGCACCCGCCTTCCCGCAGCCAGATACCCTTTTCACAGCGCAATAACTCGCCACTGCCGCTACAGACATATTTGCCGGCAGCATATTTTACCCCGTTGAAATAACAGACCGGGAGTTCTTCCGCCTGTTTTGCGATTTCCGCATAGTCTTCATCCAGTTCTTCCAGGATCGGTGAAGTTTTCAGTTCAGGATCTGGTGCGCCAACGGATATGGCGCCACGAATGGTAGCCATAGCGGTTTCCTTTTTGTGAGAGTGAAAAAGCACGGGACATCTATAAATCTACTCCATATTCATCAAATAGCAACCCGCTCCTCCTTTTTTTGAAGTAGGGTTGCCGCAAAAATATTTCAAGGATGGCTGGACTAACGAAACAGTGCCAACAGGTTGTTTAATAAAATGTTTTTATAATGAATGACGGTTTGATCAGGTTCTTCACTCGCAGAGGTGATCAACAGGGGAGGCGGGAATGGACCGGCTTTTGGAGGCATCATACTCAAGTATGAGCGGTGACAAATCAAAGGGATATGTCAGGAAATTTCAGGCGGGATACGATAAGATAGGCCGGAAAAGGAATGGGAATATTGCTGCAGGAGGGCAGGTTCATTTTTTATCAACAGAAAATTAAAAGAAGGAGTGATCATGCCGGGATTCAAGGCGACTGTGGTTGGTGAAAATTTCAGGTTTGAAGTGGATGATGAACCTCAATTTCTCGATTTCTCGCGAACGCTGCATGTGGAGGCGGGCAATGCAACGGCAGCTGAGGAGCTGGCGCTTTCAAAGGTGCGTGAGGAGTTGCTCGCCCAGATGTTGTATGAAGAAGCGGGTGAACAACAAATCATGATTGAGGAAATCAGACAGGTTGATGTCATCTCGGATGCGGAGGAGGAGAGTGACTTTATCTGGTATTTCCCGGACGATGAGGATGATTGAAACCATAGAAGTCAGGGAAAATCCCGAAACAGCCCTGCTGTAACAGACGTTGATAAACAGGTGGTTGGAATACCGCCCCGTAACCGGCTTTTGTGTAAAACGGATTGCGGACAACGACGATCACCTGCCCGGCTACCATGTTTCCAAAGGATATCGAACATTTTTGCGGATGACGTGTTATGAGTTTTCCAGATATCGAAGCAGCCATGTTTTCACAGATGCTGGTTTGGGGTCCCAAACTTGGTATGGCCCTGATCATTGCGCTGCTGTTCTGGCTGGCAATGATATTGTTGCGCAAGGCCATTTATAAAATATCGGCTAATTTCGGGCTGGACATACACGTGACGGCGTTGTTGATCAGAATCGTACGTGTGACGGTTGTCATCTTTGCGGCGGTTACCGTGCTGGGAACGCTTGGTGTCGATATCACTGCCATGGTCGCTGGCCTGGGATTAACCGGTTTTGCGCTGGGCTTTGCCTTAAAAGATACGATTTCCAACCTGCTTGCGGGGGTTTTGATCCTGTTGTATCGTCCCTTCCGTGTTGGCAATAATATTAAAATCGCGGGTTATCGCGGCACCGTGATGTCTATCGACCTTCGTTATACGATTCTCGAAGCAGAGGGGGAAAAGGTGCTGATACCCAATGCCAAACTGTTTACCGACCCGGTCACCGTTTTTTCTGGATAGTTGTTATGCGGGAGGCGTGTATGATGATTTTTACTCTATTTTTTCATAAGCAGGAAAGTATCCTGATGTTGTGGTAATTCGGTATTTTTGAGGATAAGGGTAATGAAAAAATGTTTGTTTACCAATCTTGCAATAGTCGTGCTGTTAATGGTGTCAGCATGCTCGCCGCCAAATTACTCAAGAAATGTCGTGGAAAGATTGAAACAGGAAGGAAAAGCATACATCGAGGAAATTGTCCGCAATAATGAATACAAAAAAATATTGGAGCGGATCCAAAATGGTGATGCTGTTTTAATCGGGAATTCATACCGGTTAAAACCCGGTCTGGGTGACGCAGAATATGGCGAATTGCGACTGGCCCTGGCAAAAGCGCTGATCACAGCACCGAAGGACGTGCTGCTGCTGATCCCCGCGCATTTTTCAGTAAAGGAAATCTGTGCTGTCTCTGAGATTCTGCCATCAGTGGAAGGCAGAAAAAAGCTGGTCTTCAGTGCGGTGAACTCGCTGAATCATTACAAGGAGCTCTCTCAGGTGGAAGAACAGAAAAAGGAATGCATCACACAGCTGAAAATGTCAGTTTGAGACATGCAAAGGCCGCTCGCGCCCGCCTTGAAAAAAACAGAATTTGGGGGCACAGGAGGAGGTTATGGATTATACCGCGTTATTGGCAGGGCTGGCGGGGGCCGTTATCGGTTCCCTCTCCAGTATTCTCACCCTGGTTATTCAGGCATACTTTCAGAACAAGCGCGAAGCCAGGCGTATTACGATCGAAACGGCCTTTGAAGATTATAAACTGCGATGGCTTCACGCCAACGAGAAATCCCCTCGAATGGCACCGTTTCCCGTTATTCTTGCCTACCATAAAAAAATGGTTGAGCTGATCGATGAAAACCGGCTCACCCCGGAAAACGCCAGGGAAATATTACGTGCCCAGGCTGAAATGGGGGAGGCGCTCTATCGCGATTATGACAGAAACTATGCAGACAAGTGAGCATGCAGGGATTCCGCGAAGAATAAATCCTTATTAGCTGGGGCATGCAAATCATGATAATACCAATAAAGGGAGGGATGTTATGGAATATGTCGAAGTGAGGTATGGCCAAACGCGGAATGTTTTTATCGATGGTGTGGAAAGCGGTGAGACAAACAAAATCCTGCGGGTCGGGCCAGGAACGCATTCTTTTGACCTTGGGGAACCAAAGGACTTCAAACCGGAAAAGGTTATCTTGGTGGTGGAGAATACGGATCCGCTGGAACCCCTGCTTATCGAATTTGAAGAGAAAACGTCATGAGATGGCAATGGCGCTTTCTGCTTCTCCTGCCTTTGCTGCTGGTGCTTGCCGCTTGCGGTTCCTTTCCGCAAAATCCGAAACTCGACAAGTATGACGCAAAAGCAGGATACCGTTTCGATAACCTGAAAACAAGCGAGAAAAATACCGACAGCCTGTTTGTGGTACTGGCCTTTTCAGGCGGCGGAACACGCGCGGCTTCCTTGTCCTACGGGGTAATGCAGGCGCTGCGGAATACCAGCATAAAATGGAAAGGAAAAACAAAACGTCTTCTGGATGAAGTGGATATGATTTCCTCGGTATCCGGAGGCAGTTTTACCTCCGCCTACTATGCGCTGTACCGGGATGGTATTTTTGACGGTACCTATGAATCGGTCTTCCTGAAAAAGGACATTGAGAAGGCGCTGTTGTCAGCGGCGTTGAGTCCGGTAAACTGGTTCAAACTGGCGGGAGGGAGTTACGGTCGCAGCGATCTGGCTGCTGAATATTACGATGAAAACGTCTTTGCACAGGCAACGTTTCAGAAGTTGATAGAAAAGGGAACCCGGCCCTTCCTGATGCTGAACGCCACAGACATGACAACAGGCTGGCAGTTTCCGTTCATTCAGGATCAGTTCGATTTGATCTGTTCGGATCTTTCCCGAATATCCATTGCACGTGCGGTCGCCTCATCATCGGCGTTTCCCGGTCTGTTGACACCGCTGACATATGAAAATCATGCCGGTAAATGCAACTATACAGAACCACAGTGGGTCGGTTTTGCGATGAAGGATCGCCTGACGGCACCGGAACGTGCCAATCTGGCGGAGGACAGGCGCAGTTATTACCGGCAACAGCCGTGGGAAGCCAAACGGAAGTTTATTCATCTGGTGGATGGTGGTGTTGCCGACAATATCGGCCTGCGCAGCATACTCGCCGCGTTGAAGACCACCGATCCGGCATACAGCCTGTTGCGCAGGATTAACCGGGAACAAATCGAGAAGCTCGTGGTGATTGTTGTCAATGCTGCCACCGATCCGCAGCCGAGCCGGGATGGCAGTGCGGATGTGCCGTCGGTTCTGGATGTATTGAGCACGGCTGCCACGGTACCGCTGGACAATTTCTCGTTCGATACGGTCAACCAGCTGCGCAGCGTGGTGAAGGAATACAACACCTCGGTGGCACTGCGCAAGAAATGCAACAAAATACTGAAAAAACACTGTCCGGCAGCGAAATTACCAGATGGTGAACTTTACGAACTGGATCTCTATCTGGTGCAGGTTGCCTTTGATTTCATCAAGGATCCGCAAACGCGGTTTAAATACAAGAACCTGCCGACGACCTTCAACCTGCCGGCGGCAACCGTGGATGACTTGATTGAAATGGGCGGGAAGTTGCTGCACCAGGACAAGGATTTCAGACGCTTGACCGGGAATTTGGGAGCAACAGGCGGCTGAACCATCGGCCGGGGATATGCCATTCAGGCAGTGGTTTTTAACGGGTTAAACGAAACAGGAAGCAGAAAATGGATGGGGAGATCAAACAAAATTTGCGTGAGCGCAAGACATGGCTGCGCGGCTTGTATATGTTGCTGTTTGCGGTATTTTACAGTGTGGCAGAGGTGGTGATCACCGCGGTCGTGGTGTTTCAGTTTCTGCTGGCGCTTTTCACCGGCCGCACGAACCAGCGCCTGCTAAAACTTGGACAGAGTCTAAGTACTTATGTCTATCAGATCATACTGTTTCTCACCTTCAATACCGACCACCATCCCTACCCCTTTGGTGCCTGGCCAAAAGGCGCTCCTGCGGTCTCTGCCGGGCGCAGCCGCGCGGTGACGGCCGGGGAAGCGGAGGGGGAGTGACGGGGCCACCAGGTCAGTAAAACAACCGTTTCTAATATTAGAGAAAAATTATTGGGGTGATATTTCTGTTCATCAGGATCGACAGTATCGTACAATTGACAACCAGCAGGGACTGCCTGAAGCCGGTCCGTTATCGGCAAAAGCCCTCCACGGGCAGGCAGAAACAACAGGCTGACGACAGGTTGCCCTGCGGGGATTGATCAGCGAAAAGGAGGTCACCGACCGGACAAACTTTATGCACGTTCAGTTTAGTGTTGAGTATAAAAACAAGAAACAAGCAGGCAAACCACACTAAAAAGCGATAATGTACCGCGACTTTTTCAAGCTTGATGATTATCCCTTCCGCCTGACGGCGGATGCACGCTACTTTTTCATGGGCAACGGCCATGCCATCGCCACCGCCTATCTGAATTATCTTTTCCATGTGCGCGACGGCATCGGTGTGGTAACCGGGGATGCCGGCGTTGGCAAATCGGTGGTGCTGGAACATGTGCTGGCTGAATTGAAGGAAGATGTGGTGGTGGCGCACATCCGCCAGACGCAGTTGACCGCAACAGAATTTTTGCTGGCAGTGTGCCTGCAGTTCGGTCTCAAGCCCAAACAGCTGCACAAAGCCGCCCTCATCGACACCCTCAACCGCTTCGTGCAAAAAATGCATTATGCCGACAAACTCCTGCTGCTGGTGGTGGATGAGGCGCAGCGGCTCAAGCCGCAGGTGCTGGAAGAGATCCGTATGCTGGGGAACCTGGAAAAGTACGGCCGCAAGTTTCTGCAAATCGTTTTGTGCGGACAACCTGAGTTGAATTTTATCCTCAGCCCGCAACGCAAGGATTCAATGTCCCAACGCATTCGTCTGAGTTGCCATATCGAGCCATTAACGCTCGAAGAGGTGCAACGCTATATCGAGTATCGCCTGTGGATTGCAGGTGGTGAACACACGGTGCATTTTCCGGACAAACTGCTGCCGCAGATCATGCATTTTACCGGTGGGATACCGCGCTTGATCAATGTGCTGTGTGATATGACGCTGATTGCCGCCTGTATGCGCAACCGTCTGCACGTGAACATGGATTCCCTGCAAGCGGCGATTCGCAAGCTTGGCTGGCCTCCCTACGCAAAACGTGCTGCCAGCCCGCCGAAAGAATTCCTGTTACCGCGGCCCGGCCCGGCGAGCAATCCGCTTTCGCCCAAAATTTACGTCTACCACAGCGGGCGGGTGGTGGCGGAACACCGTCTGGACAAGGCGCGATTGTTGATCGGGCGGGACGCAAAACAGGATATCTGCCTGGATGTGCCAAAGACCAGCCGCAATCATGCGCAGATCGTGAATATCGAAGACAGGTACTATCTGCAGGATCTCAACAGCACCAACGGGACATATGTCAGAAAGCAATTGATCAACTGGCATCCCCTGGATCACGGTGACCATATCCGCATCGCCGATTTTGTCCTTGTTTATCAGGAACATCCGCAGAAACTGGAAAAAAAACGGCTGAAGGCGCCTCTCCCGTCATTTGAGACGGACAGCTGAAGCGCGCTGCGGACCAGGGTGCCCGTGGGGTGGGCCTGGCGGGTCGTTTTTCGCGCATGATACGCACACCACATCCCTTTTATCTGCATATAACAATTATATATATTTCAATAAGTTAAAATTTGTCACAAATCCCTCAACTTTGTTTTCAGCCTTCCGATATACGTTATAGTTTAGTTGTTGCTAATTTTCTTATATATCGAGAGGTTTTATATGTGGTTCCGATATTTTTTCCTGTGGCTAGCGCCATGGCTGTTGATCCTGCCCTTGCTGCACACCGCCAATGCCAACGAAGCCAACAAGATTGGCAAGCCTTCCCCTATCCCCGGTGTTTTTATCGTCTCTGCGGAAGAGGTATTGCAGCTGGCGGATTATGATGAAGAAATGGTCGTATTCGATGTGCGCCCGCAGACGGCCCGCAAGCAGGGAAAAATACGCTGGTCGGAACGATTCAAAAACACAACGGCGAAACGGCTGGCCGAGATCATCGCGGCAAAGGATACGGTGGTGGTTTTTTACGGGGACAATAACAGCGCCAGAGCGGCGCGTGGCGCAAAACTGGTTGCCGGCAAGGGGTATAAGAATGTTTACTGGCTCAAAGGTGGCTGGCAGGAATGGCGGAAAAAAGGACTGAAAATGGATGAGTAGGAAAAGACGCAGATACACTGGAATCAAGACGACAGGCCCCGTTAAGGGGCCTTTGTCGTTTCAGCACGGCTGTTGCCGCAAAGTGGTGTTGCCAGCTACCAGGGCCGCTGGGGTTACGGGGTTCTGATCTGTGAAACACGACGTGTGCGCCTTTTCTGCAGAGATGGATTCCGTTGGTGAAATTGCGGTGAAAATATATTAATAATTCGTTATGGATTTTCACTGGCAGGTTGCCAGGCGCCAACCTGTTACGCAGGGTATCTTCAGCCGTTGCAGCAGATTCCGTCGGGGGAACGGCGTGTGACAGTATAAATCGGCGCAAACGTGATCCAGAACAAAAAAAATCAGTAAAAGTTTTTAATATTTGGTGAAATTGGTTTATTGTGGAGGTGTGGAACCTTCATGATTATTTTGTCGTGTTTTACGGCTCGGCCTGATAAAAACTAACTAATAAAAACACAAGGTGATTTCAATGGCGAATGGTCAACATGTTATTCCTTTCACGGCCCGGGAAGAAGATCGTGAATATCGCTTCAAGCAGGTATGGACGAATGAGCTTGATGATGTGTTTGCCGATGTTGCCAAGTATTATGATCGGGCAAATCACGTTGCAAGCCTCGGTTTGTGGAACTGGTTTCGCAACAGCTTCCTGGCAACAATCGATTTGCAGCCAAAGCAAAGAGCACTGGATGTTTGTGCGGGGACCAATGCTATCGGCATCGCAATGTTACGCAAGCAACCGGATCTGGAAGTCTGGGCGATGGACAGGAGCGAGGCGATGCAGGAAGTTGGTGGCAAACTCGCGGCGAAACAGGGGTTTAAAATCAAGAGTGTGATCGGCGATGTGCATACCCTGCCATTCCCGGACAATCATTTTGATGTGGTGACCTTGCAGTATGCATCCAGGCACCTGCGCATCATGGATGTATGCAAGGAAGTCAAACGGGTTTTGAAGCCGGGTGGCCATTTTTACCATTGTGACATGTTACGGCCGGATAACAAGGTGGTGGAATGGTTGTACTATACCTACCTGCGGGCCTGTCTCAGTTTTACCGCGCTGATATTCCGCAGCAGTCCCGCCGCGCTGAATTGCAGGGAATATTTCATCAATGCGTTACGTATGTTCTATTCGGCTGATGAGTTCTCCCATTTGTTGAGAGATGTGGGATTTCAGAACGTCTCGAGCAAAACCCTGCTATACGGTATGGTAGGATTTCACAAGGCGGTAAAGGAAGAAAAATCGTAAACCAGTCAGCCATGGCAGCAGCACGTCAGATAGGTGATGCCTGTGGACAAAGTTCGTCTTCTGTGCGCAATGAACCGTTTCATGATGCAGGAGTTCAGCCAGCGTACGGTTGAAGCACTCAAGCAAGGCACACTCTTCAGCCTGATGTTGCCACCCCTCCAGTCTTTTCTGGAGATCAATCTGCAAAAGGAAGTAAAAAAAGATCAGCTGGTACTGACAAGTGCGGCGGTGGCGTACAAAACAGGCAAAGAAGCAGACAGCCGGGAAGTACAGCGACTCTTGCAGGAAGCCCGCAGCATCGACAGGAATTTTCTTCGGCAAGCCTCTCCTTTTCCGATTAATATTGACATTCAGTATTATGATATCGAGGAAATCCGGCAACAAAGAATCGAACTGATGATAGAGGCCGCCACCCGCCTGTTTGCCCGTTGGGAGACGATACCGCGTTTTCGCGAAGCCGTTGCCAGCCTGTATGATGCGCAACAGTTCCGCTCCTTGCTGTATGAGATACTTCACTTGTATAGTCACGAGACCAGAATGCTGCACAATTCGATCCATATGCCGGGGATTATCAGTATGGCGAGGAACTCGCTTGCGCAGACGATTTATTCCACCATGGAGCGTGTGTCCGCGGAACTGGCAGGCGAACTTAGCCGTAAGGTGTACCGGTGCATGCAGGGAAACGGATGAGTCAAGCCACAGCGCGGAAACAAGGATTGCAGGCACGCCAATAAATATTGAGATATGTCCTCCGCTTCCAAAAAAGTCATTTACGCAGCCTTGACCGGCAACACCCTCATTGCACTTACCAAATTTGTAGCGGCGGCGATTACCGGCAGTTCCGCCATGCTGTCGGAAGGCATTCACTCATTGGTCGATACCGGTAACCAGGTGCTCATGCTGCACGGAATCAGGCAGGCGCAAAAACCGGCCGATGCGGCATTTCCTTTTGGTCACGGCAAGGAGATTTATTTCTGGAGTTTTATCGTTGCCATCCTGATTTTTGCACTCGGTGGCGGTATTTCCGTGTATGAAGGCGTGCAACATATCCAGCATCCGCGAGCGATCGAAAAACCCATGATCAATTACATTGTGCTGGGGCTGGCGATCCTGTTTGAAGGGGCCGCCTGGTGGTTTGCGCTGATCGAATTCAGCCGCGCCAAAGGCAAATGGGGGTATATCGAAGCCGTGCAGCGCACCAAGGATCCCTCCATCTTTGTGGTGCTGTTTGAGGACAGTGCGGCAATTCTGGGCCTGCTGGTGGCATTTATCGGTGTTGCCTTGAGTGACTTTAGCGGCATTCTCTATTTTGACGGTATCGCTTCCATCATCATCGGGCTGATCCTGATTGGTACGGCCATCTGGCTGGCTTATGAAACCAAGGGACTCCTCATCGGCGAAAGTGCGAATGTGCATGTTCTTCGCGGAATCCGGGAGATATTACAGGCCAACCCGCTGGTGGAACACATCAACGAGGTGCTCACCATGCACATGGGACCGGATTACATCCTGGCCAACATCAGTGTCGATTTCAAGGACAGTGCCACCGCCGGGGAGGTGGAAGAGGTCATTGCCATGATCAGTGAGGCGATAAAACAACGCTATCCCCAAATCAAGCGCATATTTATCGAGGCGGAAGCCCGTCGCAACCAGCACTGACAACGTGAAAGCCGGCAGCAGTGGCTTGCGCGGTTTTTATTTTGCCCTGAGGGGATGGCCGGGCGAATTGTACCAGGAGACAACGGCACCATTGTTGAAATGGACTTCCGACTGACCATAGAACCAGATGTCGCCGACGGTGCGCGTGGGGATCCCCTGGACTTCGAATACCTTGCCGGGAGTATCGCCGTAGGAGAAGTAATTGTCATGCAGTTTTTTCCCATACATGCCCAGCGGAGCGCTGGCATCGAATGCAGGGTGGTCCTGGCGGGAGGGGTTTTTTCCCGTTTGCGGCGGGCTGCCGAGGGTCGATTGGGGTGGTGTTTTCGGATCCTGCGGTTCGGTGGTTTGCCGGGGAGAGGTTTGCTGGAGAGGCGTGATGTTTGTCTGTTTGAGAAGTCTGTCGTTCTCTTCCTGGTCGAAACCCGGGAAAAAAAGGTAAGCCGCCAGGATCATGGCAACCGCCACGCCCCAGGGGACGCCGCGAAAGTTTTGTCTGGTATGGGTTTTCCCGCTTGCTTGCCTGTGTGTTCTTTTTTTCCTGGAACCGGTGGTTGCCTCGGGCCGTGGGGATGTTTCGGTTTTTGCCGTTTCGGCTGGGGCGGGTTGCCTGTCGGCCGGCGGTGGCGGGGGTTCGCTTGGTAGATGGCCGTGCTTTTTATAGAATGTGGAAAGGGTCGTGAATGCCTCGTTCAGCAATTGCATCTGCTGTTCTGCGTGCTGCTGTGCTTCCGCCTGTTGCTGATGGCGATCAGGATGCCAGCGTAATGCCAGGCGCTGATAGGTAGTGCGCACCTCTTTCCAGCTGCAACCCTGCTTCATGCCGAGTATGCGGTAGCATTCCTGAGCTTCCATATGTGATTACCAAAATAAATCCAGGGATCAGGCAATATGCTGATGAAACGAAAAGTGCTAAATCGCTGTGCGAAAACGTGTCCGGTTTAAATGGCAGTGATTTCCATAAATCAAGATACCCGGGGACCGGTTTACTAAAGTAAGTGTTCCGAACACCTCTGCCCCCGATGCGAAACCAGAATCTGCCAATAATGTTAAATGATCTGGTATTCGGAACACTTATTTAGTCAGTGGACACCTTTTTCGCACTGCGATCCACAACTTTCACATGTTTTTGACTTGTTTAATTTTAAGCCGTGACGGGGGTGAATTCCATATACTTTAATCGGTAGGTGGAAGTGAATACTGCGTGTTTTTGTGATAAATATACGAAAATATTAGTAGAGTACGAGAAGGCGGTAAGAGGGAATGACGCTCAGGAACCGTTTGTACCGTTTTTTGTTGAGGTAGAAAAAATCATGGGATGGAAAAAGATCAGGACGTGGGTGTTCAATGGTGTGGCACTCCTGTTTTTAATGGCGGTCATTCCGATGAGCCTGGTTATTTTTTTCAGCTCAGACCGAAAGTGTGAGAACCGGATCGTCACAAGGACGGAAATACCAAGCGGGAATTTAATGGTTGTCACGTATCTGCGTAATTGCGGTGCTGCCAGGCGCGTCAGCACGAATGCAAGTATCCTGCAGAAGCACGAGGAATTGCCGGACAAACCGGGTAACATTTTCATTGCGGATACGGATAACGGTAAAGCGCCCTCCGGCCCTGAGGGGGGGTTGCAACTGCATGTCACCGTCGTCGCCGCAGATATGCTTGAGCTGGCGTATGATGAAAGGGCCCGGGTGTTCAGTGACAAGCGGGAATATCACAACATTAAAATAAGATACAAAAGGTTAAGCGAATGATTGACGATCTGAAAGGTGATGAATCCTGGCGCATGTTCAGGATCATCAGCGAGTTTACCGAAGGTTTTGACAAGCTTGCGGATCTCGGTTTTGCCGTTTCGGTCTTTGGATCGGCCAGGTTCAATGCCGGCACACCCTATTATGAAAAGGCCAGGCAAATTGCGCGGCGCCTGTCCGAAAACGGTTTTACCGTGATTACCGGTGGTGGTGGCGGCATCATGGAAGCGGGGAACAGGGGTTCAAGCGAAGTAAATGGAAATAATGTGGGTTTGAACATCGAGCTTCCTCACGAGCAGCGTCCGAATCACTATCAGAAAATTTCCTTGCACTACCGCTACTTTTTTGCCCGCAAGGTGATGTTCGTCAAATATTCCATGGGGTATATCTGCATGCCGGGTGGCTTCGGCACCATGGATGAGTTCTTTGAGGCGCTGACGCTCATTCAGACACACAAGATATATCAGATACCGTTGGTGTTGTTTGGCGTGGATTACTACCAGGGCTTGCTCGACTGGCTGAAAACCACCATGGTGAAAGCGGGTGCGATCTCGGCCGATGAACTGGACATCATTACGGTTACCGATGACGTGGAGGAAGCGGTTTCGATTATGATCGAACATCGCAAATACAAGGAAAAACTGATCCGAGAGGCGGAAGGTTCAGCCGGGAAGTGACCCTCGACAGCAAAAGGAGGGCATGCATCTGCCTTTTTCGAAAAAAATGGCTGGCAGCAAGTTCAGGATCTGTCCGCGTTGCGGCAAGGGGTTCAGCTGCAATGCGGTTTCGGTCACGTTGTGTCATTGTTCAGCTGTCAGATTGACCAAAAAACAGGCAGATCACCTCCGCTCCCGCTACCAGGATTGCCTCTGCCACACCTGTCTCGTCAAGATCCGCGCAGAATGTGATCCACACTGAGTCATGCCGGTGAGGGTGTGATTTTTGTGGAATAACCTTCTGTTTTGGAGGCATTCTATATTTAAATTTTTTATAACCTCCATTTTTCAATAACTTAAGCCATATTCAGGGGTTAGGTTGTTTGGCCGGATCGGTGCTATGTTTAAAGGAACACAGCGATATCGAGGTGCATTATGGTCGAACGACGTTTGCACGAACGCCAACTGGTAGACGCCCGTGTCCGCCTCTATCATCCCGTCCATGGTCCATTGGATGGCATGATCAGGGACATGTCAGGTGGTGGGGTGTTTATTTCGCTCGAGGAAATTCCGGAAATCCATCCCGGTAACGGGGATGGCCGTTTTGAACTCAAGCTGATGAACATGGATGTGATATTTGATATGGAATGCATCCGCCTCACAAACGATGGTATCGTGCTGATCTTTGTTGAGGAAGAGCTGGAAGACGGCGCAGGCACGCTGCAGTAGTTCTCTTTTTCTCCTTCATCTGTGTTCTCCTGATACCGGCGGGAATCACCATCCCGCGCGGCGGCGTTCTGTGCCTGCGGCGGATGTTTTCCAGCTGCCAAGATGGTATATAAGCATGGAGCCACCTTCTGATCTGTTATGCTGATTGTTGCAGATGGAGAGGTATTCCGAATATCGGTTTATTTGAAAGTCGTATCCGGATACTGACGTTGCTGCTTTGGGTCAAAGGGAGGGGTAGCCGTAATAGATAGTTGAACTGACTGTTTTCAGGACGATTCAGGCAAAATCACCATGACACAGAAAAAAATCACGGTTTCTCTGGTTCTCGGCAGTGGCGGTGCGCGCGGGCTTGCGCACATCGGGGTGATCCACTGGCTGGAGGAGCATGGTTTTGAAATCCGGGCGATTTCCGGTTCTTCCATCGGTGCCCTGATCGGCGGTTTTTATGCAGCAGGCAAGCTGGACATCTATGCGGAGTGGGTCAGGGCCCTGCGCCGCCGTGATGTGCTGCGGTTGCTGGATTTTGCCTTTAGCCGCAGTGGTTTGTTCAGTGGCGAGCGCATCATGCAGACGCTGGAGGAACTCATGGGGGATGACAATATCGAGGATCTCCCTGTCTCGTTCACTGCGGTGGCGACGGATCTGGATAATGACAGGGAGGTCTGGTTGAACAGTGGCTCGTTGTTTGAGGCGGTTCGTGCCTCCATTTCGGTGCCGACACTGTTTACACCCAGACGGGTGAATGGCAGCTTGCTGGTGGATGGCGGCCTGGTGAATCCGATTCCCATTGCACCGACGGTGATGAATCTGACCGACCTGACCATTGCGGTGAACCTCAGCGGTGAGTACGAGGATGAACTCGATGTGTTTCCAGAGGATGAGGAAAATGGAAGCGAGCGGAATCCGGACAGTTATCAGGTCAGGATAGCGCGATTTCTGGACGGCTTGCAGGCCAAGCTGAACTTTACTTCCCGGGATGAGGAGGAAATCAACATGTATGAAATTCTCACCCGTTCCCTGGAAACGATGCAGAATACCATCGCCCGTTTCAAGCTGGCGGCGTACACGCCAGATTATATCATCGACATTCCGGCCAATGCCTGCCGTTTGCTGGAGTTTTATCGTGCAAGGGAGATGATCGCCCTGGGATACCAACGGGCGGAAGACACCCTGCTGAGTCTGAGTGAAAGCGGTGTGGCGAGAAGAAGCCGGCTACTGAAATAAAAACGGCGCCCCCCTCCCGGGGAGCGCCGTCGCGTAGGCGCGCAAGTAACGATTATTCAAAACGCAAGATTCACCCCCGCACCGAAGCCTTGCATGGTAATAGTGGGTTTCGAAGTGCCGCCAACCAGATTGGGGTAATGGCCCTTCCCTTCGGAGTAGGTGTAGTCCAGATTGAAGAAAAGGTGTTTGCCGAGGCGCAGTTCCACACCCAGCGCGCCCGTCAGCAGGAAGACCGTGTCGCTGTCGGAGGTGTTCGTCGGAACATGGGTAAAGGTGGTTTGCAGCCAGGTGCCGCCGAGACGGGCATAGACCCATTTTTCACGCAGGTGGATATAGGCGCCGACGTTATTCTCGATTTTGAAATTGTAATCGCTGCCCACATAGGTGCCGATGGTTTTGTCCTGGTTGCTCAGGGCATGAATTTCAAATCCCAGGGTTTCACCCCGGTAACCCAGTTTTGCCCGGTAAGGCGCCAGGTTATAAAGGAAAGAACCCTCGGTGAACTGCAGTTCCGCTCCGAGCGTGGTGGCATCCGCTCCGATAAAAAATTCTGCCTGTGCCGGAGTGATGGCGGCGAAAAACATGAGGCACAGGCCGGTAAACAGGCTTGAGGTAATCTTGAAAAAGCGCACGGGACTCCCCCCTAGATTGTTGATTTTGTCATTTAGTATAGTTAATTTTGATCAATGTTACCGCAAATATCAAACATTTAGGAGTGTTTTTTCAGGCAAATCATCAACTTTTTATGGTAGATTGCCGGATTCGGCGAACCTGGCCGCTTGTGGAGGGGGGGCATTCCGGGGCTGAATCGGTTTTGCGGGTCCTGTGCGAAGGTGGGCCCGGACCAAACGGCTGATCGCGCTGCTGCTGTCAGAATCGTCAGGGGCGGGGAAAGGAATTATGGCGCAACCTTAAGGTTGTGAAGGAGGCTGTCATGTAACTGTGGTATCTTGCCCCGGTGATGCCATTCTGTGTGCCATGTAACAGCATGGTAGCGGGCCAGGTGGTGAAATGTGTGGGAGTTAAAAGCAGGGACGGAGCGTTTGTGTAAAATGAAACAACAAGAAGTCAGCGATGTTTAGCAATCAGAGATTTTCCTCCAGCATGCGTGAAAAAAGAATGCATTTCCGGAAAACGGTGGTGGCCAGGGTGCGGATCAGCCATTCCACCTTTGGTGTCATTCACACCCGCACCCGGAATATCTCTGATGGTGGTGTTTACCTGGAACTGTACAATCCGCCGCACCTGCCGGTTGGTGCGCATATCAAGATGCATATGCTCGATTCGGCCATGCCGGAGATCGCTTTTAACATGAGAGTGGTGAGGGTTGATGAATTCGGCGTTTCCCTGGCGTTTGTGGATTACGAAATGCGGGGTGAGCGCTATAACATGGCGACGCTGGAGCTGCTCTGGCAGCGTCAGAGCCACCTGGATTCCTGATCACGTGTGGCCTTGTGGGCCGAAAAAAATCAATAATGCCTGAACCTTTTCGTCGGGATGGCTTCAAAATAAGCAGGTATGTGCCATACTGAAAGTGGAGGTGGCAAGATGGAACGGCGCAAACATCGACGAATTCCTTTTGCACGAAGCGTTGCGGTCACCCGTAATGACGGCCAGAATTTTCTGTTGGAAGCGGAAGATATATCCTTAACTGGTATAAGGTTATTCAGCAAGACGCCGGTGGATGTCGGCGAAAGGCTGCAATTGCAATTTTATGTTGTACCCCGCGGGAAGGCCCATGAGCTCAATGTGCAGGGAGAGGTCCAACATGTGGAGTTGTCACGCAGCGGCTATTCCGTTGGCGTGGATTTCACCGAAGAAATCTAGACAGCCATAAAAGTATTTGGTTTAAAAGGTCTCTGAAAGAGGCCTTTTTTATTGTCTCTTTTTGTGTTTACCCGGATGTGCCAGCATGACGGATTTCTGGAGGCATAAACCGCTTTTCAGCCTGAGCCCGGATGAATGGGAGGCGCTGTGTGACGGTTGCGGTCGTTGCTGCCTCAACAAGCTGGAGGATGTGGACAGCGGCGAGGTTTATTACACCAATATCGCCTGCCATTTACTCGATATCACCGCCTGCCGTTGCCGTGATTATGCGCGACGCGCCGAGCAGGTTGCCGAGTGCCTGGTACTGGCGCGGGATCAGCCTGCCGCTTTCGATGATTTGCCTTCCACCTGTGCTTACCGGCTGTTGCTGGAGGGCAGGCCCCTGCCGGAGTGGCATCCATTGATCAGCGGTGATCCCGAAAGCGTGCATGCAGCCGGTATGTCTGTGCGTGACAAGGTGGTATCCGAGGCTTATATCCATCCATCCCAGTTTCCAGAGCACATTATCACCTGGGTGATGCCCGGCAGACGTTTATCCGAGGGATTGCTGCAGGAAAAGGAGGAGGCAGGCGCCATGATCCCGCCGTATTCGGGTGCCGATCCGAAGAAGGAATGATCCCCCGGCTGTTTGTCACCTAAATCAAGTGTTCCGAATATCTCTCCTTCAATAAGCTTTTTCCGGAGTATTCGGCTGAAAATATGGGCTGACAACAGGCCGATTGTCAGTACAATACGGCTGATGTTTGTTTGCAACGATTCATGAAGGAGAGCTTATGCCAAGTTTCGACGTGGTGTCGGAAGTGGAAATGCACGAAGTGACCAATGCCGTGGATCAGGCCAACCGTGAGGTTTCCACCCGGTTTGATTTCAAGGGAACCAGTGCCAGGTTTGAACTCAAGGATGAGACGATCACCATGATCGCCGAGGCTGACTTTCAGCTCAAGCAGATGCTCGACATTCTGCAGAGCAAGCTCAACCGGCGGGGGGTGGACATCGCCTGCCTGGAGATCGCCGAGCCGGAACAGTCGGGCAAGGAGGTGCGCCAGACGGTGACCGTGCGTCAGGGGCTGGACACGCCGCTGGCGAAAAAAATCGTCAAGCTCATCAAGGAGAAGAAACTGAAGGTGCAGGCGGCCATTCAGGGCGAAAAGGTGCGAGTCACCGGCAAGAAGCGTGATGATCTGCAGAATGTCATCGCCATGCTCAAGGAAGCCAAGCTGGATATGCCACTGCAATTCAACAACTTCCGTGATTAAGCGCACAAATATTCATACTTTATTATTAGCCATAAAATAATTGCTTACAAAAGTGTCGATGCGTTCATACTACAGGAATGCTTTGTTATTCATGCACTTGGCGCGATTTTCTAAACAATGATCACAGGAGGAGGGGATTGAAGGGGAACAGGGACGTGCTATGGTTAGATGACCTGTTCCGGCGGCCGGCGCGTCCCTGTGTCGAATCCGGCTTCAGCAAACAACCCCTTACAAGCCAGGCTGGCTTGACCTTCCTTCCTGTTGAGCACTGAGTGGGAAGGTTTTTTTTGGGCTGCTATGATGCAACGGTTTGATTGCTGAGGATTGACACCGGGTATGAACGATCGTCACGATTTGGAACTGCTGTTTCGTTCCCGCATTCCCATCATTGCCATCGAGACACGCGAGGAGCGCCGCGCGCTGGAGCTGTTGCGCAACATGCGCCGCTCACTGGGATGCGCGCTGTTTCAATGGACGGTGACCGAAGGACTGCTTTCTCTCTCGTTTGATTATGCTATTGATGACAGGCAGGTGGAGCCGGCTGAGGTATTGCACCATATCAAGGCGGCTACCAAAGCCGGTATCTATGTGCTGGTGGATTTTCACCCCTTCCTGAACGAGCCGGTGAATGTGCGCCTGCTCAAAGACATCGCCCTGCAATATGTGCACACACCGAAAACCATCGTGCTCCTGAGTCACGATCTGACCCTGCCGGAAGAGTTGCGTAATTTTTCCACTGAATTCGATCTGAGCCTGCCGGATCGCGAAGTGATCCGTAACATCGTCAAGGAGGTGGCGCGCAACTGGTCGAGGGATAACGCCGGACAGAAAGTTCAGGCTGACCGCAAGGCGCTGGACATGCTGGTGAACAATCTCAGTGGCCTGACCGCCTCCGAGGCGCGCCGCCTGGCTTACCGGGCGATTTATGACGATGGCGCCATCCGCGAGGATGATCTGCCCCGCCTGATGCAGGCGAAATATGAACTGCTCAGTCAGGACGGCATTCTCCATTTTGAATATGACACCGAGCGTTTTGCGGACATCGGCGGTTTCCGCCGTCTCAAATCCTGGCTTGAGCAGCGGAAACTCGCCTTTCACCAGCAGGACAACCCCCTGGACCCCCCGAAAGGATTTTTACTGCTGGGTGTGCAGGGCTGTGGCAAGAGTCTGGCCGCCAAGGCGGTCGCCGGTGTCTGGGGCATCCCGCTGTTACGTCTCGATTTTGCCGCGCTGTATAACAAATATCACGGGGAAACCGAGCGTAATTTGCGGGAATCGCTCAGCGCGGCAGAGGCGATGGCGCCGTGCGTGTTATGGGTGGATGAGATTGAAAAGGGACTGGGTGTCAGTGATGGCGACAGCGGTACCTCCAGGCGGGTGCTCGGCACCCTGCTGACCTGGATGGCCGAAAACGATGCTCCGGTTTTTCTGGTTGCCACCGCCAATGACATTGAATCACTGCCGCCCGAACTGATCCGCAAGGGACGCATGGACGAGATTTTCTTTGTCGATCTGCCGGATCTCGCCAGCCGCAAAGCTATTTTTGAAATCCACCTGCGCAAGCGCTCACATGATCCGCTTCACTTCAACACCGGTGAGCTGGCCAGGCAAGCCGAGGGTTTCTCCGGTGCCGAAATCGAGCAGTGCGTGGTTTCCGCCATGTATACCGCCCAGGCGCAGCAACGATCCCTGCAGGATGAGCTACTCCTCCATGAGATCAGTCAGACCCGGCCCCTTTCGGTGGTGATGGCGGAGAAAATCGAATATCTGCGGAACTGGGCAAAGGAGCGCACGGTGTCGGTGGATTGAAACGCCTTTTCCAGCCGTTGTCCGGCGTCAGGGCTGCATCCCTTTCCTCAAAGGCAGATCCTTGCGCAGGCTGTATTCCGCCATGGAGCCATCATAGACCTTGACCTTGCGGTAACCCAGCTGGCGCAATGTGTAATACACCTGGCTGGCGCGGTGGCCTGACTGGCAATAGAGGATCACCGGTGTATCAGGATTTTCCAGGCCGAGTTTTCTGAAAGCGGTTTTCAGTTCTGGCAGGGGTTTCATTTTGAAGCGGTTTTCAAAATCCACACCGTTGTCCCATGACCACCATTTCGCACCGGGGATGTGCCCGCTGCGGGGCTGGCGGGGATGGCCGCTGTACTCCTGCTGGCTGCGGACATCGAGCAACACCGTTCCCTTGCTTGGGTGAATGACGTCATCAAGTGTTGCCACATTGTCGATACCCTTGTTTTTCGCCGGCTGATAGCGGGATTTGACCGCTTTGGCCGGCTGATTGGTTACTTTGTAACCCGCGAGGATCCAGTCCACCAGGCCACCGTCAAGGATAGCCATGCGGGAATGACCGAGTCTTTCCAGCTCCCAGTAGAGGCGGGCGGCGTTCAGCCCGCCAAGATCGTCATAGATAATGATATGGCTGTCTGTCTTTGCACCGAGTAACCCGAGTATCTGCAGTAAGCGTTCCCTGCCCGCGCTGAAACTGACCCGCTGGCGGGTTACCCTGTTCAAGGCAGAGTAGGGAAGGTTGCGCGCAGCAGGAATGTGGAAGCGTTGATACTGGAGATCGTCCGCCATGTCGATCAGCACAAGATCCGCATCATTCAGATGCTGCTTCAGCCAGCTTGTGGAAACGCGCGTATCTGCCAGACTGTTAAGACTGAAGAGCAGGCCCAGCAGGATAAAAAGGAAACGTCGGGTGATTTTGATATACATGGAGAAATGATCCTTTATGATATGCTGTAATAACTGAATAGCTGTGCGAAAAAAGTGTCCATTCAACACTGGCAGTGTTTTTCATAAATCGATGGGCCGGCCTGGCAAATTTTCAAGGTTGACACCTTTTTGCACAGCTATTCAGTGCTAGGGATGATCCGATAACGAGCGACAACGCTAACCTATTCAATCGTAAAGTTTTACATGGCAAGGATATTCTGTAAATACCACCCCGACACCCCGGCCCGCTGGGTCTGCCGTCAATGCCAGATCAATTTCTGCCGTGACTGTATCGATACGCAAGGAGATACTCTCTCCCCTTGCCCGGTTTGTGGCGAAGCGCTGGAATCGCTCGGCAGCGGCAATGTAATACGCCCCTTCTGGCAGCGTATTCCACAATTCTTTTTATTCCCCGGCCATTTTACCCCGCTGATTTTCATGTTGTTGATCGTGGTGGTGAATATCCTCCTGGGGGAGAGTCTGTTTGGTTTCCTCGTCGGGCTGCTGTTGTTCATCATCTTTATGAAATATGCCTATGTGGTACTGGAGCATACGGCACAGGGGTATTTGAAACCGCAACGTATCAGCAGCGAGATGTTGACGCAGGAACTGGAGCTGCCATTCAAACAGTTGTTCATTATCTTTTTGCTTTTCATCTTTAATGGTGTTTTGTTCAATATCGGCTTGCTCCTGCTTGGTCAGTTTATAACCGCCTTGATCTTACCGGCCAGTATCATGGTGCTGGCTGTAGAGCACAGCTTTTTCCGCGCGGTCAATCCTGTAACGTTACTGGGGGTAATCAAGCGTATCGGCGCACCCTATTTCATCATGTGTCTGTTTCTGTTCTTTCTCCTGAGTGGCGAGGATCTGCTGACGAAATTAATGATAATCTACCTGCCGGAAACGATTTACCAGCCGCTGGCCTATTTTATCAGTATGTACTTCATTCTCATCATGTTTCACATGATGGGCTATGTGTTGTATCAGTATCATGAACAACTCGGATATAACATCAGCAGGGAGTATACGGAAAAGGCCGCGCCGCAATCCACGACCGAGTCAGAACCGGGTTTGCGTGAAGTGCAGATTCTGCTGCGTGAAGGCAAGGTGGAAGAGGCGAAGCAACGCCTGATCAGCCTGGTGCAGGCGCAGCCGGGCAACATGGCCTGTCGTGAAAAGCTGCATAAGCTGCTTCTTACCACCGCTGATGTTGCCGGTTTGCGCGCCTACAGTGGTGATTATATCGTGCGCCTGATGTTGGAAAAACGACCTTCCGAGGCACTGCGGGTATATTCTGATTGCTATCAGCTGGATAAGGCGTTTAAATTCGGCAGCGGGCAACAGCGTCATGAAATGGCGAAACTGCTGTATAAAAATGGCCAGGCACGGGCCGCGTTATCGCTGTTGAGTAATATGCATCGTGATTATCCGGGGTATGAAGGTATCCCCGATGCCTATTTGCTGGTGGCAAAAATATTGTGTGAGTCATTCAATGAAGACGGCAAGGCACGGCAGGTTCTTGATTTCGTCCAGGCAAAATATCCGCACCATCCGCGTTTGCCGGAGGTAATGGAATATAAAAAGATTGTCGAGTCACTGGTGGCCCGCTGAGGGGTGCGCCAAAAGATGCGCACTCGTTCTTCAGCCAAAAGCCTGCCTGGCGTGTTTGGCTTCGAGGCTGTTGGGATAACACTCCAGCAACAACGAGAGGTACTTGTCGGCTTTTTGCGAATTGTTGATGCGGCGGTAATGGGTGGTGAGGGCCATCAGGCCTTCGGCATTGCGGCTGAAGTCTGTTACGCGGGTGGTCAGATACAGCACGATTTTTTCCGCATCCTGCAGGTAATTGTTGGCAGCAAAACGCAAGGCCAGGGAGATCATCAAGTCCGGACTTAATTGGACATTGGGCTGGACTCTCTCCACGTAATCTATGAAGATGTCGTGCTGCAGTTTGACCGTGGCCTTGTCGGCAGCCGGCAGCCGCATGATTTTTCTGGCATGTTGATGGATGGCCGGATTGTTGGGGTTCAATTTAACCACATTATAAAGCTGTACCAGCAATTCGATGTTCTCCGGTTGTTCCTCTGCCAGTTCGGAAAAGATACGCTGCGCCTTGCTGATATCCATCGCGCCAAGTGCCTCGGTGCCTTCCTGGTATTTTTTCCTGAAAGCTTGTTGTTTTTCCTCGGCATCGAGGTAGTCCAGGTTGATACTGGGTGAATATTTCTTTGCCAGCCAGGCGATGAGCGCACCGCTTAACAGCCCACCGATGTGGGCGAGATTGTTCACATTGTTATTGGTAAACAGCTGGTCGAAGAGCTCATATCCCAACCACACGGGTAACATGATGATCGCCGGGGCCTTGATATAGTCAAAATAAAACAGCAGGGTATAAAAGAAACGGATCTTGCGCATGCCGAACAATACGGTATACATGCCGGCCAGGCCGGAAATTGCGCCAGAGGCTCCCAGCCCCCAGTAAGCGCTTTGGGGTTCCAGTAGCAGGTAGAACAGTCCCGCCATGACACCGGATGCCAGATAGGCGAAGAGGTAAAGTGGGCGGCCGAGTGTCATCTCCACCACGAAACCGAATAAAAACAGAAAAAGCATGTTTCCCAGGAGGTGTGCCACGTCGGCATGCAGGAACATGTGGGTGAAGAGAGTGACAATGGATGGCCGGATATTCACCATGGAAAAGCGGTAGGAGACAATACGGTCTTTATACTTCGTATATTCCCTGCGTTGTTTCTGCCAGACGGCGTATTGGGGATCGCCGCTCTGAATGATTTCACCCGCATGCAGCCGCTGCATGAAGGGGCCGTCCAGTTCCATCATCATGTAGAGTTGTTCTTTCCCTATGTCTTTGTCCGCCAGGTAATAAAACGCGTCCGGGAAGGCGGTGGGGTTGGCCGGCTCACGCAGGTAGGCGCGGTAGCGGGGCAGTTCGATTTCGGGTAAATCGGAACTGAAGTAGTAGTTGCTCGCTTCGTGCTCGTACTGGCCGTCATTCACCTGCCAGACGAAAAAGCACAACACGTTCACCAGGATGAGTAACAAGGTGATAAGCGGTGGGTGGTGCCAGTCTGGTTTTCTGTCTAGTGGGACAAGCATGATCAGATTGTGGAATTGTCTTTGAAAATAGTAGCGGTTAATCGCCTCTGAGGAAAGCCGTTCGCAGACGGGCAGGGGGGAAATTTGTGAAGGAATTCCTGTCTATTACCGTCAGGCGGAGGGATGATAGCGGGGATATCACCGGGTTGGCCAGGGGAATCCCCACCCTGTTACCTCATGGAGGGTAGAGACGATGCGCAAAGATGACAAATTCATGCATGTTGCCCAGCAGGTGATCGATGAGCATGACACCTTCGGCGAATTGCTGAAGGTGGAGGAAAAGGAGTTCCTTCTGGACCACGGCAGGGTTCGGCATGCCGCCGCGGGTGAGCGTTTATGTACCCGGCACCAGCTGGATACCCGTGTTTATATTCTAGTCATGGGAGAGGTGGAGGTCAGTGAGGATCAGGGAGAGCAGCACCTTGTGCTGGCGCGGCTTGGTCATGGGGAGGTGTTCGGGGAGATTTCTGCCCTGTTCAAGATCCCGCGTATTTCCGATGTCACCGCAATTCGTCCTTCTGTGCTGATCGAATTTCCGGGTGATGTCCTGGAAAAGGTGATCCAGGGACGGGCGGAACTGTCGCGGGCGATCCTGCGGCGTTACAAGGAACGCATCACCATTACCGCACTGAGAACGGTCCCCCTTTTCAGGATGTTGTCCCCAGAGCAGTTGTCACAACTGGTGGAACCTTCATCATTACTGGGTTTTCCCGCGGGCAGTCTGATCGTGCATGAGAGGGAACCGGGCGATGCGTTGTACATCATCATTCATGGTACGGCACAGGTGAGTTATTCCCATGGTGAGTCGCAGATCGAAGTGACCACATTGCAGGTTGGGGATTATTTTGGTGAGTGGTCGTTGCTCACCGGGGCACCGAGGGCTGCGACCGTGACGGCACTGAGCCGGGTGGAAACGATCCGCGTCGATTGTGGGCTGTTTCTTGATTTTATCCAGAATAACCCGGAAGTGCGCGACCGCATCGATCAAATAGCCCATAATCGCCGCTACCAGGTTGATCGTATCAGCCAGGGATCGGAAAGATAGCCGTCACTTAGCCATTGAGAGAATGGCCGCTGCGACAGCAAGACACTTCCTCATCCTGCAACACCGTTAACAGACGGATTTCCATCTACGGTCAAGGATTGCCCGCGCACCACGGCTGGATGGCTGTTTCTCTCCCCAGGTTTGTGCACAAAGCTGTTATTTACCGGAATTTCGGGCTACTATTTCATCTAACTTGTTATTATCCGGTGGTAGCGGAAGAAAAGGATGTTTGCGCAGGATTTCCGCGGAAAAAGCACTTAGGCAAGGTATGCTTTTTCCGCAGAAAAAATCATGTGATGTTCCAACTTTAACCGGATAATAATTTCGGGAGCACTACATGGGGCTGTGTGTTTACTCAATCGAAACCGTTTTTCAAGGTCCAGGGGAGAATTATTCATGATTTTGAGGTTTGTCTATGTTGGTTTGTTATTTATGTTCACAGCAACGGCATCTGTGCGTGCAGATGTATTTCGTATCCAGTTAAGTGATGACATGGCCAGATTGATGTACGTCTCGGAATCATTCGGACAAAGCCTCGGGCGCATGGAACTGGAAGGCGGTTACCTTTATTCAAAGAAAAATGACACTGTCTCGGATTACCTGTTGCATGTGGGTACCCAGGTACGGGGCGAGAGTCTCGATGCGCCACTGATCATTACCATCGGTGGCCGGCTGTATTACGGCCGTGCGGACGATCACAGCATCGGTGGTATGGGGCTGGGCGGTGATTTGGCATTGATGCCGGAGGCCTGGAACGGTTTTGGCATTGGCGCTTACCTTTATTTTGTCCCGAGTGTGATTACTTTTAATGATGCGGATGGCATGCATGAAGTCGGCGTTACCGCCAACTTCCAGGTAACCAGTCAGGCACTGGTTCAGCTCGGGCTCCAGCAGATCAAGGTGGATCTCAAGGATGCACCGGACAGGACGATCGATGAAGGATTATACCTCGGTGTCAACCTTCAGTTCTGATTGAACGCGCGCTTCACGGCGCACACTGTTGCTTTACTCATGAAAACTGCCCCACTGATGTGGGGCAGTTTTGTTTTACTTCCTATGCCGACAGTGCCTGCTCCAGTTCCGCAAAGGTGGAGGCCTTGCAACTGGTCTCTATATTGATGCCAAGTTGCTTGCTGATCTGCGCACAGGAAAATATCCCCCGTACCGAGACTTTCAGATTCGATTCGTTGACATCGACCACCAGCGCATGTTGCCGCCCCTGCTGTTTGAGGCATTCAACAATATTGCCGACGCGCGCATTTTCCACATCCACCATGTGTATCACCTCGAGTTGTGAGCGGGGGGTCATGATGTCTTCCACGGTGATATCGTGAAAACTGCATGCGACTTTCTGCATGAACAATACGGGTTTTTCACCCAGGATATCAGTGGCGGTGATGATCCCGACGACGGCAGCGTCGCTGTCTGTCACCAACAGCAGACGCACATGCCGGCTCAGCATTTTCTGGTTGGCGACATCGATACTGACACCGGGTTCGATGGTCACCGCAGTGACCCGGGTCAAATCGGTCATGACCTCCACGGCGGGTGCATTCAGTGTAATGGTCTCATGTAATGGTTGGGGTGGGCGGTGGTAACCGGCTCCCTGGGCCAGGGTTGTTGTTGGCAAGGGGGTAAAGCTGGTGGACATACATATCTCCTGAAATTAATTATTATTCCGAAACCAGGAAGGCAAAAGGTGAGCCTGGAACGGTTGTGTAAAATACTCCTCCGCCAGAAACGGACACATGAATTCATTATGGAAACTGGCCATGCGTCAACTCTGGCACGACATGATGCGGTTTCCTGCATCTACGGATTATTCTTAGTCTAATTCTAATTATTATGCAAATCCGGATATTTTATCCAGGGAGAGCTGCCATTAATGGAGAAACCGGGGAGGCGTTCGGTTTTTGTTTCATGCGCGATCTGCCGGCATTTTTTCCGGGAAGGCGCCAAAAAACCTTACAGGCCGGGGTGTCATAACCGTATTGGTCCGCCGGGCTGATCAGTGCATCCGGCAAACCCTGTTCATAGAGACGTTTCCGCGGCGTTGTGTTTCAGTAATCAGTGGTGGCACTGTTTCGGCAGGGCAGACCGGTAATTGGCACATCGTGCCTCGAACTCCCGGAAAGGGCCGGCAGAGTTGTTTCAGATCTGTACGGTACTGTGTTGCAGGCGGGAGCGACGGGGATGCGGATACGCTGAAAGCGGTATGGCCGGGGTGGGTTCCCCCGGCCATCATCCGCAGTGTGATCAGAGCGCCATGTCTTTGAGTGCCTTGAGTGGCTGTACC
The DNA here is from genome assembly GCA_027032075.1 of Chromatiales bacterium. Lineage (GTDB taxonomy): Bacteria > Pseudomonadota > Gammaproteobacteria > UBA6429 > Thiohalophilaceae > JAJRYG01. Next base: position 16,516 of record JALVOC010000016.1, on the reverse strand, counting down.
TTGACGACATTCCGCGCCGGTTTTGCCTTGAAGACGGTCGGTTCACCGGTGAAGGGGTTGATCCCCTTGCGTGCACGGGTGGCCGGCTTGCGGACAACCTTGATTTTCATCAAACCGGGAACGGTGAAAACGCCGGAAGCGTTGCGGCGGATGTGGGCGTGGATGATATCTGCCAGTTCATCAAAAACAGCGACAATTTCTTTCTTCTTGAGGTCGGTACGCTCTGCGAGTTCATTGAAGAGCATGGATTTGGTATAGGGTTCCTTGATCGCTTTGGGGGCCTTTTTTGCTACGACTTTTTTCTTTGCGACTTTCTTTTTTGATTTTTTCTTAGCTGCCATGATTACTCCTGGAAGTGTTAATGAATGGTTGTAAATGTTGTTACAATAGCATACTCCATCGAGATTTGAAGCTACTATACATGTATTTTTCCGTGTTTTGTATTTTTTTGGATTGATTTATTCAATGCATTTGCACGCCGCGGATGAGGAAACAGTCAGGACTTGCACAGGGTTTTGCGCCATGCTTCCCTTTTTCCGCCGGATTGGCAATGCGGCTGCCCCCGCTGCCGTACCTCCCCGTGGAAAAACTGCTGAATTCAGGCGGCGTGCCGGTTAACATGGTGTTTTCCGGGGGGGTGGCATAATGGTAATAACCCTGTATGCGGTGGTTTTTCCTGCGGATTTTTGACGGAATTGATTTACCTTTGACGTTCGATCCGGTGTTATTGGCGCCAACGGGCGGGGTTGAGGTATGACTACCGCTTCAGAGGATCTTTTTTCCGCTAACAGCGATGTTGAACGGTTGAAATCCGGGTTTTAACCGCAATCACAGGATAACCCCCCGGGATGTGGATTAAAGCCCGGAATATTTTGGTCGATATTCTGTAACAGATGTTTTTAAGGATGATAACCACGGTCATGAATAATCATTTGAAGCAAACTCTCATTTTTATCTGCCTGCTATGGGGCTTTTTGCCGGTGGCTTTTGCCGACAGTGTGTATGTCAGTGATACCTTGCGGGTGGGGGTGCGTTCCGAGCCGGATAACCAGGTGGCGCCGATTGGCGTTGTCACTACCGGTATGAAACTGGAGGTGCTTGAGCGGAAAAATGGTTATATTCAAATCAGGACACCGCAGGGCCTCACCGGCTGGATCAAGGACATCTATGTGATTAAAAACGCACCGGCCGTGATTCAGCTCAAGCAACAGAAGAAACAACAGCTCAAGCTCAACGAGCAGATCAAGACCCTGCAGCAGGCGAATCAGGTGCTGGAAGAGGCCAACCGGGTCCTGAATGAAAAAATCAGGCAACTGGAAGATGAGCGCGCCAGGCTCCAGTTGCAGCAGGCACAGTTACAGGCGATGCAACCCAGCCCGATAAGCGCGGGCGGAAATCCCGAATGGATATGGTGGCTGGCAGGATTCGTTCTGCTGACGGTGGCGGCTTTCGTCGGCGGTGTCAAATGGTATCGCCAGCAGGTGATGAAGCGGCTTGGTGGTTTGCGGGTCTGAGTAAATGCGTTAGCACCGGCCGCATGCGGATATAGCGGTACCCCGGATTAAAGGGAATGTCCCAGATGAGGTGGTCCGGCCTTTCTGTTTGCCCGTTTCAGGTGTTGCTGAATGACTTTGCCATGGAATTCAGTACGCTGCTCGACTCCAGTACATCATCCATCGCCAGATAAATTTCGCTGTCGTCCAGCCCGAGTTTTTGACATAGTCCGGTTGAAATCTCATCAGTGTCGGCGTCCGACATTTTGTGTGAACGCAGCAATTGGTCGGTAACCTGGATCAGTCGCACGGTGTCGCTGTGTTTGCCCTCGTATCCCAGGTTATGATGCTCACTCGCCACCGTGACGATTTCCTTCGGCAGATGCCAGGACTCCAGCAGATATTTTCCGAGTTCAGTATGGGAAATTCCCAACAGCTGTTTTTCGATCTCCACCACCGCGGTATCCGGTCTGGCCTCGATCACTTTGTTCAACCAGAAATATTCGCTTTCAAACAGCGTCGCCAGTACCAGATAGCCGATGTTGTGCAACAGCGCGCAGAGATAGGCGGTACCAGGTTTGATCTGCCATTGGCGCTGATGCTGGCTAGCCAGCTTCTGCACCAGTGCGGCACTGAAAACAGCATTCTGCCAGAATGTTTTCAGGCCGATGGGCCCGCTGCGCGGCAAGTGAAATGCCTGTGAGAGGGTGCTGCCAAGCGCGATATACAACACGGTCTCGAAGCCGAGTACACGGAAGATGGCATCTTCAAGGGTATCCACACTGCTGCGTTGGCCGTAGAGGGGAGAGTTGGCATAACGGATGAGTTGTGCACTCAGTGCAGGATCCATCTGGATAATGGACGCCAGTTGATCGACCGTGGCATCTGCATCGTCCTGCAGTTCCAGAATACGTAACGCCATCTCGGGGATCATCGGCAGATCATCGAGGGAGGCGACCTGTTCACGGATGTCCAGTTTGGGGGCACGTATGATCGAGGCGTGACTGGAGGTGGAGATAGACTGATTCATATTACATCCCTGTTATTATGCGCCTGGCGTGCCGATGACTGGCTGATGCGAGCCGCATGCTTCCAGCAAACGGTGTACCGCACAATAGAGGGCTCTTTCCTGACGGGGAACTGATACGGATGGTTGCTTGCCTGCATCGACATGATCCCTGTCCGGAAAATGGTTGCTCCTTTTCTATATAGCGGCTTACAGCATGGAAAGTTTGCCGGGCGCGCGTAAAATGTGACAAAGTTGACAAAAAGAGAATCAAATGTGTAAAGCTCTATCGGTAAGACTTCGCAGAACTTTAGTTTTCTGTTAAATGTATAGACTGTTCCGTCTTGCAATAACGTTATCTTGAGAAAAGAAAATATATAAGAAAATACTTATACAAAGAGATAGTCATGAGAGAAAAGAAGGTTATTGAGATTGAACAGCTAAGGCGGCTCGAGCCCATCGCCTCTTTATCCGAGGAACGTTTACAGGAACTGATTCCGCTGGTGTATGTGGAGAAGCTGGCGATAGGCGGCAGCCTGTTTCGTGAAGGCGATATCGATAACCAGACGATTTATCTGCTGGCGGGAGACATCCAGCTTAGTTCCTCTGACGGGCAGATAAACAAAACGATCAATGAAAAATCCGAGGATGCCCGTTTCCCCCTCGATGACAGCCAGCCCCGCCAGGCCAGTTGTTCTGCGCTGACGCGGGTGGAGATATTGCGTATCGATAACAGCGTGCTCGATTACATGATGATGTGGGATCAGATGGCGGTATCGGAGTCCAAAGAGGCCGAGCTGAAACAGGCAAGGATGAAACAGGCGGAGCCGGTACCGCCTCAGCCAAAACCGGTCGCACAAAAACAGACGGAAGCCAAACAGAGCGAAGCGCATCAATCCGCAGCAAAACAGAAAAGTGCCGTTGCCGTGGCGGAGAAAAAAACGGAAAGCGTAACAGACGCGCCGCAGGCGGCACCGCCGCCGGGGACGGATCGCAGCTGGATACGCAAAATGCGGCACATCATGGCGTTTAAAGCCATGCCGCCGGCCAATATCAAACGTTTGCTGGAAAGGATGGAAAGCGTGGAGGTGCACGAAGGCGACACCATCATCCAGCAGGGCGAGCCGGGTGATTATTACTATGTGTTAACCGAGGGTGAGGCCCTTGTCACCCGAACGGTGGAACTGGCCAGGCTCGAGGCGGGCCGCAGTTTTGGCGAAGAGGCATTGATATCGGAAGGAAACCGCAACGCATCGGTGACGATGCTGAGTGACGGTATCGTCATGCGTCTCTCCAAGGAAGATTTCAATCAGTTATTGCAGGAGCCATTACTGGACCGGGTGTCGCCGGGTGAAGCACGCTTGCGTGTGGCCAACGGGGCATGCTGGCTGGATGTGCGCCATGCGCGGGAGTACCATCACAGCCATCTGCCGGGGGCGGTAAATATTCCATTGCATGAATTACGCATGCGTCTGGATGAGCTGAAACAGGATACGCCCTATGTTTGTTATTGCAGTACCGGCAGGCGCAGTGCCGCTGCCGCGTTTATCCTGGCGCAAAAAGGGTTCCAGGCCAGTGTGCTGAATGGCGGCGTAAAAGTCATGGCCCAGGATCTGCAGCGCAGCGCTTCCTGAGGAGCGGTTTTTATCCCGGTGGCCAGTGCAACGGCCGCCCGGCCAGCAGGTGCAGATGGAGATGGAACACCGTCTGACCGCCATGGCCATTGCAGTTCATCACCAGGCGATAGCCGTCTTCCGCCACCCCCAGCGCCTTTGCCACCTTCTGCGCCGCCAGGGTCAACTTGCCGAGCAGCAGCATATCCTCTTCGTTGGCGTCGTTTACCGTAGCGATATGCCGGCGCGGTATACAGAGGACATGGTGTGGTGCCTGCGGGTGGATATCCCGAAAGGCGACGACATCCTCATCGTCGTAAACGATCTCACTGTTGATCTCGCCATTGGCAATTTTGCAGAACAGACAGGTCATTTGTTTTTCTCCGCTGCAGTGATGACACCCGGCTCAAGGGCTTGGATTGGGATAAAGATTATGGATCATCTCAATCTCTTCCACCACGTCTGCCGGCAGATCCAGATGGATGCTGTCGATGTTTGACTTCAGTTGCTTCTGGGTAGTCGCCCCGATGATGGTGCTGGTGAGAAACGGCCGGCTGTTGACAAAGGCCAGCGCCATTTGTGCCGGCTCGAGTCCCTGTTGCCGGGCGAGCGCCACATATTTTTGCGTGGCGGCTTCGGCTGCCGGAAGGCTGTAGCGCGTGTAATCAGGAAACAGCGTCAGCCGCGCCCCGGGCGGCCGCGCGCCGTTCAGGTATTTGCCCGAGAGGACACCGAAGCCGAGGGGTGAGTAGGCAAGCAGGCCGCAGTGTTCGCGCCAGGAAATTTCCGCCAGGCCGATTTCATAACTGCGGTTCAACAGGCTGTAGGGGTTTTGCACACTGACAATGCGGGAAAGATTCAGTTGTTCCGCGGCCTTGATAAAGCTCATCACACCCCAGGGGGTCTCATTGGAAAGACCGATATGCCGGATCTTGCCTGCCTTCACCTGATCGTGCAGTACCGCCAGCGTTTCTGCCACCGGGGTGAAGCAGTCATCCTGTGTCGGCGTGTAACCGAGTTTGCCGAAAAAGTTGGTATGACGTTCCGGCCAGTGAAGCTGATAGAGATCGAGGTAGTCGGTATTGAGCCGTCGCAGCGTGTCGTTGAGGGCGGATTCAATGCTGTGGCGGTCATAGCGTGTTTTCCCTTCACGGATATGCGGCAACCAGTCCTCACCCGGGCCGGCGATTTTACTGCCGAGGATGATCTCGTGCCGCCTGCCGCGCGCCTTGAGCCATTTGCCGATAATTGTTTCTGTCACGCCGTAGGTTTCCGCTTTGGGCGGGATACTGTAGAGTTCGGCGGTATCGAAGAAATTCACGCCCTGTTCAAAGGCGTAATCCATCTGGGCAAACGCCTCTGCTTCGGTGTTCTGTTCACCGAATGTCATGGTGCCAAGGCAGATGACGCTGACATCGATATCGGTATAACCCAGCTTGCGATATTGCATTTCCTGATTCCTGTTATTCAATCATCTGGACACTGCTGTCCCGTTAACTCCCTCTCCCTGCGGGAGAGGGTTGGGGTGAGGGGATATCAAACAGGTAACGCATTGTTTTTTTGATCCCTTCATCCTGGCCTTCTCCCGGAGGGAGAAGGGATGGCTCCGATTTTGGACTCGTGTAATTTCATGTCTATAACGCCTTTGAACAGGCGTATTGTTTATAAAATCTGATACTTACCAGCTTTATTGGTGATGTTAACGGGACAGCAGTGTCATCGGGACATGGATCAAGGGGCCGGAGAAGCGGCCTTGCTATTTTTAAGTGGAGATCTTTATTTAGCACAGCGATTTAGTATTGGGTGTGTTGTTGCGGTTTTCAAACGAAAAAAGCCGGAACGCTTGCTCCGGCTTTTTCATTCTTGCACGCAAACAGTCAGGCCTTGCGTTTTTTCTCAATCAGCTCATGGATAATCGGGTTGAGAACCAGTTCCATGGCGAAGCCCATCTTGCCGCCCGGCACCACGATGGAATTGGGGCGTGACATGAAGGAGTCGCTGATCATGTTGAGCAGGTAAGGGAAATCGACCCCCTTCGGATCGCGGAAGCGGATCACCACGAAGCTTTCATCCGGGGTCGGGATATCACGCGCAATAAATGGGTTTGAGGTGTCCACAGTGGGGACGCGCTGGAAATTGATATCCGTGCGTGAGAACTGTGGCGTGATGTAGTGAACGTAGTCGTCCATGCGGCGCAGGATGGTGTCGACGATGGCCTCGGCGGAGTAACCGCGCTGGGCGTTGTCGCGGTGGATTTTCTGGATCCACTCCAGGTTGACAATGGGAACAACGCCGACCAGCAGATCGGTATAGGCGGCAACATCGATGTCGCCGTGTTTGACACCGCCGTGCAGACCTTCATAAAACAGCAGATCGGTTTCTTCGGTGATGTCTTCCCAGGGGGTGAACTGCCCCGGTTTCAAATCGGTCCCGAGACGGGCATTGTGTTCAATCGCCTCCTCCTCGCTGTGGAGGTAGTAGCGGCGCTTGCATTTACCGTCTTCCCCGTAAGCCTTGAAGGTTTCTGCGAGGGTGTCGAAATGGTTGGCTTCCGGGCCGAAATGGCTGAGCTGTTTGCCCTGCTTGGCAAACTCGGTGATGGCGTCCTTCATCGCGGCGCGGTCATAGCGATGGTAGCTGTCACCTTCAATGATCAGCGGGTTGATATGCTCACGAAAGAAAATGTGCTCAAAGGCGTTTTTTACTGTCGTGGTGCCGGCGCCGGAGGAGCCGGTGACGGCGATCACAGGATGTTTAACAGACATGGGTGCTCCTTACACAAATTATCAGAAAAATTACATTGAAACCGGTGCTTTTTATTCGAGTCGGTGTGATGCCCCGGCACACAGTATCTTCGCAGGCCGCGTATTTTACTGGAAATGGGTCAGGATTTCTCTCCGGTTTTCCAAACCGGCGTTGCCTGGCAGGCGTATCTTCGCGGTTTTCCGGACCGGTTTCTCTGCCGGGCCTCCTCCGGGGAGATTCCGTCCTGTCTCAAATCACAACCAAAAGCGGATTATACCGTATAATGCCAGCATGATTACGACTTTTCGCGTGCAATTGCGCGATAGCCGATATCATGGCGGTAATACATGCCATCCCAGTGGATCTGTTTCACCAGGGCGTAGGCCCGCTGCTGGGCCTCGGCGACCGTATCGCCCAGGGCGACCGCACAGAGCACGCGCCCGCCATTGGTGACGATTTTTCCCTCTTTTTCCGCTGTTCCGGCATGAAAAACCTTGGTGTCAGGGGTATCGGGCGGCAGGCCGCTGATCACATCCCCCTTGCGGTAGCTGGCGGGATAACCACCGGCAGCCAGCACCACCCCGAGGGAGGGACGCGGGTCCCATTCGACCGGACCGGCGGTATCGAGGCGGCCATCCAGCGCCGCATTGCACAGCGCCACCAGATCGGACTTCAGCCGCATCATGATGGGCTGGGTCTCCGGGTCCCCGAAGCGCACATTGTATTCCAGAACCTTGGGGGTGCCGTCGGCGGCGATCATCAGGCCGGCGTAAAGGAAGCCGGTGTAGGCGTTGCCTTCTGCCGCCATGCCCTGCACCGTGGGTTCGATGACTTCACGCATGACGCGCGCATGGATTTCCGGCGTGACCACCGGTGCGGGGGAGTAAGCCCCCATGCCGCCGGTATTGGGGCCGGTATCTCCGTCGTCCCTGGCCTTGTGATCCTGGGAACTGGCCATGGGCAGAATGTGTGTGCCGTCCACCATGACGATGAAACTGGCCTCCTCCCCACGAAGGAACTCCTCGATCACCACGCGGTGACCGGCGTCCCCGAAGGCATTGCCTGCGAGCATGTCCTGTACCGCCGTGATGGCTTCTTCTTCTGTCTGGGCGAGAATGACCCCTTTGCCGGCGGCGAGGCCATCGGCCTTGACCACAATGGGCGCTCCGCGGGCTTTGATGTAAGCAACGGCTTCGTCCACATCGGTGAAATTGCCATAGGCGGCGGTGGGGATGTGGTGGCGGGCAAGGAAATCCTTGGTGAAGGACTTGGAGCCCTCCAGCTGGGCGGCCGCCTGGCTGGGACCGAAGCATCGCAGCCCGGCGGCGGTAAAAGTGTCCACCACGCCGGCCACCAGCGGTGCTTCCGGCCCGACAATCGTCAGATCGATCTGTTCAGCTTTGGCGAAGTCGGTCAGTGCGGCGATATCTTCGGCGCCGATGGCGATGTTTTCCAGCTTGGGCTCGCGGGCGGTGCCGGCATTGCCGGGGGCGACATAGACAATATCCACCCCGGGCGATTGGGCCGCCTTCCAGGCCAGGGCGTGTTCGCGGCCACCGCCGCCAATCACCAGAATTTTCATGCTTTCCTTCCTGCCGAACTCAGTGAATCAGGGGGAAGGACTATGCCCGCAGCCTTTATCGAGGTCAACCTCTGCGGGGCAAAGAAACGCATCCCGGGATGGCGGGGAACGCCGGGGAGGGGGTGTGGCCTGATTGCACCTACCTGTTCTTGTTGTGGTAGAGCATGTATCTGGCGGTTTCGTAGATACCCAGGGTCAGCGCTTCCATTCTGGCTGCGACTTCCGGATGTTGTTGCAGCACGTTTTTCAGTGGTTCCGCAGAGGAGGTGGCGGCGAGCAGCTTGTTTTTTCCGTCGGCATACATGCGGAAGTAGTAGTCTTTGCCGATCAGGCCGATCTCGGAAACATTGTGGTGGCGGATGGTGAAGGCATAGCGCTGGCTGTCGAAACGGGGATCGAGCAGATCCCGTCCGAGGGTGGTGTTGACGTAGCCGGGGGCCGCCAGTCCGGCAATGGTGGGCAGCAGATCCACCTCACTGGCCACCTTCTCGATGCGTTGCGGTTTGGTGATCAGCCCGGGTGCGTAGAACACCAGTGGCGTATGGAAGCCCGTAAGTGAGAACTTGCTTTCAAATTTCGGGGTATGGTTGCCGCCAAAACCGTTGATGCCATGATCGCCGTAGAAAACGAAAATCGTGTTTTTGAAATAATCTGCGCTGCGGGCCAGCCGCATGAAGACGCCCAGGCTGTGATCCATGAAGCGGAAGGAGTTGTATTCTCCATCGGAAATAAAACCGGCCTGTTTCAGGCGCGTGCTGTCCTGGAGCTTCAGTTCAAAGCCCTGGTTGTGTTCCGGGATGGTGTAGGGCCGGTGGTTGCCGGAGGTCTGGATAATCGCGACAAAGGGTTTCTCCTGTCGTTCGAGGATCTTGTGCGCCTCTTCAAACAGGCTGAGGTCGGAAATTCCCCAGACATCCACCCGTTCGGCCTCATAATCCCCTTCCTCGAAGACCCGCAGCCCGGGAATGTTGCGCTGCAGCACGCCGCGGATATTGCCCCAGTTGGCACTGCCGCCGAGGAAGTACAGCTTTTCATAACCCTTGAAGGCGTTGACGATGGTGTGCTGCTCCACCACCAGCGGGTTACGCGAAGCGGTTTTGTTCAGCTCCATGTCGGGGATGCCGGTGATGGCGGTAAAAACCGAGCGGGCGGTGCCGGTGTGCGGGGTGTAATAACGGCTGAACAGCAGGCCGTTACGCGCCAGTTCGTCAAAATGGGGGGTGGGGTCGAGCGGGTTGCCGAAGATACCGGTTTTGTAGGAGGCGAAGGACTCGAGGAACACCATGACGATGTTGGGCCGTGTCTTTGCCAGCGGGCCGGGGGTGGGGATGTGACGGCGGAAGTTCAGTTTTTCGGCGTCACGATCCTCTATTCCCAGGTAGTCGGCGACGAGGGGATAGACCTTGCGGGTCGCTTCGGTGCTGTAGCTGATATCCTTGTTTTTCAGGGTGTTGAAGAAATACAGCACCGGGTTCAGGGTCACTGCCGGCGCAAACGTGTGGGGCGTGGCGAAAGCCTCGCTCCAGCGCAGGGGATAATAGGAAAACTTGCCATACAGGCCGAACAGCAGCAGGAAGGAACTCGCCACGATCAGGCCGGCCTTGCGCCAGCCGTGGAAATGGGGATTGGCAAAGACATCGGCGCGCAACAGCAGGCGGTTCAGCAGCCAGATATAGGCGCTGATTAAAGTGACAAAGAGCAGGCCCAGCCAGATCACCGGATAGGTTTCCCATACCATTTGCAGGGAAGTGGAGAGGTTATAGGCAAAGCGCAACACCGTGGCGTTCATCGGCTGCAGCAGATAGGCGTAATAACCAAAGTACATGAAATAGAACACCACCACCGCGGAGAACACCAGCCCGAGATAGGCAAACCAGAAATAATGCATCAGCCGGCTCTCGAACGGACTGAAGCGGTGCAGTCCGCCCAGCAGGAACAGCGGCAGGATCAGCAGCAGTGTGAGGCGTAAATCGAATTTCAGCCCGAGATAAAAGCTGTGCAGCAGATCGGGCAAGAGGATGGGATCATTGGGATTGTTGAAATAGATCCAGAAAGCGAGGCGGAACAGGCTGAATAACAGCAGGTTCAGCCCGACGAGATGGAGCAGGAAGTGAAGGAGTCGCGGCAGTTTTTGCATGGGTGATTTTGTTGTTTAAAGAGTGCTGACAGGTTTCACCTCCCTGCCGGGTGGTGATGCGTGTTCGGCCAGCGCCTATTCTAATGAGTTGTCATAGCTCCCGCTACTGATGAATGCATTTCGCATAGTCCGGCTTTCAGAGCAACAGAGTCTGTTGGATGTGGTAAAGTTCCATCCACCAGTTTTTTAAACCGGCCGATGACGATACACGCAATCAGTTTATTTTCTGTCAAGAGCGGGGCTCCGCCGCTGTGGCGTTGGGTGCGCCGCGGCCTGCTGCTGCTGTTGGGTCTGGTTCTCCTCTATGGTGCCGGCAGGCTGGTGCATGTGGCCCTGGGGAGCTTTTATAGCGGTGAGCGTGGGCCCTATCTGCAAATGCCGGCGCCGCATGCCGTTACCCTGCGCTGGCAGACGGCAACAGCAACCATCGGCAGTGTGCGTTACGGTTTGCTGCCGAAACAGCTCGGCTATCACGTGACGGAAGGCCGGGCGGGTGAGGAGCACGCCTTGCGTCTCACCGGTCTGCAGCCGAACACGCTTTACTATTATGTCATCGAGGCGGACGGCGAACCCCGTTATGGTGGCGCGGAGTACTGGTTCATCACCCCGCCGGAAACGGGGTCCACCCTGCCACTGCGTTTTGCGGTACTCGGTGATCCCGGTTATGCCAACCCGAAACAGCTTGCCGTGCGCGACAGCATGCTTGAGTGGCTGGGTGCGCATCTGCGTTCCGGCCGCGCCTATCTGGATCTGCTGTTGACTACCGGTGACAATGCCTATCGCTCCGGCAGCAATGAACAGTTTCAGACCGGTTTCTTTGACCCCTACGGCGTTATTTTTCGCAACATCGTGGTATGGCCCATCTATGGCAATCACGATGCGCGGCGCTGGGCGTTTTTTGATCTGTTTGATTTTCCCACGCAGGGGGAATCCGGCGGGGTGGCCTCGGCGACCGAGCATTATTATTCTTTCGATTACGGCCAGGTGCATTTTGTCGTTCTGGATTCCCAGAGCAGCAGCATGCGGCCGGGCTCGGAAATGTTGCAGTGGTTGAAACGGGATCTGTCACAGAACAGGCAGCCGTGGACGATCGCCGCCTTTCACCACCCTCCCTATACCAAGGGCTCCCATGATTCCGACAATAAAGGCGACAGCCGCGGGCGCATGTTCGCGGTCAGAGAGAATGTCTTGCCGTTGCTCGAGCGGGCCGGTGTGGATCTGGTGTTGAGTGGTCACAGTCATATGTATGAGCGTTCCCATCTGCTCAATTGTCATTACGGAACCTCGGACACCCTGACCCCTGCCATGCTGAAACCCTCGAAGGAAAAAAATGATGGCGCGGTTGTCTACCGCAAGCCCTTCGAACAGAAGAACAGCGGCACCATCTATGCGGTGGTGGGTTCTTCCTCCAAGGTTGACAACGGTTCGCTGGATCATCCCGTGATGGCGGTCTCCTTGCGGCAAATGGGCGCATTGGTGGTGGATGTCAGCGGTACGCAGCTGAAAGCCCGCTTTGTTACCGACAAAGGTAACGTCGCCGACAGCTTCACTATCATCAAAGACAGGAACAGCACTTCCGCTTTTCCTTGCGATTCCTGAGATATTGATATTGTTCTCTGTTGAGGCAGGAATGAAGTGACAAAATTTGACATATTTGTTATCCGGCCATTTTGATGGTTGGCTATACTATACTTTGTATTCATGACCACAACGACAGGGGTATTGACGCTGTTATGAAAAAATTGATTTTCAGGAACGGGCTGCAGGTTCTTCTTGTGTTGGTTCTCGGGATTTTTGCCCCGCTTTCCCTGCAGGCCGAAAAAATTTCAAAAGACATCACGGAATACCATCAGATAATCGACAAGATAAATGAATCGGAAATCCCCGAACATTTAAAAAATCAGTTATTCAATGACTTGAAAACCAACATGATTGAAACGGTCAGAAATTCCGATGTGCCCGAGAAAATCAAAAAACGCTTGATCCAGGATTTGCAGCAGGTATCCCGCTGAAGCTGCTTCTTCAAACAACTGCGCCAAAGCAAACAAAAAAGGACACGACGGTGTCCTTTTTTGTTTTGCCACAGTAAGGTAAAAAATCAATGACGGAAGTGGCGCATCCCGGTGAACACCATGGCGATATCGTGTTCGTCCGCCGCGCCGATCACTTCCTCGTCCCGCATCGAGCCGCCGGGCTGGATGACAGCACGGATACCGGCAGCAGCAGCCTGATCCAGGCCGTCACGGAAAGGGAAAAAGGCGTCGCTCGCCATTACCGATCCCCTGACTTCCAGGCCCGCATGTTCCGCCTTGATGGCGGCGATGCGAGCCGAGTTGACGCGGCTCATCTGGCCGGCGCCGACACCGATGGTCATGTTGTCCCTGCCATAGACGATGGCATTGGATTTGACGAACTTGGCAACTTTCCAGGTGAACAACAGATCCGCCATCTCCTCCTCGGTGGGAGCGCGCTTGCTGACAATCCTGAGTTCATTGTGCAGCAGCAGATCGGCATCCTGCAGCAGCAGTCCGCCATTCACCCGTTTGAAATCGAGACGCGGCTTGGTTTCCGTCTGCCATTCGCCGCATTCGAGCAGGCGGACATTTTTCTTGCTGCTGATCACCTTGGTTGCCTCGTCACTGATGTGCGGTGCAATGATCACCTCCACGAACTGGCGATCGATAATGGCCCGGGCGGTGTCGGCATCCAGCATGCGGTTGAAGGCAATGATGCCGCCGAAGGCGGATTCGGGATCGGTCTGGTAAGCGCGGTTGTAGGCTTCCAGCAGCGTGCTGCCGAGTGCGACGCCGCAGGGATTGGCGTGTTTGACGATGACACAGGCAGGGCCTTCGTCGAATTGCTTGACGCATTCCAGCGCAGCATCGGTGTCACCGATATTGTTATAGGAGAGTTCCTTGCCTTGCAGTTGCCTGGCGGTGGCGATACACGCCTCTGCAGGTTTGGCCTCCCGGTAGAAGGCGGCACGCTGGTGGGGGTTCTCGCCGTAGCGCATTTCCTGCACTTTTGTAAACTGGCTGTTGAAAGTGTGCGGGAAAGCAAGCTTGCTGCCGTCCGCCTGGATGGTGCCGAGATAGTTGGCAATGGCGCCGTCATAAGCGGCAGTGTGTTCAAACGTTTTTACCGCCAGCTCGAAACGGCTGGCATCACTGATGCTGCCGTTGTTTTTCTCCATTTCCTGCAACACCCGAGGGTAGTCGGCAGCGTCCACCACCACGGTGACCGCGGCATGGTTTTTCGCCGCCGCCCGCAACATCGTTGGCCCGCCGATATCGATATTTTCGATCGCCGTGGCCAGATCACAGTCGGGATTGGCAACGGTTTTTTCAAAGGGATAGAGGTTCACCACCACCATATCGATGGGCGGGATATCGTATTGTTTCATCACCGCGTCATCGGTGCCGCGCCGCCCCAGCAGGCCACCATGAATTTTCGGGTGCAGGGTTTTCACCCGCCCGTCCATCATTTCCGGAAAACCGGTATAGCTTGAGACCTCCACCACCGGAATGCCGTGATCGGCCAGTAAGCTGGCGGTGCCACCGGTGGAAAGAATTTCCACCGCAAATTTCTCATGCAGTTGTTTGGCGAATTCGGCAATGCCGGTTTTATCAGAGACACTGATCAGTGCGCGGGTGATTTTGTCAGACATTCAGGAACCTGTTTTAAAAAGCAAAGCGCCACATACCCATGCGTTTGTGCAAAGTCGTCAGATGTGGCTGAAATCATGCAATGGCAGCAAGTTATTTGCAGCCGTGGAGTTTTGCAGCATGAGAAACCCTTGTTACTTGCCGTTTCCCGGGCCGGCGCAGGGGTCACTCATGCAGACCATACAGCTTGAGCTTCTTGCGCAGGGTGCCGCGGTTGATGCCAAGCAGTTCCGAGGCTTTGCTCTGGTTGCCGCCGGTGTATTGCATCACGGTGCGGAAGAGGGGTTCCTCCACCTCCGCCATCACCATTTTGTACAACTCCCCTGCAGGATGGCCGTCAAGTTGTTGGAAATAGATCGCCATGGCGTCTTCCACACAGTTCTTCAGTGGTTTGCCCGTGGTGTTGATATGAGATTCTTCTGTCTCCCGTTTGGCAGGAATTTCCAGTCGGATGGCTTCACTCATGCTGCCATTTTCTCCTTTGTTATTAGTTTTTCAAAAAAATCGTGTGTCAGTGCAAGTTGCTCTTCCACCGTTTCAACCCGGTTGACCGCCTGGCGGAATGCGGCGCCATGCGATTGCCCCTTGCTGTACCAGCTGATGTGCTTGCGTGCCACGCGTACGCCAGTGTACTCCCCGTAAAAGGCATAAAGATTTTTTAAATGACCGGTGAGGATAGCACGAATTTCGTTCAGTGACGGTTCGGGCAGGTGTTCACCGGTCCGCAGATAGTGTGCGATTTCCCGGAAAATCCAGGGCCGGCCCTGGGCCGCGCGGCCGATCATCACAGCATCGGCGCCGGTGTAGTCCAGCACAAAGCGCGCTTTTTCCGCAGAGGTGATGTCGCCATTGGCAATGACCGGGATGGAAACAGCCTGTTTCACTTCGGCGATGGTGTCGTACTCAGCCTCACCCTTGTAGTGATCGGCACGGGTGCGGCCGTGGATTGCCAGCGCCTGGATCCCGGCGGATTCGGCGATACGTCCGATGGTGACCGCATTTTTGCTTTCCCTGTCCCAGCCGGTGCGGATTTTCAGGGTGACCGGCACTTCGACGGCCGCGACCACGGCTTCGAGAATGCGGCCCACCAGCTTTTCGTCCTGCAGCAGCGCCGAACCGGCCAGTACATTACAGACCTTTTTTGCGGGACAACCCATGTTGATGTCGATGATCTGGGCGCCCTCTGCGGCGTTATAGCGGGCAGCGTCCGCCATCATTTGCGGGTCGGTCCCCATGATCTGTACCGACTTGGGTTCAATCTCACCCGTGTGGCTGGCGCGGCGCCGGGTTTTTTTGCTCCCCCACAACAGTGAATTGGAGGAGACCATTTCCGACACCGCCATTGCCGCCCCCAGCTGTTTGCACAACTGGCGAAACGGCAGATCTGTCACGCCTGCCATGGGCGCAAGGATCAGCGGGTTTTCAAGTTGGTACGGTCCAATTTGCATGGGTGGTCGTTTTTGTAAATGAGAGTACCCACTGGAGGTCAGCGGGCCGAATATCATACCCGCTACCTTCGGCCGGTTAAAGCGCCGAAAGTGTGAAAATTGTCATGGACCGCTTAAATCCTCGAAATTTATGCGTTTTGCAATCCTGGTTGAAAACCGGCGGGATCAGCGAAAACTGAATTCGAAATTCACCGCGTCCTTGCCCGGGTCGAGCACCTCCAGGGCGATCTTGACAGGTGTTCCCGCGGGCATGCGAAGGAAGGGGCTGTTCATGCGGCCAAGATATTCCTCGGGGCTGAAACGGCGCTCGGCCACCACCTCACCACTCAGGTCGGAAAGTGTGATCTGGATGTCGGGGTAGGGTTGTTTGTAAGGGGCGCGGTTAATGATGGTGGCGGTGATCAGCAGGGCCTTTTTCGCATTGGGGTGGACGCGGATATCGCGGCTCAATAATTTGATCTGCGAGATATCCGATGGCCCGGTGTAGCGGCAGGGCAGTGTCTGACAGGCTTTGGCCAACAGCGGTTCCAGCACCGGCAGGCGGTCCGCCAGATCGGTGCCACGAAAAACAGTGAGCTGAATGGCCAGCAGGGCGAGTAAGAGCAGAATGCCCACCAGGCCAAGCAACAGTCTGCCGGGACGAAAACGCCTTTCCTCTTCTTCCCCGAAGACTTGCCGCAGCGGATAGGGCAATTCGTCTTTTTCCCTTTCCGCGGTTCCACTCGCCTGCTGTGAGCTCTTTTGTGCGCCGTGGGTTTCATTCCCGAAATCGAACATATCCCCCTCATCCTCCGGTTCCTCCTTGCTGACGGGTGGGGGAGGGGCTT
>JALVOC010000015.1 GCA_027032075.1 Chromatiales bacterium | reverse complement strand
GCGACACCGGTACCTCATCCGTGCCGGCCGGGTGGCGGCTTCCATGCTGCCACCTGTCTTGCCATTTTCCAGCAGATCCCTTGCTGCATTTCCGTCAATATGTTGTCTGGTGACAGCTCCGAACACGTAGCACGGTGAACGGTAACTTTGCCTGTGCTTCCTCCCCCGCCTTTGTGTGAATTCCACAAAGGCGGGAAAAGAAAGTACATATCCGTCAAAAACTGGATACGTTCTCAATCAGCTCTTTATCCCGTTCTGTTTAGTCCTAGAAATAATACATCCAACCGCCAACGAGCTGATATGTGTACAATTGGAGAAAATCCACCGTGCCATCGGCATTGTCGTCCGTTTCAGTCATCGTCTGGTTGCCGTTGGCATCATAAGTGTAGGTCTCGCGCCAATCCACCGTGCCATCGGCATTATCATCCCTTTCATACAGCGTCCTGTTACCGTTGGCATCGTAGCTGTAGGTTCTGCGCCAATCCACTGTGCCGTCGGCATTGCTGTCCCTTTCACGCATCGTCTGGTTGCCGTTGGCATCGTAGGTGTAGGTCTCGCGCCAATCCACCGTGCCGTCGGCATTGTCGTCCCTTTCATACATCGTCTGGTTGCCGTTGGCATCGTAGGTGAAGGTGTGACGCAAATTCACTGTGCCGTCGGCATTGCTGTCCTCTTCATACATCGTCCGGTTGCCGTTGGCATCGTAGGCATAGGTGGCACGCCAATCCACCGTACCATCGGCATTGTCGTCCCTTTCATACAGCGTCCTGTTACCGTCGGCATCGTAGCTGTAGTTTCTGCGCGAATCCACCGTGCCATCGGCATTGCCGTCGTATTCATACAGCGTCTGGTTGCCGTTGGCATCGTAAGTATAGGTCTCGCGCGAATCGACCGTGCCATCGGCATTGCTGTCCCCTTCATACATTGTCTGGTTACCGTTGGCATCGTAGGTGTACATCATGCGCCAATCGATCGTACCGTCGGCATTGCCGTCGTATTCATACAGCGTCTGGTTGCCATTCGCATCGTAAATATAGGTCTCGCGCGAATCGACCGTGCCGTCGGCATTGCTGTCCATTTCATACATCGTCCGGTTGCCGTTGGCATCGTAGGTGTAGGTGTAACGCCAATCCACCGTGCCGTCGGCATTGCTGTCGTATTCATACAGCGTCTGGTTGCCGTTGGCGTCGTAGGTGTAGGTCGTGCGCGAATCCGCCGTGCCATCGGCGTTGCCATCATCTTCTCTCACTGATAGCGCATAGATCTCCGGTGTGATCCCCAGGCCGGCGTACAGCGTGTCCAATGCATAGGCGGGACTTCGAATGGCCCGGCTGCCGCCCCACAATCCCGCACTCCTGCCTGCCGCAATCAGTTTTCGAAACGGAAAGTCACGGGGAAAACCCCACCAGTCCTGCTCAAAATCAATGCTCACCCCCGTCGCCAGGGTGTGCATTTGCGCCGGTATCTGGATGCCATTGGCAAGATCACCGTCTTCGTCCAGTGTCTGCAGGAATACCGCGATGTTGGTTGCCACCTGAATCGGTGTGGCATGCCTGCTTCTGTACACCTCGTTTATCACCTGTTTGATCTCAACACCTGTCTGCGGCGGGGTGGTGATCCCTGCCAGGGTGAAGGGGGAGATCTGCGCGGCGCCTGCCGCTTCTCCGATGAGAACGTCTCCAACATAGAAGCTTACAGTCTCACCATCCAGGTACCGAAAGGCGCCATCGTTGTCGGTTTCTCCGCTTTGGGTGGCGGTACTGTATTTCAGCCCTTTTACCGGAGCGTCGATAAAATAGCCGGTCTGGAGGGTTGGGCCGCCACTGCTGGACGATGAGCTGGAAGATGAGCTGGAGCCTCCACCAGAAGAGGATCCGCCACCTCCTCCACCGCCACAGGCTGCCAGCAGCAGGATGCCGAGCAGCACCAGGCTGTTTCTTGTCAGTTTCTTAAACATCACGGTTCCTCCTCGATTGGAAATTCCACTTGTTATGTCGGTTTCATTCTCAACGTATCATCCGGGGGGTTACAGATTGGTTACCACGCTGTCCTTTTCATGCTTTTTTCGCATTCCGTTTGTTAATTCTCCTCATCCGGATTGTCCGGTGATGATTCTGTAAATATCCGCCAAAGTTCGTACATGTTATGGAAAGCTGCGCTCTCCCCTTTTTGTACGTCCTCCACCACCCCGACTACGTCTCCGGTGTGCAAGTTTTTCCTGATTTTGTCTTCATCCACTTCCCTGCGATAGATGCGCACGATGTAACTCTCCTGCATGGCGTTCACCTTGAGATAAACAAATGTAG
>JALVOC010000014.1 GCA_027032075.1 Chromatiales bacterium | reverse complement strand
GTCAACGGTAAGAAGCCGTTCCGGATTCCGCTGCCCCTGTGGCTCTTCCGCAAAATGGCCGGGGATGAACTCATCGTGATGTGGCGGTGGATGAAAGCCTGGATCGCCGAACAGGGGCCGCAGGGGTTGGAGAAAATCCGGGAAGCCTCGCGGGCTGTGTGTCCCGATCCGCTGGACGTAGCCTCCTGGCTGGAGATGGAGCAAAACGGCGGAAAAGGGAACGTAAAAACAGGAGGTAATTATGAATAACACGCAAATTTCCACTTCATTTGACCAAGACTATTTGCGCCTGGGCGAATTGCAACGCACCTTTCAGGCAAAGGGCGCGATTAAGAAAATCATGCTGGGGGTAGGTATCTTTCTCATCCTCGGCAGCTTGTGCTGGTTGGGCTTCTTGCCCTCTGTCCTGGCGGAGGGGGGCGGCCGCAGCGTGGGGGTAGTTGTTGGTATGGCGATCGTCTTGTTTTTGGGCGGCGCGCTTTCGCTGGGCGTCTATTACGTCCACAAGAAACGGCGGGTGGATGTATACGAGAACGGCCTGGTGATTGCCACCTGGCGGGGAAGCGCCGCATTCCTTTGGGATGAGATCGAAAATGTAGAAAGGGAGCCTGTGTACGTCTACCTCAAAAAGAGGGGGCCTGGCGGCAGGCGAAGGAAGGAGAAAACGCTGGTTGACATGCGATACGCCATTACCGGAAAAGACGGCCGGACGGCCAAAATTCAGTCTATCGAAAATGCGGCGGCTTTAGAAAAAGCTATTGAAAAATTTGTATGAAACGGCCGCGCCTCCGGTAACAATCCGCCGGGCACGTTTTCTGTGACGTGGGTGTGGGTGTTACCGGAAAGAGGAGTTCAAACGATGAAAAAACTCGCTGCACGTTTGTTCGTTACTGTTGTTTTGGGCCTGGGTATGGTCATTGTCGGCGTGTTGTTTCCCTGGGTGATTGCCAGGGCGGCTACCTGCAATGTCCCTTCCGGTTACGCCACCATTCAGGCCGCTATTGATGATCCTGCCTGCGATACGGTTGTCATTGCCGCCGGCGACTATACGGAAAACCTGGTCATTACCCGCAGCGTCACCCTCCAGGGGGCGGGGCCGGGCTGGAGTGCGGGCCCGAATGTGACCCGTATTCGAGGCGGATCTGCAGACCGGGTCGTAAACATTCCCTTTACCATCAACACACCGCCCACTGTCAACATCTCCGATCTGACGATTATGGAAGGGTACACAACCGACAGCGGCGGGGGTATTTATAACGGTAAAGGTATTCTATATCTAACCAATGTCTATATGTTTCAGAATTACGCCGTTTCAGGCAGCCAGTTATACAACCACGTTATGTCAGTTGCTACGATAGAAAACAGCTATTTTCTTCTTGACGTTACTGTTCCCGACAGCATTCAGTCATCAGGTTCATTGACAATTATCAACTCCACAATCGAAGACGCTCTCGCAGGTAGCCGCGGTATTTTTACTGCGGGATCGCTTGTTGTCCGGGATTCGGAAATCCGCGGCTTTGGAGATGAAGCTATTTATGTATACCGCGGCGTTATCACTGTAGAAAACAGCATAATCCATAACAACGGACAAGGTATCAGTTTTTTTGATGGAACGGCCGGAACCATTTCCAACAGCCAGATCGTCAGCCAGACGGCCCAACCAAGCCTGGGTGGCAATGCCAGTTTCGCCGGCATCGGGCTTGGCGGTCAGGTAACCGTGACAATAGACAGTTCTGTCATTGGCAACGGCCTGGCGCTTGGCAATACCGATTACATGCATGGCATCGATATGGCATCAGTGTATGGCAAACTGGGCGTACTCACTGTAACCAACTCCACGATTTACCAAAACGAGAATGCCGGTATTAACGTACTGGCAGAAATAGGCGGCGCCAGCGGCGGCGATATTACCATCATCAACACCCAAATTTACAGCAACACCTCTGGCATAAGTATGTCCAGCATCAGTGAAGACAGTGGCAACGCAGTAACCATTCTAGATTCGAATATTCGTGACAATAGCGGCGTGGGGGTGCGGCTGGACCGGTACGGCAAGACGTTCCGCCTGGAGCGGAGCGACGTCCGGGATAACGGCGGGGCCGGGGTGGCGTTGGAAATGTCTACGCAAGCGGTGTCGGCGCTTATCCAGGACACGACGATTGCTTACAATGGGGGGACGGGGCTGCACCTTTATGATGCGGACGCGGCCGTAGAGGTGAACCGCTCGACTATTATGTTCAACACGGCCGCCGGCAGCGGGATTGGCAGTTCCCCGACCAGCAGCGGGGGCGGCGTTCACGCGGCCCGGGGCAGCTACGTCCGGC
>JALVOC010000013.1 GCA_027032075.1 Chromatiales bacterium | reverse complement strand
AGCAGGATCCAAAAAACCACGCAAGCGTGTCGGGCGTGGTATCGGTTCCGGTCTGGGTAAAACCTGTGGCCGTGGTCACAAGGGTCAGAAGTCGCGTTCAGGCGGTTTCCACAAGGTCGGCTTCGAAGGCGGGCAGATGCCGCTGCAGCGCCGTGTACCAAAAGTCGGCTTTCGTTCCAGGGTTGGAATGGTAACGGATGAAATCCGTCTGCATGAACTGAACAAGCTTGATGTTGATGTGATTGATCTTGAAGCTTTGCAGAAAGCCAATCTGATCAGTAAAAACATCCAGCGGGTCAAGGTAATGGCTTCCGGCAAGATTGAAAAAGCAGTGACTTTGAAAGGCATTCGTGCTACCAAAGGTGCGCGCGAAGCAATCGAAGCTGCCGGCGGCAAGGTCGAAGAGTAAGCAGGTGGCTAATTCGCGATCAGGTATAGCAGATGCAATGGCGGCTGGTAAATTTACCGAGCTGCGGCAGCGCATCCTCTTTCTGATCGGTGCCTTGCTCGTTTTTCGGGTAGGATCCTTTATTACCGTTCCCGGTATCGATCCCGCAACCCTGGCACAATTGTTTGAACAGCAGCAGGGCACGATCCTCTCGATGTTCAACATGTTTTCTGGTGGCGCGCTCAAACGCTTGTCACTCTTTGCCCTGGGGATCATGCCCTATATTTCGGCATCGATTATTATTCAACTGCTGACGAAAGTGCACCCGAAACTGGAGCAGCTGAACAAGGAAGGCGCAGCGGGACGGCGCAAAATCACCCAATACACCCGCATCGCGACACTGGCGCTGGCGACTTTCCAGGCACTGGGGGTTGCGGTAGCGCTGTCACGGCAACCGGGGCTGGTGATCATTGATCAGAACACGTTTTACTTCACCACGGTGATTACCCTGGTGACCGGCACTATGTTCCTCATGTGGTTGGGTGAGCAGGTGACCGAGCGGGGTATCGGTAACGGTATCTCGATGATCATTTTCGCGGGTATCGTCGCAGGTTTGCCATCTGCCATTGGCGGTACCCTGGAACTGGGGCGTACTGGTGAACTCAGCTACGGCTTCATTCTGGTGTTGTTCATTGTCGCCCTGGCGGTAACGGCTTTCGTGGTGTTTATGGAGCGTGGGCAACGGCGGATTACGGTGAACTACGCCAAGCGTCAGCAGGGGCGCAAGCTCTATGCGGCACAGTCGAGCCATTTGCCGCTGAAAATCAACATGGCCGGTGTGATACCGCCGATTTTTGCTTCCAGTATCATCCTGTTTCCCGCCACGCTGGCGGGCTGGTTTGGGGGGGATGCGGAAGGCCCCTTTAGCTGGTTACAGGACGTGGCAACGATGCTGTCGCCGGGGCAGCCGGTGTATGTGCTGATGTACGCCATCGCGATTATATTTTTCTGCTTTTTCTACACGGCGTTGATGTTTAACCCGAAGGAAACGGCCGACAATCTGAAACGCTCCGGTGCCTTTATTCCCGGTATCCGTCCGGGGGAGCAGACGGCCAGGCATATTGATAAAATTCTTGGGCGCCTGACGCTGGTGGGGGCTGCCTATATTACAGCGGTTTGTCTGTTGCCCGAGTTTTTGATTGTGTATTGGAACGTGCCTTTTTACTTTGGCGGCACCTCGCTGTTGATTATCGTGGTGGTCGTAATGGATTTCATGGCGCAAGTGCAGGCACACCTCATGTCCCATCAGTATGAGGGCCTGATGAAAAAGGCCAATTTGAAAGGTCAGGGTAGCGCAGGTTTGCTGCGTTGATTCTGAAGGAATTTGCTGGAGAAACAACATGAAAGTTCGTGCATCTGTTAAAAAGCTGTGCCGGAATTGCAAGATCATCCGTCGTGACGGCGTGGTGCGTGTGATCTGCAAGGATCCCCGTCACAAACAGCGCCAGGGCTGATCCTGGGAGAGTTGAGCCGGTCGCGGTACCCGAGGCTAAAAATTGGCCTCCAAGCCTTGCCGAGACGGGCGCTAACACGTAAAATTGAGCGTTTTCGCGGGTCTCGGCCCGCGTTTGATTATTGATTGATTTAGGGAGTGGCTACATGGCCCGTATAGCTGGTATCAACATTCCGGTAAACAAGCATGCCGAAATTGCCTTGACGGCGATTTATGGGGTCGGGCGGACCCGTGCCAGAAAGATTTGCGCAGACGCAGGCGTCAAGCCTGATGCCAAGATCAAGGATCTGGCGGAAAACGATATTGAAAACCTGCGTAACGAAGTGGCCAAGTACACCGTCGAAGGTGACCTGCGCCGTGAAGTCTCCATGAATATCAAGCGTTTGATGGACCTTGGCAGCTACCGGGGGATCCGCCATCGCCGCGGTCTGCCGTTACGCGGTCAGCGGACCCGTACCAATGCGCGTACCCGTAAAGGTCCGCGTAAGCCCATCAGGAAATAACATAGGTTTTGTGAAATATGGCAACCAAATCTTCAAGTCGTTCTCGTAAGAAAGTCAAAAGGGATATTGCAGACGGCATCGCGCATATCCACGCGTCTTTCAATAACACCATTGTCACCATTACGGATCGCCAGGGTAACGCGCTCTGCTGGGCCACGGCAGGTGGTTCCGGTTTTCGCGGTTCCCGCAAGAGCACACCCTTTGCTGCCCAGGTGGCGGCAGAACGTGTTGGCGCAATGGCGCAGGAATACGGCATGAAGAATCTTGAAGTTTGCGTCAAGGGCCCAGGCCCGGGCCGTGAGTCAGCGGTACGCGCTTTGAATGCGAAAGGTTTTCGTATTACCAACATCTCTGATGTCACCCCCATTCCTCACAATGGTTGTCGTCCACCCAAGAAACGTCGCGTTTAAGCGGGAGAAATACATTGGCTAGATACATCGGACCAAAATGCCGTCAGTGCCGCCGCGAAGGCGAAAAACTGTTTCTCAAAGGTGAAAAATGCTTCAGCAGCAAGTGCGCGATGGAGAACCGTGCTTTTCCGCCGGGTCAGCATGGCCAGCGTCGCGGACGCCTGTCAGACTATGCGACCCAGTTGCGCGAGAAGCAGAAACTGCGCCGCATCTATGGCATTCTGGAAAAACAGTTTCGCAACTATTACAAGGCGGCGGATCGGCAGAAAGGCTCAACAGGCGAAAATCTGCTGCAACTGCTGGAATCGCGTCTGGATAATGTCGTTTTCCGGATGGGGTTCGGTGCTTCCCGTTCTGAAGCCCGCCAGCTGGTGCGGCACAAGGCGATCACCGTCAATGGGCGTAAAATGACCATTCCATCAGCACAGGTCAAACCGGGTGATGTGATTGCCGTCGATGAAGCTGCTGCAAAACAATTGCGCATCAAGAGTGCCGCCGAGGCACTACAACAGCGGGGACACGTGGACTGGGTGGATGTCGACGTCGAAAAACTGCAAGGCATCTACAAGAATGTACCGGAACGTAGCGATCTGCCGACCGATATTAATGAACATCTGGTGGTGGAACTGTACTCGAAGTAACAGCACCACCGGAATGGCAGAATTGACTTTTGTTTAATTTCAGGAATATTTGCGAGGGCATTTATACATGCAGGCCTCAGTATCGGAATTTCTAACACCACGTATCGTTGATATTCAGCAGTATAACGACACGCATGCGAAGGTGACGCTGGAACCTCTCGAGAGAGGTTTCGGACATACCCTGGGCAATGCACTGCGTCGGATTCTGCTTTCATCCATGAGTGGTTGTGCCATCGTCGAGGTGGAAATCGAGGGTGTTTTGCACGAATACACCACCATCGAGGGTGTGCAGGAGGACGTCGTCGACATTCTCCTCAATCTGAAAGGTGTGGCGCTGCGAATGGAAGCTGATGGCGAAGCGACCCTGACGCTCAACAAGATGGGTCCTGGCACGGTTACTGCGGCGGACATCAAGCTCGACCACAATGTTGAAATTATCAACCCGGATCATGTGATCGCCAATCTCACCAAGAGCGGTGAATTGAACATGACCATCAAGGTTGCCAAGGGCCGGGGTTATCAGCCGGCAAATACCCGCCTTCTGGATGAAGATGAAGATCGTCCCATCGGCCGGCTTCAGCTTGATGCCAGCTTCAGTCCGATTCAGCGTGTAGCCTATGTGGTTGATACCGCGCGTGTTGAGCAACGCACCAACCTCGACAAGTTGATCATCGAACTTGAAACCAATGGCACCATCGATCCGGAAGAAGCCATTCGCAGTGCAGCCACCATCCTGCAGGAACAGCTTTCCGCATTTGTTGATCTGCACACCAAGGAAGAAGCCGAGCCCGAGGGCCAGGAACCCGATATCGATCCAATCCTGTTGCGCCAGGTTGACGATCTCGAATTGACTGTGCGTTCGGCCAATTGTCTCAAGGCGGAACAGATATACTACATTGGTGATCTGATTCAACGTACCGAGGTTGAATTGTTAAAAACACCGAACCTGGGGAAAAAATCGCTTACGGAAATCAAGGATGTTCTGGCTTCCCGAGGATTGTCGCTGGGGATGCGGCTCGAAAACTGGCCACCACCCAGTCTCAAGCAGAAAAAAGAAGGCGGCTTGTCATAACGCCGGCTGGATGTCATTCAACACAGATTTGTAAGGTAGAAAAACCATGCGTCACCGTAAAAGTGGTCGTAAACTGAACCGCAACAGCAGCCACCGCAAGGCGATGTTCAGCAATATGTCCGTATCATTGTTTGAACACGAAATGATCCGTACCACCCTTGCCAAGGCCAAGGAGTTGCGCCGCAAGGCAGAGCCATTGATCACCCTGGCAAAGAAAGACAGTGTCGCCAATCGACGTCTGGCCTTTTCCCGCCTGCGTGATCGGGATATCGTCACCAAGTTGTTCACTGAACTGGGACCCCGTTACAAGGATCGCCCCGGCGGTTACCTGCGGATCCTCAAGTGCGGATTCCGCGCGGGTGACAATGCGCCCATGGCAATCGTAGAACTGGTGGATCGCCCGCAGCTTGCCGAGGAAACCGAGGAAACCACGACCGAATCGGCAAAAGCATAAAAAAGACAGTTCTGATTGTAAAAAAACCGGGCCTGGCCCGGTTTTTTTATGCCTGTATTTGCCTGGTGACGAATGGAACGAATGCAGTGCAAATTCATAATATTTCATCGCTGTTGCTTTGCCCCTGCGCGACCGTCCCACTAATGGATGAGAGCAATCACTTCCGCAATTTCATAAAACATGACTCTACGCTACACTTTGGAGCATGATTGTCTTGTTCACCGATTTTGGCTGGCGGGGACCATATGTGGGGCAGCTTAAAGCCGAGTTGTGTCAGCGCGCACCACATACGCCAGTCATTGATCTCATGCACGATGCGCCGCCGTTCAATCCCCGCGCCGCGGCATATCTGCTGGCATCACTTGTCGGCAGGTTTCCTGAAAACACCGTGTTTCTTGCGGTAGTCGATCCAGGTGTGGGGACGCAACAGCGCCGTCCCTGTGTGGTCGAGGCAGACGGGCGTTGGTATGTGGGGCCGGACAATGGTTTGTTTAACATCGTTGCTAAACACGCGCGACAATCCGAAAGCTGGGAGATAATCTGGCAACCGCAACAGCTATCCGCTTCGTTTCACGGCCGTGATCTGTTTGCACCGGTCGCAGCCCAGCTGGCAGAAGGGATTCAACCGTCACTGAAAAAATGTCAACTGGCTGATGATTACCAACGATGGCCGGACGATCTTGCTGAAGTCATTTATATTGATAACTTCGGTAATGCGATCACCGGACTGCGCGCCGCCAGTCTGGCAAAGACGGCGCGGTTGTCAATTGGTGAACAACACTTGACCTATGCAAAAACCTTTGCCGAGGTGCCCAAGAATATGCCCTTCTGGTACGTCAATTCCAGCGATCTGGTCGAGATCGCGGTAAACAGGAACAGCGCGGCCGAACGGCTGGGACTGGTGATTGGCAGCCGCCTGGGGATCCTTGATTAATCCCTTTTTCCGGACAAAAACCGCCACCTTTGTTTCCCGCCTGTTCACTCCATGCAAACCCAGCCTGCCGCCCGCAGGCGGTTGCGGCCGATAAACCACCCTTCAGTTTTTCCATGGCAGGCCGATGATATAAGGCGTAAAAGGCGAATATCATCCAAACGTTAAATTCATGCAAATCAAGAAGTTAAGACGTTATTAAAATGGACTTTGCAACTCTGATCGGCTTGATTTTTGGCACCGGCGTAATCATCCTCGCCATGCTAAGCGGTTCCGATGTTTCGGTGTTCATCAATGTTCCGGGCATGCTGATCGTTCTGGGCGGGACCTTTGCCGCGACCCTGATCAAATTTCCGGTTGGTGATTGTTTTCGTGCCTTTGCGCTCGCCGTGAAAAAAGCGTTTTGGCAGGAAGCCGATCGTCCTGCCGATTTGATTCAGCTTGCCAATTCCCTTACGGAAATTGTCAGGAAGAAAAACCTCATAGCCCTGGAGAATGAGGAAATCGATAATCCTTTTTTCAGGAAAGGTATCCAGTTATGCATTGATGGCAGAAAGCCTGAATTTATCCGTAATGTGTTAACCAAGGAGATGAATCTATCCATCGAGCGGCACGAGATGAGTGAGATAGTGTTTCGTGCCATTGGTGAGTCTGCGCCGGCATTTGGCATGATCGGAACGCTGGTGGGGCTGGTGCAAATGCTGAGTAATATGCAGGAGCCCAGTTCCATTGGTCCGGCGATGGCGGTTGCATTGCTGACGACACTCTATGGTGCGTTGTTTGCCAATCTTGTCGCCCTGCCGATCGCGGATAAACTGCGCAGCCGCGCAAATCAGGAGCATGTCAATAAATCATTGATAATCGAGAGTGTGCTTGGCATACAGCAAGGAGTGCATCCTCGCATCCTTGATGAGTTACTGGAAACATACCTCCCTTCACGCATCCGCAATAGCATCGCCTTGCGAAAAGCAGAAGCAGAGCAGACACCGGCAAAGGATCCTGCAAAATAGCTGATACAGCATGAGTCACAATTCTATGCAAATGGAATCAAACAATATCCCCTCATGGATGGTCACTTTTGCCGATCTGATGGCTTTGATGATGACGTTTTTCGTATTGCTCTATTCGTTTTCCAAAATCGATGAAGAAAAATACAAGTCGATTGTCAATTCCATGGCAACAGGTTTTGATGGCGTGCAATGGATCAAACGGCAATTGACGCATGATGAAATTATCGGCCCGCAACCCGGAATCGTCGCGCCACCGAAGCCCGAGGTGCCGGCCTTGCCTGTTGAATCCCCTGAGAAACCACAACCGGAAAAGACGGATACGAGCCAAACCGAAAAGAGTAAACCAGAAAAGAGCCGGAATGATGTTGTTTTCAACAGGTTGAAGAACAATATCGCCGCTGAAATCAAGGCCGGTCTCGTGATTGTTGAACGCCGGGGAAATAATATCGTCATCCGTTTTCCGGAAAAGGTTTCCTTTCCCTCTGGCAGCGATCGGCTGGTTGAAAATTTCAAACCTGTTATCAGCCGCATCGGCACCATTCTTGCGCAATCACAAGGCGTGATAACGATTTCCGGTCACACCGATGACAGGCCGATTTCGACCACGCGTTTCCGTTCGAACTGGGAGTTGTCGGCAGCGCGCGCCGTTTCGGTGGCCCACGCTCTGTTACGGCTTGGTGATCTCGATAAACACAGAATTGTCGTCAGCGGTCATGCGGATACCCGCCCGTTGGCGAAGAACGATTCCGATGAAAACCGCGCCAAAAACCGCCGTGTGGAAATTGTCATAATGGACGAATCCCGTGTATAGCAGGTGTTGCAGATCATGTTAAAGACACATTTACACTCAATTATCGGTCTGGCGGGAGTGGCGGATGATGAGCGCGAGATTGCGCAGTCTCTAGGGCGCAGATTCGAAATTCCCATGATTCTGATGGCGATATGGATAATCATCCAATGGTATGCGGAAGAGAGAGGCATGTTGAGCGGCGCCATCGTGTTTCTCGCGGACTGGGTGATCTGGCTGTTCTTCGTGGTGGAAACAACCGTGCTGACGTACTTTGTCAAAGACAAATACAGATATCTGCGCAACAACTGGATAAACCTGTTGATCATTTTCATGGGAATTCCCGTTGTAGCCGGTCTCTCCAACTATGCCGGTGCGTTGAGATCACTGCGGCTACTCCTCATGTTTGCGATTCTCTTGAACATTTCGGATACCATCAGGCAGGTTTTGTCGCGTAATCATCTCGGGATGACACTGCTGGTCTCGTTTATCATTATAATTGTCGGCGGAATCCTTATCGCCGGAATTGACCCGGCGATCGATTCTGTTGGCGAAGGTTTGTGGTGGGCATGGGTTACGATTACAACGGTTGGTTATGGCGATGTCGTCCCCGTCAGCCTTGCGGGAAAATTGTTTGGTGCCTTTCTTATTCTCATGGGGGTGGCGCTCTTTTCCCTGTTGACGGCGAATTTTTCCGCCTTTTTTATTTCCAGGGAAGAGGGTGCAGAGAAACGCATCGAGCTGGAAATGATGGAGAAGCTTGATCGTATCGAAAAAAGGCTTGAGAAGCTGGAATCATTGTGTAAAAAGAATCAATGACGGGCACCATCCTTTAGAAACGTTTCTGATGGCAGCGGCAATCAACGGTTAACCGCCACGCTTTTGGTAAATACAGTTGTTTTGCAACAGACTTGCCTTCCATTGTCTGCATATTCAGGAATATTTCCGGGTGAAGGCGCCCAGTCGGCAGCAGGAAAAGAATCGTGTGGCGGATGTTCGGCCTTTTTTATCAGACGAAAGCGGGTTTCCGTATTCAGGATCCCCTGGAAATAAGCGTGAATCATAATCCGGCCGGCGGAGAGGCTGAGCCTGAATCCCGCCTGAGGCTTCGGTTTCGTTTCTATGAAAGACAATATTTCAGCGGGATAATGGATATCAAGGGTGACACGATAGGGATAAAACCCGTCGAGAAAACGGCGATGAAACGGCCCGTTCATCAGGCTGAAGGTACCATCCGGATTTTGATAGAAAATGCGTACCCGCGCCTTGACGCAGAGTGAGGCCTGTTTCCCCACATCTTCCAGTTGTACCGACTGGCCATCAATCCATGCCTTGCCGATGTTGGCATGGGAAAGGAGTTGCAGCTTTTCCATGGATCGGTATTTGAACACGATTTGCATGGCCGGTACCGCATCCAGATTTTCGTAACACTGATGCAGTCTGACCCAGCCCTCATCGACGCTGGTTTGATCAATATGCAGCACCGAGGTGGAATGTAAAACGGTTTTATCCGGGGGTTCCTGCAAAAATTCCAGCTCGCCTTCGTTCACATCCCGTGCGCTGCGCGTCTTCTCATCGTCGGACCAGAAATCCTGTTCTTCGGCCAAAAGCGGACGGGCGGGCAGTGATTGAACGTTGCCGAGCCACATGATGAATACGACAAGTGAGAATGTGGTGATTTTCATATGGCTGTCATGTGATGTGCTTTCTTTCCGCGAACTGGCACATGGTGCGAAACCAGAATCTGCCAATAATGTTAAATGATCTGGTATTCGGAACACTTGGTTTAGTTGGCGGTGTGAAAATATATCCAGTTTAAATGGCGGTAATTTCCGGAAATCGGGAAGCCGGCTTGCCACATAATCAACTGGTTGCTTTTTTACACACGATTCAGTGTAACAGCATACCGTATCCGATTGGCAAATTGACCGCACTATTTGTGAGACTAGGCCGGGTTACATTTGGACATGGTCCAACATATTGGTTTTACAGGAAAATTTGAAATAAAGTACTAAATATCCCTTCAGAATGGCCGATAATACGATTGATACGTCAGTCAAGGACAGGCACAGGGTCATGTTAAGGACGATTACACACACTAAAAAAATGGAAGAACCGGTTACCATTGCGATGTCAGCCAATGACATGGGCCTGACAGCCGGCTCCGCGACAAAAGCAGGTTCGAATCACCGCTCCTCCAGAAGTCATTCAAGCCGGGCTTTGCATACCATCGCCCTGTTGCAGACGACGCTGGAACTCTCTCCCATGCTGCGGCTGTTTTCACGTGAAGTGAATGATCTGGTTCCCCATTGTGGTGTGGTGTTTCAGCATAAAACAGAATTTCTCGATATCACTCTCGGGCGCACGGCTCGTTACTGCTGTAAATTCCGCCTGGTGCTGGACAAACAACTGCTGGGGGAAATCGACTTTTTTCGCGGCAAGCCTTTCAACCACAAGGACATGTCGCAACTGGAGTATATGCTAGGCAGCCTGCTTTATCCCTTGCGAAATGCGTTGCAGTATCTGAAGGCGACCCAGGCGGCAATGACCGATCCTTTGACCGGTGAATATAACCGTTCGGTGATGGAATCCACTTTACAGCATGAGATGGGGCTCTATCGCCGTTATCGCACACCGCTTTCCCTGCTGGTGGTCGATATCGATAAATTCAAAACAATCAATGACACCCTCGGACACAAGGTGGGGGACAGTGTTATTCAAACCGTTTCGAAAATCATTAAACATTCCCTGCGGGAATCGGACGTTCTCTCCCGTTATGGCGGCGATGAGTTCACGGTGCTGCTGAGTAACACCCGCCTGCACGGAGCGCGGAAAATTGCCGAGCACATCCGGCGCGCGATTGAGAAGCATGATTATACGGGGACAGGCAAACTGAAAAATGTCACCGTGAGTATCGGTGTTGCTGCGCTGAATTGCGGAGACAGCAATAACAGCTTGTTTCAACGTGCAGACAAGGCGCTGTTACGGGCGAAAAGGCATGGCAGAAACTGTATCTGTGCTGCTCCTTATCGTTAAAGCCATGCCTGGCGGCTGACACCCATGAAAAAACTCCGGCGCTGATGTTCCAAAGGTGAACAACAGTGGCAGGCGAAAGACGTTTTCACACGAGGGGCTCTTCAGTCGTTAATTACCTGTCTGGGAGCGGCGCCGTTTAATAACGGTTTGAGGTAATGGCCGGTGTAGGACTTGCTGTGTTGCGCCACGCTTTCCGGAGTGCCACAACATACCACGGTTCCGCCTTTGTTTCCCCCTTCCGGTCCCATGTCGATGATCCAGTCTGCGGTTTTAATCACATCCAGGTTATGCTCGATGACAACAATGGTATTCCCGTGATCGCGCAGGCGGTGCAGCACCGCCAGCAGTTGCTCGATGTCATGGAAATGCAGCCCGGTCGTGGGTTCGTCCAGGATATAAAGCGTGCGTCCGGTATCGCGTTTGGAGAGTTCGCGCGCGAGTTTGACCCGTTGCGCCTCACCACCGGAAAGCGTGGTGGCATTTTGTCCCAGGGTGATATAACTCAGGCCGACATCCATCAGGGTTTGTAACTTGCGTTTCACCACCGGAATGGCGTCAAAGAAGTCCAGCGCCTCTTCCACAGTCATGGCGAGGACTTCATATATGTTTTTCCCCTTGAATTTTATCTCCAGTGTTTCGCGATTGTAGCGTTTGCCTTTGCACACATCGCAGGGAACATAAATATCTGGCAGGAAATGCATTTCGACCTTGATCACCCCGTCACCCTGACAGGCCTCGCAGCGGCCACCCTTGACATTGAAGCTGAACCGTCCCGGATTGTAGCCGCGCGAACGGGCTTCCTGGTTGGTGGCAAACAGTTCGCGAATGGGTGTGAATAACTGGGTATACGTGGCCGGGTTGGAGCGGGGCGTGCGGCCGATCGGACTCTGATCGATGTCCACCACCTTGTCGAAATGTTCCAGTCCCCTTATTTCGTCGCAGTAAGCGGGTTCCTCGCCCGCCTTGTTGATTGCCAGGGCGGCCTGGCGATAAAGCGTATCGTTGATCAGGGTTGACTTGCCTGAACCGGAAACCCCGGTGATCACCGTCATCAGCCCCACCGGAATATCGACATCAACCTGTTGCAGGTTGTTGCCGCTGGCGCCGCGGATCGAGAGCTGTCGGGCCGGATCATTGGGGGTGCGATGTGCGGGGATGGCGATGCTTTTGCGGCCGGAGAGATACTGGCCGGTGAGGGACGCCGCGTTGTTGAGGATATCCTGCGGCGTGCCTTCCGCCACCACCTGGCCGCCGTGCACCCCGGCGCCGGGACCGATATCCACCACATGATCGGCGCTCATGATCGCTTCCTCGTCGTGCTCCACCACGATGACAGTATTCCCCAGATCCCGCAGGTAGGTGAGGGTGTTCAGCAGCCGCGTGTTATCCCGCTGATGCAGGCCGATAGAGGGTTCATCGAGGATATACATCACGCCCACCAGGCCGGCGCCAATCTGGCTGGCAAGGCGGATGCGCTGGGCCTCTCCGCCGGAAAGCGTTTCCGCGCTGCGGTCCAGGGTCAGGTATTCCAGACCGACGTTCACCAGGAAGTCGAGGCGCTGGCTGATTTCCTTGACGATCTTGGCGGCGATTTCACCCCGCCGGCCGGGCAGGTGCAGCTGGCTGAAAAAGGCCTGGGCCGTGTCGATGGGCATGGCGGTGATTTCAGGCAGGGACTTTTCCATGATGTAAACGTGGCGGGCACCGGTATTCAGGCGGGTGCCATGGCACTCCGGACAGGGCTGGTGATTGAGGTAGCGGGCCAGATCCTCCCGCACCACATTGGATTCCGTGTCGCGGTAACGGCGCTGCATGTTCGGCAGAATGCCCTCGAAAGGCTGCAGCTTGTGGTATTCACCGCCACGATCATTGAAATAGGTAAATTTGATCTTCTCCTCGCCGGAACCGTAAAGGATAAGCTGCCGGATTTCCTCGGGCAGATCGGTAAAGGGGGTATCCATGTCGAAATGGTAGTGGCGGGCCAGGGAGGTCAGCATCTGATAGTAGTAAATATTGCGCCGGTCCCAGCCGCGGATGGCGCCGCCGTTCAGGCTCAATTCCGGTTGGGTGACCACCCGCTCCGGGTCGAAAAACTGCTGAATCCCGAGCCCGTCGCAGGTAGGACAGGCGCCAGCCGGGTTGTTGAAGGAAAAGAGCCGGGGTTCCAGCTCGGTGAGGGAATAGCCGCATTCAGGACAGGCGAAACGGGCGGAGAACACGGTATCCGGATGCTCACCCTCCATCCAGGCGAGCAGCGCTAGGCCATCAGAGAGGTTGAGGGTGGTCTCAAGTGAGTCTGCGAGGCGGGACTTGATGTCCGGCCGGACCTTAAAGCGATCCACCACGGCTTCGATGGTGTGCTTCCGGCGTTTGTCCAGGCTGGGCGGATCATCGAGTTCAATCACCTTGCCGTCCACCCTGGCGCGGATAAAACCTTCGGCCCGCAGCGTGTCGAATACCTGTTCGTGGGCCCCCTTGCGGTTGGCGACCAGGGGGGCCAGCAGCATGAGTTTGCTGCCTTCCGGCAGGGCGAGGATCTGATCCACCATCTGGCTGACAGTCTGGGCGTTCAGCGTGATGTTGTGCTCCGGGCAGCGCGGCTCCCCCGCACGGGCAAACAGCAGGCGCAGGTAATCGTAAATTTCGGTAATCGTGCCGACAGTGGAGCGGGGATTGTGGGAAGTGGATTTCTGCTCGATGGAAATGGCCGGGGACAATCCCTCGATATGATCCACATCGGGTTTTTCCATGACGGAGAGAAATTGCCGTGCATAGGCCGACAATGATTCCACATAACGCCGCTGTCCTTCTGCGTAGATGGTGTCGAATGCGAGTGAGGACTTGCCCGACCCCGACAGGCCGGTGATGACGATCAGGCGATCACGGGGCAGATCCAGATTGATGTTTTTGAGATTGTGGGTACGGGCGCCACGTATGTGGATGGTGTCCATGTTTGCTACCAGCTAAACAACGAAACCCCCAACTATACGCTTTTCCGGGCAGGGATGAAAAGAAAGCTGCACTTAAACGGGATTTCTCCGGTTCAAGCGCAGCCGCCGACCGCTACCTGACTCAGCAAAGGTTGTTGGACGCCCAGTTTACCGCCTGAGTGCGATTGGAGACGTCCAGTTTTTTGTAAATATGATAAATGTGGGTTTTGATCGTATGTACGCTGAGGCAGAGCTGTTCAGCGATATCGGTATTTTTTGCTCCCGTCGAGAGGAGATTGAGGATCTCCATTTCCCGGTTGGTGAGAATGTCGTGTTCCTTCTTGATGAACTTCTCGCTGCCGGGAGCCTGGTTGATCAGGTAGCGGGCGATCACCCGGCGGGGGAACCACAATTCGCCGTTGAAAATCGCCAGCACGCCCTTGGCAAACTGCTCGTTACTGGTTCCCTTGTAGAAAATGCCCCGGATATCGGGCGGTGCGACCAGTTTTTCCAGGCGGCTGTTGGGATCGGCATTGAAAAACGCATAGTTGAGCTGTTTTTTATCCGATTTTCGGCACTGCAGCAGAATATCCAGTGCTTTACCGGGTTGATCCTCCATACTGTCGATCAACACCAGTCCTGTTTTGGTATTGAACTTCAGGGTGGGGGATTGTCCCGGACTGCAGTCCGTGATGTGACAACGGCCTCCGGTGGTATTCACCAAATGTGAAGCGATGGCTTCATATTCTTTTGGATTTGAACCTACGATGGTAATCCAGCGTCCTGCTAACATAATACGACCCCTCTGTCTGAAATTATTATCTTGTGTGAGCAACAAAAAGCTGTTTTTTTTACAATAGCGGATCTGTTTATTCCATAGTGTACAGACAATACATTATGGTTCTGCATTAATTCTTAACCCGCCAAGGCTAAAATTCTCACGTTGTTGGCACGTTTTTGGTGTGCCCCCGGTGGCGGCCACCAGGTGTGGGGGGTAAACAAACCGTCCTTGTTTTCCTGGCCTGAGCCATGCTGGATAGTCTGTTGCGCTTTTTCTATTCGAATCGTTCGGAAACACACTATTCAGTATAGGTCATTATCAGTATTCGCCAGCATAACGTAAATATGACTTTTGGCCTATGACCGGAATCACTGTGATAAAATTGTGATTAGTTTCCGCACGCTTCTTCTCTTGCTAAATCCGAAACTGTTAAAATACTGAATTTATTCATTCAACAGGCAGCAATTTTCCAAAATCATATGCAACAGGACAAAATGACAGGGGTTGAGCGCCGGGTAGCCTTATCATTATCAGGTGTTTTTGCGTCCCGTATGCTTGGGTTGTTCATGATCCTCCCTGTTTTCGCCCTTTATGCCAAGGAGCTGGATGGGTATACCGCCACCCTGGCCGGGCTGGCCATCGGGATTTACGGCCTGACCCAGGCGGTTTTTCAAATACCGCTCGGAATGTTATCCGATCGTATCGGGCGCAGGCCAGTCATTTTCGGTGGTTTGCTGGTTTTTGCCCTGGGGAGTGTGGTGGCGGCTCTCTCGAGTTCACTCACCGGCGTGATCATCGGGCGCGCCCTGCAGGGCGCTGGCGCAGTGGGCAGTGCGGTATTGGCCCTGGCGGCCGACCTGACCCGGGAAGAACACAGAATAAAAGTAATGGCTTTCATCGGGATGAGCATTGGCCTGTCGTTTGCGCTGGCGATGATCCTGGGACCGGTTCTGCACGGCTGGTTTGGCGTCTCGGGGATCTTCTGGCTCACCTCCCTCCTGGCCCTGGGCGGGATGCTGATCATCCATGTTTTCGTTCCCAGGCCGGTCATTCGACGCTTTCACCGCGATACCGAAGTGGAGCCGGCGTGGTTTCTCCATGCCATCCGGGATACCCAGTTGCTGCGAGTGGATTTTGGAATTCTCGGGCTTCACACGATGCTGATGGCGATGTTTATCGTGGTGCCGGGCATGCTGCAGGAACAATTTGGCCTGGTGGTCGAACATCACTGGATGGTCTATTTGCCGGTGATGTTTGTGGCCGTGTTGCTGATCGTCCCGTTCATCATAATTGCCGAGAAAAAACAAAAACTTAAGCAGGTTATGGTGGGTGCAGTGGCGGTATTGTTCGCCACCCAGGTGGGCCTTATGTTTCTGTCGGGTACTATGGTTGGCCTGGTGATGATGTTATTGTTGTTTTTTGCGGCGTTCAATCTGCTGGAGGCGGTTTTACCCTCATTGATCGCCAAACTGGCGCCGGCGTCCCATAAGGGCACCGCCCTCGGAGTTTATTCCAGCTCCCAGTTTTTCGGGGTGTTTCTTGGTGGTACAGTTGGCGGGTGGCTGGTTGAACATTGGGGGAGTACGGCTGTTTTCGTGTTTACCGCCGGTATGTCTGCGGCTTGGCTGGTGCTGGTGATCACCATGCGCAAGCCGCGCTACCTCAGCAGCCAGCTGCTGAACGTGGGCGTGGTTTCCGAGAGCCGCGCGGAGCAGCTGGCAACGGATTTAACCCGCGTGCCGGGGGTGGAAGAGGCCACGGTGATTGCAGACGACGGGATTGCCTATCTGAAGGTGGATAACAGGCAGCTGGACAATGATGCGCTGAAGGAGTTTGCGGTTGCCGAGAACGCCGCATAGCAGGGTTGCAACAGAATTACCCCGTCACAGGTCAAGGTGGGGGCTGGAATCACCTGAACAAGCACGGTTTTTTTACTGTATTTCAGTTGAGCGGTATTTTTGGCACAACCAGATGGGTGCGATGTGATGTTCTGGAATATCGTGGATTTAATCTATTGAGTGAAAATCAGAGGGGAGAGGAAATATGGCAAGGGGTGTAAATAAAGTTATTTTGATTGGTAATCTTGGTCGTGATCCGGAAGTGCGTTATTCACCCAATGGGGGGGCAATCGCCAATATCACCCTTGCTACCTCGGAATCGTGGAAAGACAAGAATACCGGTGAACAGGTGGAAAAGACCGAATGGCACCGGGTGGTGTTCTTCCGGCGACTGGCGGAGATCGTCGGCGAGTATTTGAAAAAGGGTTCCAAGGTCTACATAGAAGGCAAGCTGCAAACACGCAAATGGCAGGACAAGGACGGTAACGACCGTTATACGACAGAGATTGTCGCCAACGAGATGCAGATGCTGGATTCCCGTGGCGGCGGTGCCACCAGTTTCAGTCAGGATTCGGCGGCAGCCGAGCCGCAGCAGGCGCCGTCTGCGGTACCGGCAGGGGATTTCGATGATGACATACCGTTTTAGTCCGGGCCAAGCTGCGGACAGGTAAAAAAACAAGGCCGGCGTTATCGCCGGCCTTGTTTATGGTTGATCCTGTTTCAGTTTGCCTGCTGCGCGGCGGTTTTGTGCCGCAGCAGTTTGAGCGATAACAGCAGCAGTGGGGCAGCGTGCAAAAACAGATCGAAAATGTCGATTGGACGGCTGAGTTCGCCTGCGATGAGCATTCCCAGTTTTTCCACCAGGTGGGGTTCGGGCCGGAAAGGGGCGAGCCCCAGCAGCAGTGCCGCGGTGATCAGCAGCGGGTAGGAGAGGTTATCGATCCATTTCATTTGAGTGCTTTCTCTTTGGTTTCTGTTTCCACGGGCAGCCCGGCTGTTTTCCACTCCGGATAGCCGTCTTCCAGGCGTCTGGCCTTGAGCCCCTGTTGCCGCAATCTGGCAACCGCATCAAAGGCCAGTACACAATGAGGTCCGCGGCAGTAAGCGACCACTTCCTGGTCCGGGTCCAGTTCGTGCAGGCGGGACTCCAGTTCCGCCAGCGGCAGGTTAATGGCACCCGGGACATGGCCGGCGGCGTATTCCTCGGGGGGGCGCACATCCAGTACCGTCACCAGCCCCTCCCGCACACGCTGCAACAACTCCTCGGCTGGCACGGGTTCCAGATCATCCTTCACCGTCAAAAACGTGTTCACCAGGCGTTCAACCTCGGCAACATGCCGTTCCGCCACTGCCCGCAGCGCATTCAGCAGAGTGATCACATCATCCCCGCTCAAACGGTAATAGACTTTCAGTCCTTCCTTGCGTGTCATGACGAGTCCCGCCTGCCGAAGCTGTTGTAAATGCTGGGAGGTATTGGCGACCGTGAGTCCGGACACCTTGGCCAGTTCATCCACGCTACGTTCCCCCTGGGCTAAAAATTCCAGTAATTCCAACCGGTTAGCATTGCTCAGGGCTTTCCCGACACGGGCGAACTGGGTGAAAAGGTCGTGCTTGAAATTGCTGCTTGACATATTCTCAGGATCCACTATTCTAGTATTCAAGTAATTAATTGAATATTAGACATCACTTAACGAATTATAGCTGATTTGACGACAGGCAACATGATATGGGAGAACGGCCGCGGTGACCATTGATGAATTCGTCATGAACTACGAAAAACAGCTCCGGCTCGGGTTTTTTCTCGGTATTTTTGCCGTGATGGCTGTCTGGGAACTGCTGGCACCGCGGCGCAAGTTGACGGTTTCAAAGGCGGTACGCTGGGTCAACAATCTGGGATTGGTGTTTTTCAACAGCGCAATCTTGCGCCTGCTGTTCCCGGCTGCTGCGGTTGGTATGGCGGTCCTTGCCACAGAACGGGGTTGGGGCGTGTTGAACAATTTTGAATTGCCCTTCTGGCTTGCAGTGGTGTTGTCGGTGGTGGTGATGGATTTCATCATCTATCTGCAGCATGTGATGGTGCATGCGGTCCCCCTATTGTGGCGGTTGCACCGGGTGCATCATGCGGATCCCGATTATGACGTGACCACCGGGGCGCGCTTTCATACCCTCGAAATCATTCTTTCCATGGGGATCAAGTTTGCCACCATTGTTGTATTGGGGCCGCCGGTGGTTGCCGTGATCATTTTCGAAGTGGTGCTGAATGCCACTGCCATGTTTAACCACGGCAACGTACGCCTGCCCAAAGGCCTGGACAGCGTTCTGCGCTGGTTGGTGGTAACGCCTGACATGCACCGGGTGCATCACTCGGTCGAGGATGATGAAGCCAACAGTAATTTTGGCTTCAGTCTGCCCTGGTGGGACCGCATGTTCGGTACTTATCGGGATCAGCCACGTGGTGGACACGAAGGTATGACCATTGGTATTCACAAGTACCGCGACGCAAAACTGGTTTCATGGTTACCTGGCATGCTGGCCTTGCCCTTTGTGGGAAAAATTACGGGGTATGCCATCAATAGACGTGAATGGAGTGATACGCAACGAAAGGCAGGCGAGTGATTAAACGGGTGCATCGTTTGATGGCATTGGCGTCCGCTCCCGCGACTGGGTGCTTCGCACCCCCGTGTCGCGGCCGCTGCCATCAATAGACGTAACTGGAGTGATACGCAACAAAAGGCAGGCGAGTGATTAAACGAGTGGATCGTTTGATGGCATTGGCGTCCGCTCCCGCGACTGGGTGCTTTGCACCCCCGTGTCGCGGCCGCCGCCATCAACAGACGTAACTGGAGTGATACGGAAGAGACTAAGGGCGGGTGATTAAATCGAGTGGATCGTTTGATGGCATTGGTGTGAATGGCATGCCGCTACGGATGTGAAATGAATTGTAATGAATAACAACCTCCCCCCACGTCCCTTGGCCTCCCTCTCTGAGGGAGGATTTTTTTTGTACGCCGGGGTGGTGGATCGAATGGTTGTGGCAGGGTATGCAGTTACTCTTTCCGACCTGATTTTATTGCGCCTGGATTTGGAGTTGGCGAATGCAGAATAAATTGATGCGCTTTGTTTTATTGGCGGTGTTGCTTGGCGGGATCGTTCTGATGGTGATGTATCGCGATCAGCTTGATGCGGCTGCGCTGGAAAGCTGGGTCAAGGACGCCGGTGCGGCAGGCCCCATCGTGTTTATGCTGATCTATATTGTTGGCACGGTATTGTTTTTTCCCGGTTCGGTTTTGACGCTTGCCGGTGGTGCTTTGTTTGGGCCGGTGTTGGGTACCTTCTATAATCTCACGGGTGCCACATTGGGCGCGGCCATATCGTTTGTTATTGCCCGTTATCTGGCATCGGACTGGGTTGAACAAAAGACCGGCGGCCGCATGAAGCAACTCAAGCAAGGCGTCGAAGGTGAAGGCTGGCGTTTCGTTGCCTTTGTGCGTCTGGTGCCGCTGTTTCCTTTCAATTTGTTGAATTATGCACTTGGGCTGACTCGTATCAGGTTCTCCCACTATGTGATCGCATCTTACCTTTGTATGTTGCCCGGCGCGGTTGCCTACACCTATCTGGGATATGTGGGGCGTGAGGCCATGGCCGGCGAGGAAGGTGTTATCCAGAAAAGTCTGCTGGCATTGGCATTGCTCGCGGTGGTGGCGTTTATTCCACGCTGGATGGGAAAGCTGCGCAGCAAGCCGATGTTGAGCATCGAGACGCTGAAAGAAAAGCTGGACAAGGGTGAGGAGGTGCTGGTGCTCGATGTGCGCACTGCCGGGGATTTTGTGGGAGAGCAGGGTCATATTCATGGTGCGCTCAATATCCCGCTGGAGGACTTGCCCGCACGCCTCGATGAGCTGGCAGATTATACTGAAAAGACCATTGCCATTGTTTGCCGCACCGACAAGCGTTCCGCCAAGGCCGCGCAGATCCTGGCGCGCAATGGTTTTGCTGATGTGCATGTTACCAAAGCGGGTATGACCGGTTGGAATGAAAAAGGTTATCCGCTGGCGTAAGGATACAAAGTATGGGAGTGGCATTCTTGCAGAAGCGTATAGCTTCCACTTTGGTTGAGAAGGTAATAACAAAGAGGCAGATACGATGAGCAGCGTTACGATTGTGATTCAGAATGCGCCCTATAAGGAAGACAACAAGGCCTGGCATGCGTTGCGGTTTGCCGGTGCGGCACTGGCGGAAGACATGCAGGTGCGGGTGCATCTGCTCGATGATGGCGTGGAAGTGGGACGGCGTGATCACAAGGTGCCGGAAGGTGCGGCCGATCTTGAATCGCTCCTCACCGAGTTGATGGAATGCGGGCTGGAAGTCCATGCTTGTGGCATGGCTCTGGATGATTGCGCCATTGATGAAGCCGCGTTGCTCCCCGGGATTGAGAGGGGCTCGATGAAGGTGTTGGCACAACTGGTGAAAAATAGTGACCACGTGATGACATTCTGAATAATCGTGCGGGAAAAAGTATTCACTTCGATGTTGGTTATTCCCGTAATTTAATGTTGCAGGTTACCTGCACGGTTATTTAGCGTATCAGGTACATGCAGTCGGAATTCGCATCTGGCGGGTGGAGTGCCACAGTGTAAATGTTTTGAGGTATGTTTATGAGTTCCAGCGTGACTGAACAACCGATTTACCATATGCCACGCAGCATCCCCGGCAGCCGGCAGGATCTGATGCCGGCACGCTATCCTCTTTGGGTGCAGCTGTTGAGCATGGCTGCTTTTACCCTGGCTTTTTTTGGCTGGCTTAACGAGACCTGGCTGTTCTGGTTCGACAACCCCATCTGGCTCAATCGTTATACCGAGTATGCGATCATCTTTGTATTCGGTCTTTGGCGCATTGGTGCCGAGAAAAATGCCTACACCCGCAAACGGCTGATTATTCTGGTTGCGATGGTGACGGTGTTCTGGTGGTTGATCCCCTGGCTTTATCCTGTGTATGAACCTTATATCGGTTTTCTCTGGGGGCAGCCGGTGTTTCCGGCCCTGCATGTACCGGGTACGGTAAGCTTCTTTCTCATTCTGGCGCTGGTGTTTCTCTTCGGCCGCAGAATAATTTGTGGTTTTAATTGCCCCTGTGTCGGCGTTCGTGAAACCGTGGGCTTTGCCTTCCGCGACCGCACCGTACGTTCAAAATGGAGCTGGCGTCTGCGCCATTCCAAATGGTTTTTTTTCGTTTACTACGCCGGGGTGATGGTGGTAACCCAGTTCCCGCCCAACTCCTGGACGGTAAGCTTTGTCGGCGGATTTTATCTGATCGTCGGCCTGACCTATTTCGGCACCTTTTTTGTTGCCCCTCTGGTGGGTAACCGTTTTTATTGCCGCTACCTCTGCCCCTATGGCGCGACCTTCGGTCTGCTCAATCATGCCGGTTTTTACGGCATCAATATGCAACAGGACAAATGCAATGACTGCCGGCGATGTGAGCAGGTCTGTGATATGGGTATCCCGGTATGGCAACAAGGTAAACAGAGCGGCCGGGTGACGGCACTGGAAGATTGTATGGGCTGCGCCCGTTGTGTGGTCTCCTGTCCTACCGATGCGTTGGAAATTCGTGATGTGCGTAATCTGTTTCGTCCCAAACTGGTGCAGAACGCCAGTCATTTGCTGAAGAAAAAAGTGCAACCATCAGCACCGCGTCAGGAGCTGGAACTTCGTCCTGCCGGGGAGCGTTTAAATGATTGGAATGAGATCACGGCACCGATAACGCTCGAACAAATTCAGGCCCAGGCGACACGTTGCCTCGACTGTGGCGTACCGGGTTGCATCAATGCCTGCCCACTATCCAACCGTATTCCGGAATGGCTGGAGGCAGTGGCAGCGGGTGAGATCGAAAAAGCCGCAGAGATTGCCCATACCACCAGCAACCTGCCGGAAGTGTGTGGCCGCCTGTGCCCGCAGCACCGCTTGTGTGAGGGTGCATGTACCAAGGCCAATGAAACGGGTGGTGCGGTCACCATTGGCGCCGCAGAGCGTTTTCTTGCTGACGAAGCGCTCAAGCGTGGTTGGCGGCCAGCGCCTGCGAAGCCGGGTAATGGCAAGCGCATTGCTGTGATTGGTGCGGGCCCTGCCGGGCTGGCCTGTGCGGATCAATTAAACAAGGCGGGTTGCAAGGTAAGCGTATTTGACAAACAGCAATTGGTGGGTGGTTTGCTTGCCAGCGGCGTGCCACCATTCAAGCTGGCGAAAGACCTGCTTCACCGGCGACAACGGTTGCTGGAAGAAGCAGGGGTGCAGTTCCGTCTGGGGATGGAAGTGGATGAGACACTGTTACGGGTACTGATAAACGAACAGGATGCGGTTTTCCTTGGCACGGGTGCACAAACATCCCGCAAGTTGTCATTGCCGGGGCAGGATCTGCCCGGGGTGATGACGGCCATTGATTATCTTGCCCGGGTTAACCGGGATGCTGGTGGTGTGGAATTGTCAGGCAAAAAGGTGCTCGTGCTGGGCGGTGGTGACAGTGCCATGGATTGTGCCCGTGCCGCCGTGCGCCAGATGGCAAAGGAAGTGACGGTGGTTTGCCGT
This sequence comes from Chromatiales bacterium, assembly GCA_027032075.1. GTDB lineage: Bacteria > Pseudomonadota > Gammaproteobacteria > UBA6429 > Thiohalophilaceae > JAJRYG01. Next base: position 28,820 of record JALVOC010000013.1, on the reverse strand, counting down.
GGTAGCGAGGAGAGCATGCGTGCCTCACCAAAGGAAAAACAGGCTGCCCTGGATGAGGGTGTGCGGTTTTTGTTTCAACACACCCCGGAAGCCATTCTCGGTGAGAGCCGGGTAAGTGGTGTGCGATTTGATCGTGAAACGCTTGAATGCGATGTGCTCATCTGTGCAATCGGTCAGCTTGCCAGGACGCCGGAGTGGCTGATGCGTTTGGGTGTGGCAACCGATGAACGGGGTGTCATCCAGGTGGATGAGCATGGCAGGACTTCGCACCCGAAAATCTATGCCGGTGGTGACAATACCCACGGTCCCGATCTGGTGGTCACTGCGATTGCCGCCGGTCGCTTGGCGGCGCAAGGTATCCTCGACAGTTTCCGCCCGGCAAAGCAGGTATGGCAAAAGCTCGGATCACTGATCGAACCCTCAGCCAAACCATCGGCCGCAATCGCCGTTGCTGCACGGACGGGAGGAGAGACGGGATGAAAAAAATCATCGTGCTCTTCGGCTTGTTGTTTCAGCCGGCTGCCTGGGCGCATCACACCCGTGATCATATGATGTTGTCGCAGGACGCCGAGCAGGTCATTGCCGCAACCCGTGCAGGTACCAATGGTGATTTGTTGTGGTTGCTGTGGGTCGGTGTCCTGTTGCTGCTGTTTTTGGGTGTAGTGCGCTGGTGGCGGGAGCGGAGCAAATAATGAAACACAAGCCGGTTCGTTATGTCTGGGTTCCCATCGTTATCGCCTTGCTGGCGATACCGGCCGGATTCGTCTATGTAAACTGGAGCAAGAGCGGCAGTGGTGCAGGACTCTATTCGAGGCAATGGCTGCCGCAGGCGGTGTTTGCATACTGGGATCCGGATGATTTTTATGATTCGGTGCAGACCATGAAAGGCACCTTCAAAGGCAAGGAATGTGTCGCCTGTCATGAAGGTGTCACCCCCGGGATTGTCAAGGACTGGCGTGCCAGCCGCCATTCACAGGCAGGTAAAAAAGTTTATTGCAGCGACTGTCATGGCAACGATCATCAGAATTTGCATCTGCCCACACCGGATGTTTGCGGTGGCTGTCATGCAACCCAGCACGGGCAGTTTCAGGATGAGAAACGTTACGGTTTTCCCAGCCATGCCCTGGCGATGGAACGGGCGCTGGATGCCAAACATTTTGTCGACAAGCCCAAGGCGGAAGTGACGGCCTGTTTGCAATGTCATTCGGTGGCAACCAAGTGTGATTCCTGCCATACACGCCATCGCTTTAATGCCGCCGAAGCACGGCGGCCGGAAGGGTGCATCACCTGTCACAGCGGGCCGCCCCATCCCGATGATGAAACCTATTTTGCCTCGAAACACGGGCAGCTTTATCTGAAAGAAGGGCAGGACTGGGACTGGTCGAAGCCGTTGCAAAAAGGCAATTACAAGGCCCCCACCTGCGCCTACTGTCACATGAGAAACGGCAAGCATCAGGTGGCGGACAAATCGATCTGGAAATTCGGTATCAGGCAAGTCAATCCGTTGACCTCCAATAATGAAGTCAAGCGTGATCAGTGGGTAAAGGTATGCAGCGACTGTCATGAAGCGGACTGGTCGCGGCAAAGGCTGGCCGAACTGGACAAGGAACGTAAACAGGCCTGGCAGAAGCTATATGCCGCTGAAAGAGTGCTCAAGGATCTGCGCGCTGACGGTATGCTTTATCCGGCTGCCGAAGAACGTCCACCCTATCCCAATGACTGGATGGGGCGCTACCTGCCTTATGAGCGAATCGGCTTTTTCGAGGGTCAGGCCTCGGCCTTTTTCAACGTCTCCCCCATCGAACGCGATTACTTCGAAATGTGGTACTTTGATAATCTGGGTGCCTACAAGGGTGCAGCACATGCTGACCCTGCCTTTGTTGCCAAAGGTCATGCCGCAATGGAACGGAAGCTTACCGCTATCCGGCGTGCGGCCAATGTGTTGCGTACCCTTGGTGAGGAGGAAAAGGCAATCGGGCGGCGTGCCGCGCCGCAGGAATTGTGGTTGAAAGGTGAATACACCGAATACAACAGGGAGCACAACTGATGCTGGATGGCTACGATCCATGTGTGGCTTCCGACGGCCTGAGCCGGGGGAAAAACCTAAGCGCCGCCCGGGCAATGTCTATCTTGCAGCGCGCAGGGGTTAATGCGGTGTTTATGCTCCTTGTGTTTTTTACAGGCGCCGGCGGAACCGCATGGGCGGCCGGTGATGACCAGCCGCCCGCAGGAGAATTCAGCAATGGTGATTGTATCCGTTGTCACAGGAAAACATCCCCTGATTTGATTGACGCCTGGCAACAGAGTGCGCATGGGAAGAGCAAGCCGGCTGTTGCCAATTGTGTTACCTGTCATGGTAATACGCATCAGGGTGCAACAAAAAAAGCCCGGCGTAATTCGGTCTGTATCGATTGTCATGGCGGAGAAAAAGATCCGGTAGTGCACAGTTATGCAACCTCCAAGCACGGCATCATTCTGCGTCTGGAACAAAAGGAGTGGGACTGGTCACAGCCGCTTGAACAGGCCAATTACCGTGCACCCGGCTGCGCCTATTGTCATCTGCACCAGGGTAACCACAACGTCAGTGCAGGCGTGCGGCAAGACATTATGCATACAACAAAACAGGAAGATGTAGCGGAGGTTATGCGCGCGGTCTGCCAGGATTGCCACGCGCCACGCTATGTAACAAGGTTATTCGAAAATGGCGAGGCAATGCTGAACATCGGACGCATGAAAGTGCGCGAAGCCGCCGGGCTGTTGCAGCAGGCGCGTACCGAATTCAGCCCGGAGGAACTGACTGCCACTGAACAACGATTCAACAAAATGCGTTCACATCACCTGAAAAATGTATTGCTTGGCGTCGGCCACCAATCGCCCGATTATCAATGGTGGCACGGCCATCCTGCCCTCGATGGTGATTTGTTGCGTATCAAGGGGGGTATTGGTGAATTAAAACGTCTCCGGGTGATTACAGACAAAACAGCAGATGAAGTGGTAAGGCAAACAGGCCGGTAACAGAGCCGGGCGATGAAACGCAAAATTCTCATTATCATTGTTCTGGGATTATTGATATTACCGGGATGGTGTTTTATCCGGCAGATGAATATTTTTGTTGTCGACAACAAGTTTGCCTGTCTGGTTACGCTTCCGGTTGTAGCCGCTTTGTCGGCATTTAGCGTGTATTTTATTTAACCGTTTATGATGAATCTTGATCCGGTAACGTATGAAGCATGGTATCACACATCACGTGGTGCCTGGATAGGTGAGCGTGAGTTTGCCTTATTGATGCAACTGTTGCGGCCGCAGACCGGCATGAGCCTGCTGGATGTTGGCAGTGGCAGCGGGTACTTCAGCCGTCGTTTTGCCGATGCCGGGCTGGTCGTTACCGGTGTGGAAGCGGACGAGAGAATGCTCGCCTTTGCGCAGGCGCAGAGTGCCAACATACCTTATATAAGAGGCAACGCTTTGGCGTTGCCGCTGTCGTCGGAAAGTTTCGACTATGTCGCCGCGATCACCAGCCTGTGTTTTGTTGACAATCCGCAACAGGCGCTGGCGGAGTGCTGGCGGGTGGCGCGCCACGGGGTGTTGCTGGGGTTACTCAACCGCCACAGCCTGTTGTATTGGCAAAAGCGTGAGCGTGGCGGTTACCGGGGAGCACGCTGGGATACCTGGAAAAATGTGGCTAGTTGGCAAAAAGCGTTGTCACCCCCTGCCGTTATGCTTAAGCATAAAACGGCGATCTTTTTCCCAAGTGGCGGCAAACTGGCACGAACGCTTGAAAACAGCCTGCCGGGAAAATTGCCATGGGGCGGGTTTTTGGCTGTCTACCTGGCGAAAAGGAGAAAGAAGCAGGATTGACGTTAGCGATGCACATTGATTTCCAAGAAACCCCGAGATGGTCTTTCCGCAAGTACGAATCAATCGGGGTTCCCCTGCTTATACAATCTTTATATGATCAGTAGAGTGAAAAATGAAGAGGAGTAAACAGAGTAATGCATGCCACCTTGCCTTTGTTGAAAGATACCGATTTTCCGGCCATCCAGCGCAAGTCTTTGCAAACCCTGCAGGTCAATCTGGGTTATAAGTGTAACCAGCAATGTTTGCATTGCCACGTCAACGCCGGGCCGACACGCAAGGAGGAAATGTCGAGGCAAACGGTTGATGAAGTGCTTGGGTTTTTACAGCGTGCCCATATCCAGACGCTGGATTTGACCGGTGGCGCGCCGGAATTGAACCCGCATTTTCGTTACCTGGTGAAGCAGGCACGGCAACGGAATGTGCATGTCATGGATCGTTGCAATCTCACGGTTCTCAATGAAAGCGGACAGGAGGAGCTGGCGGAGTTCCTCGCTGGCCACGAAGTGGAGGTGGTGGCCTCATTGCCATGTTATTTAAGGGAAAATGTGGATGGCCAGCGCGGCAAAGGTGTTTATGAAGGCAGCATCGAAGGGATCAAAAAACTGAATGCGGTTGGCTATGGTCAGGCTGATAGCGGTTTGCAACTGAATCTTGTTTATAATCCCACAGGTCCCTATTTGCCGCCATCGCAATGCAGCCTGGAAGCTGATTACAAACGGGAATTACATCGTCACTTCGGTATAAGCTTCAATAATTTGTTTACGATCGCCAACATGCCGATCAAACGTTTCGGCAGCACCCTGATTTCCAGAAAGCAGTTTGCAGAGTATATGCGGCTGTTAAAAGATGCACATCAGGACACCAACCTGGAAACAGTGATGTGCCGCACCTTGCTGAGTGTGGATTGGCAGGGGTATCTGTACGATTGTGATTTTAACCAGATGCTGGAGTTGCCGTTAAAACTCAGGCACAGGCCTAAAACCCATATTCGCGATTTACAGCCCGGTGAGTTGCCGGGTAATCCCATTGTTATCGCCGATCATTGTTACGGCTGTACTGCGGGCCAGGGCAGCAGTTGTGGCGGCGCTTTGAAATAAACGGAGTCATCGAAATGAATGTAAAAACCGATGTGTTACAACGCTATTCAGAAGGTGCGCAGGAGAGACAGGCGGAACTGTGCTGTCCGGTGGAGTACGATAGTGAATTGCTGACCATTCTGCCGCAGGAAATCATCGACAAAGACTACGGTTGCGGCGATCCCTCGCGCTACGTGCGCGAGGGTGATATTGTGCTGGACCTGGGTTCAGGTGGTGGCAAGATTTGTTACATGGCGGCACAACTGGTGGGCGAGCACGGCAAGGTCATCGGCATAGATATGAACGATGACATGCTGGCACTGGCACGCAAGTACCAAAAGGAAATGGCAGAAAAGATCGGTGGTGAGCGGGTGGAGTTTTACAAGGGTCATATTCAGGATCTGGCGCTGGATCTGCATGCAATGGAAGAATACCTGCAACAAAATCCGGTAAACGATATCAATGATCTGGATCGCCTGCATCATTGGCAGCAGCAACAGCGAAAGGAACGACCGCTCATCGCGGATAACTCGGTGGACCTGGTGATTTCCAACTGTGTGCTCAACCTGGTTGACGATCAGCAAAAGCAGCAGTTGCTGAAGGAGATTTACCGCGTGCTGAAACCCGGCGGCCGCGTGGCGATTTCCGATATCGTCAGTGACGAAGCAGTGCCACCACACCTGAAACAGGATAGTGAACTCTGGAGCGGTTGCATCTCCGGTGCTTTTCAGGAAGAGGAATTCATCCGCGCCTTTCGTAACACCGGCTTCCTTGCCGTGGCCTATGATAAATGGGATGCCCGGCCGTGGCGGGTGGTGGAGAACATCGAGTTTCGTTCAGTGACCCTGACCGCGGTAAAGGGAACCGGTGAACCCTGTCTCGATTATGGTCATGCTGTTATCTACCGTGGACCACATGCAGAAGTACGAGATGATGAAGGGCATATCTATCCATGTGGCGTGCGCATTGCCGTTTGCCAACGCAGTTACGAATTACTGACCGGCGGCACTTATGGTGAAGACTTTATCGGTATTCCGCCCGCCAGTATGCGGGAGCCGCTAACGTTTTGTGCTCCTGCCGGTACCCGCCGTCCTCCCGGTGAAAGCAAGGGCGCATCCCATAGCAGTGGAGACAAGGACAGTGGCTGTTGTTGCTGATAACGCTTCAGGTTTGTCCATCATCATTCCCGTTTTGAATGAAGCCGGGCAAACAACACGTTTGCTCGGCGCGCTTCAGCCATTGCGGCAGAAGGGGCATGAACTCATCATTGTCGATGGTGGCAGCAGTGACGGCACTCCGGAAAACGCGAAAGGCCTGGCAGACAGAGTATTACTGTCAGCGAGAGGACGAGCCCGCCAGATGAATGCGGGTGCCAGGGTGGCGCGGGGTGAAATTCTGTTGTTCCTGCATGCCGATTCACACCTTCCGCCTGAAGCAGATCGCTTGATCATCCAGGCCATGGAAAATGACAAGGGCTGCTGGGGCAGGTTTGATGTCCGCCTCACAGGAAAGCACTGGCTTTTTCGCGTAATTGAACGCATGATGAACTGGCGATCGTGCATCACTGGTATCGCAACCGGGGATCAGGCGATATTTGTCAGCAGGCGGCTATTCGAACAGATTGGCGGTTTTTCTGATATACCGTTAATGGAAGACATTGAACTCAGCCGGCGCCTGAAAAATGTTTCCCGCCCGCATTGCCTGCATACTCCGCTGCGCACCTCCAGCCGCCGCTGGGAGGAAAAGGGTATTATACGCACGGTGTTGTTGATGTGGTCGCTGCGTCTGGCTTATTTCTTCGGCATCTCACCGCAACGGCTGGTTGCCATTTATTATCCTCTGCACAACAAGCCATGAGCTACCGTTACCCGGAGTCACGTATCCTGATTTTTGCCAGGACACCGTTGCCGGGCAAGGTCAAGACCCGCCTGGCACCGGCATTGGGGGAGCAGGGTGCAGCCCGGCTTCATGCCCGGCTTGTCATGCGAACAGTGCAGATGGCACTGGCGAGCCAGTTGGCGCCGGTCGAACTCTGCTGCCAGCCGGAAAAAAATCATCCGCTGTTTATTGATCTGCATCGGCAGGGAAGCGATCTGTCCGTCCAGCATGGCGGGGATCTTGGTGAGCGTATGCACCGTGCCATGGCGGAATCACTCAAGGACAGCAAATCGGTTATTCTCATCGGTACGGATTGTCCGCCGATGGATGCCGTCTATCTTGAAACGGCAATCATCAAGCTGCGTGATACGGATGTCGTTCTCGGGCCGGCGGAGGACGGTGGTTATGTACTTATCGGCATGCGGCAGCCACAGGCATCGATATACAAAGGAATAAGCTGGGGCTCAAACCGGGTGCTGCAACAAACACGTGCTGCCTTGCAGCAAACAGCGATGAGCTGGACTGAACTGCCAACACTCTGGGATCTTGACAGGCAGGAGGATCTGAAACGGTTTCTGTCGTAGAGCCCCGTTGGGCACGTCGCGCATGCTCCTTTGCCCAACCTACGGATTTTCCGGACGTTAGGGCGGTGCTCGACGGCAGCTGCGTTTTTAATGATCATCCCGTAGGTTGGGCAAAGCGGAGCGTGCCCAACATGCTGCGGGTCCCTTGGTTTTTTCCTGTTGGGCACGTCGCGCTTGCTCCTTTGCCCAGCCTACGGTTTTTCCGGACGTTAGAGCGATGCCCGACGGCAGCTGCGTTTTTAATGATCATCCCGTAGGTTGGGCAAAGCGGAGCGTGCCCAACATGCTGGGGGCACCTTGGTTTCTTCCTGTTGGGCACGTCGCGCTTGCTCCTTTGCCCAACCTACGGATTTTCCGGACGTTAAGGCGATGCTCGACGGCAGCTGCGTTTTTAACAATCATCCCGTAGGTTGGGCAAAGCGGAGCGTGCCCAACATGCTGCGGGCCCCTTGATTTCTTCCTGTTGGGCACGTCGCGCTTGCTCCTTTGCCCAACCTACGGATTTTTCGAGCGTTAAGGCGGTGCCCTCTTCGGCAGCAGCGGGCACCTTGGTTTTTTTCCTGTTGGGCACGTCGCGCGTGCTCCTTTGCCCAACCTACGGTTTTTCCGGACGTTAGCTGGGGGTCCCTTGGATTCTTCCTGTTGGGCACGTCGCGCTTGCTCCTTTGCCCAACCTACGGATTTTTCGAGCGTTAAGGCGGTGCCCTCTCCGGCAGTTGTGTTGTATTTTTATAAAAATTATTCTGTAGGTTGGGCAAAGCGCAGCGTGCCCAACATAACATGGAATGCCTTCCACTTGGCTATCCCGGGTTGAAGCAAGCACCGTTACCGCCAGGTTATCTGGAGAGGAAATACATCAACACAAAATTAATGATCAGCAGGATAAGACTGATCCCTTGCCAGACACGCACCGGATCGCGTTTGATGAGCGGGACATATTCCTTGCTGACCAAGGATGAATCAGGATGGTTAAGGGCATAGACAAATTCAGACAGTTTACCAAAACGTTTTTCCGGATTGATACTGACCGCTTTTTCGATCGCCTTGTCCACCCATAAGGGGATTTCCGGATTGTAATGTTTGATCGGGTGATAATGCATGCGTTTGATATTCTTTGCTGTCATTTCCTTGCCGTACGGCAATCGTCCTGTCAGCAGTTCATAGGCAATCACACCCAGTGAAAATATATCCGCACGGTTACTCCCCGGGGCACCGAGATGATATTCCGGTGCGGTATAGTTAATGGTGCCGAGCAGGTTGTTTGTCTCCAGCGGGACATAGATTTCAGCGATTCCGGCGATTTTGGTGGAACCGAAGTCAATGATCTTCAATGTGCCATGGTCATCCACCAGGATATTTTCCGGTTTTAAATCCTGATGGATCATTTCCATGCGGTGGAACGCACGCAAGCCCATGGCAATCTGCTCGATGAATTTGCGCACCTGGCTAAGCAGGGGGTGCGGATGATCATTCATCCATTGGCGCAGGGTCTGGCCTTCAATGTGCTCGGCAATGTAGTAGAGGGCAGTGCGTTTGCGGTTGATCTCCAGCACTTTCATTACATGCGGATTATTGATCCTTCGCCCGGCCCACTCCTCGTGGAGAAACTGGTGGATGTAATCGGGATCATCTTCGTAATTGACCGATGGTGCCTTTAACACCAGTTTCTGCTCTGTTTCCGTATCCTGCACGAGATAGACTTCGGTGCGTTTATTGGAGAAGAGGTGGCGCAGGATTTTGTAGCCGTCCAGGATCATGCCCGGCTCCAGCGGCGGCGGGAAGGGTAACTCGGTCAGTTTTTGATAAAATTCGTCCTCATTTTCCTGTGGCAGTTTGTCAATGCGGATAAGCAGTGCCGTCAGGTTGTCGTTGCTGTTGTTTTCCGTTGCCTGTTGTACCAGGCTTTTGCAGGCAGTATCCAGATCATCAGGGTGGTCCAGCAGCGTCCGGTGAATACGGCTGTCAGTGAGAAATTCATACACGCCATCCGTCAGGAGGATAAAAGTATCCCCTGTTTCCAGGCTGAGCGTGCGGTAATCGATATCCAGATGAATATCAATGCCCATTGCGCGTGAGAGATAGGTCTTCTCCTTGCTCACCTCGATGCGGTGGTCATGGGTGAGTTGAGTCAGTTCCCCATCACGCAGACGGTAGATGCGGGTGTCCCCTACATGGAACAGATAGGCAGTGTTGGATTTGAACACCACTGCACTCAGTGTAGTGACCATGCCCCTGTGGCTGCCGTATTCCCTTTGGCCATGGCCATGCAGCCAGTGATTGAGTGCGGTGAGGATCTTCTGCCCGGAAGTCCTCACCGTCCAGGATTCAGGGGTGCTGAAATAGTCGCTGAGAAAACCCTGTACACAGGCATTACTTGCCTGCTTGCCGGCATCGCTGCCACTCATGCCGTCGGCGATCACCGCGGCAATTCCCTTGGTGGTCAGCAGGGGCTCTTCCGGTACGGAGACACCACAGGCGTCCTCGTTCTGCGGCTTGACACCGGCGACGCTGTAATGAGCGGTCGTGATGGAAAGAGATGCAGTCATGCTATTCATTATCACCGCAGGGATGCGATCAGCGTTTCTTTACTGGTAATTAGTATTTAACCTTGGTAACCACTGCTGCCGGTTATCTTCCTCTCACTCCGAAAGAGGGCCGGATATCGTTAATATAGCGTTAACAGATTGCATTGTCCTGCACCGGTGAGTGATTCTGGCATGCTACCATACCTGTTGTTGCCGGTGACAAAATTTGTGCGTTTAGCGCCGAACGAAATTAAAGAAGGCAGTACCGCTATGGCGGTACTGCCTTGCCGTGTGTTAACGAGGCTGCTTTGCTTACCCGACCTCGATCATTTGTACGGTACCATCCGGCAGAACCTCCGCCATGTGTCCCTGAGGTTCTTCCAGGAACAGGGCAACAGCGATCAGGGTGATCAACGCCGCCGCGGCGATGACCGTGAAGAAGATCTGTGGTGAGACGAAGGAGAGCACCGTCAGGAAGGTGACAGCACCAACGTTCCCGTAAGCGCCCGCCATGCCGGCAACCTGGCCTGTAAGGCGGCGTTTGACCAGCGGTACCATTGAAAACACGGCGCCTTCACCCGCCTGCACGAAGAAGGAGCAAGCCATGGTGGCGATCACTGCCAGCCAGATTGGCCAGGCGGAAGTGATGTTGCCGAGGATCAGATAGCCAGCAGACAGCCCGGCGATGAGGATCAGCAGGGTTTTTTTGCGGCCAAACTTGTCACTTAGCAGTCCGCCACCGGGCCGTGCCACCAGGTTCATGAAAGCGTAACCGGAAGCAAGCAAGGCAGCCAGTCTCGGTGTCAGCTCAAAGGTGTCCTGGAAAAACAGCGGCAGCATGGAAACCACGGCCAGCTCGGAACCAAAAGTGACCAGGTAGGCGAGATCCAGGATGGCAACCTGTTTGAACTTGTAACGGTCGATTTCCGCTACCTGTCGTTTGAAGACATGGCTGTTGATTTGATAAATACGGATTGTCTGGAAAACAAACACACCTGCGAGGGTGGCATAAATTATCAGGGTGAATCCGCTGCTTAACATTTTCAGGTTGGCAGGTCCAAGCTTCCAGGTAAGCACTGCAAGTGCGGCATACATCGGGATGTTCATGATGAGGTAGAGGAAAAAATCCCCTTTGCTGGTTACTTCCATGGCACCGGATTTTTTCGGCTTGAAGTAGGTCGAACCTTTCGGTGTGTCTGAAACCGAGAAGAAATAAATCACTGCATATACCAGAGCCAGGACACCGGTGGTTGCCAGGGCATAACGCCATCCGTCATCGCCACCATACCAGAGCGCCACTGTTGGCAGCAGCATTGCGGCGCCGGCAGACCCAAAGTTACCCCAGCCGCCGTAGATGCCTTCCGCCACACCTACCTGCTTGGCCGGGAACCACTCGCTCACCATGCGGATGCCAATGACAAACCCGGCACCGACAAAACCAAGCAGGAACCGCATTATCGCCAGCGTTTCGTATTCATCTGCGAAGGCAAAACCAAAGCAGAGGAAAGCACTGCTGGCAAGTAACAGGGAGTACATACGGCGCGGACCGAAATGATCCACCAGCATACCGATAATAATGCGGGCCGGGATGGTCAACGCCACGTTCAGGATGAGCAGGGTTTTCACCTGTTGCGGGGTGAGATTCAGTGCTTCACGCATGAACCCCAGCAAGGGGGCCATGTTGAACCAGATAAAGAAGCTCAGGAAAAAGGCAAACCAGGTCAGGTGCAGGATCCTGATCTTGCCCCGGAAAGAGAGCAGGTTGATTTTACTGTGATCTTCCAGCATGAAGTGTCTCCCAAAGAAAATGTAAAAACTTTCCCTTACTGTAAGCAAGGCGTGTGCCATTTCGTAAGTTATTGAAAACACAACCGTTTTAACTGAACAAGGCGATGATTCGATAAGGAGCGCACAGTTGTTGTGCGAGCGGGGACAATCAAAGCCTCCGCAAAGGCTGATCAGAGTGCATGAGAAGGTTTATTCGATTGCAGAGGAAGCAAAGGGTGGGCTAATGGCTATCGCCCTTTATCGGACGGATATTGCCACAACCTTGTATGGCGTAAACAAATCAGTGATTGCTGCTCTTGCTACAGGCATACACTGTCTGTCCGGCCATACAAAGTCGTGGCAGGGTAATTATTTATTGCAATGGATCATGAAGTGCAATGGTACAATTCGAGGCGCCTTTACCGTTGAAGGCTTCATCAAACGTAAAAGTGCCATTCAGACAAAGTGTGCCAACTTTCCCTGCGTAATCACCGGTACCACTGATTTCGCGAAGGCCGGCACAGCCTGCCATGCGTAACGCCAGGGTACCCGTTACCGCAGGATCTTCCACCGGACCCAGATGGGGAAAGGCACGGCCGGTCAATTCCTCTTCAAGCCGGAAAACAGACCCGCCGATGTTCAGACGGAAGTCATCCTGCATGGTCCATGGCATGGTTGCGGGCAACACACTCCAGTCGCCGATTAAACCCAGAAAGCTGATGGAAAACTCGGCAGTAGCGGAAACCGTCCCTCTTTGGCGTATGGCGCCGATGGTTTCGCCCGAGACACCATTGGTAATCGTGGCATACACCAGTCCGGCAATCGGATACAGAATGGTTTGATTGTCGGGATTTGTAATGTCGCCATTGATATTACCATTCGAGTCAACAAAGCCACCAACGTAACCATCGACATCAGACATGGTGTTTTCAATGGTAAGCGGTTCCGGGTTCGGGTTTACGAGTACGGCTTTACCAGCAGACGCAGTTGTTGCAAAAAGTGCTAACGTGGCAGATAAAAACAGGCAATAAATATTTTTATTCATTATTTTCCCCATTATAATCAGTTTTGTGAAGTTATCGTTTCGCGCAATTATTTAAATATGTTTTTGCAACTGCAGGAACAAAAACATATAAACAGGCAAAATAATTATCAGCGTGGCAAATAGTAGGTAATGCCAGTGAATTTTGTATGTAACGTATGTTACATAAATACCTTCAAAGTCTGGGGGTTTGCTTAGTGTCAAAACGTGCAGTGGAGCAGATCAGAGCTGCTCCGGTGTTGAGGAAAAGAGGCTGAACGGCCACTGACATTCCTTATTATATAGACCGGTTCTATTTGTCTTTCAGCAAAACTTCCGCTATCGGCTGGATCCGGCAAACTGCCCTGGTTGCTGGTTGCTGGTTGCTGGTTGCTGGTTGCTGGTTGGTGCGATTTGTCTGCTACATTGAAGAACTCTTGCAACAGGACACGATATCCCGGTAAAAACTCTCCAGGCTCAATATCCTGGAAGATTTTTTGAAGGGGCTTCTATAAATGATTATTCCGGTCAAGGCTGTAGAGGCCATGCACCGTGCCCTGGATGGCCGGTACGTTGAATTCGCAGAGGGAGCAGATCAGTGTGGCTGAATTTTTTGTTGCAACTCCAGCCTGCGTGGCATCGATATCCACCCCTGCCAGATCAAGTTTGCTGTCTGTGGCCTTGATAGCTACTTTGCCAGATACCGTGGCATTGGTCATTTTCAGCTGTGAAAAGCGCACGTTAATCGCCGTATTCCTGTTGGTAAAATATCCGCGAACGATATTCACTTTCGAACCGGATATAAGTAACGAAGGTGTCGTCACGTCGGTCAGCTTGACCCCGCTGCATTCAATGATCCGCAGTTTGCTGTAATAACCGCTAAAGCGCATTCCATCCTGTTTGTAGCACCGCCCGTTGCGCTTACGTTTTTTAAACCTTATGGATTTGTACAAAAGGCCGGATGTTTGCCCTTGCGGTGTTTGCAGAACCTCGCTGAGTATCTGGTTGGTGACATCGATATTCGTCACCATTGGCGTGTGTCCTGCATCATCGATCATGATCAGCCGGCTGTGCGGGATACGCCGGTTGAGTACCTGTGCAACCCGGGGTGGTGCAATCTTGTCTTCACGTCCCCAGATAATTGTTGTCGGAGTTTTGATTTTGCCGATTATTTTGGAAAAATCCGTTTGTGCCAGTGCAAAACCGGCAATAACCAGCGGCGATGTGCCTTTCAACAGGTATTTACTCAATTGCGGATTATCGAGCATGATTTCAAACGGTTTGTTCATGGACTCCGTTTTGGTAAGGAGAATCGACATCCAGGTATTGAGATGCGATCCGGGATCGCGCGTTAGTGAACCCAGCAGTGGATCATCCTGCTGGTAAATGTCGGTAAAATGCTTGGTAAAAGCTGTGCGGTGTAATATCCCAGCCGCATCGAAAACAATCAAATGCTTGAGGTTCTTTGGATAGGTCGCTGCATAATAAAGCGCAATCGCCCCGCCCATTGAATGACCAATCAGGGTAACGGGGGAATTTGTGCGTCGGCGAATAAACCAGTCAAGCAGTTTTGCATACTGTGCCGGTGAATAAAGGGCGGTTACCCGGCCTGAGCGCCCAAAACCGGGCAAATCGAGCAGAATGACGCGATAGGTTTGTGCCAGCTCGACAACGACATCGTGCCAGTAACTCATGCCTTGTTCATCCAGACCATGTACCAGCACGATCGGCTTGCCTTGTTTGGGGCCGGTTTCGTAGTAATACAGTTTCCCGCCAAAAACCGGTTCCTGCATGTAACTGCCATCGGTCGTCAGCGCATTTGCGGGTTCGGTGGCCGTGTACGGTGTTTCAACCGCCAGCCCCATGCCGCAAGGCAGAGTAAACATGATGGAAACAAAAATGAGGAATGCTCTCTTGCGGCTCAAGATATATCACCCATGGTATAAAACAGAGCTAATATACCTGTTTTCAGGCAGGACAGAAAGAGAACGGTTCGACTGTTTTCCGGTAAAGCCGGGTTGCTGCAACAAGCTTTCCTTCCGGCGTAAAGATCTGCAACCCTGATCGTGCCCCGCACCCGGGAGTGAAAATGGCGCTTTTCACCACATCGGGCGGTTTAAAAATTATTTCGCAACCCCATGATCTGCATATAAAGAGGATCATAGAACAAACGAGGATCACCATCATGAACAATATCGCGTCGAGCAAACTACAGGAACTGCAGAAAGCTGTACAGGCTGCACTGGAGGTGGAATCCGCTGTTAATTTGCACAGTTTCCCTATCAAGGTTGTAGTCGAGGGGGATGCGGTGCTCCTCTCTGGCGAGGTGGAACACATCGCTGCCAAGCGGCGTGCCGTGCTTGCGACCCAGGCGGTCCCTGGGGTGCGGGAGGTCATCGACACGTTGCAGCTCAGGCCTGTCGAAGCCATGGGCATGGATGAAGTGATGCTCCACGTGCGCGATGCCCTGCTGGGAGAAAACGCCCTTTGTAATCACAAGCTCATCACCGTCAACCGAAAGGGTGAGCAAAGCGTGGTCCATGATCCGGCGGATGCCGTGGGTGAAATCATCATTGGCGTGGAGGAGCCGCGCGAGGTGGTATTGAGCGGGTGCGTCAACAGTCTCTCGCATCGGCGTCTGGCGGAACTGCTTGCCTGGTGGGTGCCCGGCTCTACCAATGTGCGCAATGAGTTACGCGTGGAGCCGGCCGAGGAAGACAACGACGGCGAGATCCTCGACAGCGTGGAACTCGCTCTGGAGAAGGATCATCTGGTGGATGCCGCTGATGTGACCCTAAATTGCAAGGATGCTGTCATTACCCTGTCTGGCGGTATCCCCACCGGCAGACAGAAGTTACTCGCCGAGTGTGATGCCTGGTACATCAACGGGGTGCGGAACGTGGTTAACGAACTGCTGCCGGTAGACCCTGCCTGACCGCTCACGCGGCAAGCATCAAAAAGCGCCCCGCAGACTATGCGTGTGTGATGACCGCGCCTGTGTGGAATGTTGCGTCTATTTCGGTGGCGGCAGCGCCAAGGGTTTCTTCAACTTGAGAATGGTGCGGTGCGCCTCGCTGTCGCTCACGACCAGACTGGTCAGGCCGGCGGCCTCTTCATCCACTACCAGTTCAGTGGGCGTATGCACAAGGTGCTCCACGTTCTGATCATCCTTACTCAGCAGATCCACCGTCACCAGGTCATCCTTGGGATCATAACTGAGGCCGGACAGTATCACCCATTCAGCCTCGATCTGATCGCCGATATCCAAGCCAGCCACCTCCACCTCAACCAGAGAGGCACTCAGTGTTTTGCTGACACGATTGAGATAATCCTCCCAATTTGATTTTTCGATAACATGTGTCGCCATGGCTTTGCTCCTTCTCGTTGGCAATTGCGGGTATAAAATACAGTTATCAAATACGGGTGTGGCTGAATGTCGATGCGGAAAAGGTGCCTGGCCTGTTTTTCGGCAGATTGGTTCCCCCGGCACCCGCATTTCCCGAAAGACGGAAATGACGCTCCAAAAACAGCCACAATTCCGCACCATTATCCAGCGGGTCCAAAGGCAGCCCACCGTACTTCTGACCTGTGTGCTAGCCGGGAAAAAGGAACGGTCAGACCGGCGAGTCTCACCTGATAAGGTAAATATAGCA
This sequence comes from Chromatiales bacterium, assembly GCA_027032075.1. Classification (GTDB taxonomy): domain Bacteria; phylum Pseudomonadota; class Gammaproteobacteria; order UBA6429; family Thiohalophilaceae; genus JAJRYG01. Next base: position 12,458 of record JALVOC010000013.1, on the reverse strand, counting down.
TTCTCCTGCAACTTCACCACTTTATGCCAGGGGATAACAACAGAGGAAGCCAGCATCACGCCGGCAACCATGCCAATGTCAAGGATGGTTGCCCGGCATGTTTCCAGCCGCTCCTGGGACAGCGGCATTTGAACGACCCTGTAGGGCAGAAGATATCCTGGGGTGGTCACATGGCGTCATCAACATGCCGACGGCACGGGTGTTTGCGGCAGTATATCGACAGAAATGGAAACAGGTGGGATGACACAGTCACCCTCGTTTGACAAGGAACGAAAATCAGAAGGCAAGCCATAATTAGTAATATTTTTCACTACCAACTGCAATTGGAACGATAGATATCAGGACAGAATGTCCCGCATAAGGGGAGGTCGTATAGCTGTCAGAACCATGATTATTCATCTATATCAATCTCTCGATGGCAATTGATGCACCTGCCTCCACCCCCAAAAGGGTTATGTATCGTTGTTTTTTTACAGAACGGACATTTGCTGATAGTGAGTATTCCTAATCCTGCTGACATGACAACCAGGCCCCATACCGCAACCACTGCACTTGTCTGGACGGAAGACAGGGATACTCCGGCAAGAAACAGGAGAAGCCCTCCCGCGAATAAAAAACGACCGACGACACGAAAACGACGACGTCCTCTCGCATAAGTGCTGAATTCCACCTCCTGAGCTGGTGTGACATCCAGCTCAGCATCGGTGACAAGATTCAGTTTCATATAGCCAAGATAGAATGGTATATAGACGATTAAAACGCCAATGAACCATAATATACCCCAGTCGAAAGGAAGTAACCTTGTTTGCGGCAATACCAACAAAGCGATGAGGCCACCTAGCAGAATAATTGACCGATGAGGATCTATAGCCAGGACTGAACCACATCGCCGACAGGTCATTAACTGAGTCCTGTCAAAATGAAGCAACTTCCACCAATCCTGTGCCTCTCCGCATTTTGGACATTTAGCCATTTCTTTACCGAATGTTGCAGTATAGAAGAGAGAATGCGGCGTGTTTTATGTCGCTTTCCTCTCGAACCGTTTGGTAGATTATTTAACTTTATACAGGTACAAGCCAATTCCCAGGGACATTAGACCAATTGCAAATGGAAACAACATCAGAAAAAACACTTCATCTATGGGCTTTTCCAAAATAAATGGTAAAGCGAAAGACAGAAGCAGTAATATAATTCCATTTAGCACAATGAGAAACAAAAATACAGGGTGAAAAGCTTTTGCTGCGTAAGTTGATGCTTCTTTTACTGTGAGCTTTTCATCGTGAATGGGCAGGCCTCTCATAAGAAATCTTTGCCTGAGAAATACGATAATACCGAGTATTATAAGAGGCATAAAACCAGTTAATGAAACTTCACCGGTCAAGCCAGCGAGTATGCCATATAAAATACTAACAGGGATCAGATACTTGTTTAACCGCTTGTGAAATTTGAATAGTTGCTCTTTTCGTGCAGACTCTTGAACCAGCCGACCTTTACCCAAAACGCCGTTCGGGAAATATATGGTTTCACCGTTGATTCCTTCCTTGAATGCCGATTCGGTCATTTTGTCAAAAAATCCCATAGGTATTCTCTTTAAATCTAACGCCACACAACTGCCGGCTGCAAAAGCCGAAGCGGTGCGATGCTTCTGTGGTCAGGCTGCATGTGTTTGGTGGATGCTGATATATTATTGTTCCGCTTGTTTGCCTTTTGATTGAATCACAATTCAAATCGAGGCTTGATAAGTCTTTGCCTTTTTCGATCAAGAGGGCGTACCTTTGAAATTATTCCATGTAGGATGTGGTGAGCCTGCGAACCGCATCGATTGATCCTTCTAATAACAGGATCTGCCCGACATGACCTTATGCCGTTTAAACATTCATGCATAGTATAGACAATCGAAACAACAACCAGGACAGCCATCATTGAGATAAAATATAGCATCCCAAAAATATTTTCACCATTAAATATCAATGGATAGAAACACAGGTGGTTGGGATCACCCGCACTCATTGAGAACCGGCCTGGCGCAGCAAGGCTATCATCCAATGTCATCGTGTCAGATATTGCCTTTACCGCGCCTTTCTCTGTGGTAAAGATCTGCACACAACATCATTATCGTTACTGCAAAGAATGAATTGAGGCGCTGTTTATGAAACCTGGCGTTATTTGGCCACCAATGTGATCACCTACGCGGTGAAGGGCCGTTTTGTACTCTGCAGCACGAATATTCGTCGCTTACTGGTTACTCAGTAATCATTACAATGAGTTCCCGCCAAGCGATCGGAAAAAAGCATTAGCTCGGGAATCCAGTGGAAGTAATTGACTGCTGACGCCAGCTCTATTCTTACCGCAGTCTGCCGATCGCTATATAAGGGTGGCGAATCCTTTGCCCAGGATCGAATTGGAGACAGGCTAAAACACACAAATATTAAGTGTATTTAAGGGTGCGCCAGACCCTGCGATACCTATTGGTCAATTATGTCGATTAGTTGATTGAACACTACGAAAATCAATACTTTAATGAAAAATGGTTAAATTCGATCACAGGGTTACTCTATATGTTTACGGTAAAATCAAAGATACTTGCTGTATTGTCCGCCGCGGCATTTGCGTTATCAACGAGTGGGTGGGCCGCCCCCGGAGACATATTTTATGTAGATCAAAACCACCCAAATGCTTCTGATAACAATCCAGGCACGGAATCAGCGCCTTGGAAAACAATCCAAAAAGCCGCGAATACTCTCGAGGCAGGAGAGAAGGTCTATGTAAAGGCGGGGGTATATAAAGAGCTGGAGGTATATCCCAATTCGGGCGTTTTGGGTTTAAAGCCGAAAAAATCAGGACAGCCAGGAAATCCCATTGTCTACGAAGCATACCCCGGTGATCAGGTGATTATAGATCAGAATTACGAGGGTGCCGGATTCTATATTTTCGGCTTTGATTTTATAACAATACGTGGTTTTGAAATTAGAAATGCGATGCGTGCAGGTGTGCACACAACAGCAACATCAGAAGGCATAGTCGTAGAAAGCAATAATATACACCACATATTATGGAATTCAGGATCAAATATTGGTGCAATCAAATTTGATGGTTGTTTGAATTGTATTGCAAGAAACAATCGTCTCCATGATGTATATGCCAATGGAATAGCTGACCCACGTGATTATGATAATATTGCCGGAGTTCACAGTTATGACATGGAAAATACGTTAATAGAACACAATGAGATCTGGCGTGTATATAATGGTGTTTTCCACAAGCGTTCAACCGGGCGTAAAGGTACGATTATACGAAGAAATAAAATATATGATGTCCACTGGGGAATTCGATATTCCGTTGGAGGTCGAGGCGATCCCGCTCATCTAAATCAGGAGGTATATGAAAACCTAATCTATTCAGTAGACAGTCGGCCAGTCAAAATCGGTATCAATGCACATGTCCAGGAAACCGGCACCCAGAGCACCGGCCTGAAAATACATAATAACGTAATTATCGCAGAAACCGGAATGCAGATACGGGGATTTACTGGTATAGAGATATGGGACAATATTCTTGTGCAGGATACATCTGGTAATGTCGCAATAAGATTGGATTCCACACTCAATGACAAGTCCACCTCTGCGGATTATATTGATAACAACATATATTATATAGGCGAATATTTCGTAGTTAATGGTTATGCACAAGATCGCATTGATTATACTAGCTTGAGTTCATGGAGAAGTCAGACAAACAACGATCTTCGTTCCCAGGTCAATAATCCGATGTTTGTTGGACAAGGAACAATTGAGGATTATTATAGATTGCAAGCCGGCTCGCCTGGGAAAGCTGCTGGCCGTTTTGGGAGAGATATTGGCTTATATCCAAATGGCACCGGCACGGTTGGAATTGCGAATATACCAAAAGCGCCTCAACCATATTAGAAGTAAATGAACTTTTGGCTATTCCAAAGTGTGGGTTCCCCGGTTTTTCATACTGGTGCGTCTGGGAGTCGAACCAGATAACAGGCTGGAATCAGTCTGCCAATTTGAAAACCGGTACCCACGTGTCATGGGGCCGGTTGATCAGATCTGGGCCTATGCGGCATCGGTGGGCAGGAAATGGTTTTAGGGTATGTCCCAATGCCTTCAGTTTTATCGGGCAAGTCCGGCCTAGATTGATTTCTTTCCTTTCATTTATTACGTTACTGGCGCTTGTCAGTGGGTTTAATTTGTCCGTAAGCCGCAGGGCTGCAGTTTTTATTGGGTATTTTTGAAAATTTCATCCTGATTGAGCGAAATTATAATCGTTAGTTCTGAATCTCAGCTCTTAAACTGAGGCGGAAATTATTTCTGGCTATTTAAGAGTATGGATGTCCCAGTTATTGTTGCTTTGATGCATTATAACTGAATACAAGGCATATTTCTGGGTTTTTCTACAGCCTCAAAGCCCCACATCACCGGCAGCAAAAAGCAGAGCGAGGAACGAGCTGCGCTTTTTGCTGTCCGAATGCATGTGATTGTTATGCGATTTTTGTCTCATTCTCTCTGACCTTCAAAAGATATTGGTACAATGGCTCAAGGAGAGAAAAAGAGGATAATAGATTCTCTACAAGACCGCTACTGAACAGTAACTTATCAATATTTCTGTTGCACACAAAATATAGGTTTTTTCGTTGATACCAATTTAGCACTTCGCTGGATTTACTTTTATCCATGATTCGTACATATCATTCTCCTTCGATGTGGAAAACATCCTGTTTGTTGTAGAATGTATTGACCTTATCAAATTCCTCTGGTTTTTCATCAATGGCTTCTCGAAGCAAACTCATGGTAGTTGGCGATGCGCTGTAAAGTCCCATGCCAAATCTATATGAATCTCGGGATAACTCAAAAAAATATGCCGGTGAATCTTTCCAGTCCTTTTTGGGCCTCTTAAATGTTATCCATGCTGTCGTTTTATAAGGTGATTTGTCTTTTGTAAATCTTGTATCACGGTGTATTCTTGATATTGTTCTGTTGATTGCTGGGCTTACTTCAAAGCGCGAGTCTATGGTGAGCATGAATTCACTTAAATCATTTACTAAGCTTTTTAGTGGGTTCAATAAAAATAGATTGTAGTCCTCTTTATGTTTTTCGAACCAATCTTTATTGTTGTTTGCCTGCAAGGACTTCAAAAATGAGAGTGTTTCATTAGAAAATCCTGTAAATGAGCCTGCTTTCCTCATGGCTAGGGATATTGTGAGAATTGGTCAGCAACAACCAACCATTTATCATTTTCTTTTATCAGGGTAAACATATCTCTTCCACCCATATTGATGGTTTGCCTTCCCATATCAAATGACATATCAAAATAGTATGTAACAACAGCAGCATCCCCGTATATTTGTATCTTTGGATCACTTTCTTTCCAGAAATGTATTTTTGTGCTTTCAGCAAAACCTTTCCATCCATTAAAGCAGGCTTCTTTCCCCTCCAATCTGTATTTGTTTGTTGCTGTAATAGCAACCATTTTGTCATGAAAGTAATCCAAGAGCTTCTCTAATTCGGACGGATCGCCACAAGTCCAGCACTTGTTCATTTCTTGGATTGTGTCCCACACATCTGTTTCTACCCGATTCATTTATATCTCCTGTTTTGGTTTTTTGCGCATAACGACGCAAATCGCCGGCAGCAAAAAGCAGAGCGAAGCGGCGCTTTTTGCTGTCCGAGTGCATTTGCCTTGTTATGTGCTTTATGCATAATTTGCCACTTCAATCAAATTTCCATCTGGATCTCTGAAATAGAAAGAAACAATTGAACCGATTGCTCCTGTTCTCGCCACCGGCCCTTCAAGGATGTTTACACCCTTGATTCTTACATGCTCCATTGCTACTTCCAGTTTTGTTTCAGTAATAAAACATAAGTCCTCAGAACCTGGCACTGGCTTATTTGCTTTTGGCTCAAATTCTTGACCTTGCTTATGAAGATTGATTTTTTGATTTCCAAATTTTAATGCAACTCTACCTTTACCAAATGTTTCTGAGGCCATACCAAGAACAGATTCATAGAACTGTACTGTTTCCTCAATATCTTTAACCGTCAGAACGATATGATCTATATTGGTGATTTTCATATTCTTCTATTGTACATAACGCCTGCATCAGGGGGCCGAGAAAGTAGCGCGCATTTTTGCGACAGCAAAAATCGCGACACTTTTGAGGATCCCCAAGATGCATTTGTTAGCCACTTTCTCTTTGAAATACCCGATTATTAGCAATACTATTTAGCGCAAAACTTAAATAAATAACGATATCTTGTAAAAAATGGATAAACCAAGCCCAAAATATTCCTTCGGTTTCAATAACCGACTTGGCCAAAAACCATCCAAGAAAACCAGCCATAAACACGCCAACAAAACCATTGGGCATACCGCCAAAATGCACAAGGCCAAAAATTGCTGCGGAAATCAGCATCAGATAATCCGGGTCAAGCACTCCAGTTAAAGGTGAAATTATTCCCAATCTAAAAATGGCCTCCTCGGAAAATGAGTTAGACAGCGAAAAGAGAACTATCCAACCCACATAAGGGAAGACTTTACCAAAACTCGCCCCCAGTTTTCTGAACTGGAAACAGACAAAACTTAATGTTCCTAACGTAATAATGAAGCTCAAATATACGCCCGCAAAAATCCATGTTTTATTTATACTGATACCAAACCATGGAACAGGACCAACTGGAGCTGCAATATTACCAACAGAAAGAAATATCAATAAATTCTGCGGATTTTGGATATAGACTAATACCAAGGTGATGAGCCCCAAGATGAATAGTGCTACTTGGTATTTAGCATGAGCATTAAAATAATCATTACTGCTTACCCGAATATTTATCTGGCCAGCAATTGAATTTAACCGAAATATGCTTGCAGCAGAAATCACAACAATAATTAATGCAATGGCTATCTCCATCCCTGTTCCTTTATGTGGCTAACATCTTGGCATTTATACGCTGTGCGCAGCATGGCGTATAAATGTCTGTTGGACTAAGCCGCGACTGGCACGATGCTTGATATAAGGAAATTGTATTTAATAAGTTGAGGGAAAAACAGTGTTTTCAGATAATTATTTTGTGTGATTTTCTTACCCTGGCCTTTGGCCAAGAACCGTTTTGAACAGATCCTGACCCAGATTTTGCTTATTTTTGTAAAAAGACCATAACCCGCCATCAACCGATTGTATGACAACCGGTTGCACCCGCCTGATTCAGAGAAAACAGAGAAAACAGAGAAAACAGAGAAAACAGGGACATCCACCCATTGACATAAAATATAGCACCCCATAAAATTTTCACCACTATTGCTAATGGACAGAAACACAGGAGGTCAGGATGACCCGCGCCCGCCGAGAATTGGTCTCACTCGAAACCACACCCTATTATCATTGTGTCAGCCGCTGCGTACGCCGCGCCTTTCTTTGTGGTGAAGACCACCACACCCAACAGAATTATGATCACCGCAAGGAATGGATAGAAGCGCGGCTCGTACAACTTAATTGAGATTTTCACCGTCGATGTGGCTGCCTACGCAGTGATGAGCAATCATTATCATGAGCTCCTGCGGATCGATCAGAAAAAAGCATTATCCTGGAAATTCGTTGAAAGTTTGGGAGTCCCGGTTTTGTTGGTCTCGTTATGTCGTTTTTAATTGAATTTCTATATGCTTTTTGAAACTTTCCAGATCATTGACATACCATGCAGCAGAGTCCGGTTCTCCAGTTTCTGTTTGGTAAATAATCTTCAGCAATGGCTTGTGTATTGATTTGCCCAGGAACATCGATGGCGCTTCTATATCTTGAATATATTTTAATGGAATAGAGAGTTCCATTTTGGGTGCAAATCTTCTAAAAAACAATTCATTCTTGGTGAGAACAAGAACTCCATTACCTCTTATTTGTTTATATTTTTGCGATTCTCTTCCGAAGTAAACAGCCGCGTTATCGCGTAAAATAATATCAATATCTTTGAATCTTTTTGCTATTGCTTCATGACATTCATTTCTGACCTTTATTACAAAGATAAGCAGTGCTATGAGTCCTAAAACAATCAGTATCGTTATAGCAATGCCTATGTAAAGCAATAACGGACTACTCGCCCAACTTACTGCTGAACCTGATGCTCCCATTTGATTTTCCTTTCTCAAAAGTAACGTCGCAAATCACCGGCGGCAAAAAGTAGAGCGACGAAGGATCGGCGTTTTTGCCGTCCGTGTGAAATTGCCTTGTTAGCTGCTTATAAATTGCCATACTCTATTTTTACACCTTCCCATTGGCTTTGTTTGTTGAAAATTCTGGTATTTGGATGATGTAGTATCTTGATGTGGTTGCCAGATATAACTTTAACCTTTATTTCTGGACCGCCACCTTTTCCACTAGGCGCTCTTCCATGATCAGTGTCTGCTATAAATATATTGCCAGATTCATTTGGGAGTTCCTCTCCAATTTCTAGCATTGATATTTGCGTACTAAAACCTGTTGTCGCACCACAATCCCTTTGAAATACGATGACGTTCATATTAACTTCGGGTAACTCTGTATTGCTTATGATTTGATTGCCGCACATTTTGTCTGCTGTGTAACCTAGAAACAACAAGAAGCTGCCTATTGCGATAATGGCTAGAGTCACCAATCCCCCTGAAACCCATGCCAAAATTTTAAAAATCACCTTCATCCTTTCATGTACAGCTAACGACAAAGCCTAAGGTATCCCCACAAAAAAGAAAATAAATTAGTTAAAATTCAATAAAGTAGACGCGCATCGTGCTTTCTGATCTAATGGAGTGACCAAACTTTTAGCTCAAAAAGAAAACATGATGCACGTACTCAAATTATTACACAAAATGCTCGAAATACAGATTCGGCCATTCACCAGAAACGACGCATGGTTCTTTTAGCAGGTGTGTAGTATAGGAAAAACAGGGACACCCGCCCATAGCGTTGTGTGATGGCAATTTGGAAAAAAGTACGCTGGTAATTTTGCGCGCCACATTGAGGTCCTGACATGGAGAGAATGTAGACCATTGAGGTATTATGAAGCAAGCGTCTTGACCTCTTTGCTTTTTACTCTTTACTATGTCTAGATGATCTGACACGCCTCACTAAACTCCAGGCGTGGATTTCTGGGGTACAGCCGGCTCGCATCGCCGTGACCAAAGGCGCAGATAAACAACGACTTGGTCTTGCCATCGGGGAAAAATTCCTGGTCCAGGGTCTCATTGTTGATGCCGGACATGGGTCCCGCATCCAGCCCCAGGCTGCGGATGGCCATGATGAGATAGGCCCCCTGCAGGGCTGTGTTCAAGAAGGCGGACTGCTGGATCTTTTCCGGCTTTCCCGCAAACCAGGAGCGGGCATCGGTATGGGGAAAGAGGTGCGGCAGCCGCTCATAGAATTCCAGGTCCATACCGATGATCGCCACCACCGGTGCACTCATGGACTTGTCGACGTTGCCGGGGTCGAGGTGGGGCTTGAGACGCTCCTTGGCAGCGGCGCTTTTGACAAAGACAATCCGCGCCGGGCAGGAGTTGGCCGCGGTCGGCCCCATCTTCATCAGGTCATAGACTTGCCGCAGCTCATCGTCGCTGACCGGTTTGTCCTGCCAGTAACTGAAGCTGCGGGCTTTGCGGAACAGGGTATCTAGGGCATTGTCATCGAGTCTGGTTTTCATCCTGGTTCATCTCATGGCTGCTTGGGGTTATTCAATTATTGGCGACTCCCGCCGAACAAACAAGGGAACCGCGAAAACCGGCGACGAACAAACGAACGACGCGAAGAAAACCGAGACGAAGAAAACCGGAAAACCGAGACACCCACCATTGACAGGTTAACGATCTTGTTGGGCTACTATCTATAAATGTTCCCATTCTATATCTTCAAAACCCGATTCCATTACTAATCTTTCAATATCATTTTCTATTTTAAGAACTAATGATTTTGTATCTGTTTTCTTGAACAGCCTTTGAAATATGCCTTGCTTTGCTTCTACAAATATTCCCCATCTGGTTTTTTCACCATCCTCGTTTCCACATCCAATCCACAAACTAAAGGGTTTTCTCTGCAATATTACAACCCAGCCCCAATCTTCTGGAATTGGTTCCTCTTCAATTCTGTACCCCATGTTCTCAAGGCTGTTTTTAATCCAATTGGCCAGATCCTGACCAAAGCGACCCGGGTTTGTCTTTTCTTCCTCTCCTGGAAGTGGTTTAAACTTCGATGACGTGAACCAAAGTTGCTTCATGTTCCTTTACGCCAAACCCCGCAAATAACTTGCACATTTGTAGCAGAAAACCGGGACATCCACCCATTGACATAAAATATAGCACCCCATAAAATTTTCACCACTATTACCAATGGACAGTAACACAGGAGGTCAGGATGACCCGCGCCCGCCGGGAACTGGTCTCACTCGAAACCACACCCTATTACCATTGTGTCAGCCGCTGCGTACGCCGTGCCTTTCTCTGTGGTGAAGACCACCACACCCAACAGAATTATGATCACCACAAGGAATGGATAGAAGCGCGGCTCATACAACTTACTGAGATTTTCGCCATCGGTGTGGCTGCCTATGCGGTAACAGGTAAAAAAGGTATACCCGCCCATTGCGCTTTGTGACGGGCAATTTGGGAAAAAGTATGCTGGTAATTTTGCGCGCTACATTGAGGTCCTGACATGGAGAGTATGTAGACCATTAAGGTATTGTGTAGTAAGCGTCCTGGCCACTTTGTTTTTGAACCCTTTGTTTTTTACTTGCATGTTGGCGTCGCTTGGATGGGCTTGTTATGTGCTGTCCTCAAATCGTTCTGAGAAGTTCTCTAGTAGCCGTTTGCCGTGTATCACTGCCACGATCAGGATTCGCTCAGGCTCAATCTGATATACCAGACGATAGCTGTAAATGAACCGCTCCCTTGTGCGCTCGTCTCCAATCTCCGGCACAACACGGCCTATCAAAGGGAATTCGCGGATATTTTGAGAAACCGACAATATTTCGCTTACAATCGCTCGGGCATAAAACTCAGAATCCCTGGCGATATATTCTGCGATCGATTCAAGGTCTTCCGTTGCCTCAGGCGACCATTTTACTTCGAGATCCATTTATTGAGCTTCTTTTCCACCTCGTCCTGACTAAGCACCCCCTCTTTCTCGGCGCGATCCATTCCTTTGTGGATCTTTTCGACAACGTAAAGATGATACTGGACATCCTCTAGTGAACAATCGTCAGGGAGCTTATCCAGAAGCGCCTTTACCTCTTCTTTAGCTGTACTCATAACTTGTTACCTCATTTATTAAGCACATGACATCTTAGCATATATACACCGTGCGCAGCATGGCATATAACGAAAACCGGAAAACCGGAAAACGGGAAAACCGGAAAACCCAACGGAAAACCGGGAAAACCGAACGGAAAACCGCGAACGGAAAACCGGGACATCCACCCATTGACATAAAATATAGCACCCCATAAAATTTTCACCACTATTACCAATGGACAGTAACACAGGAGGTCAGGATGACCCACGCCCGCAGAGAACTGGTCTCACTCGAAACCACACCCTATTACCATTGTGTCAGCCGCTGCGTACGCCGCGCCTTTCTCTGTGGTGAAGACCACCACACCCAACAGAATTATGATCACCGCAAGGAATGGATAGAAGCGCGGCTCATACAACTTACTGAGATTTTCGCTGTCGATGCGGCTGCCTATGCGGTAACAGGTAAAACAGGGACACCCTCCCACTGCGCTGTGTGACGGGCAATTTGGGAAAAAGTACGCTGGTAATTTTGCGCGCTACATTGAGGTCCTGATATGGAGAGAATGTAGACCATTAAGGTATTATGAAGCAAGCGTCTTGACCCCTTTGCTTGTTTGCCGTCCGTGTGAAATTGCCTTGTTAGCTGCTTATAAATTGCCATACTCTATTTTTAAACCTTCCCATTGGCTTTGTTTGTTGAAAATTCTGGTATTTGGATGATGTAGTATCTTGATGTGGTTGCCAGATATAACTTTAACCTTTATTTCTGGACCGCCACCTTTTCCACTAGGCGCTCTTCCATGATCAGTGTCTGCTATAAATATATTGCCAGATTCATTTGGGAGTTCCTCTCCAATTTCTAGCATTGATATTTGCGTACTAAAACCTGTTGTCGCACCACAATCCCTTTGAAATACGATGACGTTCATATTAACTTCGGGTAACTCTGTATTGCTTATGATTTGATTGCCGCACATTTTGTCTGCTGTGTAACCTAGAAACAACAAGAAGCTGCCTATTGCGATAATGGCTAGAGTCACCAATCCCCCTAAAACCCATGCAAAAATTTTAAAAATCACCTTCATCCTTTCATGTACAGCTAACGACAAAGCCTAAGGTATCCCCACAAAAAAAATAAATTAGTTAAAATTCAATAAAGTAGACGCGCATCGTGCTTTCTGATCTAATGG
>JALVOC010000012.1:2043-2378 GCA_027032075.1 Chromatiales bacterium | reverse complement strand
CGCTTCGATCATTGAGCAGTTTGGGACTTCGTTTATTCATCAGTTTCAAGGGAAATTATTACCCGGCCATCGCCTGGCCCTCGCTCGCATGAAAAACTGCCGGACTCAGCTTGCGCCCAAGATGAAGGTGGCGTGTGATGATTGCGATCACGTTAAGTTTTTACCTCACTCCTGTGGTCACCGTCTCTGCCCGCATTGTCAGAATCATGAGTCTCAGCAGTGGATTGAACGGCAGTGCCAGAAACGAGTTCCGGTCGATTATTTTATGATGACGTTTACTGTGCCTGCCGAGCTTCGCTCACTGGCGTGGGAAAATCAGAGAACGGTTTTTAATC
>JALVOC010000012.1:0-2033 GCA_027032075.1 Chromatiales bacterium | reverse complement strand
CCCCAGGCGTCATTTCAGTATTGCATACTCATTCAAGGCAACTGAACTTTCATCCCCATATTCATGCGGTGATGCCTGCGGCAACTTTGAATAAAAAATCTCGCTTATGGTGTCAAAAAGAGAGTAAGTACCTTTTTAATCATAAGGCGCTGGCGAAGGTGTTTCGCGCGCTGTTTTTAAAAGGATGCATTGAGCAAAATTTAATTCTACCCAGAGATTACCCCAAAACCTGGGTGGTGGATTGTCGTCAGGTGGGTTCGGGAGACAAGGCGCTCATTTACCTGGGACGATATCTTTACCGCGGGGTGATTCGGGAGAAGGATATCCTGAGCTGCAAGAACGGCAACGTGACCTTTCGTTACATGGAGAGTGAAAGCAAACAATATAAAACCCGTACGCTGCCAGGGGCTCAGTTTCTGTGGTTGATTCTTCAACATACGTTACCGCTTCGCTTTCGGCGGGCTCGGGACTATGGGTTTCTACACGCTAACAGTAAATCGCTGATTCAGACGCTGCACTATGTGCTGAAGTTTGATGCAAAAAAATGGCTGAAGAAAATCAAGCCACGACCTCCGATGCGCTGCTCATGCTGTGGGGCTATCATGAAGATCGTGCAAACGCGGATTAAAGCAGGCGAGTCGATTATGGCTCTGTGCACGCCGCAACCGAGGGGGGCCTTTTTGTGATGTAGGCAAACCGTACTCCTGCCATTCATCTTTAGGACAGTCGATTTCCGGACTGAGGGATGAGTGGGTTTTGAATTCAGGAGTTAGGTCGAAAAAAGAGGCATGACTCGTAAAGTGGTTGAGTATTTACTCAAATGCTTAACCACAAAAACCATCTGACTCTTCAATCAGATGGCAACCCAAAAAGCTATTTTCATAGCGAACTTTAAACAGGAATTCATCCTCCGGGCTTGTTCAACAAAGCGGTTCAGGTCGTGGTTCGGCTCGCGCCTCACACTGGACCTAACCTTATTCGTTATATTTTTTATTTGGCTCGCTGGGTCAAACTGAACCAGTTGCCTGAGTTGTCTATACCCATAGCCTCAACACCATAAAGTTGTTCTGTAGGTGGTTGGGTAAATTCAACCCCTTTAGCAACTAGCTCATCGTAAGTTTTTTGGCAATCATCTGTTTCAAATACACCTACCCCAAAAGCACCATCTTTAATCAGACTGCGTATTTTTTCAGATGCATCTTTAGTAAACATTGGCCCCTCTTTAGGTTCTGCCAATACTAGTTGGAGTTGTGGTTGAGACTTTGGATAAACAGTTAACCAACGGAACCCTCCCTCTATCGTCATGTCATCACCAACCTCAAACCCAAGTTTATTTTTATAAAAATCAAGAGCTTGATTTTGGTTCAGTACGTATGCTGTTACGTGTGCTATGGATTTGATCATTTCTATATCCTTCGTTGTTAAATAATTACCATTTTATAGATAACGGTATGACCATGTTTCTCCAATATTGCTCAATTAGCCGATTTACCTAAAAAATGATATGCATAACAGGAAGGAATAACCTGCGATGGGAAACGAAAGGATTCTGTGGATAAAGCCCACAAAGTGCGACGATATAAAGTCGGCGGCATACCCACTTGCTTGAGAAAAAGTGAAGAAAAGCTACCAAGGCTTATATAACCTACTCGTTCGCAAACTTCTGAGACACTCAAGTTATCTGTAATAAGCATTTTCTTAGCTTTTTCAATCCTTAGTCTAATCAAGAATTCATTCGGTGTTTCTCCATAGATTTTCTTAAAAACACGTAAGAAATGATACGGAGACATATGCGAGCTTTTTGCAGCGCCGGATAAGCTGAACGGATCGAGGTAGTTATCAGCTATATAATCCCTACCAGCACTTAGCCTTTTAAAATGGTGGTTTGCTGTCATTAATCAACGCCTCCTAACCTTCGAAAAATATAACGCCAGCAATAACCGGACCGATGTAGCGGTGTTTGGCTTGTGCTAGGATTTTTTAGCACAAGCCAAACACCGCGGAATTGGGTCCGTGTTGATTGCTTTTGTTAT
>JALVOC010000011.1 GCA_027032075.1 Chromatiales bacterium | reverse complement strand
TGCCATTGAGTGCGGGACTTTTGCACGCGATTGACATGCCATCTGTCGATCTCAGCAATGCACGGCTCGCCCGCGACAACAGCGGCAAGCTGCATTTCATCGGCACCTCCCTCGGTCAGCCGCTCAAGCTGCCTGCCGCGAAAAACGGCCAGAGCCTGGCGGATGTGATCGCCAACGGCTACGGGCCCCTGTTTGGCATCGACAATCCGGCGGAAGAGCTCAAGGTCAGCAAACAGACCACCCTCGCCGACAAGCGCCAGAACATCCGATACCAGCAGTACTATCAGGGCCTGCCGGTGATCGCCGGTGAGCTGGTTGCCAATGTGAGCGCAGACAACAAACTGCTCTCCATCTCCGGTGAGGCCGCCACCTCGCTGAATGTGCCCACCACCCCTAAAGTCTCAGCCGAAGAGGCGGTGGATACCGCGCTGGCGGCAGTGGCCAAATGGAACGAGATGAACACCGCCGAACTCAGGGCCTCGAAACCTGTTTTGTCTGTTTATGATCCCTCCCTCATCAGCCCCAATACGGTCCCGGCCTCACTCGTCTGGCGTCTGGAAGTCACCCCGGTTGCGTTACTACCCATCCGCGAATTCGTGCTGGTGGACGCCATCTCCGGCGGTATCGCGGTGCACTTCAACCAGGTGGACATGGCGCGCAATCGCGAAACGTATGATGCGGGCGGTGGCAGCAGCCTGCCGGGCACGTTGCGCTGCCGGGAAACGGATGATGTCGCCACCTGTTCAGGGGGCGATGCCGACGTTGCCGCGGCGCACAATTACGCCGGGGACACCTATGATTTTTACTTCAACAATCACGGGCGCGACAGCCTGGACAATGCGGGCATGACCCTGATTTCCACGGTCAACTGGAATGATGGTAGTAGCTGCCCGAACGCCTTCTGGAACGGCACCCAGATGGTGTACTGTACCGGCCTGGCGCGGGGGGACGACGTGGTCGGGCATGAGCTCACTCACGGCGTGACGGAAAAGACCTCCGGCCTTTTCTATTACTACCAGTCCGGCGCGATCAACGAATCCCTCTCGGATGTCTGGGGGGAATTCATCGACCTGGGAAACGGAGCGGGTAACGACGGCGCCTCGGTGCGTTGGCAAATGGGCGAGGACGCGGTTAATCTTGGCGTGATCCGTGACATGTCGAACCCGCCGGCTTTTAATCATCCGGACCGCATGACCAGTTCACTCTATTATACCGGCACCGCTGATAGAGGCGGGGTGCACACCAACAGCGGTATCAACAACAAGGCGGCCTATCTGATGGCGGATGGGGACACCTTCAACGGTCAGACGGTCACCGCATTGGGGATCACCAAAACCGCGAAGATCTATTACGAGGCGCAGACCAACATCCTCACGTCCGGCTCGGATTATGGTGATCTCTACAACGCCCTCTACCAGGGTTGCCTGAATCTGGTCGGCACCAGCGGGATCACCTCGGACGACTGTACCCAGGTGCAGAATGCCATCAATGCGGTGGAGATGAATCAGCAGCCGGTCGCAGGCTACAACCCGGAAGCGGATGTGTGCCCCTCGGGTCAGAATCCGCAAAACGCCTTCTACGACACGTTTGAATCCGGCCTGGGTAACTGGACCCTGACCAATGGTACAGGCGGTTATAACTGGGTGGACTGGCACAGTGTCTATGGTTCGACGTATGGAGACTACGCCACTTCCGGTGTGGTATCGTTGTTTGCCAATGATGGCGCAACAATTACCGATCGCTATGCGCAGATCTCGGTGACGGTTCCGAGCGGAACCCCTTACCTGCATTTCCGTCACGCGTTTGATTTTGAGGCGGGATTTGACGGCGGCGTGGTTGAATACAGCACGGATGGTGGCAGCACCTGGAACGACGCCATGGGCATGTTTGACGCAGGTAAAAATTATAATTATACGTTGAGTTCATCCTACAGTAACCCGATTGGTGGCCGAAGTGCCTTTTCAGGTGCCAGTCATGGTTATGTCTCCACCCGCCTGAACCTCTCCTCCCTCGCGGGCCAGACGATACGCCTTCGCTGGCGTGAAGGCACGGACAGTTCCACCGCCGGGCCCTATGGCTGGTGGCTGGACGATGTGCGGATCTACACTTGTGGTGCCAATCTGGCTCCTGTTGCAGATGCCGGGCCGGATCAAACCGTTACCGCAGGAGGCAGCGTGACCCTTGATGGCAGTGGCAGCAGCGATCCCGATGGCAGCATTGCCAGTTACAGTTGGACGCAGACTGCGGGTACAGCCGTAACGTTGACCGGTGCGAATACGGCAACCCCCGCCTTTACCGCCCCCGCCAGTGCAGGTACGTTAACCTTTGAACTGACTGTCACCGATAACGATGGGGCGACGGCAACAGACAGTGTGGAT
>JALVOC010000010.1 GCA_027032075.1 Chromatiales bacterium | reverse complement strand
GCAAAATTTGCGCCGCGCGCGTAAATTTTAACATTGTCATTCCGAATCCCCGAAGGCCTGCCCTGAGCGCCGTCGAAGGGGGTGAGGAATCTTTCGCCTGTACGCGCGCAAGATTCCTCGATTCCTCGGAATGACAGGGGATGCGGTTTACCGCGATATGCAATACGCAACACGCAATACGTATGATTGCTTCCATCACCGGAACCATCCAGCAAATTGAAGAAAGCAGCCTGATTATTAGCGTCGGCGGCGTGGGGGTGCGGGTGTTTGTGCCGCGCACTGTTTTGGAGGATGTGGGCGGCGCGGGCCGGGCCATTATGCTGCGCACCCACCTCATTGTGCGGGAACAGGAGCTTTCCCTGTACGGTTTTGAGACGCAGGAGGATTTGCAGTTGTTTACGATGCTGTTAGGGGTCAGCGGCGTGGGGCCGAAGGTGGGGCTGGCTATTTTGTCTACGCTCAGCCCGGAGCTGCTGAAAAGCGCCATTATGCGGGAGGATACGGCCGTTCTGCAGCGCGTCCCCGGTATTGGCAAGAAGACGGCGGAACGCATCATGTTCCAACTGCGGGATAAACTGGACTTGACGGAACCGACGGCCGTCCCCCTGGTCAGCGACGTGGATGCAGACGTGATAGACGTTCTCACTGCGCTCGGCTTCAGCATTGTCGAAGCCCAATCCGCCTTGCAGCGCCTGCCCCGCGAGGCCAAAACGGTGGATGAACGGGTGCAACTGGCCTTGCAGCATCTGGATCAAGGGTAGCCATTTTTATGGATGTTGTATACTATTTACAAGATATTGAGTATGAATGGGATTCCCGCAAGGCCAATGCCAATATCAAAAAACATGGCATTACTTTTGAAGAAGCGGCAGAGGTGTTTTTGGACCCATTTTATCAAATGGGTGACGCATCATCCGATGAAGAACAACGAGAATTCATCCTGGGCTATTCTTTGTCACAGCGATTATTGCTGGTCGTACACATTGACCGACGCAATCGAATTAGAATCATTTCTGCCCGGTTAGCCACACGTCAAGAGAGAAAAGCGTATGAAGAAGCATAATGAAAGATTAAAATTATACCCGCGGGAAACGGAAACGGTTTCTATTCGCATCCCAAAAGAAACGATGGCTTCGCTCCGGCAAGTAGCCACATTACGTGACATGTCAGAATATGCCTTGTTAAAATTCTACATAGGACAAGGATTACGGCAGGATTTAGCCCGGTTGCATTCCGAGCGCGTGTTGGAAACAACGGCCCAAATCCTTTCACAGCACCTTGACTCCCAGGAGAAAGTTTCCGCTATTCTGCATGAAATTCGCACAGCTGCCGTGAGTTGATTTACAGGAATAGAATTATGCTGCCACAAACAATAACCAGTATTTTACCGCCAACTGACAAAGCGCATCCCTGGCCCAAACAAGGCAACTGGACGTATGAGGATTATTTACGTCTGCCCGACGACGGCCGTCGCTATGAAATTATTCAAGGAGTATTATACGTAGCTAATGCACCGTCTTACGATCACCAATTTTCAGTTCTCAAAATTGCGACAAAATTTGAACTTTGGGTAGAACAACATGGTTTGGGTGTGGTACTCACCGCGCCCTTTGAAGTGCATTTGCCCGGCATTGCCAAACCGGCGCAGCCGGACATCCTCTTTATCGCCAAAGATCGGACGCCCCGGCCGGGAACGCAAATTTTTGAAGGCGCGCCGGATTTGATTGTGGAAGTGTTGTCCCCCGGCAGTCTGCGGCTGGATCAGCACGTTAAATTTGGCGCGTATGAGCAAGCCGGCGTCCCGGAATACTGGATTGTTGACCCCAAAACGCATTCGGTCACCATCTATTCCCTGCCGGAAAACAGCCCGGAATATATTTTGCTGGGGCAGTTTACCGGTAATGAGACAGTGCAATCCCGCGTATTGGCCGGCCTGTCCTTTGCCGCCAACGATATTTTTGCGCCGCAACAGGAGTCATAATGAGTGACGTGGAACAGGAAATCTGGGATTTTTTGCACCGGCATTTGCGGAGCGTTTTTACGCAGGATGTGGAAACGTACCGGGCCACGACCAGCGAGGATTTATCGTTGTATGAATGGTTCATCACGCCGCACCGGCAGGATGGGCTGGATTTTCACTTTTTTATGATTGAGAACAGTTGGGCGGGGAGCGGAAACGATTTCCGGTATGATTTGCTGGAGCCGCGTTTGCAGTTGTATGGGAATACGGCCGTCGTCAGCTACACCTTCATGCTCTCCATGGCCACAGAGGCCGGTATCACCCACCGCAGCCACAACGAAAGCCGCGTCCTCATCAAGGGAGAGGATGGCTGGAAGGTTGTTCACGTGCATAAGTCTCCGGCGGGGGAGTGAGGGGGTGAGGG
>JALVOC010000009.1 GCA_027032075.1 Chromatiales bacterium | reverse complement strand
TGCTCATAGTGGCGTATCCCCTCAGGTTGTTTGTTTGTCTCTCAACTACAAATCAACCAGATACGCCGCTTCTTTTCAACCCCGCAAACACCAGATTCGACTATAGCTCGTTGCCAGTTCTATCTGCTCTCTCTTCAATGCCACCCGGCTCTGCTCTCCAAGGAAATTCAACAGAATAATGACGCGCTCTTCACCGCTAGTTTTATAGAAGACACCTGTCAGTCCCGCGAATGATCCGCCGATGACGCTGACGCTGTCGCCCGGTTCGGGCTCGGGGGTCAGTTCAATATAGAGTCCTGACGGATCGGTGGCAGATGCTTTGAGCAGCTGGATGGTATCGTCCGGAATTCTGGCCGGTTCGTTGCCAAACCGAACCAATTGGCTTACGCCCCTAGTATAGCGGATCGAGGAAATATTGTCGTGGCCGGGTTTGAAACAGATGAACAGGTAACGCGGGAACATGGCTTCTATGAGCTTGACCCGTTTGCCGCGTTTTAGCTTTTCGTGCTGGATTCTTGGACAGTAGACATCAAACCCCTGCCGGATAAGGTTTTCCTCGGCAACAGCTTCCTGCCTCGGCTTGGTATGGATAGCAAACCACTGTTTCATTGACGGTTTTTTTGAATTTCGAGTGGGTTAATGGTTAGCCACAAGCGGGTTGATTTTCGAAAAATCCAGTTTGCCCGCAATCAGGAAGATCACGTTCCGGATGGTCTCGAAGTTCCCGTAACCACGGACTCGACGCTTGGCCGATTGAAACAGGCTGTTGATCGCTTCCAGAAAACCATTGGTCTGCCGGGTCCGCGCCCAAGCGATGATGCCGTCGAAATGTTTGCGGATCATGCGCGCCACCTGTTTCATGGGTTTGACCCTGGAGCGCATGACGTTCGTGCACCACTGCCAGAGCATCTTTGCCACCATGTTGATTTGCTTGCGCCCCGGGATCTCACGCAGATGCTCCCGATAGAACCAGGCTCGTGCCGTGCGCCGGCTGGGCATCCTGGCCACCAAGGCGTCGATTTCCGCTCTCTTGGGCCGCCGGCAGGCTTTCATAGTCCCGCAGCAGCTTCCAGCGCAGCCCCTTGAGTTCCGGCGCTGTGCGTTGCTCCATGCGCCGGGTCGCATCCAAGGCGCGGGAGGCCTGGGCGATGACGTGGAACTTGTCGAAGGTGACCTGTGCGTTGGGCAAATGCTTTTCACAGCCCTTGATGAAGGCCGGCGACATGTCGATGCTGACCGACTCGATGGCCTCCGGAACAGCTCCATGCGCACGCAGGTCGGCAGCCAAACGCTCAATTGTGGCGGCATCCTTGCTCTCGGTGACGAACAGCACCGTCCGGCGTTCGGCGTCGGCCGCTAGTGTCTCGTAGTCATGCCCCTTGGCCCGGGAGGTCTCATTGACGGCCAGGTGAGTGATTCCCGAAAAATCCGCCTCCTTCAACGCCAGGTCCACGTATCGCGTGCAGATGGGGCCACCCGGTGCCAGCTCTCGCCCGTCAGGCGTGCCATGGCCGAAAAGTTCATCTCCCGAGACAGGGTTGAGCACCAAGGCTTCGAACAGCAGCGTGAAGCCCTTCAGGCGGCCTGCCCAGTCCAGCTTCACTAGGCGTACCGAGCCATCTGGCAGCTTCACCCGCGGCGTATGGACCACGAGAAAGCACTCGTGCTGAAAGGAATTCAGGTGACGGTAACGTTTTTCCTGCATGTCGTGGACTGGATGCTCTCCTTCAGCGTCCTCAACGGTGAATCGGCTTCCAAAGGTGAAATCGATGCGGACTGTCAGGGTTTGTGCCCCCGTGTCCAGGTCGACAGAGGAAACGTACCAGGGAGAAGATCGGATACCAAGGGCGGCTTCAAACAGTTTCGATTCCATTCCTTCACTCCGGCTGCGACATGATTTGGGTAAGGTTAGACTACCCACTCAATTTTCAAAAGAGGCTATCCAAAAAACCTCCGGACTCCCGCCTCCCAGAGCTTGTTCTACGGTACGGATCCTCGGTACTTCCAGCGCTTTGTTCCCCGGTTTGCGAGCATCGAAGTTTGCGTTTCAATTTTATCTCATGTTGCTTTACTTGTGAAGGTTTAGCCTTGTCCAATGTTAGGAGCAACTCAACAACCACCAGCTAAAGCTGGTGGGTTCGTTTTATGGACTGAAAGTCCGGGTACGGGTCAAAAGACCCGTTTAAGCTTCAGTCCGGAAGTTGTCGTCTACCCTAGGCTCAAAATGATGCTCCAGGTACTCTTTAATCATCTCTTCCGTCAATTCGCCCGAAGTCACACAAAAATACCCTCGTGCCCAAAAATGCCTACCCCAGTAACGCTTCCTCAAATCCGGAAAGCTCTCAAACAGCTTCGCCGAACTGCGCCCCTTGATACAACGCATGATCTCGCTTGGCGCCAGATT
>JALVOC010000008.1 GCA_027032075.1 Chromatiales bacterium | reverse complement strand
AGTGGCGAGATGAGCGGCAGCGTTAACTATTCGTACGACAATGACTTTCGCATTACCCAGCGCAGCGTCAACGGCGATGCCGTCAGCTACGGCTACGACACCGACAGCCTGCTCATCCAGGCCGGAGCGCTCAGCCTCAGCCGCGATCCGCAAAACGGCCTGCTGAGCGGCACCACACTGGATAGCATCAAAACCACACGCCGCTACAATGCCTTCGGCGAACTGGCCAGCCTCAGCGCCACAGACGGCACCAATACCCCCTACAGCGTGACCTACACCCGCGACGCCCTGGGGCGGATCCTGACCAGGACCGAGACTATCGAGGGCGTGACGACAACATACAGCTATGGCTATGATCCGGCTGGCCGCCTGACAAGCGTGCAGGAAAACGGTACGACCGTCTCCACCTACACGTATGACGCCAACGGCAACCGCCTGAGCCACAACGCCACCACCGGCACGTATGACGAACAGGACCGCCTGCTCACCTACGGCAGCGCCAGTTACAACTACACGCTGAATGGTGAATTGCAGTCAAAGAGCGATACCGGCCTCACCACCCGCTATCAATACGACGCCCTCGGCAACCTCACCCAGGTCACACTGCCCGGCGGCCTGACCATCGACTACCTCATCGACGGCCGCAATCGCAGGGTAGGCAAGAAAGTCAACAGCCAACTGGTACAAGGCTTTCTCTACAAAGACCAACTCAACCCCATCGCCGAACTCGATGGCACCGGCAATATCGTGGCCCGTTTTGTTTATGGAAGCAAAGCCAACATACCGGACTACCTGATCAAAAATGGCGTCACATACCGCATCATCTCCGACCACCTCGGCAGCCCACGGCTTGTCATAAATAGCGCCGACGGTACCATTGTGCAAAGAATGGACTATGATGAATTCGGGAACGTTATTTTGGATACCAACCCGGGATTTCAGCCGTTTGGGTTTGCGGGAGGGATATATGACTTGCATACCGGACTGGTGAGGTTTGGGGCGAGGGATTATGATGCGGTAACGGGGAGGTGGACGAGTAAGGATCCGATCCGGTTTGATGGAGGGGATGCCAATTTGTATACCTATGTTTATAACAATCCGATCATGTTCTATGACCCTTACGGTTTGTGGGTGTGGGGCGATCCACTTCCTCAGGGTCTTGTTGATTTCTCTGCCGGTTTTGGCGATACGATTTCATTTGGTGTGACCGATTGGGTTCGTGACCAGATGGGCACAAACGGTGTCGTCGATAAATGTTCGGGTGCATATAGCGGGGGTGAATGGGCAGGTATTGGATGGGGCTTTGCATTTGGTGGAGCAGGACTTGCGCGAGGTGGTTTCCGTGCTGAACTAGGTAACTGGAAACAAGGTGGTGAGTGGTTTTTCCGTGAAGGAACTCGCGGGCCGCATTTTCATTTTGGTCGAGGTCCAGGTTTACAAAAACATCATTTACCGTGGCAATCGGGTAGCTGGTGGAGGAATTTTCAAAACTTGGTAAGACAAGGTAAAGCAGCCGATGATTTGGGTAGTATTGGTGCCGTTGGTTTTGGATTTGGAGTTGCGGGTAATGGCATTGCGCAAAAAGGATGTGGCTGTGAACAGTGAGATAGCTATTGCGAAACAATCATGGCTATCAACTAAACTTCAGGAGGATGCTAGTTTAAGGAAGGTTGCAGATATACCAACTTCACCTGATGAACTAGTGAAAGATTTTTTTGACTGGCAATTTAAAACAGGCGCTTTTGATTTTGTTGTGGCTTCAGAAGCAGATGAAAATTCTGTATTAAAAATGATACGGCCTCACAGATTAAATTGGCCGCAAGTTATTTTGGAGACAGAGAACGCAACACTTAATCAGGCTTCGTTTGTACGATTGGCGTTAAAAGGTTTTCAGCTTATAGTGGCCACCAATTCAAGTGCCAATGAAGTAATTAATTTTTTTGGAGATCGCAGTTACCGTCAAGTTGGCAGTTCTCTTTTTTCATCTGGCGAAGAACACGATCCACTCAGAGCTTCGTGGAATCGAGAGAGCTTGACGAGGTCAGTTGCTATTGCAACAAGAATGGGTGCAAAGCTGATATGTTGTTTTGCGCATGATGCGGACCCAATTTATTTGCTGTCAAGATAATAGTGTCTTCAGCCCGCGTAGGATGCGGTGAGCTTGCGAAGAGCCTGTAAATATTTCTGTGTAACTGCTCACGCCAGGGTTTCCGGCATTCTGTCCGGAAATTCAATCATAAAACGGTTAATGGCAACATGCCAATGCCGTATGGGCATGGACCACTTTTTGGCGGCTGCCTCGATAGCCAGGTAAACCACTTTCAGGGCCGAGGCATCGTTCGGAAAAACCTTCCGATTGTTGATGGCCTTGCGGATTACGCTGTTCAAGGATTCGATAGCATTGGTGGTGTAGATCAC
>JALVOC010000007.1 GCA_027032075.1 Chromatiales bacterium | reverse complement strand
ACGCGGCATTGCTGGATCAGGCTTGCGCCCATTGTCCAATATTCCCCACTGCTGCCTCCCGTAGGAGTCTGGGCCGTGTCTCAGTCCCAGTGTGGCTGGCCGTCCTCTCAGACCAGCTACTGATCGTCGCCTTGGTAGGCCTTTACCCCACCAACAAGCTAATCAGACATAGGCTCATCCAATAGCGTGAGGCCCGAAGGTCCCCCACTTTCACCCGTAGGTCGTATGCGGTATTAGCCTGAGTTTCCCCAGGTTGTCCCCCACTACTGGGCAGATTCCTATGCATTACTCACCCGTCCGCCACTCGTCAGCCGGAAGCAAGCTTCCGCTGTTACCGTTCGACTTGCATGTGTTAGGCATGCCGCCAGCGTTCAATCTGAGCCAGGATCAAACTCTTCAGTTCAATCATTTCGGTTGCTTAGGGCAACCAAACCTTTTGCGATGAAGAGCAATCCCTTATCAAAACTACTAATAGGTTTTAACTTAGGTTGCTTACATCGACATCTCTTGGCAGAGCGTTCTTCGACGCAAGCACCCACACAAATTATCTGATCAAATTGTTAAAGAGCGATGCTGAGCGAGCCCAGCACAGACGGCGAATTATGCGCCTATCTGCTTGTTCCGTCAATCTTATTTTTGCCGGAACACCTTGCGCGGAGGGCTTTCAAACCACCCTGTTCGTCACAAGGAGGCGCGCATTATACGCAGCTTTTCCGGCACGTCAACACCCCTTGTAACATTTTCTTTCAACAATGATTGCCTGGGGGCCTTTCCCTTCTGATTCAAGGGCCGGGAAGAAACCTGAGGCGGCCTGCCATCGGTCAATACACATTTTTATAATGTGGTTATTGGGGGTCAGCCCCGCAGATTACGCCAGGGGCAGGCACAGTGCGAAAAAGCGGAAAGTCTGTCTTCAGGCGCACTGCCCGGTGCGAAAAAATCGGATCATGTCTTCACACGGCATGGGGCGGGCAAACAGGTAGCCCTGCCCTTTGTCACACTTCAACTGGGAGAGGAAATTGTACTGGGCCTGGGTTTCCACCCCTTCCGCGATCACCCGCAGGTTGAGGGCGTTCGCCATGGCGATGATGGTTTTGACAATGGTGGTATCATCCTTGTCGAGCGGGATATCCCGCACGAAGGAACGATCGATCTTCAGGGTATCGATGGGGAAGCGTTTCAGGTAGGCCAGGGACGAATAACCCGTGCCAAAATCATCAATCGCAATGCCAATTCCCATTTTTTGGATCGCCTTGAGATTGATCACTGCGCGTTCCGGATTTTGCATGATGCCGCTTTCGGTTATCTCCAGCTCCAGCACATCCGGGCCAATGCCGGTATCGGCAAGCACCTCGGACAACATGTCAATGGTATCGGTATGATACAACTGCCGCACCGAGAGGTTGATCGCCAGTTGTTTGGGCTGGCACGCCTCCGATTTCATTCGTTGCAGATCTTTTATCGCGTGGCGCAGCACCCATTCGCCCAAAGGTATGATCAAACCCGTTTCTTCGGCAACGGAAATAAATTTATCAGGCAGTATCAGGCCATGCCGTGGGTGCTGCCAACGCACCAGCGCCTCCACACCGGTGATCTTTCCGTCCTGTAAATTGAACTGCGGTTGATAAAACACCCGTAATTCAGACTCACGGATTGCCCGGCGCAGCTCATTTTCAATGACAAAACGATCCGCTGTGGCCGCCTGAATGTCATCCGAGGAAAACTGGTAATTGTTACGCCCCTGATCCTTGGCGTAATACATGGCTGCCTCGGCATTTTTGATCAGGGTATCAACCTCCTCACCATTTACCGGATACTGCGCGATACCGATACTGGCATCAATGTAGATCTCCTTGCCGTCAAGGACAAAGGGTTCCCGGAAGGCCTGCAATAGACGATTACCAGCGGTCTCAATCGCCTGTTTGTCGGGCAGATCGGTAAGCAGGATAATAAAATCATCCCCGCCCAGCCGTGCCAGGGTATCGCGTTCGAATATGCAGGTCTGCAGGCGCTTGGTTACTGCACGCAGCAGTTGATCACCGATACTGTGGCCCAGGGTGTCGTTAAGATTCTTGAAGCGATCCAAATCCAGAAACATGACGGCGAGGCTGGTTTTTTTATTACGCACATAGGCCAGTGCCTGTTTCATGCGGTCATGTAAAAGCCAGCGATTCGGCAAACCGGTCAACACATCGTGGTATGCCTGGTGGCGTAATGTCATCTGCGCCACCCGCAAGGCGGCCCGCTCATCCGCATCATTCAGTTCACGACGAATGGCCGGCACCAGGCGGATAAGGTTGTCCTTCATCAAATAGTCATGCGCACCTTTGCGCATCGCCTCGACGGCCACATCCTCACCGATTGTGCCGGAAACGATTATGAAAGGGATATCCTTGTTCCGTTCACGCACGACTTCCAGCGCGGCAAGACCATTGAACTCCGGCATTTGAAAATCAGACAGAACAATGTCCCAATCATGACTTTTCAGTGCGGCAATGAGATCTTTTTCATTGTCCACACGCACATGTTCAATATTAAAACCACCTTTACGGATAGCGCGCAGCACCAGGGCTTCATCATCTGGATTATCTTCTATGAGTAACAGACGCAAACTGACATTTTTCGCCTCAGCTTCGCTCATGGGGTACCTCATTCAATACCAGCCAGTACAAGCCAAGTTGTGCGACCGCCTCGGTGAATTGATTGAAATCGACAGGCTTGCGAATATAACTGTTTGCTCCCAGGTTATAGCTGTTAACCATATCCTGCTCCTCAGAAGAGGAAGTCATTATCACCACAGGCAAACGCCGGGTACGATCATCTGACTTGATTCGTTTGAGAACTTCCATACCGTCGATTTTCGGTAACTTGAGATCCAGCAAAATCACAACAGGAAGATCCGTTGGCTTGCGTCCGGCATACTTTCCTTCAGAAAACAGAAAATCAAGTGCTTCCACCCCATCCCTGACAACAACAATCTCGTTGGCAAGGTTGTTTTTTTTCAACGCGCGCAAAGCAAGGGCTTCATCGTCGGCATTATCCTCAACTAACAAAATCATTTTTTTATTCATAACCACGCCTACTCGCTCAAGGCAAAATACTCACACAATATATACCTAGTAAAAAAAATAACGTTGATCCACAATCCATATGAGTATTTATTGCAGATATTTGACTTTTACCCGCTTACTTGTCCTTAATACTTGAGCACGCCACATCATTGCCTGTTACCTGATTGAGCACGATGTAACCACCCACTAATACTAGTCCAACAAACTCGGCGACTCCAGTAACAATGCTTTATTACATTACTTCTTCAAGCATTAACATTAGAATCCGATGGAATTGGTATAACCGGTGAGGGCATGTTGCCGGCAAAGCAGCACATACAAGTATCGAAATATACAAGTGCCATGATGCATATTGAAGAGAACGATCATATTCTCAGCGTGTTCTACCAGTTTTCACCAGACTCCCGCTGTACAGCTTATGATCTCATCCAGTTAAGATCGACTTTAAACGATAATGTCCTGAATACCTGACGAATCAAATACTAATATTTTTTTTACTAATTTTCAAAAACGGATAACATACTTCCAGCCTGATCCTGCAATACCCAAATTACATACCGCGCGGTACAAACAATAAACAACCGCGGAAACCGACTGCATCCGTGCCGGCAACAGCTGTCACGCCACAAACAGCTGAGCCTTGTGGTTTACAGGAACACGAGGTATCGAATGAATCCGGAACAAGACCGGTTTTTAACCGGTCACATTGAAAAAATAATCTGGAGCAGAGGGGAAATATTTTTCAGTTCAGGGTCACACGACTGAAACGGCGTTTGCCAACCTGATATACATGGGTTGTGCCGCTTTTGATTTCCAGTTTGGTATCGGACACCTTTTCCCCGTCAATCTTGACCGCTCCCTGGCGGATCATGCGCAGTGCTTCCGACGTACTGGAGGTCAAACCCGCCTCTTTCAATAAATTGGCAATCGCCAACTTGCCGTCAGCCGCGCTCAGGTTCTTTTCCGGTATGTCCTCCGGCATGGCCCCTTTCTGGAAACGTGCAATAAACGTCTCACGTGCGTTACTGGCTTCGGCCTGACTGTGAAAACGTGTCACGATTTCTTCGGCAAGCAGGAACTTGATGTCACGCGGGTTTTTCCCTTCGGCGACTTCCTGCCTGAATTTTTCAATCTCGCTCATGGGACGAAAACTCAGCAGTTCGAAATAACGCCACATGAGATCATCCGATATGGACATGATTTTGCCGAACATCTCATCGGGGGCCTCATTGATGCCGATATAGTTGTTCAACGACTTCGACATTTTCTGCACACCGTCGAGCCCTTCCAGGATCGGCAGGGTGATGACAGTCTGCGGGGTCTGACCATAGTGTTTCTGTAACTCGCGCCCCACGAGAAGATTGAATTTCTGATCGGTGCCACCAAGCTCCACGTCCGCTTTCAGGGCAACCGAGTCATACCCCTGGATCAACGGATAAAGAAACTCGTGAATGGCAATCGGCTGCCCCGCTTTGTAACGTTTACTGAAATCATCACGCTCCAGCATGCGTGCCACGGTATATTTGGCAGCAAGCTGAATCAATTCCACCGGATCCATCTCGTTCATCCAGCTGGAATTGAACATCACCAGGGTGTTTTCCGGCTCCAGTATCTTGAAAATCTGCTGCTCGTAAGTGCGCGCATTTTCAATCACATCGCTGCGCGTCAACGGAGGCCGGGTGGCACTCTTGCCGGTTGGGTCGCCGATCATCCCGGTAAAATCGCCAATCAGAAACAATACTTCGTGTCCCAGTTCCTGGAACTGGCGCAGCTTGTTGATCAACACCGTATGACCAAGATGCAGATCAGGGGCAGTGGGATCAAAACCGGCTTTCACGCGCAGCGGACGGCCACTCTTGAGTTTATCGAGCAACTCCGCCTCGACCAGGATCTCCTCTGTACCCCGTTTTAACAGTTCCAGTGCCTCAGTAACCGTGCTCATGACTTTCTCCAACTGCTGACGACTCAATCGCCATGGCGATTCCGCCTCGCGCGGGACGCCCGGGACGCCATCGCTTCCCCCTGCCTGCAAAAAGGGCGTAGAGTATCATAA
The DNA here is from genome assembly GCA_027032075.1 of Chromatiales bacterium. Taxonomy (GTDB): domain Bacteria; phylum Pseudomonadota; class Gammaproteobacteria; order UBA6429; family Thiohalophilaceae; genus JAJRYG01. Next base: position 48,571 of record JALVOC010000007.1, on the reverse strand, counting down.
TTGTTGCAAAATGAGGCCGGCGAGAAACCCATACTTGTATTTGACCTGTTGGACGAATAAGGCTATCTTTGAATTAAATATAAAAACCTAATAAATTCCGTGGATTACAATTCTTTTCTAACAAGAGACTATAAGACTCTGCTGGACTCGCCGCGCAACAAAAAGGTGCGGCGCTGGACGCGTCTGCACACCATCCTGCTGCTGGCGGCAATTCTGGCCATTGGCACGGTTCTGACGTTTATTTCCGGTGATGCGGAGGCGACGCGCAGCGCGGTAAATCCCTCCCTGCTCCAGAAAAAATCATCCAAAAATCAAAGAATTACAATCCCCCTGCATTTCCCCAGCCTGCTACAATCCTCCCCCGAAGAAAAAACCGGGCCCAGCGCTGAAACATCTTCGACCCACTGGCGCTCCGTGGAGGTCAAACGCGGCGACAACCTGGCGGCCATCTTCAAACGAGAAGGTCTGCAGGCCACGGATCTGCAGCGTATCATGCGGTTGGGGAAGAGCACCCGCACGCTCCGGCGCCTGCAGCCGGGGCAGGTTTTCCGTTTCCAGATCACTGAAAATGGCCAACTGCAGGCGATGGAATACGAAATCAACGGTCTGGAATCCCTCCTCCTCACGCGCCAGAGCGACAGCCGCTTCGAGGCCCGCGCCATCCAGCACACCTTGGAAAAACGCATCACTTACACCTCGGGTGAAATCACCACCTCACTGTTTGAGGCCGGCAAGCAAGCGGGCATGCCCGACAATCTGATCATGGACATGGCGGCCATTTTCGGCTGGGACATCGATTTTGCCCTGGATATCCGTCGTGGTGATCGTTTTGCCCTGCTGTATGAAGAACAATTTCTGGAAGGGCAAAAAGTCATGGATGGCCCCATCCTGGCTGCCGAGTTCACCACCCAGGGGCGCACCTTCCAGGCAGTGCGCTATACGGATGCCAGCGGCCGCAGCGATTATTACACGCCTGACGGCCACTCGATGCGCAAGGCCTTTTTGCGCACACCGGTTGATTTCCGTCGTATCAGCTCCCGTTTTGGCCGACGCCACCACCCGGTACTCAATTCCATGCGCATGCACAAAGGGGTGGACTACGCCGCCAAAAGCGGCACCCCCATCAAGGCAGCCGGTGATGGTAAAATCATTTTCCGCGGACGTAAGGGTGGTTACGGGCGGGTAATTATCCTGCAGCACGGCGGCCGCTACAGCACCCTGTACGCCCACATGTCCCGCTTCAAACGGGGACTGCGTGTGGGTTCGCGGGTCAAACAGGGGCAAACCATCGGTTATGTCGGCCGTTCCGGCCGTGCCACCGGACCCCATCTCCACTATGAATTCCGCGTCAACGGTACCCATCGGAATCCTCTGACCATCAAATTGCCCGACGCCGCGCCTATCCGTAAAGCCTACAAACAGGATTTCCTGCTCAAGGCGACAGGTCTGTTGAGCCAACTGGATATGCACAATACGACGCAGGTGGCGGCAAACCATCTCTAAAACCGTAAAGCGCTCGATGGAGCCATTATGTCCCACCTGTACATCGGTCTCATGTCTGGCTCCAGCCTGGATGGCATTGATGCGGTGGTGGTGGATTTCGGGCAGGAAAGACCCCATTTAATCGCTCACCACTGCCACCCCATTCCGGCCGATCTGAAAACCGAGCTCGATTCCCTCACCCGCCGCGGGGAGGACGAACTGGCGCGCATGTGTGAAGCCGATGCCCGCTTTGGTGAGCACCTTGCCGAGGCGGTGATCCACCTGCTGCAACATGCCGGCCTGAACAGTGACGATATTCACGCCATCGGCAGCCATGGGCAGACGGTGCGCCATTACCCGCAGAGCCGCCACCCCACCACGCTGCAGCTCGGCGATCCCAACCGCATCGCCGAACGGACCGGTATCACCACCGTTGCCGATTTGCGCCGGCGTGACATGGCCGCCGGGGGACAGGGAGCACCACTGGTGCCGGCATTTCACCAGGTCGTGTTTCAACAGCCAGAGGAGGAGCGTGCCATCCTGAATATCGGCGGGATCGCCAACCTGACACTGCTTCCCGCCGATCCGGCTGAGCCGGTACGCGGCTTCGACACAGGACCGGGTAATGCACTGCTGGATGCCTGGATCCTTCGGCAGCGGCAGCAGCCCTTCGATGAGGCGGGTAACTGGGCGGCCAGCGGTAAGGTGCAGCCGGCCCTGCTGGAGCGGCTGCTGGCCGAACCCTTTTTTCACCTCCCCCCTCCAAAAAGCACCGGCCGGGATCTGTTCAATCTTGATTGGCTGCAAAACATGGGTGGTGCAATAAAAGACCAGGCAGAGGATGTGCAGGCAACCCTGCTGGAGCTGACCGCCCGCAGCATTGCCGATGCGCTGGAACAATACGCGGCGCAGACCTCCCGGGTACTCGTATGCGGTGGTGGCGTACACAACCGGCTGTTGCTGCATCGCCTGCAAACATTGATGCCAAAACGCAAGGTGGAAACAACATCCGCCGTGGGGATCGATCCCGACTGGGTGGAAGCGATGGCCTTTGCCTGGCTGGCCAGGCAAACATTGCATCAGCAGGGAGGAAACCTTCCGCAAGTCACGGGTGCGCAACATGCTGTGGTGCTGGGGGGGATTTACCCCGGCAAAGGGGCAAAACTGAACCGAAGTTCGTAATTCCCGATCATATCGGGGTATCACGACATTTTGGCTCTGCCTCTGCGCCGGGAAGCCCGAGGATGAAATTAACCGACCAGCGAAATGATTTCACCCTATGCGTTTAAACACCGCATTCATTACTCCACCAGCATTTGGCCTGTCCTGAGCCTGGCAGGAACAAAACCCTTCCCCAAACTGATAGAAGAAAACAGGCGGTCCGGAGTCAGGCTGCAAAACTGTTTTGTATGACTAAGGTAACGAAAAAGGAAAATAAATCAGATAAGCGCTAAACACATGTTGCGGATGCCCTGCCAGCTTCCGCTCCGCAAAACAGGTATTCAGCGCTTATCGATAGGGACGTATTTGCGTGGCGGTTCACCCGTATAGACCTGGGTGGGTCGAAAAATACGATTATCGGCCAACTGTTCACGCCAATGAGCCAACCAGCCGGCAGAACGGGCAATGGCAAAAATAGTGGTGAATTGATCAGCCGGAATGCCCATTTCCGAATAAAGCAGGCCGGAGTAAAAATCCACATTGGCATAAACACCCTTCTTGGCCAGACGATCCTCACACACCGCCTCGACCGCCTTGGCGATCTCGAATAACGGATTGACATCACCGCCACGGGCTTCGATGAATTTATCCATCAGTCCTTGCAGGATCGTGGCCCGCGGATCCTTGGTTTTGTATTCGCGGTGACCCATGCCCCAGATAACCTTTTTGTTTGCCAGCCGCTCGTCGACATACTCTTCGGCCTTTTCGGGCGAGCCGATCTCTTCGAGCATCTGCAACACCTTCTGGTTGGCGCCACCGTGCAGGGGCCCGGAAAGCGCGCCGATTGCAGCAGAGATGACACCATAGGGATTTCCCAGGGTGGAAGCATTTACCAGCACCGCAAAGGTCGAGGCATTGATGGTGTGCTCCGCATGAAGGATCAGGCAGACATCCATGATCCGCGCCAGCATCGGATCAGGCTCCTTGCCGGTCAGCATATAGAGAAAGTTTTCCGCATAGGACAAATCGGCACGGGGCTCAATCGGATCATAACCATTCCGGATATGCTCCCACATCGCCACAATCGGTCCGATACGGGCAAGTATTTTTACCGTGGTATTGTGAATATAGTTGAGATCTTCGCAGGCATCACTGCCGGTCAGGCAGTCACTGGCAGGATAAAACATGCCAAGGCTGGCCACCACCGTCTGCAACATTTCCATCGGATGGCCGCTGGGTGGCAGATTCTTCATCATCCCGCGGGTATGGAATTTGATCCGCCGGTTCTCGACCAGCTGCTTGGTGAATTCCCTGAGTTCATCCCTGGTTGGCAACCGTCCATCCAGCAACAGCAGGGCAGTCTCTTCAAAGGTGCTTTGTGCCGCCAGTTCCTCAATCGGGTAGCCGCGATAAGACAATATGCCCTTTTCACCATCAATATCAGAAATATTGGATTTGGTTGCCGGTACCCCGGCCAATCCGGGAAGATATTCGCTCATCATCAAACTCCCTGTGTTTGCTTCTTGATCCGGAGGTTAAATACGGATCCTGATCATGACTGCAACCTGTATGTTCTTCACATCAACATCGGCGCCGAAGGCTGGCCCGGTTGCAACGGCTAAACAGGCGTTCCGAATACCAGCACACCTAGGTAACGGAGCATCAGGGCTTGAATCTGGCAATAATACTAAATGACCTGGTATTCGGAACGCCTGTTTAGAAAAAGTATTGCCCACAAAACAAACAGGGACGACAACTTCTGTCATCCCTATATCGACAATATTAACCGAAAATTTAACGCCGGGCAGTTCGAGGCCGCTGTGCTGAACAGGAATATTGCCCAAAACCAGACAACCCCGACCTCATTTGCTCGACATTTTACCCTGGAATTCCGCTTGCGGGGAAAATACCCCCGTCAGCGGAGAAACGATCTCACACAGAAAAGGAGGAACCACAACCACAGGTGGTAGTGGCATTGGGATTGTTGATCACGAACTGGGAGCCCTCCAGACCTTCCTTATAATCGATTTCCGCCCCGCTCAGATACTGAAAACTCATGGGATCCACCAGCAAGGTGACACCGCAATTCTCCACGGTGGTATCGCCTTCCTGGATGTTTTCATCAAAAGTGAAACCGTACTGAAAACCGGAACAACCGCCCCCGGTAACAAACACCCGTAACTTGAGATTTTCGTTACCTTCTTCCTCAATCAGCTGTTTGACCTTGTTAGCCGCACTGTCGGTGAAAACCAGCGGACTGACCGCCTCTGCTGCACTACTCATTTTATTGCCACTCCAAATATAGACTCATCATTTGCGCAAAAATTATGCAATACCTGACTATGATGGTCAAGATTCACCGGCCACCTTGTCCTCACGCTCAAGCGGGACAACCGAGTCATCTTCACTGCAATGCACCAGGTTGCCGTTGACCTCGGAACCCATCGCCATCTCAATCAGGCTGTAATACACATTACCGTGCACCCGTGCCTGCGCCGCCAGCTCCACGTGCCCGGTCGCATGCACATCACCGATGACGGTGCCGTTTATCACTACATTGGGGACTTTTACCTCCCCTTCAATGGTGCCACGTTCACTCAGGGTAAGCAGCGAATCCTCTCCCTGCTGTGCCATGACGCCGCCTTTGATCTTGCCATCCACGTGCAGACCGCCGCTGAACACCACGTCACCCCGGATTTCGGTATTCTGACCTATCAACGAATCGATCTGTGCAGTTTGCTTAGGTTTCTTCTTCTTGCCCCACATCTGTCTGCTTCTCCTCTGTCGGCCAATCGATGGTTTTTTCGATCATCTCCTGACGCCGGCCCCGCGGCAGGATCTGTACACTGGCCCGTAATGGCCGGAAACCAGCCGGTATATGTAAATCCCCTTCCAGGTTTTGAAAATACTTGAAGCGATAGCTCAGTTCTTTGACCGAATTCTCGCTCAGCGTATGCAAATCCAGACTGCGTGGTTTATTACCCTGTAATCCTTCGACATACAATTTTACCCGTCCTTTTGCCAGCCTGTCATTCTTCAATACCTGGGTCAGCACCACTTTATAACGATAGCTGCGGGCACCGTTTTGTGCCAGGGTAAAACTCTGTAATCGCAAACCCCGTGAGGCATCCCGGGGCGAAACGATGCCGCGGTAAAAAGCCAGCTCTTCTTTCAGTTCCAGGATTTCCGCCTGTAATGCCTTGAGGTTGATATCCAGCTCCGAATAGGCCTGGCGTTCTATCTGCGCAGCGCGTTCCAGCTGGGCTTTTTGCTCCCGCAGCTGTTCGATCTCGGCATTCAGCTGGTTGGTGGTCTCCAGCAGCTGTATCAGTTCCTCTTCCGTTTCGGCGCTGTCATAACCCGCCATGAAACGACCGTAGTCGAACAACGCCACCCCGCCGGCAAGCAATGCCAGGGCGCCCAGCACGATGAGCAGGCGGGTTTTCCAGGGATTGTGATGTTTTACCTTCAACGACATGGCGGGTTTACGGCAACAGCGCAATATTATCCAGACCGGCGGTTTCAGCCAGGCCAAACATGATATTCATATTCTGCACCGCCTGGCCGGCAGCGCCTTTGACCAGGTTGTCGATGACCGACAGCACCACCACCGTACCGCCTTCCTGGGGCCGGTGAACCGCCATGCGGCAGGTATTGGCGCCACGCACACTGCGGGTCTCCGGGTGGGCACCCGCCGGCAGCACATCCACAAAGGGCTCCGCCTGATAACGTTGCTCATACAACACTTGCAGATCCTCCACCTCGGCACGCAATTCAGCATACAGCGTAGCATGAATCCCGCGGATCATCGGCGTCAGGTGGGGGACAAACGTCAATCCGACGGGTCTGTTACCGGCCTGCTGCAGCCCCTGGCGGATCTCCGGCAGGTGGCGGTGACCGGGCACGGCATACGCCTTGAAACTCTCGCTCGCTTCCCCCAGCAAGGTCGCGACACTGGGTTTGCGGCCTGCGCCGCTGACGCCCGATTTGGCATCCGCAATAAGGTGATCCGCATCGATCAGGCCGCCCTCCAGCAAAGGCAGAAAACCCAGCTGCACCGCCGTGGGATAACAGCCGGGGTTGGCCACCAGACGGGCAGCGGTAATGGCATCACGATTGACTTCCGGCAGACCATATACCGCCTCTGCGAGCAATTCGGAACAGGCGTGTGGCTGGCCGTACCACTTTTCCCATTCGGCCGCATCCTTGAGGCGAAAATCCGCCGCCAGGTCAATCACCCTCACGCCGGCCTCCAGCAGCGCCGGCGCATGTTGCATCGCAATCCCGTTTGGGGTGGCAAAAAACACCACGTCACAGGCTGACAATATCTTCATGTCCGGTTCCGTGAAACGGAGGGTGACGTGGCCCCGTAGATTGGGAAACATCTCCGCCACGGCCAGACCGTTTTCAGAGCGTGAAGTGATCGCCTGCAACGCCACGTCTGGGTGGCCCGCCAGTAACCGCAACAATTCCACCCCGGTATAACCCGTGCCGCCTACTATTCCTGCCTTGATCATGCTGAGCCCTGCTTAACGGAAAACACAAGCAGGTAATAGTAATTGCTGAGGTAACGATAGGAAAGAGACAAAACTTCAGAATGTGGTTTTGATCCCGCAAGGCAGCGGCTGCAGAAAAAGAAAAAGCGGCCGATGGCCGCTGAATTTATTATTACTATTATTGTTATTAATTACTCACGATTACCCCCTGCGAACTTTAACCGTATCCCACAATAAATTGAGGGTCAAGCATTTTTTTCCGCTTGAATGGCATGGTCATTGCTGGGCCACGCCATCATCAAAAAACAGACTTTCATGATACACTCGCGGCCATTATGTATCGCCGTCATATCGCCCGTACCAAACGCCGCCTTCTTTCCCGCAACAAATGGAAACTCCGCCTGGTTTTCTGGGGCAGCGCCCTGCTCATCGGGGCGGTGGCGGCGATTTTTGCACTGGCGGCTCGCTATGCCGATAACTATTTCCACACACTGCACCAGACCACCCCCTGGCTGGCCTATGCCCTGACACCCCTGGGTCTGGCAACCGTCGCCCTGCTCACCCGATACTATTTTACCGGCACCGAAGGCAGTGGTATCCCCCAGGCAATCGCAGCCATCTCCATGCATAACCACACCCTGCGCAGCCGTATCCTCTCCCTCAAGGTTGCAATGGGCAAGATTTTTCTTACCTGCCTCGGATTGCTGTGCGGCGCCTCTATCGGCCGCGAAGGCCCAACTGTTCATATCGGCGCTTCCATCATGTACTCGTTACGGCACATCGCCCCCTTCCGCGGACATGACATGACCCGCGCCCTCATCCTGGCCGGAGGTGCGGCCGGGATTTCCGCCGCATTCAACACCCCGCTGGCCGGCATCATGTTTGCCATCGAGGAGATGAGCCGCAGTTTCGAACATCGCAGCAGCGGCACGTTACTGATTTCAGTCGTACTGGCCGGTGTCACCGCCCTTTTTTTCCTCGGCAACTATACCTACTTCGGCACCAACGATGCGGTCATGCCGCTGACTTCCGCCTGGCTGGCGGTATTGATTTGTGGTGTCGCGGGGGGCTTGCTGGGCGGGGCTTTCGCCACCGGCCTTGTGATCGGAACCCGGCGCATTGCCACTTTTGCGACACGCTATCCGGTGACGCTGGCACTGATCTGCGGCCTGATCCTCAGCCTGCTGGGCTATCTCTCCGCCGGCGCCACTTACGGTACCGGTTACGAAGAGGCCAAACATCTGGTGACCGGTGGCGATGGGCATGCCGCTTATCCAGTCCTGAAATTCCTTGCGACAATCGTCTCTTACCTGAGCGGTATCCCCGGCGGCATTTTTGCCCCCTCCCTCTCGATTGGGGCAGGACTGGGGGCGGATCTTGCCACGCTGGTTCCCCACGCCCCGCTGGCTGCAATGGTGATGCTGGGCATGGTGGGCTATTTCACCGGCGTGGTGCAAACCCCGCTTACCGCGCTGATCATCGTCATGGAAATGAACAACGACTCTGCCATGTTGCTGCCGCTGATGGCCACTGCCTTGATTGCCAAGGGAGTGTCGCACCTGATCTGCCCGCTTCCCATCTACCAGGCGTTGGCGGAAGCCTATCTGGCAAAGACTGACAAATGAGCAGGAAAATGAAAACGGCATCGCGGTGCCATACTCTTGAACCAAGACCGTCTGGAGGAAGAGCGGAATGATCTGGATTAAAGCCTTTCACATTGTCTTTATGGTGACCTGGTTTGCCGGCCTGTTCTACCTGCCCCGGCTGTTTGTCTACCACGCGATGAGTCAAGACAAGGCAACCCAGGAACAGTTGAGCATCATGGAAGGCAAACTTTACCGCTTCATCACCCCTTTGATGCTGATCACCGTCGGCCTCGGTCTGTGGATGCTGTATGACTATGCCTGGGCGGCTTACGCCCGGCAAGGCTGGCTGCATACCAAACTGATGCTGGTGGCGGTTCTGCTGGCCTATCATTTCTATTGCGGAAAACTGGTCAAGGCGTTTGCCGCCGGGGAAAACCGACGCAGCCACCGCTTCTACCGCTGGTTCAATGAATTCCCGGTTTTGCTGCTGTTCGGTATCGTCCTGCTGGCGGTGGTCAAACCCTTCTGAGCTCCCACGAACAAGATAAATGTGGGTTTAACACGCCATCCCCTTGCTTGATGTTAGTGCTTACTATCAATGTTTCCCTCTAATTCTCGAGCAATCACGCTTTAAAATATTTCTAATTGATAATGAGTTGCATTTAGATCTGCTTTTAGATAAAGTTCCTGCCATTGAAATTTCCCAACCCAATGCAGGAGAGTGTAAATGAAATCGAAAACCCGCACCGCTCTGGTTTCAGCCACCTTGCTGATCGGCCCTCTGCTGGCCTCGGCTGCGGAGAGTGATCCGTTAAAGGAGGAAATCGAGAACCTCAAGAGCCAGAACAAAATCATCATGGAACGGCTTGAAGCCACCGCTGATATGCTGGAATCCCTGCAGAGCGGTCAAAGCCGGCCAGCCACCACCACTGAGGTGACTCACGATCACAGCATGGCCGGGAAGGGGGCGCTGCGGGACCGCACTTTCGGTGTGCATGGCACCCGGGGTTCCACCACCATCGGCGCCTACGGTGAAATGCACTACAACAACCTGAAAAACAAAAAAGCGGGTGGCAGCGACAAGAAAGAAATGGATTTCCACCGTTTTATTCTTTTCATGGGGCATGAATTCAACGAGAAAACCCGCTTCTGGTCGGAACTCGAAGTGGAACACGCTGTGATCAAGGACACGGACGACGGCTCCAATGGAGGTGAAGTGGCGATTGAACAGGCCTTCCTCGAATTTGATCTCACTGCCGACACCGCAGTGCGCGCCGGGATCATGCTCATACCGGTTGGGTTTATCAACGAAACCCATGAACCACCAACCTTCTACGGTGTGGAACGTAACAATGTGGAGAAATACATTTTGCCCACCACCTGGCGTGAAGGCGGTACCGGCCTGACCGGGCGGTTTGCCAACAGCTTCAGTTATGATGTGGTGCTGCACACCGGCCTGCAAACCAGCGCCTCAAACAACTACGCCGTCCGCAAAGGACGCAAGGGCGTCAGCAACGCGCCGGCCAGCGATCTGGCGATGACCGCACGCCTCAACTGGATCGGTGTCCCTGGCCTGGTCCTGGGTGCCGCCATCCAGCGTCAGAGTGACATCACCCAGGGCACCGACTCCACCGCAGGTGCGGCCACACTGGTTTCCGCCCACGCCGCTTGGCAGATCAGCCGCTTTACCCTGCGCTCCGTCTACGCCAGCTGGAATCTCAACGGCAGCGGTCCGGCCTCGGTCGGCGCCGACAAGCAGAGCGGCTGGTACGTGGAACCGTCCTGGAAATTCTCCCCGCAGTTCGGCATCTTTGCCCGCAGCAGCAGTTGGGACAACCGCGTCAACAGTGGCAGCGATACCAGCTATAGCCAGGTCGATGTCGGTTTCAACTACTGGCCGCATGAAGATGTGGTGATTAAATTCGATTACCAGGATCAAAAGGCACCGGCCGGGGCCAATGAATATGACGGCTTCAACGTGGGACTGGGTTACCAGTTTTGAGATGCCACCCTCTCCACAGACTCTCGCAGGTTGCGTACCATACGCAACCTGCGTTTTATTTAAGACCATAAAGTCATGATAAAAAAAGTCCTCTTCATGCTGTTGCTGCTGGCTGCGGCTCCTCTGATGGCACGCGGCGTCTACCAGACAGCGGAGGCGTTTCTGGCCGAAGCCTTCCCGCAGCAAACACCCAAAGCAGCGGTGATCTGGCTTACCGGCAAAACAGGCAAGACCGCCGCCGCCATTCTGCAACACCGGCCCAACCGCCTGCGCATTCGCTACTGGGCGGACGGCAAACGATCTGCCTGGATCCTTGACGAGATCGGCAAGGAGAAACCCATCACGGTCGGTATCGTCATCGACAACGGCAAAATCAGCCGGCTGAAGGTACTGGCCTTCCGCGAAAGCCGTGGTGACGAAGTCCGCCACCCCTTCTTTACCGATCAGTTCAAACAGGCCGGGCTGCAAACCGATCTGCAACTGGATCGCAGCATCGACGGCATCTCCGGCGCCACACTCTCGGTACGCGCCCTGAGGAAGCTCGCCCGCCTGGCCCTGTACCTGGAACAACAACGAGCACAGCATGACGCGTCATAAGAAACACCGCATCAAGCTGCGCTCCATGTACCAGTGGCACCGTTATCTCGGCGTGACTGCCGCCCTGTTTGTCATTCTGCTTACACTCACCGGACTGCTGCTTAACCACACCGACAGGTTCGAACTGGATCAACGCTATGTGGAAAGTGACTGGCTGCTGGATCACTACGGCATCACCGCACCGGCCACCGTCCCCAGTTACCCCGCGGGAACACACTGGCTCAGCCAATGGGAAGACCGCCTGTTCCTCGATGCGTTCGATTTGGGCAAGCAGCGTGGCCGGTTGCTCGGTGCCACCCTTTATCAGGGAATGATCGTGGCGGCGCTCGACAACAGCCTGTTACTGCTCACCCCGCAGGGGGAACTGATAGACACCCTCGGTGCCACCACCGGACTGCCCGACGGAATCCACGCCATCGGCATCACCGGGACGCAGCAACTGGCCGTCAAGACAAACGGCGGGGTCTATCTCTCCGATGCGGAACTGCTGAAGTGGCAGGCAGTGCCTGCCGGCAGCGCCACGCTCTGGTCAAAGGCAGAAACCTTGCCGCCACGATTGCATCGAACCCTGTTGCGCTTGTACCGTGGCAAGGGCTTGAGCATGGAACGCATCATCCTGGATCTGCACAGCGGCCGCATTCTTGGTGACAAGGGGGTGCTGATCATGGATGCCGCGGCACTGTTGTTGCTTTTTCTTGCTCTTAGCGGCGCCTGGCTCTGGAGCATGCGCATCATCCGCGATCGGCAACGCCGTCGCGCCAAACACTGAAAGATGGCACTTTGAATTTCAATAAACGCCGGATTAAAAATAGGCCTGACGAAGTGCGGCAAGCTTTTCCCGGGCAGTTTGCATCGCTGCCGGAATATCGGATTCCTTCACCCCGGCCCATTGCCAACTGGCAGGATCCACATTCAGATTTCTGATCACATCTTCATCTTCCATATACAGTCCTTCGGCCACTGCATTTGCGATATGCGTCAGGGCGACTGCCTTTCGATGTTCGCTGGCTTTTGCAGGAGCGTGATGATAGGCGATCACTTCGATTAACTGTGTGGGCAGACGCCATTTGCGCGCCAGTTCCGCTCCCACCTCGCAATGGTCCGTTCCCAGATACTCCTGTTCCGCCTCGATCAGGGTAAGCGGGTGTTCTCCTTCCACCATCCGCATGATCACTTCGTGCATCTCATGGGGATAGCGATGAAACAGCAGCAATTGACCGATATCATGCAGCAGACCGGCGATAAACATGGAACTGTGCGACTGCTCACTCTTCTCCGCCAGCGCCTGGGCAAGCAACCCGCAATACAGGCTGTGCTGCCAAAAATCCTCGACAGCGATGACATCCACCGGGATACCCTCGAACGCCCGGGCAGCGGAAGCCGACAAAACCAGATCCCGGATCTGCTTTATGCCCAGTACGGCTATTGCCCGTTGGACAGTGCCGATTTCATTGGTAAAACCATAATAGGGACTGTTGGCGATCCCCAACAGCCGTATTGTCAATGCGGGATCCTGGCTGATCACCCCGGCCAGGGCATCCACACTGCAATCGGGATCCTCCACCATCTCGTTCACCTGGATTGCCACCTGGGGCAATGACACCAGTTCACGATAACCTTCCACCAGTTCATTCGCTACCGCTTGCATGATCAGTCACCAACGTATGCTTAACTATTGTTTTATCGGTCCGAAACCGCACAACATAAACCCAAATAGCCAGGAAACGGCAGGATTGTGTGAGTAAATTCATACTTTTTGTGGTATCCCGAAAACAAATCAACAGAAGAAGGTTCGTTTGCCACACCAGAAATCTTTGTGGCCATGCGAAAAAAGGGGCCTGATTTGGTTTCCGGCAGAGCGGGTCTGCACAGAATGATTTAACCAACAACGGACCGATCCAAAAAAACCGCTCCGCACCGTTACTCATCAAGGCGGGATTCCGCCTTGTCAATGAGTGTCGGATCCTTTCGCAGGCGTGTTACAATCGCTCTGGATCAATCACCCGAGTTCAGCATGCCACATCCTACTGCGCCTCCGGTTGTCATGTGTTTTTCCGGCCTGGACAGCACCGGCGGGGCCGGCATCCAGGCCGATATCGAAGCCATCACCAGCATGGGCTGCCATGCTGCGCCGGTTGTAACTGCGATCACCGTGCAGAACACCCGCACGGTCATCGATTACACCCCGGTGAAAACCACCCTGCTGATCGAGCAGGCACGTGCGATTCTGGAAGACATGCCGGTCGCTTCCATCAAAATCGGCATGCTGGCGGACACGGCCACCATCGAAGCGATTCATACCTTGCTCACCGATTACCCGGACATTCCGGTGATCCTCGATCCGGTCCTTAGCGCCAGCAGCGGCGTTGCCTTGAGCGACACCGCCGCCATCGAAGCCATGCTGCAACTGCTGCTGCCACAAACCACCATCCTCACCCCCAACAGCATGGAGGCCCAGCGCCTGGCGCCGGAGTCCGACTCGCTGGAGGCCTGTGGCCAGGAACTGCTGGATCGCGGCTGCGACTTCGTCCTCATCACCGGCACCCACGAACAGACTGAAACCGTGGAAAACCGCCTCTTCGGTAACCACCGCCTGCTGGAAACCTTCCATTGGGAACGCCTGCCGCATGAATATCATGGCTCCGGCTGCACCCTTGCGGCCGCCATCGCCGGGCTGTTGGCCCAGGGGCTGGAACCCTTTACCGCCGTTCATGAGGCCCAGGAATACACCTGGGAAGCATTACGCAATGGTTATCGTCTCGGCAGCGGGCAATTCCTGCCCAACCGGCTGTTCTGGGCGCGAGGTGAAGATGAATGAAAAGCGCGTCCCCCCCAGGAACAAACGTCTCCAGGGTCTCTACGCCATTACCGATCCCCTGTTATGCGGTGAACGCTTAATCGGGAAAGTCTCTGCCGCCATCAGCGGCGGGATCCGCATCCTGCAATACCGCAACAAACACGCCTCCCTCGCACAGCAGCGCAAAGAGGCACTGGCCTTGCGAAGTTTGTGCCGCGAACACGGGGTGTTGTTCATCATCAATGACAACGTATCGCTGGCATCTGAAACGGATGCCGATGGTGTGCACCTGGGGCAACAGGATGATGATTTGCAACACGCCCGCGAGCGCCTGGGTGAAGACAAAATCATCGGGATCTCGTGCAACAACCGACTCGACCTCGCCCTTGGCGCCCAGGCGGAAGGCGCCGATTATGTCGCCTTTGGCCGCTTCTTTCCCTCCCGCACCAAACCGCAGGCACCACCGGCGGATATGCAGCTACTGGAACGGGCCCGGCAGGAGTTGCACATTCCGGTGGTCGCCATCGGCGGCATCACGCCCCACAACGCCCCCGCTCTGCTGGCAACCGGCGTGCCGATGCTGGCAGTAATTCATGGTATATTTGCCGCCAGGGATGTTCGCACCGCCGTACAAGACTATGTCAGGCTCTTTACGCCGCCCTCTTGATAAAAACAGCTTTGCCACCAGGCTTGCCGCCGGCGGACAGACACCTGACAGCAACATTTATGATTTACCCCCGGTTCGGTAAACGATAATACGGCATGTACCGATGCCCGCTTTGTTAAATCACGTTTATTTTGAAGGAATTCGTCATGACCCGTTCTCACGATTTGTTTATTCAGGCCCAGCAACACATCCCCGGTGGTGTCAATTCGCCCGTGCGTGCTTTCAAGGGTGTGGGAGGGGATCCGGTTTTTTTCAAACGCGCCAAAGGCCCCTATGTTTTTGATGAAGACGGCAATCAGTACATCGATTATGTCGGCTCCTGGGGTCCGATGATCGTCGGCCACGCCCATGACGAGGTCCTCGCCGCGGTACAGGAAACCATGGTCAACGGCCTCAGCTTTGGCGCGCCTACGGAACTTGAAAGCAAAATGGCCGAGCGTGTGTGTGAACTGGTCCCCTCTATCGAACTGGTGCGCATGGTCAGTTCAGGCACGGAAGCCACCATGTCTGCACTGCGGCTTGCCCGTGGTTATACCGGGCGGGACAAAATCGTTAAGTTCGAAGGCTGTTATCATGGTCATTCCGATTCGCTGCTGGTGAAAGCCGGCTCGGGTGCCTTGACCCTCGGGGTTCCCACCTCTCCCGGTGTGCCGGCTTCCCTGGCAGAACACACCATCACCCTCAACTACAATGACAGCCAGCAGGTGCGGGACACCTTTGAAAAAATCGGCGAACAGATCGCCTGTATCATCGTTGAGCCTGTCGCCGGTAACATGAACTGTATCCCGCCGTTACCCGGTTTCCTGCAGACCCTGCGGGAAGTCTGTGATGAGTACGGTAGCGTCCTCATCTTGGATGAAGTGATGACGGGTTTCCGTGTCAGCCTCGGCGGTGCCCAGGGCCATTATGGTGTCAAACCCGATCTGACTACGCTGGGCAAAGTCATTGGTGGTGGCATGCCGGTCGGCGCCTTTGGCGGCAAACGGGAAATCATGGAACAGATCGCGCCCCTCGGCCCGGTTTATCAGGCAGGCACGCTTTCCGGCAACCCGGTGGCGATGGCGGCCGGTCTGAAAACCCTGGAACTCATTTCCCAGCCCGGCTTCTTCGAGAAACTCGCCGACAAGACCCACGCCCTGGCGGAAGGACTCAGAATGCACGCCAATGCCATCGGCATACCATTGACCACCAACGAGGTCGGCGGCATGTTCGGTTTCTTCTTCAGTGAGGAGGAAACCATCAGCAATTTCTCCCAGGTAAGCAGTTGCGACACGCAACGCTTCAAAAAATTCTTTCATGGCATGCTGGACAAAAATATTTACCTCGCGCCCTCTGCTTTTGAAGCCGGCTTTGTCTCCAGTGCCCATTCCGATGAAGATATCGCCCGCACCCTGGAAGCAGCCGAAAGCGTGATGAAAAAACTGTAACACCGCTTACACCAGACAGTCGTACCAAAAAGGTGTCCGCTGAGTTACCAGCGGCCTGTTCACACAGATGACAAACCAGTGCCGCTCTGTCATCTGTGTGAACAGGCCCCATGACAAACAATAACAAAGCCTTATATCCAGGAGATGAGCATGCAGCCATCATTGTCTGCAGCAAGGCCGCCGGACTGGCGCTGAATAAAGCAGCATGACGATTCGGCCTGCCAAATGCCTTTACGCATATCCGTAAATTGAGATATTGGATTTATCGATGGATGCTGTAAGTACGACAGACTATCTGGCCTGGCTGCAACATTATCCCCTGCTTGGCCTGCTGATTGTTTTTTTTGTCGCCTTCGGGGAATCACTGGCGCTGGTGGGGCTGATTGTCCCCGGCGCTTTCATGATGGTGGGTTTCGGCACCCTCATCGCCCTGGGCTACCTGCCATTCTGGGCCACGCTGCTCTGCGCCACGCTCGGCGCCATCGGCGGGGACGGTCTCAGTTACTGGCTGGGGTTCAGGTACCAGCATAACCTCGGCAAACTCTGGCCGTTCTCCCGCCATCCCGAGCTGTTGCCCCGCGGAGAAAGATTTTTTGCACGCCATGGAGGCAAGAGCATTTTTCTTGGACGGTTCGTCGGCCCGTTACGCCCCATTATTCCCGCCGTGGCGGGGATGTTGCACATGCCGCTGCGGCAATTTCTTGCGATCAATATCCTTTCCGCCCTGTTGTGGGCGCCGGTGTACCTCCTTCCCGGTATTCTCTTCGGCGCCTCCCTGGAACTCGCCTCCGAGTTCGCCGGCCGCTTCAGCCTGTTACTCGTCCTGCTGCTCTTCAGCCTCTGGCTGTTTGCCTGGCTGATAAAGCTGATCTACCTGTGGATCACTCCCAAAACCGACGAGCTCATGACGCGCCTGATGAACTGGAGCCACCGCCATCCGCTGGCAGGGGAAATCCCCGCGTCGATCTTCACCCCCGACCACCCGGAAATACGGGGTTTGAGTTTACTCGGCCTCATCCTGATCCTGACAACGTTCGCTTTTATTGCCGTTTCACAACTGGCGCAGCATCTGCCCTTTATTTACAACCTCAACCTGCTTGTGTTCCATGCCCTCAAGGCGCTGCGCAGCCCGCCCTTTGATCACGCAATGATGATCATCACCAGCCTGGGGGACTTCCGCCTGTTATTGCTGCTGGTCGTGTTCACGGCTATCGGCCTGCTGTTGAACCATAACCGTCAGGCCTTCTGGCATTTACTCAGCGCCTTTCTTTTCCCGACACTGCTGGTAGAGCTGTTAAAACGCTTCTCCACCATGCCCAGGCCCCCTGCCCTGGAAACCATGGCCGGCGCCGCCTATCCCAGCGGTCATGCCACCCTGGCAATGGCCGTCTACGGCTTTATCGCGATTTTACTGGCACAGCGCTTTTCCCCTCCCTGGCGTCTGGTGGTTTATCTTGCCAGTGGCATTCTGATATCACTGATTGCCTTTTCCCGCCTCTACCTTGGCGCCCATTGGTTTACCGATGTAATCCGCGGCCTGCTGCTCGGCCTTGCCTGGATCACCCTGCTGGGCATTGCCTACCGGCGCCATACCCTGCCGCAGGTGTCCGGCTCGCACAAACAATTTTACTGGGCCACCCTGCTGCTCGTGCCGATGGTGCTGTATCCCGCCTTCACGTATAAACAGCAGCAACAGCGTTACACCCCGGCTGTGCAACGCTTTCTGATTGGCCGCAACGCCTGGCGGCACAGCGGCTGGAAAGTGTTGCCCGCCTCACGCCATGATTTGCGTGGTTATCATGACTTTCCGTTTACCCTGCAATGGGCGGACGATGCCCGGACCATCCGCAGACTGATGCAGCAAAATGGCTGGCAGACGAGCCAGCCCACATTGCGCCGCTTTCTGAACTGGTTTAATCCCTACAGCCAGGCAAAGCAGCTTCCGGTTCTTCCCCATGTGCATGACGGTGCCTACGAAGCCATGCGCTGGCTCAAGATTATCGATACGAAAAAAATCCTGATTTTACGCTTGTGGCCGGCTTACCTCGAGGTGAAAGATGAGAAGGGCGAGACACCCTTGTGGTACGGGAACGTCAGCTGGCTGCACAAAACCCAAAAACTGGGGCTGTCGTATCTAGTCACCACCATGGATTTCCAGACACCACTGCAACAGTTCCGCAAACAACTCGATAGCTGCCGGCTGCTGGAGAAAGCGCATGAACAACAAAGGGTGTTGTTAATCGAGAATTGTATCGTGACGACACGAAAAAACAGCGACGATCTGCCTGAAAATTAAATATCCATTTTTTGCAACAATACCGCGATGTCCTGCAAACGGCGGCGCGCATCATCAATCGTCAGCAAGTGTTGCTTGTCTTGCAATTCAAACGGCAGCAACTCCACCAAGCGGGCGCTCACCCAGTTGGCGTCCTCGTAATCCGGCTTGAATTTTGTAAACGGTGCTTCGAGCTGGTTGATGATTTGCTTGAGCAAATCGACCAATGGCCGGTATTCCTCCTCCACCTGGATGGTTTCCGGCAGTTCCTCCAGCAGTTCCACTTCAGCCAGGATCAGTTGATCGGACTGAACCTGCCGCGAAAGGATACGAAACCGCTGCTTGCCCACCAGGGTAACGCCCAGCAAGCCATCGTTGCGCCGATGAAAATAATCGATATTCGTGAGGGTCCCCACTTCATGGGTATCGGCTGCCTTGCCGACTTCACTCCCGACACGGATCATCACCACTCCGATGTCGGTATCGTTTTTAAGACAACTGCTGATCATATCCAGATAGCGGGGTTCGAACACACGCAGCGGCAAAAAACCGCCCGGGAACAACACGGTTTTCAAGGGGAACAAAGGAATGGTCAGTTTCATCTTGTTTCCACTCGCACCCTAAATACGTGTTCCGAATACCAAGTCATTTAATAATATCACCAGATTCAAGTTCCGCCTCAGGGCCAAAGGTATTTTACATGGCCGTCAGCCGCAGGGCATGGACTCTTCCCGACAATCCTTATGCATTTCCGCCATCCCTGGCGGTCGGATACGGCTGTCAAACCTGCAAGGTTATGTTTACAGCGTGTCATGTAAAATACCTGTGGCCCCTGATACTCCGTTACCTGAGTGTACGGGTATTCGGAACACGCATTTGGCCTGAAAGTCATTTCCCGGCATCATCCCCCCAGCGGGGTAACAACTGATGCGCAATCCCGAGATGATCGAGAATGCGTGCCACGATAAAATCCACCACCTCACCGATCTGCCGGGGCTGCTGATAAAAACCGGGATTGGCGGGCATGATGGTGGCGCCGGCACGACTCAGTTTGAGCATGTTTTCCAGGTGAATGGTGGAAAGCGGTGTTTCCCTCACCACCAGGATGAGCCTGCGTTTTTCCTTCAACATGACATCCGCTGCACGTTCCAGCAGATTGTCACTGGTGCCATGCGCAATCGCCGCCAGCGTACCCGTGGTACAGGGACACACCACCATCTGCCGAGCCGTATGGGATCCACTGGCAATCGGGGCGGTCCACTCTTCCCGCCCGTAAACAGAAAGCAGTGACGTCTCCACCTGATAACGGTCACAAAAAAAACGCTGCATCTCTGCCGGCCTTGAAGGCACGTCCAGTTCGGTCTCCATCGCCAGCACCATCTGAGCCGCCTTGGAAACCAGCAGATAAACGGGATGTCCGCTTTGCAATAACAGTTCCAGCAAGCGCAAGCCGTAGGCTGCACCGGACGCCCCGGTCATCGCCAGGATCACAGGGGAACGTTGTTCAAGCATACTCATCCCGCAAGCGGTTGCGTCTGCTGCCGCTGGCGCAGGGCGTCCAGCAGGCGTTGATGGATATTTTCAAATCCGCCGTTACTCATCACCAACACATGACAATCCTTTTCCGCCTGAGCCACCACCGCGTCGATAATTGCTTCCACCGAATCATACTGTGCCGCCTTTTCTCCCAGTGTGTTTACTATAGCAGCCATATCCCATTCGATCCCCTGGGGTTGATACAACAGCACCTCATTAGCGGCACGCAGGGCATCCGCCAGGGTGTCCGCGTGCACCCCCATGCGCATGGTATTGGAGCGTGGCTCGAGAATCGCGATGATCGGCGCCTGCCCGACCCGCTGGCGCAAACCGCTCAGGGTGGTGGCGATGGCGGTGGGGTGGTGGGCAAAATCATCGTAGACGGTCACCCCCGCCACTTCTCCGCGGACTTCCATGCGGCGCTTGATGCCGGCAAATTCACGTAATGACTCAATCGCCAGCGCGGCTGGAACACCGGCATGCCGCGCCGCTGCAATCGCTGCCAGCGCATTCAGCATGTTGTGCTCACCGATGAGGGACCACTCCACTTCCCCCTGCACTTCAGCATCGAACGCCACCTCAAAACGACTGTAATCCGCCGCATGACGATTCACCGTCCAGCCTTTCTCCACCGCCGCCCTGCCAAACCCTTCCAGTGGAGTCCAGCAGCCGCGCTCCAGCACCTCGGCAAGATTGGCGTCATCCCTGTTGTGGATCAGCAGGCCGTTCGCCGGAACGGTGCGCAACAGGTGGTGGAACTGGACTTTTATTGCTTCCAGATCCCGGAAAATATCAGCGTGATCAAATTCGAGATTGTTCAGGATCAAGGTACGTGGATGATAATGGATAAACTTGGAACGCTTGTCGAAAAAAGCCGTATCATATTCGTCCGCTTCCACCACGAAAAAGGGGGCCGCACCCAGCCGCGCGGAAATACCGAAGTTAGCCGGCACCCCGCCGATGAGAAAACCCGGTTGCAAACCATTGGCCTGCAGCAACCAGGCCAGCAAGCTCGCGGTGGTTGTCTTGCCATGGGTTCCCGCCACAGCCAGTACCCAGCGTGATTGCAGCACATGTTCCGCCAACCATTGCGGCCCGGAGACATAGGGCAATCCCTGGTTCAGCACATATTCCACCGCCGGATTCCCCCGCGACAAGGCGTTACCGATCACCACGATGTCCGGCGCCGGTTGCAGATGGGCGGGATCATAGCCTTCCCGCAGCGTGATCCCCTCTGCGCGCAACTGGGTGCTCATCGGCGGATAGACATTTTTATCCGAACCGCTGACCTGGTAACCCAGCTCTCTCGCGAGCAGGGCGATCCCCCCCATAAAAGTGCCACAAATGCCCAGTATATGAATATGCATGGCAATCAATTTCAGGACAGAAAAAAGTCCACGACCTTTATGCTCATCATGTAGTAACCGATAGCCAATACCCCGGCCAGCAGCAGATTGACCGAAAGGGCGTGACGAAAAATATGTGCGGTGATGATCAATCCCCAAATATTCAGAAATAACAGCAACAAGCCGGGCAAACCCGCTTGTTCACCGGCGGGATCCATCGATAACAACAGCGGCACCGCCATCAGACTGATAATCATACCACTGCCCAAAAGGCAGGTGAGTGTCTGGTTGATACGCTTTGCATGTCCCAGAAGCATCAACAACAGTGCCAGGCTACCGAAATAGACCAGACTATGCACCGCCACAATGAGTAAAATCAAACCTGTCTGAAAATCGGCCAATGCCAGATGCAGATTGACCGTATCGAGGATAAACACGCAGAACAGCAATACCCAGAAGGCAACCGGCGAATAGGGAAAATCCTGCGGCCCTTTCTTCAAACGACAAACATCCCAAGACAACTGAATCCATTGGTGCATAGATAAAAAACCGATAAACATGA
Organism: Chromatiales bacterium; assembly: GCA_027032075.1. Lineage (GTDB taxonomy): Bacteria > Pseudomonadota > Gammaproteobacteria > UBA6429 > Thiohalophilaceae > JAJRYG01. The sequence goes on along the minus strand of JALVOC010000007.1, from coordinate 26,637 downwards.
CTTGTTGTTTATTAGATATCCATCATACCTTAAGATACGGGATAAACCTAAACAACGTTATCAAAAACACGAATCCAGATAGCAGCCCATCATGCCAAAACATGCACAGACCAGCCAGGCAGAATATGTCGACACTCCGCAAGCACTCGAACAGCTGTGCCACAAACTGCGACACGCCGATGTTATTGCCGTGGATACCGAATTCATCCGTGAAAAAACCTATTTTGCCCGATTGTGCCTGCTACAGGTCGCCAGCCGGGACTGCGTCGCGTGTATCGACCCGCTGGCATTGGATAATCTCGATGCATTACTGGAAATATTCTATGCAAAGGACAAACTCATCCTTCTGCACGCAGCGCGTCAGGATCTGGAAATCTTCCACGACTTGTGGGGGCGCGTCCCCACCCCCGTATTTGATACACAAATCGCCGCTGCACTGCTTGGTTATAATGATCAAATCGGCTACGCCAAACTGGTGGAAAACATGCTCGGAGTTCAACTCGACAAAACCGCGGTACGCACAGACTGGTCACAACGCCCGTTGAGCGAGAAGCAGCTGGCATATGCCGCCGATGACGTGCGATACCTGCTGCAACTCTATCCCCTGATTCAGCAACAACTTCGCCAGCGCAACCGGCTCGACTGGCTCACGGAGGATTTTGCCGAGCTGGGACAAGCCGCATTGTATGAAAAGGACCCGGCCGACAGCTGGAAACGGGTCAGCGGGCACGGCAAACTCAAACCGCAGCAGTTGGCGATCCTGCAAAAACTCGCGGCTTGGCGGGAAATAAAGGCCCGCAAACGCGACAAACCGCGTAAATGGATCCTGGCCGATGATCTGCTGCTCTCTCTCGCACGCCAGGCGCCCACCAGCGTGGAGAAACTGGCGAAAATACGGGGCTTTTCCGCCGCACTGGTAAAAAACCATGGCGAGGAGCTTATCCAGGAAATCCAGGCCGCGCTTGCGCTGCCCAAAGAAGAGTGGCCGGCAACTGCCGCTTATCAGCGCCCCACTCTCGAGGAAGAGTGTCTCGTTGATATACTGATGACATATCTGAAGACGCTGGCCGCTGAAAACCAGATCAGCCCGGCTTCGCTGACCACCCGCAAGGAGATCGAAAAACTGGTCCGCGGTGAGCGCGATCTCCCCCTGTTGCACGGCTGGCGTGCGCATATCGCAGGCCAGCCCCTGTTGGATATGCTGGCAGGCCGTATCTCACTGCGGGTTGAACAGGGCCGGCTTTGTGCAAACAGGCTTGAAAGCGATCAAGATGGCCAAGTATAAAAACAAATACTATTATCCCTGGCGCGATGGCAACCGCTTTGAGTTGCTGGTTGATGGCCGGCAGTTTTATCCCTGCATCCTTGACGCCATCAAGGAAGCGGAAAAATTTATCTGTCTTGAAACCTATCTGATGGAATCGGGCAAAATCGCAAGCCGGTTCATCGAGGCGTTGCTTGCCGCCCGCCAACGCGGCGTCAATATTTTCGTGCTGCTGGATGACTACGGCAGCATGGGACTAAAGCAGGCCGATCGTGAACGTCTGCAGCAAAATGGTATCCAGCTGGTTTTTTATAATCCCTTGCGTTTACGCAATCTGTTTCACAACCTGCGGCGCGATCACCGCAAATTGATCATTATCGACGCCACTGTCGCCTTCGTGGGCGGCGCCGGCATCACCGATGATTTTGCCCGCCCCGGTCTGCCCGATAAAAGCTGGCACGAGTTCATGTTACGCATCGAAGGCAACGTCCTGCAGGACTGGCTGGAACTTTTTTCACGCACCTGGCAAAAAGCCACCGGCAAACCCAGCAGCCTGCCGGTATTGGCAGTCGCCCCCAGCAGCAGCAATCTGCTCGGCCGTATCAGCCTGGCAGAAGGATTCGGCCGTCAGGAGATCAACCGCTCGCTGATCAAACGCTGCCGTACGGCGGAGCGCCGTATCTGGATCAGCACCCCCTATTTCATCATCTCCAGACGGCTGCGGCGCACCCTGCGCAAAGCGGCACGCCAGAGGATCGACGTTCGCATCCTGGTGCCCGGCCCGATCAGCGACCATCCCTGGGTCAGTCACGCCAGCCGCGGTTATTACACCCGCCTGTTGCGCGCCGGGGTTCGCATTTTTGAATACCAGCCCCGTTTTATTCACGCCAAGCTCCAGTTATGTGACAGCTGGATTTCCATCGGCTCCAGCAATCTGGATCGCTGGAACCAGCACTGGAATCTGGATGCCAACCAGGAAATCGATGACACTGTTTTTGCCGAAAAGGTGGTGACCGTGCTGGAAAAGGACTTTAATAACAGTATTGAAATCCTCTACAGCGACTGGCGTATCCGCCCCCTGCATCGGCGCATGCGCGAATGGTTCTGGGGACGTTTTGTACACTTAGTGGAAATGCTGGGTCGGCACTACTGGCGTAAAAAAACCACACCAAGGAAATAGTCATGGAGAAAACACTGCTGATGATCTTTCTGCTGGGAATAAGCATCTGCTTTGGCTGTGATCGGCAACAGGAGGGAAAGGGAGAGAACCATATGTTGCAACAACAGGCAGAAACCCTGGAGCAGGCCGAACAATTGCAAAAACGGCTCAATCCGGAATTGCTGCGCCAGCAGCAACAACTCGATGCGATCAAGCAACAGTCAGAACAGCAATAAAAAAGGCGGGGGAACCCCGCCTTTTGCTATTGGCTGAGATGGTATCAAGGACGAATATAAGCGTAACCCTGTTCCTGTAATTCCACCGCCCGCGCCACACCGGAGGGAACAATCTGGACACCTTCGGTCAATTTCGGATATTTGCCTTTTTTCTTCTTGATCTTGTTCATCGTATTATTGCAGGCACTGAAGGTAAAATCATCATCCACTGCGAGGCTTTTAACCCGCCGGCTTTGTTTGTTTTTTACCGTAAGAAGGCTCAGGCCAGGGCCATAGGCAACGATTTCAACCACAACATTCCCGGCACCATACGCTTTCTGCAGGTTGACGGCGTTATTCAGGGCAATTTTTTGTGTACGCGCATCATTGGTACTTACCTGAATGACCACTTTATGAATACCATCTTCCTTTGAATCACCTGTTACTGCACAGCCGCTCATGACGGCGGCAATTAACAACAAAAACAGGAATTTCAGATTTTTCATATCTCACTCCTTAATATTCTTAACAAGAAAATATCCGGGCATACTTGTCCCAAAATCGCCACCATTTTACTTGCAGAGAAAAACATCACCAGGATGTAATGCGAAAAACAACGATTTTATTGCAAACTGCAAACAAAAAGCGTTGCCCACGGGTAAAATTCCCCCGTTTTTAAACAAAAAGGCCAGAGTCATGATGCTCTGGCCTTTTTTCCTTAGCGACGTCGTCTCGCTTTCTTTTTCGCCTTTTTCCTGGCTACCTTTTTCTTGGCTGCCTTCTTCTTGGCTGCCTTCTTCTTGGCTGCCTTCTTCTTGGCGGCCTTCTTCTTGGCGGCCTTCTTCTTGGCTGCCTTCTTCTTGGCTACCTTCTTCTTGGCGGCCTTTTTCTTGGCGGCCTTCTTCTTGGCTGCCTTCTTCTTGGCGGCCTTCTTCTTGGCTACCTTCTTCTTGGCGGCCTTCTTCTTGGCGGCCTTCTTCTTGGCGGCCTTCTTCTTGGCTGCCTTCTTCTTGGCGGCCTTCTTCTTGGCGGCCTTCTTCTTGGCGGCCTTCTTCTTGGCGGCCTTCTTCTTGGCGGCCTTCTTCTTGGCGGCCTTCTTCTTGGCTGCCTTCTTCTTGGCGGCCTTCTTCTTGGCTACCTTCTTCTTGGCGGCCTTCTTCTTGGCGGCCTTCTTCTTGGCGGCCTTCTTCTTGGCTGCCTTCTTCTTGGCTGCCTTCTTCTTGGCGGCCTTCTTCTTGGCGGCCTTCTTCTTGGCGGCCTTCTTCTTGGCGGCCTTCTTCTTGGCGGCCTTCTTCTTGGCGGCCTTCTTCTTGGCGGCCTTCTTCTTGGCTACCTTCTTCTTGGCTACCTTCTTCTTGGCTACCTTCTTCTTGGCGGCCTTCTTCTTGGCTACCTTCTTCTTGGCTGCCTTCTTCTTGGCGGCCTTCTTCTTTGCTGCCTTCTTCTTGGTGGCCTTCTTCTTGGCTGCCTTCTTCTTGGCAACTTTTTTCTCGACCGTTTCTTTCTTTTCTGCAGGTGCTTTCACCTCGGCAGCTTCAGGCGCCGCTGCGGGTTTGCGCTCCTCTGGCAGGGTTTCCAGAACACGGACGATGGCAGCAAAAATATCATCAATTTCCCCGATCCCCTGCACCGTGCGGAGAATCCCCTGTTTGCGGTAATAATCAATCAGCGGCGCCGTCTGCGCTTCATATACATGGAGACGTTTACTGACGGTCTCCTCGTTGTCATCCGCCCGCTGTTCAAGTTCACCACCACATCTGTCACAACGACCGGGAATACGGGGTGGTGACGAATAGATGTTATAAATAGCTCCGCAATGCCCACAGGTGCGGCGACCGGTGAGCCGCTGCATCAGCACCTTGAAATCGACGTCGATCAGCAGGCTGACCTGCAAGGGTTTACCCATCTCATCCAGCATTTTGTCCAGGGCCTCTGCCTGGGGAATATTGCGCGGAAAACCATCGAGGATGAACCCCTTTTCTGCATCCGGCTTGCCCAAACGTTCCCGAATCATGCCAAGCACAATATCGTCGGAAACCAGTTGTCCCGCTTCCATCGCTGCCTTGGCGCGTAACCCAAGAGGAGAGCCTGCCGCAACAGCTTCTCGCAGCAGGTCGCCTGTGGAAATCTGTGGGATACCGTATTTTTCAACTAATTTTTTGGCCTGGGTGCCTTTGCCGCCACCCGGCGCCCCAATCAAGACAATTCTCATTTTTTATTTCACTCCGTTGGCCGTTATTGTGGAAAAAACACCCTATTCAAGCAGCCAGGTGCCTGCCGGGGTTAGTCGTTTAAAACTAATCCCAGACCCGGGTTAAGTCAATGTGATTTAGCGGTAAATTTGCATATCGTTTGTGACATTGCCCCCCTCAATAAGCGTTTCCAGGCTCGCCACATCTGGATACTGCCGCCCGGACACCACCCAAGCATAACAACAAATTCTGTTTTTTCCTGCGACACTGTTAGAATAGCCCGCCTTTTTCCGGCTAACATTAATCAACCGAGGCATATTCAAATGAACCTGGACAGAGTCAACCCGGGTAAAAATGTTCCCGACGAAATCAACGTCATTATCGAGATCCCCTCCCATAGCGACCCGGTGAAGTATGAGGTGGATAAGGAAACCGGCGCCATGTTTGTGGATCGTTTCATGAATACCGCAATGCACTATCCCTGCAACTACGGTTATATCCCCCATACCCTCTCAGAGGATGGAGATCCGGTGGATGTGCTGGTGGTCACACCCATTCCCCTGATCAGCGGTTCGGTCATCCGCTGCCGCCCCCTCGGCGTGTTGAAAATGAGCGATGAAGCCGGACCGGACGCCAAGCTGTTGGCCGTCCCCATCGACAAACTCTGCAAACTCTATCAGCACGCAAACGGACCGGATGACATGCCGGCACTGCTGCTGAACCAGATTGCCCACTTCTTTGAGCACTATAAGGATCTGGAGGAAGGCAAATGGGTCAAGATTGAGGGTTGGAGTGGCTCCGATGAGGCCTGCAAGGAAATCCTCACCGCCATCGAACGCTACCAGCAAGCGCCCGAGAAACCCTGTTTCTAGGATCCGCGGAATATGAAAATCTGTATTGTCTCCGACAGCCACGACAACCGCTTTCTCCTGGCAGCCGCGGTAGAGGATGCCCGCTCTCGCGGTGCCGAGGCGGTCTTGCACTGCGGTGATGTGGTCGCTCCCACCACATTGAAAATCCTCAATCCCATCGGCCTGCCGGTACACGTGATCCATGGGAACAACAGCGGTGACACCTTCAGTCTGGCCCAACTGTCCCACGACCCTGACAGTGTGGTCCACTACCACGGGCAGGACGCAGGTATCGAACTGGCCGGCAGGCGAATTTTCCTCGTCCATTACCCCCACTATGCCCGCGCCATGGCCACCACCGGGGATTGGGATATCGTCTGCTGTGGGCATGACCATCGCGCAAGCGTGGAGCGCATCGCCAACATGCGTCAACAGGAAACCCTTTTCATCAATCCCGGCACCGTGGGCGGCGTGGGTGCCACACCGACCTATGTCCTGGGCGATCTGAAACGGATGGAATTTGAGATTTATAACGTACCGGTTGATGAAATGCTGGCCGTCAACCGTCCGCCTGTGACGAAACACGCCTGATCCGCTAAATCAGGACACCAGATGCCAGCCCTGCTGTTCCGTGGCGTAAGTGGGGGGTAACATTCAAAACACCTGTTCAGGAAGCCGGCGTATTCTTTTCCACCCAGCGGCTGCCGTTGTGCAATGTCTCTTTCTTCCAGAAGGGGGCACGGGCTTTGAGTTCTTCCATGAGGTAACGGCTCGCCTCGAAGGCGTCACCGCGGTGCGCAGACCAGACTGCCACCACAACGATTGGTTCATCCGGCCGGATTTCGCCGACACGGTGAATGATCAGGCTGTCTATGATATCCCAACGGGAGGCCGCCTCCTCACCGATCTTGCGAAGATAGTTCTCGGTCATGCCAGGATAATGTTCGAGGGTCATCTGCTGAACCGCATCACCCTGATTAAAATCCCGCATGCTGCCGACGAAAACAGCGGTGGCACCATACTTGCCCGCAGGCAGATGCTGTTGTTGATAACGGCTTACTTCTGCAAAAGGATCAAACAGATTGTCACGAACCTCGATCCGCATCTAGCCTCCTGTAACGGGTGGGAAAAAGGCCACCTCATCACCATCGGTGACCGGATGCGCTGCATCGACGTAGTCCATGTTTACCGCCATCAGCGTATTGGCCGGCATTGGTTGATCCGCGGTGGCCTGCGACCAGACTTCTGCCACGGAACGCGCCTGCTCCGGCATTAACTCGACTTCCCCTGTCCCCACCTGCTCCCGCAGACTGGCAAAGAATTTTACTGCTATGGTCATGGTTATTTCCGGCATTGCGATACAAACAGGCACAGCCTATCATGTGAATCTGGCAACCCCAACCTCTTTGGCAACAACTTTCAGCATGAGCAAACTGACCCACTTCAACAAGGAAGGCGATGCACACATGGTGGACGTGGGCGAGAAAGCGGCCACCCACCGGATTGCCGTGGCCGAAGGGCGGATCCACATGCAGGCCAACACCCTGGCACTGATCCTCTCCGGCGAACATAAAAAAGGTGACGTCCTGGGGGTCGCCCGTATCGCCGGAATCATGGCGGCCAAACGCACCGCCGATCTGATACCGCTGTGCCATCCTCTGATGCTCACCCGGGTGGAGCTGGATTTCACCACGGACGAACAGCAACAGCTGGTGCATTGCAGCGCCACTGTCGAAACGCGGGGGCAAACCGGCGTGGAGATGGAGGCACTGACTGCCGTCCAGGTGGCTCTGCTGACCATTTACGATATGTGCAAAGCCGTGGATCGGGGAATGCGCATGGAGGGAATTCAATTACTGGAAAAACGGGGAGGCAAGTCCGGCCACTGGAGACGTTCAGCCCAATAAAACTCCTTCAGAAATAGGGACTTTTCCCCCGGCTCAACCCTCCCATCACCTTGCATCGGATTATTACCTGCTATAATTGAGTAACACCCTCGGTTAAACCAGCCAAGGATGGTTGTAACGAGTAGCTGGTTTGACATATGAAAAATACCGCTTTACCAAACCCAATTCATTTTGGGCTGTTTATCATTTTGTTGTCCGTTTGTTCCCCCGTACAAGCCGATCGTTCCGACTGGGTATTGGTGGAACGCTTTGAAAACCAACTCAAACAGGCAAATGTCGGCAAAGTCACCGCCATGTATGAGGTTGGCCGGATGTATGAACGTGGTCGTGGCACCGATCTCGACTACAAAAAGGCCGCCGCCTGGTACCAGAAAGCGAGCGAAGCCGGAAACCTTTCCGCCAAGGCACAGCTGGGCACCCTCTATCTCACCGGCAAAGGGGTCAAACAGGATCATGCCAAGGCCTACCGCTTGTTGAGTGCGGCTGCCTCTGCAGGTGTTCCCAGTGCCCAATACCAGCTCGGAATGATGTATGAATGGGGAACCGGCGTGGCGAAGAACCGGGACAAGGCGCTTTACTGGTATAACCAGGCGCTGAAAGGCGGGGATTACCGCGCCAGCAGCAAGCTGGCAAAACTCAAGGCGCAAAAACCGGCGCCATCCGCACCTGCTGGCGCCAGCAAGGCAACCGCCACCATCGCCGTCAGCAACAAGGCAACAAGCAGTAGCGGGAAAAAGGGTAAACCGAACAGTATATCCACCTTGGAGACGGTGCTTAATAACAAGTGGCTGGATCACAATCACCCGACCGCCTATCTGCCATCGGCCATCAGCCAATGCCAGCGAAACGGCACGACCTCCATTCATTGCAAGACAGTGAAACAAAAACGCAATACCGATGCGGAGACTATCGTATTTGATACCGAGGCCCAGTTGGTCAACTTTCGGGACAAACGCTTTACCATCCGCTACGTCAACACCATTGTGGAGGTCAAACCCCACGCAGCCACGGCAGATGCCATGGACGAAGACGACACCGATGTGTCTGCCGCGGTGACCGCAGCCAGCAGCAATATCAAGGTGGGCCAAAAAAGCCGGCAACGTACACTCGACTGCCAGCTGATCGACGCCACGCATTTACGCTGCACCCGCGACAAGATCCGTACTTACGATTTTCACAGCTGACGATTCGACCCCAGCTGCGTAAAATGGTGGCATGCCACCCAAACAACAGATCAGCGCACCCCGTTCGGAAAGCGAACTCCTCGCCAATGCCCGGCGTATAGCCGGGCTGACCCTCGCCCAGTTGGCCGAGCGGGCAGGCACAGCCTTGCCCGACTCCTTCCACAACGCCAAAGGCTGGGTGGGACAAATAATTGAACAGCAGCTGGGTGCAACCGCCAGCAACCTGCCGGAACCCGATTTCCAGTATCTGGGGGTGGAACTCAAAACCCTGCCGCTCAACCGGCAGGGACTGCCGCAGGAAACCACCTATGTCTGCACCGTGCCATTGCTCGACAACGAAGGACTGCATTGGGAAAACTCCTGGGTGAGGCGCAAACTGCAACGGGTGTTATGGGTGCCCGTGGAAGCCGACAAACAAATACCCTTGCCCCAAAGGCGTATCGGCACGGCATTGCTCTGGAGTCCGACCCCACCACAGGAGGCAATACTGCGACAGGACTGGGAAGAGCTGATGGAGCTGATCGTCACCGGGCGCCTGGAACAAATTTCAGCCCGCCACGGCACCTGGTTACAAATCCGTCCCAAGGCCGCCAACGCAAAAGCGCTGTGCACCACCTATGATGCCGACGGACGTCCGGCCGAAACCCTGCCACGGGGCTTTTATCTGCGCACCGCATTTACCCGCACTATTTTGAACGACCATTACGCCAATCACTCCTGAAACAGACTGCTGCCGCAATGCGGCTAAAGTTCCCCGGTGCCTCGCCGACATCTAAAGAAAGTTCAACTCGCAATAGATCAGTTTATTACTACATGCCGGACAGCCTTGCCACATGGATTAAGCGTATCAGTGATCAGGAGCTGCCGATCTTCAAATATACGGTCAGCGCCATTACTGACGTGGTCGCCAACGAAGACACCTCCACGGCAAAACTGGCACAAATCATCCTGCGTGACGCCAGTCTTACCGCCCGCATTCTCAGGGTTGCCAACAGCACGATTTATAATCCCACCAGTTCCCCTATCAACACGGTCACCCGGGCAATCGTCTTTATCGGTTTTGATCTGGTGCGGGATATCAGCCTCTCACTCGCGGTTATCGATGCCTTGCTGGGTGACAACGTCAGGGAACACACCAGCAAACTGATGGCCGAATCCTTCCACGCCGCGGTGCAGGCACAAAGACTGGCTGAGCATCGCGGTGACAACAATCCGGAAGAGATTTTTATCTCTGCACTGCTGCACCACCTGGGTGAAATGGCTTTCTGGTGCCTGACGACGGATGAGGGTAAAAAAATCATTGAGTTGATGGATCAATTCCATTTCAAGCCGGACATGGCGCAAAAGGAGGTGCTGGGATTCACTTTTGATCAGCTCACCGTAGGCCTCACCAAGGACTGGCACCTTGGAGATCTGATCCACAGCAGCATCAATCAACCCACCTTGAGCAATCCCCGGGTACAGGATATTGTCATGAGCCATACCCTGGCGAAACATGCAGCAATCAGCTGGGAGAGCAAACAAACGAAAGCCATCATTAACAAAATCGCTGGCCACCTTAAAAGCGAGACAGTCAAGACCAAACAGCTGTTACAGGAGACAGCCAAGCAGGCCGCCGAAATCGCGCAACTTTTCGGTGCCAGTTCGATTATCAAACATCTGCCGATACCCCAGGCCAATGATTACAATGGTTCCGCGGCAGAACAATTGATTCCGGATGAATATCCGGAGCCCGATCCCTTGCTCCAGCTGAATATCTTACGGGATCTGTCCGGCATCCTGGAGAATCAGTCCAACCCGAACCTGAACATTATTCTTGAAACGATCCTGGAAGGTATTTACCGCGGGATTGGCATGGATCGCACCCTGTTTGCCCTGCTAAGCAGCGATAAAAAAAGCGTGGCAGGAAAATATGCCCTGGGCAAAGACAACATCCGCCTGGCCGAAACATTCAGGTTCGACATCGGCAAGAACGCGTTGCTACAAACCGTTTTCAACAACAACAAACCCCTCTGGGTGAAGGATTCACAAGACAAAAAATATGCCGCACTGGTCGGCAAAGAAATGCGTCACCTCCTCGGCAGCAAGGCTTTTTTTATTTCACCCGTGGTTATCAACAACAATCCCATCGGCATAATTTATTCGGACCGCCAGGCCAGTGACCGGCCGCTGGATCAGGAAAGCTTTGACAGCTTTCGCCACTTTTGCCAACAGAACAATCTGCTTCTCGAACGGGTTACCCCGCGACAGGGTTAAGCAACTTTTGCTTACCCTGATTGCTGCATCACCGATCTAACGATCACCAAGCCATATTCAGGTAGCTGGTTTGATATCCGGGTATAACTCTTCCAGCGACTGTGACTTGCCACTGGAGATTACAATTCTTGCATGGAAGCGCCGAAGTTGTCGTGGTTCCCTCACACCGCAGGAGTGGGCAATCAACCCAACCCCATGGTTGAGGTTTTTCACATAATGCAGGACCCGCTGCGCTTTGTGATCCGGATTCAGCCCTTTTTGCAATCGCGAATTGTGAGTGGTGATACCGGTGGGACAGGTGTTTCGGTTGCACTGCAATGCCTGAATACAACCAAGGGAAAACAGGAAACCCCGTGCACTGACGACAAAATCGGTTCCCATGCATAACGCCCAGGCAACATCGGTAGGAGTGATCAGCTTACCGGAGGATATCACCCGGATGCGCTCCCGCAGTCCATACTGGTTAAGTTTGTCCACCAGCAGCGGTAAACTTTCACGGATCGGCAGGCCCACATCATCCATCAAAGACATGGGCGCCGCACCGCTGCCACCGTCAGCACTGTCGAGGGTGATAAAATCGGGTGCGGTTTCCAGCCCCTGCTTACGAATTGTCATGAACAGGGTATCCAGCCAGCCATAAGCACCCAACACCATTTTAAATCCAACCGGTTTGCCGGTAACGCGGCGCACACGCTGGATCATCCCGAGCAAATCATCGGCACTGTCAATCTCGGGATGGCGGTTGGGACTGATGGAATCTTCATATGGCTTGATCCCCCTGATCCTGGCGATTTCTTCCGTTACCTTGGCAGCCGGCAGCATCCCCCCCTTGCCCGGCTTCGCACCCTGGCTCATCTTGATCTCAAACATGCGCACCTGGGGATGTGCGGCTGTTTCGCGCAGTTTTTCATCATCCAGTAGTCCCTGTACATTGCGGACACCGTACTTGGCGGTACCGATCTGGAAAACCAGATCCGCCCCGCCTTCCAGATGGTAGGGTGATAATCCACCTTCACCGGTATTCATCCAGCATCCCGCCAATGCGGCGCCTCGCGAGAGCGCCAGCACCGCGGGCCGGGAGAGGGCGCCGTAGCTCATTCCCGAAATATTCACCAGCGAGTCGGTGGTGTAAGGAGTTTTGCAGTCGGGCCCGATTGTAATCGGCTGGCTGTGCACCGCATCTTCCTCCAGGGTGGGAAAGGGGCAGTTCACAAACAGTACCGTACCGGGAACAGTGAGATCGCGGGTGGATCCAAAGGCGCGTGTGTTGTCTTTGTTTTTGGCAGCCCGATAGACCCATACACGCTGCGCCCGGTTGAAGGGCAACTCCTCCCGATCCATGGCGAAAAAATATTGCCGGAAGAACTCGCCCAAACGTTCGAAAAAATAGCGAAAGCGGCCGATCACCGGATAATTACGGCGAATGGCCTGTTTGCTCTGACTGATATCGAGAATAAACGTCACCATAACAATGAGTACAAGTATCCCGATGGTGAAAATAAACAATGCCGACATCAGCTCCAGACCGGTCAGCAGCAGTTCGGGCAATTCATTGAATAACATAAGGCACTCCCTGTTGTTTACCGCAATTGCCGCGATAAAATAGGTGATAACTCATATCAATAAGGACAAATCAAATCAATTAAATTAATGTTCCGAATACCACTCCACTCAAGCCACGGAACATCAGGGGCACATGACACGATGCGAAACCAGAATCTGCCAATAATATTGAATGATCCGGCGTTCGGAACACTTGGTTCAACGGTGCAGGCGTTCCCTAAAGCGGTGAGGCAATAACTACCAGAACGACTCTCTCAACTAAAATCATACATACATATATTGCCAACCCCGAAACGAGCATAGCTGATCAACAATGTACTCATCACCAAATATAGTGGATAATTGCGCCTCACCCGGCAAAACTTCATGATTCCTATGCCTGAAGACGCAAAACAGAAGATCACCGCCCTGTTCCAGCAGGTCGCCAACCGCTATGACAACCCGGCAATGCGCTACTTCCCCTTTTGTGGCGACCGCATGATCACCCATTTACGTCCCCGCCCGGGCGAGAAAATTCTCGATATCGCCACCGGCACGGGTGCCGTTGCCCTGCCCGCCGCCCAGGCGGTTGCACCACATGGGCGGGTACAGGCCATTGACCTGGCAGAAAACATGCTGAATATCGCGGCCAACAATTTGCAGCGGGCCGGCTTGAACAATGTGGATTTCCATCTGATGGATGCCGAATCACTGGATTTCAAAAGCCGCTACTTCGATGCGGTTACCTGCTCCTTCGGGATATTTTTCCTTTCCGATATGCAGGCCGCATTGAAAGAATGGAAACGGGTACTCAAACCGGGCGGTAAAGTGATATTCACCACCTTCAGCGCCAATGCCTTTGCCCCCCTGGCCGAGCAGTTCCGCGCTGATCTGGAACTGTTCGATGTCACTTTCCCCGAGGAGACCTGGCTGCGCCTCACCACTGAAACGGAATGCCTGGAGCTGCTGCACTCCGCCGGTTTTGAAAACAATCAGACAACGACCGAACAGCTGGGTTACCACCTCAATAGCCCCGCAGACTGGTGGGAAATCATTTTGAGCAGCGGTTTACGCGGCTTTCTCAATGCGCTGGACAATGAGCAACAGGAACAATTGCAGCAACGACATCTGGCCAACATACAGTCCCACGTGACGGACAAAGGTTTGTGGCTCGATGTGGAAACCCTGTTTGCCATCGGCCAACGACCGGCATAGGACCACAACCGCCGCTGGCCCCAAAAAACGACCACGAAACAGAAAGACCGCGTTATAATGGTTTATCCGTTAACCCCGCATTCGACAATGCTTTTCCCGATCCGCAGAGTGTCCCATGAGTATGCAAGACAATAACCCGGAGCAACCTGCCACCCTTCTCGCAGACGGGACGGCTGACACACACGCACTGGAAAAACAGCTGAGCCTCTATCAGCAACAGCTGGCAGAATTACCCGGCGACGCAAGCGAGCGCGAGCGTGCCCGCATCAAACTTGATATCGCTGAAACCCGGCTCGCACTGGAACAGAAGGAAGAGGCGTGGCAGACCGCCCGCGCCGCGCTGCAAACCTTTCTTGCAGAGGAGCGCTGGCAGGAAGCGGTCGAAAGTTACAACATCCTGTTCCAGGCCGAACAACCTGCCTCCCTCTCCGCCCTCGGACAGGGGGTGTGGCTGGCGGTAACCTTCCCGATTGCCGCTGACACCACCATTGCCATGCTGCAACATATTATCGAGGAAACACCCGCTGACTCGGACGGTGCTGCGGTTGCCGCCATAACCGCCCACTATATCGCCGATATCCGTGCCGGGGACGACAAACACGAAAGCCTGACCTTCCTCACACAAAACATCCTCGGGCAGGTTGCCAAACGCCACAGCCGCGTGAACACCCAGGCGGAGATGGATGCCTGGCTGGAAAAACTGAAACTGAAAGATCCACAGGATTTTTTACCGCGCCTGGCTGCCATTATCGATCTGCTGGTAAAAGATGACTGGTGGTATGATCGGGAAAAGTTGCGGGAATCATTGCCGCCTGAATAGCTGTGCGAATAAGGTTTCCAATTCCAATGACAGTGATATCCATCAAGGGAGAAACGACTTACCAATTTTGTTCGCACGGCTATTCAACTGATCCCGCTCACAAATTTTGACGAATACAAAAAGAGAATCATTCATGCGCAATATCCAACGCTATCTTCTCACCGGTGTTCTGACTGTCATCCCTTTGTGGGTCACCTGGCTGGTTTTCAAATTTGTCTTTGTACAATTCTCCAGCCTCGGGAAACCATGGGTTCATGCCTTGTCCACGGCGTTGCAACAGGCCGCACCCTCTTTTTCCAGCTGGCTGCTCGAACCCTGGTTTCAATCCATTCTCGCCATTCTGCTTACCCTGCTGCTGCTCTACCTGCTTGGCTGGGCCGCTTCCAAAGTAATCGGACGGCGTGTGCTCGGCCTGTTCGATCGCATTATGCATCGCATCCCGGTGGTACAAACCGTCTATGGTGCCGTGCGAAAACTTATCGGTGTATTACAAAGCAAACCGGATAATATCCAGCGTGTGGTTCTGATCGCTTTTCCCAACCCTGACATGCGTACCGTGGGTTTTGTCACCAAGGTGATGCAGGATGAAACAAGCGGCAAACAACTGGCGGCAGTATATGTACCGACCACTCCCAACCCGACTTCCGGCTATATGGAAATTGTTCCCCTCGAGGATCTGATTTCCACCGACTGGAGCATGGATGAAGCCATGACGTTCATCCTCTCCGCCGGTGCGATTGCGCCGGATCGGATCACCTTTCACAAATAAGGGGCTTTTGGGCTGCAACGCCTGAGAAACAGGCATGATATGCCTCTATAATTTAACCAATGGTTTTTACTTCGAGCGGTACCGCATGAGCAGTTTTCCCATCCCCCCAAACGACGAGGCCCTGCAACGCCTGCGGATCGACAATGCCAAACCCGCCAGCACCCCCCGCATCGCCTCGCTGAGCTCCGTCAGGAGCGTGCCGGAAATGCCGCGTACGCCGCCCCAGGCTCCCGCCAGATTGCTCAGAGCCGAACGGCGCCGGGGGGAACGGCGCAGCCGGCAGGAGCGGCGTCGACGGCGGCAGCCAGTGCTGCTGGACACCCGCAGCCGGCGGGAACGGCGCAAACGGCCGGGACATCGCGCCGCTGATCGCGCCTCACACCACCCCACTCTCTATCCACGTGGCATCGATGAAACAGCCTGAACGGCGGATTGATTCAGACGTCTGACAATGCCGCGCGATTATGGGGTTGTTGCAAATCCAGCAACGGTCCCTTCGGTACGATACGCGAGGGATTGATCTCAGTATGGCTGTAATAATAGTGCTGTTTGATATGCTCGAAATTCACTGTGGCGGCGATTCCCGGCCACTGATAGAGCTCCCGCAGATAATTGGACAAATTGGGATAGTCCGCGATCCGCCTGAGGTTGCACTTGAAGTGGCCGACATAGACAGCATCGAATCGCAGCAGCGTGACAAACAGGCGCCAATCGGCTTCCGTGATGCGGTTTCCCACCAGATAGCGCTGCTTTGACAAACGCACCTCCAACTCATCCAGTGCCGCAAACAACCTGTCGAACGCCTGCTCATATGCCCGCTGGCTGCGGGCAAACCCCACCCGATAGACACCATTGTTCACGCTCTCATACACCATCGCGTTGATCGCGTCGATCTGTGCGCGGCAGGACTGCGGGTAGAGATCGACAGAGGCATCACCCCATTCATCGAAGGCACTGTTAAACATGCGAATGATTTCCGATGACTCGTTGTTGACAATGGTTTGTTGCTGCCTGTCCCACAATACCGGGACGGTCACGATCCCGGTATAATCAGGCTGCGCCCTGGTATAGATCTGGTGCAGATAATCAAAACCGTGGAGGCTGTCGCCCGTGGCGGCAGGATAAGCGGCGAAGCTCCACCCCGCCGCCCCCATATGCGGATGCACCACATCGACACTGATTATTTTTTCCAGTTTTTTCAGCGCGCGAAAAATCAGCGTGCGGTGCGCCCAGGGACAGGCATAGGAAACATAAAGGTGATAACGCCCCGCTTCGGCGCGAAACCCGCCCCTGCCACTGGGTCCCGCCGCACCGTCCGGGGTGATCCAGTTACGGAACTGGGAGTCCTGGCGGATAAACTCCCCCGTCTCCGTCTCAGCCGCAAACCAATCATCCCGCAGCCTGCCGTTTATCATCAGACTCATTATCGCTGCACACTCCTCATTCACTCTGCAAAATCAGCCAGCGGCAGGGGAAGCGGCCGCTACGGGCCGCCCCCTCCCGTGTATCTATCTGCCGTCACTTGCGGCTACGCTGATCCAGACTGTAGCTGCCCGCGCCATGCACCGCCAACAGCAACAACCCCCCGGCTATCGACCAGTTTTTCATAAACATGATCATCTGCAGTTGATCCGAGAGATTGCTATGGAAAATCACCGCCGCCACCACCGTAAAGAGGGCCAAAGCATACGCCACCAGCCGGGTCTGCCAACCGACAATCAGGGCCAGACCACCACCGGCTTCAAGCAGGATCACCAAGGGTAACAACCCCCCCGGCACCCCCATGGACGCCATGTAGCTCTGGGTGCCGGCATAGGCTCCGATTTTGCTCAAACCGGCAAACAAAAAGAGATGTGCCAGAAGGATCCGGCCCGCAAGGTTAATGTATTTTTCCATCACTCGTTCCTCATTGGTTGCACAGAGCATGAGTTTTACACCAATCAGATCGATTGAATAGCGCAAATATTGGCTCGTTATTATCGATTTTTTCGATTTTTTCGGCATGACCCTTCACTCGTCCTGCCCCGGGCGCATGGCTGCCCTGCCCACCCAAACCCTGCCCACGCCTGTCCGGCGGCAGAAACGCCCCCCCTGGCACATACAGGAAAGGTGAATTACGCATTTCTTTGGGAAAAAAACTTTCTTTAATAAATTGTGTTTGGCGGGCGCAATCGGCAAAATGCGCCTTTCGTGCGCTGACAGCGGAACCTGCAGGGCACGGCAAATTTTTTCACTCTACATCTAACCAAGGGGTAATTATCGATGAAGTTGATTCTGTTAGGCGCACCGGGGGCCGGAAAAGGGACCGTGGCAAAGTTACTCACCAAGCTGGATGGTTCGGTACAGATTTCCACCGGCGACATTTTACGTGGGGCGGTACAGGCCGGCACCGAGCTGGGTAAACAGGCTGAAGATTACATGAAACGCGGGGATCTGGTTCCCGATGAATTGATCATGGGGATCATGGAAAGCCGTCTGCAAGAGCCTGATTGTGAAAAAGGCTTTCTCCTCGACGGTTTCCCCCGCACCATTCCGCAGGCGGAAGCCCTCAAGGAGCTGCTGCAGAAACTCGGTATCAAACTGGATATGGCGGTCAACATCGACGTGCCGCGTGAAGTGATCCTCGATCGCCTCACCACCCGCCGCACCTGCTCCAATCCCGAGTGTCAGGCTATCTACAACGTCAAAAGCAACCCGCCGAAAAAGGAAGGCGTCTGTGACAAATGTGGCAGCCCCGTGATCCAGCGTGATGATGAAACCGTTGAAGCGATCAACCACCGCCTGGAAACCTACAATGAGAAAACAGCTCCCCTGATTGGTTTCTATGAAAAGGAAGGTCTGTTGGTCACCGTTAACGCCACCTCCAGCGAAGACGTGATTGCAGCGATTAAAGAAAAACTGGGGCAATAACTTCAGACTATCCCGGCAGGTGTGTTTCACCTGCCGGTTTTTTTTATAACACAGGAACCGCTGGCCCGCCCCTGCTGACACGGCCACAAGGCGACAGCTTGTTCCGCTCCTCCCCGCATCCTTGGTATGTACCACTGACTCCAGGTTACGACTCCAGACATTGGGGAAGTAGCGGAGAGCCGGCTTGTCAACCAACGAACTGAACACCCCTTTCGCACAGTCATCTCAATAGGTGTTCGAATACCACGCCACTTACGCCACGGGCATCAGGGCGGGGTCAAGAGCAGGTAAACTCTGATTTGATCCGGTTTTCCGATTAGCCGTTTAATAATTTACGGGATGGCCATCATGGCCTGAAAAAACGTGAACAATTGCAAATGTTGCGAACAAATCAATTGCACTCGCCAGGAAAAA
Source organism: Chromatiales bacterium (assembly GCA_027032075.1). Taxonomy (GTDB): domain Bacteria; phylum Pseudomonadota; class Gammaproteobacteria; order UBA6429; family Thiohalophilaceae; genus JAJRYG01. The sequence goes on along the minus strand of JALVOC010000007.1, from coordinate 7,939 downwards.
CTGTTATTCAATTCTGAAGGTATGCAAAGGATCTCTGTGCTGCCAGTAAATTACCGGCCTTCTCGGGTTTAGAATAAAATTTCCTGCACAACCTCGATAACAAGCCGGCCCAGTGGGGGATGTAGTGCCATTTGGCAAGTTCTATATTTGGTTTTATTGCCAGGGTTCAAGATGTTTATCCTATACAACATAATGCAGGTCGAAAATATCAAACCACACCATCATCGGGACTGGCTTAGCGAATTACCACCGGAGAAACAGGCGCAAATCCGCAAGTTACAGGACAGCCGGGAACAACTTAGCAGCCTCATCGGCCTGCAACTCCTGAAGACAGGCATGCGCCTGCTTGGCCAGCTTCATTTCCAGCTCAACAACCTGCAATTTTCGGAGCGTGGCAAGCCACATGCCGAATCACCCGTTTATTTCAATATCAGCCATGCCGGCTCGGTGATTGCCTGCGCACTGTCAAAATCCGGCCCCATCGGACTCGATCTGGAACCAAAACGGCCCAAAACCTGGCCCACTCTGAAACCCTACTTTAACCAGGAAGAATTGCATCTCATCAACAAGGAACCGGACAACCTCACCAGACTGTGGACCCGTAAAGAAGCCGTGGTCAAGGCATATGGCGACAAGGGACTCGAGGATATCGCGGCAGTCAAGCTAAATGGCACAGAGGCCACCCTGTATGAAAGCAAATGGCAACTCTATGACATACCCTTACACGAAGATTACTATGCGCATACTGCAGTAAATAGCGCCTTGGAAGAATTAACGCTTTGCGAAATTGAGTTGCCATAAAGGATAAAAAACAGGAACAGCTATAAGCAAGCACTGATTGATTCGTCATACCGGAGATAACGCAGTGGAAACCCGGGATCTGTATTACACATCGATGATTTGGCGTTTCCCGGCATCCAGCGGAATGACTATAGTGTAATCGGCGCTGCCGCAAGGCTCAGGACACGCCAGCCTGCTCCGCGTTGAACCACATCTGCGGGCTCTCGATACCATATCCCTGCACATAATCCACCCCCAGATTATGCAGTTTGCCGATAATCGCATCGTCTTCCACAAATTCTGCAATCGTGCGGATCCCCATAATATGTCCGATATGATTGATTGCTTCCACCATTGCAGCATCGATAGTATCATCCACCATGTTCCGTACAAAAGCACCATCGATTTTAAGAAAATCAACCGGCAAATCGCGCAAATAGGCGAAAGAACTCAGACCGCTGCCAAAATCATCGAGCGCAAACAAACAGCCTGCCTCTTTTAACTTAAGCATCAATTTCATTGCACTTACCAGATTGCCAATGGCTGCCGTCTCAGTTACCTCAAAACATATTCTGGCGGGATTGATATGCATTTTATCGACAGCATCAACCAGAAACTTATAAAACATTTCATTGCAAAGTGACTGACCTGATATATTTATATTGTAAACCGTCCGATCATCCTTGTTTTTATTGATAATTTCCAGTGATTTGCTTATTACCCATTTGTCCAGGGTATACATGATGTCATAGCGTTCTGCTGCCGGGATAAACGCCATCGGTGGTACAGTTTTTCCATCCTCGTCCAGCATACGCAAGAGAATTTCACTATGTGATGTTGCCGTTGGATCAAACAGTGGTGTAATTTTTTGTTGCACCAGATAAAAACGGTTTTCCTCAAAGGCACGCTGGATACGATGCAGCCATTGCATTTCCCCATGCCTCACAGTGAGTTCCCGATCATCCGGCTGGAAGATATAGACGCGATTGCGACCCTTGTCCTTGGCGAGATAGCAGGCTGAATCCGCAGCTTTCAGCACATCAGATACCGAACCGATCTCGGGAGTAATCTCGACCAGACCGATACTAATGCCCACCTCAAAAGTTTTCTCATCCCAGTAAAAACGGAATCCTTTTACCAGCTTTCTGATGGATTCTGCGATGGTTATAGCCTGTTTGACATTGCAATCAAAGAGCAGCAGACCAAATTCGTCTCCACCCAATCTGGCAAGAATGTCCGATTCGCGCAGACGGCTCTTTAACAATGCAGCCAATTGCCGTAAGAGCTCATCACCTGCAATATGGCCACTGGTATCATTTACGACCTTGAATTGATCCAGATCCATATAGCAGACTGTATCGATTGACAAGCCCCCCTGCCTGCGCACCAGTGATTGCTTGATATGCGCCTCGAATTCACGCCGGTTATACAGGCCGGTTAAAACATCATGGGTGGCCTGGTACGCCATTTCACGGGCCAGATTACGTTCAGTGGAAACATCATGAAACACCATCACTGCACCAATAACCTTGCCCGCACGATTGTGGATGGGTGAAACTGTCAAATCCACCGCGAACTTTCGCCCTCCACTCCTGCCAATGACGATATTTCGTGTCAGTTTGACCACTTTTTCGCTTGCCAGCACACGGCTCACCGGGCAGGCGAGCGGAAGGTTGGTGCCTTCGTCGATAATACTTATCAAACTGGAAACATGCTTGCCAATCGCTTCGCCACAGGTTTTACCGGTGATCCTTTCAGCGAGCTCATTCAGATATTCAACCTTGCCCATCACATCGGTGGTTATCACACCGTCAGCAATGGAGTGAAGCGTGACTTCCGCACGTTCTTTTTCCCGAAAAATTTCATCTTCCGCCTTTTCACGCTCGAGATCACGATGCAACCGCTGGCGCAAGGTATTCAGCAACAAGTAATAAACCACCGCGAAAAACAACAACTCCAGCAGAATCAAATGCAGATTCAGATTCAGCATGCTTAACTGTTTGTCAAAATCCAGCGCCAGTTTCCCCCCCAGACTCGGCATCACCACCGATAATGACAAGGAAGGTAACAGTTTTGCCCCAAGAGGCAACCTCCCGGTCTTCTCGGAATACAAAACACCCTTCGGGTTACTTGCCGAAAATCTGCTATGGCGCAGGACAAAACGGCTGATTTCCTGCTTGTCGATTCCGGTGTCGATATTTTGCAGCAACAATTTTGGCACCACCAGCAATTCATACAAACCTGCCAGCTGGCGGCGTCGCTGCTCTACGCTTTCGGGCTTGACGCGGCCTTTATATGCGGCCCTCACCACAATCAATGCCGCTCCTCCCTGAACGAGTTCGAGTGGGTTTGTTATGCCTGTATTACCGCTGTCAATCGCATAGAGGACCGCTTTTCTGGTTCTTTGATCCGACAACAAATCAAAACCGAGATTCTGGGTGGTTTCCGGCCGCAAGGGCTCCATGAACACAATCGGCAAATAGAGTTCCCGCTCCGCAGCGCGCCGCCAGTTACCTTCGCTGTCGAGTTCACGGATACTGAATCCGGCATAGCCCTCGTCCCGCATTTCCTCCTCAAAACGTGGACGTTCCTCTCTGCTAACCGGCAGAACAAATTCAATCGAGTAGATATGCGGATAATTTTTTATCATCTCGCGCGAAAACTGCCCCAACTCACTGGCATTCAACGACGTTGCCGAGTGATGCAAAGCCACCAATGAGGAACTGACGGTATCCACCTCATATAAGCGTTGTTCTATCTGTAACGCAATCGAGTTCGCATATTTCTGGAATGCCTGCTTGCTTTCGGCATAGCCCAACAACACTGTAATTGTCGCAATCAGGGAAAAGATGATGACGCATAGCAGCAAGGTGGCTATCACTCTGCGCCTGAAAATGTTTTTTGTATGACGCCGCTTATTCTTCATTACCGATTAACTTGCTCTTTAATAACAATGTCTCTGGCATTGTTATGGTTGTAACTTTCAACAGGGATTTATTGATATACATATCCCATTTTCTGTTTGGCACTATCGCAATCGCGGACGGCTTCAGGCCTTCAAGTATTTTTAGTGCGGACAAGGCAGCCCATTCACCCTGTTCGTCCGGAATCTTAGTCATACCGAATATCGCATAGGGCATCATCCACTCATGATTTGTTATCACCAGTGTTTTGATATGCGTTTTAACATACCGCTTTACGCTCTCGGCATCCCAATCCGGTATGCCTGAATTGCTTCCAAGCACCACTACATCGCTCGATTGCGCATTTTTAAATACGGCAAGCCACTCAGCTGTTGAACTTACGAGTTCTTTTCTTATCTGGTAATTGTATTTGTCTGCCACTTTATTGAAACGCGCAAAATTCTTCTTCTCCGTCAGAGTGTCCGCCCCGATATAAACGATTCGATGAATCTTTGTCCTGATCGTCTCAATATTCTCAAACAGTTGTCTCACCGGTGCGACCTCAACCATGCCGGTAACGTTTTTATAAGGGAAACCATATTCATCAACGGACCAATTGATACCACAGAACACGAACGGAATGTTACTATCCCGGTAATAAGGCACGATGACATACTTGGCGGCATTATCATCAGCCGCAATGACTACATCCGGTTTCCAGGAATCTATCAGATGCTTGACCTCCAGCGCTTTGTTTCTTATGTATTCCTCGCTTTTATTACGCTTGGTATCCATGTCTAGCTGGCGCAATTCACATTTTCCATCCAGAACCTTGCGCACACCCCGCTCCACACCATCCGACCATGCATATCCTCTATGATAGGAGGATACAAACAAACAGCGTGCAGCCAGCGCGGCATCCGAAAACACCAGGATCGAAAACAGCAAAACTATCGCTACCCTCATCTCCACCACACCCGGGAACAGGATAAATTTTCTCCACCCACAGGAAAGGGCATTGCAGATCCACGGGAGCAACCACACTCAAAAATGAGCCTGTCAATTTTGCAAGATAAAAACATGTCTACAGACCAGGAACGATACGGGAGCACACTACATTGCCACCAATTCAATCAATACGCGTTTCAACAGGTGATAGTCAGCCGGCATCCGTCTCCTCTTTTCCAGGTAATCAAGAGTAATATTATTATTGTTTTTTCACATAGTATAGTTGGTATTTGATCAGCGGCAGGCACGACAACGCTATTTTTAATGATCCCTGACAAAATTGTCATATATGCACACCCCGTTACCCTGAACGCAGCTACGCGGGCATCTCCTCCCTTGATCCGCAAGCGGCAAAGCGGGCCCGCGCAGGGTATGGCTGTCCTGCCAAATCATGCTAAACGGGCGTTCCGAATACCAGTACACTCAGGTAACGAAGCATCGGGGCCAGGGGGGGCTACATGTCCGTCAGCCGCAGGGAAGCGGCTGTCTCCCCTGCAAAAACTCCCGCTATTCAGAACGTATAAAGATGAGGGGGGTTAGTCCGTTTTGATATCGACACTTTTTCGCACTGTCTCTCAGCCGGGTCGCCCGTCCACCCGCGCTTTCAGCAGAATAGGAGTATAAATGACAACGAAGATCAAAAAGGCAACGATCCACAAAACTCCCGCTATGTTGACCAGTTCCTGGTAATGTTGTGGTAACAGCAACGGCAGGATTACCCGGAAAACAGCAGCAACATTGATCAACACAAAGGCGCTTGCCATCCACTTTGGCAGTTTCATCGCCCGGCCGGTATGCCCCAGCGCAACACGCGCCATCATCCCCAGGGTGAGGCCGCCCAAGCCGCCGACGGTATAGGCATGCCATGCGGGTAACAACGGCATCTTGCCCATGTATGCAAGCGCAATCAAACCGAAGCCAAGGACAATCCAGGCATATGCCACCAGCAGAATCCACACCAGTGGTTCCTGCCAGATTTTGTTGTCGTACCAGCCAGCAAGCCTGATCAGATGAACCACAAAGGCCAGCAGTGCTGCTGACATGGCGAGGGTATCGTTGAAAAAGAGGACGGCTGTCAGCAGCAACAATACGCTGACCACACTCATGATCTCAATCAGCTGCCAGCTTTTCGTCGTGATCCCCTGAACACCACGCTCGGCAAAGAAAGGAATGACTCTGCCCCCCATAACCGTGATGATCAGCATCACCAGGAACATCATCAAGTACAACCCTTTGCCCGCGGTATTCTGGCTGAAGCCCATCACTTCCAGATGAACCAGGAGATTGGCGATAAACATGAAAAATACGACGACAACAAAAATCAGATTGCGATACTGCCGCCGCTTGACGATTCTCAGCGCCATCGACCACGCCACCAACGGCAATAAACTCAAATCCACCACAGCAATCAGCCAGGCAGGGATCACGCCTGACACGTATGGTAACAAACGCGCAATCAGCCAGAGCAATACCAGGCCGAGCAACGGCCTGCCCGAAGGCATCGGCAGGTCCGTCCAGTTGCGCACCGCGGTCAACAAAAATCCCGAAACAACGGCAACGGTGTAACCAAACAACATTTCATGTGCATGCCAGTAACTGCCGGAATAATACGCCTTGAATTCTGCCGGCGCAGACAGTTCTCCAAGCCAGATCCACATCAAGACAACCGCAGAGATCCCTGCCAGCAGAAAAAAAGGACGAAAACCAAGCCCGAATGGCGCCCAGGCATTGATATTGTTTTTTCTCGGTTCCTCTATTTGCATCGCGATTACTCTGAAAAATTGTATGACTATATTGCGGTAAAGAGCCTCACTATACAATCCGGGATGGCATAAAGGAATTGATCAAGATCGTTTGGCAAAATAAAAATGAAATTTAAACTCAGTTCAAACGCCTGAAACAGAATCCCATGAAAGCCGTAAGGTATTTTAGCCTGAGCGGTGCGCTGCCAATCAGAGACCGCTGGCGATAACGCGCCTCACCATGCCGGATTTTCACAACGAGGGTAAGCCCTTTTACCCCTGCAACCTTCCGCGCAGGAAAACCGAAAGATTGCAAAAGAGGGGGATACTCCATATCGAAGTAGGCAATCTTTTCCACACCATTATCTTCAAAATGCGGCAAGGGGGGTAATCTTCCGGAATTGTGAACAAGTTGACACAATTCGACTGGCGCCGGTGACCGATCCGACCGATAGTTAATTACAGTTTAACAACTGCAAAGGCAAACCCGACCGAAAGGCGGGGACGCAAAACCACCGGTCTTCGGGTATGACCATGATAGCGGGGTTGCAGCATCCACTCGTGCACCTTCCCTGTCGGTTCGTTCCTGCTGTTTCTACACACACGTTTAGGTATTAGTTGAATGAGCGCTGACGGCAAAGTTGTCCCACTCTCCACCCACCAACCTCATGGAATCGAGGGTCAGGTAAAAGCCCGCAAGCTGCTCGACACTTGCCGCAACCTCACGCTCAAGCATTTAAAGACATCGTTACAGGCCATGCTGGACAATGCCGATGACGCGTTGTTCGCCATGGCGGGGAAAGCAGAAAACAATGCAAATCAATCCCTCTATTTCGATTCGATGCGGCTCGTGCGCCTGCATCGCAGTGACATTGAAAAACAGTTTTATCAGCAGATTGAAACCGGCTTTGACGAATTCTGGGATCACAAGGAAGAACAAGCCCAGGAACAGTTAAACAATGAACTCTCAATCGATGATCTTTCCCTGGTGGAGGAAACCGATCTGGAAGAGTCGCTTGCGATTACCAATCTGGTCACAAAGATCAAAAGTAATTTCGGTCCTGCAATCAGCGCCATTGAACAACGGCTGGAACAAATCGCCTCACACATCACCATCGATGATGACACCAATCCAATGGGGCCAAAGGCGATTTGCAACGCTTTTACCAAGGTTACGCAGGCGTTGGACACCGAGCTGAAGATCAAGCTGATCATCTATAAACTGTTTGACCACCAGCTGGTTGCCGACATTGGCCCTCTGTATGACAGTATCAATCAGGAATTTATTGCAGCGGGTGTACTGCCAAAAATCAAAGCCCGCATAAACCGTTCGCAACATTTTACACCTGCGGCTCACGGCACGGCCGCATTGCCAGACACGGATGTCACTTTTTCGCCTGAAGAGGGAGGTCACTACCAGGCATCCAATGACTCCGGTGTCTTTCTTGCCAACCTGCAACAGTTGCTCAGCGCCAACCGCAGCACGGCGACTGCCCAGGGCGGCAG
>JALVOC010000006.1:90428-220423 GCA_027032075.1 Chromatiales bacterium | reverse complement strand
GTCCGGGGGTGGCCTTTTTTATTTATCAGGGGTGTGGAGGTTTTGATGAGAACCCTTTGGTTCGACAAAATCGCCGGGAGCGATTTTGAACAGCGGAGCAGAGCGACGCTGGCCCCGAAGGGGCGGCCACAAGGAAGTGCGCCGTAATCCCACCCTCTCCGCCAAATATAAACAACGCCCTGCTTGCCGGGGCGTTTTTGCGCAACAAGGCAGCGTGGATGAAGGGTCACCGCTATCCGGGGGGGATCCGTTTTGCGCCAGGTTGCTATTCCCAGCGAAAAAGCACCGATCCGATGAGGATGAAAACAGCGCTCATCACCATCAGCACGATCAATTGCGGAGCGATTTCCAGCAGGGTGGCGCCATCGATCATGACGGCGCGGGCGGCATCGATTATGTGGGTCAGTGGAAAGATCAGGGCCAGTTTTTGCACCAGCGGGTGGGCGCCTTCCAGTGAGAACCAGACACCGGAGAGAAACATCATCGGCCAGCTGATGAGGTTCAGCAGTCCGCCGGCCAGTTCCTCGCTGGCAAGACGGGCGGCGATCAGCAGCCCCAGGCTGATCATGCTGATGGCGCCGAGGGTGAAGACCATGAACAGGTTGAGGTAGGAGCCGAACATGGTGAAATCAATAAACATATCGGTGCCCAGATATACAATGGTAGTCACGATCATGATCAGCCAGAGTCTGGATATTATCTGCGCCGTGAGGAATTCAAAGGCGCTCAAGGGTGTGGCTTTGAGGCGCTTGAGCACGCCGTTTTTCCGGTAACGGACAATGACATAGCCGATCCCAAAGAGAGCACTGAACATCATGTTCATGCCCAGCACGCCGGGGATCAACCAGTCCACGTAGCGGATCTCCCGTCCGTGCAGCGTCTGTTTTGTGTAAGCGGCTGTGCCGCTGCCGCGCAGCACCCGTTCCAGAATATAACCACGGGGTGAGGTCTCATTGATCCAATAACGTTTTTGCGTGACGTCAAACAGCAAATCCAGTTGGTGGCGATCCACTTTGGTTATCGCTCGGGGGAGATCCTTGACCGGGATAAACTGTATATACCTGGTGGAGAAAAAATTGCTGTCCGTTTTGCGGGCAGTCGCCATATCACCATAGACACCAACCTTGTAGAGATCGGCTGGCTTGCCGGAGAACGCAAAGGCAAAACCGGCGACGATGAGTACCGGAAAAAGGATATTCCAGCTCAGGGCTGCACGGTCGCGCACAAACTCCTTATTCCGCGCAATCAGCACTGCCAGCAGACGTTTCACCATCATGTCCTTAATTCCTTGCCGGTCAGCCGCAGGAAGAGATCTTCGAGGGTGTGTTCGCGGATGCGAAGGCGAGCCAGCGAAGTTCCGGCAGCAATCAATTGCCTGATGGTTGCATTGACATCAGGGGTAAGGATCTCGATCTTGTCCTCGCACTCCAGGATGGTGAATTCCATTTTCTGCATCTCGGGAGGGAAATCCTCTTTGGGCAGTTGCAACACTACATCATTAAAATGTTCTGCCAGTAATGCTTTGGGTGTGCCCTGCGCGATAATTTTACCGTGGTCCATAATGGCGATTTCATCACAGAGTGCATAGGCCTCTTCCATGTAGTGAGTGGTAAGAAGGATTGTTTTGTTTTCTGCCTTGATGGCATTCAGTAAATCCCAGAAGTTTCGCCGTGCTTGTGGATCCAGACCGGTGGTGGGTTCATCGAGGAAGAGTACTTCAGGATCATTGATCAGGGCGATAGCCAGTAACAACCGCTGCCGCTGTCCTCCGGACAGTTTGCGGGTGTCCCTGTTGATGAATTCATCCAGGGAGCAGCGCTCGATCAACATTTCCAGAGGAAGCGACCTGTCATAAAAGCGCTGGAAAAGTTCCAGTGTTTCCCGCACGGTAATGAACTCCTGCAAAGCGGTCGACTGAAACATGATCCCGGCTTCCTGCCGAAAGCGGTTGCCGAGAGGTTGACCCGCATAAAATATGGTACCGTTTGTCGGCGTTTTGATACCTTCCAGCATTTCCACCGTAGTGGTTTTTCCGGCACCGTTTGGCCCAAGCAGGCCAAAGCAGCTTCCTTTTTCAATCGCGAAACTGACACCGTTAACAGCCTTCACGCCATTAAAATGTTTTACCAGATTTTGTGCCTGCAATAAGGGGAACATAGCGGTGTACAGGGTTTACCTTTGATGTTGAATTATGAATTGTATGACAAAAGACAGTGGTAGAGGGGGAATGGTTGCTTTTTTGTATGCAAATTTTTAACGAAATCAGGCTGTTTTACACAAGAGGTTATGTTGGCAACAACAAAATGATATGGGTCAGGAAAACATTCAATAGTGTTTCCAGCAAGATTATTTGTCCTAAACTTGTATACAGGAACATTATTCAGGTTTTATGAAAATTGATCCAGGTCAAGGCATGAGAAACATGGCGATCGCGTTAATAAACTGATCGTGGTTAAGGTGCAAAATAACCTTTTTAATAATGAGTATTCTTTGATGTTGCGAGGTAGATTGCAAACGGATTCACCATAGTAAAACCGGGTGCATAAATCTGAATGTGTGCTACTTTATTTATCAGTGTCTGAAACAGGTGTGGAATCAGTGTCATCGCTTTTTGCAGCACAATCACGATACGGTCTGCAGCCCGCCTCGCCAGAATCTTATAGAAAACGGCGGTCTGTTTTTTCAATAACCTGAGTAAAGCAAGTTTATCTAAAAGTTTTCTTTGCTATCCTGGATTCATGTTGTCTTTATATATGTTATGAAGTTTGAACAGCAGGTAAACAATCAGTACACGGATGAGGCGGTCACCACCAGTTTTTTTGATTGGCTAAAGTCGTTTTCCCTTCAGGATCTTTTTTCCAGTCATAACCATTCGGACGATTTCAATGGTTCACGGGCCGAATACATTACGGTACGCGTCCGCTTGCTGGCATTTATTTTTGCGGTGCTGGCGCCCTTGTGGATTCCCATCGATTATTTCATTCTTCCGGAAGGTGATTTTGTTTCCTTCCTGCTGTTGCGTTTGGCTTTCACCGCCTTCTTCCTGTTGCTGGGATTCTGGAGCAGTGGTCCCCACAACCTGTTTTTAGCGCGTTTGCGCCTGGTTTTCTTTCTCGCGATTCCATCCCTCTTCTATATCGCCTCCCGTTGCATTCTGGGCGAGAGCATTCAGGATGAAGGAGCGATGATAGGCTATTCGTTCCTGCCCTACCTGCTGGCGGTTTTCATGGCGATTTTCCCCCTGACCCTGCTGGAAGGTGTGGCGTATGCGGTTCTCATCGGAATAACCTTTGTCAGTTGTGAATTTTATCTCGGCAATCTGTTTACACTGGTCGTGCTGGGGGATGTCTGGTTGCTGGGTCTGCTGGCAGGCATTGCAGTTTGGGCGCAACTGGCCCAGTTGTACATGTTGTTACGGCTCTACCGTGAAGCGACGCGCGATGTGCTTACCGGTCTGGTCAACCGGCGTGTGCTGACCAAGTGGCTGGATCTGGAAATACTGCGTACCCGTGAGGAAAAACGTCCATTGTCAATTCTGCTTTTCGACCTGGATCGTTTTAAACGCATCAATGATACCTATGGGCACCTCACTGGCGACCATGTTTTGCAAACTTTTGCCAGAATACTGGAATCAGAGTTTGTTAACAGCAAATACATCGGTCGCTATGGTGGCGAGGAGTTTCTTGCCATTCTGCCGGAACAGAATGAAGAGGAAGCGATGGCGGCGGCAGAACGTGTGCGCATCGCCTGTCATGACAATCCTCTGCAAACCGCGGATGGCAAGGTAATTAAATTTTCTGTAAGTATCGGCGTGGCCGAGTTGCGCCCTGAGGAAAATGCCGATGCATTGTTGCTGCGTGTGGACAAGGGATTGTATCACGCCAAGGAATCGGGTCGCGATCTGGTCGCGCGTTCCGCCTGAGGTGGTTTCGCTATTGTGAATACATGGCGCTTGCTTGTTTCACTTGGTGAGTTCCCATTTTCCCTCGCTTGTTTTGCAGAAGCGCACACGTTTTTCTTTCAGGATTTCCTTCTCTTTTATAAGTTTTAACTGCAGCGTACGGCATTCCTGCTTGTCGTTTTTCTCGATGGACTTTAATGTGACAACGCCGTGGGTATCGTTTTCCGGATTATTCCAGTTCATCGAGATACCGGCGGATTCGCTGAGCAGCACTTTATGCACTGTTTCCTCGAGTAAGGCATAATCCTTTTTGCTCAGTTCTTTCGCTTCTTCTTCGTTGAGCCCCGCGATTGATCTGCCGATATTGCCGACAATCGCAAACGGTGCCGTGATGATGCCGGTAAAGATGCCCGTGACCGCGCCTTTACTGGCTTCTTTTCCTGCTTTTTGTGCCTGACTGATAATTTGTTCAGTACGATCCAGCATCGGGGGAATGGCCTCACGTGTTTTTTTCACCTCATCCAGAACTTCAGGCACGAGAGGACGTGTCGCCTCGATTTCCTTTGCCGCAATCACGGTGGCGTCAGCGGCTTTGTCAATGCTTTTGGTAACAGCGGGCAGTTGCTGGCGTATCGCTTCCGCTTCTTTTAGAAGGGGAGGGATCTGCTTGCGGGTTTCCGCAACTTCATCGAGTATCGGTGGCACCAGTTTGCGCGTCGCCTCGATTTCCTGCAGTATCGAAGGGATCAAACGCCGGACCTCTTCGATTTCCTTGATAACAGGTTCGATTTTAGCGCTGGTTTTTTCGATATCGGTGAGGATAGTGGGCAGTTGCCGGCCGATATTTGAAATCTCGAAGGTAAAGTAAATCAAGGCGCCTGCCAGGCTGAAGATAGACAGGGATAAAAAGTAAAGTGCAACCGTTCGCGGGCTAGCCATTGTTTTTCTTGATTTGTCTGGATTAATGCCGTCAATCATAAAATATCTACCCTGGTATGCACACCATTCCAGGCGGGGGAAATCGACGATCCGCCGATCGGATAAGCTTTCTCTGGAAAATACACTTATATATAATCATGACATTGCAGCAGAGAGACAGGATGGCCTGTTTCCGCTCGATATCAGCCAATTTCCGGCAATTGATTGCACCAGATAACATTCTGGTTTAACCTTGCGCCGGCTGACTGGCCCCGCTGGATTGGGGCAGGGCTGTTATTCTGGAGAAGTGTCCGAGTGGCTGAAGGAGCACGCCTGGAAAGTGTGTATACGGTAACACCGTATCGAGGGTTCGAATCCCTCCTTCTCCGCCAAAAAACCAATGACTTAGCTACCCACCCTGTCTAATCTTAGAGATGATTTCGGGTGGTTTTGGCTCCAGTTCGACAACACTAGACACGATTTTTGCCCCGGAACCGATCGGCTCTCGGCCGTATTGATCGATTGCACTGGTCATCCAGACCGGCATGCTGGAAGCACGTAGTCTTTCGAACACCTCCTCGCTCAATCCTTCCCGGATACGCCTGACGACTTCGGCATCGACGTTTTCCTTGCCCAGGTACCACAGCGCCGAGAGCGCCATGCCCGGCCTTTCTACGCCAGTGTCCCCGTGACGAGGGATCCGCTATCGAGGTGATGGATGCGGATATTGCGGAGAATAGTGGTTGTTTTCTACGCGTAACTTGCGGAGATTATTCTTGTCTTTGCGGAGAATAGCGGCCATAATATCCGCAGATATTGCGGAGATTGTAAGATGTACTTATGGGAAAAACCGGATTGGCCCGCCTTTACTTGGGATGAAACAAGTCTCTCCAGCTTGCTCGCGCGTGTATCCAGGGAACAAGGACGGCTGCTGGGCAAGATGGAGGCACTGGGTTTTGACCTGCGCAGTGAAGCCCATCTCCGCACCTTGACCGAGGACGTGGTCAAATCCAGCGAAATCGAAGGCGAGAGGCTGGACCCCGAGCAAGTCAGATCCTCCATTGCGCGCCGGCTCGGCATGGATATCGGTGGGCTGATCCCTGCCGACCGCAATGTCGAGGGCGTCGTTGAGATGATGCTGGATGCAACGGGCAACTATGCACTACCGCTGACCGAGGAGCGACTGTTTGCCTGGCACGCCTCGCTGTTCCCAACCGGTCGAAGCGGGATGACCAGGATCCGGGTGGGGCAATGGCGCGACGACAGGGATGGTCCCATGCAGGTTGTGTCCGGCCCGGTCGGCAGAGAGAAGGTCCACTATCAAGCGCCACCGGCAGACCGCGTACCCGATGAAATGGCAAAATTCCTGTGCTGGTTTGAACAGCCTGGAGATGCGGATCCATTGCTGGTCGCGGGACTGGCGCACCTGTGGTTCGTCACCATCCATCCGTTTGATGACGGCAACGGGCGTATCGCCCGGGCGATTGCGGATATGGTGCTGGCCCGTTCGGAGAAAACGGGCCAGCGCTTCTACAGCATGTCTGCACAAATCCGGAAGGAACACAAAGCCTATTACGACACGCTGGAATGGACCCAGAAAGGCGATCTGGATGTGACACGATGGCAGGAATGGTTTCTGAACTGCCTGTTCCGTGCGATAGAGGGGGCGCAAGAGACGTTGAGCCAGGTACTGCAGAAGGCACGCTTCTGGGAGCGCTTTGCCAAAGAACCCTTGAATGAACGACAAATCGAGGTTCTGAACCGGCTGCTGGATGGTTTCGAAGGAAAGCTCACCACCTCGAAATGGGCAAAGATTGCCAAGTGTTCGCAGGATACGGCCTACCGAGACATCGTCGATCTGATCGAGCGGGGCGCATTACGAAAAGAACCCGGTGGTGGGCGTAGCACAAGCTATTCGCTGATGGAGTGACGACGGCCAGACACCGATGGCGGGTACGTGGTGCCCGGGGGGGGCTGGCTCTGGTCCCGCTGTGGTTATGATGTCGTGTTGTTTGCAGGTTTTTGCAGCAGATCGACGCGCATCGGCATGTTGAAGCGGGCTCCGTCTTTTCCGGCATATTGTGAAAATTTCTCTTTTATGCGGGCATGGAGTTCTGGTGACAGGTTGAATTCCGTGTGGGTTGCCTGGAGGACTTTTTTCTCGAAATCCTCGAAATTTTCAAAAGCGATCGGTGTGTTGAAGAATATCTGTTTGCACAACTGAAACAGGCCCGAATTGACTGCGGCCTTGGTTGCTTCAAATGCGGCGGCTCTGACCTCCTGCTCGTCGTTGAAGAGCCGCAGGATCTCGTTGAAATCACCAGCAAAGATAGGTTCGGAAATATAGGCATAACCACCCGGTTTCAGCACGCGGTGAATCTCGGCAAAGCCTTTTTCCATCAGATCAAGCGGGACATGGTGCAGTGACTTGAACATAAAGACGATATCAAAAGTGTTGTCTGCCTCCGGAATGGCTTGCGCCCCGGCCAGTTTGAAGCAGACGTTCGGCAGATCGGTGATTTTTTCATTCTTTGCGTGCTGAATTTTATCGACTTCCAGTGCCGTAATCTGCCGATCCTGTCCTTCCGTTGCAATCGCCCGGGTCAGGTCGGCAGGACCACAGCCCAGTTCCAGGATGTGTTTGCCATCCAGCGCCAGCTCCGTGTTGTAGATTTCACTTTCCGGGCAGGTGTTTTCGATGTGTTCAACGGATATTTTCATGTTTCTCTCGAACTGGTTATAAAAAGAGCGGAAGTATAACAGGAAGTATGTTCACATTATGTTTTGACATGGCGGTGTTTTTCACCCCGCGGATCACGCGGAATAAGCCGGAGCGGTTATTGGCAAGGAGCGTAGTGCGGATCATGGAGGGGACAAAACCCCTTGTTGTTGATAGAATACGCGCCCTGGGTGGAATGGCCCGCTTTTGGTGAAATGATTGCCATCACACCACCTGTCGGGTAACGGGCGATAGTGATCACGCCCTTTTTCCTTACAGAAAATAAACTTTTTCAATGGCAGCTTGTGCTGGTTCCCCCGCGACGACGAGCCGTGAACCCCGCCAGGCCCGGAAGGGAGCAACGGTAGCGGTAAAATCGGGTGCCGGGGTGTTGCTGGTATGAGCTGCCACCCTTCAAAGTATGGTGGCTGGTGGCTGGTGGCTGGTGGCTGGTGGCTGGTGGCTGGTGGCTGGTGGCTGGTGCTGGGGGAGCGGTTCCTCGTGACTGCCACTAGTTCCCCGTTACTTGTCCAGTTAGAATGTATACCTTTCTCACACCGGAAAGCTGAAGATTAATCCATGACTTATCAGGTACTCGCGCGCAGATGGCGCCCCCGCTCGTTTGACGAGATGGTGGGGCAGGAGCACGTCCTGCGTGCACTGGTGCATGCGCTGGACAGCGACCGTCTGCACCATGCGTTTCTGTTTACCGGCACGCGCGGCGTGGGCAAGACGACGATTGCGCGGATCCTGGCCAAATCCCTCAACTGCGAGCAAGGTGTCAGCTCCCGGCCTTGTGGCACCTGCGCCACCTGCCGTGAAATCGACGAAGGCCGGTTTGTGGATCTGATCGAGGTGGATGCCGCTTCACGTACCAAGGTGGATGAAACGCGGGATCTGCTCGACAACGTGCAATATGCACCGACCCGTGGCCGTTACAAGGTGTACCTCATCGATGAGGTGCACATGTTTTCCAACCACAGTTTCAACGCACTGTTGAAAACGCTGGAGGAACCGCCGCCGCACGTGAAGTTCCTCCTGGCGACGACGGATCCGCAAAAACTGCCGGTGACGATCCTTTCCCGTTGTCTGCAATTCAACCTGCGCCGTCTTTCCACCGGGAGCATTCAGGATCACCTTGCGCGCATTTTACAGGAGGAAGGAACAGAGCATGATGCGGCTGCCCTGAAACGCCTCGCCCGGGCCGCTGATGGCAGTGTGCGGGATGCATTGAGCCTGCTGGATCAGGCGATTGCCTACGGTGGCGGCAAGGTCAGCGAAGCGGATGTGATCGCCATGTTGGGAACCATCGAGCAGGATCACGTCTATCGCCTGCTGGAGGCGCTGGCCGCCGATGACGGCGCGGCTGTGTTGAATGTCGTGGAGGAACTGGCACAGCAGGCGCCCGACTTTGCGGATGTACTGGCAGAATTGTTGACGGTGCTGCACCATCTGGCGCTACTAAAACAGATACCGGATGCCTGGGATGAGTCGATGGGGGAGCAAAACCGCTTGACCGCGCTGGCGGAACGGCTTTCCCCCGAGGATCTCCAGCTCTATTACCAGATCGCCCTGCTGGGGCGGCGGGATCTGCCGCTGGCGCCCGATCCGCGAACCGGTCTGGAGATGGTGTTGCTGCGCATGCTGGCATTCCGGCCTGCAGGGGCAAAGCCGTCCGCGCGGGTACAGGCCAAACCGCCGCAAACGGCACCTGCCGCAGCGCCGGAGGACACGCAAAGTGCGCCGCGGGCGACTCCCGCTGCCACACCACCACCATCCGCACCGGCAGTGACGCCGGGGGATCAAGGCGTACAGGCGCTGGCGGATCAATGGCACCGGATTGTTGCCGCTCTCCAGTTGAGCGGCGCCTTGCAGCAGGTCGCCGCCCACTGTGTCCTCGAGGAATTAACAGAAAGCCAGATCCGTCTTGCGCTGGCCTCGACCAGCGCGCCGCTGCTGACCAAAGAGCGTGAGGCCAGTTTGCAGGAGGCGTTGACAGCCTATTTTGCCAAACCGGTAAAACTGACGATCGAGATAAAAGAGGCAGCCGGTGAGAGCCCGGCAGCGCGCGACGCCCGTTTGCAGGCGGAGCGCCAGGCCCAGGCCAGGGCGGCCATTGAAAATGATCCCAATGTGCAGTCGATACTCGAGGCCTTCGAGGGAGAGGTCAATCCCGATTCGGTGCAACCGGTGGAATGATTTACATTACCGTAACAGCATAAGTAACGAGGTAACAACATGAAAGGTGGAATAGGAAACCTGATGAAGCAGGCCCAGCAAATGCAGGCCAATATGCAAAAAGCCCAGGAAGAGATGGCGAATATCGAAGTGACCGGCCAGTCCGGTGGCGGCATGGTGAGCGTGACCATGACCTGCCGGCACGATGTCAAACGGGTCAACATCGATGACAGCGTGATGGATGACAAGGAGATGCTGGAGGATTTGATCGCCGCGGCGATGAATGATGCGGTGCGCAAGGTGGAAGAAACCGTGCAGGAAAAAATGTCGGGCCTGACGGCAGGGATGGGTTTGCCGGGGGGATTCAAACTGCCATTCTAGATTTGTGCAGCTTTTCCTCATGACCACAGCATTAATCGGACAGCTGATCGAAGCCTTACGGTGTTTGCCGGGGGTCGGCCCCAAGTCGGCGCAACGCATGGCTTATCATCTACTGGAGCGGGACCGGCCGGGCGCACGCCAGCTTGCCGCGATCCTGAGTGAATCGGCTGAAAAGGTGGGTCATTGCAAGCGCTGCCGTACCCTGAGTGAAAAAGAGCTGTGCGATATCTGCGCAAGCCAGAAGCGCAATCCGCAATTATTGTGTGTGGTGGAATCCCCCATCGATGTGCAGGCCATTCTTCAGGCGACAGATTACCAGGGCCTGTTTTTTGTATTGATGGGGCATATTTCGCCCCTGGATGGTATCGGGCCGGAAGATATCGGCCTGGATGAGCTGGCAAAAAGGCTGGATGAAGGGGAAGTGAATGAGGTCATTCTTGCCACCAACCCCACTGTAGAGGGTGAAGCCACGGCACACTATATTGCGGAAATGGTGAACCGGCGGAAGATCAAGGCAACACGCATCGCCCACGGGGTGCCGATGGGTGGCGAACTGGAATTTGTGAACAGCAGTACTCTCTCACACGCCTTCAGCGGGCGGCAGGCACTTTGACGCCGGACGGTTAACTTCAGGCATGGCTGAAATCAAGGTGTGGCAATTGCTGTAACAGCTGGATCGTCTGACTGCATACCAGTTTAAAGTATTTATAACTTCGCTCATCCAGCTGGCAGGCGCTGTTGTGACGATCGGCATAAAACAGGCCAAGCGGTTTGTTGTCAATCACCACCGACATCGCCATGAAAGAGTTGGTGCCGATGAGTTTCTGGAATTCCACCGGCACCAGCGACCAGAATTTCGGACGGCTCTGATCATTGATCAAAACCGCCTGGGTTTTTTCCAGCAGATGGGTGAACAGCTGTGGTTCTTTCAGGGTGATCTGAAAACGGCTGAATACAGGATCGTTATCCGCACCGATTATTTTCTCCGGCTGCAGGTTTCCGTTTTCCGCATCGACACTGGCAAACAGGACACGGTTCAGGCCGATGCCATCGTGCATGCCTTTGAGTACAGCGCTGATCAACTCGTAGCAGTTCTGCATGGGTATCTTTTTACTATGCAGCTTTCCCATCAACTCCTTTAATACATTTACCTGTGGCATGAGACAAATATCCGCGACCTTCTGTGTCTGTTCTGCCTCCTCGGTGGCATCAGGGGTTTGGGGGATGGTGTAGATCAAAGGAAGCCCGGCGGCGGCGGGGCGTACTTTGTACAGCGCGGAGTCGCGCGCAACCTCGGCGGCGAGGCGGTGGCTGCCGGCAATGATGAAATCAAGATCGCGCTTCAGCCATTCCGCCACCTGTTCCTGAATGTGGCGGGTTTTTTCACTGTACCAGTTCGTTGCCGCCCCCCTGGCCAACTGCACCGCCAGCATGATGCCGTAAGCGCGCGGGTACCTGGCGTTTTCGGGGTGCAGCGCCTCCAGTACCAGTTCCGGCAGATTCCACAGCCGTGCCAGTTTGGCGGTGAGTTGATCCAGGGTGAAACCCAGCACGATGTACTGGGCTTCTTCAGAGGCGATGTTCTTTTCGTTACGCATGTGATCGACACGGTCCAGCTGCTGTGGTGCGTGGATCGCGATATGCATCTCGCCAAGAAAATGCAGCTGTGTTGCAGCGAAGACCTCATCGGGGGTCATGTCCTGGCGCAGGCCTGCCCAGGCAGTGGCCTGCCGGGCGGCGTGGTATGCGCGGCAAAAGGTTTTCAGCAGGCGGGTGGTGGCGGGCTCCTGCAGGTTTTTTTCCAATGAGGGCAGATGTTTGGGAAGTTCACTGAGTTGTGTCGTGCCCATCATCATCAAGGCCTGTTGTACCGAGGTGACATCGGTGCGCAGGGAACTGCTGGTTTTCTGGTTCATCATGCGCAGCAGGTGCACTACCAGACCCGGATCCCGTTCAACCACATCCGCCAGTTTGGCAATGGGGGCATTCTCCAGAATGCAATGCTGGTTGAGTTCTTTAATCGTCCGGCCAAGGACCGGCACAGGCGCATGGCCGATACGATTGACCCATTCGTCAAGAGAGGCTTCCATTTTGCTGCGGTGTGATGTCCTGTTAGCCTGTGAAAATAATCCGGATATGCGGGCAAAACATTAACCTATCTATCGGATATATAGGCTGAATCTTTAATCTCCCCATGCTTGTGCCCTTGTTTTTTCGCCGGGCATGCGAACCCGCCGGGGTGCAAGCCGCCTGTTTCGCAAAGAGACAATATTTTTTTCGCACCTCTAAAGTTTTCAATCGCCGGAGTCGATAAGTTAGGCATATCAGCCCGATTTCTGGTGGAAATTGAGATAGTTAGAAACAGAAGGACGTGCGCTACCCCCCATGAAACTGATTATTGGTATTGTCATTGTACTTGGCAGCGTATTTGGTGGTTATGTCTTGTCACATGGTCATCTGGCTGCGCTGTTTCAGCCGTTTGAACTGTTGATCATTGCGGGGGGTGCCACGGGCGCCTTTGTCATTGCCAATCCTCCCACCGTGATCAAGGCGGTACTCAAGGGTTTGCCTGCCTTGCTTGGCGGGAACAAGTACAACAAACAAACCTACCTGGATTTATTGTCCCTGATGTACGGCCTCTTTGCCAAAGCGCGCAAGGAAGGGCTGATGGCGCTGGAAGCCGACATCGATGAACCTGAGCAAAGTGACATTTTCAATAATTATCCAAAGTTAAAGAAGAACCACCATTTGATTGATTTTATCTGTGATTACCTTCGCCTGATGGTGGGTGGCAACATGAATGCCTTCGAACTGCAAAGCCTGATGGATCTGGAACTGGAAACGCATCACCACGAAGCAGAAAAACCCAGTCATGCGGTGACTACCACTTCTGACGGCTTGCCGGGCTTTGGTATCGTGGCGGCGGTCATGGGGGTGGTGATCACCATGGGTTACATCAGCGAACCGCCGGAAGTATTGGGATCGCATGTTGCGGCCGCGCTGGTCGGGACCTTTCTGGGGATTCTGCTGGCGTATGGTCTGGCAGGGCCGATGGCCAACGCCATGGCGGAGCAGGCGGATGAGGAGAGCAAATTACTGGAGTGTGCCAAGACATGCATCGTGGCGACACTCAATGGTTATACACCACAAATCGCTGTCGAGTTTGGCCGCAAGGTTTTGTACAGCCATGTACGCCCCGGTTTTCTTGAACTGGAAGAACATATCAAGGGTCAGAAGTCATAACCACCAATACAGGATGCCGCCGTGGCCGGGGATGATAAAAAACAACCCATAGTCATCAAAAAAGTGGTGAAGGGTGGCGGTGGCCACCATGGTGGTTCCTGGAAGGTCGCCTATGCGGATTTTGTCACCGCCATGATGGCTTTCTTTTTGTTGCTGTGGCTGCTTGGCATTACCGATGAAGTTCAGCGAGAGGGGATTTCCGACTGGTTCAAGAACCCTACCGGCATCAACGGTCCCGGTGGTGCCAGCACCAGTATGATCAAACTGGGAGGCAGCAAGGATATTCCCAAAGGCAAGGGGGTGAAATCGGAGCAGCACAAGCCTGAGGTGAAGTCCGACAAGGAAAGCCGGGTAAAGACTTCCGATATCGACAAGATCATCGAGGTGGAAAAAGACAAAAAACGCCTCGACCAGTTACTGGAAAAACTCAAGGCGGCGATAGAAAGCAGCGATCAACTGAAAAACTTCAAGGATCAGTTATTGCTGGAAATCACACCCGATGGCCTGCGCGTGCAGATCGTGGACAGGGCGAACCGCCCGATGTTCGATTCCGGAAGCAACGAGTTGAAACCTTATACCAAGGTTATTTTGCAGAAGCTGGCAAAAATCATCGCCAAGGAGGTTCCCAACCGCATCAGCATTTCCGGCCATACCGACGCCACGCCATTCCCCAAGGGGTATATCGAATATGAGGATCGTTACGGAAACGATTACCGCAAGCCCTACAGCAACTGGGAACTCTCGGCCGATCGCGCCAATGCCGCGCGCCGCGAGTTGATAAAAGGCGGGATGCCCGAAAAACAGCTGGGCCGGGTGGTCGGCCTGGGATCATCGGTATTGTTCGACAAGGACAATCCATACAATCCTGTCAACCGGCGTATCAGCATTATCATCATGAACAAGGATACCGAAGAGGCTATCGAAAAAAGCGAAGGCAGGATTGAAGCCCCGGGAAAAACCAAAGCCGATACGAATAGCAGCGCCGGGACGGCGAAGCGGGGCGGGAGCAAATCACATTAACAGTGTGGCCTGCCTGCTGGCAGGCCGTTTCATTATAGTGCTTAGCGGATATCCTGACCGTTGTTTTCCTCCAGTGATGCCAGGATACGGTGGTAGCTCTCGAGCCGCTGCGAAGCGATTTTCCCCTCCTGCTGTGCAGCCTTGACTGCACAACCCGGTTCCCCCTTGTGCAGGCAATTGCGGAAACGACAGTGTTCGGCAAATTCACGGAACTCGCGGAAGCCGGCAGCGGCCGTTTGCGGATCGATCTGCCACAGGCCGAATTCGCGCACCCCGGGGGAGTCGATCACGGCGCCATTCCCGTCAGGCAGGTGATAAAGCCAGGCGGTGGTGGTGGTATGTGTGCCTTTGCCACTTGCTTGCGAGATGTCACCGGTACGCGCCTTTGCATCCGGCAGGATGGCATTGATGAGTGAGGATTTGCCGACACCGGACTGGCCGACAAAAATACTTGTGTGATTGCGGAGTTGCAGTTGCAGCTTTTCCAGGCCGTGAATCGTTTTCACGCTGGTGGTGATCACCGGATACCCTGTCGCCCGGTAGATATCCAGTTGCTGCTGAATGCTTTGTTCTTCGGCGGAATCAAGCAGGTCAATTTTGTTCAGGACGATGACCGGTTGTATGTGCAGCGTCTCCGCGGCAACCAGGTAGCGATCGATCAAGCCGGGATTGAAGGCCGGTTTGGGTGAAGTGATGATGAGCATTTGCTCAACATTTGCCGCAATGACTTTTTTACGGCCCTGTTTGTCCGGCCGTGCCAGTTCGGTAACGCGTTCCTCCCTTTGCACCACGATGCAATCGTTGTCCTCGCTTCGCTGCCAGCCGATCCGGTCACCGCACACCAGCAGCCCGAGTTTGCGGCGTGCCACACAGGAAAGCGTTTCTCCTGCAGCGGTTTCGATGATCAGATTGTTGCCGAAGTTGGCAATCACCAGGCCCGGCATGGTTTGCGGCTGCTTCGTGGCGGTGGAGGGAGATGTTGATTTGTTCTTTTTCATCCTCAGGTGGTATCGCCATGGCGATGTTCGAGAGGGAGGCAGGCGGTTTGGCCGGTTAGCAAAGCCTATTCCTCAAATTTGTAAAAATAGGAATTGAGGTAAGCCACCAGATCATCGATCTGATCTTCCGGCCAGGTCGCCCCCAGGCTGTTCTTGCAGCGTTTTACCTGTTTTTTCAGGCCGGAGAGGGTTTCAATCCGCCGATCCTGCCGGGTGTAAATGCCGGTGCCGTTCCCCCCCATCAGCTTAGCGTGGCAATTGATGCAATTGTCGTCATGCAGGGATTTGCCTCGCTCGATATCCGCTGCCTGGGTGAGCGGGGAGATGAGCAGCAATGAAGTGGTGACAAACAATAATGGCTTCATGCGGGATTACCTGCTTGCTGAGTATTCAATGCACATAGCATAGTGTAGAGTGATTCCGGATTTGTTCAATGGCGTCTTCCTTGTCTACCTTTTGTGACTCGCCAGATGCGCAATGCGTACCGGTGCCGGTGGATGGGAGTCGTGCACTGCCGAATACAGCGGATCGGGGGTCAAGGTATTGGCATTTTCCTCATAGAGTTTAACCAGCGCTTTGATCAAATCATCGGCGTTACTCTGTTGCGCGGCATAGTCATCCGCCTCGAATTCATGTTTGCGGCTGAAATAGGCCATCAGCGGCTGGAAATAGAGGCTGAACAGAGGGGCCGCCATCATGAACAGCAACAGCGCCATATAGGTCGAGGGCTCGCTGACGCCAAGACCGGTATAGAACTCCGGCAGTTTCATCAGCCAGTCGAGTAGCCACAGGCCCAGCAGGCTGAACAGCGCCATGGTGACAATGCGTTTCTGGATGTGCTTGCGTTTGAAATGGCCCAGTTCGTGTGCCAGTACCGCTTCGACTTCCGGCGGGCTGAGGGATTTCAGCAAGGTATCGAAAAAGACAATCCGCTTGTTGGTTCCCAGGCCGGAAAAATAGGCGTTGCCGTGGCTGGAGCGTTTGGAGCCATCCATCACGAACACGCCGTTGCTTTTAAAACCACAGCGTGTAAGCAGGTCTTCGATCCGTTGCCGCAGCGCTTCGTCTTCCAGGGGTGAGAATTTGTTGAACAGCGGTGCGATAAACGCCGGCCACGCCCACAGCATGAACAGGCTGAAGCCCATCCACACCCCCCAGACATACAGCCACCATAGCGGGCTGGCATCCTCCATCAGCCATAGCACCAGCCAGGCAAGTGGTGCGCCAATGATCAATGTCAGCAACACTTGTTTGATGAGATCGGTAATGAACAGCTTGGGGGTGGTGCGATTGAAGCCGAAACGCTGTTCGACGACGAAAGTGCGGTAAATCGATACCGGCAGTTCCAGCAGGCTGCTGATGAGCATCACACTGAACAGAACCGCCACGCCGGTGAGCAGGGGAGAGAGTGCCTGCCCCCGCCAGAAAGTGTCCAGCCATTGCAGACCACCCCCCAGGGTCCAGCCGAGCAGCAGCGCCGCGCCGATGAACAATTCCACTATTCCCAGGCGGGTGCGCGCCAGGGTGTAATCGGCGGCCTTTTGATGGGCGGCGAGGGAAATCCTGTCACGGAAGGCTTCCGGCACGGCATCACGATGCTGGCGGACATGGCGCATTTGCCGTCTGTCCAGCCAGAGCTGAATCAGGATTGAGAGGACCAGGGCCACCAGGAAGATCAGGGTAATCAAATTCATGCTATGCTGTGCTCTTTCTGCAGATACTGGCGACGCAGATTAGCCGTTGACTGGCCTCAAGGCAAGTTGAATCAATATCACAATAAGGACAGGATGAAGTATGGCGCAAAACCCGAATAATCTGATCTGGATTGATCTGGAAATGACCGGTCTGGATACGTTGAGTGACGCTATCATCGAGATCGCCACTGTGGTGACGGACGGCCAGCTCAATGTGCTTGCCGAAGGGCCGGTGCTGGCGATTCATCAGAGCGATACCGTTCTGCAAGCCATGGATGAGTGGAATACGCGCCAGCATGGCCAGTCCGGGCTGGTCGAACGGGTGCGCAACAGTCAAATCACCGAGGCGGAAGCGGAGCGGCAAACCATCGAGTTTCTGCGGGAATATGTTCCCGCCAATACTTCGCCCATGTGCGGTAACAGCATTTGTCAGGATCGGCGTTTCCTTGCGCGTTGCATGCCCGAGCTGGAAAAATATTTTCATTATCGTAATCTGGATGTCAGTACGCTCAAGGAGCTGGCCAAACGCTGGGCGCCGGAGGTATTGAAGGGCATCAGCAAGCAGTCCAGTCACCTGGCGCTGGATGATATCCATGATTCCATTAATGAATTGCGTCATTATCGTGAACACCTGTTTATCAAGCCGGCGGATGAGGCGTAGCCGCGAAGAGGAGGCCGCTGCCACCGCGTCGTGACGGAAGCGGTGGTGAAACAAGCGCGCTTGCCGAACCTTCTTTCCTTTTTCTTCTTCCTATACAACAGCCGGTTTTCCGGCTCCCTCCAAAGTCACTCAAGCGTCAAAGCATTGGCAGTGTTCCGCTTGTGAGCGGTAACTTGTTGAAATTTCTTCGCCCCGGAAAATAAAAGCGGCTGGTACATGTCTTGCATTCATGACATGGCGAGACAGGAAAATTGACAGAACACCAAAGGATGCACAGGCATGGCGGATGAAGATCTCGATCTTGATGTAAAGGGTGGCAGTAACACCACCAAAATATTGCTGATAGTACTAATTGTATTGGTACTGCTGCTTGCCGGCGGTGGCGGTTATTATTTTTTCGTCGTCAATGGCAAAGCGGATAGCGAAGCGGAGGAGAATGCGGCGGCGGAAACACAGGCAGTGGAAACAAAAACTGCATTGTATATGCCGCTCAAGCCGGAATTCACCATCAACTTTGCTGACAGCAGCAAGGCACGTTTTCTCCAGCTTGAAATCACCATCATGGCAAGGGAGCAGGATGCCCTGGATGCGGTGGAAAAACACATGCCGGTGGTGCAGGACAATATTATCAATATTCTTAGTGGTAAACAGTTTGATGAGCTGAATAAGCCGGAAGGCAAGCAGAAGCTGGCAGAGGAGATCCTCAAATCCATACAGGGTGTGGTGGAGCAGGAAATCCACCGGCCCGGCGTGGAAGCGGTTTATTTCACCAGTTTTATCATGCAATAGGTAAAAATATGGCAGTTAATGATCTTTTATCCCAGGACGAAATCGATGCCTTGTTGCACGGTGTCGATAATGGCGACGTTGAAACAGAGGATCTCGCCGCACGTGACGGGGTGGTACGTTCCTTTGATTTTACCAGTCACGACCGCATTGTCCGCGGCCGCATGCCGACACTGGAAATGATCAACGAACGTTTTGCACGCAAGTTCCGCATCAGTTTGTTCAACATGTTACGGCGTTCTTCCGAGATATCGGTAGGCGGGGTGCAAATGCTAAAGTTTTCGGAATATGTGCACAGCCTGTTCGTTCCCACCAGCATGAATATTGTAAAAGTCAATCCTTTGCGGGGTTCCGCATTGGTCGTGTTTGATCCCAAGCTGGTTTTCATTCTGGTTGATAATTTTTACGGTGGCATCGGGCGGCATACCAAGATCGAAGGGCGGGATTTTTCCGCTACCGAACAACGGGTTATCCAGATGGTATTGCGGGATATCTTCGACGACATGGTTGAAGCCTGGAAGCCTGTCATGCCAATCAAATTCAAATTCAGCAGCATGGAAGTCAACCCCCAGTTTGCCAATATCGTCAGCCCCTCTGAAGTCGTCGTGGTATCCACTTTCCATGTCGAGCTGGACGGCGGTGGTGGCGATGTGCATATGACCATGCCGTATTCGATGCTGGAACCGATACGTGAACTGCTGGATGCCGGTATTCAGAGTGATGTCACCGAAAAGGATGAGCGTTGGTCGATATCACTGCAGGAGGAGGTCAAAACCGCCGACATGGAAATCTCCTCGACGCTGGTGCGCACCACCATGTCATTGCGTGACGTGGTGCAGTTGAAGGAGGGTGACATTTTACCGGTTGATTTGCCCGAGCTGGTTCCGCTCATGGTAGAAGAAATCCCGATATTTTACGGCAAGTTCGGTGTATCGAATGGAAATCTCGCGGTCAAGATCGTGAAGAAGGCAAAACGATTGCAAGAAACCCCGCTGGTACTGGTGAAATGATGGATTGTGGTGTTGAGGAAAAACGATGAGTGATAGCGAAAACAATGACGAAAATGTAATGGACGAATGGGCGGATGCCCTGGCGGAAGCGGGTGATGCCGCATCGGCGGATGAGCAGAATGAAGCCGACACGTCTGCGGATAACGTCGCGCCTGCCGGCCTTGAACCATTGCAGGATACCGGTGGCAAAAATGAGGAAGAGGTCAACCTCGATGTGATCCTGGATGTGCCGGTGACAGTATCCATGGAAATCGGCCAGACAAAACTGAATATTCGCAACCTGCTGCAGTTGAACCAGGGTTCGGTCATCGAACTGGATCGGCTTGCGGGTGAACCGCTCGATGTACTGGTTAACGGCACGCTCATCGCTCATGGTGAAGTGGTGGTGGTGAATGAGAAATTCGGTATCCGGCTTACCGATATCATCAGTCCTGGTGAGCGCGTCAGGAAGCTTGGATGAGACAGCGTTTTTACAGATGGCCTCTGCCGGTGGTTTTGTTGTCCGTGTTTCTGCTGGACAGTGCCCTGGCGGACGAAAAAACCGCAAAAGCAATAAAAGGTCCGTTATCTACGGATCCGGTTGGCACCGGTCATTACCTACAAATGATGTTGGGCCTGGTGTTTGTGGTTGCGCTGATCATCGGCCTGGCCTGGTTCATGCGCCGCATGGGCAATTTTCAGACAACTGCCGCCGGTGCATTGAAAATTCTCGGTGGTGTTTCGGTTGGCCAAAGGGAGCGGGTGCTGTTGCTGCAGGCCGGTGACACCCAGTTGTTGCTTGGGGTTGCCCCCGGCCAGATCCGCACCTTGCATGTATTGGATGAACCCATCATCAGTGAGCCCAGCCATCCGCCCAGCGGCAATTTTGCGGAAAAACTGCACAAGCTATTGAAACAGAGGACAAGTTCATGAAGTGGCTGTTGCGGCTCGTTTCCCTGTTACTGTTGATGTCGCCGCTGATGGTGCACGCCCAACCCGGCCTGCAGGCGATCACCGTTAACACCGGGGCTGATGGGGAACAAACGTATTCTGTAAGTTTACAGGTCGTCGCCCTGATGACCGCACTGACGCTGTTGCCGGCGGCGTTGTTAATGATGACATCATTCGCACGCATCATCATTGTTTTGTCCATATTGCGTCAGGCAATCGGCTTGATGCAGGCGCCGTCCTCACAAATTCTCATCGGGCTGTCGTTGTTTCTGACTTTCTTTATCATGGCGCCGGTATTCAACCGTATCTATGTCCAGGCATTGGAGCCATACATGGCTGACAAGATGAATTTTCAACAGGCGACCGCGACGGCGAGTGAACCGTTACGGGATTTTATGCTGAATCAGACGCGCGAGGCAGATATCGGCATGTTCGCCAAAATCGCAGGGGAGACAGAGTACGACGATGTCAAGGATGTGTCTTTCAGTATCCTGGTTCCTGCGTTTGTGACCAGTGAGTTGAAAACAGCTTTTCAAATCGGATTCCTGCTGTTTATTCCGTTTCTCATCATTGATTTGGTGGTGGCGAGTGTGCTCATGTCGATGGGGATGATGATGTTGTCCCCGATGATCATTTCCCTGCCGTTCAAAATCATGTTGTTCGTGCTGGTGGATGGCTGGAATCTGATAATCGGCACCCTCGCCTCGAGCTTTTATATTTAAATCATGACGCCCGACAGTGTATTGACCATATTTCAACACGCGCTGGAGATCATCCTGATGTTGATCCTGGTGATTCTGCTGCCGGCTCTGGTTGTCGGCCTGTTGGTCAGCATGTTCCAGGCGGCAACCCAGATAAATGAAATGACCTTGAGTTTTATTCCCAAACTGCTGGTGACATTGTTGACGTTTATTCTTGCCGGTCCCTGGATGTTGCGTCTGATAATCGATTACACCCAGCAGTTGATTCATGATATTCCCTTTCTGATTGGGTGATCCATGTTGTTAACCGGCTCCGAAATTACGGCCCTGGTTGGTGTCTGGATATGGCCACTGTTTCGTATCGGTGCCATGGTCATGGCGGCACCGGTATTCGGTGCGCAAAGCGTGCCGGCAAAAGTCCGCTTGATGCTGGCATTGGCAATCACCGTAGTGGTTGCGCCGTTACTGCCAGCCGCTCCGCAGGTGGAGCTGTTGAGCCCGCTGGCGCTTATGTTGATTGTGCAACAGGTAATGATTGGTGTTCTTCTGGGTTTTACCGTGCAGTTGGTGTTCAGTGCCGTGATCACCGGCGGGCAGATTGTCGCCATGCAGATGGGGCTGGGATTTTCCGTTATGGTGGATCCGCAAAACGGCACCCAGGCACCTGTCTTGAGTCAGTTTTATGTATTGATGGTCATTCTGGTCTATCTCTCATTGAACGGCCATCTTCTGCTTGTCGAGGTGCTGGTGGACAGCTTTCGTTCCATGCCGGTTGGCGCCAATGGACTGGTGCCGGAGAGTTTTCATCAGGTTGCCATCTGGGGCGGGAATCTTTTTGCCGGTGGCCTGGCGCTGGCCTTGCCGGCGATTGCTTCCCTGCTGGTGGTGAATATTACCTTCGGTATCATGAGCCGCGCCGCACCCCAGCTCAACCTGTTTGCCATCGGTTTTCCGGTGACCATGATGCTGGGTTTTGCGGTGATTTATATCACCCTGGCCAGCTCTCTGCCGCAAACCAACGGCTTGTTCAATGATGTCTTCTATCTGCTGCGACGCCTCATGACAGGAGCAGCGTGAAATGGCGGAAGATACCGGACAGGAACGCACAGAACAACCCACGCCGCGAAGGAAACAGCAGGCGCGGGAAAAAGGCCAGGTCGCCAGCTCGCGTGAACTCAACACCATGTTGATCATGCTGCTGTCGGGTGGCGCCATTCTGTTTCTCGGCCCTGTTGCCAGCGACGGTTTTGCGGAGTTGTTCCGGGAACATCTGAGTATCAGCCGTGCAAATATTTTTGATCCGGTCGCCATGCCGCAATTGTTCAAGTCCGCCTTGCTCGATGCTGTCTGGATTCTGGCGCCCTTCTTCTTCATCGTGATCATCGCGGCGGTGGCCGGCAGCTTCTCCATGGGGGGCATTACCTTCAGTACCAAGGCATTGGGATTCAAGTGGGAGAAGCTCGATCCGGTAAAAGGCATGCAGCGCATCTTTTCCTGGCGCGGCTTGATGGAGTTGCTCAAGGCGTTGGCCAAGTTTGCGGTTATCGGTCTGGTGGCGGTGATCTACCTGTATAACCAGGCTGAAAACTATATCGGTCTGGGAAATGAACCCGTGATGCAGGCGATGAAACATGCCGGCCATTTGCTGGTGATGGGATTTTTGATGATTGCCTCGGCATTGATTCTGATCGCTGCGGTGGATGTGCCGTTTCAGTTGTGGGACCATCAGCGCCAGTTGAAAATGACCTTCCAGGAAATCAAGGACGAAAACAAGGACACGGAAGGCAACCCGGATGTGCGCGGGCGGGTAAGGCGCCTGCAACGGGAGATGGCGCAGCGGCGCATGATGGCCGAAGTGCCCAAAGCCGATGTGGTGATCACCAACCCGACGCATTATGCGGTTGCGCTGCGTTATGATCCGCAGGCCAACAGTGGTGCCCCCGTGGTGGTTGCCAAGGGGGCGGATCTGATCGCCATGCAGATCCGTACCATTGCAAGGGAGAACGAGGTTCCGATCATGGAAGCCCCGCCGTTGGCGCGCGCTTTGTTCCACACCACCGAAATCGATCAGGAAATCCCTGCCGGCCTCTATCTGGCTGTGGCGCAGGTGCTGGCGTACGTGTTCCAGTTGAAACGTCGCGGCCGTGCCAAAAGCGGGCAAACCCACCGCATGAAAGACATGCCGATTCCGGATGACATGAAGTATGACGAATAAGATTTGGTAAAGGGTGAAGCATGGCCAGTCAAACCGCTGCAATGAGTTCCATTCGTTCTATCAGTCGACAGGGACTGGGGGCGCCTCTGCTGTTGATCGTCATGATGGCGATGATAGTCGTGCCGCTGGCGCCTTTTCTGCTGGATGTGTTGTTCAGCTTCAATATCTCGCTGGCGCTGGTGGTGCTGCTGGTCACCATCTATACCCTGCGGCCTCTTGATTTCGGGCTGTTTCCCACCGTCCTGCTGATAACTACGCTGTTGCGCCTGGCATTGAATGTTGCCTCCACCCGTGTGGTCCTGCTCGAAGGGCACACCGGTACCGATGCTGCCGGTCAGGTGATCAAGGCGTTTGGCGAATTTGTCGTCGGTGGCAACTATGCGGTGGGTATTGTGGTCTTCGCCATTCTGGTGATCATCAATTTTGTGGTGATCACCAAGGGTGCGACACGTATCTCCGAAGTCAGCGCCCGTTTTACCCTCGATGCCATGCCAGGTAAGCAGATGGCAATTGATGCGGATCTGAATGCCGGCCTGATCGATCAGGAGCTTGCCCGTCAGCGCCGCGAAGAGATCAGCGCCGAAGCCGAGTTTTACGGTTCCATGGACGGTGCGAGTAAATTCGTTCGCGGGGATGCGGTGGCCGGCATCTTGATCCTCTTTATCAATATCATCGGTGGTCTCATCATTGGCATATTTCAGCATGATTTGAGTTTTGCCCAGGCGGCGCGCAACTATACGCTGCTGACCATCGGCGACGGTCTGGTGGCGCAGATCCCGGCGCTGTTGTTGTCCACCGCCGCCGGTATCATCATCACCCGTGTTTCCAGTTCGCAGGACATGGGCTCGCAGGTGCTGCAGCAGTTATTCGGCAATCCGCGTTCCCTCGCCGTCACCAGCGGTATTCTCGGCATCATGGGACTGATCCCCGGCATGCCCAATCTGGCCTTTCTCAGCCTGTCGGTGTTATGCGGTTTTGGCGCCTGGTGGATTCACCGGCGTCAGCAGGAAAAACTGCGGGAGATCCCGGCTGCGGCCAAAGCGGTGGAACCGGAGGTCAAGGATCTCAGTTGGGATGACGTCACCCCGGTCGACGCCATCGGACTGGAGGTGGGTTACCGCCTCATCCCCATGGTGGACAAGGAACAGGGTGGCCAGTTGATGGGCCGTATCAAGGGCGTGCGCAAGAAACTCTCGCAGGAACTGGGTTTCCTGATCCCGCCGGTGCACATCCGTGACAACCTGGACCTGCCTCCCACCAGTTACCGCCTGACCCTGATGGGCGTCACCGTGGGTGAGGCGGAAATCCATCCGGACAAGGAACTGGCGATCAATCCGGGGCAGGTCTTCGGCAGCATCGACGGTATCCCGACCACTGATCCGGCTTTTGGTCTGGAAGCGTTATGGATCGATCCTTCCCAGCGTGATCAGGCGCAGACCATGGGGTATACCGTGGTGGACGCGGAGACGGTGGTGGCCACCCACCTGAGCCAGCAGCTGCAATCCCATGCGCATGAATTGCTGGGGCATGAGGAGGTTCAGCATCTGCTCGACAAACTGGCCAAGGTTGCGCCGAAGCTGGTGGAAAACCTGATCCCCGACACCCTTTCCCTTGGAGTGGTGGTGAAGGTGTTACAGAACCTCCTTTCCGAAGGCATACCCATTCGCGATATCAGGACAATTGCCGAAACACTGGCGGAACATGCCAGCCGCAGTCAAGAGCCCGACGTTTTGACCACCGCCGTGCGGGGCGCCCTCGGGCGGTTAATTGTTCAGCAAATCAACGGGATAGAAGCGGAGCTGCCGGTTATCACCCTTGATCCTGGTTTGGAACAGTTATTGCAACAAACTGTTCAGACAGGTGACGGGGGCGGCGTAGGCATCGAGCCCGGACTGGCGGAGCGGCTCCACGGCGCATTGGCGGAAGCCGCCCAGAAGCAGGAAGCGGCCGGTCAACCAGCGGTATTGCTGGTATCCGGAATCATCCGGACCATGTTGGCACACTTTGTTCATCATGGTATCCCGTCCCTGCATGTGCTGGCTTATAACGAAATACCCGGCGACAAACAAATCAAGATTGTCGCCACCGTAGGCCAGCCATCCAGTGTAACTGCGGAACAATAAATACCCGCCCCGGCGGGTGCGAGGCTGACGAAACATGAACATCAAACGCTTTCATGCCGAGGATATGCGCACCGCGATTCGCAAGGTGCGAGAGGCCATGGGACCCGATGCGGTTATTCTCTCCAATCAGGAGATGAACGGGGGCGTTGAGATCGTTGCGGCCATGGATTATGACGAATCATTGTTCGGCAATTTTCAGCCGGAAGGGCGGCAGGAAGCTACCCCGCCAACCGAAGCCGCACCGCAACAACGGAAAATGCGTGAGGAAGCGCTGAACGACATCCGTTATGCGCGCAACCTGCCTGAAGCGGAATTCCATTTTTCCGCCAAGGTCGACGAACCGCTTCGTTCCCCGTCGTCCCAGAATCATATCTGGACGCAGGAACCGGCGATCATGGAAATGCAAAACGAACTCAAATCCCTGCGCGGCCTGCTGGTCAATCAGCTTTCCGGACTGGCATGGGGACAGGAAACCCATTACCACCCGCAACGCGCCCGTTTGCTGCAACGTCTGTTGGCGCTGGGGTTGAGTTCCGCTCTGGCACGGGATATCGCCACCGGGGCAGAAGAAAAGGAATCATTCGATTATATCTGGCGCAAGGCCCTCGGCATGCTGGCGCACAAATTACCCGTGGCGGACAACCCCATCATCGATGCCGGTGGTGTCATTGCGCTCGTCGGTGCAACCGGCGTGGGCAAGACCACCTCGATTGCAAAACTGGCTGCGCGATATACCTTGCGGCATGGTCCACAGTCGGTGGCCCTGATCACGACGGATAATTTTCGCGTTGCCGCCCATGAACAACTGCGCAGTTACGCACGCATCATGGGAGTGCCCATGGTGGTGGCGGCCGATGCCGATGCCTTGCGCCATACCCTCGACAGCTTGTGCAACAAGGGTCTGGTGTTGATCGATACTGCCGGCATGAGCCAGCGTGACATGGAATTGAGTCAGCATTTGTCATTACTGAAAAGTGGTGGCCGCCGCATCCAGACGTATTTGACCCTGGCAACCAACAGCCAGCGCGGTGTCCTGAATGAAAGCGTGCAGGCATTCAAGGAGATACCGCTTGCCGGAAGTATCTTTACCAAAATTGATGAAACAACCAGTCTGGGAGGGGCCTTATCCGTGGCAATAGAACAGGATTTACCGGTGGCTTATTACTGTGACGGTCAACGGGTGCCGGAAGATCTGCACCCTGCGAGGGCGCACAATCTGATCAGCCGCAGTGTCGCCATTATGCAGCAGGTTGCCGCCGGCAACAGTGAAGAACAAATTTCCATAGCACTGACAGGAATGATGGCCCGTGCGCACGGTTGAGATAGGAAACGGCCAGGCCGCCAGTCTGCGACGTCTGCAGCAACCACACTCAACCAGGGTGATTGCGGTAACCAGCGGCAAGGGTGGCGTTGGCAAGACCAACGTATCGGTCAACCTGGCCATGGCGCTTACTTTACAGGGTAAGGATGTCACTATTCTGGATGCGGACTTGGGATTGGGGAATATCGATGTGTTGCTTGGCCTCCATCCGGCCTACAACCTCTCCCATGTCATCAACGGCGAGCGCAGTCTGGATGAAGTTATGGTTGCCGGTCCGGACAGTCTGAGAATTATTCCGGCTGCATCAGGTATACAGATGATGGCGGAATTAACTCCCAGTCAGCATGGGGGCATAATTCGTGCATTTAGTGAGCTAAATCACAATATTGATGTATTATTAATAGATACAGCGGCAGGTATTTCTGACAGCGTGATCAGTTTCAGCCGGGCAGCACAGGAAGTCATCATTGTCGTTTGTGATGAACCGGCCTCGATTACGGATGCATATGCCCTGATCAAGCTGTTAAATCGTGAACACGGACTGTTCCGATTCAGGGTGCTGAGCAACATGGTTAAAAGTGCCCAGCAAGGACGCGAAGTGTATGAAACTATTATCAAGGTCACCGATCGTTTTTTGGATGTCGCTTTGGACTACATGGGTTATATCCCGCATGATGATTATGTCGTGAAGTCCATTAGAAAGCAGCGTGCCGTGGTTGAAGCCTTTCCGCGCAGTAAAGCGGCAATGGCCTTCAAGACGCTGGCAGACAAGGTGGAAAAATGGCCTGTTCCCAAAGGGGCAGGCGGACATCTGGAGTTTTTTGTAGAACGACTGGTACAAAGCAACTTGCATGATGCGGAGGTATTGCCATGAACGGCATTGCAATGTACGCAGCAACACAACCACAGCGGCAGGACGACTTGGTCGAAAAACACGCACCATTAGTCAAGCGTATCGCCTGCCATCTGATCAACCGGCTGCCGGCCAGCGTCCAGCTGGAGGACTTGATCCAGGCGGGGATGATCGGATTGCTCGAGGCGTCGCGTAACTATGACGAGCAGCAAGGCGCAAGCTTTGAAACTTACGCCGGCATCCGCATTCGTGGAGCCATGCTGGACGAGATCCGGAAAAACGACTGGGCGCCACGCTCGGTGCACCGTAAGGCGCGCATGGTGGCCGAAGCCGTGCGGGAAATCGAGCATGCGCAAGGACGTGATGCACGCGACGTGGAGATCGCCAAAACACTCGGTATGAGCCTTGACGAATACTACAAGATCCTGCAGGACAGCTGTTATCACCGGGTTTTGAGCTTCGAGGACATGGGAACAGGCGAGGATTCGATGCTCGACAATGTTTCGGACAACGCGCCGGGTATCCTGGACGGATTGCAGCACGATGACGTGCACCGCCTGCTGACCGAAGCCATCGCCAGCCTGCCGGAGCGGGAACGTCTGGTGATGGCGCTCTATTACGATGATGAGCTCAATCTCCGTGAAATTGGTGCGGTCATGGGGGTGAGTGAATCACGTGTCAGCCAGATCCACAGTCAGGCGGTGATCCGCCTGCAGGCAAGAATGGAGAGCCGCTTCGGCGGGAGTTGAAATCCGCCTTCGATGGGGGGAGTTGGATCGCTCCGCCGTGATTTGAAAAAGGACTGCCGTGAGGCAGTCCTTTTTTTATAAACAGACCCACCCTTAAGTTTCTCCCGATTCCGGCCGATAAACTTATCAGAATTGCCAAGCGACAAGGGTTTGGCGATACCGCTAATCGACTAGGGGTAACGATGCGCGACCTCTACAGCATTTTCAAACCTGGTTGGAGGAAAATGTGGACAAAAACATGAAAATTCTCATTGTGGACGACTTTTCCACGATGAGGCGTATTATCAAAAACCTGTTGCGTGATCTGGGTTTTACCAACACGGAAGAAGCCGATGACGGCACCACCGCGCTGCCGATGCTGCAAAGCGGGAAATACGATTTGTTGGTGACCGACTGGAACATGCCCGGCATGCAAGGCATTGATTTGCTCAAGCATGTTCGTGCCGACAGCAATCTTGCCAGTCTGCCGGTGTTGATGGTGACCGCCGAGCAGAAAAAAGAGCAAATCGTGGAAGCAGCTCAGGCCGGGGTGAACGGCTATATCGTCAAGCCGTTTACCGCGCAAACGTTGAAAGAAAAACTCGACAAAATATTCGAGCGCATCGATGGTTAGGGCAGCGGGGAATGGATAATGGATGAAAAGAGTGTAGTGAGTGAAGACAACATCGCCCGCACCCATGATCTGTTGGCGTGTATGGAAAAAGGTGATGAAGCGGGTGCGCGGGAAGTCCTGGATGAACTGGCAAATATTCGGGAAACCACACTGTATCAGGAGGTCGGCAAACTGACGCGCGAACTGCACGATGCCATAAGCGCCTTCGGCATGGACGATCGCATCTCCAGCATGGCAGAGCATGACATCCCCGACGCGCGTGAACGCCTCAAATATGTAATCTCCAAAACCGATGATGCAGCGAACCGCACCCTCAATGCAGTGGAGGAGTCCCTGCCACTGTGTGAAGCAATGGAAAAAGAAGCAACAGAGTTACAGCAAAAGTGGGACAAATTTATCAAAAAGGAAATGAATGCCGATGAATTTCGCGCACTGGCCAGACAGGTAGAGCAATTTCTCAAAGAACAAACCAGCACGGCGGAAACAGTGCGCGGCAATTTGAACGATGTACTGATGGCACAGGATTTCCAGGACCTTACCGGGCAGATCATCAAACGGGTTATCACTCTTGTTGCGGAAGTGGAAAACAATCTGGTTAATCTGGTCAAACTGGCTGGATTGCCGGAACGCGAATCGAAAATTGAAAAGAAAATGGAAAAACTGGAGGGGCCAATCATACCAGGAGTGGATTCCGGTGATGTCGTGTCGGGTCAGGATGAAGTTGATGACTTACTGTCCAGTTTGGGCTTTTAATTTTTACTGAGCCGGGAACAAGATATGGATGAAGAATTACTTCAGGATTTTCTGGTCGAAGCCGGTGAAATACTCGAACAGCTGAACGAGCAACTCGTTGATCTGGAACAAAGTCCGGATGACATGGACATGCTCAACACTGTATTTCGTGGTTTCCATACCATAAAAGGCGGTGCCGGTTTTCTCGGCATCGAGCCGATGGTGCAGTTATGCCACCGTTCAGAAGACATATTCAACCTG
Source organism: Chromatiales bacterium (assembly GCA_027032075.1). Taxonomy (GTDB): domain Bacteria; phylum Pseudomonadota; class Gammaproteobacteria; order UBA6429; family Thiohalophilaceae; genus JAJRYG01. Next base: position 190,416 of record JALVOC010000006.1, on the reverse strand, counting down.
TTGCGTAATGGTGAGCGGCATATCACCGCCGAATTGATGGATACGGTGCTGCCGGTTCTCGATGTTCTCAACGAACAGTTCGAGCAGTTGCAGGAAGGAAACGCCCCGGAGGAAGTCGATCCGGCGTTGCTGGCTGCGTTGGAACGCTATACCGTACCGGAGAGTGAAGATACGCCAGCAGCGGAAGCAGCGGCCAGCCAGCCGGAAGCCGCAGCGGAGGCGGCTGCAAGCGAAGAGCCAGCCGCACCGGCAGAGAGCAACGAGCCGGCAAGTGATGACATTACCGATGAAGAGTTTGAGTCCCTGCTCGATGCCCTGGACAATCCTGATGCGGAATTGATTCAGACAAAAGCGGCCAAGCCTGAGGCCGCAAAGAGCGAAAGTGACGAAATAACCGAAGAGGAATTCGAAGCGCTGCTGGACGAGCTGCATGGCAAGGGCAAGTTCACCACCAGGCCGCCAGCGGAGCCGGCTGCAACGGCCGACAAAAAAGACGGGCAAGCTGCAAGCAGTGGCAGTGAAGACATCACCGAAGAAGAGTTCGAAGCCCTGCTGGATGAGTTGCATGGCAAGGGCAAATTCACCACGCCTGCCACGGCAAAGAAGGATACCGCCGGCAAGGCAGAGAGTGTTCCAGCTGCAGCCGCACCGGTTGTAAAAGAGACAAGCAAACCTGTGGCCGCCGTGAAGAAGCCGGCAAAAGCCGCAGGCAAGGACAAGCCTGCCGCAGAAACCACAGTGCGTGTCGATACCGGCCGGCTGGATGAAATCATGAACATGGTGGGCGAGCTGGTCCTGGTGCGTAACCGCATAAACCGCCTGAGCGAGCGCGACGGCGATGAGGAGATGAAAAAGGCGGTGGCCAACCTGGATTTGGTTACAGCGGATTTGCAGCTTTCAGTGATGAAGACCCGCATGCAACCGATCAAAAAAGTGTTTGGCCGGTTTCCGCGGGTGGTCAGGGATCTTGCCCGCAGTCTGAACAAGGAAATCACCCTGGAAATGATTGGCGAGGAAACCGATCTAGACAAGAACCTGGTGGACGCCCTCGCCGATCCGCTGGTGCATCTGGTGCGCAATTCCGTTGATCACGGTATCGAAATGCCCGACGAGCGGGAAAAGGCGGGCAAGCCCCGTAACGGCACGGTTGTCCTCACCGCCTCACAGGAAGGTGATCATATCCTCCTGAGTATCGAAGATGACGGCAAGGGGATGGACCCCGAAAAATTACGCGCCATTGCGGTTGAGCGTGGCATGATGGACATGGATGCCGCCAAGCGTCTCGATGACAAGGAGTGCTACAATCTGATCTTCATGCCCGGTTTCTCCACCAAGGAGCAGATCTCCGATATCTCCGGCCGTGGTGTGGGGATGGACGTGGTGAAAACCAGTATCAGCCAGCTGAATGGTTCAGTCGAGATCGATTCACAGCTTGGAAAAGGCACACGTATCGATATCAAAGTTCCCCTGACCCTGGCGATCATGTCCACCTTGATGGTGCGATTGCAGAATCAGTTGTTTGCCTTGCCATTGGTCAACGTCAGTGAAATTTATCATCTTGATTTGACCAAAACCAATGTAATGGATGGTCAGTTGGTTATTTTGATCCGCGAGCATACCTTGCCGCTGTTTTATCTCAACCACTGGCTGGTAAAAGGTCAACAAAACGCAGCTTTGCCCTCGGAAGGGCATGTGGTCGTGGTGCATATCGGCAACCAGCATGTTGGTTTTATCGTGGATGAATTGATCGGCCAGGAAGAGGTTGTGATCAAACCGCTTGGTGCTTTACTCCACGGCTTGTCCGGCCTCGCCGGTGCCACTATCACAGGTGACGGGCGCATCGCGGTGATCCTCGATGTCCCCAGCTTGTTGAAGTTGTATGCATGACATCCGGTTTATTTTTAGGGAAAGCATAAAAATACAATCAGCCAAATGGGAGAGTAGACGATGGCAATACGCGTACTGGTTGTGGATGATTCCGGGTTTTTCCGGCGACGCGTAACAGAAATACTCGAAGCCGATCCAATGCTCGAGGTATGCGGGGTTGCGGAAAACGGTCAGGAAGCCGTCGAGAAAACCGCAGCACTCAAACCTGATGTGATCACCATGGATATCGAAATGCCCGTGCTGGACGGCATCAGTGCGACCCGTGCGATCATGGCGAAGACGCCAACACCGATTATTATGTTTTCCTCCCTCACCACCGAGGGAGCCAAGGCCACACTCGATGCGCTGGATGCCGGGGCGCTCGATTTTTTACCCAAAAAATTTGAAGATATCGCCCGGGACAGGGATGAGGCAAAACGTTTGCTGTGTAAACGCGTGCGCGAACTTGGCATGAAAGCGCGCATGCATGGGCGTCCGCCGCGCGCAACCACCCCAGCAACAAAACCGGCCACCGCGCCTGCAACATCGTCTTTGGCCAGATCCAGCGGCCGCGGGATCAAGTTACTGGCTATCGGCACATCAACCGGTGGGCCTGTGGCGCTACAGAAGGTATTGAGCAAGCTGCCGGCCAATTTTCCGGTACCGATAATCCTGATCCAACACATGCCGGGAACATTTACCCCTGCTTTTGCCCAGCGCATGAATCAGCAATGCGCCATTACTGTGAAGGAAGCACAGGATGGTGACGAACTGAAACCCGGCACGGCGTTATTGGCACCGGGTGGAAAACAGTTACGTCTTGAAAAGCGTCCGGGAGGGCGAGAGGTGCGCGTGCGTGTCGAGGACGGTGATGCAACACAAACCTATAAACCTTCCGTTGATCTGACTTTCCGCTCTGTTGCCGACGTGTTTCCCGCGGAAACATTGGCTGTGGTGATGACGGGCATGGGAGCGGACGGACGCGAAGGTGCAAAGGTGCTCAAACAAAAGGGTTCGGAGATCTGGGCGCAGGATGAAGAGAGTAGCATTGTTTATGGAATGCCGGCGGCAGTGGTGGAAGCAGGTTTGGTGTCCAGGATTCTGGATGTTAACAAGCTTGGTGCGGAAATCGTAAAACGGGTGTAAGTATGGATTTTCTCAGCCTCATCGGTATATTGCTCGGCATAACCGCAATATTGCTTGGGCAATATCTGGAAGGTGGACATATTGCGACGTTGGTCAATGGTCCCGCTCTGTTGATTGTTATTGGCGGCACCTTTGGCGCAGTAATGCTGCAATCTCCCGCTAGTGTGTTCATGCGCGCCATGCGTATGTTGTTCTGGACATTTTACGCACCCCGCCAGCATTTTGAAGATGGTATCGAAAAACTCATCACCTGGAGCAATATCGCCCGCAAGGAAGGCCTGCTTGGGCTCGAAGACGTGGAAGACCACGAATCTGATCCTTTTACGCAGAAAGGGCTGCAACTGTTGGTTGATGGTAGCGAGCCGGAGACGATTCGCAGCATTCTGGATGTCGATATCGGTACGCGTGAGCGTTTTGATATCCAGGCAGCGCGCGTCTTCGAGAGCATGGGCGGCTATGCGCCGACCATCGGTATCATCGGTGCCGTGCTGGGCCTGATCCAGGTAATGGGGAATCTCTCGGATCCGAGCAAACTCGGCAGCGGTATTGCAGTGGCCTTTGTCGCAACGATCTATGGTGTCGGATCCGCCAACCTCTTGTTTCTGCCGATTTCCAACAAGCTGAAAAGCATCGTGCGCAATCAAACGCTCTACAAGGAAATGATCGTTGAAGGCATGGCATCGATTGCCGAAGGGGAGAATCCGCGTAATATCGAAACCAAGCTGTTGGGCTTTATCAGGTAGTGATGAGTAATGAAACGCCATCGCCACCATGAAGATGAAGCCGACAATACTGAGCGCTGGATGGTCTCCTACGCTGATTTCGTCACACTGTTGTTTGCTTTCTTTGTTGTCATGTATTCCATGTCGTCCATCAACGATGGCAAGTATCGGGTTTTATCCGATACCATGGTAGCGGCTTTCCATACTCCACCAAAATCAACAGAACCGATCCAGCTTGGTAAACCACAAAAGACCATGCAACAGGTCGAAAGCGTGCTGGAAAAACCAAAACTCGTCATTAAACCACAGCAGGTAGTGGATCAGGGGCAGACGGCACGTATTGCGACTGATATCAAAAGCGCCATGCAGCCGCTGATTGATAAAAATCTGATAAAGGTAACCTACGACAAACTCTGGGTGGAAGTGGAACTGAGCAACAGTATCCTCTTTCCCAGTGCCGAGGCTGATTTACAGCCCGATGCCTATCCGATTCTGAAAAAACTGGCGGGCGTGCTGAAAGATCTGCCCAACCATATCGATGTGGAGGGGCATACGGATAATCTGCCGATCAGAAACGAACTGTATCGATCCAACTGGGAGTTGTCCGCAAGCCGTGCCGCCAGCGTGGTGCATTTGCTGGCAAGGAACGGTATTGCCCCGATTCGTATGGCGGCAATCGGTTATGGCGAGTATCGCCCCGTGGCGGACAACAGTACCGCGGCTGGCCGGCGGCGCAACCGCCGGGTTGTGATGATCATTCTGGCGGACAAAAACGCCCGCCGCATGCTGGAAATCGAGCGGCAGGCGGGCAGGAAACAGCAAGGCAGCAGGCCATGAGATGCATCACTACATTCTTGCGAGAGGCATAGTGTGAGAACCTGGGCGGTGGCAAACCAGAAAGGCGGCGTGGGTAAAACCACTACAGCCATAACCCTTGCGGGTCATTTGCTCAAGCAGGGGAAACGGGTGCTACTGGTTGATTTGGATCCGCATGGCTCGATGACGACTTATCTGGGTTACGATCCCGATTTTATGGAAAACAGTGTCTATCAGTTGTTTCAGACCAAAGGCGTAAAACCGGAGATCGATCCGCACTCGGTGGTGCTGGAGACCCACATCGTCGGCCTGAGTTTGTTGCCGGCATCGACTGCGCTGGCAACACTGGACAGGCAGTTGGGCAGCAAGGAAGGGATGGGGTTGGTGCTCGCCTATTCCCTCAAGGCGCTGGCTGATGATTATGATTACGCCTTGATTGATTGCCCGCCATTGCTGGGTGTGTTGATGGTGAATGCCCTGGCGGCCTGCGAACATCTGCTGTTGCCGGTGCAAACCGAGTTTCTGGCGATAAAAGGCCTGGAACGCATGATGCGGACCCTGCAAATGATCATTCAGGCACGGCAAGGTTCCCTGCGTTACACCATCATCCCGACAATGTTCGACCGGCGGACACGCGCCGCCATCGACAGTCTGCGCACCCTGCGCGAAAAATATGGAAAGGACGTCTGGAATTCCGTGATTCCGGTGGATACACAGTTCCGTGAAGCCAGCAAGGAAGGCATCCCGCTTTCCATGATGCTGCCGAATTCCCGCGGTTCGCAGGCCTATGAAGCATTGCTGAAGAGTCTGCAGGCCGAAGAACAGCAACAACCTCATTTGAAACGGGTGACTTCCTGATGTCCGGTAAACCGACTACACATACCCTCATTGATGAAAAGCTGGCATTGTCCATGTTTCTCGATTCCCTGTTGCTGGAACCCACGCTGGAGGCACCGCCGCAAGCAAAAGTCGAAGTGGCGGAACCTGCACTCGAGGTGGTGACCCCCGAACCTGTGGCAGCGGTTGAGACGCCGGTGGAGGAAGCGCTGACCACCCCCAAGGATACGATTGAGGTAACGCAACAGGACGAAGTGGAAACACCCGTGCAGCAGCAAAGCCCGGAAGATATCCCGGCGTGGGCGAATGAACCCTTTCAGGTGATGTTGTTTAAAGTCGCCGGTTTGACTCTGGCGGTACCCTTACAAACATTAAGTGGTGTAGTCGAATGGCCGGGTGAATTAACGGAAATGCCGGGCCATGCCGATTTTTATCTTGGGGTGTTGCAGCATCTGGGCAGGAGTGTGCCGGTGGTTGATACCGCACGCCTGGTCTTTCCACGCGAGAAATTGAATGAACTGGTTGGGGACGATCCCACCGAAAGGATTACACGCATTGTATTGATCGATGAGGGGCGTTGGGGTCTGGCATGTGATGAGGTGGCAGAAGTCGTCACCCTGCAGGCAGAACAGGTTCGTTGGCGCACCCAGCGTACCCAGCGAAAATGGTTGCTAGGCACGGTGGTGGAGCATATGTGTGCCTTGCTGGACACAGAAGCCTTTGCAAACAAACTTGTCACAGGAGAAGAATGAGTCTCCGTTTGCCCGGAAAAATAATCCGGGAACTGTTTTCTTCGCGGCACTCTACCATCTTGCTGGCATAAAAAATGCAACATTCATCTGGAGAAGATTTTTTACCGTCGGAGTTTTGACACCCGAAAGCCGGGGCAGGCTTGTCAGCAGGGAGATTTCAATTTCCGGCAAATTAAAGTAGGCAAGGAGAAATCAGTATGAACGAGGTTGTTGAAAGCAGCAGTAATGACCCGATAATCCAGTGGGTGACGTTCAGGCTGGACAACGAAAAATACGGTATCAAGGTGATGCAGGTACAGGAAGTACTGCGTCTTACAGAGATCGCACCGGTACCCGGTGCGCCTGATTACGTGCTTGGTATCATCAATTTGCGCGGTAACGTTGTGACAGTGATTGATACCCGCATGCGTTTTTGTTTGCCGGAAAAAGAACCGGACGACAATACCCGTATTGTGATTATTGAATCGGAAAACCAGGTCGTTGGCATTATGGTGGACAGCGTGGCCGAAGTCGTGAACATGCGTGAATCGGATATTGAGGTTGCCCCGAACGTGGGGAATGACGAGAGTTCCAAATATATTCAGGGTGTGTGCAGTCTGGAAAATGAATTGTTAATCCTCATCGATGTAAACAAGCTCCTGAGCAGCGAAGAATGGCAGGAGGTTGCGTCTCTGTGAGCGCAAGGAAATTCAATGGCGGAAATCGGCAACACAACGCCAATTGGACCTGCATGGCCTTCCAGACCGGTAAAACCCGCAGGAGAGTCCGGTGAGCGCCGCTCACTGCCCCGGCGAAATCCGGATGAATCCGGGAAACAACAACAGGATGATGATCAGCAACACATCGATGAATATGCCTGAGGTGTAAAAATGAATCTCTGGACTGACTTTTTGCAAAACCTGGATGTTGCTACTGTATTGCTGGCGGGCAGCCTGACGTTGTTATTGCTTAACCTGTTTTTATTACGGCGTTATCGCAACAGAAAGGCAGATTCTGAAATGGTAAAGTCCCTGCAACGGGATTTACGTGCGTTGACCTCTGCCGCGGTGGGTATGGGAGAACGCGTCCTTAAAGTGGAACGCCATCAACGCCAGCTGGCCGAGCGGCAGGAGCATATGGATATTTTCGAACCAGCCAACCAACCTTATGAAAATGCCATCCGCATGGTCCAGCAGGGGGCCAAAGCAGAGGATCTGATCAAGAACTGCGGCCTGAGCACCTCTGAGGCGGAATTGATCAGCATTATGCATCGCCTCGACAAAGCCAGCTAAAAAAAACGGCTTTGCAGGTATTCAACCGTTTCTGATGAGCCGTTCCCGCCACCGCGGGCAGAAAACGATTCAAGGCAAACAATATTCTGGTTTTCTCAATCTGAATTTCGTACTTGTTGGCTTCAAGGCCGCGTAACGCCTCTTTTGCCTGCACCGGGCCCATTCCCGCTCCGCCTCCTGCTACAAGAATTGTATTATTGAAAGCACGGCGTTATTTGTGGTGCGGGTGAATTTACAGGCTGCCCGTTAACGTCACATCAAATCCACTAATTTTTGTTCGACAGCCCGGGTGATGTTGGCTTTTTCATCAATAAATATACCAAGATGGCCACCATCGAACGCCGTAAATTTTACCTCGATATCGTTATCCTGCAAAATATCGACAGCGTTCCGCCCTTCAGCGACTGAGATGACACTGTCGTTTCTGCCATGAAAGGCAATAACCTCAGCCCCCGGTCGGGATAATTCATCACCAAGCAGATCGCGGCTTAACCGGCCGGATACAGGAAAAATAGAGGAATAACTGTCACCGTGTTTTACTGCCTGGTAATAGGCCATCATGCCACCACCGGAGAAGCCCAGTAGTACAGGCTTTCCTCTTGTCGGGAACTTGTGTGCCAGTAATTTTATCGCCTCGTTCACGGCATCCCCATACTGTTTGAAATCGGCAGCGCTCCAGGGCCAGGCGCTGCCGCGTCCATACGAAAGAGGGCCTTTCAGCAATATAATCCGAACGGGCACCTTTAGCTGATCCAGGGCGGTTTCATAAAAATTACTGGCGGTGTCCCCGTTACCATGCAGGGCAACGAGCATTGGAAGATAGTCATTACGATTGCTGTCACCCGCGTATTTAACAAGGTAGCCGAAGCTGATATCGCTGCCAGGCACGCTAATCGATGGATCCTTAAACCACCATTGGGTGATCCCCAAAACCAGAATAATCAGCAGCAGTAGAAATTTTTTCATCGTTTATCTGTTACAGTCTTTGTGTTCACGTTAACTCCTCCCTCATCCTGTCCCTGATGCTCCGTTACCTGAGTGTGCTGGTCGGAACGCCAGTTTAGATGGTAAGAAATCAGATGCCCCGCTTTTCTCGTCTATTCATTACACTGCCTGGCAGTAACGAATATAAATATGCTTGCTGTTGGTAAGTGTGAGCAATGCGGCACCGCTGATGACCAGTATACCCGGAAGAAATACAGTAAAAATGGCTTTCGGCCCATTTCCGGAGGCAAGTCTCGATGCTTGTACCCAATTGATAAACATCACAAGAATATTAAACAAAACAGCACTTATCACTGCTGTCCCATTAACTCCCTTTCCCGCCGGGAGAGGGTTGGGGTGAGGGGATCAGAAATGGATAACGTATTGTTTTATTTATCCCCCCATCCTGGCCTTCTCACGGATGGAGAAGGAATGGCTTCGATTGACCGGGAAGGCCACTTTTATGTTGCCAATATCATTCAGTGCTTGTACAAGTTGCATCATCAAAGGCTTACTAAATATCCAGCTTGAGTTAGTGGGACAGCAATGAGTGCTTATAAAAAAAACGATATCGGATCCGGAGGTTCTGGTGAGTTCTGAAGATGGTCATGAATGTTCTCTATTACTTTAGTATTCCATAGAATAATAGAAATCAGAGTGCTTTCATAGATGCATAGTATAGAGTTCCTGTCGATATTTTCCATCGTAAGGATCAGCAAAAAAACAGTCATGTCAGACAAGGTTTGTGAGAAACAGCCATTGGTGCTATCAGTAGTAGAATAGAAGCTGACATGGACTAAAATTAATACAGGGGAGGGAACAGGGGTAATGTATCCCGAACCCGGATATCCGGGAATCTCAGAGACAGCCGTATTACAGTCCATGCAATCCTCAAAAACAACTGAAGAATATATACAAAATCATGTATACCGATTGGCAGCAGAGATAGGCGAACGCAATGTCTTTCGTCCCGAGGCCTTGTATGCAGCCGAAGAATATATAAAACAGACATGGCAGGAGCAGGGTTACAAGGTACTCCCACAGGAATATACGCTTCAGGGGGTTCGTTCGGCTAATCTTGAAATCAGTAAAACCGGCACGCACATGGCAGACGAGATAATTCTCATCGGTGCCCACTATGACTCGGTTAGCGGCAGTCCCGGCGCAAATGACAATGGTAGTGGTGTGGCAGCCTTACTGGAGATTAGCCGCCAACTGGAATCGATCGAATTGCAACGTACCGTTCGTTTTGTTGCCTTTGTCAACGAAGAGCCGCCGTTTTTTTTCACCCGGCAGCAAGGCAGCAGGATTTATGTCAAGGCGGCGCGTCAACGAGGCGACAATATCAGGCTGATGCTTTCGCTTGAGACCATGGGATATTTCAGTGACGAACCCCACAGTCAACGCTATCCTCCGCTGTTCAATTTCTTTTATCCGGACACAGCCAATTTCATCGCATTTGTTGCAAACTTTCGATCACGAAAGGCTATGCGCCGCATGGTGCAGGCGTTCCGGAGTATTTCGGATTTTCCGCTGGAGCACGTGGCAACCTTTTCTTTCATCCCGGGTATTGGGTGGAGTGACCATCTCTCATTCTGGATGCATGGATACCGCGCCTTGATGGTGACGGATACAGCATTTTACCGCTATCCCTACTATCATACCTTTCAGGATACAGCCGAAAAACTGGATTATGCGAGACTCGCAAAACTGACAAATGCTCTGGCAATGGCCATTTCCGTTTTGGCAAACCAGAAAAGAAGCTTGTAGCACCATGTTCGATATTGATTTGAATCGTGAAGGAAGTTCTGATTGAGGGAACAAACCGAATTTATTCGCTATCCTCCTGACGATGCAAGGTTCGGTTTCTGCAAAGCGCCGGAGTATCATTCACGCTTGCCACATTTTTTAAAATGAGTACATTACCTAACTTTCTGGTGTTCATGCAGCATTCAGCATCCTTTAGATAATAACGCAAATTCCCGCCAGGGCAGATGTTTTTACCTGTCTCCCACGCCCCTTCAAAATCCACCGATTCCGAAACGTATTGGCCGTTCGAATGGATGCCTTTCATCCATGGGGTGATGCCGCTGTATTTTACGAAAACTTTTTTTATTTCAGAATACTTCAGGACATTATTTTCCATAAACGCAAATGTACTGTTGTTTTCCTTGTCAATCCATTCGCCCCATTGGGTTTTCTGTGTCGCTGCAGAAACACCCGATAAAAATGAACCAAATAGTAAAATAATAATTATCCTGTGCATTATTATTACCGGAATATCATATAAATACGAAACATTTATACCATTGCATTGACACGGTTGTCGAGACGAGCAGCGCGGCCACTTGCAAGTAACCGCCTGCCATATTCTGTCTCACAAATGCCCGCTTACCTTTAGGTTTCGCATAACAGGGAAGGGCGTCAGCAGAGCAAATGTGTTTGTGTCTATTTCCCGTCTTGTGGTAACAGTTGCGGCCTGTCGGTAATAGGCTTGTTCATCCAGACTTCATAATATTCTTCGTATTTATTCTTGATGTCTGCCATATTTGCGTCTGCCCATGTGTCAGAGTCAGCAGATTTTTCAACCCATTCGCAAGCTTCCAACCAGTCGTCGAATTGCGATGTGTGTAACTCTGCGCGATGAACAGGTTTGAGGGAAAATCTGGCTTTCCACATGCCCATTCTTGGAGTAACGAGCGCGTAATAGGTCTTGTCCGGTTTCAGCTCTGCGGACATAAAATCCGCGCTCTCACTTAAAACCATGAAAAGATGTTTTCCTGGCTCTACTTGATAGGCCACTTTCTTCTTTGCGGCAAGAATACCCACCAGAGAAGGTTTGCCGTCTTTAACTTCAAACACACTCGACTGGATGGCAAAGGCAAAACCGGAAGGACGCATGAACACCACCAGCGCCTTACCTTTTTCTGGCGAAGAGACAACCTTGTCTGGTGGTACCGGACGCATGTGTTTGATGGTGCCAGCGCAACCAGACAAAAAAATCAGAAGCAACGAAAAAGCAAGGTAAAGCGTAATGCGATTGTTTTTGTATGCCATGATATTCTCCAGATTTTCAATGAACAATAAGTTATGGACATTAAGATATCGTTAAAAAACAGAGATGCGTATACCACGGACATGCCATAAAAACCGGGACCTTCTGCTTATTTGCGGTAAATATAGCATTTTCTGACAATTTCACAAATAGTATCCATCCCGCCAGAATGAGACCACGAGAGAAGGCAGGAAGGGATCTCCTCGTCCGGGAAAGTGCTTAGAGGTGCATGAGCAACACCGGTCCCCACCGGGATGGCGGTGGGAGTGAATAGTTCGGTATCTTGAATTTATGTGGCGCCCTGTTACTAACCAGTGGATCATTTGAGAGTCATTATCTCTCCTAAAGCTGTGCGGATTTGCGCGGGAGTCAGGTGATTCGCAATGGGGGGATCTTCCAGATGTGTACAAACCAGTTTCTTCACATTCGGTTGTTTTTCAGAATGTAAAGAAAAAATAGTGGCATAATCCTCCGGGGTTGGTCCTTCCGCGAGTAAAGGAATGTTACTCAATGAGGCGTATAGCGGGTAAGGTCTATTGGTATAATCTTCAATAAACATTATATGCGTAATACTGAACTCATCCGCCTGAACAGTCTGTGATGTGGTTTTCAGATCGTTAACGATTAAACGGCAGTTGGGGTAATACTGGTCCAGTTCGGGGTAAGTAACAACTTTGCCGTACTGAATATAGACTCCGGTTTTATTGGCCGGGATGGTCAATTCCTGATTCAGAACGAGTTTTGCCGAAGGCGCGAAAGAGGAAAGTGCAGATTCATCTATCGTTGCGCTGCACGAAAAAAGAAAAACCAGGGTCAGAGCAGAAAGCAGGATGCCTGAAAGCTTTTTTTTGATACTTGTCTGGATGAATCTATTATTCATGATACCCGAAACTGTGTTTGATATTGGCGAAATCATTGTATCGAAACCTTCCAAATAAGTACAAATATAGCATTCCCTTGAGTTTTCACCACTAATTACCAAGGGGTGAAAAAATGAGCGATCATGAGGCGAGCGAGGTATTCATTAATATACAGGTCATTTGGTACCGTAAAGGGTGGTACGCGCAAACCGGAAATTTAAATGATCCCCACTGGGAGAGATTACTCCGTTTATATATCGGCAGAAATCACGCGCTCACAGGGGGTATGAAACTGAAGTGTACATTGATGGTTATTGAGCAAAAAAAATCCGGTAGCTTCGCTATACTGTTCAGCTACGGTAATTTTGTCGCTCTCCTTAAGAATGGACTGTAGGCACAAACCGGTTTTTGCACGCAATTCATACTCGAGCCCAAGTCTGCGCCAGTTGGCTTTCGCTATAGGTATGCCTAGGTTGCCCAACTCAAAAAAACGATCCACCAATGCCGCCAGCAGATTATTCTGTCCGATACTCTTTGAGAGAAATTCGATGATTTCTTTGCCAGACAGGCTGTCACCAGGCAAGATGCGAACAAGCCGTTCCGGTAGAAAAGTGATGAATGATTCTCCCGAGACATTGCCCTGCAGAAGGTCCTCGTTGACCATCTGTTCGAAATCAGGGCGGGGATCTGATCCGGTGCGACTAGCCAACTGGATGAGCGCCATGGCTTCGTTGCGATGCCCGCTCAAAGGAAACCCGGGAATATAATGATCAAGCATGTCATGGACCAGCACGGATGTATTGATCTGGCACCCTGTCTCTGATGTGGCCGCAATAACATTCGGATCATCAAGGGCGCAGTCCAGTTTCCAGCCACGTGCACCAAACCCATCTTGCCATTCATGCTTGTATGTAACCGGGATTTCGAGTGGCCGGGTTTTGGTTTCTTCGGTGGCAAACGGCATGGTATTACTCCGTGGCTTGGTTTTGGTCCCAAATCAAGTGGAACAGGCGTGACCGGTTTGTCTGTTTTTCCACCGGACAGCGCTTGCAGCTCTGCAATGTGGGTTTTTTCCTGCACCCGAAACACTGTTCGACAAGTATCAGGGCAGTCGAGATTTGGTGCAGCGCATCCTCGCATTCCTGTTTTTTCCTTTCCACGTCCTCGCGCAGTTCCTTCAGCAAGGAAAACACCTTGTGGCTGGCCTCGTTGCCGCTGCGGCTCTCGGGACGCGCGACGGCCAGTTCATGGACGGTTCGCAAGGGGACGTCCAGACGTACCAGGTGCTGGATGACACGCAGACGAGCGATATCATCCTCCGAATAAAGCCGGGTTCCCCTGGCTGTACGGAAAGGGTTCAACATCCCCTGTTCTTCGTAGAACCGCAAAGTCCGGGGGGTCGTTCCCAGTCGTTCGGCAGCCTCGCCGATTTTGTAGACAGGCCTGGCCTGATCAGCAGGGGTGTTATTCCGTTGTTTTGCCATGCGCCTTGACCTTAAAGCCCGACAAGCTGCGCTTCATGACCAAGGGCCTTAACTTTTGTCAGAAGCTGTGAAGATTCCACTAAATGTGGGTCATAGCTCACCATGATCAGATGTTCCTTTTCCGGGTTGAAACGGATCTCCGAGACACCTTTGAGTCGGTTCAGCATGTGAATAACATCCTGAACCGTCGTTTCATCCAGGGCATCTTTGGTGTGAATCAGCACCTGGGCCTGGGTGGCATCTGCCGAACCGTGGTTGCTCCCGGCAATAATGGGAGCCCGTTGTTTCTCGCCTTTGGCGGGTAGTTCTGTCATATTCATGCGTCACCTCGTTTAGATTGGTGGTTGTTCAAATAAAATAATTTGCCGCCTCGATTTCCATCGTTTTCCCGGCAAGCGTTCCTCCAAGCGCCACTTCAGCCAGCTATCGAGTTGTTTTCGCAGCATATTTTCCAATGATGCCGCCTTTTTTCTCGCCCCTTCGTCAAAAAGCGGTGTGGCGCAAGAAAGGATCCTGCCCATTTTCAAGCGCATAGTGAGTGTCTCAAAAATATATATCTAACGTAAACGTTAGAATAGGTTTCGCAGGTTGTCAAGTCAACAAGACAGTCTCAGGTCGTGGTTATCGCAACATTCATGCCGGCAGATCGGGAAATATCCCGGGGAAAAGGCAGAAACGGGTTTGGCAGAATCAGTAATTTATTGCTTCGCGATAAATCGAATACAACGCATAACATTTTATTGTTTCAGGACTTCGCCTTCGGCACTTTCCCTCTCAGCATATACGCAAAGGCGATTACTTCGGCGACGGCGAGATAGAGTGCTTCGGGGATTTCGTCATTGAGTTCTACGCGGTAGAGCAATTTGACCAGTTCCGGGTTGTCCTGTAAGGGCACGTTGTGCTGGCGGGCGATTTCCAGGATTTGTTCGGCGAGGTCTCCGGCGCCTTTGGCGGAGACGCGGGGTGCGGTTTCGCCGTCGTATTGCAGCGCGACTGCAAGGCTGGGTGGGGTGCGGGTTTCGCTCATGCTTTTTCGTCCAGGAGTTGGGGTTCGAGATCGGTGTTTGTTTCGACGGGCATACCGCAACGGCATTCCAGGCGCCCGACATTGAGTCCGGCATGGTGCAGCCGGCTGCGCAGGGTGTCGAGGTACTGGTTGAACAAGGTGGAGGTGGTTTCCCGTTCTGCCCAGAAGCGGGTGGTGATCTGATCGCCACGCAGGGAGACGGCGGCGCGTATCGGTCCAAGCCCGTCCAGATCGAACGCGAGGGTGACGCTCCAGGGTATGCTTTCGGAATCGCCTCTTTGATGTTCGGCATCCCGTTCGATGCGCAGATCAAACAGATCGATGCCTTGCTCTGTGCGGATGGGTAATTCCATGGCCCAAAGAGGGCGTCCCTGGTTTTCTGCATGGAGGTTTTGCAACTGGTGTACCTGCCCACGATTCAGGACGCCTTCCACCTGGCGCAGTAATTCTTCCAGTCCGTTTTCCTGTGTCGATACGGTTAACAAGGAGGCTTTGCTTTGGCTCTGGGGTTGGGGTGTTTGCCGGATGGTGCTGTTGTCGGCCGCTTGCTGGGGGGAGCCAGCGGGTGTTTGTGCATAAGGTGGCGCGGGCTGGGTGGATCTGCCTGATGGAGACAGGTCCGGCGTGGCAAGGGTGACGCCCGGGCTGCTTGGGGGGAGTTGCGGACGTTCAGCAGGCAGATGGTGACGCAGGCTGGCCGCAAGGCGGAGCAGGGTGAGGCGAAGATTCCTTTCGGTATTCAACGGGTGGCCTGCAACGGCTTTTGCCAGATCGGATTCGAGAAAGGGTCCGGTCTGTTGGAGCGCGTTCTTCAATGCCATCACCTGCTGCAGCTGTTTGGGTGTCGGCAGTTGTTGATAAAGCTGTTGGCTGAGTTGTGCCACCTCCTTCGGCATGGGGGGCGCGGACTGCGGCTCGGTGGCGAGTATCGTGAGATTCGCCAGCAGGGGCGGCAGGGGTTGCTGGCGTGGAAGTGCCGTACGCAAGGCCTGTTGCACCGAGGCCGGATCGGCTGCCGTTGGGACGAAGGGCCGCAAGCGGAAAGTGGGCAAAGGGGTTTTGGACAGCAGTTCCAGTTCCAGCCGCTGGCCATCGGGGAAAGGCAGAGGGGGTGGACGGGGCACCACCACTTCGTTTCCCTGGAGGGTGAGTAACAATTTGCCGTCTGTGCTTTTGCCCACGACGACAGCCTCGAGGATTTGGCCGATTTGCCAGTTCTGGACGGCGGTGGTGTTTGCCGATGTCGCGGATGAGGCCGAAACCCGTGCCGGGAGGGGGGAGGGGGGGAGATCACCGGGTTTAATGTCCATGAAGATTTGGCCGATAAAGATGAAAGATACACAGGGTTGCGGGCCGACGGCAGAGGCTGGTTTTCGGCGGTGCAACCGGTTTTTGGTTTTTTACCTTATTTATATTGGCGTGAGTCGAGGGAAATTCTTTAGGGCTTTTTTTCGTTGCGCTTTTCCGGGGCGGCGTGGCGTCTTGACGGGAATGCAGCATGGGTGTTTCCCAAGTCATTGAAAAAACAGAAGATTAACAATACGCACAACGAAGACAGGGATGATAATTTTCAGGTAGCAGAGTAACCATGTCACAACCGCTTTATATTCGTCGCGACAACCAGGTGAAGGGGCCGTTTCCACCCGGACAGATTTCCCAGGCGCTGCTGATTGGGCGCTTTCGTCTGACCGATGAGGTGAGCAGTGATCGGGATGAGTGGAAGCCGATCAAGGCGTGTCCCGAGTTGATCCCGGAAGTATTGAAAGGGGATCCGAACGATCCGGCATATCAGGAGCGGCTGGCGGCAGCCCGGCGCTGGGCGGATGAGCGGCGGCCATCCCATACCCCGCATCTGCCGGAACTGCGCCGCGCACCGGAGTCATTTGAAACGCTCGAATACCGGGCGCACCGGGAATCGGTCTACAAACTGCTCAGCCAGCGGCGGGATGTGGCCATTGTCCAAGTGGTGATCGTGTTCCTGCTGGTAACGGCTCTGATCTATTGGGGATTCAGTTTTATGCCGCAACCCCAGGAGGGGGAGTCGCAATGCCAGGCACCGGCGGCGCCGGGGGTGGACTGGCGCAGTTGCCGGCTGGCGGGAATACAGGCCATCAAAAGCAATCTCACCGGGGCGAAACTCAACAGCGCCATTCTGATCGGGGCGAATCTGTTCGGTTCAGAGTTGAAACAGGCGGTTCTGGATTATGCCGATTTAAGCGTGAGCAACCTCAGTTTTGTCAATTTCAGCCAGGCTTCTCTCAAAGGGGTGAATTTACAACAGGCGGATTTGACCCAGGCCGATCTGCAACAGGCCAACCTCAGCTATGCCAATCTCACGGGGGCGCGCCTCGAGGGTGCGAGGCTGAACGGCGCTATTCTGGATAACGCCATCTGGATCGATGGGCGGACCTGTTTGCCGGGCTCGGTTGGCGGGTGCAAGACGCAAGGTTGAATCGCCGGGTGGAATGCCATTCCACGTGACCAGTCCTGTCGCTCACTCCTCCCCGTTGCCGAATTCCTGCACCGTATAACGTTCCACCTTCAGGGTATCGGACCAGTAATTTGCCGGAAAGCCGGCTTTGACTTTCAGGTGCTGCAGGAACTCTGCGGGGTTGGGCAGACTCTTCCAGACAGAGGGTAGAAAAGTACCGCGCCGGCCACGGTCCGAGAGGATCAGGCCATCGATACCGGGGCGCAGTTGCCGCACGAGATCCGCTTCGGATTCGAACTGCATGGGTTCGGCCGGATTGAGGATCGAGATGTGGTATGCCAGCTGATCATATTCGCCCGGGGAGAGGGGGGGAAAGCGGGGATCCCGGAATGCCGCTGCATAGGCATTTTTGGCAACGTCTTCCACCAGTGGCCGGAAAGGCTCCAGGGTGCCGATACAGCCGCGGAGCTGTTGATCGATGGTGAGGGTGACGAAGCTGGCGCCCTGTTGCTGCAGGGGTTCGGGATAGCGGCTGCTATCGACCGGCATGCTGTGCCCGTGCTCCAGACCATAACGAACGGATTCCGCCGCAAGGGCCAGCAAGGTTTCCTGTTCGGTTTTTGCCAGCATGATCAGTCGAAAACGTAAGCGCCGTAGCCGACGACCCGATCCTTCGGTCCGGCGGTATCGCCCGAGTTGCGCAGATCGACGGTATGGGCATGCAGGCCGCGTTTTCGTGCCAGTGCCAGCAGTCCTTTGACAGGATTGCGGCCGCAGGCGTCATCGTAGTGAATCGCATCGGGGTTCAATGATTCAATCGCGCGGGAGGTGGCGCTGTCCATGCGGTGTGCCGTGTCATAATCGTGGTAATGACTCAGATCGGAACTGATGACGATCAGGGTCTCGCTCCCGTCCCATGCCAGATCAAGCACTTCACTCACCTCGCCGGTGGCGGCCTCGCCGACGACAAGCGGGACGAGGCTGAAATGATCGAGGACTTGTTGCAGGAAGGGCAGATGGACCTCCAGGCTGTGCTCCTGCAGATGGGCCTCGTCCAGTCGCTGCACCTGGGGCAGGGTTTCCAGGGTATGGATGAGATCGCGATCCAGCGGCACGAGTCCCAGCGGCGTCTGAAAATGGCTGGCGCTGCTGGTGGCCAGTCCACGGAACGGCACATAATGAGAGGGGCCAAGCAGGATCACCCGGTTTATCTCCTCACGCGCGGCACGCAGGCGGGCGTAGGCGCTGGCGGCTACCGGTCCGGAATAGATATAGCCGGCATGGGGGGCAATGATGGCCTTGGGAAGCGGGCGTTCGTCAGCTTCGGCCTGCTGCAGATAGTAATCCACCGTGCGCACCAATTCGGAGGGATCCGCCGGATAGAACGTTCCCGCGACCGCAGGTTGTCTGATAAAATCGCCCATACTTTGACAATAGTGCTCCGGGGGCTGCTGTTCAAGGTGTAGTTGGCGAGAGTTTGTTTTTCGCCTTTTTCAAAAAACTGTCTTCCATACCGTTGTTCCAATAAAAAACAAGGATTTCATGTGTTGCTGAAGGTGTTAAGCCTCTTGCTCGCCAGGCGGGGGTGGATGTTTTTGTTGCTGCTGGCAGGTTTTGCGGGTCCGGCTGCTGCGGAGGAAACCCCGGCTGGTGGCGAAGTAAAATGGAGCGGTTCGGCCGAATTGGGAATCGTGCTCACCAGCGGAAACACAGAAAGCAGATCAACCACCGGCAAGTTCAAGTTTCTCAATCAGCGTGTGGATTGGCGGCATAGATTGTATGCCGATGGCTACAAGGCGACCGACAAAGGCACGGTAACGGCGGAAAACTATAAATTAGAGGGGCGCTCGGAATACTTATTAAGAGAGATCGATTATCTGTTCGGCCTGCTGCGTTATGAATATGATCCGTTCGCGGGTTACGAGCGGCGGACCACCGAAGTGGCGGGTTACGGTTATGATGTTCTCAAGCGAAAGACACTCACCTGGAAAGTGGAAGCGGGTGTCGGTGCGCGGCAGACCTTGTCTGGCAGTGGCGAAAACACACGCGAAGGATTATGGCGCCTCGCCACCTGGTTGAAATGGGATACGGGGAAAAACAGCAGTTTTACCCAGGGGTTGTTTATCGAGCAGGGCGGGGAGAATCGTTTTACCGAATCCAGCAGTGAACTGAAGATCAAACTCAACGCCAGTCTGGCATGCAAACTGGCGTTGAGTGTCAAACATAACAGCGAGGTGCCGGTAGACAAGAAAAACACCGATACCAAAACCACCGTTACGTTGAATTACGATTTCTGAGAAAGCTTTGATTCATTTAACAGAGGTAAGCATGGCCGAGAAAAAAATCAGAATTGGCGTTGTCACGGTTTCCGATCGTGCCAGCCGGGGTGAATACGAGGATCGCGGGGGACCGGCGATCCGTGAATGGTTGCAGAAAGCCATCGCCAACGAATGGGAGGCGGTGTCACGCATCGTGGCGGATGAGCAGCATCAGATCGAGTCGGTTCTGAAACAGTTGTGTGATGACGAAGGCTGTTGTCTGGTTGTGACCACTGGCGGCACCGGGCCGGCAAAACGTGATGTCACGCCGGAAGCGACCGAGGCGGTATGCGATAAAATCCTTGATGGTTTTGGCGAGTTGATGCGTGCCGAATCACTTAAGTTTGTGCCTACCGCCATTTTGTCCAGACAGATGGCCGGGATCCGGGGTGAAACATTGTTGATCAACCTGCCGGGTAAACCGGCTGCCATCTCTGATTGCCTGAATGCAGTCTTTCCGGCGGTGCCGACCTGCATCAGCCTGATCGACGGACCGTGGCTGGATACCAACGAAGACTTTATCAAGGCCTTCCGCCCGCAATGAACGGATTTTTCCTTTGAGCTTGCCCGAATTGCCAAGCGATACACCCACCCTGCGGGAGATGATCCTCTGGGGGAAGGCGTGTCTGGAAAATTCCATGGTCTACTTCGGTCATGGCACCGACAACGCGCTGGATGAATCTGCCTGGCTGGTTTCCCATGCTGCCGGCTTGCCGGTTGATTTCGCCGACGAAGAGCTGGAGAGGCCGTTAACCCCGCAGCAGCAGCAAGCGGTGGTGTCGCTGCTGCGGCAGCGGGTGGAAAAACGTTTGCCGCTTTCCTACCTGATCCACGAAGCCTGGTTCGCCGGTCACCGTTTTTATGTGGATGAGCGTGTGCTGGTGCCGCGTTCGCCGATAGCCGAATTGATCGGGGCGCAGTTCCGCCCCTGGATCAGGGCGGATAAGGTGCAGCGGGTGCTGGATCTTTGTACCGGCAGTGGTTGCATCGCCATTGCCACCGCCCTCGCCATGCCTGAAGTGGAGGTGGATGCCGCCGATGTTTCTGCGGAGGCATTGGAAGTGGCAAGGATCAATGTGAAGCAATATGGCCTTGAAGAACGTGTGCGATTAATCCGCTCCGATCTGTTTTCCGGTTTGGCAGGGAAGCAGTATGATCTGATTGTCAGCAATCCACCGTACGTGGATGCCGGGGAGATGGCCGCTTTACCCGAGGAATACCGGGCCGAACCTGCGCTGGGCCTGGCGGCGGGTGAGGATGGTCTGGCACTGGTGTTGCCGATGTTGCAGCAGGCAGCGGAATATCTGAACCCGGAAGGCGTTTTGTTTGTCGAAGTTGGTAACAGTGCCGAAGCGCTGGCGCGGCTGTTTCCGGCGGTACCGTTTACCTGGCTGGAGTTTGCCGCGGGAGGCGAAGGTGTGTTCATGTTGAGTGCGGAGCAGTTGCAGGATTGCCGGGAATATTTTTCGGGCACGAATAAATAATGAAAAACATATTTCAAGCAGGGGGAACAATGATGAATCAATACGGGAGTCAAGCATGTCGGTAATCAAACGCCCAGCAACGCTGGAAGCTTTCCGGGATCTGGTTACGCAGGCTTTGTTTGAAGTTGAAGAACTGCGCTTGTCGATTGAATATGACGAGGAATTCATGGAAGAGGCGTTGGGTTTTGTGGAGCCGCTGGAAAAGGCGTTACGCGAACTTCAGGATGATCTGAACAGCGGCAATTATCAGTTCGGCGGTGAAGCCTTGTCATACATGCCTATGATTGAGCGGCAACCGAATGTACTATTACCGTTCAAAACCCTGCTGCGGCAAATAAATGACACACATATCAAGGGCTTACAAAAGGACGAAGAAGATTGAGCCTGATCATGGCGGGTTTTCGGCCACTGGGCTAGTCTTTGCAGATGTAACAGGACATTGAAACATGAGTGAAATCAAATTCGACAAGGCGCTGATTTGCCGTTACGACAAGGCAGGACCCCGCTATACCTCTTATCCGACCGCGGTGCAATTCACCAACGAGTTCAGTGTGGATGAATACCGTAAACAGGCGATTTCCACCAACCTCGATGGCAGGCCGCTGTCATTGTATTTCCATATCCCGTTTTGCGATACCGTCTGTTATTACTGTGGTTGCAACAAAGTGGTAACCAAGGACAGGAGCAGAGCGGCGCCCTATCTGCAACGCGTCCATCAGGAAATCGCCATGCAGAGCGAGTTGTTCGATGAGGAACGAGCGGTTGAGCAACTGCACTGGGGCGGGGGCACGCCAACCTTTATCAGTCATGATGAAATGCGCGAACTGATGGAAGTGACAAAACGCTTCTTCAAGTTGCTGGATGATGACAAAGGCGAATATTCTATTGAAATCGATCCAAGAGAAGCGCACGGCGACACGATTGCGGTGTTGCGTTCGCTTGGTTTCAACCGCATGAGCCTGGGAGTGCAGGATTTCGATGCGACGGTACAAAAGGCGGTAAACCGTATTCAGTCGGAAGAAGAGACAGCCTACGTCATCGACAAGGCGCGAGAGGAAGGTTTTAAATCCATCAGCATCGATCTGATTTACGGTTTGCCTTTTCAGAGCGTTGGCAGCTTCAATCGCACCCTGGACCGGGTGTTGGCGATGTCACCGGATCGCCTGTCGATCTTCAATTACGCCCATTTACCCGAATTGTTCAAACCGCAGCGCCGCATCCATGCCGAGGATTTACCCAGCCCGGATGAAAAACTGGCCATTCTGCAAAACTGTATCGAGCGCCTGACCTCGGCGGGTTATGTTTATATTGGTATGGATCATTTTGCCAAACCGGATGATGAACTTGCCATCGCACAGGCCAACGGCACCCTTTATCGGAACTTTCAGGGTTATTCAACCCATGCGGATTGTGATCTGGTTGCCATCGGCACCACCTCCATCGGCAAGGTGGGGCATTGTTATGCGCAAAATCTGAAAACCATGGATGACTATTATGCGCGCATCGACAATGGTGAACTGGCGATCTTCCGGGGGATCAAGCTGAATGATGACGATATTCTGCGCCGTGAGGTGATTAACCAGCTGATTTGTAATTTTGTGCTACACATGCCAAAAGTGGAAGAACAGTTTGCTATCGACTTCCATGACTATTTCAGGCAGGAACTGGCAGAGCTGTTGCCGATGCAGGAGGATGGCCTGCTGCAGATGGATAAGAATACGATTACCGTGACCCCGGCCGGCAAGTTATTGATACGGAATATCTGCATGGTATTTGATGCCTATTTGCGCAACGCCAAGGATCAGCGTTTCTCCAAAGTAATATAAGTCATCACTTCCCTGTCCCGTTTACCTCCCGCAACGCCGTGGCGGAAGCGGGCGGGGCGATGCCGGCAGCCGTTAGCGGGGAGGTTCGGACAGGTAAAATTCATTCGCCCCAGGGAAGACGTCCCGTGTCAGAACCGTTACAATAAACGGCATGTCCGGCAATACTTTTGGCAAACTTTTCAGCGTAACCGGTTTTGGTGAGAGCCACGGCCCCGCCATCGGTTGTATCGTGGATGGTTGTCCGCCTGGTTTGGCGTTAACCGAGGCCGATCTGCAACACGATCTCGACCGCCGCAAACCGGGGAAAACACGCCATACCACGCAGCGGCAGGAAGCCGATCAGGTGCGTATCCTCTCCGGCGTCTTCGAAGGGGTGACGACAGGCACTCCTATCGGTCTGCTGATTGAAAACACCGATCAGCGTTCCAAAGACTATTCCGGGATCATGGACCGTTTCCGCCCCGGCCATGCCGACTATACCTATCAGCAAAAATACGGCCGCCGTGACTACCGTGGTGGTGGCCGTTCCTCCGCACGTGAAACAGCCATGCGGGTTGCCGCCGGTGCGATTGCCAAAAAGTACCTGGCGGAAAAATATGCTATCCGCATTCGTGGTTACATGGCCCAATTGGGCCCGATCAAATACGAACAGTTCGATTGGGATGCGGTGGAATCGAATCCGTTTTTCTTTCCCGATGCAAACAAGATTACGGAACTCGAGGCCTACATGGATGCCCTGCGCAAAAAAGGGGATTCCATTGGCGCACGTATCAATGTGGTGGCCAGCGGTGTACCGCCGGGCCTGGGCGAACCTATTTTCGATCGTCTGGATGCTGAAATTGCGCATGCCTTGATGAGTATCAACGCGGTCAAGGGTGTGGAAATCGGTGCCGGTTTCGCCTGTGTGGAGCAGCAGGGTACCGAGCATCGGGATGAAATCACTCCCGAGGGTTTTCTCAGTAATCATGCCGGTGGTGTCCTCGGCGGTATTTCCTCCGGGCAGGATATTGTTGCCAGCATCGCGTTAAAACCAACTTCCAGTCTGCGTTTGCCGGCCAAGAGTATTAATCTCAAGGGTGAGCCGGTAGAGGTTGTGACCAAGGGGCGTCACGATCCCTGTGTCGGTATCCGCGCCACGCCGATTGCCGAGGCGATGTTGGCCATCGTGTTGATGGATCATGTGCTTCGCCACCGGGCGCAGAATATCGATGTAAAATCCGAAACACCGATCGTTCCGGCAGCACATGAATAATGACACAAGGGTAAAAACAATCAGGTCAGGAAAAGCCATCATGCTTTTACCTGTTTTTGCTCTTGCCGCACGTGTCTGAAAATCCGATGCCTTACTGGCGCTTGTCGGGCTTCTATTTCTTTTATTTTGCCAGCCTCGGTGCGCTTGTGCCGTACTGGGGGCTTTACCTGCAGTCGCTTGACTTCGATGAGGTGGCGATTGGCAATCTCATGGCCATTATCATGGCGACGAAAATCATTTCCCCGAATATATGGGGCTGGATCGCCGATCATACCGGCCGTCGCATGGCGATTGTTCGTATCGGCAGTTTGTGCACCGTGCTGGCGTTTGTCGGTGTTTTTGCCTCCAGCAGTTATTTCTGGCTGGTGGTGGTGATGCTGCTGTTCAGTTTTTTCTGGAATGCCGCGCTGCCGCAGTTTGAGGCGACGACCTTTCATCATCTGGGCAAACAAATTCACGGTTACAGCAAGATCCGCCTGTGGGGCTCGATAGGTTTTATTGTCGCGGTCTGGAGCCTGGGTGGCCTGATGGAAGGTCAGGGTGTGCAGCTGTTGCCGTGGATTCTGCTTGTTCTTTTTACGGCGATCTGGATTAACAGTATGCTCGTGCCGGAAGAGGCGGCCGGCTATTTACCACTCGAGCATGAACCTGTCAGCAGGATTCTGAAGCGGCCACATGTAGTGGGCCTGCTGCTCGTCTGTTTGCTGATGCAGGCGGGACATGGTCCTTACTATACTTTTTATTCCATATATATGCGCAGCTATGATTATTCGCTTGGCCTCATCGGCGGTCTGTGGGCGTTGGGCGTTATCGCTGAGGTACTGGTGTTCCTGGTTATGCACCGTCTGGTAAAACACTTCAGCCTGCGTAACATGTTGTTGGCCAGTCTTTTACTGGCCGCCCTGCGATGGGTGATGATCGGTTTGTTTCCGCAAAGTCTGGGTTTGATGCTGCTGGCCCAGTGTCTGCACGCAGCTTCTTTCGGGGTTTACCATGCCACTGCAATTCAGTTGATCCACAGTTATTTCAAAGGCAAACATCAAGGCAAAGGCCAGGCACTCTACAGCAGTCTCAGCTTTGGTGCCGGTGGCGCCCTGGGCAGTTTTTACAGTGGTTATGTGTATGATATTTTTGGTGCCTTGCCGATGTTCCTGATAGCCGCGCTCATCAGTATCCTCGCTTTTTTTGTTGCTTATCGTTTTATCCCTTCCCAACATCACGTTACCGGTTAGATCGGCAACAAGGGCAAGCTCGACAAGCTCCCCTTCAGAACGAACTTATGAGAGCGGCTATACTCTAAAAAAAGTAATGCAGATGCCGCTATATCTTACAGATTAAATAGCTGTGCGAAAAAGGAGTACATGCATTTGAATAAGTGTTCCGAATACCAGATCATTTAACATTATTGGCAGATTCTGGTTTCGCATCAGGCCCAGAGGTCTTTTACATGACACGCTGTAGATACCTCCCTGTAAGCTCGACAGCCGCCTCCCTGCGGCTGACGGTCATGTAAAAGACCTCTGGGCCTGATGCTCCGTTTCCCAAGTGTACTGGTATTCGGAACGCCAATTAAATAGCTGCGATTTCCATAAATCGAGGGGCTGGTGAACCGCCATGCCAAATACTGACTGGACACCGTTTTCGCCCAGCGATTTGGCAGGAATTGTGCCTGCTTGCTCCTGCCTTGTTTTCTCCGCGGCTGCGGATTGTGAAAGCACGATGTTTTTGACCGGTAACATGGACCGAATAATAGGGAACTCTTTATGCCTGCACCCACATATGATGTTGTGATCATTGGCGGTGGTATCTCTGGCACAGCCTTGCTTTATGTTCTTCTGGAATATACGGATCTCAAACGCGTGGCCCTGCTGGAAAAATATTCCTCCATTGCCATGGTCAATACACATGGGCGCAATAACAGCCAGACGCTCCATTGTGGCGATATCGAGACCAACTATACGCTGGAAAAAGCGATCCATGTTCGGGATACGGCAAAAATGCTGGTCAACTTCACCAACAGTCTTGTGCGTTATGAGAAGTTCCTGTATCGCTACCCCAAAATGGTGTTGGCTGTGGGTGAGGAGGAATGCCAAAGTCTGTTCAGGCGTTATCAAACCTTTCGGGACCATTTCCCCGCGATGCAATGGCTGGAACAGGATGGCATTGAAAAGGTTGAACCCATGGTGGTCAAGGGACGCAAGGAGAGGATCGCCGCGATTGGTATTCTGGATGAATACACCGCTGTTGATTTCCACCAACTGTCAAATGTTTTCGTTGACAGAGCGCGGCAGGCAGGTGGTGGAAATATTGATATATTGACCTCAACCAGGGTGAAGTCGATTCACAAGGCGGGTGACGTTTATAAAATAAGTACGAACCAGGGTGATTTGCAAAGCCGTTTTGTCGTGGTCTCGGCGGGTGGGCACAGTCTGTTGTTCGCACAACGGATGGGATATGGTCTGAATTACGCGTGCCTGCCGGTTGCCGGCAGTTTTTATTACACCCCCAAGGTCCTGAACGGCAAGGTCTATACCATGCAGAATGACAAGCTGCCGTTTGCCGCCATTCATGGTGATCCGGATATCCTGGTGAAAAACAAGACCCGTTTTGGTCCAACGGCACTGATCTTGCCGTTGCTGGAACGGTACAACTGGAAGACCTTTCCTGAATTTTTACAGATTCTGCGCCTGGACAAAAATGTGCTGCAGGTCTTTTATGATCTGCTCAAGGACGGTGAGATACGCCGTTATTTGCTGAAGAACATGTTGTTCGAAGTGCCATTGATCCGGCGGCGGCTGTTTCTGCGGGATGCGCGTAAAATCATTCCCACCTTGCGCCTGGAAAAACTTGTTTTTGCCCATCGCGTCGGCGGGATCCGCCCGGTGATGATCGATAAACAACAGAAAAAACTGCATCTGGGGGAAGCGAAAATCAGTATGGGCGATGGCATTATTTTCAATATGACACCTTCGCCCGGTGCCACCAGCTGTCTGGGAAATGCAGAAAATGATGTCAGGATTATTGCCGACTACCTTGGTTGCGGATTTGATCAGGACAAGTTTGATCAGGTGTTGAAGAAGTAAGTAGCTGCCACAACTTGTTTAAAACGGTTTTGGCGCTATCATGTTTATGCGTGGTTGTGGCCGTTGTGACGACAGAAAGACGCCGGGCTGATCGCTTGAATCACCAGATTCATACATGAGGGACACCGGGTAAGCCGCTGGCTGAGCCCCGGAATGGCGCCCCTCCACAATGGTCACATTCCACCTTCCGATAAATCATATGCCAATCTAGCAAGCCGATCGGACTAAGATACGGCGGTCCTGTCGATCGTGTCATCCAGGGTTGCCAGCATCGCCTGCGCCGCATTGGAGAGGGTGCGGCCACTGTGCCAGACTGTGCCCAGCTGACGGCTCAGCTGTCCTATCCTTGAAACATCGAGCACCGCCAGATCATCACTGATCATCGAACGGGGCAGGACACTCCAGCCAAGTCCGACGCTTACCATCATCTTGATGGTTTCGAGGTAATTGGTTGCCAGGCGGATGGGGATCGTCAGCTGCAGCGGTTTGAATGCCTGTTCGATCACCTCGCGGGTATAGGTGCCTGGTGATGGCAGGATCGCAGCAAAGCCGCACAACTGCGCAGGCGTCACCACTTTCTGTCTTGCCAGCGGATGCTTCGGGTCGATGATGAAATCGAGCGGATCGGGCCAGATTTTCCGGCTTCCCAGTTCAGCCGGGGTTTCAAGCGGCAAGGTGACAATACCCAGCTCCAGATCACCGTGCAGCACGGCGCGGCAGACCTCCTCCGAATCCATGAAATGCAAATCCAGTTCGACCTCGGGATAGTTTGTGCTGTAGGTGCGCAGGATCGGTGGCAGGCGGTGCAGGCCGATGTGGTGGCTGGTGCCGATGCGCAGGATGCCGGCGACGCGTTCGGAGAGATTGGAGATCGCCCGGCGGCAGTCTTCCACTTCCAGCAGGATGCGCCTTGCGCGTGGCAACAATGCGTGTCCGCTTTCGGTCAGACTGGTATGACGGCCGATGCGATCGAACAGACGGGTTCCCAGTTCTGTCTCCAGCATCGCAACCCGTTTGCTGATGGCCGGTTGGGTGAGAAACAACTGTGCCGAAGCCCGGGAAAAGGATCCGCTTTCTGCCACAGCCAGGAAAGCCTTGAGCGCTGCAATATCCATATATAACAATAAGTAATATAAAATATGAAAATAATGAATTTGAGTAATAGTATAGCAATTACTACAATTTGTGCACCAAACAGGAGGATCTCGAATGGCTGGCACAACCTTGTATGACAAATTATGGGATGCCCATGTGGTGCGCGATAACGGTGACGGTACCGCTTTGCTCTATATCGATCGGCATTTGCTGCATGAAGTGACCTCACCGCAGGCATTCGAAGGTTTGCGTCTGGCCGGCCGCAAGCCGTGGCGGGTGGATGCCAATCTGGCTACCCCGGATCACAACGTGCCTACCACGGATCGTAGCAGGGGGATCAGTGATCCTGTTTCACGCTTGCAGGTGGAGACCCTGGATAACAATTGCAGGACCTTTGGTATCACGGAATTCAAAATGGACGACATCCGCCAGGGTATCGTGCACGTGATTGGACCGGAAGAAGGGGTGACCCTGCCCGGAATGACCGTGGTGTGCGGTGATTCCCATACCTCCACCCATGGTGCCTTCGGGGCTCTGGCGTTCGGTATCGGCACCTCGGAAGTGGAGCATGTGCTTGCCACCCAGTGCCTGGTGCAGAAAAAGTCCCGCGCCATGCTCATCCGTGTTGATGGCAAGGTGCCGGCGGGGGTGACCGCCAAGGACATTATTCTTGCGATCATCGGCCGTATCGGAACCGCGGGCGGAACCGGTTATGCGATTGAGTTTGCGGGTGAGGCGATCCGCAATCTCTCCGTGGAAGGCCGCATGACGCTTTGCAATATGGCGATCGAGGCGGGTGCGCGTGCCGGCATGGTGGCCGTGGATGAGAAGACCATCGATTATGTCAAAGGCCGGCCCTATGCACCACGTGGCGAATTGTGGGAGTTGGCGGTGGCCAACTGGCGGACGCTGCAGAGCGATGCGGATGCTGAATTCGACAAGGTAGTGAATATCGACGCAGCAACACTCAGCCCGCAGGTTACCTGGGGGACTTCTCCCGAAATGGTGACCGGTGTGGATGGCAGGGTGCCCGATCCCGATGCGGTTGCCGATGAAGTGAAACGCGAGGGGATGAAGGCCGCGCTGCAATACATGGGGCTTAAGGCCGGTACGCCTATTACAGAGATCCGTCCCGACAAGGTGTTCATCGGTTCCTGCACCAATTCGCGTATCGAGGATTTGCGTGCGGCAGCCGCCGTGGTGAAGGGCCGCAAGGTGGCCGCCAACATCAGGCTGGCACTGGTGGTGCCCGGCTCGGGTCTGGTGAAAAAACAGGCGGAAGAAGAGGGTCTGGACAGGATCTTCACCGAGGCCGGTTTCGAGTGGCGTCTGCCGGGGTGCTCCATGTGCCTGGCGATGAACGCCGATCGGCTGGAACCGGGTGAACGGTGTGCCTCGACATCCAACCGCAATTTTGAAGGCAGGCAGGGTCCCGGTGGCCGGACTCACCTGGTGAGTCCCGCCATGGCCGCAGCGGCGGCAGTGGCAGGTCACTTCGTCGATGTGCGCCAATTTGATTGAGCGCAACATCGCAGAACAGGCAGAGAACAGGATTAAAGAAATGGAAAAATTTACTAAATTAACCGGTATTGTGATGCCGTTGGATCGTCCCAACGTGGATACCGACGCGATTATTCCAAAACAGTTTTTAAAGTCCATCAAGCGCAGCGGTTTTGGACCGAACCTGTTTGATGAATGGCGTTATCTGGATCAGGGGGAACCGGGCATGGACAACAGCAAGCGGCCGTTGAACCCGGACTTCGTTCTCAACCAGCCGCGTTACCAGGGCGCGCAGATTTTGCTGGCACGGGAGAACTTCGGTTGTGGCTCCAGCCGTGAACACGCCCCCTGGGCATTGCTTGATTACGGTTTCCGTGTGATCATCGCGCCCAGTTTTGCGGACATCTTTTATAACAACTGTTTCAAGAACGGCATTCTTCCCATTGTCCTGGATGCCGATACGGTTGAGCAGTTGTTTCAGGAAGTCGAGGCCACCGAAGGGTACCGCCTGAGCGTCGATCTTGCCGCACAAACCATCACCAAAGAGGATGGCAGCACCCTCCACTTTGAAATCGATGCGTTCCGCAAGCATCGTTTGCTCAACGGCCTGGATGACATCGGCCTGACCTTGCAGCATGTGGATGAGATCAGAGCCTACGAGGCAAGACGCAAACAGGAGGCACCCTGGCTTTTTCAGCAATGAAGAACCAAAGAGGATGCAGAGATAAACAGAAACCAGGCAATCATGCCTGTGGGCAATAACATTCCGGTATTAAATTTATGACGAAAAAAATAGCAATTCTCCCGGGCGACGGGATTGGACAGGAGATCGTCGCCGAGGCGGTAAAAGTGATCGCATGTCTGAAAAAGGAATTCGGTCTGGATGTGGAACTGGAAGAGGCGCTCGTAGGTGGCTCTGCTTATGACGATTGTGGTTCACCCTTGCCGGAGACCACTCTGGAACTGGCAAGGGAAGCCGATGCCGTGTTGTTGGGTGCGGTGGGGGGATACAAGTGGGAGTCCTTGGATATTGCCGTGCGCCCCGAGAAAGGGCTGCTCGGACTGCGTGCCGGCCTTGAACTGTTTGCCAATCTGCGTCCTGCGATTCTCTATCCCCAACTGGCCGATGCTTCCACGCTGAAAGCGGAGATTGTGGCGGATCTCGACATCATGATTGTGCGTGAACTCACCGGTGGTATCTATTTCGGTCAGCCGCGCGGTATCCGTACGCTCAAGAACGGTGAAAAGGAAGGTTTCAATACGCTGGTCTATCGTGAGTCCGAGATCCGCCGCATCGGCAAGGTGGCTTTTGATATCGCCGCCAAGCGCAATAACCGTGTCTGTTCGGTGGACAAGGCCAATGTGCTGGAGTGTACCGAACTGTGGCGCGAAGTGATGACGGAAGAGGCCAGGCGGTTTCCCGCGATAGAACTCAGCCACATGTATGTGGACAATGCCGCGATGCAGCTGGTGCGCGCACCCAAACAGTTCGACGTAATGGTCACCACCAATATGTTTGGTGATATTCTTTCCGATACCGCCGCCATGTTGACCGGTTCCATCGGCATGTTGCCGTCGGCATCGCTGGATGAAAACGGCAAAGGAATGTACGAGCCCATCCACGGTTCCGCACCGGATATCGCCGGGCAGGGTGTGGCCAACCCCCTGGCAACCATTTTGTCAGTCGCCATGATGCTGCGCTACACCCTGGACGAGGCGGAGATGGCGGAGCGGATTGAAAACGCCGTGCGCAAGGTACTGGATGATGGTTTGCGCACCCAGGATATCTATAGCGATGGCATGACCAAAGTGGGGACCGCCGCAATGGGCGACGCTGTTGTCACTGCGATACGGCAAGGGTAGCGACTGGCAACAGGATAGCGGGTAAGTGGTTTGTTACAAGCCACCAGCAACCCGCCACCAGTAACCACCCCCCCGGAACACAAATTTAAAACGAACAAGCTTGATAAATACAGAGGCAGAAAAATGATGAAAACAGGACTGATCGGCTGGCGCGGCATGGTGGGCTCGGTGCTCATGCAGCGCATGCGGGCGGAAAAAGATTTTGAAAACATCGATCCGGTGTTCTTTACCACTTCACAGACGGGCCAAGCGGCGCCCGATGTGGGTAAAGAGGTACCGCCACTCAAGGATGCCCGGAGCATCGATGAGCTCAAGGCGATGGACACGATTATTTCCTGCCAGGGGGGTGGTTTTACCGAAGAGATCTATCCCAGGTTGCGTTCCGCGGGCTGGGATGGCTACTGGATCGATGCGGCTTCCACCTTGCGTATGGAGCAGGAGAGTATCATCGTACTCGATCCCGTTAACCTGGATGTGATCAAGGACGGCCTGAGTAACGGTATCAAGACCTTTGTGGGTGGCAACTGCACTGTCAGTTTGATGATGATGGCATTGGGAGGGTTGTTTCAGCGTGATCTGATCGAATGGATCACACCCATGACTTACCAGGCTGCCTCGGGAGCCGGTGCGCGCAACATGCGTGAACTCCTGCGCCAGATGGGTTCCCTGCATGCAGCAGTCAGTGATTTACTGGATGATCCCGCCTCTGCCATTCTGGATATCGATCGCGCCGTGACCGAGCACATGCGCAGCGACAAATACCCGGTGGACAATTGGGGCGTGCCGCTGGCAGGCAGCCTGATACCGTGGCTGGATACCCAGCTGGAAACGGGTCAGAGCCGAGAGGAATGGAAGGCAGAAGTGGAAACCAACAAGATCCTCGGTCGCAGCGATCACCCCATTCCTATCGACGGCATTTGTGTACGTATCGGTGCGATGCGTTCCCACAGCCAGGCACTGACCATCAAGCTGAAACAGGATGTGCCGCTGGATGAAATCCACACCATGCTGGATGAAGCCAACGAGTGGGTGAAGGTGATCCCCAATGAGCGGGAAGTCACCATGCGCGAGCTTACCCCGGCAGCAATCAGTGGCACCCTGACGATTCCGGTCGGCCGCTTGCGCAAGCTGACCATGGGAAACGAGTACCTCTCCGCCTTTACCGTGGGTGATCAGCTGTTATGGGGTGCAGCGGAACCGCTGCGGCGTATGCTGCGCATCCTGCTCGAGGATTAAGGTGATTTCACACGCCGGATCTCAGGCGGAGATCCGGCGGCAAGGCCGGGATTGTTGCCGGCAATCCAATTGCATTTACGCTGTCCCTGGCGGCCGAATCCGCTTGTTCCCTCACATCCGCCTTATGGCGCTTCCCCTGCCGAACGCATGACGTATACGCCTTTGCCAGCAGACTGTGTTTCCTCAGTCCCAAATAGGGTAAGATGAGGTGCATGCCCCGAACGGAATTCCATTGTTAATCTCTTTAACAACGCTATCCCCTGAAAAATCAACATGAGTAAATTATTTGATGTCGCCGTCGTCGGCACCGCCGGGATCATCGGCGAGACCCTGATTGAACTGCTTGCACAGCGGGAATTTCCTCTAGACAGGCTTTATCCTGTTGCCGCGGATAATAGCGCGGGTGGCCATGTCAATTTTAAAAAGGAAAATCTGCGGATTGAGGAACTTGCGGGTTTTGATTTTTCCAAAGTCCAGCTCGCATTTTTTTGTGCGGAAGAGAACATCGCGGCGGAACATGCCCCAAGGGCGGTGGAATCCGGCTGCATGGTGATCGACAACAGCGGGCGGTATTGTGATGATGCCGATGTGCCGCTGGTGATCCCCGAGGTCAATCCCGAGGCTGTCGGCAAGGCGAAGCGGCCGGGCATTATTGCCAGTCCCTGCAGTGCCACGATATTGATGCTGGTTGCCCTCAAACCGGTTTATGATGCGGTGGGGATCAAAAGAATCCAGGTGGTGACATTTCAATCGGTGTCCGATGTCAGCCGCGATGCGGTTGAAGAGATGGCCGGTCAGACCGCAAGACTGCTCAACGCCCAACCCATCGAGGCCAAAATATTCAAGGAACAGATTGCCTTTAATCTTCTGCCGCAAATCGGCGAGTTGGACGAGAACGGTGTCAGCCGTCAGGAAATCAGCCTGATGCGGGAAAGCCGCAAGATACTTGAAGATGAAACGATCGGTATCAATGCCACCGCCGTGCGGGTTCCGGTGTTTTTCGGGACGGGTGAAGCCATCAATATCGAAACCCCCGACCCACTTTCCCTGCAACAGGCGCACGAACTGCTGCAGCAGGCGCCCGGGATTGAATTGTTCAGCAGCGACGGCGGGCCGCTGGCGGCACCCACACCTGTCACCGACGTGGCGGGGCAGGATGCGGTTTTTGTTGCCCGGCTGCGTTCGGATCCCAGTGTTCCACAGGGGTTGAACATGTGGGTGGCAACCGATAACAGCCGCAAAGGAAGTGCATTAAACAGTGTTCAAATCGGTGAAATTTTGGTAAAAGGCTATTTATAAGCTATAGTTACTGC
Source organism: Chromatiales bacterium (assembly GCA_027032075.1). GTDB lineage: Bacteria > Pseudomonadota > Gammaproteobacteria > UBA6429 > Thiohalophilaceae > JAJRYG01. Next base: position 156,195 of record JALVOC010000006.1, on the reverse strand, counting down.
ATACTTGTAATGATTATTCAAAGATAATATGAATAACTCATTGAAAAATAAATAAATTTGGGGGCGCCCCAGGCGTAAAATGGGATTCCGTATGGAGTGGAGAAGTAATTATGATGCGTAAGCTGATTGTTTTCCTGGCTGCCGCGATGTGCGTCATCGTGCCGATTTCGGCGCAGGCGTTAGGATTTGGGAACATCAAGCTTCATTCAGCCTTGAATGATCCATTGGATGCAGAAATTGAACTGGTATCACCCACCGAAGACGATATTGCCAATCTCAAGGTCAGCCTGGCTTCCTCGGATGCATTTCAGCGTGCCGGGATTGAGCGGCATTCATTGTTGAACCAACTGCGGTTCGCCGTCAAACAACACGATAACGGTACCTATTACATCCATATTACGACCCCTGTCCCTGTACGGGAACCCTTCCTGAATTTCCTGCTGGAAATGGACTGGCAGAACGGCCGTATGCTGCGTGAATACACCATGTTGCTTGATCCCCCCGGATTGATTAAGAAACAGCCGGCCGTAGTGGAAGCGCCACCGGTCAGCGAACCCGCGGTGACCGCCACGGAGGAAGCCGCTGCACCGGCGGAAACCCCGTTTGTCCCTGCGCCTGCAGCCGCTGCGCCACCGGCGCCTGAAGTCGAGGCGGCCGCACCTGCACCCGCCCCCGAGGCCGAACCTGCAGCAACGTCCGAAGCAGCCGTGCTGGAGGATGGCGAGAAGTTCCCACGTGTTCCCTTGACCAAGAACACCGAACCCGAACCGGTCGTGCCCGAGGCACCGCCCGCACCGGAAGCAGAAGCCGTTCCGGCAGCGGAACCGGTTGCAGAGGAACAACTTGCACCGGAACCGGAGCCGGCAACAGTGGCAGCGTCTGAACCCGTTCCCCCGCCTGCCCCGGTAGAGGAAGAGCCGATGGAAGCCAAACTTCCCCCACCGGCCGTTGTGGAAATGCCGGAAGAGGAAATCAGTCAGACTGCGGTGTTCGAAGACGACAGCGAACTGTTCCCGCGGATTCCGTTAACGGTTTACCGGGAGGATGAAACAGGAGCGGCTGAGTTTGGTGAACTGGGCAAACTGGATTACGGCATTGTGCGCAAAGGCGACAGCCTCTGGAAAATTGCCGAAAAACTGCGGCCGGATGAATCGGTCAGTATCTATCAGGTGATGATGGCGCTGTTGAAGAGCAATCCGGATGCCTTCGTGGACGGCAATGTCAACAGGCTCAAGGTTGGCCATGTGCTGCGTATCGAAGATGCCGGCATGCTGACCAGTATCAGCAAAAGCGAAGCTGCGCGTGAATATCAGATTCAGACGGCTGCCTGGGAGGATTACCGTCAGCAGGCGGCTGCCGTACCCGCCACCCAGCCGATTATCGGCAGTGAAGTGGAGACCGGCGAAAGCACCGAGGTCGTAAGCGGTGGTGAACTGACCCTGGATTCACCGGATGGCAGCGAGCTGCAAAGTGGCGCGGGGACTTCTGAAACAGCGGTGAGCAACGACATCGTCACCCTGCAGGATGAGCTGCGTCAGGTTCGCCGCGATGCCAACACCATGCGCGGCCGGAACAAGGAGCTGAACCAGAAACTGCGTGAACTGGAAAACGAACTGGCGCAACTGCAACGTTCTGTCTCTGTAAAGGATGACGAACTGGCTGCATTGCAGCAGCAATTGGCAAAACTCAATAATAAAGAAGGCGCTGCACCGGCCCCGCTGGAAAGTGCGCCGGAAACCCAAAAGGCGGCGCCTGAACCCGCACCGGTAGCGGAAACCCCGGCGGTGGTTGCCGAGCCTGAACCCGCCCCTGTGGCTGAAACCACCCCTGAGAAGGCGCCGGCTCCTGCCCCTGCTGAAGCGGCCAGGCCCACAGGGGAAAAATCGCCGATTGAACTGGCGAATGAAATTGCCGCGGCTGAAAAGGGGGGTGAGCCTGCTGAAACTCCTCCCGCCCCTGGCGGTGATGGCGGTGTGCTCGGTGCGGTGATGGGTGTATTCAAATCCGTCGGCGATACCCTGACCGGTATATTCGGCTCCATGGCGGGGAACTCGCTGCTGATCTTCATTGCGCTACCGGTATTGCTGGTATTGATTGTAGTGATGCTTATCCTTGTGCGCCGCCGCAAGAAAGCCGGCGAGGCCTATCAGGAGAGCATTCTCACGGGTGGGCCATCGAGCGTGACCACTACCGGGACCGAGGCCGAATCGGAGGAGGAATCCTCATTCCTGAGTGATTTTGCCGTCAGTGGTGCGGGTGCTATCCAGACCGAGGACAGCGAAGTCGATCCGCTGACCGAAGCGGATGTGTTTATGGCATACGGCCGGTATGAAGCGGCGGAAGAACGTTTGAAGGAAGCCATCGACAGCGAACCGAGCCGGGCGGAGTTAAGACTGAAACTGCTTGAACTTTACCATACCACCAAGAACAAACCCGCCTTCGAGAACACCGCCGAGGATTACTATGCCAGTCTTGGCGAAAATGCCAATGAGAATCCCAACTGGCAAAAAGTGGTCGCCATGGGCATGGAGCTGGTTCCCGGTAACCCCTTGTTCAGTTCCGGGAGCGCAGCGGCAGCGGTAGAGGCGGGCGAAGCGGCTGTACCAAGCAGTGATGATTCGAGCGTCAGCCTGAGTGACAGCCAGGTGATGGACATCGGCCTGGACACCGGCGTGTTCGAAGCGGCGGATTTTGGCGGGGCACCGGCGGATGCCGCAGCAGGTGGCAGCAACGACAGCGGAGTACTGGAATACAATCTGGATGTGGATCAGGAGGCGGAAACGGCCCCGACCCAGTCACAGGAGGCTGTTGATGAAAGTGGCCTGGATTTCAACCTCGATCTGGGTGAAAGCGAGCCTGAAGTGAGTCAGGAGGAAAGTCCGGATCTCGATTTCAACATTGATATGAACAAGGCAGCTGCTGAAGCAGAAGAAGGCAGTGGCCTGGATTTCAATCTGGATCTGGGAGAAAGTGAACAGGCGGAGCCCGATCTGGGTGCCGGTCTGGACTTTGAGCTGGATACCGGTACGGCCGAGGACGCGCAAACGGCTTCCGAAGCGCAAACGGCTTCCAGTGAGGAGGATTCCTCAATGATCGATCTTGGCGAGGGTTTTGATCTGGAATCGCCGGCGGAATCCCAGTCTTCCCTGACGATGGATATCGAAACCGAAGGGTCTGAAGTTGCCGCGCCGGAAGCGAATCTGGATTTTGAACTGGATGCCACCGACGCGGGTGATCTGGATATTGCCGGAGGTGATGAAGTGGGTACCAAGCTCGATCTGGCAAAGGCTTATATCGACATGGGTGATCCGGATGGTGCACGCAGTATCCTCGATGAAGTGATGGATGAGGGTAACAGTGATCAAAAACAGGAAGCCCAGGAGTTGTTGCAGCAGATCGCATGATTTCCGATCGCTAAACGGTTTGTTGCCTGTTGCCGTTTGTATTTGACAGCTTGCAGGAATTTACCTTTCTTTTCTGGCCCCGTGCGGTGAACGCCGGGGCCTTATTCGTTGGGTTCAGTCACAGCCGGGATGTTCCCGGCTTTGGAAAATGTCCTCATATGGCAGGAAGGAACACCACTTGGTGTCATGGTGAGAAAATGGTACTTTCGGGTTAAGCCCCGCAAAAAATCGTTCCTGCAAGATTGTCCCCCGAACTTTATACGCAAACAAAAAATGCGATAATGGCGACTCCTGATTACCATGAACATTGGAGGAGCTGAAATGAAAAAATTAATACGCATTCTGATTTCTCTTGCGGTTTTGTCTTTGGTTCTGACGGCCTGTCCTCGCCACCTTCATCGTCCGCACGTTCCGCATCTCACGAATCAAACCCCTGCCCCATCCCTGGACACCCTTTCCACTGTCAAGCCTCTACACCGGATAGGCTGAATATTACGATCATGGTGGGAAGGGATTCCCGCACTCTCAGCATTCAAACACGGGCGAAATTGAGCAGGAATTGGTGAAAACGGCTGATTGAATGTTTGGCCGGTTACGCATAAACGACCGGTGGACTTGAGGGTGTAAGGGCGTTTATTCTTCCTCTCTTCGGTGATGAAGTGGCTGCCAGGCTTGACTAAATAGGCGTTCCGAATACCAGATCATTTAGTATTATTACCAGATTTAAGTATTGCACCAGGACCAGAGGTCTTTTACATGACACGCTGTAAATACAGTCGTTCCCGCACATCCATGTGCTCCACGACACTTGTACATCCTGTACATCGTCCAGGTAAGCTCGACAGCCGCCTCCCTGCGGCTGACGGTCATGTAAAAGACCCTCTGGTCCTGATGCTCCGTTTCCCAAGTGTACTGGTATTCGGAACGCCTATTTAGGTGAAGGCTGACAGGGGTGATGCTGATGCAGGGCACAGCATCCTTGATGAAGTGACGCATGAGGGGGCAGCGATTGAAAGCAGAAAGCCCGGAAGTGACTGCCGCAAATTGGGGGAATTCCATTCGCCGGCCGGTTTGTTGTTCCTGCCCGGGCGGCGATCGCCGGGGCTTTGTTAATTTGTCTGCATGAAGAATTTATCCAGAACAATCCCATGTTGCCCCGTTTCTGCAAGTTGATACGCTCCTTTTTTACATTGCGAAGCGTCTAAGCCATGCGAATTGCACTGGGAGTGGAATACGATGGCCGCCCTTTTTGTGGTTGGCAATTTCAGGATCACAGTCCATCGGTACAGGCGGTGGTGGAGCAGGCGCTGTCTCAGGTAGCCAATGAGGATGTCCGGGTGATCTGTGCCGGGCGCACCGACACGGGAGTGCATGCGGTGGAGCAGGTTGTCCATTTCGATACCGCTGCGCAGCGCAACGAGAAGGCCTGGGTAATGGGTTGCAACGTCAATCTGCCCAGATCGGTAAGCGTGTTGTGGGCCCGCCCGGTGAGCGATGATTTTCACGCCCGTTTTTCCGCCAGGCGGCGGTATTACCGCTACGTGATTTTCAACCGCAAGGTGCGTCCCGCATTTTTGGCCGGCCGGGTGGCGTGGAACTATCGTCCCCTGGATGAGCGGCGGATGCAGGCGGCGGCCGGCACCCTTCTGGGTGAGCATGATTTCAGTTCCTACCGTGCGATGTCGTGCCAGGCCAAAAGTCCGGTCCGCACCCTCTACCGTCTGGATGTCCGCCGTGAAAATGAGTTGATCCTGCTGGATATCGAGGCCAACGCCTTTTTGCACCACATGGTGCGCAATCTGGCGGGGGTGTTGATGGCTATCGGTGCAGGGGAGCAACCGGTCGAATGGGCGAGGGAGGTGCTGGAGCTGCGGGATCGCACGCTGGGGGGGATAACTGCACCGCCGCATGGTTTGTATCTGATGCGCGTGGTTTATCCGGAAAACTTTGATCTGCCGCGGCTTTCCCCATCATCGGCGGTCTGGTAACCTGCGCCCTTTTGGATTCAGAGCATGCGCACCCGTGTCAAGATTTGCGGTATCACCCGCCCCGAAGACGGCCAGGAAGCGGCGCGCCTCGGTGTCGACGCGATTGGGCTGGTCTTTTATGCGCCGAGTCCGCGGGCGGTGGATGTGGAGCAGGCGCTCGAAATCAGCGCGGCACTGCCGCCATTCGTTACCCGGGTGGGGTTGTTTGTCAACGCAGAGCGAGCTGCGATCGAAAGCATTCTGGCCAGGGTCCCGCTGGATCTGTTGCAGTTCCATGGCGACGAAACGCCGGATGCCTGTGAAGGTTTCAGCCGGCCTTATATCAAGGCGCTGCGGGTGCGGCCGGATCTGGATGTGGCGGCGGAGGTGCGGCGTTACGCCGGTGCCGCCGGTATTCTGCTCGATGCCTTCCAGGAAGGGGTGCCAGGCGGAACAGGCCGGAGCTTCGACTGGGCACAAATCCCTGCCGGACTGGATCGTCCGCTGATCCTCGCCGGGGGACTGGATGCAGGAAACGTGGCCGCCGCCATTGCCCAGGTCAGACCTTATGCCGTGGATGTCAGCGGGGGCGTGGAAGCGGCCAAGGGGATCAAGGATCCGCAGCGGATGGCCGCCTTTTTAACAGAGGTACAACGAGTTGGAACAGGTGAAAAAACAGACTGAAGATTACAACCAGCCGGATGCGCGTGGCCACTTTGGCCCCTACGGCGGGCTGTTCGTGGCTGAAACCCTGATGGGTCCGCTGAAAGAGTTGCGCGAGGCGTACGAACACTATTTTCAGGACAAAACCTTTCTGGATGAGCTGGACAGCGAGCTGCAACACTATGTCGGCCGTCCGAGTCCGCTCTATTATGCCCGGCGCTGGAGCGAAACCCTTGGGGGTGCACGCATCTATCTGAAACGTGAGGATCTCAATCACACCGGCGCCCACAAAGTGAATAACACCGTGGGTCAGGCCCTGCTGGCCAAGCGCATGGGCAAGACCCGTATCATCGCCGAGACCGGCGCCGGTCAGCACGGCGTGGCCAGTGCCACCGTGGCTGCCCGCCTGGGGCTGGAATGTGTCGTTTACATGGGCGAGGAGGACATCCAGCGGCAGGCAATGAACGTCTATCGCATGAAGCTGCTGGGGGCCTCGGTGGTGCCGGTCACTTCCGGTTCCCGCACCCTCAAGGACGCTCTGAATGAGGCGATGCGGGACTGGGTCACCAATGTGGACAACACTTTCTACATCATCGGTACGGTCGCCGGCCCGCACCCCTATCCGGCGATGGTACGTGATTTCCAGGCCGTCATCGGCCGGGAGGCCCGCGAACAAATCCTCCAGTACGAGGGGCGCCTGCCGGACGCGCTTATCGCCTGTGTCGGCGGGGGATCCAATGCCATCGGGCTTTTTTATCCGTTTATCGGGGATGCGTCTGTGAAGCTCTACGGGGTGGAAGCGGCCGGTTACGGCCTGGACACGGATCATCATGCCGCTCCTCTTTGCGCTGGAAAACCGGGTGTGCTGCACGGCAACCGGACCTATCTGATGGAAGACAGTCATGGCCAGATCATCCCCACCCATTCCATTTCAGCTGGACTGGATTACCCCGGTGTGGGGCCGGAACACGCCTGGCTGAAGGATTCCGGCCGCGCCAGTTACGTGGCCATTAATGATGATGAGGCGTTGCAGGGCTTCCATGATCTGACCCGTATCGAAGGCATCCTGCCGGCCCTCGAGTCCAGTCACGCCCTGGCGTACGCCACCAAACTTGCGCCAACCATGGGCAAGGATGAAATCATTATCGTCAATCTTTCGGGGCGCGGCGACAAGGATATTCATACCGTCGCCGACCATGAGGGGATCACGCTATGAGCCGCATTGCAGCCTGTTTTGAACGCTGTCGCGGTGCCGGCCGCAAGGTATTGATACCCTATATCACTGCGGGGGATCCCGATCCGGCGGTAACGGTGCCGCTGATGCACGCGATGGTGAAGGCGGGTGCCGATATCATCGAACTGGGGGTGCCGTTTTCTGATCCGATGGCCGAAGGGCCGGTGATCCAGAAGGCGATGGAGCGTGCTCTGGCCCATGCGGTCACCCTGGATGACGTGCTGGAGATGGTGCGCCGTTTCCGGCAGGGTGACCCCGATACGCCGGTTGTGCTGATGGGATATCTCAATCCGGTGGAAATAAAGGGGTATGCCGATTTTGCTCACTCCGCCGCCGCGGCTGGTGTTGACGGCGTGTTACTGGTTGATATGCCTCCGGAAGAGGCGGATGATCTGCTTGTCGAACTGCGGAAACATGAGCTGGACATGATTTTCCTGGTGGCGCCGACCACCGGCACTGAGAGGATCAAGTCCATCACGGCGGCGGGCAGCGGATTCATCTATTATGTCTCGCTCAAGGGTGTGACCGGCGCGGGGCATCTCGATATCGAGGGGGTGAAAAAGCGGGTGACCGGCATTCATGAGTTGACAGCCTTGCCAGTCGGCGTAGGCTTCGGGATAAAGGATGCGGATTCCGCCTCGGCCATCGCCAGCGTGGCCGATGCCGTGGTCGTTGGCAGCGCGCTGGTGAAGCGGGTGGAGGCCAATGCGCCATCGGCGGAAGCGATTAACCAGGCGGTCAGCAGCTTGCTGGCGGAAATGCGCCAAGCGATGGATGCAGCCTGACGACGAACATATTGAGAGCGTTATTACAGGATAAATCATGAACTGGTTTACAAAATTACTGCCTTCACGGATACGCACCGATGCCAGCGGCAAGAAAAGCATTCCGGAAGGGATCTGGACAAAGTGCGATTCATGCAGTGCTGTGCTCTACCGGGCGGAGATCGAGCGCAATATGAATGTCTGCCCCAAGTGTAATTACCATATGCGGGTGGGGGCGCGTTGGCGTCTGGAGCATTTTCTCGATGACGAAGAGCGGGTTGAAATCGGTGAGAACCTGAAGCCGGTCGATGCCCTGAAGTTCAGGGATTTGAAAAAATACAAGGACCGCCTCAACCAGGCACAGAAAGCCACCAATGAAAATGACGCCCTGATCGTCATGCAGGGACGGTTGAAAAACATTCCTCTGGTTGCCGCCGCCTTTGAGTTTCGTTTCATGGGCGGCTCAATGGGCTCGGTGGTGGGCGAGCGTTTCGTGCGCGGTGTCAACCGGGCGGCGGAGCAACAGGTTCCGTTCATCTGTTTTTCCGCCAGTGGGGGTGCGCGCATGCAGGAAGCGTTGTTTTCCCTGATGCAAATGGCCAAAACCTCTGCCGCGCTGGCCTATCTTGCCAAACAGGGTGTGCCCTATATTTCAGTGATGACCGATCCGACCATGGGCGGCGTCTCCGCCAGTCTGGCGATGTTGGGAGACATCAACGTGGCGGAGCCCAATGCCCTCATCGGTTTTGCCGGACCGCGGGTGATTGAGCAGACCGTTCGCGAAACCCTGCCGGAGGGTTTTCAGCGCAGTGAATTCCTGCTGGAACACGGTGTGATCGACATGATCGTCGATCGCCGTGACATGCGAGACCGCCTGGCCAATCTGCTGGCGATGATGACGCACAAGCCGACACCCTGAACAGAGCCGGGAGACGAGTGGCGGATCACATATCCTGATGCGCTTTACAAACCTTGCTGACTGGCTTGCCTGGCAGGAGACGCTGCATCCCCGTAAAATCGAGCTGGGACTGGCGCGCATTGAAACAGTCTTTCAACGCCTGCATGCCGGCAAACCTTCCTTTACTGTTATCACCGTCGCCGGGACCAACGGCAAGGGTTCAAGTGTGGCGATGCTGGAGACGATACTGCTGGCAGCGGGTTACAGGACCGGTGTCTATACCTCCCCCCATTTGTTGTATTACAACGAACGCATCCGTCTCAACGGCGAGGCGGTGGCCGATGAGGCACTGGTCGATGCCTTTTCGCGGATCGATGCGGCACGTGATGATATTTCATTGACCTATTTTGAATTCGGTACACTGGCGGCGCTGGATATCTTTTATCGCCAGCCACTGGATGTGGTGGTGCTGGAAGTGGGTTTGGGGGGACGCCTGGATGCCGTCAACATCATTGACGCGGATATCGCATTAATCACCAGTATCAGCCTGGATCACACCGCCTGGCTGGGTGAGGATCGGGAATCGATTGCCAAAGAAAAGGCAGGCATCATGCGCCGTGGCAGGCCGGTGGTCTTCAGTGGCCACGATATCCCGCAGGCGGTGATGGCCGCTGCGGCAGCGCTTGATGCGCCGCTGTACGCACTGGGGCAGGCCTACACTTACGAAGTCATGCCTTCCGAATGGCTGTGGCGGGCCGGGCGCAAAAACGCTGTGTCCTTACCCCTGCCTGCCTTGCCAGGCCGCCATCAGGTACAAAATGCGGCCGGCGTGTTGATGGCACTGGATTTGTTGTCGGTAAAACTGCCTGTCGGGCAGAGCGCCATTCGGCAGGGTTTGTCAGGAATACGACTCGGTGGCCGTTTTCAGATCATAGCCGGCGAACCGGTGCAGGTGTTTGATGTTGCCCATAATCCCGATGCCATGGCCCGCCTGGCGGAAATGCTGGCGCAGTATCCGGTTGCCGGCCGGACCTTGGCAGTGATCGGCATGTTGCAGGACAAGGATATTGCCGCGTCACTGGGCGAGCTCGCACCCCGGATCAGTGAATGGTATGCTGCGGGATTGCCAACCGCGCGCGGTATTCCGGCTCCGGAGTTGGTGGCGTCTCTGTTGCAGATCAATCCGCAAATCAAAGCGACTGCGTATGTGGATGTCGCGGCTGCCTGTGCAGCAGCGAAGAAGGATGCGCAAGCCGGTGATCGAATTCTGGTATGTGGTTCCTTTTATACAGTGGCGGATGCGTTGCGTCACAACATATAATAAACGTTTGTTTTTTCAGTAAAAGTAAGGTTTTGGACTAAAGAGTGGACGAACAGGTATTCAAACGGCGTCTTGTCGGGACAATCGTGCTGGTGGCACTGGCGGTAATCTTTCTCCCGATGTTGTTGCCGGGCAATCGTGAGGATGTGTTCAAGGAGACCGCCGAGGTGATCCCGCCAAAACCCGCCGAGCTGGAGAAGCTGAAAGTCCTGGAACTGGAGAATCCGGTAAAGCCCCCGCCACCACGCGAGGTGGTACGTATACCGGTTGATGAAAAAACACCGAAAACACCGCCACGAAAAACCGGAAAAGCCACCGCAACAGTCAAAAGTGGTGAAAAACCCGCTGTCAAAGTCAAGCCAGCCACCAAAAGCAAGGCCAAACCCAAAGCCTGGGCAGTGCAAGTCGGCAGTTTCAGCAAGCGCGCCAACGCCATGCGCTTGCGTGACAAATTGCGCCGCAAAGGCTACACGGCGTTCGTGGAAAGGCTTGAGAGCCGGGGGCAGTTGGTCTACCGGGTACGTGTCGGGCCGGAAGTGAAACGCAGCAAGGCCGAGAAACTGCAGAAAGAAATCCGTAGTGCGTTGAAAATCAACGGCCTGGTGGTCAGCCATCCCTGAGAATCATGATAGGAGTCGATTACGCCATTCTCGGGATCCTGTTGATTTCCTCCTTTATCAGCCTGATCCGCGGTTTTGTCAAAGAGGCCCTCTCACTCGCAGGCTGGGTGGCGGCTTTCTGGATTTCGTTAAGCTTTTCGGTCAGCCTCTCCCGCCTGTTGAGCAGCGGTATCGAGGATCCTTCATTCCGCCTGATCGTCGCTTTTGTTATTCTCTTTGTACTGACCCTGGTGGTTTCATCGGTGGCCAATTTCTTTATCTCGAAACTGGTGCAACGTACGGGGTTGAGTGGTACCGACCGTTTTCTGGGGGTGATTTTCGGCTTTCTGCGCGGTGCGCTGGTGGTGTCGGTGCTGGTGCTGCTGAGCGGGCTCACCAGTTTGCCAAAAGAATCCTGGTGGGCCGATTCACTGCTGCTGTTTCGCTTCCAGGCCATCGCCGTATGGATGCGTGATTTTCTGCCCGCTAATGTCGCCGCCAATTTTAATTTCTGATCATGCTCTGCAAATAGGTACAGTCGGCATCAGGTCGGTTATAATCAGGTATTGCAACCAGGCACGTTAAGGTAACAAGCAATGTGTGGGATCGTCGGTATTTTTGCCAGAAGTCCGGTTAATCAGGCACTCTATGACGGTCTGACCGTCTTGCAGCACCGTGGCCAGGATGCCGCGGGTATCGTCACCTGTGAGGATAACCGCCTCTATATGCGCAAGGACAACGGTCTGGTGCGCGATGTGTTTCGCACCCGCCATATGCTGCGTTTGCAAGGCAACATGGGGATTGGCCATGTACGCTATCCGACCGCAGGGTGCTTTTCCTCGGCCGAGGCCCAGCCGTTTTATGTGAATTCCCCTTTTGGCATCACCCTTGCGCATAACGGTAATCTCATCAATGCCGCCGAATTGAAGCGCGACCTGTTTGTCGAGGATCGGCGGCATATCAACACCGATTCTGACTCGGAAATCCTGTTGAATGTGTTTGCCCATGAATTACAGGAATCCGCCAAGTTAAAGATCACCCCCGGCGACATCTTCGAGGCGGTAGCGGGTGTCTACCGCCGATGCCGTGGTGCTTATGCAGTGGTGGCAATGATCACCGGCTACGGCATCCTGGCGTTTCGTGATCCTCACGGCATCCGGCCGCTGGCCCTTGGCCGGCGCAATTCGGCAAAAGGCACCGAGTTCGTGGTGGCGTCGGAGAGTGTCGCCATCGATGCCCTGGGATATGAACTGTTACGTGACGTCAGCCCCGGCGAGGCGGTGTATATCGATATGGACGGGGCGATGCACGCACGTCAGTGTGCCGAGAATCCCCAGCTTACCCCCTGTATTTTCGAACATGTCTATTTTGCCCGTCCCGATTCTCTGATGGACGGCATCTCTGTGTATAAAGCCCGTTTGCGCATGGGCAAATATCTGGCGAAAAAAATCGAGCGCGAATTCCCCAACCACGACATCGATGTGGTGCTGCCGATACCCGATACCAGCCGCACCTCTGCATTACAGCTTTCCTATACTCTTGGGGTGAAATACAGCGAAGGCTTTATCAAAAACCGTTACATCGGCCGTACCTTTATCATGCCGGGGCAGAAACAGCGGAAAAAGTCGGTGCGGCAGAAACTCAACGCGATCGAACTGGAATTCCGCGGTAAAAATGTCCTGCTGGTGGATGATTCCATCGTGCGCGGCACCACCTCCAAACAGATCATCCAGATGGCGCGTGATGCCGGGGCAAACAAGGTCTACTTCGCATCTGCGGCGCCACCGGTACGTTATCCCAATGTCTATGGTATCGACATGCCGGCCGCCAGCGAGCTTATCGGACATGGGCGTGATGTAAACCAGATCGCCGAAGCCATTGGTGCCGATCGCCTGTTCTATCAGGATCTGGAGGATCTGGTCGCAGCGGTGAAGAAAAAGGCCAAAGGCATCGAGCGTTTTGATACCAGTGTCTTTAACGGTGAGTATGTTACCGGCGATGTGAGTGAAAGCTATCTGCAACAGATTGAACATCAGCGTAACGATTCGGCCCGGCGTGAACAGATTGAAAAGGACAACGAAGTTCTGGAAATTTATAATACCGCCTGAATGAGGGTGGCTAAATTAAGTGTTCCGAATATCTTTGCCCCTGATGCGAAACCAGAATCTGCCAATAATGTTAAATGGTCTGGTATTCGGACACTTAATTTAGTGGTGGGTGGCTGGATGTGAATTGACATTACAGCATAATTGAAATAAGCTTGAATTGTTGCGCCGATTTGATTACCAGCTTGCGGGCGCGTTACAAATACAGCTAAAGCGAGCAAGACCTGCTTTAGCGACAGCTGATGCGGGTTTTTTTGTGCCCGCCTGTTTTTCCACTACCGGGTTCAGGAGAGAAGCATGTCGGATTTTGACGAAACATGGGCTTTGCAAACGCTAGCGGTGCGCGCCGGCCAGGTTCGTACCGCTGAAGGTGAGCATGCCGAACCCATCTTTACCACATCCAGTTATGTTTTCGGCAGTGCGGCCGAAGCTGCGGCACGTTTCAAGGGCGATATACCGGGGAACATCTATTCCCGTTTCACCAATCCAACAGTCCGCACCTTCGAACAACGTCTGGCCGCACTGGAAGGCGGTGAGTGTTGTGTTGCGACCGCTTCCGGTATGTCCGCCATTCTTAGTACCTGTATGGGGCTGTTGAAAAGCGGGGATCATATTGTTTCCTCCAATGCCATTTTTGGCAGTACCGTGGTGCTGTTCAACAAGTACCTGACACCGTTCGGCGTCAACATATCCTATGTGCCCTTATCGGATCTGCAGGCATGGGAAGAGGCGATCACTCCGGAAACACGCATGCTGTTTCTGGAAACGCCGTCGAATCCGTTGACAACCATTGCCGACATCAGGCGTTTGGCCGAGCTGGCGCACGCACATGATTGTTTGCTGGTGGTGGATAATGTTTTTTGCACGCCGGCATTGCAACAACCGCTCAAGCTCGGGGCGGACATCGTGATCCATTCCGCCACAAAGTATATCGATGGCCAGGGGCGGTGTGTGGGGGGCGCCGTTGTCGGCAGGCAGGAAGAGGTGGGCGAGGGGGTGTATGGTTTTTTGCGCACCGCCGGTCCCACCATGAGCCCGTTCAACGCCTGGGTGTTTCTCAAGGGGCTGGAAACCCTTAGCCTGCGCATGAAAGCCCATAGTGACAATGCCCTGGCGCTGGCCCGTTTCCTTGAAGCGCATGCCAATGTGGAGCGGGTGTATTATCCTGGGCTGGCAAGCCATCCACAACATGAACTGGCCGGGAGGCAACAAAGCGGTTTTGGCGGTGTTTTGTCCTTCGAGCTCAAGGGTGGCAAGGACGCGGCATGGAAACTGATCGATCAAACCAGACTGTTGTCCATCACCGCCAATCTGGGCGACTGCAAAACCACCATTACGCATCCGGCCACCACCACCCATGGACGCCTGACGGATGAAGAACGTGCCGAAGCCGGCATTGCGGATGGCCTGATCCGGATATCTGTCGGTCTGGAAAATATCGAAGACATCATTGCGGATATAGAAAGGGGCCTAAACTGAGCGGCACCATGAAATTTTCATGATGAATATTCCTGCCAGGATCGATGCCATTTCGCGCTGGTTGCGACACGGCATACTGTTGGTGTTGTTTGCCTTGAGTCTCGCCTGGATGATTGTGGGGATGTTTGCCGAGGAATTGTTCAAATGGATTCCGCAGGGTGATCATTCATCGGTATGGGGACTGGTGGTTCTTGCCGTGATCGTTATCAGCAGCGGAATGCTGGTGCATTATCTTCATGGACGCTGGCCGGAATTCTTGCGTCTCCCCGCTGCGGTGCCGCTGTGGGCGCTTCTCTTCAGGCTGGTATGGGTGTCTGTGCCGATTGCGCTGTTGCTGGCGGTATTGTCTGGTGTGGCCGCCTACCTTTTCTGGTACGACCCGGAGAATCTGCAGGATGTCTCTGTGCCGTTTGCGATGATGTTTTATCCGTTGGTGTTTACTCCTTTCCTGGCGATTGTGGCGGCCTGGTATCTGTCTGTCAGGGCATCACGCAGGGGAATTTTTCCGCACCGTGATGATTAGATCGAAAATCCCCCGCCTGGGTTGTCACCCGGGCGGGGGAACGAGGATGTTGCCACCGCAGCAACAGGTTCAGCCTGCGGGTGGGTGTGTTTCGGTATCGTCTTGCATGTAGGCTTTTTTTGCAGCACGATAATTACGGCGCATGCACAGCACGACCACGCCGGAGAGGCCGAGAAGAATTCCTGAAATAAAGGACATGATGGAATCCACGGTGGAGATTGCTGCAATACCGCCGGCAACATACAGGACGGGCATGGCTTCATAGACGGGTTTCGGCACTATCATTGCATTTTCTCCCTTGCGTGTGGTGGGATGGTGCAGAAAGGTTTCGTGCTCACCGCACCAGTTCAACGATGACGGCAATGTTTTTTTCCTGAAAACATCTAAGAAGAAAGCATGAACCTTCTTTTCCGAGCGATACAGTAGGTATAGCAGCCCTTCCGGCAGTTGCAATTGGAATGATGACAAAAGAACGGAGTAGCATTCCGGGTTTCAGAGGCAGCACGATTTGCAAAAGCGTTTAGTGGCACAGCCCCGGCATCTGTTGTTGGGCGCCTATGCAGCGGCCATCGAGGCGGTCGAGGGCAAGGCGTGTGTTTCCCGATATTTGCAGAGCCATCCGTTGCCCGACAAACCGGTCACCTTGCTCGCCATCGGCAAGGCGGCGGGCAGCATGGCAAGGGGGGCGGTAGAGGCACTGGGGGAGCGGATCAGCGCCGGTTTGCTGGTGACCCGCGAGGGGTATGCCGTGCAGGCGGGGCTACCGGATTCGATCCGTATCCTCGAGGCAGGCCACCCGTTGCCGGATGGACGCAGCCTGTCGGCGGGGGAGGCGGTGCTGGCGTTGCTGGAGAGTTTGTCGCCCGACGCCTGTTTGCTGATTCTTCTCTCGGGAGGCAGCTCGGCGTTGGTGGAGGTATTGCCGCAGGGTATCGAACTGAACGAACTGGTGGCGTTGAATGAATGGCTGTTGGGAAGCGGTTTGCCCATCCGCCAGGTCAACCGCGTGCGTCAGTCCGTTTCCGCGCTCAAGGGCGGACGCCTGGCGCAACGGCTGAGGGGACAGGCTGCGCTGAATCTGGTGATATCGGATGTGCCGGGGGATGATTTGACGCTGATCGGTTCTGCGCCGTTTTACTATGCTGCCAGGGCGGATGAGGCTGCGCTCGATGTGCCTCCCTGGATTCAGACGATGCAGCAGCGGGCGTCCCACATCCTTGGGCCGCCGCCCGTCGCTGAACGTCAATCGGTGGAACATCATCTGCTTGCCACCAACCGGCAGGCGGCGGAGGCGGCCTGCCGCTTTGTGCAGGCTGAAGGTATTCCCGCTTATTTTCATGCGACCCTGCTGGAGGGTGAGGCGGAAGAGGTTGCCGCGCGGCTGGTCGCCGGGCTGGAGACGCTGCCGGACGGCCTGCATGTGTGGGGAGGTGAGACCACCGTGACCCTGCCGGGCAAACCGGGTCGCGGTGGGCGGAATCAGCATCTGGCCCTCGCCGCTGCCAAAGAGCTGGCCGGGCGGAAGGATATCTGTTTGCTGGCCGCTGGAACGGATGGCAGTGACGGCATGAGTGATGACTGTGGGGCGCTGGTGGACGGGCAGACGCTGGCGCGCGGGGAAAGGGAGGGCCTTTCGGTGGAGGATTGCCTGCGTCGCGCAGATGCGGGGAGCTTTCTGCATGCCACTGGTGATTTGCTCACTACCGGTCCGACCGGGACGAATGTCATGGATTTGCTTCTGGTTTGCAAATCTTCAACAGCATAAGATGCCATAATCTGGCATGATCGTTTTATCCCGAATTAAAATCCTGTACCGGTTTGGCACTCCCTTCCTTTCAGGAACGGAGAAGAAAACCCTGCTGGATGAATTTCGTTTCGTCTTGGTAACT
Source organism: Chromatiales bacterium (assembly GCA_027032075.1). Lineage (GTDB taxonomy): Bacteria > Pseudomonadota > Gammaproteobacteria > UBA6429 > Thiohalophilaceae > JAJRYG01. Next base: position 139,349 of record JALVOC010000006.1, on the reverse strand, counting down.
GAAGGATAATGTCGTCAAATCTGTTTGCACGTGCCGAAAGCTGTCTGCAACAGTGCGAACCGCCGCAAAAGATCAGCTGTGTCAATGAACTCGTCAGTGCATGGCAGGCGGACGGACTGGAAACGGGGGAGGTGCCGCTGTCAGCGATCGCTGAGCCAGGCCGGCCTGTGAGACCACGCTTGGTTGCGCCACGGGAGTTGCCCCGCCGCAAACTGACGACATCGAGCGGCCATGCGGCCTTGATCCACGCAATTTGCCATATCGAGTTCAATGCCATCAACCTGGCGCTGGATGCGGTTTACCGCTTTCGTGACATGCCCGCCGCGTATTACACTGACTGGTTACGGGTGGCAGCGGAAGAAGGGCGGCATTTCAATCTGTTACGGGATCATTTGCGTACCCTGGGTTTTGCGTATGGCGACTTTGACGCCCATGACGGCTTATGGCAAATGGCGGTGGAGACCGCTCACGATCCCCTGGTGCGCATGGCACTGGTTCCCCGGGTGCTGGAAGCCCGTGGTCTGGATGTGACGCCGGGAATCATGAAAAAACTGGCAGCAATAGGTGATGAGGAAGCCGTTGCTATCCTGAAAATCATTCAGCAGGAAGAAGTGGGGCATGTTGAAATCGGCTCCCGCTGGTTTCACTATTTGTGCAAGCAGCGGGAACTCGAAGCGGAGTCCACCTTTCGTGATTTATTGACTCAATATATGAAAGGCCGTATCAAAGGGCCGTTTGACAGGCAGGCAAGACTGCGTGCCGGTTTCAGTGAAGCAGAACTTGATTATTTGGAAGGAGCAGGATGAAGACCGAAATTATGCGTTTTGTTGTTTTTTGCGTGATGGTTCTTTTCGGGTTGAGTGGTTGTGACAAGCCGCTTGAAAGGGTAAAAGGCGGGGCAACCATGCTGAGCTTTACGGAATACGAAAAGGATGTGGAACCCTACAAGACCCGTCTGCTCGTGACCGATGATTTCATGCGTTTTGATGACGGTGAAGGTTCACGGGATTTTATTCTTTTCGATCGCAGGAAAGAGGTGATTTACAGCGTAAACAGCAGCGACCGTACCGTCATGGCTGTGACCCGTCAGAATGTCAAGGTCAAGCCCCCCTTCAAGCTGAATCTGGAACACAAGCTGCTGACAGACATGCAGGATGCCCCTACGGTTGCGGGCAGGAAACCGGAACATCACCAGTTTCTCGCCAACGGCGATATATGCTATGACGTGATCACCATCCCGGGGATGTTCCCCGACGTGGTTGAGGCGATGCATGTTTTCACCGAGATACTGGCAAGTGACAGTGCCGTTACTTTCAATGCAATACCTGCCGATATGCATGATGCCTGTGAAATGTCGATGAGCACATTTGCCGCCGGCCGTCATTTGCAGTTTGGTTTTCCGGTGCAGGAATGGAGTAAAAAGGGTTCCGGCCGGAGCCTGATTGATTTCCAGGAAAATTATCAGGTCATGGCGGATTTGTTCGTTCTGCCCAAGGATTACAAACACTACACCGTGCAGGAATTCCGGGATGGCAAGGTTTCTTTTGACGACTAAACAAGTGTTCCGAATACCATTCCACTCAAGCCCCTGATGCGAAACCGGAATCTGCCAATAATGTTGAATGAACTGGCATGCGGAACACTTGTTTAGGCGGGACAGCTGTTTTTTTACGTGAGAAAAGCGGGCAACGTCCCGGGCAAATCCCGTTTGCACGTGTTCAGAGCCCGAAATTCACCAACTCGCATTTTTGTGGCGTGCATTTCAGCATATTACCCTGTTGAGACCAGTCGCCCAGGACGATGCGGCGGGCGCTTTCACCGTCGACGGTCAATTCGTGGATTGCCGGGCGGTGGGTGTGGCCGTGGATCATCTGCCGGATTCCTTTTTCCCGCATCAGTTTTTCGACTGCCTGTTGATTGACGTCCATGATGGCTTCGGTCTTGCTGCCTGTTTCCGCCTGACTCTGTTCCCGGTATTGTTTTGCCAGTTCAAGTCTTTCCTCCGGGGATTTGGCCAGCATGGCCTGTTGCCACGCGGGATTGCGCACCATCGCACGAAACTGCTGGTAGGCCAGATCATCGGTGCAGAGTGTGTCGCCGTGCAGCAGCAGCGTGGGGGTGCCATAGAGATCGATACGTGCAGGATCGGCCAGCATGTGTGCCCCACTCATGCGGGCAAAGGCCTTTCCCAGAAGAAAGTCACGATTACCGTGCATTACATAAAGCGGTACAGCCGCATCGCTCAGCGCCTTCATTGCGTCGACGGCCTCCCTGTATTCGGGCAGCACCATATCGTCACCCAGCCAGGCTTCGAACAGATCACCGAGGATATACACTGCCTCGGCTTCGCGTGCACTGGTGTTGAGAAAGTGAATGAACAACGCCGTGGTCTCAGGGTGTTGTCCGCTCAGATGCAGATCGGAGATAAACAGGATGCTCATGGCTGATATGGAGGGTGATAAAACTCTTTGTGTGGAGGGCGCGGCCCCTTTTGCGGTAACGGCATGGCCATCAGATGATATTCTGCATCACTGCGGTGGTGTCAACACCCTCTTTTTTCGGGAGAGGATCCGACTGCAGCCGCTCCTGCCAAATAGCGGATGTTATTCCACGATCTCGACGGATTCGATGATCACATCCTCAGCGGGCACATCCTGATGGAAGCCCTTGGTGGTGGTTTCCACGCCCTTGATCTTGTCGACCACATCCATCCCTTCTGTCACTTCTCCAAAGACACAATAACCCCAGCCTTCAGGCGTGGGGGCAGTGTGGTTGAGAAAAGTGTTGTCCGCCACATTGATGAAGAACTGTGCTGTGGCCGAATCCGGATCAGGTGTGCGTGCCATGGCGATGCTGCCGCGGGTGTTCTGCAGACCGTTGTCGGCTTCGTTTTTGATGGGATCGCGGGTGGGTTTTTCAAGCATGCCGGGTTCCATGCCGCCTCCCTGGATCATGAAGCCGTCGATAACACGGTGGAAGATGGTGCCGTTGTAAAAACCATCACGGGCGTATTGCAGGAAATTTTCCACAGTAATGGGCGCTTTTTCGGCATTGAGTTCCAGGGCGATGGTGCCGAAATTGGTGTTGAGTTTAATCATCATGTCTGTCCTGTGGTTATTTGCCGGTGGCTGGCGGATTGAGCAGCGTCATTTTTTTGATAATCACCGGGGTTTGCGGCACATCTTGCGGGAACGGCCCGCCCGGGCCGGTGCGGACCTTGCGGATTTTATCCACCACGTTCATTCCCTTGATAACCCTGCCGAAGACGGCGTAACCCCAGCCTCGCGGGGTTTTGCTGGTGTGATCGAGAAAAGGGTTGTCTTTCACGTTGATAAAGAATTGCGCCGTCGCCGAATGCGGATCCATGGTGCGCGCCATGGCAATGGTGCCGCGCGTGTTTTTCAGGCCGTTGTCGGCTTCATTCAGAATCGGCGCATCGGTGGCTTTACGCTGGTATTCAGGAGTGAAACCGCCGCCCTGGATCATGAAGCCGTCGATCACGCGATGAAAAATGGTGTTGTCATAATAGCCGGATTTCACGTAGGCGAGGAAATTTTCCACGCTGCGCGGGGCTTTTTCCGCATTCAGTTCGACAACAATGTTGCCCATGCTGGTTTCTATCTTCACCCGTGGCGCATCCGCGGCGTGGCTGGTCGCGGCAAAAACCAGGAGCAGGGTATGCGTTAATAGCGTAAAAAGTCGTTTCATCGTCGTTTCATGCCCATTAAATGTTCGGAAGGGTGCATAATAATGTGTTTGACCCAAGGGATAAAGAGACTTGAGCGGATTTTGAGCCCGGCGCCCGTTTCAGTTACCCTTGAACGATCGGACGGAATAGGTGTTCACCCGGTATGGGTTATCCCGCCATGTGCGGGAGAGCATAATAAACCGGTCAGTTTTTGCACCCCGTTATCCGGCTGGCGGGGTACACATGCATTGGGTGATATTTACAAGGGATGGGGAACCAACCCTGGACAGAATGAACAAGAAGCGAAGCGATGCTGGAAATACACAATAATCTTACCGGGGTAAAAGCCCCGTTCAAACCGATTGATGAAAAAAACGTGCGCATGTATGTGTGCGGCATGACTGTTTACGACATGTGTCATGTGGGGCATGCGCGGGTGCTGGTGGTGTTTGATGTCGTGTACCGCTACCTGTGCCACCTGTATGGCAAGGAGCATGTCACCTACGTGAGAAACATCACGGATATCGATGATAAAATCATTTCCCGCGCCAACGAAAATCATGAGTCTATCGAATCACTGACCGCCCGTTTCATTGACGAGATGCACCGGGATATCGAGGCACTGGGTGTGTTGCCGCCGACGGTGGAGCCACGCGCTACCCGCCACATGCAGGAGATCATCGAGATGATTCAGAGCCTGGTGGAGAAGGGGGTCGCCTATGTGGCGGACAACGGGGATGTCTACTATTCGGTGAGCAAATTTCCCGCCTATGGCCAGTTGTCGGGTAAACATCTGGAGGATCTTCGCGCCGGGGAACGGGTGGCGGTGGACGAGGCAAAGCGGGATCCGCTTGATTTTGTGCTTTGGAAAGCCGCCAAGCCGGGTGAGCCGAGTTGGGGGTCCCCCTGGGGGTTGGGACGGCCGGGTTGGCACATCGAGTGCTCGGCCATGTCCACCCATTGCCTGGGCAACCATTTCGACATCCATGGTGGTGGTCTGGATTTGCAGTTTCCCCACCATGAAAATGAAATCGCCCAGTCGGAGGCGGCGACCGGGGAAAAGTTTGTCAATGTCTGGATGCATAACGGCTTTGTGCGGGTGGATGAGGAAAAGATGTCCAAGTCACTGGGTAATTTTTTCACTATCCGGGAAGTCACCAGTCGATATGATCCCGAGGTGCTGCGTTATTTCATTCTGACCAGCCATTATCGCAGTCCGTTGAACTATTCCGATCAACATCTGGAGAATGCCAAAGCAGCATTGACCACCCTCTATACCGCACTCAGGGGAATCGAAGCGGCTGACGTGAAAGGCGAAGAGGAAGATCCGCATGTACAGCGTTTTCATGCGGCGATGCAGGATGATTTCAATACCCCGGAGGCGCTGGCGATACTGTTCGATGTTGCGCATGCCATTAACAAACACCGGGAGAACGCGCCGGATACGGCCCGGTATCATGCGGCAGTGCTGCGGCAACTGGCCGGTTTGTTGGGACTGCTTGGCCGTGACGCGGAATCTTTTCTGCGGGGTGGCCGCTCGAGCGGGGGGCTGGACGATGCGGCCATCGAGGCACTGATTGCGCAGCGTAACGAGGCGAGGAAAAACAAGGATTGGGCCGAGAGTGACCGTATCCGCGATGAACTCAAGGAAAAGGGGATCATCCTGGAAGATGGACCAGAAGGCACGACCTGGCGGCGGGCGTAAGCGGCCCCGCGGGCAAACAAAGACACAAAGGGACGATCGAAATGTGGCGATATTTCATTTTTGCGGGATTGGTGTCAGCCGCTGCGGCCAATGCCGAACCACTGCAGCAGGACAACCGGCACATACGTATCTGGAATCAGTTTGCCCAAAACCTGCTCAAGCTGCACCGGCAACGGATCAGGCAACAGAATGTCAGTAAAAAAACCCGCAGCGGCGGCTATGCCCAGATGCCGGACTTCTATCTGGAGGAATCTTTCTATATAGGTGATCGGCTGATCAGCAAGGTGCAATGGGAGAAGCAGAATCCACAACAGCTGCATACCATCGAGGTCTATCTGCATGATTCGCAGGGCAGGGTGGTGCGGGATTATGCGGCTGCTTACCTGCCGGTTTATCACAATGCACCGACCCAGACCCTGATCACCCTGCACCGCTACAACAAGGGGCTGCACGCCTTTCGCAGTTTTGATGCCTCTGGTTACCGGATCGTCGAACGCTGCACGGGCCGCCTCAACGGGCGCGAAGTCAATCTGCTTCTGGACGAGGATGAAATCGATGCCGCCCTGGGTGATCCCCGGGGAGTGATGGCCACGCAGGAGTACCGTCAGTGTTTTGGGGATTTACCGCAAAAGGCTGGTAAGTATTTGAATCCCCAATAAAAATATTCAGCAAGGGGAAGTTCAGCTGAGCGGATCATGGAACTGATCGGCCGCATCGGTGGTGTTCTGGATCAATGTGGCGACGGTCATCGGGCCCACACCACCGGGTACCGGTGTGATCCAGCCGGCATTTTTCTTCGCTGAGTCGAATTCGATATCCCCCACCAAGCGGCCTTCCTCGGTGCGGTTGATACCAACATCGATCACCACCGCGCCCGGTTTGATCCATTCCCCTTTGACGATGCCCGGTTTGCCCACTGCCACCACCACAATGTCCGCACGGCGGACATGGCTTTGCAGATCCCGGGTAAAACGGTGACAGGTGGTGACCGTACAGCCCGCCAGCAGGAGTTCCAGTCCCATGGGTCGTCCCACATGATTGGACGCCCCGACCACCACGGCATCCTGTCCCTTGAAAGGCTGGCCGATATGTTCGAGCAGCGTCATCACGCCGCGCGGGGTGCAGGGCCGTAAAACCGGAACGCGCAAGGCAAGCCGTCCGACATTGTAAGGATGAAAACCATCTACATCCTTGTCGGGACGAATGCGTTCGATCACGGTTTCCTGATCGATATGTGGTGGTAACGGCAGTTGCACCAGAATGCCGTCGACGCGGGGATCGGCGTTCATTTCATCGATCAATGCCAGCAGGGCTTCCTGCGTGGTTTCGCTTGGCAGATCGTGTGAAAAGGAGAGAAGTCCGGCTTCGTCACATGCTTTGCGCTTGTTGCGAACATACACCTCGGAGGCCGGATCATTCCCCACCAGGATGACCGCCAGCCCCGGCGGCCGCCTGCCTGCCGCCAGCCGGGCATCCACGCGTTTTTTGACATGCTGACGTATTGCCAAGGCGATCGCCTTACCGTCAATAATTTGTGCACTCATGGAGAACTGCTACCCAAATCGTGAGGAGGAAAACTTCGCGCATGATCGCACGGTTTCCTCCCGGATTCCAGAGGAACATATAATAGGTATCATTGCCGTCCCACTGACTCAATCCTGATATTTGGCAAACCCTTGATAATGAAACGGGTACAAATACTGAATGATATTGATGAGATAAAATTGGCCCTGCCGGTCAATCGAAGCGATTCCTTCTCCCTCCGGAAGAAGGCCAGGATGAGGGGGTAAATAAAACAATGCGTTACCCGGTTTTTGATCCCCTCACCCCAACCCTCTCCCGGCGGGAGAGGGAGTTAAGGGGACAGCAGTGAATAGGTGTATCTTTTTTCCGCAGAAATTGACCTTTCAACGCATGATGAGTATTATCGCCACCCTTGTTCACGGCCCGCGAAGCCGGCCAGGAACCGGGAATATCGGGGTATAGCGCAGTCTGGTAGCGCGCCTGCTTTGGGAGCAGGATGTCGGGGGTTCGAATCCCTCTACCCCGACCAAGATGGTGGTAAGTCGCCAGCAGGTGCGGTCAGGAATGACGTTGCTAACGAAGCCGGATTCGAACCCCCGACGAAATCAAAAAGGCGGGTTCGACAACGCATTGAAAATGCGTTGAACGCCGGAGCGTAGCGACGGCGGCCCCGAAGGGGTGAGGGCGCAGCCCGAATAATCCCTCTACCCCGACCAAGATGGTGGTAAGTCGTCAGTAGGTGCGGTCAGGAATGACGTTGCTAACGAAGCCGGATTCGAACCCCCGACGAAATCAAAAAGGCGGGTTCGACAACGCATTGAAAATGCGTTGAACGCCGGAGCGTAGCGACGGCGGCCCACCCTGATTTACCACACAGGGTTTCAATCCGGATGCTAACGGCATAAAATCCCGCCTCCGGTTGTAATAAACCGGAGCTATGCGCCCGTAGCTCATCTGGATAGAGCATCGGCCTTTAAGCTCGCATTATGCGTGTAAAGAGGAGCCTCTGCAGGGAAACAAAACCTGTAGAGTGGACTGCACTGTATCGGGGAAGCCTTAACAGGTTGTGCTGATGGTGATCCCGAGGAAACCCATGGTTTACCCGTTTGACGGTGTGGCAGGCGCCACACGCCTACGGGCAAGCCCAGGCGTATCGAAGGCTCAGGGGGGGCCTTCAGAGGACGATGACAAGTGTGTCACCCTGAGGGTAGATGTGCCTGAGGATGAAATCAGAGTGGGCGGCAGCGTTTACCTCTGATTGTCGTGGGGTTCCGTAGAGGCCATACGTGCAGCACCTGTAATGGTGAAGAGATGGTCCAGACCACAAACGAAAAATGGGGCCGGAGTCGATTCTGGCATGTTATCTGCCGGAGATCGAAAATTTTACCCGCACCATTTTTTGGCAGTGAAAGCTGTAGTTGGTAAGCTAAGCCGAGGGTAGCAGGTTCGAGTCCTGCCGGGCGCGCCAATTTCGGGTTTTTTCACGAAGAAAAACCGGTATCATAGGGCTGAATTGCCCTTGGTGGTTTGCAGAGAGGTGTCTTGCCTGTCTCGTTACTTTTTTATGGTGGCTGTAGCTCAGTTGGTAGAGCCCTGGATTGTGATTCCAGTCGTCGTGGGTTCGAGTCCCATCAGCCACCCCATATAAATCAATAACTTAGCCCTGTTCAGTCCCAGGGCTTTTTTATTTCGCCATGAGGTTCCCGGCAGAGCCTGGTTTTGCGGACGAGTGCCGGGTGACAACCGTCACGAACTTTCCCCTTGTTCCTTGTTGAGTTGAATCCAGTATACTCGTGGTTACAAGGTTTGCCGTGGATGCCGTACAGCCATGCTGGTGCTAGAATGCATTTCAATCGCCGGGTTTTTTCAGTATACACAGGGCCGGATAAGTTCGATGGGCGTGGCAATAACTCGGTATGGTTCGTTTCCAGGGGGATGGAATGAGAGTTTTGACACTGATCGCGTTTCTTTTCTGGCTCGTCGCTTTTGACACATGGGCAGAGGTTGAATTCGAGTGCGTGCTGAGTGAAGAGCAGGATGTGCCGATTGTGAAGACCACCGCCATTACCACTCCTGCCATGGTGCAACACGGACTTGGCGATGATGTCAGGATATTGATCAACGAGACGCTTCTGAACGATTACTCCCCGTTGATGCAGGAATTTATTGTGAAGCATGAGTGTGCGCATATCCTGCTGGGACATGTGGGGATGAATACCCTCGCACAGGAAAGGCAGGCAGATTGCCTGACGATGAAAAAAATGATTAAGAATGAGGAAATAAGTACCAGGGGGGTGAAATCGATTATCAATTTTTTGTACCGGGAGAGCGTGGTAAACCGGCAAAGGGCGATAGCACTGGGAAGGTGTTTGCAATAATCAGTCCAGTCGCTGGCAGGTATGCGCTTGTTTGTTATGGCCGGGCGGTGTCAGTCGCGGCGCCTTTCCGCCATTTCCGCGTCTGCTGTAATTGGCCGGTAGATTTCCACCCGCTGACCTTCTTTTAAAATGGTATCGAGCCGGGTGAGCTTGCCAAAAATGCCAACTTTTTGTTTGCTCAGGTCTATTTCCGGAAACTGCTCGAGGATTCCGGATGTCTCAATCGCATCCATGACGCTACTGCCTTCCGCCACTTCCAGTTTTAACCATACCTGTTTTTCCGCCCTGGCATAGACGACGCCGACATTCATTTAATCACCTTTTGTCATTTAAGTGGTTGCAGGGTTTTCGATGAGTAAGTCTTTTCGTATCACTTGCTGCTTCCTTTGTTTTAGACGGGCTTCCAGCAGGCGTTTGCCTGCCAACAGAAAGCCGAGTACCAGAAAGCCGCCAGGTGGTAATACAACCAGCAGGAAACCTTTATAACCGGAAAGCAACTCCATTTCCATAAAGGAAAACCCATCACCAAGCAGCAGTGAGGCGTTGGCGAAGAGAGTGCCACTGCCCAGCATTTCCCTGACGGCACCGAGTAACACGAGTGCAAAGGTGAATCCGAGACCCATCATCAATCCGTCCAGCATGGATGGCAGAGGTGAGTGGCGGGAGGCAAAGGATTCGGCACGGCCAAGGATTGCGCAATTGGTGACGATGAGGGGAATAAATAAACCCAATACCTTGTACAATTCGTGCATCCAGGCATTCATGCCCATATCGACCAGGGTTACGATGGTGGCGATGATCAGGACAAACACCGGAATGCGCACTTCCGCTGTGATCAAACCGCGGAATAGCGAAACGGACAAGCCGGAAGCAAGCAGCACAGCCGTGGATGCCAATCCCATTCCCAGTCCGTTGGTGGCGGTGCTGGTTACGGCCAAGAGGGGGCACAATGCCAGCATTTGGCCGAAGACGATATTGTTGTGCCACAACCCGTCAAGCAGGATGCGGCTGTACTTCACTTTCATTCTGCCTCCTTTGTTTCAGTCTGCGCGGCATTGAGCAAAACACTTTTGTTCGCAGTGAAAAAATCCAGCCCCTCTTTTATGGCTTTCACCACCCCTCTCGGTGTGATGGTGGCACCGCTGAACTGATCGAAACGGCCGCCGTCTTTTTTTACGTGCCAGTGGGAGGCAGGCGTGTTGTTGAGGGACAAGCCGTTGAAGCCAAGGATCCAGTCACTTTTCTTCACTTCGATCCTGTCTCCAAGGCCGGGCGTTTCAGCATGTGTCAGCACCCTCACACCGAGAATGTTTCCGTCCCTGCCGATACCCAGGACCATTTTGATATCACCGGCATAGCCCTGTGCGGTGATCCCAAAGGCGACAGCAGTGACGCTGTTCCCTTTTTTTGCCTGATAGACCTTTAGTGCATCCTCTGCTTTGTCTGAAAAAATCATTACATCATCCAACAGATTGTTATCGTGCACGCCTGGCGGAATAACCTGACTTAGCGAAGCAAGCATGTCCTCGGCCAGGCGCTTTTCTATCGGTGCCCGTGTACTCAGATTACCCAGTAGCAGCAGGGTTGCCGCCAGTGTGGCGAAGCCACCCAGCAGGGTTGCATGGTAAGCGATACGTTGCCGGTACGCGGGTTCTGCAACCGTGCTCATGTTCCACCACCTTCTGACAGCCTGTTTCGATGTTGCAGTGGCGAGCCATCCCGCCTGCGGCCGTAAATACGGGGTTTAAGATAGTGATCGATCAAAGGCGTGGTTGCGTTCATCAACAGCACGGCGAAGGCAACGCCTTCGGGATAAGCGGCCCAGGTGCGGATGATATAGACCAGCAGACCGCAACCGGCACCGAAGAGTAACTGGCCGCGTGCCGTAACCGGTGAGGTCACCAGATCGGTGGCGATAAAGAAGGCGCCCAACATGGCGGCACCGGAGAACAGGTGGTAAACCGCATCGGGATAATGAGCCGGATCCAGCCAATGGAAAAACGTCGCCATCATGGCAAGCGTCCCCAGCATGGCCAGCGGGATGTGCCAACTGATGATGCGGAGGAACAATAAAAGCAGCCCCCCCACGAGGATCAGCAGGGCGGATGTTTCGCCGAGACTGCCTGGCGTATTTCCACTCAAAAGCGTTTTTAAATCGTAGACACTCGTGAGTACATCGGGCAGGAGATGGCCCTGACCCAGTTCGGTTTTCACGTGTCCCAGCAGGGATGCGCTGCTAACGGCATCGAGGTTTATGCCCTGGCTGAAACTGATGGCAAGGCCTTCGACGAAACTCGGGGCATTCGCCGAAAACATCGGCAGAGGCGTGAGGAAAGTGGTCATTTCCAGCGGAAAGGAAATGAGCAGCGCAACACGTGCCACCATGGCCGGATTGAAAAGGTTTTGCCCGATGCCGCCGAATACCTGTTTGCCGATGACAATTGCCAGCAAGGCGCCCACCACACCGATCCACCAGGGCGCCCAGGGCGGCAGGGTCAGGGCCAGTAACCAGCCGGTGAGGAGAGCAGAGCCATCGAACAAAAATGGTTTGACGGCTTTGCCGGCAAGGCGCAGAGAGAACGCTTCCGCCAGCAAGGCCGAGGCAACCGTCACGACGAACAGGTTGAGCGCCGGCCAGCCGAACAGATACAAGCCGTAAACAGTGGCGGGCAACAACGCAAGTATCACCAGCCACATGGTGCGCCTGATGCTGGTTGCCTGGTGCGCATGGGGTGCACTGAAAAGCGGGGTATGACTCATACGTTCGCTCCCGCTTTTTCGCTTTTTGTTCTTTTCCTGGCTGCTTGCCGGCGGCGCATCATGGCTTCACGTTTTGCTTTTTTCTCGCGGGCAATACGTTCCGCACGTTGTTCCGCAAGGCGTTTGGTTTCCTTTTGTTTGTGTTCCGCACGTTGCCGTGCGGTCAGTTCGCCCTTGGCGTAATTGAAGTACTGCACCAGCGGAAGATGGGAGGGACAGACATAGGCACAGGAACCGCATGAGATGCAGTCCATTAACCCAAGATCAGCGGCACCCTGGAGATCACCATGACGGGTACGGGCGGAGATCTCCACCGGCACCAGTCCGCAGGGGCAGGCCTTGACGCAACTGCCGCAACGGATGCATGGCATCGCGGGGTGTGTTGCTGTTTCTGCCGCGGTAAGGGCGAGGACAGCGTTGCTGCCTTTGACAACGGGGATGCCGGTGTTGATTATCGGTTGACCCATCATCGGGCCGCCACTTAAAAGGCGGGCCGGTTCTTCACGGAAACCACCACAATGCGCCAACAACTCTCTGACCGGTGTGCCCACGGCGACGCGCAGGTTACGGGGATGTTTGATGGCACCGCCACTGACTGTCACCACACGTGAAATCAAAGGAAGATGGAACCGCACGGCTTCATGCACGGCAAAGGCGGTAGCGACATTGTGCACCACCACACCGATATCGGCGGTGAGGGCGCGTGCGGGGGTTTCCTCTCCTGTCAGGGTCTGGACAAGATGTTTTTCCGAGCCCATGGGGTAGCGAACCGGAACCTTAACCGTGCGTATGCCGTTGTGATTGCCGGCTGCCTTGCTGATGGCCTCATGGGCCTGTGCTTTGTTGCTCTCGATGGCAAACAGGCAGTGCGCAACACCCAGGGCGCGCATCATGATGCGAACGCCATCCAGAATTTCCGTTGCGTGTTCGCGCATCAGCCTGTCATCACAGGTCAGATAGGGCTCACATTCCGCGCCGTTGATTACCAGTGTATGCAGGCTGAAACGTTTTCCCAGATTCAGTTTGACCGCAGACGGGAAGCTGGCGCCGCCCATGCCGACTATACCGGCGGCTGCCACCCGTTCCGAGATTTCATTCGCATCGAGCGTAAAGGGATCAACCGGCCCGGGTAAATCGATCCAGCGATCATTACCGTCTGCTTTCAGCGTAATCGTGCGCACCGGCAGTCCTGATGGGTGTGGTGCGATATGTTTACCGATGGCGATAATGCGGCCGGAGGTCGGGGCATGCACGGGTGCGGAGATCATTCCCTGAGCGTGGGCAAGCAGTTGTCCTTTCAACACGCTATCGCCTTTGCGTACGACGGGAACTGCCGGTGATCCGATATGTTGCTGCAGCGGGATGCGCAGCAATTCCGGCATCGGCATCACTTCTATTGCCTTGTGCGCGCTCAGTTGTTTGTGCTCTTGTGGATGTACTCCTCCACGGATCCGAAATAATTTCATTACTGGTATCCCTGATTTACGCGGTATAAGCGAGGCTCGGTTTTGGCCAATGCCATGTTTGCAAGGTCACTGGTATGGGCCGCATTTCGATACAGGCGGTGGGGCAGACATCGATGCACTTTTCGCAGGCGGTGCAGCTGTCACTGATGACGACATGGATTTGTTTCGGACCGCCAACCAGCGCATCGGTGGGACAACGTTTGTAACAGCGGCCACAACCGATACACAGTCCCTCATTGACAAAAGCCACCATCGGCTGTTTCTCTTCAAGCGTGGAAAGATCGATGCTCACGCCGAGTTTACCGGCCAGTGCTTCCGCCAGGACGACTCCGCCCGGAGGGCAAAGCGTCACCGGCGCACGGGAATTCGCCAGGGCTTCGGCAGCCGCCGCACAACCGGGATAACCACATTGCCCGCATTGCGAACCCGGCAGCATTTCCTCTATCTCTTTTTGTAACGGGTTGCCTTCCACCTTGAGGTAACGTGAGGCGAGACCCAATAACGACCCCAGGGCGAAACCGAGTAACATCAGGCTTGTAATGGCGGCAAGCATTTCAGGCTCCTGAATAATTGTGCAAAAAATGGGTCCAGTGTGATTTATGAGAGGCCTGTTCTTGATACACGGAATTCTCTTTCATCGATGGCTTACTTTTTTCGCACAGCTGTTTAGTGAGTAGTCAATCCGGAAAAGCCCATAAAAGCCAGCGACAGCAGACCGGCGACGATAAAACCAATGGGTGCCCCGGCAAAAACGGCGGGAACTTCCGCCAGTGCCAGACGTTCGCGCAGACCGGCAAAAATAACCAGCACCAGGGTAAAGCCCGCAGCAGAGCCGAAACCATAGAGCAGACTTTCCGTAAAGTTGAGTTGCTGTTGTACATTGAGCAAGGCGACACCCAATACGGCACAATTGGTTGTGATGAGGGGCAAAAATATTCCCAGGACCTGATACAGAACGGGTGAAACCTTGCGAACAACCATCTCGGTAAATTGCACAGTCGCAGCAATTACCAGGATAAATGTCAGAATCCTTAAAAAAGCGATATCCAATGGCTGCAGCACATAATGTTCAAGCAACCAGCTGGAAGCGGATGCCAGCGTCAAAACAAAAGTGGTGGCCAGTCCCATGCCTGCCGCGCTGTCGATTTTGCCGGACACACCCATGAAAGGGCAGAGCCCTAAAAATTTGACCAGCACTACGTTATTTACCAGCGCAGTAGTCAACAATAAGAGGAGATAATCAGTCATCGTTACTAGTAAAGTTATTTCACGGATCAGGCTGATGCATTAACCATACCAGGAGAATTTCGGTAACGAAGTGCAAATGGAAAACCGCATCACGATAGGGCATGTGCGATTTTTTCCGGATTAAAACTGTGCAACCGCACTGTGCCAAACAATACATGCAGCGTGTCTGGGTATGATGGATTGTCTTAAATACAACAAACAGGCCGTAAAAATCGAACGTTATATGGTTTTTTATTTCATGGCATACAAGTTGCAAAACAGTTTATATAGGTTCTTAAAGAACCTTTGGAACGTGTCTATACGTTGTGTATGCCTGTAAAGCAAAGTAACAGTCGTGAAATGTTTTGTTTTGCTCCACAAGCAATTACAGGGCATGTCGGGTAACGGGGAGAGAATATGTGATTGCAACAAAACATCGTGCAAACAAAAAAAACGGGGAGACAAGAGAAAACCGTCTCGAGGCGAAACTTGATATTCTTTATCAGGTAAGCCGGGTATTGAGCCGTTCCCTGAATCTGCGAGAAACACTTAGCGAGGTTCTAAAGCTTCTGCATGATCAGGGACGCCTGCAGTATGGCATGGTCAGCCTGATTGATGACGAGAACAATGATCTGCAGGTTATCGCCTTGCATGGTCATGCGGCGAGCCGCATTGAAACCGTACGCTACCGTTCCGGCGAAGGCGTCGTTGGCGACATCGTTAACCAGGCGGAACCGGTGGTGGTGCCGCGCATTGCAGACGAGCCCAGATTTTTGGGGCGCCTCGGGGTATACGATGTTAACCTGCCATTTATCGGAGTGCCCATCCAGTTGGGCAAGAATGAACCATTTGGCGTGTTTGCCGCCCAGCCGGCAGAAACCGATGAGCTGTTGAACGAGCAGGCACGTTTTCTTGAAATGATTGCCAATCTTATTGCGCAGACGGTGCACTTGTTTCGCCAGATAGATCATGAACAACGTGCATTGCGGGAGGAGCGTGATCACCTGCGCCGCACGGTAAAAGGCAAACATGGGTTCGATACCATCGTCGGCCATACGGAAGTGATGCATACGGTATTTGAACAGGTGAGACAGGTTGCCAAATGGAATACGACGGTGTTGATCCGCGGAGAGTCGGGCACCGGCAAGGAACTCATTGCCAATGCCATTCACTATAATTCGCCACGTTCCAATGGTCCCTTTATCAAACTGAATTGCGCGGCCTTACCGGACAATTTGCTGGAGTCCGAACTGTTCGGACATGAAAAGGGTGCTTTTACCGGTGCGGTTTCAACACGTAAAGGACGCTTTGAGCAGGCTGATGGAGGAACACTCTTTCTTGACGAGATTGGCGAAATCTCTGCGGCATTCCAGGCGAAATTACTGCGCGTCTTGCAGGAAGGCGAATTTGAACGCGTCGGTGGCAGCAAAACCTATTGCGTCGATACACGGATCATTGCTGCCACCAACCGTAATCTGGAAGAGGAGGTTGCCAATGGCAAATTTCGTGAGGATCTTTACTATCGCCTGAATGTCATGCCGATAAAAATGCCGGCGCTGCGTGAGCGCAGTGAAGATATTCCGGATCTGGCCGATTTTCTGATCAAGAAAATAGCCCGTCAGCAGAAGAGGAAACTGGCGATCACCGACAGCGCAATACGTTTGCTTATCAGGTACAACTGGCCGGGAAATGTACGTGAACTGGAAAATACCCTGGAGCGTGCAGCCATCATGAGTGAGAAGGGCGAGATCGACCGGGACATGATCGTCCTGGCCGGATTGGAGGAAAAGCAGGTGTTCGTGCCGGTGCAGGAGGCTAAACCGAAAATCGATCTGCATGATCCGAACCTGAGCGAACGGGAGCGTGTGATCGCCGCACTGGAAGAGGCCGGCTGGGTGCAGGCGAAGGCGGCACGCCTGCTTGGTATGACGCCAAGACAGATCGCCTACCGCATCCAGACCCTGAACATCAAAGTGCGTCAAATCTGAATGCGTTTTATTTGCGTGGACAGTGTAACGGTATGTGTCTTGAAACCGGATCCAAGCCGCAATGTGAACTTCCCGACAGATTGTCTATGAATTGTTTGCAAGCTTGCATTGTTTCTGCGCTCTCCTTGAGAAAAAACACAATAAATTCAACAGCTGATCATGATTGCCGGGACGGCACGGTGTGTGCATTACCTGATAACAAGAAATGATGATATCGAGACCCTGGAGAAACATTTTGGAAAAGAAAAATCCGGAATATCGCGGACAAGCCACAGGCGGATGTGTCAAGTCCGCTTGTGGCGGCAGTCAGGCACAATTGTCGCACCTGCCGGAAGAGATCCATAAAAAAGTGCATAATCACCCCTGTTATTCAGAAGAAGCACATCATTATTACGCACGCATGCATGTGGCGGTGGCGCCGGCCTGCAATATCCAGTGCCACTATTGTAATCGCAAATATGATTGCAGCAACGAATCCCGGCCGGGCGTGGTCTCCGAATTGTTGACGCCACAACAGGCGGTGAAAAAAGTATTGGCGGTTGCCTCCAGGATTCCGCAAATGACGGTTGTGGGTATTGCCGGTCCAGGTGATCCTCTGGCCAATCCGGAACGCACCTTTGCCACTTTTCGGGAAATTTCAAAAAAAGCACCTGATATCAAACTGTGTGTTTCCACGAATGGTTTGAATCTGCCGGAACACGTTGATGAACTGGTTAAGTGCAATGTCGATCATGTCACAATCACCATCAACTGTCTGGATCCGGATATCGGTGAAAAGATCTATCCATGGGTTTTCTGGAAGAACCGGCGTGTCAGGGGGCGCAAAGGCGCCGCTATTCTGATCCGGCAACAGCAAAAAGGGCTGCAGATGCTGGTTGACAAGGGCATTCTGGTAAAAGTGAATTCTGTGATGATCCCGGGAGTGAATGCACACCATTTGCAGGAAGTCAGCAAGGTAGTAAAGCAGAAGGGCGCTTTTCTGCACAATGTCATGCCACTGATTTCAGAGAGCGGACACGGCACGTTTTATGGCGTGATGGGGCAACGTGGACCGACCGCCAGAGAGTTGCGGGAGTTGCAGGATGCCTGTGAGGGGAACATGAATATGATGCGGCATTGCAGGCAGTGCCGTGCGGATGCAATTGGCCTGTTGGGTGAAGATCGTAACGCGGAATTCACAATGGAAAATATCGAGGCAATGGATATTGATTATGACACCGCGATGACAAAACGGCTTGAAATACAAAAATCCATTGAAGCGGGGCGAAAAGCAGGCGTAAAGCGAAGCAACGGTGTCAGTGTCTCATTCGCATCTTTCCAACAGAATGCGGCACCACGCAGTGTGATCATGGCCGTGGCCAGTAGCGGGAAGGGTGTGATCGACCAACACTTTGGCCACGCCGGCAAGTTCCTGTTGTACGAGGTTTCGGATCGTGGTGTGCGTTTTGCCGGTTACCGCGAGGTTGAGCAGTATTGTGACGGGAATGAGACTTGCGGTGAAACGGAAGACCGTCTGCAACGCACCATACGCGCGCTGCACGGCTGTGAGGTGGTGCTGTGTTCCAGGATTGGCATCGAACCGTGGACCCGGCTGGAGGAAGCGGGGATCAGGCCAGATGGTGAACATGCGATGGAACCGGTTGAAGAAGCATTGATTGCGGTTTATCAGGAGATGCTCAAAACCGGTTTGCCAGAAAAGAGTGTGCCAGCAGAACAACAGGCACTGGCTTGAGAGAGGAAACAATGGCTTATACGATTGTGGAAAGTTGTGTGAATTGCTGGGCGTGCGAGCCGCTTTGTCCCAGTGCGGCAATTATTGCAGCCGATCCGCATTTTATCATCGATGCCGGAAAATGTACCGAATGCGAGGGTGATTATGCCGAACCGCAATGCGGCAGCATTTGTCCGATTGAGGGAGCCATTCTCAACAGTCTGGGAGAGGCAATTAATCCACCGGGTTCTCTTACCGGTATCGCACCATGCAGACTGGCCGAAACCAAGGCAGAAATTCAGGCGCGATAAAGTATTCGTGCAAGTGGGCGAGATGAATAAAGTCCAACAACATGACCGTATATAAATATCGTCATTGAAAAGTATCCATAAATCACCGTGGAGAGCCGACAGAAAAATGGCAAAAGCAAGAATCATTTTTTCAGACATTGAACTGAGTGTGAATGTGCCGGTTGGTACACGGGTAATAGAAATTTCGGAAAAGGTGGGTGCCGGTATTGTTTACGGTTGCCGGGAATGTGATTGTGGTACTTGCTTGATGAAAGTGGAAGAGGGGTGGGAAAACCTTTCGAGTCCCTCTTTGCTGGAGGACAAGGTGTTACAGGAAAACATGGCGGGGCGGCATTATCGTCTGGCCTGTCAGGCCCAGGTGCTGGGTGATATCAAAATCCGCCCTGCATGACTGGCAGGGACATCAGAGGAAGCAATAGCATGACCCTGTCAACTTCTTGTGAAAATAAATATATAAACAAAACCGCGAATCCTGCGGTGCGAGATACCGATGTCGCGGGATTACCGGATTATCCGATGAGCAACAGGCAGTGCGGTGATGTTGTAACAGAAAAATGCAATCTGCTATATGCGCAAATCATGGCATACAGTCTTCACCAGGAAAATGATGCTTCTCTGGCCTGTATGCTGGCAAGCTGGGTTTGTGGAGAGGGTGTTTTACCGGAATGGATGGGGCTGGGAAAAATGGAATTTACCAGAATGTTACAGATGCACTTTCCAGGTTTTCCAGTGGATTCGCTGCAACGACCGGCCCGTGAGCTGGATGCGGCGCGTGTTGAGGAACGCAATGAATTACGGCAATTGTTATTGAACTACCGGGGCAGTGCCAGGGATGACAAGGAGTGGATTGCAACTATTCTGAGTACAGCCTGCCTTGGGCAGAATCATCTTTGGCAGGACCTCGGTCTGTGGTCCCGTCAGCAGGTGACGGAATTGATAAAAACAAATTTTCCAGGTCTGGCAGAACGGAATGATAAGGATATGAAGTGGAAAAAATTTCTTTATAAACAGCTTTGTCTCGCAGATGGTATCTATGTATGCCGTTCTCCATCCTGTGAAGTGTGTGCTGATTATGATGATTGTTTTGGCGCTGAGGAATAGTCCGGAATTTCTTGAAATATACAGAAGAAATCATTGATCGCGCCGTTGCTGCCTATACAGGTCTTGCCATTGGGGACGCTCTTGGCGCAACGGTTGAGTTTTTAACCCCACGTGAGATCAAGCTGCGTTACGGTGTCCATCGTAACATCGTTGGTGGTGGCTGGCTGAAACTGCCAGCTGGCGCAGTAACCGATGATACGCAAATGAGCCTTGCGCTCGGTAATGCGATTATCAAATCACAAAAAGTCGATAGAGCAATCATTGCTGAAGCATTCAGTGAATGGATGCGCAGCAAGCCGGTTGATATTGGAAACACCGTGCGCCGTGGATTGATGCATTACCGCAATACAGGAAAAGCGGAAGTCGCAGAAAATGAATTCGATGCGGGTAATGGTGCCTGCATGCGCAGTCTGCCGATTGCCCTGGCGATGCTGGGTGCAACCGAAAAACAGGTGCGTTTGGCTTCGCGGCTCCAGTCCCATGTCACCCATAACAACATTTTGGCAGATCGTGGTACGGAATGTGTGGTTGTCATGCTGCAAGCGGCAATCCTGGGACACTCAGGTGATGTGCTTGAAAATATTGTGCGCGATCTGGTGCAGGCAGAACCTTTATATCATTTCACCGGTACCAGAGTGGAAAATCCGGGTGGCTATATCGTGGAAACCCTGCAGGCTGTTTTTCAGTCATTTTTTGCACACGACAGTTTTGAGGCAAGTTTGCTGGATGTTGTCAACCGGGGAGGGGATGCCGATACCAGTGGCGCAATTCTGGGAATGCTGGCAGGGGCACGGTACGGAATGGCGTCTATCCCGTTACGCTGGAAAAAATCATTGCAACAAAGTGTGCTGTATGCCTGCGATACGCAGGCCCGGGCTCTGTTGCGGCTTGCTCCTGTGGCGGTGGTGGAAGACACGGGCTGACAGAAAACCAGATGAATCCACTCAAGCATTTCGGTATATCAGCTCGGTATATCATAGGTGGAACGAGCCTTGCTGCCTAAATAGGCGTTCCGAATACCAGATCATTTAGTATTATTGCCAGATTTAAGTATCGCATCGGGAGCAGAGGTCTTTTACATGACACGCTGTAAATACAGTCGTTCCCGCACATCCATGTGCTCCACGACACTTGTACATCCTGTACATCGTCCAGCTAAGCTCGACAGCCGCATCTGACCGCCAGGGATGGCGGAAATGCATAAGGATTGTCAGGAACAATCCATGCCCTGCGGCTGACGGTCATGTAAAAGACCTCTGCTCCCGATGCTCCGTTTCCCAAGTGTACTGGTATTCGGAACGCCTATTTAGTTGAGAGGAAACCGGATTTGTTCGTGATGTGGTGTCTGGATAGCATGTGTAAACAGGATTGGGAATAACTCTCTTACCGGGTATATAATAAACAACCTGGTGAAGGAGTATTAAAATGCTGGAGCAGACATTAACCATCATCCTGGCAGGCGGATCCGGAACACGTCTCTACCCGCTGACCGCGGATCGTGCAAAACCTGCCGTCCCTTTCGGTGGTAAATACAGAATCATTGATTTTACCCTTGCCAATTGCCTGCATTCCGGTCTGCGGCGCGTCCTGGTGTTGACGCAATACAAATCCCATTCCCTGCAGAAGCATATTCGTGATGGCTGGTCGCTTTTTAATCCCGAGCTGGGTGAATACATCACCCCGGTACCGCCGCAAATGCGGACGGGTGAAGGCTGGTACAGTGGCACGGCGGATGCGGTGTACCAAAACCTGTATCTGCTGGAGAGAAGTGGGGCACGTTGGGTGCTGATTTTGTCGGGTGATCATATTTACCGTATGGATTACGCGGCCATGCTCGATTTTCATCGTGAGCACAATGCTGGCCTGACAGTAGCCTGTATGGACGTGCCGCTGGAAGAGGCGGGTGCGTTTGGTGTCGTATCAGTGGATGGCAACAGCCAGATAAAACAGTTTCAGGAGAAACCGCAGAATCCAACACCCTTGCCGGACGATCCGCAGCATGCGCTTGCATCGATGGGGATATATATATTTTCTATTGAACTGCTACTGGACATATTGAAAAAGGACGCGCAACAGAAGACCTCGAGCCATGATTTCGGCAAGGATATTATCCCGTCCCTGATTGAAACAAATCATATCTATGCTTATCACTTTGGTGGTGAAGGGGGCAGGGTAACCCCGGATCGTTACTGGCGGGACGTGGGCACCATCGACAGCTATTATGAGGCCAACATGGATCTGTTGAAGCCGGTGCCTGCCATCGATTTATATCAACCCAACTGGCCGATCCGTACCTATCAGGCACAGTATCCTCCTGCACGCACCGTGCCAGGGGAAGAGGGCAGTGAGGGGATTTTTATTAACTCAATTGCAGCGGGTGGGGTGGTTGTCTCGGGAGGCAGCGTGCAGCATTCCATTCTGTTTCCCCATGTCTATGTGGATGATGAGGCGGTGGTGCATGATGCCCTGTTATTCAATGGTGTCTGGGTTGGCAAGCAGGCACAAATTCAACATTGCATTGTGGAAAAAGGGGTGGAAATACCTCCTGGCGAAAAAATCGGTTTTGACAGAAAAAAAGACAGCGAACGTTTTACCCTCTCGGAAAAAGGGGTGGTTGTTGTTCCCAAAGGTTATCGTTTCGATGATGACTGATTGTTACTGGTTGCCGGCCTGCGATTTCAGGTGAGCTGCCAGCGCGCTGTCCATGGTGATGGTGTGTTTGACGAACCAGTTTGGTATCTTTTCATATACATAGGCTCGCGCTTGGCTCGTTTTCCCTCGTTCGGCCCAAACACCGAGTTGAATGAGTTCGTATAATATGCGCTGGTGTTCATTGATATGTTCCCGGCTGGCGGGAAAGGCGGAGTTCTGTATCAGTTTGTTTTCCTCGTTGAAATGAATGAGGAGATGGTCCAGGAATTTGGCAAACAGCACGGGAAACTCGTTGTTTCCCGCTACATACAATTTGTTGACCAGCTCAACGAATTCCTGACGGGTCTGATCAATCTTTTCAATCCCCAGTGCAAACTGCTTGTTTGACCATTTGATCAGCATTGTCTTCACCCTCCAGTTCACTTTTGCGCCATCGTGAATACCGCGTTGGCCTGCAGAAAAAAAGCAACTGTCATAACACAAGCAATTTACGATCCAGCACATAAGTTATTGAAGAGCGTGTGTTTTGCCGTTTTTACCCTGTCGGGATTGCACCAATTTTGTAAAATTCGAGACAAATTGTATGAAATTATGCCCAAGATGGTGCAAACACCTTTGTTGGGGTCTGCCAAAGCCGCGAATAATAAATAAGGAAATTTCATCTTCATCGATGTTGTGATTCAGGCATTTGACCAAATGTAAAGGAATTGTTACAATTCACGGACTTTAATCCACCTGTATCACCCCAGTTGTATCTCCTAATGCCAGGGCAAACGCAAACAGTGATCTCGCCTAATCAACTAGCGGCAAGTATTGGTCTGCTGTTATTTGTGCTTCTGATGATGGGGCAACCTGGAACATCCCCGTTTTGGGTACAGGGTGATATGGCGCAGCAGTCCGCGCAGGTGGATACCTTTTGTGATGATGATCCCCAAGTACCCACTTGTTCAGTTTCCTTCAAACAAGAATTGGTTGCGTATTATTCTGACCAGCCAACCTTTCTGCTCGTTTTTAAACGAGCCTTAACCAGCTTGCCTGACAGCAGAGCCTCTCCTTTTCTCTTCTCAGTCTGAGTTATCAATAGTCGTTTAACGACGACATCCAAGTTTGGAAAAACAGGTCCTCAAAGGATTTTGAGGCAACCGCAGCATCATTGCGTCTGGAGCTTGTCTACCTTGCAGACACGATGATAGCGGTTGAGTATGTTAAAAATTTATATTGTGAGGTTGCCATGAAAAGAATATTTTATTCTCTTGTGATATCGGTGTTATTTGCCAGTAGTACTGTTTATGCAAAGGAGGGTGCGCATTGGGGGTATGAGAGTCAAAACGGACCATCGCACTGGGGTCAAATGAGTCCGGATTACTATCTTTGCGGTAAGGGGAAAAACCAGTCGCCGGTAAATCTCAGTAATTTTGTTGATGCAAAATTACCCCAATTGAACATTGATTATAATACGCGTGGTAAGGAAATCGTGAATAATGGCCATACCATTCAGGTTAATTATGAAAACGGCAGCACGATTACAATCGACAATCACCGTTTTGCATTGTTGCAATTTCATTTCCATTCACCCAGCGAAAACCGGATCAATGGGAAATCCTATCCGTTGGAAGGGCATTTTGTGCATGCGGATAAAGACGGCAATCTTGCGGTCATCTCTGTGTTGTATGAGGAAGGAAAATCCAATCCGGCACTCGGCAGGATCTGGCAGCAAATGCCTGAAAGAGCGGGCGAGAAGAAAACCCTGGCAGGAAACGTTGTCGCATTGGATATTATGCCAAAAACCAATGATTATTACTTCTTCAATGGCTCTCTCACCACGCCACCTTGTACCGAGGGTGTAAGGTGGTATGTGCTCAAACAGCCAGTATCCATATCCAAAAAGCAAATCAAAAAATTTACCAAGGTGATACATCATCCAAACAACCGGCCGGTGCAACCATTGGACTCCCGCCTGGTATTGCAATAGGTGTAACGGGCTGGTCCGGGGTTGGCCTGGACCAGCCAACACTAAAAAGTACTGATAACAACCCGGTACATGCCGCCAATCACCAACATTTCATTTTCCCCCTTCAGCTTGCCTGGCAACAGGCCAGGAAACCAGAAAATTTTCTGCAACGGCACACTCGTCTCGAGAATGTAATCGCCGAACTCATCCGCACGCTCGCGTTGATCGGTAAAGGAATTAAGATTATTGAGTAGCACAATGGCCCGATGTTTGTCGATGCGCTTGACAATATCGTAACTGTCAACGCGATTGACACCACGATACAGCCGCATGTGCCCGTTGTACGCATGGCCGGCAAGTAATTCGTATTGGCAATAGCTATAGAGTAGATCCAGTTGGGCCTCCAGGGCATTGGTGTTGTACAAACCTTGCGAACGGTCCGCAAGATACCGTTGGTACGAGGGTCCGTTGAAATCGTCAAGCTCTCCTTTGTGATACCTCGGCAGGAGCCCGAAACGCGACTCCACCCAGCTTTTGAGCACAGCTGCTTCCTTGCCATTCGGGTCAAAGAACCAACCTCGCAACAAGCGCAGATAGTCAGCATTTTTCCGGCTTTTGCGGTCAGCACCGGCATCTTCCGGTCGATGCAGCCTGAAGTGTACGCTCATATAGTCCATGAAAAACCGGGCGCGTTCCAATTGCCCACTTAATTTATCGAGATTGTCCAGTAGTGCAACGTGAGATCTGCGGACGCCATCAAGCTCCAAGGGTACCGGGTGCTCTTGAAAACTCAGGCTTCCCAAGATGGATGCGGGCAGATTGCAATGGTTGATTGGCAGCCTGGCCGATTCGGGTAGAGGCGGATGGGAAAATTGTTGATTGTCGATTGGCATCTTGTAGTCAAGCAAACAAGTTACAAGAGATTGTAACCAATGCCACCCTGTTGTTAACCGTCTGCTTTTTAAAAAATGATATATGAAACAGCATCTTAACAGGTATTTTTATTTTGGCACAACGATTGCTCTGGGAATTATGTGTTTTTACATATTAGCTCGATTTAATTCTTTAAGTGCTAAGGAGAATGAAAATGGCATTGCGTCAATGTGCAATATACGGGAAAGGTGGAATCGGTAAATCCACCACCACGCAGAACCTGGTGGCCGCTCTGGCCGAAGCTGGAAAAAAAGTGATGATCGTCGGTTGTGACCCAAAGGCGGACTCGACCCGTCTTATGTTACACGCGAAGGCTCAGAATACCATTATGCAGATGGCCGCAGATGCCGGCAGCGTGGAAGATCTGGAGCTGGAAGATGTCTTAAAGACCGGATATGGCGATGTTAAGTGTGTCGAGTCGGGTGGTCCGGAGCCGGGAGTTGGCTGTGCCGGTCGTGGTGTGATTACGGCCATCAACTTCCTGGAAGAGGAAGGCGCCTATGACGATGATCTCGATTTTGTCTTTTATGACGTTTTGGGTGATGTCGTTTGTGGCGGTTTTGCCATGCCAATACGTGAAAACAAGGCGCAGGAAATTTATATCGTCGTATCGGGCGAAATGATGGCAATGTACGCTGCCAACAACATCTCCAAGGGTATTGTGAAATATGCAAACTCCGGCGGTGTGCGCCTGGCTGGGTTGATATGCAATTCGCGTAATACCGATCGTGAAGATGAACTCATCACCGAGTTAGCCAAGAAACTCGGCAGCCAGATGATTCACTTTATCCCGCGTGACAACGTGGTGCAACGTGCCGAGATCCGGCGCATGACCACGATTGAATATGATCCAAAATCCAAGCAAGCTGATGAATACCGTGCATTGGCAAACAAGATCATCAATAACGACAAGATGGTCATTCCAACACCTATTACCATGGACGAACTTGAAGAATTGCTGATGGAGTTTGGGATCCTCGAAGAGGAGGACGAAAGTATTATCGGGCAGACGGCTGAAGCAGAAGCCGTCTGATTGTATGAATTTGTTTAACAGCATGCCGGTACCGGGCAGCGGCTGTTTTAACTTCCAAAACCATTGTCCACGGATTAGTGGCGATGGAACAGGAGAAAGACAATGGCAGTAATGACGCGTGAAGAAACAGAAGCTCTTATCCAGGAGGTTCTGGAGGTTTATCCCGAAAGTGCAAAAAAAGACCGTGCAAAGCATCTGATGATAAACGATCAGAGTGTTACACAGTCCAAAAAATGTATAACATCCAACCGGAAGTCATTGCCGGGTGTAATGACGATCCGCGGTTGTGCCTATGCAGGTTCCAAAGGTGTGGTTTGGGGGCCAATCAAGGATATGGTGCATATATCGCATGGCCCGGTTGGGTGTGGTCAATATTCCCGCGCCGGACGCAGAAATTATTATGTCGGGATGACCGGTGTCAATACTTTTGGCACGATCAATTTCACTTCTGATTTTCAGGAAAAGGATATCGTATTTGGTGGAGATAAAAAGCTGTCGAAGCTGATTGATGAGATAGAGACACTTTTTCCGTTAAACAAGGGGATTACAATCCAGTCTGAATGTCCTGTCGGCCTGATTGGTGATGATATTGAGGCGGTGGCGAAAGAAAAGAGCAAGGAGATCGGCAAGACCGTGGTACCGGTGCGTTGTGAGGGGTTTCGCGGGGTTTCCCAGTCATTGGGCCATCATATTGCCAATGATTCGGTGCGCGACTGGGTTTTACCAAAACGCGATGATACAGAGTTTGACTCGACGCCATACGATGTTTCGATACTTGGTGATTACAATATTGGTGGTGATGCATGGTCGTCACGCACCTTGTTGGAAGAAATGGGATTGCGTGTCGTTGCGCAGTGGTCGGGTGATGGTACCCTTTCCGAAATGGAACTGACGCCAAAAGTCAAACTCAATCTTCTGCATTGCTATCGCTCGATGAACTACATCTCGCGTCACATGGAGGAAAAATATGGTATTCCATGGGTGGAATACAATTTTTTTGGTCCAACCAAGATCGCAGAAAGTTTGCGCAAGATTGCTTCTTATTTTGATGACAGGATAAAGGAAAACGCCGAGCGCGTAATTGAAAAATACGATTCGCAGAACAAAGCCATAATCGAAAAATACCGTCCGCGTCTGCAGGGTAAGCGCGTCATGTTGTATGTCGGTGGCTTGCGTCCCCGTCACGTAGTCGGTGCATACGAGGACCTTGGAATGGAAGTGGTTGGTGCAGGGTATGAGTTCGGGCACAATGATGACTACGACCGCACCATAAAGGAACTGGGAAATACCACATTGATATACGATGATTTAACTGGTTATGAATTTGAGGAGTTCGTAAAAAAAATAAAACCCGATCTGATAGGTTCCGGTGTCAAGGAGAAATACATTTTTCAGAAAATGGGCGTTCCCTTCCGGCAAATGCACTCCTGGGATTATTCAGGTCCTTATCACGGCTATGACGGGTTTGCCATTTTTGCAAGGGATATGGATATGACCCTCAACAACCCATGCTGGAAACACATACACGCGCCGTGGAAGCGAACTGCCGAGGCAAAAGAGAAGCTGGTGGCTAACGCCTGATGCTCGTTACCAGGCAGGAAGATCTTTGCGTACGAACGCGTTTTTACAACTATGTTGAAAATTAATTGCATGAACCCGTTGCGATATCTGCAGTGGCGGGAGGAGAACAAACATGAGTCAAACCGTTGATAATATTAAACCCTGTTACCCCTTGTTTCTTGATGACGAATATACAAAAAGTTTGTCGAACAAGCAGCAGACGTTCGAGGAGCGCCATTCACAGGAAAAAATTCAGGAGGTATTTGCATGGACGACAACAGAAGAATACAAAGAACTGAATTTCAAGCGCGAGGCGCTCACTATTGATCCGGCAAAAGCATGCCAGCCACTCGGGGCGGTTTTATGTGCGCTTGGTTTTGAAAAAACCTTACCGTATGTACATGGTTCCCAGGGTTGTGTGGCATATTTTCGCACCTATTTCAATCGTCATTTCAAGGAGCCCGTTGCCTGCGTATCCGACTCCATGACAGAGGATGCTGCGGTGTTTGGCGGGCAAAAGAACATGTTCGCCGGCCTGGAAAATGCCAGGGCACTCTACAAACCAAAAATGATTGCGGTCTCAACAACATGTATGGCCGAGGTGATTGGTGATGATCTGAATGCGTTTATCAATAACAGCAGAAAGGAAGGGCATATTGCAGAAGATTACCCTGTGCCTTTTGCACATACACCGAGTTTCGTCGGCAGCCATACGACAGGGTGGGATAACATGTTCGAAGGCACCATTCGTTATTTTACGCTTAATGAGATGGAAGACAAGCAAGTCGGTAGTAACGGTAAAATAAATATCGTGCCTGGTTTCGAAACCTATCTGGGTAATTACCGTTTGATGCACCGCATGATGAAGGAGATGGGTGTTGACTACAGTGTGCTCAGTGATCCCTCAGAAGTTCTGGATACACCGGCGGACGGTGAATATCGTATGTATGCAGGTGGAACCACCATTGAAGAGGTCAAGGATGCTCCCAATGCCGTGGATACCCTTTTCCTGCAGCCATGGCAGTCAGTCAAAAGCCGCAAGTATGTAAAGAACACCTGGAAGCAACCGGCCAGCAGCATCAATATACCGATGGGCCTGGAATGGACAGATGAATTTCTGATGAAGGTCTCGGAACTTAGCGGTAAGCCGATTGCAGAATCTCTGGTAAAAGAGCGTGGCCGGCTGGTTGATATGATGACCGATTCCCATACCTGGTTGCATGGAAAGCGGTTTGCCGTTTATGGTGATGCGGATTTTGTTCAGGGGATAACAAAATTTTTGCTGGAACTGGGAGCGGAACCGACCGATGTTCTCTGTGCGCACGCGAACAAGCGCTGGAAGAAAGCAATGGAAAAAATGTTGTCTGAATCACCATATGGCAAGGATACCGTTGTCCACACCAGCAAGGATCTGTGGCATATGCGTTCCCTCGTATTCACCAACAAGCCGGATTTCCTCATCGGCAATTCTTACGGTAAGTTTATCCAGCGCGATACTCTGCAGAAGGGCAAGGAATTCGAAGTGCCCTTGATCCGGATAGGCTTCCCAATATTCGATCGCCATCATTTGCATCGCATGACCACCCTGGGTTATGAAGGTGCGATGTACATTCTTACCACCCTGGTAAATGCCGTATTGGAACGGTTGGACGAGGAAACCATGGAAATGGGCGTGACCGATTATAATTATGATTTGGTTCGCTGAATTCACTTTTATGCCATTGGAGGAATTATGCCAAGTGTAATGTTGCGACGTTCGGATTCGGGAGGCTTGTTGTTCTATGTGGCGAAGAAGGATCTGGAGGAAACCGTGATTTCGGTCGAAAGGGATAATGAGCAGGAATGGGGAGGAAAAGTGGAACTGGCGGATGGTTCGACCTGGTTCATCGATCCGATCAGTCCTCCCCCCGTTTTTCCAACAACCCTGCGTTTTAAACGCGCGTAAACCGCAGTATAAAGGAGAGTTTTTATGTCCATGTCTATCGTAGCAGAACTATGCACAGCCTGTGGTGATTGTGAGCCGCTATGCCCGACTGGGGCTATCCATGCACACAAAGGCGTTTATGCAATCAAGGATTCATTATGCACCGAATGTGAGGACTACGATTACCCGCAGTGTGAGGACGTCTGTGAAGTGGATGACTGTATCGTGCCGCTGGATTCCTGAATATCAGATCTGCGGCGATCCAAAGCAATCCATTGGAGAAACAAATGAACAACAGCATATCTGATGAGGTGGCATTGCGTATCGGTATGGCGGCCCGTGCATTACCGGCATGTGATGTCTCGCACATGCTCAAGATACTCGCCAATATCGTCGATTTTCCACCGTCAATAGAGGATTTGTCCGGATTGAGCACGAAGGAACTGCAGGCTGCAGTGGCGGGAGAGTTGTTGAATGCATCGCCCCATCATCTGAATGACGCATTGGCCCTGCTGAAAGGGGAGGGGCTGCAGGAAACAGAACATCTGCCAGTGCCAAAAGGCCTGGCAGAGGGAGAAATGCCTGATTCCATTCGAGTCGCTATTGCATCGGATTACGGGGAAAATCTAAACGGACACTTCGGTTCCTGCCGACAATTCCTGATTTATCAGGTGTCGGCAGAAGAAATACGCCTGGTCGATTTACGCATGACAGCGGGACCGGCATCGAGGGACGAGAAGAATGCCTTTCGTGCCCGGCTCATACGTGATTGTCAACTGTTATATGTCGTATCCATCGGCGGGCCTGCCGCAGCGCAGGTGATTAAACGATCGATACACCCGGTAAAGATGGCAGGCGGACGCGATGCGCGGGAAATACTGGCAGAATTGCAGAATATCCTTGCCGCTTCACCTCCACCCTGGTTGGCCAGGGCAATGCGGCAGCCACCGGTCAATCATGCAATTTTGAAATAAATGGACGTGTTAGATACCAAAACGGGCGGTATAAGCTCGTCTGCATTGGTTGAGGCTTGCATGAAGGTACCGCCAGTGCCTGACCATGATAACTTACTGGAAAGTATTAACAATATCGATCCGGGGATAAAGTTCAATCTGGTGCTGACCCGTTCTGGCTGGTACCGGGTTGGTGGGATTATCGATTCGAATGGCAGGCGCATTTCAGATAATTTACGCCAGTGGGCGGAACAGAATTATCATGGTGATATCGTCAGTTTAAACGACAATCATGCAGGTAGAAACTGGATTGCGACCAGCCTGAAAGGCCAGACGCTCTATCTGACAGCACAAACCGGTCCCCGGGCCTGTGATTTTCTCCAGTTGGAAATCGAGAAAGTAGTGGAAGTACAGGATCGTCAACTGTTTTGCCGCGATTGGCAAGCGGACGATTTGGAGGAATTTATCGACCCACTGGATTATCCACGCCTTGAGCCAAAGCCGGTCGGAGAACCTTATTACCGTTATCGCCGCATCACTTCCATCGCTGACATGCTTGAAAAGCAATTTGATGAAGCAGAACAAGCCAGTCCTGTCAGTCGTTTTCTTTCCGATTGGGAGCATACCAGCGCCGCACAGGAAAATCTGTTTCATCAGAGATGGGTTTTGAGCATGACTCCCTACACGGACCGCTTTGGTGAACAGCGGCACATGATTACACCATTATCGACGTATACAGACGAGATAATGGAAATCGGCGATCAGCTGGTTGAACGAGGCGCGACATTGGCAAACCTGATCCATGGTTTTGATCGCAGACTGGGTTATCCAATGGCATGGTATTTTTTCATGCTGCACAACAAGAAAGTCTCAACCCGCCTGGCGGAGGCGATCCACCTCGATCTCATGGGCGCTTACGATTATTTGCCGCCCAGGGATATAAAAGTGCTGTATCAATGGATAGCACGTCCCTACAGTATATAAACGTCCGTTTATACGTTAGCCGGATTTATCACGGATCAGGTTATTCCTGTCAATGTGCAAAGCCGCGATACTCCCTCTTTTCTGCCATGATGTAATAAATCTTGCAACATTGTGATCTTTATGACACTCCGGGCAAATAATATTACCGTAAAAACAGAAACTTAGAACCTGGCATGGTGGTTGCTCAGTCAAAAATACAACGACCTGTAATGGAGTATCCATGAAGCAAAAAGAAATTGCAGCTCTGCTCAATGAACCTGCATGCAAACACAACAAAAAGTCAAAGTCAGGTTGCGCCCGTCCCAAACCAGGTGCAACTGCTGGGGGATGTGCCTTTGACGGAGCACAGATCGCACTGCTACCGATTGCGGACGCCGCACACATTGTTCATGGTTCCATTGCCTGTGCCGGTTCATCCTGGGACAACCGTGGTACCCGCTCTTCGGGGCCTGCTCTGTACCGTATCGGCATGACGACTGATCTTACCGAGCAGGACGTAATCATGGGCAGGGGCGAAAAGCGCCTGTTCCATTCCATCAAACAGGCGATTGACACTTATCACCCTGCCGCTGTGTTCGTTTATAACACATGCGTGCCGGCACTGATCGGTGATGACATCGAGGCGGTCTGCAAGGCGGCCGACGGGCGCTGGGGTGTGCCGGTTGTTCCTGTTGATGCGGCGGGATTTTACGGAACGAAAAATCTGGGAAACCGTATCGCCGGTGAAACGATGGTGAAATATGTAATCGGCAGCCGTGAACCTGATCCCATCCCGGCCGAAGCGGAAAGGGACGGCATACAGGTTCACGATATCAACCTCATTGGTGAGTACAATATCGCCGGCGAGCTTTGGCATATGTTGCCTTTGTTCGATGAACTGGGACTTCGCGTCCTATGCACGCTCTCGGGAGACGCCCGCTACCATGAGGTACAGAGCATGCATCGTGCCGAGGTGAACATGATGGTTTGTTCCAAGGCAATGATAAATGTCGCGCGCAAGTTACAGGAGGCCTACGGCACTCCCTGGTTTGAAGGCAGCTTTTATGGGGTGACAGACGTTTCCAATGCATTACGTGAATTTTCACGATTGATTGATGATCCTGATCTTGCCAGGCGAACGGAAAAACTCATCGCTCGTGAAGAACAGCGCATTCATACGGCACTCGCTCCATGGCGTAAACGGCTGCGTGGTAAACGTGTGCTGCTGTATACGGGTGGGGTCAAGTCATGGTCTGTTATTTCCGCATTGCAGGATCTGCATATGGAGGTGGTGGCAACCGGTACGAAAAAATCCACCGAAGAAGATAAGGCACGCATTCGCGAGCTGATGGGCGAGGATGTCAACATGCTGGAGGATGGTAACCCACGGGCCTTGCTTGATCTGGTGTATGAGCAACAGGTGGATATTCTTATTGCCGGTGGACGTAACATGTATACGGCGTTAAAGGCACGATTACCGTTTCTCGACATCAACCAGGAGCGTGAGTTCGCCTATGCCGGCTACCAGGGCATGCTGGAACTGGCCCGGCAACTCGTGCTGACGCTTGAAAGCCCCGTATGGGATGCGGCACGTAAAGCCGCACCCTGGGACATAAAGGCCGGGCGGACCTTTTCCGCAGGATCAACGGCTCCCGTTAATACAACGGATGATGCCATTGCCGTCACTGGAGAGGCGTAACTCATGCCGGAAATCATAAAACGCAACAAGGCCCTCTCGGTAAATCCCCTCAAGTCAAGCCAGACCATTGGTGCGGCGCTGGCTACTCTGGGTTTTTATCGTTCCATCCCGATGTTTCATGGTTCACAGGGTTGTACTGCATTTGGCAAGGTGTTTTTCGTGCGTCACTTCCGGGAGCCGATTCCCCTGCAGACGACCGCAATGGATCAGATCAGTACTGTTATGGGTTCCGACAAAAATATCATCGAAGGATTACACACGATTTGTGAGAAATTCAAACCTTCACTTATCATTCTTCCGACAACCGGCCTGTCCGAAACCCAGGGTTGTGATGTAAAAAGTGCAGTAACAGATTTCCGCAAAGCGTATCCTCAACACCATGTTGTGCCGGTGGTACCGGTTTCCACCCCGGACTATGCAGGTTGTCTGGAGAGCGGCTTCGCGGCGGCGACGGCCGCTGTAATCGAAGCGTTGGTTCCGCCTGCCGACGAGGCGGGAACCGTGCCTGGCCGGCAGGCACGGCAGGTCAATGTTCTGGTTGGTTCATCGCTGACCCCGGGAGATATCGAAACCCTGAAAGAAATGCTGGAAGCTTTTCATCTGCAGCCGGTGATCGTTCCGGACTTGTCCGACGCGCTCGACGGTCATTTGAGCAGCGAGGATTTCACCCCGCTGACCATGGGGGGTACGCCCGTGCCGTTACTGCGCTCCCTCGGGGATGCCGTTGCCACACTGGTTATCGGACGGTCGATGCACAAAACAGCGGATCTGCTCAAACAAAGGACCGGCGTACCCGATTATCGTTTCGATCACCTGATGACCCTGGAGATGGTGGATGATCTACTCGGTACCTTGAGCCGCTTGTATGCTGTTCCGGTACCAGCCAGGTTTGAACGACAACGGGCACAGTTGCAGGATGCAATGCTGGACTGCCATTTTATGCTTGGGATGAAAAAAATTGCCATTGCAGCCGATCCGGATTTACTCAACGCCTTATCCCACCTGATGAATGGTATGGGTGCCGAAGTGGTGGCAGCGGTGGCGTCCAGCCATGCGCCTGTTTTAAAACAGGTCGCCAGCCAGAAAATCAAGCTAGGTGATCTGGAGGACTTGGAGAAACTGGCAGCAGAGGGGGAGGCGCAACTGGTGATCGGCAATTCTCATGCGGTTGCGTCAGCGAAACGGTTAGGTTTGCCTGTCTTGCGTGCCGGTTTCCCCCAATATGATTATCTTGGTGGATATCAACGCCGATGGATCGGTTACCAGGGTATCAGGCAGACGCTGTTCGATCTGGCCAATATTTTTCTGTCTCATTCGCATGCGAAGGTAATACCGTACCGTTCCATTTATTCACAGAAGCACGACCACTATAGCGAGGAAGCGGGATATGTCCCTGCGACGGCACTTGAAAATCGTAGAATGTGATGCAGAGGAGGATTTTGTGAACACCGCATTGAAAGTGGCATTTGCGACGACGGACATGAAAACGGTTAACCAGCATTTTGGATCGGCAGCAGCCTTTGCCGTTTATTTGGTCGACAGTAATGAATTCCGTTTTTTTGAAGCCATGCAGTTTGAATATCAGGATCAGGATGGCAATGAAGACAAGCTCAAGGAAAAACTCAATGCGCTGCAGGACTGTATTGCAGTCTACAGCCAGGCCGTGGGGGCTTCCGCTATCGCCCAATTGAAAATGCGCCATATTCAGCCATTCAGGGTTTCTCCCGGTGATTCCATTACCGGCATACTGGAATCACTGCAGGAGGAATTGCGACTCGGCACCAATAGCTGGTTGAATCTTGCAGTTGCTCATCGTATGGCCAGAGACCCTGGGCGTTTTGCCGCAATGGAGGCGGAGGGCTGGGAGGAATGATGCGGCCAATGCTGGAAGAAACAGGAACGATTGTCGCACAGGAAGGGGAGGATGTTCTGGTTGAGGTTTTGCGCCGTTCCGCCTGCGGACAGTGTAACAGCCATTCGGCATGTGGAGTTTCGGTGGTAGCCGGTTTGTTCAGTACAGAACCCACCCGTATTCGCGTTCGCAATCACCTGAATGCCGCTAAGGGCGAGCGAGTCGTTATCGGTCTGCCCGCCACGACCTTGTTGCTTGCAGCCCTCGTGGTTTATCTGTTACCGCTGTTGGCGATGGTCATCATCGCCGCTGGCATGACGGCAGGTGGTTTTGAGAATACCTGGATTATCCCCGGCAGCTTCTTCGGCATGCTTGCGGCTCTGTGGCTGGGGCATTATCTGGCAAGGAAACGATTTATAATCTCGCAACCGGCCTTGTTGCGGCGATATAACGATTCCTCCATGAATTTGGCAAATTTCAACACCTGAATAAGGAACATTACTATGAGTGAAACACTACCCGTAATTGCGGATGATGATCCGCTTCTGGAATCAGACTTTATCAAGGAAATGGTTCGTCAGATACGTGCCCTCGACACCTATGGTGCTTATGACGATTGGCCAATTACCAGAATTCTGAAACCGTTCGTGCTTTCAAAAGAGGAAAAATTGAAGGTCCAGGTGGTCGGGGATCCGGACGAGATTGTCGTGAGCCGGGTGAGGGCGTTTTACAATGCGATTGCCACGTTGATAGAAAAGGAATGCGGTTTGATGGCTGTACCGATGATGAGTCTGACGCATGAAGGATTCGGCAGGGTGATTATCACGGTAGGAAAACTCGTGGTACTGGACAAGACATTGCGTGATGTACACCGTTTTGGCTTTTCCAGCCTTTCGAAAATGAAAGACGAGGCAGACAAGTTATTGTCCGTGGCGTTGGAGATAATCGGCAATTACAGCAACGTGGCAGGGTTATAGCGATGGCGAATATTACCGGAGTAACACAAGGCGGCGAGGAATGGACCCCCGCCTTTATCACGGATTTGAACCAGGCAAACTGTATTGGCTGTGGACGTTGTTTCAAGGTTTGTCCACGTGATGTCTTCGATCTGGTCGAACGCGAGGACGATGCGGAAATCGATGATGATTATGATGATGACTATTATGACGATGAAGACGGTTTTTCAGACGATACCGCCATGGTGATGACGTTGAAAAATGCGATGGACTGCATCGGCTGCGAAGCCTGTTACCGTGTCTGTCCGAAAAAATGTATGCGCCATTTACCCAAGGCGGCATGAATTGCAGTACCACTCCGGATTATGCGGTCATTCAGATTACAAATTTGCAACAAATGCGATAAAAGGGTATAGATAGGCGGAAGGCGTACACGTTGTAAATCAACCTGAATGAAAAAATTTCCGCTTATAGCAGTATTAGCCGTTGTTACGGCGCTGGTATCATGCCAGCGTACTGTTCCTGAATATCAGGAAACCCAGTATCTGTTTGGCACTCTGGTGGATTTTACTATCCGGGGGGTGGAGACACAGCAGGCGCAAAGCGCTGTGGCGGCAGTAACCCTTGATTTTCAGCGTATGCACAGGGATTGGCATGCCTGGAAACCAGGTGAACTCAGCCGGCTCAACCAACAACTGCCGGATGGCGAATTTCATCGTGTCAGTCCCTTTTTGTTACCTCTCATCCGTCAGGCAAAGAAGTTATCAGAGCAGAGTGATGATCTGTTTAATCCTGCCATTGGCAGATTGATCGCATTGTGGGGTTTTCACAGTGATGAGTTGCCGGTGGGGCCGCCACCACCCCGGGGTGAAATCGATGCGCTGGTAAAACAAAATCCACGTATGGAAGACATCATCATCAAGGATGGAGAGCTGCGCAGCAGTAATCCGGCAGTGTCATTTGACTTTGGTGGTTTTGCCAAAGGTGCAGCCCTTGACATGGCGATAAAGCGCCTGCAACAGATGGGGGTGAAAAATGCCATTGTAAACGCGGGGGGGGATTTAAATGTCATTGGAACACATGGCGAGCGTCCCTGGCGAGTCGGTATCCGCCATCCGCAAGGGCAGGGTGTGATTGCTGCGGTGGAATTGGCGAGTGGGGAAGTGATTTATACCTCTGGTAATTATGAACGTTACCGTGAATACGAAGGCAGACGTTTTACGCACATAATCGATCCACGCACCGGTATGCCGGTGGAGCATATCGCTTCGGCAACAGTAATCGACACCAATGGTGCGAAAGCGGATGCGGCTGCAACCGCCTTGACCGTGGCCGGACCCAGGGAGTGGTATCGCATCGCAAAGCGCATGCAGCTTAAATATGTCATGTTGGTGGATGAAAACGGACGCATTTATATGAACCCGGCGATGGCAAAACGTGTCGAGTTCACCTCTGAAATACCACAACCACCGTTTATCAGCGAACCTTTGTAACCATGCCGGTTTCTTCTCACCTTATCCGGCAGGCGGTTGCACAGGATATTCCGGCAATGTTGTTGTTGCTGGAAAGGTTGTTTTCACTCGAAACAGATTTTGCCTTCGAACCCGCAAAGCAGAAGAAAGCCTTGCATTCCCTCCTGGCACAACACAGCAAGGCACATATTCTGGTGGTGGAAGTAAATGGTGAAGTCGTTGGTATGTGCACGGTGCAAGTACTCATTTCGACTGCGGAAGGTGGCGATGTGGGGTTGATCGAAGACGTGATCATTGCGCCACCGCACCGGAATCAGGGGCTTGGCAAAAGTTTGCTTGCCGCCATGTGTGACTGGTGTAGCAGGCATGGCTTGTCACGCCTGCAACTACTGGCGGATCGTGATAACAGCGCGGCACTTGCCTTTTATAAAAAAACAGGATGGCAGCAGACAAAATTAATCTGTCTGCGTAAAAGCGGTAATACCGCAAGCAGGATCTGAGTTGTCAGGTATAACAGAAAAATCCTCCTCCTCAAACAACGGTAACGCCCTCATCGAAGTGCTCCTCTTTTTTTGGAATCATGCAACTGCGGGGCAAATAAAATGGCGCATCGGTAATACGCCGGGAGCCGGCTTTCCATACTCCTGTCATATCACAAACCGGACAACTTTGTTGACTGAAGACAGCTTTAATATGCTTTGTCGGCTTTACGACAAAAATGATCATTTCCCCTGCCGATAACTCCTTTAAAAACAAGGGAAAATCGAAACTTTCCATTATGGCACAGGCCTTGCAATCGAGTTTTATATCTGAATGTACAGGCAAAGAGGGGCAGGCGCTCTTCAGTTGACAAGCACAACGCAGTAACAGGCTGAAAGCAACTTGCCACAAAACGTGAATGGGTTTGATTATGTGGGATTATTCTGACACTGTAAAAGAACATTTCTATAACCCGCGTAATGCGGGTGAGGTGGAAAACGCAAATGCGATTGGCGATGTGGGTTCACTCAGCTGTGGTGATGCTTTGCGTCTTACGCTGAGAATCAATCCGCAAACGGAAATTATCGAGGAGGCCGGTTTTCAGACGTTTGGCTGTGGTTCTGCGATTGCCTCATCCTCCGCTTTGACGGAAATAATAAAGGGTATGACGCTGGATAATGCTCTCCAGGTCAGCAATCAGGATATCGCCGATTATCTTGACGGTCTGCCGCCGGAGAAAATGCATTGTTCGGTAATGGGGCGTGAGGCGCTGCAGGCGGCGATCGCCAACTACCGTGGTGAAGAATGGAAAGACGGTCATGAGGAAGGCGCGTTGGTTTGCAAATGTTTTGCAGTTGATGCCGTGCTGATTGAAGATACCATTCGCGCAAACAATCTCAAGACGGTAGAAGACGTGGCGCACTACACAAAAGCCGGTGGTGGCTGCACTTCATGCCATGAAGGTATCGAGGAGATACTTGCCAAAGTTCTGGCGGAGAAGGGTGAAAAATTTGATCCCAAGGCGGCATCGAGGGCGGAAATCGAAATTACCATGCAAAAATCGCCGAGGGAGATGAGCGAACTGCAACGAATGCGGCGTATCGAGACGGTGATCGAGTCGTTGCGGCCGCAGATCCAGGCGGATCATGGCGATATCGAATTGGTGAAAGTATTGGGTAACAAGGTTTTCGTCAACATGACGGGAGCCTGCAGCAATTGTCAGATAGCCGGTATGACGCTAAGCGGTATTCAGCAGCGCATGATCGAGGCGCTTGGTGAATTTATCCTGGTTTTACCGGCAAGTGAACTGGCCCACATGCAGGCAGCAGGAGAGTAAACAATGCAAGGAATTTATCTGGATAACAATGCGACCACACAGGTTGATCCTGCTGTGGTAGAGACGATGCTGCCCTATTTCTCCGAACAATATGGCAATCCATCATCGATGCATATGTTTGGTAACAAGGTGGGATTTGCGATCAAAAAGGCACGGAAACAAATACAGTACTTGCTTGGTGCTGCCTATGAATCAGAAATTATATTTACCTCCTGTGGCAGCGAGTCAGACTCCACTGCAATTTTGTCGGCGATAAAGGCACAGCCGCAGCGCAAGGAAATCATCACCACTGTCGTAGAACATCCGGCTGTTCTGGCTTTGTGTGAACATCTTGAGAAGGAAGGTTATCTCGTCCATTATCTCAAGGTGGATAACAAGGGCAGGCTCGATCTTGAAAAATATCGTTCGCTCTTGTCAGATCGAGTGGCAATCGTCTCCGTGATGTGGGCGAATAATGAAACCGGAACACTTTATCCGGTAGAGGAAATGGCTGAGCTGGCACATCAGGCAGGTGTCATGTTTCATACTGATGCGGTGCAGGCGGTTGGTAAAATACCAATCGATCTGAAAAGCAGCAACATCGACATGTTATCGCTATCCGGCCATAAATTACATGCGCCCAAAGGTATTGGTGTTCTGTACCTGCGCCGAGGTGTTCGTTTCAGGCCATTGTTACGTGGAGGACATCAGGAAAGGGGACGTCGTGCGGGGACGGAAAATACCGCAGCCATTATCGGGCTGGGGAAAGCGGCAGAACTGGCGATGGAGCATATGGAATATGAAAACACCTTTGTTGCTGCCATGCGCGATCGCCTGGAACAGGGTATTCTTGACGCTGTACCCTACTGTTTTTCCACCGGGGACAAGGATAACCGCTTGCCCAATACGGCCAATATCGCCTTCGAATATATCGAAGGTGAGGCGATTTTAATGCTCCTGAACAAGGTCGGTATTGCGGCTTCCAGTGGTTCGGCCTGCACTTCCGGTTCGCTCGAACCTTCTCATGTGATGCGGGCAATGAATATTCCGTTCACCGCCGCTCACGGCACGGTGCGTTTTTCCCTTTCACGCTACAACAAGATGGAAGAGATCGAGAGAGTTATCGCAGCCGTGCCGCCCATCGTGGCGCAACTTCGCAAGCTGTCCCCCTACTGGGATGACCAGGGTCCCGTGGATGTGCCGGAGAAAACGTTTGCACCAAGATACTCATGAATTGTCTCTATGACTGAATCATTTTGGAACACCGCTGTACCGTTAATACAGGTTTAACGGACGGTAAGCATCAATCGGTCAGAATGGTGGGATGATAGTGGGTGACCAAATCGGCGTTGCGAATGCCAGATCATTTAATTGTTGCCTGATTCAAGGATCGCATCGGGAGCAGAGGTCTTTTACATGACACGCTGTAAATACAGTCGTTCCCGCGCATCCATGTGCTCCACGACACGTGTATATCCTGTACATCGTCCAGGTAAGCTCGACAGCCGCATCTGACCGCCAGGGATGGCGGAAATGCATAAGGATTGCCGGTAACAATCCATGCCTGCGGCTGACGGTCATGTAAAAGACCACTGGCCCTGATACTCCGTTTCGCAGGTGTACGGCATTCGGAACGCCTGTTTGGTTCCAAAACATCTTGTCATTTTTCCTACAAAGTATTGTTAAATTGTTGCGTTCATGAAGTTTGCCAGTCTATAAGTCATTGAAAAAAGAGAAACAACACTGTGGCATACCGCTTGCAATGACCTGTTTAAGGGTAACAGCATAACCATGCAATCACATATGATAATCGTAGACGACACTACCTTGAGGGATGGCGAGCAGTCAGCCGGTGTGGCGTTCACACCGGCAGAAAAACTTTCGATCGCCAGACAGCTCGACGCGATTGGCGTACCGGAGCTTGAAATCGGCATTCCTGCAATGGGGGAGCATGAGCGTGAGACGATTCGCTCTGTCATTGAACAAAAACTGAGTGCACGTCTGTTGGTCTGGAGCCGCATGCACAAAGCGGATCTGCAAAAATGTCGTGGTCTGGCAGTGGATATGGTTGATCTCTCTATTCCCGTTTCGGATCAACAAATCAAGCGTAAACTCAACCGTAATCACAAGTGGGTATTGAGCAGGATTAAACAGCTTGTCCCCGTTGCGCTCGATCTGGGGCTGGAGGTCTGCGTCGGCGCAGAGGATGCTTCCCGCGCCGATCCCGCTTTTCTTGCGAAAGTGGCGGAAACAGCCCAGGCAGCGGGCGCCAGCCGGTTCCGCTTTGCCGATACTGTTGGCATTATGGAACCCTTCGCTGTGTTTGAGCATTTCCGTTTTCTACGCCGTATTGTGGATCTGGAACTTGAAATGCATGCCCATGATGATCTTGGTCTGGCCACGGCAAACACCATCGCAGCAGTGAGGGCGGGTGCGACGCATGTTAACACCACCGTGCATGGTCTGGGCGAACGTGCCGGCAATGCTCCGCTGGAGGAAGTCGTGATGGGGCTCAAACACCTTTATCACTTACAAACTGGCATTGATCTGCGTAATTTTGCGGCGCTTTCGAAAAAAGTGGCAACTGCCTCGGGCCGCCCCGTTGATTGGCAAAAGAGCTTGGTGGGGGACGGTGCGTTTACCCACGAGGCGGGTATTCATGTGGACGGCCTGCTCAAGGATCCCCTGAATTATCAGGGTGTGGATCCTGCGGAAGTGGGCCGGCGGCACCAACTGGTACTTGGAAAACATTCCGGTACCCATGCTGTGATCAGCGCCTACCAGAATCTGGGTTTGCCAATCAATCGGCGGCAGGCTGCCAATATTCTTGAGCGTCTGCGTGAATTTGTCACTCACCACAAACGCCCGCCGCAAAAGATTGATTTGCACCGTTTTTACCGGGAATTGCAAGTCAATGCGTAGTTCGAAGAGGACAACGAAATCAATGGGACTGCTGGCTCAATTGCGTGCGGATATCGCCTGTGTTTTTCCGCGTGATCCGGCCGCACGTAATCGTTTCGAAGTGTTAACGACATATCCAGGTGTCCACGCCATTCTTGTATATCGTGTCGCGCATCGGCTATGGAGCAGTGGCTGGTTGTATGCGGCGCGCCTCCTTTCATATCTCGCACGTATCTGGACCAATATTGAAATTCATCCCGCTGCCAAAATCGGTAAGCGGTTTTTTATTGATCATGGCGCAGGTGTGGTGATTGGTGAAACAGCCGAGATCGGTGACGATGTTACCCTGTATCATGGTGTCACCCTCGGTGGGACATCCTGGAGCAAGGGGAAACGGCACCCAACTGTGCATAACGGTGTGGTGATAGGTGCGGGCGCCAAGATACTCGGTCTGGTTACGATTGGCGCCGGCGCCAAGGTGGGTGCGAATTCCGTGGTGATCCATGATGTGCCGGATCATCGCACCGTGGTTGGTATTCCCGCTAAAGTCGTAACGGCGGGAAAAATTGCCAGGCGCCATCCACATGTTATCGATCTTAATCCCGATCCGCTTGCAGGTGTCATCAATACCCTCTTGGCAAGAGTTTGTGAACTGGAGTCCCGAGCAGGCATTCGGAATACCGAAAAGTGTGAAACCTGTAATGCCAGACAGGAGCATAAAGCAGATTTGCAGGTAGCCGAGCCACTGTTACCTGAGGTGGCGCAACGATAGTTGGACGACGATCGGTTTTTTAAACATGCTTAATCGCAGGAGAGTGGCAATGTGTGGCGGTAAACCGGAACTTGAAATGGGCGAATTGACGAGCGCAGAGGAATTTCTGGATTATTTCAGGGTAGAGTATGACCCGCATGTGGTGCAGGTTAACCGCCTGCATATTTTGCAACGTTTCCATGACTATATCGCCGGCGAAACAATCCCTGCAGATGAAAAAGGAAAATACCGGAAATACCAAAAGCTTTTGCGTGAAGCGTACCAGGATTTTGTAAATTCTGACGCGAGGACGGAAAAGGTATTTAAAGTGTTCAGGACAGATGAAACACAAACGGTTTTTATACCCCTTAATGAAATCATGAGCCGATAAAAACGGAATATAACAATGCGACCACGATTCGATTTTGGCGAAGCTGTCCGGGTTATCCGCAACATTCGAAATGACGGCACGTATCCAGGAGAAAATACCGGGAATTTGCTGGTAAGCCGTGGCAGCGTTGGCTATGTGCAAAATATTGGCACATTCCTGCAGGATCAGATCATCTACTCGGTCCACTTTTTGGAGCAAAATCGTGTTGTGGGTTGTCGCGAAACAGAACTCCAGCCGGAAGACGCACCGTGGACACCCAGCCGTTTTGAATTCCGTGAGAAAGTGGTGAGTAAAATACCGTTGAGTATAAATGGCAAGATAACGGTAGAAGCAGGTGGTGGCGGGGAAGTGGTCAAAGTGATCCATGATGCAAACGACGGCTTTGCATACCATGTGCGCTTTTCCGGGCGGACCTTGCAAGTACCTGAGTCAGTATTGCTGTCCGCGGAGGAGAAGAGCGGGGCATGACGAGTGTAGCCGATAATCGCCTGGTGGCAGGAACGGTATACAACTATCATCTGCTGCGCAGCGCTTTGGAACAATTCGGCAAAACACCCTTGCAGCTAAATCCGCTGCAAGTCAAGCAGGCCCACAAGCAGGCGGAAGCGACATTTAAACTGGAAAC
The DNA here is from genome assembly GCA_027032075.1 of Chromatiales bacterium. Lineage (GTDB taxonomy): Bacteria > Pseudomonadota > Gammaproteobacteria > UBA6429 > Thiohalophilaceae > JAJRYG01. Next base: position 95,079 of record JALVOC010000006.1, on the reverse strand, counting down.
ACGGGTTTTGGCTTCAGCCGAAGCGCGGGAGGTGGTCGTGCCGCAACAGCATATCGATGCTGCCGTTAACCAGGTGGCCAAACGCTATCCGGATTGGGATGAATTTCAGGAAGACCTGCATGCCAATCATTTGACTACAGAGGTATTGCGTCACGCCCTGCAAAGAGAATTACGCTTTGATGCAGTGATGGAACGCGTTGGTGCAGAACATGCAGAAGTCAGTGAACTGGATATCGATCTGTTTTATGAAGCGCATCGGGAACGGTTTACAAAACCGGAAACGAGGACGGCACGCCATATTCTGATTACAATCAATCCGCAATTCCCGGAAAACAAACGCAACGCCGTGATTTCGCGGATCAAGGAAATAGAAAAACTGCTGCAAAAAGAACCAACATGTTTTGCAGAGCTGGCGCGCCAGTATTCCGAATGTCCGTCCGCAATGGAAGGCGGAAAACTCGGGCGTCTGCCGAAAGGAAAACTCTATCCCGAATTGGACCAGGCGCTTTTTGAACTTGAAGAAGGCGGAATCAGCGGCCCACTGGAAAGCGAACTCGGTATGCACCTGCTTCATTGCGAAAAAATCCATCCATCCAGCCTGATGCCCTTGACCCAGGTAAGGGTACGTATACGCGAGATAATGGAAAAACGCAAAAAACTGCAATATCAACGAGCGTGGTTGGCTGGATTATCCAGGGGTGAACGGCTCCTGACTTGATTCATATTTCAAACATGAGGTTTCGTGTAAGATCCCGCCTGAACCAATACGTATCGTCAAATAGTACCCTCAGAATATCTTCTCCCGCTCCTCATCGGGTTTGAGGTATTTCAGCAGTTCCTGTTCGTCGATGGGGCCGGTAATATTTTCTTTGAGGATAGATTCGGGTGTTTTCCAGTAGTCTCCAACTGTACGCCAGATATTCGAAGCCATTTGATCCGCAACGCTCAAATTCTCCCCAAACTTGTACACAATGTCCTTGGGTACATAATCCATCCACTTGTCACCAAGGACGTCCATGTCGCGGGAGAGGGCCAACATGCTACCCGTTAACCCTTCGATGACTTGATAATCTCCCTTTCTTGCATTCTCAAGACCTTTTTTCGCAGAACGCAACATGCGTTCAAAGTTCGGCACAGCCTTAATCCGCCAGCCCTCGGGTTTGTCCGAAATATGCCAGTTTTTCCAATCTACATCTGAAGGAGGATTACTTTCAAACCAATCGAGCGATTCATGCAATCCCTCAACAGCCTTTTCCAGGTAACCAACAAATTCTTCAATATAATCCGGACTGGAAAACATTCGTTCCAGCAGCCTTTTCTTCAACTCGGGTTTCATTACGATTCCAGACCAGCACTGACTGGAACATTTTTGTCATACGCCTTCAAACAGTCTCGCCCGGCTTGAGGTATTTCAGTAGTTCCTGTTCGTCGATGGGGCCGGTGACTTGCTCATCGGTTATTGTTTCTGGACGAGCAGCAAACCCCCCCCCTAGTGTTCTATAAATATTCGAAGCCATTTTCTTGGCCTTTGTCATGTTTTTTCCATATTTGAAAGCGATCTCCTGTGGAACATAATCCCACCATTTGTCACCCACATGATCAAGATTGCGATCCAGCGTCATGATATTGTGTGCTGTTCCCCGCATATATCCCAATTCACCCCGATCATATTGCTCAATATCCTCGTCTTTTCCCTTCAAATACCCCATCATGTTTGGTAGCGCCCGGTTTCGCCATGCATTTGCAGTCTTTAGTGCATGCTCATCAGTGGTCGGCATGTTTTCATCAAACCAAGCAAGCGCCTCCTGCGCCCCCTCCAACGCCTTGGCATAATAATCCATCATACGAAGGTAATATTCCTTGCTCGAGAACATGCGCTCAAGAAGTTTCTTTCTAAGCTCCGGCGTCATCGCTACGGCTCCGGCCAATTAGTTAGTTTCGGACTAGACGGTTCGATACTTCCCGCCTCGATATAAATTTGCTCCTTACCACCCGGCAAGTAGAACTCACTCCCATCATATTCACGATATTCCTGGCCTGCCGCCTTCCCCGACCATGCCTTGAGACCACCCTCTGGCACAACATACTCCGCATAATATCCATCGTCATTCCATCCATCCTTCACGGCATAGTCCCGACGCCACTCTGTCTTGTTCTTTGGCAACTCAAACGCCCACCAACCGCCATCATTTTCCGCCACCTCGTCCACAACACGGTAGATTTTCGTACCCGCCGGGATGCTGACAGGCTCGGCATTGAGGAAGTTCTGATATTCCGTTACAACTTCGCCCTGTCCGTTCGTCCGCTCCAGTGAAGGCCAGCCCTTCCTGACGTATTCGTCGTGGTTGGGTGGCAACCGATACATCCCTTCCAGTTCTGTCGGCATCTTCCCCCTCTCCGCGCCCATCGGCTTGCCGTCGGGCATGAGGGTATAGGCGTCATTGTTGTCGACGTCGCCGTCCTTGTGTACCCGCTTGTAGATGGGGGCGCCCTCGACCTTGGGTCCGTTGGCTATGGCTCGGGGGTGGGGCTCGTAGGGGAGGTCCAGTTCGTGGGTCCGGATGCGGGTGGTGTCGCCGGTTTCGGCTCTGGCGCGGCGTTTTGGTTCGGCCTTGTGCAATACGGCATCCACCCTGGCCTTGAGCAGGTCGATGGCCTCATCCACCTTTTTCTGGCCGGCTTCGCGGATGGCGTCGAGCTGGCGGCTGATGCGGGCCAGTTGTTCGAGGGTCTGCTCTCCGGCAAGAAGGCGGATGGTCTTCGATTCCCGCAGGGCGGTGACGGTATGCTGCAACCGGGCCAGTGCGTCATCGAACAGCCGGCGGATTTCGGTGCGCCGTCCCGCCCAGTCGAATTGCCGCAGCAGCCTGAGCGGGTCGCCTTTTCCCAGCTTGCGCAGCAGGGCGAGCACCGTGTCCAGGCCGGTATCCAGGTTTTTGATAATGATCTTGAACACGCCTTTGAGGGCGGAGCCCACCACCGGGAAAAGACCGATGAGGGTGATCACCAGAAAGATCCAGTTCATCGGATCTTCGCGCCCTTCCTCCTCGGAGAGGGTGATGACGTTGGCCAGGATATCCCGCGCATCCGCCACCTGATCGATGACGGGGATCATGGTGATCACCGAGGCCACCACGGTCTGGGTGGTGGTGGGATTTTCGTTGAAGTCGCCCTGCAGGACGCCCCAGATCCAGGTGGCTATACCGGGGTCGTTCTCCTCCGCAAGCTGGCGCAGGGCGGTGTCTTTTTCCATGCGGGCCACGAGGGTGTCGGCACCGCGCCGATCCAGGGTGGTCTGCTGGTGGGGATTGGCGGCCTTGCTTTCCGGCGGTTCGTTTGGGGTCCAGTCGCGGGCGTCTTCGCCGAGGGTGATATCTACGGGGCCGGCAACCGGGGCCTGCAGGGCGGCATGACCGGCATTGTCGAGAGTGCCCTGCACACGCTGGCCGTCGGCGAAGGTGACTTCAAAGGGGGCGCCCACCACGGGTGCCCCGTCCTGGTAGGCGTATTCCAGTTCGAGAGTGGCTGCGTTTTCTTCCGCCACCTCGGTGCCGTGTTCATCCAGGCTGGGAAGGGGGGTGAGGGCCAGCGGGGCGCTGACCGGTGCCGCGGCCGGTATCACGGGGCTGCCGATGTTCCAGTTCACCGGCCCGCCGAAGGAGACGCCGCCATCGCCGCCGAGTTGGACGTTCTGGCCCCACAGGTGGACGTTGCCGGCGGGATCGATTTTGAAGCCGGCGCCACTTGCGCTGGCCATGGATGGCCGAGTGTCGCGGGAGGCAGGGATGCCGTGAGCGACTTCAAAAGTGATGTCGCCGCCGCCCTTGCCGGTGATGCGGATGTCGTTGGCGGCCTGCAGGGTGAGCTCGCCGCCCTTGACGCTCAGTATCATGCCCTGGCTGCCCTGGAGGGTGAGGCGGGCGTTGTTGCGCACCTTGATCCGCAGGTGTTGGCCGCTTTTGAACTCGGTGTTGTTGCCGGTGTGGAGCCGGAGGGTGTCGTGGGCGGTGTGGCGGATGTCGGTGTTGGCCTGGTGGTGGATGTCGGCCTGTTTTGTCTCGGTGCGGTGGGCGTTTTCGACAAGTTGGGTGCGCGTGTCGCCCACCCGTTCGGTGAGGGTGCCGCCGCAGTGGAGTTTGATCACTTCCCTGGCGAAAAGCTGCATGGTGCCGTGTTCGGAGGCAAGGCGGATTTTATGGCCCATGGCATTGAGGTCGAGGTGCAGCATGTTGTGGCCGTTGAAGGTCTGCAGGGTGACGGCTTCTCTCTCCTGTGTGTCGTCCATACGCAGTTCGTTGCCGGCCGCGGTGCGCAGGATGTTCTGCGGTTTGTTGCGGGCGGTGACGGGACCGGGGGTGTCGGCGTTGGGCAGACTGCCGACGATCATCGGGCGATCGGGATCGTTGTTGAGGCAACTGAGAAGGATTTCCGTTCCGGCCCGCAGGGGAAAATGGAAGCCGACGCGGGAAGCCTCCCGGGGCGGACCGCCGAGCGGTTGGAGTTTTCGCAGCGGCGGGCTGGCCTGGGTGTTTGTTTTTCCGCTGCGGTCAAAGTGGGTGCGCAAGCGGTAGCGGCCCTGTTCATCGAGCCGGGCATAGTGGCCGTCGGATTCGATCCGCGCGGTAAAGGTCAGGGGCAGCTCGGGCAGGGG
>JALVOC010000006.1:0-90418 GCA_027032075.1 Chromatiales bacterium | reverse complement strand
GCGGCCATGCGGTCGGCGGCCGCGGCGCCGCGCGCGGCCTGGGCGACGGCGTGGGCGGCGGAGTGGGGCAGCTCGGGCAGGGGGGGACGGGCGGAGCGGTAAGGGGTTTCGCGTTTGATCAAGATCGCTTCGCAGCGGTAGGCGGTGTCTTCCCCGCCGACGTGTTCGCCTGCGCCCTGCCGGGCATGGTGGGTGAGCGCGGTGATCAGCATGTCGCCGCTTTGCCGCGGATCGAACCGGCTGGCGTCCAGGCTGAAGAGATGAGCGGTCGCCATGCGTGAGAGGTTTCCCGCCACGTGCATGTGCCAGGCTTCGACGTTGCCGCGTTCCGCCAGGCGCCGTGCGAGGGTTTCGGTTTGTTCGATGCTGCGGGTGCCGGGACCGAAGATGTTTTGCCGGGTGCGCGCCGCGTCGGTGCGGTCGGCCCGGGCGGTAAGCCGGACGGCGGGAGTTTCCTCCCATTGATCATGAAGCTGGTAACGTTCGCTGATCCAGTTTGCCGTGATCTGCATGCGGTGCAGGCCAAGATGCGTCTTGCCGGGTGTGAGGGTGGGCAGCCCGTCGGGGGGCCGGTATTCCACCACGCCACCGTCGAGATAGGGACAGTGACTGTTGTGATCGGCGAACACCACTACTTCCCGCCCTTCTTCCTCCTCAGACCAGAAGAACAAACCGTCACGGGCGGCGAGGCGCAGGATGAAATCAAAATCGGTTTCACCGGCCTGCAGGGTGAAGGGCTGGGCGGGATGATGCTGGCTGAGGGCGAAGCGGATCTGTTGGGCGGAAAAACCATGACGCTGCAAGGTGACCCGAATGATCTCGGGGATGCTGAGGTTGAGCAGCACGCGCCAGTCTGTCTGGTGACGTAACAGGCTCAGGCGAGAGGCAAGCGTCAGTTTGATGAGCAGGCGTCCATCGTCATGGCTGCCGTCTTCCGCTGCCGCGGTGATCAGGCCGGCAAGCAGACGGCGGGAGTTGTCCTGCGCAATGAGTTCCAGTTGGGCGTTTGCGCCAATCAGCTTGGTTAGGGAAATGCTTTTTTGCAGCAGTACTTGAAGTTCAAAATGAAACGCGGCGGAAATGGCTTCGGTGCCAAAGAGGCCGATCACCGGGAGAGGTTGACCGTTCAGGCTGAGACGGATGCGGGTGCGGTTGGCGGGTAGTTCGGACAATCCGTTGTGCGGTTCCATTGGTGTTTCCATACCCCTGGATGGTTTGAAAAAAACAGAGCGTAAAATGTGTGGCGCATGATTTCAAGAAAAAATTTTTTCGGGCGGGATTTTGTTTTGCGTGAAAACATTCGAATGCAACAGCGTGCCGTTTACCTTTCGTGTTTAAAGCAGTTGTGAAAATGTGACGCAGTTAACAAAACGGGAAAATGATGTTTTAGCGATATTATCGGTTTTTGCGGCTGGTAAGAAAGATTTTATCGTTATCAAGTGCTGTAAAAAATTACAAGAAAAATATTAAAAAGATTATGTAATAACGTGATTTAAATACCATTAGGTCAAAAGAAAGCATGTGTGTCTTGGATGATTTAGATTTAATTTAAAATATGTTTTGTCAGAATTGTCTTACATCATTTTCAGAAATATCGTTATTGAAATTTGTTAACGCTTAAGGAAAAATGTCCACCACCTGAGTATGGCTTGTAAAAAAAACATTCAGGTTGAATTAATAAATTAATAAAAACGAGGCGAAAGCCTTGGCAGTCCTCCAGCATACGCACGGACTTGGAACAGGATGAAAGCGGTGCTGGAATTTATGGAATTGCAAGGGGATGTAATGGAACAGGAACAAAATGTCGTGATGCCTTTGCCCGGGATTCGGGTGATTGATGATCAAAACAATCCTGCTCGTGAGGCGTCATCCACTAAACGCACTACCAAACAGCTTGCGAAAACCGTCGTCAACGGTCTTACCAGACTCGTTGACGGCCAACGGCAATTTGCAGACGAGTTTGGATTATCCCTGCATCGCGTATTCCGGAATTCCTGCGAACATCTCGAAGGCAGAACATCCAAAGAAGTTATAACCGATTGGTTCCTTTCCGGGGACGAGGGTGTTCAGCATATTGAACCGCTTATAGAAGATTTGCTTATGCATCAGCTGGCACTTGTCAGTGTCCTGGATGATGTGGTGAGCAGCACACTTGAGAAACTTACCCCTGAAAAAGTAGCCGGCAATAACGCTGACAAGTTGATATACAGCGTTCATAACTGGCAGCAGTATAAATCCAAAATACGCGAATACATGGAAAACGGGAATATCCGTTACCAGGAACTGGTCATGCCCGGTTTCCTGAGCAACTACATAAAGATTCGTGAATCAGTCAAGAGAACTGTAGAAGTCAAATCAGAGAGTGGGAGTGTGGAACAATGAATCTGATGAACAGTACCAGAAAACTTGCGATTGCATCTGTGTGTGCATTGCTGGCTGCCTGCGGCGGGCCGGTTGTTGATGTGTCATTGTCGTCCAATGCGACACTGAACATGAACCATGAAAACAAACCGCTTCCCGTTGTCGTCAGGATTTACCAGCTGTCTGAAAAATCCCAGTTTGAAAATGCCAATTTCAGTGATATCTGGAAAAACGATATGTCGGTCCTGGGTGACAGCCTGTTGACCAGTAAGGAAGTAATCATCAATCCGTCCGATCAGGAAAGGATCGAAGTGGATAAACACGATCAGGCGAAATATGTTGGCGTGGTCGCCATTTTTCGCAATCCTGTAGAGAAAAAATGGCGTGATATTCATGAAATCTCGACAGGTTTCTGGGGAATGCGCTTTTCAAGCAGTCTGAGTGTAAAACTCGTTGGCAACACGCTTAAAGTCAGTAACTAGTTGATTGATGTAACCAGGGAGAGTTCAAATGCAACCCTTGCGCAAGGTTATCTGGGCAGAAGGAATGTTTCTCGGGCAGCAACATTTCCAGATGTGGGACAAGTACCATGAAAACTACCGGAATCTGCAGGTGCGTAGTATTTCGCCATTGGCATGGGGCCTGGTTTCTCTGAACATAGATGAAGAAGCGCTGGAAAATGCCCAGTTTCGCATCAAGAGCCTTCAGGCAATTTTTCAGGACGGCAGGCTGATAAATTATGACGCAGCGGAAGATGAACAGTTAAGTCTTGAACTCGAGGGCGGTATTACGGAGAAGGTCGAGATATTCCTTTGTTTGCCGGTTAATCATGCTGCAAGTGGCATTAACGGATACCAGGATTATGGCAGGATTTGTTCTTGGAATGCCGACTACCTGATTGTCTCCGACGACAATGATCCGACCAGGGAGAGAGAGGTTATGCTTGGTCGGCCGAATATCATTCTGCTTCGCGGTGATGAGTCCAGGGAAAATTTTACCTGGATCAAGTTGGCAGAGGTGGTAAATGAAGGGGACGGAAGGTTCTCACTCGTCGAGGATTATGTGCCACCAATCACAAGGATCGGCGTCTCGAAATATCTGAATGCCATGTTACTGAGGATTATTGAGTTATTCAGTGCCAAAGTAAGAATATTGAATGAACGACGCATGCAACACAGCGCGAGTGCAGCAGGATTTGGCCATAACGATATAACAAACTTTTTAATCTTGCAGACACTAAGCGGGGCGTTGCCGCTTCTGCAACACTACCGCAAGAATTCCGATCTGCATCCTGAGAATGTCTATAAATTTCTGGTGAGGATAATCGGAAGCCTGTGTCCATTCAGTTTTGATGTCGATGTGCATGATGTAAAAACATATGAGCATGGCAATCTGCGTGAAATCTTTTCAGGCATAGAACAGCAATTGCGTGCCTTGCTCGATGTTGCCATGCCATCAAAACTCGAGGCCCTGAAACTGGTCAAGGAGGCAGATGCGCTGTATTCGCTGGACAATATCGACAGCACTCTACTGGAAAGTTCCTGTTTTTATCTGGCGGTTTTGTCGGATAGCGACGACCCCAGTTGGGTTACGCATTTTGAAAAAATGGTGAAAGCAGGGGCACGAAAAGATGTTGAGATGATCGTTGCATCTGCATTACCGGGGATACGAATCGTCCATACACAGCGTCCGCCAAGCAATCTGCCAATAAAAAGCGGGTACGAATATTTCAAACTTGAACCGCGCGGAGAATTCTGGGATGCGGTTGTCGAAGAAAGAACGCTTGGCGTGTTTTTGTCACGGGATTTTTCCAATGTAAAACTGGAAATACTGAGTATTCAGGATTGAGATATGGAAGTTACAAAAAAAACAAACCCGGTACTTGAATGCTGTTCATCGCTGTTTGCACTGGTGGCGCCGTTCAAGGAGAGCGACAGGGGAGGTGCAATCGCCGAAAACTATCGCGAACAAATCCTTGCCGCATTCGATGAGCTCGAAAGAATGGCGTTTGAAAAGCAACTGACCTCGCAAATAGTGCGTGAAGCAAAATATGCAATCTCAGCATACATCGACGAAGTCGTGCTTAGTTCGGACTGGCCGGGACGGCTGGACTGGATGAGCAGGCCATTGCAACTGGAGTTTTTTGGTGAACACCTTGCCGGGGAGGGATTTTTTGAGCACCTTGCCCAGCTGAGGCAAGGTGGCGAGAAAAATCTTGATTTGCTTGAACTTTATTACGTTTGTCTGCAGCTCGGCTTTGAGGGTGTTTATCGCATGCGTGGCCTGGAACAACTGATGGCGCTCCAGGTTGATTTGCAGAGTCAAATAGACGGTTACCATGGGGTAAGCAGCACGAAACTGTCGCCGCAAGGATTGCCAAGAGAAACCTTGTTCGACAAGGCGCGCCGTGAAGTACCCTTTTGGGTGATCGGTGTGGTGACTACCGGAATTGTCTTTTTCACTTTTCTTGGATATTCCGTTGCCATCGACAACATAGCCGACTCAACGGTCAGTGAGATTCTTTCCTTGTCAAGTGAAATTGCTCCAAACACGCAAAAACAGATCGCAAACGATATGGGGCTGTGAAATGTATCAAATATTGAATATTGTCAAACAGTACCTTTTGTCGAAAGCCGGCAGTGCAGCGATTGGCTTCATGGTGTTTTTGGCGCTCATCTGGTTTGGCGGACCCTATCTTGGCATCAGGTCCGTTGCGGTCAGGCTTGCAATTATTCTTGCTATCGTTGCTTTGGTCTGCGTCTATTGGGGTGTAAAGTGGTTGATTGCAAGACGCAGAGGGAAAAATTTTAAGAAAGAACTTCAGTCGCAAGAGGGGGAGGACGAATCCAAGCTGGCCGAGATCAAGGCGTTACAGGAAAAAATGGACGAGGCGGTTTCGGCACTGAAGACCTCCGGCCTGGGGGTAAAGTACCGCGGCAGCAGTGCGCTGTACGCATTACCGTGGTATATGATCATCGGACCTTCAGCAGCAGGGAAAAGCACACTCTTGCGTAATTCCGGGCTGCATTTCCCGTATTCACACTCTGACGATATCGATATCAAGGGGTTTGGTGGCACCAGGAATTGCGACTGGTGGTTTTCTGACGAAGCGGTGATTCTTGATACCGCAGGACGGTATACCACAGAGGAGAACGGCCACGACGAATGGGTTGCGTTTTTATCTCTGCTGAAAAAATACCGGCGGCGTATGCCGATTAACGGAATTATCGTTGCAATAAGCATTTCCGATATTCTTACCGCGGATGAAGACGTGCTCGAATGGCACGTGAAGGTGATACGGGAAAGAATTGAGGAATTGATCAGCAATCTCGGTTTTCTTTTCCCGATTTATATTATTTTCACAAAGGCCGACCTGTTGAAAGGCTTCCAGTCATATTTTGGTGATCTGAGCGAAAACGAGCGCAATCAGGTATGGGGCACGTTTATCACCGAATTCAAACAGGATGACGATGCAGCCGGGATCATAGCGGATAAACTCGACGACCTTTATAAAAAGCTGTGTGAATTACGCTTGCGAAAGCTCGCAATGCAGAGAAAACACGAAATCAAATCTGAAATTTATGATTTCCCGTCACAGTTTCAGGCTGCATCCGAAAAACTGATCGAATTCATCAGTCTCCTCTTTAAAGAAAATCCATACCAGGAAAATCCAAATTTCAAGGGAGTGTATTTCACGAGTGGAACCCAGGAAGGATTGCCCTTGCAGCGGGTGGTGGGTAATTTGCGCCAGGCGTTTGGTTATGTTGAAAAGGAAAACGCCGAGATCCGAAAGGAAGAAAAAAGCTATTTTATCAACAGATTGTTGCGCGATGTCGTCTTCAAATTATCCGGGAACATAGGAAAGAACAAGAAAAACACCATAATAACCAACTGGGCAAAATCAGCGGCGATTTTAACCGGTGTTTCTGTCGTGGTGATAAGTGTTTTGCTGTTAAGCGCTACATTCACGAACAATACCCTGTTATTGAACAAAGGCGTATCGGTCGTTGAGGAGATGCGGGATATAGTCTCCAATGATCGCGCATCATCGGCAGAAAAATACGTAGCGTTGGCGAATATCTATGCGCACTATGTCAAGGTAAAAGAATATACAAAGGACAAGCCCTGGTATCTGCGTCTGGGTGTTTTCCGCGCAGATGAACAACTGGCGCCTATTGAGAAGTTAATCATATCCTCGATGAAAGAAAACTTCCTGAAACCGGTTGCATTGCTGCTCGAAACCAGTATGAGGGATTACTCGCAAAGATGGGACAAGGTGGACAAGGAAGACGAGGCAGCAAAACTGCGACAGGATTATTACGATGCGTTAAAAGTTTATTTGATGATTGGTATGCCTCAACGTATCGTTGCCGAGGAGGCGCTGCCACTGCTATATGCAAGCTGGAAGGCGGTAATGGCACCGAGTGACAACAGCCTTTCCAGACAAAAGATAGACAAAATTCCGCCGGAGCACATCAAGGGAATGATTTCCCTTTATCTGAGAAATATCCAGTTGCCGTCCAGTGATTCGCGTGTGGCTGAGGTGTGGCATATCAACGACTCGCTGGTTGAGACGGCAAGAAATATTTTACGTACTCCTCCAAATGCGGATTTGCTCTATGCGCAACTGAGAAACAAGGGAAAGGCGATCCTCAAGCACAAAAATATCAGGGATTTGCTCAAGGGCAGGGGAAGCAGTTTTGTCGCATCGAATTACAAGCTTCCGGTCGTGTTTACCAGGGTTGGCTGGGAGAACTATGTATCACGCGAAATTAAAACCGTCGTGAATTCGGCGAGTCGTGGTGACTGGGTGCTGGGAACAGAAAAAGTGATCTTGGCACAGGATTCGGAAAATACCTCAAGCAATGAGGGCATCGATGTCAGGCTGTTCAATCAACTGGAACAGCAGATACGAAAACTGTATTTTGATGAATACGTAAACACATGGTTTGAATTTCTCGCCGCGTTACGCATAAAAAAATTCAATTCAGTGAGTGATGCCGCCAACAAATTATTGTTGATTTCCAGACCTGACGGACCGATAGCGGAAATATTGAGCATCGTAAACGAAAACATAAATCTGACGGAGGTAGAGTGGAAGGACGGGCGGCCAAACAGGCGCGACAACACTATCCTGACCACAACGGCACTGATAAAGGAACTGGATACGCATTTTAATGATCTGCGCCGATTCACCCGGCCGGCAGAAAAACATCAGGTAAGCGAACTGATAAACCAGTATCTCCTCTCACTGTCAACCTTGCAAAGCGAACTGGAGAGACTGCGCGCTTCCAGTGAATTACCACGCGATGCCGAAATTTTTGCGACCAATATGTTGAGTGGGAGTGGGGGTGGAACGGAAATGTACAAGAGCTGGGTAACGACTACCGGGCTTTTGAATGGAACAGACGTGCGCACCAGGCGCTCAATCGAACCGTTGCTGATTTCCGCCATCAAAAACTCATGGCAGGCTGTTCTGACTACTGCCATGCAGGATGTTCAGCAAAAATGGCAAAACATGGTGGTCAGAGAATACGATGAACGCATTCGTGGCCGTTTTCCATTCTCACGCAACGGGCCGGATGCGGCGCTCGACGATGTTACTGAATTTTTCCGGCCTCGTGATGGAATATTGTGGTCATTTATTGATAACCATTTATCCACGTATCTGGTGAAACGACGCAGTGTCTGGATCGAGAGAAAATGGCTGGATATCGGGCCGGGCTTCAGCAAGGAATACCTGGCCGCACTCAAGCGCGCCAAAAATATCACAAAGGGCTTGTTTAGGAGAAACAGCGATGATCCGAATGTCGTCTTTTACCTCTATCCGGTGCCGACAAGCGGTTTAAGCGAGGTTTTGCTCGAATCGAATGGACAGATGTACCGTTACAGGAATGAACCACAGGAATGGAGGAAGTTCGATTGGCCGGGAAACAAGGAGCGTACTGGAGCAAGAATAATCGGTGTCTCCGACAGAAATAATGTTCGGGGGGAAATCAAATCGGACGGTATTTGGGGTTTGTTCCACGTGTTCAGAAAGGCAAAAATGGTAAAAGAACGAGGAACCCAGTATTTGAGCACCTGGAAGATAGAATCGGTTAATGGAAAGCCGATTAATGTCAGTTTCAGATTAAAGGCTGACCGGCACAATAATTTATTCAAGCCCGGCTTGCTCAACGGCTTCCGCCTGCCGGAAAAAATAAATCATAAAGAAAATTCGGGAACAAAAATAGCGCGACGGAGCGAATAATGTTTAATTTCTTGAACAGGGAGGCAAAAGCGGTTTCCGTAACAAAATCGCGTGATGTCATAGGCTGCACCGGCAAAATGCCACTGCATTCGGAATTTATCAAACACAATCTGAAACTCAGGGAAATCGTTGCGCTGGACAACTGGATACTGGATGGCGTTACCTTGATGAACAGGCGCTATAGCGAAAACTGGAAAGAACAATTCAATCAAGCGCCTTTGCACAATTTTGTTTTTACCGGCGCTGGTGATGAACATGCCGTTGTTGGGGTGATAAAACCAAGTTCTGACAAAATTGGCAGAAGCTACCCGTTTTCCGTTTTTTCGGCGACTGATACGAAATTTTTCAAGGAGGCACAGGCATTGATGCCGCTCGCGTATCATGAGTTTTTGTCCAGTGTCAATCAGGTGATTAACCGGGACTGGACGCAGGATTGCGTTTCCGACCTGACGGCAAAGATTGATGCATTGGAACCAACATTGAACAATAAAAACAAAAGAGAATTGATTGATTTGGAAATGCACCTGCTGAAAAACGTGACGATGAAGGAGTTTTGGGAGGAAATATTGCCAGGCGCGGACCTGAAAACGAGATCCTCGTTTGTAAGAACTATTATGTGCGCCCTTCAATCTGTTGCGCGCCGTTCCCCCCAGCGGGTTCATTGGGGGGTGAGATTCCCGTTGCCAGGAAAGGCGCATAATCTGACATACGTCGTATTTTGGTTACAGTTATGTGAATCGGTATTGGGTGGCAGGACATGGCGAAGTCATTATTTCTGGAATATGCCATCGATTGGAAATTCCTCGAAATTGACCGTGTTCTTTAAACAGATATCCGCATCCTATTTTTCACAATTGATTGAACCGAACAAGAAAGATGGTTCGGTCTATGATGTAATCTCGGAAATGGAAAAGGAAAACCATGATTACAGCAAGATGCAACATATCATCGCCAACGAAAGTATGACCATGTTGGATGCGCTGCAACAATGGCGGCAACGTGAGGTTGTGCAGTAATGAGTGTTAATGCCACAGAAAATGTTCAACCACATGATTCTGCAGATCAAGCTGAGCCTCCTGTTGAGGCGTCAACTGCGAACAGTCTACCCGATTCTGTAAAGGAATTAATCCAACCGTTTGCCGACAAGCCGGAGGGGGAGGATCCACGCTATGGGGACTCCTTTGTCAAAATCAAACAGGAAATCGATAAGCTTTCGGACAATGATTATAATTCGGTCGTGGATTTAGGCAGGAAAATCCTGAGCGAGGAAGGAAAGGATTATCGTGTTGCCGGTTATTATGTGCTGGCATCGGCTTATGTGACTGGCATGGCGGGTGCGCTGGAAAGCATCCTGGTATACAAAAAACTTATCGAGGAATTCCATGACAGTGCCTACCCCAAAAAAGAATCGGCAAAACGCAATGCCTTAAAATGGTTGAATAATGAGAAATTGCTCACATACGTGAGGCAGGCCAGCGATAGTGCGAATTATTCGGAAATAGTCGAGCTCATCGATATGGTGGCAGCTTTCAACGATACGATAGCTGAGAAGATAGAAGATGGGGATGTGCCGAAACTCACGATACTGGACAAGCATCTCAAGAGTGCGGCAGAAAAGAAAAAACCGGTAAAAGCATCGAAAGACGAAGCCGAAAAAGTTCAGGAAATAAAAACAGGCGATGATGCAGAAACCAGAAAACGGGCGGAAGGACGGCTGCAAGGAAAAGAAACAATCAAAACGTCCATTGAGTCTGAAAAAGACCTAATCAATCATACAAAAACACTGATAACCTACCTTTTTGAAAAAAAAGAATACCTGCGTGCCGCCGGTATCACCAGGGCGGTGAAATGGGGAGGTGCTGTATATCCGCCGAATGATAACGGTAAAACCAGAATACCAGCGCCAAGAAAAGGAGGTGTGGCTGAAATCAAGCAACATCTCGACAATTCTGATTATGAGGCCGTTTTACGGTCGTGCGAAAACATGATGTTTGAGCCCGGCGGGAATTATTTTCTTGATTTGCAGTGGTACGCTTATCAGGCAGCCGTTGGAATGAAACAAGAAGCACTTGCCAGTTACATATCACAGCAAACCGTTTCATTTGTCGACAGAGTTAAGGGTGTGCAAGAACTTGTGTTTGATGATGGGACACCATTTGCGGAGTCTTCCACACTTTTCTGGATTGATGAAAACAGGCAGAACGGATTCGTTGCAGGCATTCAGCAAAAACTGGATGACAAACTCGAAGAAGTAATCAGTCTGGCCAGAAAAAAAGCACAGGAATCCAGTTTGCAGGAGGCGTTAGCGGAGTTTGTGTCCTATAGCGCTTATACAAACAGCCAGCAGTTCAAGATGAAGTTGGCGATGGCGATAATCTGTGCGGAAAACGAGAGGGCGGATATTGCACTACCTGTTTTTGAGGAACTTTCAAGAAATGCGGATGAATACAATCTGGGTTACTGGGACTCGGATCTGCATATCCAGTTGGCAAAACATTATCAGAAAGCGGTTATGAGTGTTATGGCGACGGCCGCAGAAGATGAGAAAGTGTTGTATGACGCGACAATCAAGGAATTGACAAGAAAGATATGTTGTCTCGATATACAACAGGCGGTGACAGTTTTGTAAAAACCTCGATTAATTTATGAACCAAGAAGGATACCAAGTCGATAATTTAGGAGAAGATCATGGCTGAAAGTTTTCAGAATGAAATACCAAAATCACGTGTCAATATCACGCTTGATGTGGAAACGGGTGGAGCGCGCAAAAAACTGGAATTGCCCTTGAAATTGCTTGCCGTGGGTGATTTCAGTAATGGCAAGACAAAAGGACGGGTTGCTGACCGGGAGCGCATCAATATCAATAATAACAATCTGGAAAATGTATTGACTGAATTGGCTCCGGAGGTCAATTACACGGTTAAAAATGTAATCAGTGAAGACGCAGGAGATATCGCGGTCAAACTGAAATTTGAAAAATTCAAGTCCTTTCACCCGGAAGAAGTGGCAAAACAAATACCGGAACTGTATAACCTGCTTGCCATGAGAAATCTGCTCAAGGACTTGAAATCCAATCTTCTGGATAATGGTAAGTTCAGAAAGGAATTGGAGAATATCATTAAAAACCAGCCGGAACTCGAAGAGTTGAAGAATGAATTGGAAAAACTAGCACCGGTGGAAAAAGAAACCGAAGAAATGGCGGCTGAGGCAGATTAACGACGGCACAGTAGTACGCCGTACGCTATAGAACAGAGGAGAGTAAAATGGCAATCCAGGAAAATGCAAAGGTAGCAGTTGCAGAAGAAAGTGTTGTTGAACAGACGAGCGTGTACGAAAGATTATGTAATCTGGTCGAAATAAATCCTGTCTCTGATCCGCTCGATTATGCGGCATTCAGTGATTTAAAGACCATGGCCGACGTGTCTGCTGATCAGCGTCTTACCGCTGCACTGCAAGTGTTTCTTGATGTGGTGTCAAAGAATGACAGCAAATTCAAGCGAATCGACAAGGCGCTTCTCGACAGTTATATCACCAGAATCGACGAAACGCTGAGCCGGCAACTGGATGAAGTCCTGCACCACCCTAGTTTTCAGGAGATCGAATCCACCTGGTTAGGATTACAGTACCTGGTTAAGCGTTGCGATTTCAAATCCAATACAAAAGTGGAATTGTTGGATGTGAGCAAGGAAGACATGCGTGAGGACTTTGAAGAGGCACCGGACACCACACAATCCGGGTTGTACAAACATATTTATGTACAGGAATATGACACACCAGGCGGTGAGCCGGTAACCTCGATTGTATCCAACTACGAGTTTGACAGTTCAGCGCAGGACATCGCGCTCCTCACTGAAATATCGCGCGTAGCGTCAGTGGCGCATTGTCCGTTTCTGGCATCTGTCGGCACGAAGTTCTTCGGAAAAGAAAGTATCGATGAAATTCCAAAAGTGCATGATCTCAGTACTTATATGGATCGTGCCGAATATATTCGCTGGAAGGCGTTCCGTGAATCGGAGGATTCTCGTTATATCGGGCTGACACTGCCACGTTTCCTGCTGCGTCTGCCTTACGGACGTGACAATAACCCTGTCAGAACCTTCAATTATGAAGAACAGGTTCAATCAGAAGGTGGAGAAAAATACCTGTGGGGTAATTCCGCATTTGCATTTGCTGCAAACATGGCAGACAGTTTTAAGGAAAATGGATGGTGTGTGAATATTCGCGGCCCAGAATCGGGTGGAAAGGTCAAGAATCTGCCGATTCACATGTACGATGCGGGGCGTGGTCTACAGGGCAAAATACCCACGGAAATTATCATTCCGGAAACACGTGAACTTGAGTTTTCAAACCTTGGGTTCATACCGCTTAGCTATTATAAAAACAGCGATTTTGCATGCTTTTTCTCTGCCAATTCCGTGCAGAAGCCGGCTGAGTATTCAACACCCGAAGCGACTGCGAACAGCCGTATAAACTCTCGATTGCCATATATATTCCTGGTTTCGCGGCTTGCGCATTATCTTAAGGTGTTACAACGCGAGAATATTGGATCGACCAAAAGCAGGCAGGTGCTCGAGGATGAACTGAATAACTGGGTTCAGTCCCTTGTAACAAAAATGAATGATCCAGAACCGGAACTGGTTGCAACGCACCCACTTCGTGATGGCAAGGTCGTTGTAAAAGAAATACCGGAGAATCCAGGATTTTATAGTGTCGAACTGTTTGTTATGCCTCATTTCCAGATTGAAGGTGTAGATGTGCGTTTATCTCTCGTTGCACAAATGCCGGTAACAGAGTGAAAACGCAATCATGGTGTTGTCTGGCTAAAGGATGAGCCAGTGGTTCAGATGTGTGGTTTTCTCTGAACTTTTACGGCCTGACGGAAATTTTGTTGGGTGGTTATAGACGTCAAAGGGAGTTTTGTGTCTATACAAAAGGGGATTCTGTCCTCAAAATTTATCATGCCACTATTGGTAGTGGGTTTTTTTGCAACAAATGGAAAAGGAGAAAGTTATGGCTATACCAGCCTATTGTTGGATTAAGGACGACCAGGGTAGTGAAATTGAGGGTCCTATAACAATCGAAGGACGTCAAGGAAGTATCGAAGTCCTGAGTTTTGATCATGAAATCAGAATCCCAACCGATTCTGATTCTGGTGCTTTAACAGGTACTCGCAAGCATGAGCCGTTGAAATTTACCAAGGCATTCGATTCTGCTTCACCATATCTCTACAAAGCATGCAGCAATGGTCAAACGCTGAAAGAAATAACCCTGCGTTGGTACAAAATCGACGATACAGGAACCGAGAAGGAGTATTTCACCCATAAACTGGAAAATGTGAAAATCACCTCTATTAAACCGCTGATGCATAATGTAAAGGACTTGGATAAGGAGCGTTATCCTCATCTGGAAACAGTATCGGTCAGATACGGAAAAATTACCTGGACCTATGCGGACGGGAATATTGAATTTTCCGATTCATGGAATGAGGACAGGTAATATTTGTGCGGGGTGTGTAATTTACACACCCCGCATGGATTTGGCGTGAAAATTATGCAGCATGGTCTATATGAGATATTGGCAGGGAAATATGCGGATGGTACACCGGTCAGCATGGTTCCCGGAAATGAGGACATACAACGCAGCATCAGGGATCATTTAACACGATTGTTAAATGCAAGACAGGGTGTTTTGCTGCACCAGCCTGATTATGGTTTGCCTGATATCGCAAATATATACCACCAGCTCCCATATTCTGTTTCTGAACTGTCCGAATCAATCAAGCGTACCGTTTTAAAATACGAACCGCGTCTGGCAGATGTGACGGTAAATTACCGGCCAATCGAGAAATCGGATTGTATTTTGCACCTGGAAATAAAAGCAAAATTAACAAATGGAAGTAATGTTCTGTTTGAAACATTTTTTATGAGCGGAGGATATGCTGAGGTGCGTGCGGGGCGTTTTAAAAGGAAAGAATGATGAAGGAGTATTTTGAAGCAGAGCTGCGGCTGTTGCATGAGTCTGCACAGGAATTTGCAAAAGCTTATCCTGAACAGGCAGGCATGCTTAATTTGAAGGAAATCAAGGATCGCGATCCATATGTAGAACGTCTTCTCGAAGGTATGGCATATCTGACGGCACAGATACGCCAACATATCGATGATGATATTCCCGAAATAAGCGAAACATTGCTAAGTCAACTATGGCCGCATCTGTTACGACCCTATCCATCATCAACGATCATTCAATTTACACCAAGAATTGGCCAAATACAACAAACGCAAATAATAGAAAAAGAGACACTGCTATTGAGCAGGGCAGTGGGAGAAGATAACGTCATCTGCAAGTACAGTACTATAGGCGATGTGGTGCTGAACCCTTTGCAGATAAGCAAGTTTGAACTGGAAGAACCGGCCGGCGGCGGTACGATATTCCGCCTGCGCTTCGAGTTCGATGCAGGGATATCCGTAACAAATATCGATTTGACAAAACTAAAAATCTACCTGCATGCAGATCCGGCCGTTGCATTATGGTTGCATCACCAATTGACGGGAGAAGTCGCACGTTTACGGGTTATGTTTCCGGAATATCCGACATTCAAACCGCATGAGATTAAAGGCAAACAAGGAATCATGCCGGCACATCTCGACAGCAAAGACTCTGTCGTCAAGCTGTCAGGTACCAATTACTCCGGCTACCATTTGTTGCTCGATTACTTCTGTTTTCGCGAAAAATACATGTTTGTCGAAATAAATGGTCTGGCACAGGTAAAGTGGCCAAAAAACATTAGCCAGTTTGAACTGGAGATCAAAATAAACGGTATTTGCCCACCGGATCACCGCTTAAGCAAGGAAAACTTCAGATTGCATTGTGCGGTGGCAAGAAATTTGTTCAAGCAGGATAGCGAGCCCGTCTATCTGACACACCAAAAGACCAATTATAAAGTAGTAGCGGATTCTGCGGTAGAGGATGGTATTCAGGTTTATAGCCTGGACAAGGTAGTGGGTTTCGACCCGGAAACGGGGGAAACACATGAATATTATCCAATGTCCTCATTCATGCACAGAAAATACAATGGCAGGTATTATCATTCTTTTCGCCGTAACCAGGGAACCGGGCGCGCGGAAACCTATCTGACGGTAGGCGGAGCGCATGAATTCAGGACAGAAATGCTTTCCTGCGCCATTACCGCATCCAACGGGGATTATCCGAGACAATATCTGCGCGAAAACAGCGTGAATTTTCCATCAGATGAATTTCCGTCCTATGCATCTTATACCAATATAACGAGACCGACTGCGATGTTACCGCCGCCGGAACGCAGCAGATTCCATTGGGAATTAATATCCCATTTATCACTTAATTACAGTTCGCTGGCATCGTTGAGTGTTTTGAAACGACTACTGGGGCTATACGACTGGACAAATCATCAACAGAACAAAAAAAGAATTGAAGGAATAACGAAAATAGAAATCAAGCCTGTCGAGCGATTCAGCAAGGGTGCCTTGATGCGTGGGCTGGAGGTGAATTTGACGCTGGTAGAGGACAATTATCGCTCGATTTCAGACATTCATTTGTTTGGAAACATCCTGCATAATTTTTTCAGTATGTATTCTGCAGTAAACAGTTTTGTACAAACTCGTGTTTATTGTCACCCGTCTAACAAGGAACTGACATGGGAGCCTTTACCAGGCGAAAACTCGCCGCTATAACACAACATCTTGTCGACAATGCGTCCCATTTCGAGTTTTTCCAGGCGATACACGTGCTTGAGGAGAACTGGCATGGCCACGGTGAAATCGGCAACGGCCTGGACAAATGGGTGCGGATGCGGCCGGCATCGGAAATAAGTTTTCCCGCAGCAGACATACGCCGTTGTGTATTCAAAGAAAATGGTACTCTTGACCTTGAACTGAATTTTATGGGGCTCTATGGAGTCGACGCGCCTGTGCCAAACTATTTTGTTGAGCTGGTTGCAAGAAATGACGAGTCAAGCATGGCGATGAGAGAATTTTTGGATATCTTTTGCCATCGTTTATATGCTCAATATTACCAGGCATGGAAAAAGTACCGCCCACATTTGCATCTGGAAAAAGAAAATTCCCCTTTTCTGGACTATTTGAAATCACTTTCTGGCAACGTGATCATGGATATCGATCCATGCTCCACCGAATATTCCTATTGTGCCGCGCTTGGTTCGAGAGTGCACGGCGCTGCCGGACTGGGAGGCATACTGAGCGACTGGCTGGAAGGGATACCTGTGACGATCAGGGAATTCGTACCGCGTTGGGTGCGAGTGGAACGTGATTATGCTCTCGGTGTGGATGATAATTCATATATCGTTGGTGACACGATGTTTCTGGGTGATGAAATACTCGATGTGAGCGGAAAAATCGAGATTCACATCGGTCCGGTAACCGTCGAAGAGGCAAAAAATCTGCTTCCTGGAAAAAATGCTGTCAAGGGTGTAGGGAAGCTGGTGAGACAGTACCTGGAACCGATTATCGATTTCGATCTTGTGATCCTGGTAAAACCATCCAAAGGCGTTTCCGCTGCCTTGGGCAAGGATGCGATGGTGTTGGGGTGGTCATGCTGGTTAGGGGAGAAATTAAGTGACAGTTATGAAATACACATCCCCGGTAAATCGATACTTTCTGAGAGTGAAGAAACAGAGCAAATGCCCACTAACAATGAATTTGCAATGGTTGCATAGAAATACCTAAAAGGAAATCAAAAACCGGGTGGTGAATAATGAAAACCAAAAATGTACGTAACCTTATAAACAGACTGAGTCCATATTGTGCACGCGCTTTTGAGGAGGGCGCATCGTTTGCTTCGACGCGCAGTCATTATGAAGTTACGATTGAACATGTTTTGATAAAATTACTGGAGGAGGGTGGCGCCGATATTGAAAGAATACTAGCAGAATTCAACATCAATATTGATGCATTATGGCAGGAAATTCTCGAAGAACTCTCCGGATTGAGGTCGCACAATACAGGAAAACCAACATTTTCACCGCTACTGTTTAAATGGTTGGAAAAATCATGGGTCGCGGCATCGCTTTACTACGAAACGGACGAAATACGTTCGACCATGTTGCTCGATGCGCTGGTGGAATTGGCGCCTGTATTGCCCGGGCGTGCGTTCGCATCTCTGGACAATGTCTCACTGGATAAACTTCGAAGTGAATACAAAAAAATAACAGAAGGATCAACCGAATCACAATATAACATCCAGCCGAATGCCGATGGTAACGCAGAAAATTCCGCTATTCCCCGTGGAATGAAATCAGATGGCCAGGATTCGGCTTTGGCGCGGTTTACAGAAGATGTGACGTTAAAGGCAAAAAATGGCCAGATTGACCCTGTCCTCGGAAGGGATGAGGAAGTCAGAATGATGATAGATATTCTCAGCCGGCGGAGGAAAAACAACCCCATACTCGTTGGTGATCCGGGTGTTGGCAAAACGGCATTGGTAGAGGGGCTTGCCATCAGGATTACGCAAAACAAGGTGCCGGACGAGTTAAAGGAGGTGCATATCCATACGCTGGATCTGGGATTGCTCCAGGCTGGTGCGGGGGTGAAGGGTGAATTTGAGAAACGTTTGAAGCAGGTTATTGATGAGGTAAAAAATTCCACTGTCCCACTTATCGTTTTTATCGATGAAGCACATACTTTGATTGGTGCTGGCGGAGAAGCGGGAATGAGCGATGCTGCGAATCTTC
This sequence comes from Chromatiales bacterium, assembly GCA_027032075.1. Lineage (GTDB taxonomy): Bacteria > Pseudomonadota > Gammaproteobacteria > UBA6429 > Thiohalophilaceae > JAJRYG01. Next base: position 72,083 of record JALVOC010000006.1, on the reverse strand, counting down.
TGAAGCCGGCTTTGGCACGCGGTGAACTGAGAACGATTGCCGCAACAACATGGTCCGAATATAAAAAATATTTTGAAAGAGATGCGGCATTGGAGCGCCGCTTCCAGCTCGTCAAGGTGGACGAACCTTCCGAGAAAAATGCCATTGTCATGCTGAATGGTCTGAAACAACATTATCAAACGCATCACAATATCATGATTACTGATGATGCTGTTGAAGCTGCGGTAAAACTGTCAAGCCGTTACATCAGCGGACGGCAGTTACCGGACAAGGCGATAGATCTTTTGGATACGGCCGCAGCGCGTATCCGCATGGGTCATGCTGCCAAACCATTTCAGATTGAATCCATCGAAAATCATATAAACTATATAAATAACCGGATTGAACATCTCGAGGCAGAAAAAAAAGCAGGGTTGTACATAAACGAAAAGTTACTGACGAACCTGCTGGTTGAACGTGAGGAAAGTGAGCAAACGCTGGAATCATTGCAAAGACAGTGGCAACAGGAGATTGAACTTGTCGACAAGATAAAAAGGGGTCGCAATTCTCTGTTAACCAAAGGGAAGAAAAAACCAAGCAAGGACAGCATTATTGAATTAAAAAACAACTCACGCCAATGGCGGGATAAACTGTTACAGATCCAGGCAGATAGTCCAATGGTGCAGGCAGAGGTCAATGCGGCATCGATTGCCGAGGTGATTTCCGATTGGACGGGTATCCCTCTGGGGAACATGGTAAAAGATGATATTACCGCTTTGATGCGACTAGAAGAAAAAATCAATACGAGAGTCGTCGGGCAGGAGCATGCCATCTCGATAATCGCAAGTTCAATAAGAAGTGCGCGCGCTGGGCTGCGTAATCCGGATGCGCCCTTGGGAGTTTTTCTCCTAACCGGACCCAGTGGCGTGGGCAAGACAGAAACTGCCCGTGCCATTGCAGAGGAATTGCTGGGAAGTGAACATTTTCTGATCACGATAAATATGAGTGAGTATCAGGAAGCCCATAGCGTATCGCAGCTAAAAGGTTCTCCACCCGGATATGTAGGTTATGGCGAAGGCGGAGTGCTTTCTGAGGCAGTGCGGCAACGCCCCTATTCGGTCGTACTGCTAGATGAGGTGGAAAAAGCCCATGCCGATGTGCTGAACCTGTTTTACCAGATATTCGATCGAGGTTTCATGCGCGATGGTGAAGGGCGGGAAATTGATTTCAAGAATACCATAATCATTATGACTTCAAATCTTGGTGGAGAGGAAATACTGGAGATGATGTCGCCACCCGTCGAAGCGCGAGAAGAAGCATCCGGAGGCGGTTCAGACAGGGAGGAAGAGTGGCAACAGCCAACAGTGGCGGAGATAAAAGATGCGATTAAACCAGTCCTGATGGAATGTTTTGCCCCCGCCTTGCTTGGCCGTATGCAGGTGATCCCTTATTTGCCGCTAAATGAAGAAGCATTGCAGACGATTACCGCGCTCAAGCTCGAATCGGTTGCAAAACGTTTGCAAGAAACACATGCGATGGATATGCACTGTCAACCTGAGGTTCTGCAACATCTTGCAGGTAAATGTGCCTTGCCGGAAACAGGCGCACGCTATCTTCATACACTAATCGATCAGCAACTCTTGCCTGAGATTGCGCGGAGCCTTTTAGGGTACATGTTGGACGATGATATGCCGGATATCATGAGACTGGAGCTGGATGAAGAAAAGCAGCTGGCGTGTGTGTTTTCCGATCGGCTCGATGATGTGCCATTTGATAAAAATATGATGTCTGGCAAAACCGAGACGCAAAACGAGGAATTGTTTGTTTCCTGATATAGGGATGAAACGGAGTTTATTATGGGTATATTAAAATCTGTCGAAAATTCAATCAAACTGGACGCTACACCGGCAAACGAAAGTCAGTTTTTCATCGAGGTTGGGGGTGTTCCAACCGATGCGTTATCAGTTCTGGATTTTGACAGTTTTGAACATGCGATTTCATCGGATTACAGATTCGATATATCTCTGGTCTCGGATGCCGTGTTCGATCCGGCGCAACTGATTGGAAAAAAGGCAAAACTCAAGATTATCTGGGATGTTCAACCGGTATACCTGCATGGATATGTGTCTGCTTTTACCAACAAAAGGAAAAGTGCAGATGGTGAAGAGAGTATCCTGACATTGTCATCCCCGCTATATGCCATGAAACAAAACGTCAATTGCCGCGTATACGTGAACAAGGACGTTGCTGCAATTATTGAAGAGGTTTTGCAGGGTGCCGGCATGGTTTCCTCGGATTATGAAATTAAATTGTCGGCCAAATATTCGAAAAAAGAATTTACCGTTCAATACAACGAAAGTGATTATGAATTTTTAATGCGAATAATGTCGCATTATGGGATATTCACCACATTCTTACAGGATGAGAACGCATGCAAGTTAATGGTTTATGACAGTGCCGATTCATTGCCAAAGATCGATGGAATGGCAGAGCTGGTGTATCAGGAACAGACAGGTGAAACAAGAAGCGTGGAAAGCATGTTTTCGTTGCGGCAGCAGGCAAAATTCGCAACGGCTAAATATCAGTTGAAAGATTATAATTATCGTACCCCAGAAGCAGGTTTGGAAACAACCAGTAGCGGTTCGAAACATATCACAAGTGCAGGTGTTGCCTACCATTTTGGTGAGAACTTCAAATCACTGGATGAAGGAGAGTATATTTCCACCATTCGCCAGCAGGCCCTGGACTGGCAAAAGCAGACTTTCGTTGCAGAGACTGATTGTAAAGGTCTTCTGCCGGGATACAAATTCACCCTGAGTGGTCATGATGACTCGGCTCTTAATGGTGATTATCTGGTGATTGAGGTCGAACATCATGCTGATCAGCGTGCCGCGTTCGCTTTTGGCGACAAACAGGCAAAAATGACCTATCGCAACAGGGTGTTGCTGCTCCGTGCGGGGACGCCATATAGAAAACCGGCAGACAAAAAATGGTATTTTCACGGTGTCTTTACCGCAAAGGTTGAAACAACAGGTGGTGAGTATGCCTATCTTGATGAGCAGGGACGTTATCGCATCAGAATGCCGTTTGATCTGTCCGACACAAAGGAAGGGGAAGCAAGCCATCCGGTACGTCTGATGCAACCATATACGGGGGATTCATATGGTATGCATTTTCCCCTTCATGCCGGCACGGAGGTGCTGGTGACATGTGTGAATGGTGATCTTGACCGCCCGATTATACTCGGAGCCGTTTCTAATCCGGATACACCTTCTCCGGTAACATCATCAAATTATAGCGAAAATATAATGCGGACCTGGGGCGGTAATGAATTGTTGATGGATGATCGCAAAGGTGCGGAGCGGGTAGAGCTGTTTACGCGCGACAAAAAGAATATCGTCAGCCTGGATGCAAATTCGGAAGGACACAAAATTCGTGTTGCGACTGAGGAAGGCGAGATGGAAGCTTATGCATCCAAAAATATGCTTTTGGAATCAGGCGACAGCCAGATAGTGCAGTCAGGCAACGATCATATCGTGACGATTGAAAACAGTCAGAAGTTAATGACCAAAAACAAGGGGATCGAGCAAAAGTCCGCCAGGGATATAAAAATGAAAGCTGGTGAAAATATCAAAATGCTGGCGGAAAACAAAAATATCGAAATGGATGTAGGCAACGACATGGTCGTGGATGTGCAGAAAAACATGTCCGTGGAAGTACAGAACAACAATATGGAAATCAACGTCACAAGTGGCAACCTGGAAATCCAGACGGCCAAAGCGATCACACTCAAGGGGAACGGCGGAGGAGTGATCCATATCGGACAGGGACAGGGGTCGTTGGAAATAACATCGAGTGGCGATCTCAATCTTAAGGGAGCGAGCGTGACGATAACGGGAAACAGTATCAATATAATCGGTCAGAATGTGGGCAATAACTAAAGGAGATGTGCCGGATACCGCTACACTTAAGCCCCTGATGCGAAACCAGGATCTGCCAATAATGTTAAATGATCGGGTATCCGGAAAATTTATTCGGGTGGCTGTGAAATCGTGCCATACCCTCCCATATGGCACGTAAGTAAACCGTTTGTTGCGCATTCAAAACAGTCGAGAGGCAGTCTGGAGGGCTGAGCCCGCAGTCTCGCTTCGAGACGGATTTGACGTACTCTCCCGGCTTGTGTGATAAAATCCATAACGGATTGCCGGTGGTGGCTTGCCAAGACGCCCCGGGCATGATTCAATATCGCGCGCTTCTGGTGGCTAAGGGCCGTTAGCTCAGTTGGTAGAGCAGGAGACTCTTAATCTCTTGGTCGAAGGTTCGAGTCCTTCACGGCCCACCATTTCCCCCAAAAACCTGATCATTCGTAAGGGTTACACCTGTTACCCGACAGCCTGTATAATCCGATTCCTTTATATATAGGGCGAATTAAGTTTGCGAGAGTGGTGGAATTGGTATACACGCAGGTTTTAGGTACCTGTGCCGCAAGGCGTGTGGGTTCGAGTCCCACCTCTCGCACCAGATTTCCCGGGGTTGTTTTAACTCTAACTATTTGTAATTATTGATATTATACGAGGGTTAGTAATGCAAGTTTCTGTCGAAACCAATGGTTTGGAACGCCGCCTGACCGTGACGGTGGAGGAGGCGCGTATCGCCGAAGCGGTGCAGAGCCGTTTGAACGATATGAGGCGGACGGTAAAACTGAAGGGATTTCGGGCTGGCAAGGTTCCGTTGAAAGTCGTGCAGCAGCACTACGGCCAGCAGGTTCGTCAGGAAGTGATTGGCGATGTGCTGCAATCCACTTTCTATGAAGCCGTCAGCCAGGAAAATCTGCGCCCGGCAGGGGCGCCCCGGTTCGACACCAAGAGCCTGGAACCGGGGAAAGGGCTGGAATACACCGCAACATTCGAGATTTATCCCGAAATCACCATTGCCGCATTGGAGAATGAGACCATCGAGAAGCCGATGTGTGACATTACGGATGCGGATGTGGACAACATGATTGAAAACATCCGCAAACAGCACAGGGAATGGGAGCCTGTTGAAGGTGGGGCAAAAGAGGGTGACCGTGTCAGTATCGATTTCAAGGGCACCATCGAGGGCGAGCCCTTCGAAGGCGGTGAAGCCAAGGATATGGTTATAGAAATCGGTCAGGGCAGGATGATTGACGGTTTTGAGGAAGGTTTGATCGGCGCCAAAAGCGGTGATGATTTGACCCTGGATCTCGTTTTCCCCGAGAAATACCATGCGGAAAATCTGGCTGGAAAGCCGGTGCAGTTTGCGATCCACGTCAATTCCGTTGAAAGCGGAAAATTGCCGGCGGTGGACGAGGCATTTGCCAAAAAGCTTGGCATCGAAGACGGTGATCTTGACAAAATGCGTGAGGAAATCCGCAACAACATGCAGCGGGAACTGGACGAGAAAATCAAAAACCGTTTAAAGGACGGCGTGATGGAAAAAATTCTGGCGACCCATGATATTGAGGTGCCGTCCACACTGATTGACAGCGAATCCGAAGCCCTGGCAAACCGCATGATGCAAAATCTTGCCAGCCAGGGGCTTTCGCAAAGTGATCTGAAAATGGATCCTGCCATGTTCCGGGATCAGGCCGAACGGCGTATCAAGCTCGGTTTGATCATGTCGGAGATAGTGAAACAGCACGATATCAAGGTGGAGCCGGAGAAAGTCCGGGAGGCGGTTGAAAACATCGCCCGTCCCTATGAACATCCTGAAGAGGTGATAAAATGGTATTATGCTGACAGGAGCCGCCTGGCTGAAGTCGAATCCCTGGTGTTTGAAGAGCAGGTGGTAGACTGGGTCATGAACCAGGCCAAGGTGGAAGAAAAACCCTATAGATTTGAAGAACTTATGAACCCACAATCCAATGCGGGTTAAACTGATTCCATGGATTGAAATTAAAGGAAACTGATTCGTGACCGATAAAAATTACAACAGTAATATGGATGCCATCTATAACCAATTAGTCCCGATGGTGGTGGAGCAAACCTCCCGGGGAGAACGCGCGTATGATATCTATTCGCGCCTGTTAAAGGAACGTGTAATCTTTCTGGTTGGGCCGGTGGAGGATCACATGGCCAATCTGGTGGTGGCCCAGTTACTGTTTCTGGAATCGGAAAATCCGGACAAGGACATCCATCTGTACATAAATTCACCAGGCGGATCGGTCACGGCAGGATTGTCCATTTACGATACCATGCAGTTTGTCAGACCGGATGTCAGCACCATGTGCCTTGGCCAGGCGGCCAGTATGGGGGCTGTGCTGCTGGCTGGCGGGGCCAAAGGCAAGCGCTACGCGCTGCCCCATTCCCGCACCATGATCCACCAGCCTTTGGGCGGTTTTCAGGGCCAGGCGGCGGATATCGAGATCCATGCCAAGGAGATCCTCGAAATCAGGGAACGTTTGAATACGATACTTGCCAAACATACAGGACAGCCGCTTGAAAGGATTCAACAGGACACCGATCGGGATTTCTTCCTCAGTGCGGAGGATTCCGTAGAATACGGCCTGATTGACAGCGTCATGGAAGCGCGGGTCGGTGATAAAGAGGCGTCGTGAGCAATTTGTAATCACCTCTTGATCCCGGAGAAACAAGAGGGTTTTATATGCCAAGTGGGTACTTGAAATCATCTTCAAATACACGCATGGTTAGGCTATAGCAGTTCGTTAGAAGAGGTAACGCCATGAGCGATGACAAAAACAGCACTGGTGATAACGGGAAACTCCTGTATTGCTCGTTTTGTGGCAAGAGCCAGCATGAAGTCCGCAAGCTGATTGCGGGCCCGTCTGTTTTTGTCTGCGATGAGTGCGTTGAACTCTGTAACGATATCATCCGTGAGGAAGTCCGGGAGCAGAATGGCACCGTAAATGGCAGCAAACTGCCGACCCCGCATGAAATCAACGACATCCTGAACGAATATGTGATCGGACAGGAACGGGCCAAAAAAGTGCTTTCGGTTGCCGTCTACAACCATTACAAAAGGTTGGAAACAGGCCAGAAAAAAGACGATGTCGAACTGGCCAAGAGTAACATTCTGCTCATCGGGCCGACCGGCAGCGGCAAGACCCTGCTGGCGGAAACGCTCGCACGCCTGTTGAACGTCCCATTTACCATTGCTGATGCGACGACCCTGACCGAGGCCGGCTATGTCGGTGAAGATGTGGAAAACATCATCCAGAAGTTACTGCAAAAGTGTGATTACGACGTCGATATGGCGCAAACCGGTATTGTCTATATCGATGAAATCGACAAGATTTCACGCAAATCCGACAACCCCTCCATCACGCGTGATGTCTCGGGTGAAGGGGTGCAGCAGGCGCTGTTAAAACTGATAGAAGGTACGGTGGCCTCCGTGCCGCCGCAGGGTGGGCGCAAGCATCCGCAGCAGGAATTTCTGCAGGTGGACACTTCCAATATCCTGTTTATCTGTGGCGGCGCATTTGCCGGCCTGGACAAAATCATTCGCGACCGTTCTGAAAGAGGTGGCATCGGTTTTGGTGCCGAGGTCAAGAGCAAGAACGATCAAAAGAGCGTCAGCGAAGTGCTGAGTGATGTCGCACCTGAAGATCTCACCCGCTACGGTCTGATCCCCGAGTTCGTCGGCCGTTTGCCGGTGGTTGCCACCCTGAACGAACTGGACGAAGACGCCCTGGTGCAAATTCTCACCCAGCCGAAGAATGCGCTGACCAAACAGTATACGAAAATGTTCGAAATGGAAGGCTGCGATCTGGAAATCCGGGAAGACGCATTGCGTGCCGTTGCGCGCAAGGCAATGGAACGGAAAACCGGAGCCCGTGGCCTGCGTTCCATCCTCGAGCAGATTCTGCTGGAACCCATGTATGATTTGCCTTCCATGGAGCATGTCAACAAGGTGGTAATCGATGAGTCTGTCATCATCGGTGAAGGTGAACCGCTCTTTATCTACGAGGGCTCGGAAAAACGGGCCGCTTCCTCTGACGAGTAAACAAGCTGGGGGTATTTTCAATACCCCCTTGTTTTTACAGCAAATTAATATCTGGCCGTCAGGGTTGAAAATACATTCATTCAACCCTATTCAATCATCTACACCTACGGGTTACCGCATACGAGAGATAAGATGTCAGAATTGATTGAAGAACAACTTTCCGCCATTCCTGTGTTGCCACTGCGTGATGTAGTGGTCTATCCGCACATGGTGATCCCGCTGTTCGTCGGCCGGGAAAAATCCATCAAGGCACTGGAAGCGGCGATGGAGAACGATAAACAAATCCTCCTGGTGGCGCAGAAGAGCGCCTCCGATGATGATCCCACTACGGATGATCTGTACCGCATCGGTACGATCTCCAGCATCCTGCAACTGCTCAAATTACCCGACGGTACGGTCAAGGTATTGGTCGAGGGTAACAGCCGTGGTCGTGTGGTGACTTACCTGGGCACCGATGACTATTTCACCGCGCAGATAAAGCAGTATGAGGAAGAATCCATTGACGAGCGCGAATCCGAAGTACTGGTGCGCTCCCTCACCAACCAGTTTGACCAGTACGTCAAACTCAATAAAAAGATCCCGCCGGAGATCCTTTCCTCCCTCTCAAGCATCGAAGAGCCGAGCCGCCTGGTGGACACCATCGCAGCCCATATGTCGCTCAAGATTGAGGAAAAACAGACCATTCTGGAGCATATCGACCTGCGTGAACGCCTGGAACATCTGATGGCACTGATGGAGTCGGAAATCGACCTGCTGCAGGTGGAAAAACGGATCCGCGGTCGCGTCAAACGGCAGATGGAGAAAAGCCAGCGGGAATATTATCTGAATGAGCAAATGAAGGCCATTCAGAAAGAGCTTGGGGATATGGATGAAGTCCCCAATGAGCTGGAAGAGCTGGAAAAGAAAATTGAAGCCGCAGGTATGTCCAAGGAAGCCAAGGCCAAGGCCAAGGCCGAACTGGGCAAACTGAAAATGATGTCACCCATGTCCGCAGAAGCCACCGTGGTGCGTAACTACCTGGACTGGCTGGTGGGTGTGCCGTGGAAAAAACGCTCCAAAGTCCGTATTGATCTGGCCCGCGCCGAACAGGTGCTGGAAGAGGATCATTACGGTCTGGAAAAAGTCAAAGAGCGCATTCTCGAATATCTGGCCGTGCAGCAGCGCATGAAGAAAATGAAAGGGCCGATCCTCTGTCTGGTGGGCCCGCCCGGTGTGGGTAAAACCTCAGTGGGTAAATCCATTGCGCGTGCCACCAACCGCAAGTTCATCCGTATGGCGCTGGGCGGAGTTCGTGATGAAGCGGAGATCCGGGGTCACCGCCGGACCTATATCGGCTCCATGCCGGGCAAGATCATCCAGAACCTGAGTAAAATCGGCACACGTAATCCGCTGTTTCTGCTCGACGAAATCGACAAAATGGCGATGGATTTCCGTGGTGATCCGGCCTCGGCGCTGCTCGAGGTGCTTGATCCGGAGCAGAACCACACCTTCAACGACCACTACCTGGAAGTTGACTACGATTTGTCCGAGGTCATGTTTGTTGCAACCTCCAACACCATGAATATACCCGGGCCGTTGCTGGATCGCATGGAGGTAATCCGTCTTTCGGGTTATACCGAGGATGAGAAAGTCAATATCGCCATGCGCTATTTGATTAAGAAGCAGTTCAAGAGCAACGGTCTGAAAGAGGGTGAGCTCAGTATCAGCGAGGATGCCATCCGTGACATCATTCGTTACTACACCCGGGAAGCCGGGGTGCGTAACCTGGAGCGGGAAATCGCCAAGATCTGCCGCAAGGCGGTAAAGGAAATCCTGCTGGAAAAGGGCATCAGCAGTATCGAGGTGACGTCGGACAACCTGGAGAAATACCTGGGCGTAAAACGTTTCCGTTTCGGACTTGCCGAAGAGCATGATCAGGTGGGTCAGGTCACGGGCCTGGCCTGGACCGAGGTGGGTGGTGAATTATTGACCATTGAAACCGCGGTCATGCCGGGTAAAGGCAAACACAGCGTTACCGGCCAGCTGGGTGACGTGATGAAAGAGTCCATCCAGGCCGCCATGACCGTCGTCCGCAGTCGTGCTGACAGGTTGGGCATTGATGCGGAAACTTTCGAGAAAAACGACATCCATGTGCATGTGCCGGAAGGCGCGATCCCCAAGGATGGCCCAAGTGCCGGTATCGGCATGTGCACCGCTCTGGTTTCTGCGCTCACCAATATTCCGGTGCGTGCGGATGTCGCCATGACCGGGGAAATCACCCTGCGTGGCGAAGTTTTACCCATCGGTGGCCTGAAGGAAAAACTTCTGGCAGCCCACCGCGGGGGGATCAAGACGGTGCTCATTCCCGATGAGAATACGCGCGATCTGGCCGAGATCCCGGAAAACATCAAGGAAAACCTCGACATACGTCCGGTCAAATGGATCGATGAGGTCTTTGAGGTTGCCTTGACGCGCATGCCCGAGCCCTTGCCGGAAACGACTTCGAACGAAGTGGTAAAGCCGTCCAAGAACCAGACGCCTGAAGAAACCAACTCGGTCAGAACACATTAAGAAATAAATAGTTAGTTCTATGCCGATCAACCTTTTTACGGTGATCGGCATCTGTTCCTTGACCTGGCAGCTTGCCAATTGGTATAAAATCGCAACATCACGATTTTCAGTATAACCGCCAGAATGACTGGCGGTGTTTTTTTGAACAATAAGACTAGGGGGATTTCCGTGAATAAAACCGAATTGATTGATGCCGTTGCAGAAGGTGCCGATATTTCCAAGGCAGCGGCAACCCGGGCCGTTGATACCGTACTGGGAAGCATTACAGACACGCTGGCAAAAGGTGAAACCGTCGCCCTGGTCGGCTTTGGCACGTTTTCTGTGAAGAACCGCGCCGCCCGCACGGGTCGGAATCCGCGCACGGGCGAGGCGATTGATATTCCGGCGGCAAAAGTTCCGTCATTTAAGGCTGGTAAAGCGCTTAAAGATGCCGTAAACTAGCGCGCCTTCGACACAGGGGTGCTTAGCTCAGCTGGGAGAGCATCGCCCTTACAAGGCGAGGGTCGGGGGTTCGATCCCCTCAGCACCCACCAGTCGTGGACCGGTAGTTCAGCTGGTTAGAATGCCGGCCTGTCACGCCGGAGGTCGCGGGTTCGAGTCCCGTCCGGTCCGCCACAAAAGCAAAGGGCGTGCAATGAAATGCACGCCCTTTTTTTTCAAGCAAACAAAGAACATAGCCACAAAACCACCATGTTGCAGCTAATCCGCGATCGCGCACAAGGTATCATTGTCTGGACCATCGTCGGTCTGATCATCATCACGTTTGCGCTGTTCGGCCTGAGCAGCTATTTGTCAGGCGCCTCCAAAGCCATCGTCGCCACTGTCAACGGTGTGGAAATCACCGAAACGGATTTTCTGCGCGAATACCAGAATATGCAACAACGCTTGCAGCAGATGCTCGGCAAAAACTATCGCCCCGGCATGTTCGACGAAAAAGCCATGAAGCAACGGGTACTGGAAGGGCTGATCCAGCGGGAACTGCTGAACCAGGAACTGGAAGAAGGCGGTTTTTATGTTGCGCCGCAGCAGATTGCATCGACCATCCAGAGCATGCCCGTCTTTCAGGATGATAGCGGCGAGTTCTCCACCGGCCGTTATCGCCAGATATTGACCAGCCAGCGGATGCGGCCGGAAACATTCGAATACCAGCTTGCCCGCGACATTGCCGATGAACATCTGCAAAACGGTTTGAAGCGTTCCGCCTTTGTTACCGAGCAGGAATTCGCCTATATCCAGCAATTGCAAAACCAGCAACGAAAAATCGGTTATTTCACCTTGCCGTTGAAATATTATCTGAAAAATATCGAAATCAGCGAGGAAGAGATCCAGGCTTACTACGAGCAACACGGCAATGAATTCAAGACACCCGAAAAAGTCAGCGTGGATTATGTAGAGCTGAAGCTCGAGGACATGGCGAAGCAGATTGAAATCAGTGACAAGGAAATCGAGGAATTTTACCAGCGGCACAAGGATAACTATAAAATCGGTGAGGATCGGCGCAGGGTGCGGCATATCCTGATTACAGTGGACAATGATATGGACGATGCAACCGCGCGCGCCAAAATCGAGGATATTGCGGCACGTCTCGCAGCAGGTGAAGATTTTGCGAGCCTGGCAAAAGCCGAGTCCATGGATCCGGGTTCCGCCGCGCAGGGCGGGGATCTCGGAATGATCAGCCGGGGGATGATGGACAAGACATTCGAAGAGGCTGCCTTCAGCCTGAAAAAGGGTGAGATCAGCAAACCGGTGCGCAGCCGTTTTGGTTATCATCTGATCAGGGTCGATGCCATTGAAAAGGCAAAGCTCAGGCCGCTTGCCGAGGTCAAAGAACAAATCCGCAAGGAAATGCAGCAGGAGCAGGCGGAGAAGCATTTTTATGAAGACATCGAAAAACTCAACAACCTCAGTTATGAGATTCCCGACTCGCTGACACCCGTTGCGGAAGAACTGGGCCTGGAAATAAAACAGTCACCATTGTTTGCGCGCACGGGCACCTCCGGTTTGTTCAGTAATCAAAATCTGGTAGCAGCCGCCTTCAGCGATGAAGTGCTGAAGCAGAACCGTAACAGCGAACTGGTGGAATTATCGGAAACCGACGTGGTGGTCATGCGTTTGCGCAAGCATCAGCCTGCCAGCCAGTTGGACCTCAAGGATGTGCGGGAGCTGATTGTCACCCAGTTGAAGGATGAGAAAGCGCGCAAACAGGCCAATGAAGACGCTGCAGCTGCCATCAAGCAGATGCAGGCAGGCAAAGCGCCTGCTGAAGTTGCCCGTGCCTATAAACGAAAGTGGCAACTGGTTGGTTTTATCGGCCGCAAACCCGAAAAAGATGAAAAACTGGATAATGTTCTGCGCAAGACGGTTTTCGAAATGCCCAGACCACAGGAGGGCAAACCGGTATTCACCACCTTGACACTGGCAAATGGTGATGCCGCGGTTGCGGCCCTCTATGAGGTCAAGCCGGGTGAGCCTGGCTCCGATCCCGCCAGCTTGAAAGCAGAGAAAAAACAGCTGGAAAGCCGTTACGGTGAGCTGGAATACAGCGCATTCATGAAGTATCTGGCCAGCAAGGCAACCATTACACGCAACCTGGATCTCACCACAGAAGAATAACGAAACCCCCAGGGATGTGGTTGACGGCTGCACTGCCATGATGTGCGTGATACGGTTACCGCATGGTCAAACAACAGGCGGTCGCTGCTGACGGGATCTCCCAAAGGCAGGATCGATGCTATACAGTCATGGCGGCAAGCAAAAACCTTTTTACAGGAAATACTTTCTGATTTTTCCAGTTCCCGTGACAGACAGGGTTGATTGCCCATAACCCAGGAGGGTGCGTGTTCAGGTTAAAACTTCATTGGCAGATCCTCATCGCGTTGGCATTCGCCGTATTGCTTGGTGCCCTGGCGGGGACGGAACACGCTCTGTTTGGTATCCGTTACTACGATGTTTTTAACTTTATCGGTACCCTGTTTCTCAATGCTTTGAAAATGATCATCGTTCCACTGATCATTTCCTCCATTATTGTCGGTATTGCCGGTGTGGGAGGTACCCAGGGGTTGGGGCGCCTGGGCGGAAAGACCATCCTGTATTATTTCACCACCAGTTTGGTGTCGATACTCACCGGTTTGTTATTCGTCAATTTGTTCGCGCCGGGAATTGTCGATGGCCGGCCTGCCAAGGAGTTTTTGGGATTGAACGCCGAACAGGCGCTGATTGCGGCGGAAAAAGTCGGTGATCACGGTGCAGGGGATATCGCCGATGTTTTTCTCAGCATGGTGCCGCCCAATATCGTGCAGGCGGCGGCCAATGGTCAGATGCTCGGGCTGATTTTCTTCAGCCTGTTGTTTGGCTATTTCATGACACGCATCCCCAAAGCAATGGCGGACAACCAGCATGTGTTCTGGCAGGGTATCTATCACACCATGATGAAAATCACCGACTTCGTGATGAAATTTGCCCCGCTTGGTGTTTTCGGTCTGGTGGCAAAAGTGATTGCAGGCATCAAACCGGAACAACTGGGCGAACTGGCTTCTTCCCTGGGCATGTTTTTTATCACCGTGCTGTTGGCTTTGGCAACACATGTCCTCATCAGTTTACCGCTGTTGTTACGCTTTATCGCCCGGGTGAATCCCTGGCGGCAGTACTCTGCCATGGCGCCGGCGATGCTGACCGCGTTTTCCACCGCCTCGTCCTCCGCAACCCTGCCCCTGACGATTGAGTGCGTGGAAAAAAACGCCGGGGTCTCCAATCGCACCAGCAGTTTTGTTCTGCCTCTGGGCGCAACCGTCAATATGGACGGTACCGCACTTTACGAGTGTGTGGCCGCGATGTTCATTGCGCAGGCCTACGGGCTTGAACTCGGCCTGGTTACCCAGTTTACCATTGTGCTGGTCGCGCTGTTGACTTCCATTGGCGTGGCGGGAATTCCGGCTGCCAGCCTGGTCGCGATAACCATTATTCTGGGCACCATCGGTCTGCCACTGGAAGCATTGGGACTGATCCTGGCCGTCGATCGCATCCTCGATATGTTTCGTACCTCGGTCAATGTCTTCAGTGATTCGGTCGGAGCGGTAATCATTGCCCGGCTCGAAGGGGAGCAGGGGATCCTGCAGACAACGTGAAGAAAATCTGAACCCATGCAGGTACGTGGAAATTTTGTTTATTTGTTGGCGTCCCTCTTGGGGTTTCTGGCTTTTCTTGCGATTATTACCGAATATCCGCAACTGGGAGGCTGGCGCCTGATATCGATTGCATTTGAAGTCAGTCTGATTGTCGCCATCTGGTCCCTGGTCAGAAAGCGGACCTGGTTCGTCGTTGGCATGGTGCTGATTGTTATCGGTGCAATGGGGGTGGTGGCGCACTTCTGGACGCAGGCGTTGTGGACCAATGTGATCAGCCTGATGGTGTCATTCTGTTTTTATCTCATGACCACGCTGATCGCCTTCCAGGAGTTGTTTCGTCCTTCACCGATAGATCTGAACAAGATCATGGGTTCCGTCTGTATCTATCTGCTGGCCGGGCTTAATTGGGCGCTACTCTATTATTTTGAGGAACTGCTGCATCCAGGTGCTTTCGCAGGTCTGGATACCAGTAGTGTCGAAGAGATGATGTTTAATCTGATTTACTACAGTTATGTCACCCTCTCCACCCTGGGCTACGGCGATATCACGCCGCTGGCGCCGATTGCGAAAGTCCTGGCGGTGCTTGAAGCTCTCTTTGGCCAGTTCTATATCGCCATTCTTGTCGCGATCATCGTGGGTATCCACGTTTCCTTGCGAAAAAAAGCGCTTTCCGGCGGGAGTGGCTCCGGCGCGAAGGGGGAGAAAACATGAGTAAAAAAAATCCGCCGAATGGCGGATTTTTGATTTGTGCTGATGTGCTCTATTCCGCCTCCAGCGGCCGCATGCCGATGATATTGTAACCGGAGTCCACATAGGTGATTTCACCGGTGATACCGGCGGCGAGATCGGAGCAAAGGAAGGCGGCGGTGTTGCCGACGTCCTCGATGGTGATGTTACGGCGCATCGGTGCGGTTTTGGCAACTTCATCCAGCATTTTGCGGAAATTGCTGATCCCGGCTGCCGCCAGGGTTTTGATCGGACCGGCAGAAATGGCGTTCACCCGGATACCGTCCGGGCCGAGGCTTTGCGCCATGTAGCGTACATTGGCTTCCAGACTGGCCTTGGCCAGCCCCATGATGTTGTAGTTGGGCATCGCCCGTACCGCCCCCAGGTAGCTCAGGGTGAGCAGCGCGGCATTGCGCCCTTCCATCATGTTGCGTCCGGCCTTGGCCAGGGCGGCAAAACTGTATGAACTGATTTCGTGTGAAGTGCGAAAACCTTCACGGCTGACGCTGTCCAGGTAGTCCCCCTCAAGTTCGTTACGGGGGGCGAAGGCGACCGAGTGAATGATGATATCCAGCCCGTCCCAGTAGTTGTCGAGCTCATCGAACACCGTTTCAATCTCGGCATCACTGCTGACATCACAGGGGACGGTGATTTCGGAATCAAGTTGCGAAGCCATTTTGGCAACCCGGTCTTCCAGTTTTTTATTCTGATAAGTGAAGGCGAGTTCGGCTCCTTCACGATGCATAGCCTGGGCAATGCCCCAGGCGATGGAACGATTGCTGGCGAGCCCTACGATCAGAGCACGTTTGCCTTGGAGGAAACCCATATTCTTATCCTTATGTTATCCCGATTGTGTTGAAGCCTGCCGTTGTGATGACAACCACTCATCGTGTAATCTGGCAGCACTTAAATTCAATATTGGCGGTACCTTAGCGTAAAATTTCGCGTGCGAAAAGGGGCAGGTGCCATGTAAGCGGGATAATAAGGGAGAAGAGGTTAAATTATGCCCAATACAGGGGGCACGTCATTCAACCGGCAAATGAAGGGCAAGACAGCGGCGCTGCTGTTGTCTATGGCGGTTTTGCTGCTGACAGGTTGCGAAATGTCGGAGTGGAACAGTCCCTATCCGGCCTCACAGCGTGGGGCGAACATTCTCTATTCTTCGTTTTCCCAGCGCCCCAATCACCTTGATCCGGTTCGTGCCTACAGTTCCAATGAGTACAGTTTTATCGGGCAGATTTACGAGCCGCCATTGCAGTACCATTATCTGAAGCGGCCTTACCAACTCATTCCCCTGACAGCGGAACGGATGCCACAGATCCGCTATCTTGATGCACAGGGTCAACAATTACCCGCCGATGCCCCCGCTGAGGCCATCGCCTTCAGCATTTATGAAATCCATATCCAGCCGGGGATCCGCTATCAGCCTCATCCGGCGTTTGCCAGGGACGCCGAAGGCCGCCCCCGTTATTTTGATCTGACGGGGGAGGAACTGGAATCGATACAGGAACTGGCCGACTTTCCTCACAGCGGCAGCCGGGAACTGGTCGCGGCCGACTATGTTTACCAGATCAAACGCCTGGCCCATCCCCGCCTCAGCTCCCCTATCCAGGGGCTGATGAGCGAGTATATAGTTGGGCTGGCTGAGTATGCCAAAACCCTCTCTGCCGCCTATGAGGCGGGGCGTAAGGCCAAATCAGGCGATTTCTGGCTGGATTTACGTACCTATCCGCTGGAAGGGGCGCAGGTGGTGGATAAATATACCTATCGCATCAAGATCCGCGGAAAATATCCACAATTAAAATATTGGCTAGCCATGCCGTTTTTCGCGCCGATGCCCTGGGAGGCGGAGCGTTTTTACGCCCAGCGGGGATTGCAGGAACGGAATATCACCCTCGACTGGTACCCGGTAGGCACCGGTGCCTACATGCTGACCGTCAACAACCCCAACCGGCAGATGGTGCTGGAGCGCAACCCCAATTTCCGCGTGCTGCGCTATCCGGCAGAGGGGGAAGCTGGGGACGCCGAGAAGGGTCTGCTGGCCGATGCCGGCAAACCCATGCCGTTCATCGACAAGGTGATCTACAGCCGTGAGAAGGAAAACATCCCCTACTGGAACAAGTTCCTGCAGGGATACTATGATGTCTCCGGCATCAGCTCGGACAGTTTCGATCAGGCGATTCAGTTTGGCGCCCAGGGTGAAGTGGAGCTGACGCCGCTGATGAAGGAGAAAGGGATCGGTCTCGTTACCACCGTGCAGACTTCCACCTTTTACATGGGATTCAATATGCTGGATCCGGTCGTGGGAGGGAAGAGCGAACGGGCGCGGTTGTTGCGGCGGGCGATTTCCATTGCAGTGAATTATGAAGAGTATATTTCCATTTTCGCCAACGGACGGGGAGTGGCGGCACAGGGAGTGATCCCGCCGGGGATCTTCGGTTACGTCGAAGGCAGGGCAGGTATCAACCCGTACGTCTATGACTGGGTCAATGGCCGGCCGCAACGCAAACCTGTTTCCGTGGCCAGGCAACTGCTTGCCGAAGCCGGCTATCCAAACGGGCGGGAGGCCGGCAGCGGCAGGCCTTTACTCATCCATCTCGATGTCACCGGCGGTGGTCCGGAGGACAAGGCCAATTTCGACTGGCTGCGCAAGCAGTTTCGCAAAATCGATTTGGAGCTGGTGATCCGTAACACCGACTATAACCGCTTCCAGGAAAAAATGCGCAAGGGTAATGCCCAGTTGTTCATGTGGGGCTGGAATGCGGACTACCCCGATCCCGAAAACTTTTTGTTCCTGCTGAACGGAGCGAACGGCAAGGTCAGGTACGGTGGTGAAAATGCAGCCAATTACGATAACCCTGAATTCAATCGACTCTTCGACAGGATGAAAAACATGGAGAACTCACCCGAGCGTTTTGCCATTATCCAGCAGATGGTGGAAATCGCGCGGCGGGATGCCCCCTGGTTGTGGGGATTCCATCCGAAACAATTTATTTTGCACCATAGCTGGTACCATAACGTCAAACCCAACCTCATGGCGCATAATACCCTGATGTATAAACGCCTTGATCCAAAGCTGCGGGAACAAAAGCGTCATGAATGGAACAAAGCAGTAATATGGCCAATCGTGGTGGTGTTGTTGGTGCTGGTACTCAGTATCATTCCCGGTGTGATCGCCTACCGGCGAAAAGAACACCAGGTGGCAGCACGGCGGAAAGCGGCATGAGTCCTCTCTCCAGCCGGGCTAATATAAGTGTTCCGAATACCGCATCATTTAACATTATTGGCAGATTCCGGTTTCGCAGCAGGGGTTTGAGTGGAGTGGTATGCGGAGCGCCTGTTTGGATTGATGGGTATTTACCGGGACAAATGATATAAAGATTATTTTATGAAAGACGAAACATCAAGCAGTCATGCTTTCGCCACAGCATCCTTGCGTCAGATATTTTATAACTAAACATGTTTGCCTATATCGTTCGCCGCATTCTCTATGCCATCCCCATCCTCGTTGGTGTTAACCTGCTGACGTTTACCCTGTTCTTCGTGGTCAACAGCCCCGATGACATGGCACGCATGCACCTGGGGATGAAGCGTGTTACCCCCGAAGCCATCAGCAAGTGGAAGCAGAACCGTGGTTATGACAAACCGTTGTTGTATAACAGCGAGGCGGAAGGTGCTGCCCGAGTGATGGATACCATTTTTTTCACCAAGTCGGTCAGCCTGTTCGCCTTCAGGTTCGGCAGTGCCGATGACGGGCGTGATATCGGTCATGATATTCAGCAACGCATGTGGCCAAGCCTGGCAATCGCCATCCCGGTGTTTATTGTCGGTATCCTGGTGAATATCACCTTTGCCCTGTTACTCGCCTTTTTCCGTGCAACCTATATCGACATCTGGGGTGTGATCCTCTGTGTGATCCTGATGTCGATTTCCGCCCTGTTTTATATCATCGGCGGGCAGTTTCTCATTGGCAAGCTGCTGCATCTGGTTCCCATTTCCGGTTATGACACCGGTATCAACAGTTTCAAGTTTCTGGTATTACCCGTGGTGATCGGCATTATCGGTGGCATCGGTGCCGGCACACGCTGGTATCGCACTATTTTTCTCGAGGAGATCAACAAGGATTATGTGCGCACCGCCCGTGCCAAGGGGTTGTCGGAATTGCGCGTGTTGTTCCGGCATGTGTTGAAGAACGCCATGATCCCGATTTTGACCGGCGCAGTGGTGGTAATCCCGCTGTTGTTTATGGGCAGTCTCTTGACCGAATCCTTTTTTGGCATTCCAGGACTTGGCAGTTATACCATCGAGGCGATTCAATCACAGGACTTCGCCATTGTGCGCGCCATGGTGTTTCTCGGTTCGGTCATGTATATCTTTGGCCTGATCCTCACCGATATCTCCTATACCCTGGTTGATCCACGGATCCGGCTGAGTTAGACGATGCAAAAACTGTCCCGACAATTCTGGTTTGCGCCGCTGCTCATCCTGGCTGGCTTGTGGCTGCTTTGGTTGTTCGTGCCGCTCATGCTTGGTGTCAAGCCGGTGATGTTATGGACCGATCGGTTGATCGTTTTGCTGCTCGCTGCTGTGGTGCTGCTCGTTGCCTATATTCGCCGCAAGGCGCCTTTGCGTGAAGCCTGGTTGCAGGTATTTCGGCAACGCCGTGCGATGATCGCGTTGGTGGTGTTGTGCGCCTTTATCGTCATCGGTTTGCTCGATTCCATCCATTATCGCAAACCCTTGCCCCGCAGCAGCGGGGACGCCGTCCAGTATTCAGTGGAAGTGCTGAGCGTACTTGATGCCGTACTGGAGAGGTTACGGGCGCGGGAGGAAAAAACCTATTCGGCACCCTTTGCCACCCACCTGTATGCCAAGGAAACCGTGACGTTACCCGACGGCCGGCAGGTACGGATTTATCCGCGCCTCACCCATGCGGGCCGTCACCTGGCCGATCCGCAAAAGGACAAAGCCGCAGACATCATGCGCACCAGTCTGCAGGGCGTGGCCGGTGGCGTGCTCCTCGGTTTGTCATTACTGCTGCTGCTCACCCGCTGGCTTGCATGGCGCAAACGACAGGCGTTCCTCTCCTGTTGGCGGGAAATCTGGCGTGGCGCGTCGGAGATACCCTGGCGCAGCATTTTTCTGACGATATTGATTGTCATTGTGAGTATCAGCACTGCCTGGGCGCTCAGTGGCAAATACCATGTCTTTGGTACCGACAAAGTGGGGCAGGACGTCCTCTATCTGTCGCTGAAAAGCATTCGCACCGGTTTGGTGATTGGCACCTTGACCACCCTGGTGATGCTGCCGTTTGCCATTGCGCTGGGGATCATGGCAGGCTATTTTCGTGGCTGGGTGGATGACATCATCCAGTATCTCTATACCACCCTGAGTTCCATTCCCGGCGTTTTGTTGATTGCCGCTGCGATTCTTTCCATCCAGGTTTATATCGCCAACCACCCTTCATTGTTTGAAACGGCCACTGATCGCGCGGATCTGCGACTGCTGGCGTTGTGCGTCATTCTTGGCATCACCAGCTGGACCGGCCTGTGCCGCCTGTTAAGGGGGGAAACCCTGAAACTGCGGGAGATGGATTACATCCAGGCTGCCACTGCCCTGGGCGTGAGACACTTCACCATTCTCGGCCGGCACGTGATGCCAAACGTCCTGCACATCGTACTCATTATGGTGGTGCTCGATTTCAGTGGCCTGGTATTGGCGGAGGCGGTGTTGTCCTATGTGGGGGTCGGCGTGGATCCCTCCACCATCAGCTGGGGCAACATGATCAACGGCGCCCGGCTGGAGCTGGCGCGTGAACCGGTGGTGTGGTGGTCATTGATTGCCGCCTTTTGTCTGATGTTCACCCTGGTGCTGGCGGCAAACCTTTTTGCCGATGCGGTGCGCGATGCGTTTGATCCACGATTACGGGAGCAGGCTTGATGGAGGACAACAAAGATATCCTCCTGAGTGTACGTGATCTGCGGGTTCACTTTGGATCGGTGACCGCGCCGGTACGTGCAGTGGATGGCGTCAGTTTTGATATTCGCCGTGGCGAAACCTTTGCGTTGCTGGGTGAATCAGGTTGTGGCAAGTCGATGACCGCCTTGTCGCTGCTGCAACTGATACCCACTCCGGCTGGCCGGATTGCGGGAGGTGAGGTCTTGTTTGACGGGCAGGATCTTATGGCATTGTCGGAAATCCAGATGCGGCATATCCGGGGTAAGCGTATCAGCATGATCTTTCAGGAGCCGATGACATCGCTGAATCCGGTAATGACAGTCGGTGCGCAGATCGCCGAGGTATTGATCCAGCATGTCGGCTTGAGCGGCAAGGCGGTAAGCGAACGTTGTGTGGAACTGCTGGATGCCGTCGGTATTCCCGCACCGGCAAAACGCATCAATGATTATCCCCATCAGTTATCCGGCGGAATGAAACAGCGCGTGATGATTGCCCTTGCCCTCGCAGGTGAACCGGAGTTACTGATCGCCGATGAGCCCACTACGGCCCTGGATGTTACCATCCAGGCACAGGTACTGGATTTGCTGGCCGGTATCCAGGAGGACACCGGCATGGCCATCATGCTTATCACCCATGATCTGGGTATCGTCGCCGGAACGGTGGATCATGTTGCCATCATGTATGCCGGGCAGATTGTCGAACAGGCAGCGCGAAAGGAATTCTTCAGTAACACATTACATCCCTATGCCAAAAAGCTGTTTGCTGCTGTGCCGGGCGGCCACAAGCGGGGGAGGAAACTGGAGACCATCAAAGGTTCGGTGCCGCCACTGAACACGAAATTTCACGGCTGCCGTTTTGCCGAACGTTGTGATGAGGTCTGGCCACGCTGTTATGAACAGCAGCCACGCTGGCTCGAGTTGCAAACCGATGATGATTCGCATGGCGTGCGTTGCCATCGTTACGATGCCAGAATAGAAGCGCCACACACCGTGGCGCCACAGCCGAAAACCAGATTGACAGAGGCGCAGATCAGCAGGGAGCAAAAGGGCGAACCACTGCTGCAAATACGTGATCTGAAAGTTCATTTTCCGATCCGCAAGGGGCTTTTCAAACGCGTCGTCGGTCATGTGTATGCCGTCGATGGTGTGGATATGGAGATTCCGCGAGGACGCACCCTTGCCCTGGTCGGCGAATCCGGCTGTGGCAAAACCACGGTGGGCAAAGGTTTGTTGCAACTCATTCGGCCAACGGCTGGCAGCGTCAGTTACCGGGGGCAGGAGTTGACCCGCTTGAAGGGGGAAGCGTTACGCAGATTGCGTTCGCAGTTGCAGATTATTTTTCAGGATCCCTTTTCCTCGATGAACCCGCGCATGATGGTAAGCAGCATCCTGGAAGAGGGCATGCGGGCGCAGCAGATAGGGGAGAGTGCGGCGGAACGCCAGCGGCATATCGCATCTCTGCTGGAGCATGTGGGGTTGCCCGCATCGGCGGCCAGACGTTATCCCCATGAATTTTCCGGCGGGCAACGTCAGCGTATCTGTGTTGCCCGCGCCCTGGCGGTGAAACCGGAACTCATCGTTTGTGATGAGCCCACCAGCGCCCTGGATGTATCCGTTCAGGCACAAACGCTGAATCTGCTCAAAGATCTGCAGAATGAACTGCAACTGAGCTATCTGTTTATCACCCATAACCTTTCGGTGGTGGATTACCTCGCCCACGATGTGGCCGTGATGTACCTTGGCCGAATCGTCGAGAAGGGGCCGGTGGAAACCATCATGCAGACACCCAGACATCCTTATACCGAGGCGCTGCTTTCGGCGGTGCCGACGCTGGATGAAACAAGTGAACGGGAGGTCATTCGTCTGCAAGGCGAACTGCCTTCACCCATCAACCCTCCCACAGGCTGTCACTTTCATCCCCGTTGCCCCAGGGCAATGGAGGAATGCCGTCGGCATTACCCCGCGGTGACCCGCTGGGAGACCGGGGAGGAAGTGCGGTGTCATCTGTATATGTAGGTGGTTTTGCTGCGATAATCCCGGCGGGATCGGCTGTCTGGATAAGTTCCTGCCACAGGGTCTTCGGTTCACGCTTGAATACCGCGCCGGCATCGGCCGGCATAAGATGCCAGTCCCCCCGTGCCAATTCCAGCTTCAATTGCCCCCTCGCCCAGCCGGCGTGGCCGGAATAAATACGCAGCGTGTCGGTTCCCATGTTTTTTGAAAGTAAATCCATCAAGGTTTTCCGGTGCCCGCCTGCATAGATCTGGTCAAATATCCTTTCACTGTTCGCCACGGCCTTTGTGCTTTTCGTCAGGAAAAACATCAGATAGGGGGAAACAGGCCCGCCGTAAAACAGTTTCTGTTTTTTTTCTTTTAACTCCGGCAGCATGTGGGAAAGGGAAAGGTGGCTCCTGCGGTTGATTATCAGACCCAATGTCCCCCTTTCATCGTGTTGCAACAACAGCACCACCGTGTTGCGAAAACGCGGATCAGGCAGATTGCGTCTGGCCACCAGAAACATCCCCTTGGCGGGTTGAAGTTTTGCTGTGGCAGGCAGTAAGGGGTGATCAACCTTTTTATCTGCTTTATCCGCGGCCACCACAGAGCCTGCAAGCTGAAACAGCAGGGCCGAGAGGAACAGGATTGCATAATGGCGGCGCGGCATGCGTGAGAACCGGAAAAAAACAAGTGCTATACACACAGTTTCCCTCCGGCAGGAACGAAATGCAACTCTCTTCCTGAAAAATCCGCAAAAGAAACCGCCATTGGCGTGACCGGGAGAGCGGGGTTTGCTACCCTTTCGTGACCAAAAATTACAGGTGATTTATTCCAGGTTGTGTGATGAGTGTTTCAAATTCAATCAATCTGACCGTCAATTCGGATGATTTGGAAAAATTCTGCAACAAGTTGATTAAACGATCACGTGATATTGCAAAAACCCATGACGCCATGGTAACGCTGGAATCGTTTATTTCGCTGTTTGCCAAAGGAGCACAGGGTACGGAGGAGTACCGGGCGATCGAGAGTCTGATCAATACCTTTACAGAGAAGACAAGGCAAAAACTGTTGCAGGAAAAGGCGGAGGAATTGTTGCTGGCGCTCAGGCACAGGGATCTCGATGCAATTATATCCATTTATGTTCCACTGTCACGCAGCGGCTTCCGGCAGATTGTCGAAATGGCTGTTTCGCAGCTGACAAACGAGGAAATCTCTTTTGTAAGAAACTGGTCATCGGAGTGGGTGAGGGTGGCAAAACAAAAAGCCGAAGAAGCAAGTGGTTATCCTGATGCCTTGGATTTTAATAAATCCGGTGTCAGTATCGAAGCCTATCAGGCAATGACCGATCTTGGCAGTTATATTACCTGAGTGGGGAGAGTTTTTTGAAATTTATCTTGCCCGTTGTCCTGTTTGTCCATGCTTTTGTTGTTCATGCAGAAGAGGTGCCGCAATGGGAGTTTGGCATGGGTGTGGGTGGCCTGAGTATTCCGCACTACCGCGGATCGGATCAGCGTAAAAATTATCTCGCGCCCATTCCCTACCTGCGTTATAACGGTAAAAGGCTAAAGGTTGACCGTGAAGGGGGGCGTTTTTTCTTTTACGACAGTGCGGTAACCAAACTGGATGTCAGTGCCGCCTTCTCCTTTCCTGTGGACAGCAAGGACAATGAGGCGCGCGAGGGGATGCCGGATCTTCAGCCGGTGTTGGAGGTTGGACCAAGGGTGCAGTTCTACCTTTACGAAAGCGAGGATCGCGCCACGCGTTTCCGCATCGGGTTACCCTTGCGCATGGCGATTGCCACAAACATTAAAAAAACGAACAATATCGGATGGGTGTTTTCGCCCTATATCCAGTTACGCTACTACCGCTATTGGGAAAGTGCCGTTTCCATCGGTCCGCTGTGGGCGACCGAAAGCTATCATGATTATTTCTATCAGATCGATCCGCAATACGCCACCCCTGACCGCCCGGTTTACGATGCAAGAGGCGGATATAGCGGTTCACGTATAACCGTATCCGCCACCAAGCGGTTTGACAAAATCTGGTTCGGCATGTTTGCCCGCTACGACAATCTGGCCGGCGCGGTATTCAGGGACAGTGCACTGGTCAAGCAGGATGATTCATTTATGGTTGGCTTTGCCTTGTCCTGGGTTTTTGCAAAATCCAGGACAACGGTTCCGCTTCAGTAAATTAAAACTCCCACGCTATTGCTATCTGTTTGTCCACTGCTGTGCCGTCAACCCCTCTCCCGCCGGCTTGGGTTAGGGGCTCTGAATGTGGCTTTGTTATCGTTTGTCTTGGTATGTTCTGTACGAACTTCCTGGGCCGGTCAGGATCAATCACAAGCTATCATTTTCGTAAACTCATCCGGATGAGGAAGGTCTTTGAATAAAAACCCCCTGCCGGAGAACCGGCAGGGGGTTTTCAGGGGGGCGAACTACATCCCTGTCCGGTCTATGACCGTGATGGCATCATAGTCCTTGGGTGCCGTACCGAAGGGACGGACGAAGCCACGTACCGCCACCGGCGAATCCACCGCGATACCTGATACATCCAGTGTCGAGGTGGCCACTTCGTAATGCGTGGGATCCGCATCATTGGCCGCATCGGTACCGGTGCCGCTGAAGTCATAGAGGCTGACACGGCGGCCGTTAATGCGTGTCAGATTCAGATCAAAGGCCGGGCTGTCATCGTTGGTGACGACAGTGCCGCGTATGTTGCTGATCAACATGCGGGCATAGCCATTGGCGGCATCAACGGTCAGGTTGCTGATGCTGTCATCCGTGATGGTGCCGAAAACCATCAGGCGCTGTCCGACAGAGATGTCATCCTTGGTGAAGGTGTCCAGCGACAACTGTTTTTTCACCGTGGTACTGGCGTCCAGCAGTACAGTGACATTGTCATTGAAGACCACCGCACCATTCCGGCGCATGAGGGTGACGCCTCGCAGCGTCAGGCTGTCGCCGCTACGTGCCACCACGCTGCCTCGCACCACATCCATGTCGCCACCGGGTACGCTGCTGCCGGCATAGACTTCATCCGCTTCAAAACGCAGCGGGCGGAATTTGAGGCTGCCCTTGACGATAACCGCGGTAAAGCGGGTTTGCAGCGCCAGCACTTGCAGTCCGGCATCGCCCTGATAGGAGTCACCATCGATTTCATATATGGTTTCCTCATCGGTGAGAACTTTCAGTGAGCCAAAAGGATGCTGACCTTCACCATCTCCCATGGGGTGATGGAACGGGCGAATAAAGATCTGGAAACTGCTCTCATTCAGATTCACAGACTGCAACGGACCGCGGACGCGGTGGATTTTGTTGCTTTCAACGTCAACCTCCGCCAGCAGAAAGGGTTGTACCGTCTGTGTCGGATTGCCCTGATCGTCGAATTCGATGGTGTTGGAGGCTTCCAGATCAAAATCGAGGGAGAGGTGCATGGGGATCCCCGGAGCGATCACCAGGCGGTTACGCCCTTCCAGTCTGACACTGGCTTCCATCGTGCTGACCGGGTTTCCGTCCGTATCCAGAATGGTATTCACCTTGACGGCATTGCCGTCGGTGCCTTCCACCCAGATGTCCGCGTTGCTGTAATCCAGGGTGATGCTGCCTTTTACATAGACCCCGCTGGGTACGGTTGCCGCGGTCAGGAACTCCGTCATGTCGGTGTACTGGGCAAAATCGATGCGGCTTTGTACCGGCAGGGTTTCCACCACGTCGCCATTGGCTTTGGTGAGTGTCAGGGAAAGCACATCCACGGTATAGGAAACGAAATCCCCGGCCGCATCGGTGAGGCTGATGTTGATTACACCCGAATCCTCCTCCGTGCCCGAGCCGTTATTGTCGTTACTGCCGGCGCCGCCACAGCCGCCAAGTATCAAACTGGCGGCGAGAAAGAGGGCAAAGAGGCCGCCCAGACCTCCGGAGATGAACCGGTTTCTCAGTAGGTTTTGCATGTTCATTTTTCTGGTTCCTGTGTGATTTATTTTCAAATCCTTGCCGATATCCGCCAGACGGAAATCGACCCGCTTACTTGCAATAACGCAACAAGCCGGCGTTGGTTGACACCAGGAAGCAAAATTCAATCACATTTTTGACCGTTTTTCAGGGATGGCGTTGGCGAAATGAGCCACTTGTCCGCACGCCTGCTTTGCAGGTGGACGCCATGCTCTGCTGTGTTACAGGGGCAACTTGTTCTTCCATTTACTTCGCCTATGCTAAAAACAGGTACTTCGTACTTTATTGAACAACTGTGCGGAAAAGGTACCCGTTTGTTATTTAGGCCCAAAACATCACCCCGTGGTAAGTGTTAAGGAGATACCCATGAATGCGTCTGAAAAACCGGCTGAAGTCAAGATGGTGGGATGCGAAGTCTGCCTGAAGGAGATCCCGAAAGCCGAAGCGAGGGCTGAAGAGGTGGATGATTATGTATTGTATTTTTGCGGCCTGGAATGTTACGGCAAGTGGCAGAAAAAGGAAGAAGGGGAAAAAAAGGAGTAGTCCCGGATTTTGTCATCCCTGCTTCTGCGGCTAACTGGATTGCCGTGTGACGTCAATATAGAGGGTCAGGCGTTGGCCGGGTTGCAGGTATTTTCCTTTTGGCAGGCGGTTCCAGCGGCGTAACTGGTTAATGCTGACGCGGAACTTGCGGGAAATCTTTGCCAGCGAATCACCACGCCGCACGCGGTAACCGATGCGTTTGGTGATGTGGCGCCGCGGGGGCAGGGTGATGCTGGAATGATCCAGCGAGGAGGTTTTCAGGCCGGCACGTGACCAGATGACAAGTTTCTGGCCGGGGGTGAGGGGATCCCGTGGTGCCATGCCGTTCCATCTGGCCAGTTGGCGGACATTCACTTTGTGTTTTTGAGCCAGATCCCAGAAAGTGTCGCCATTTTGCACGATATGGATGATTTTCTGTCCCTTGCGGGGGCGGTTCTGCAGTGACTTCTTCCGTTGATTGGCGCTCAGGCGGTAGCTGCTGATATTTTGGCTGGCAACCGGAATGGTCAGACTGTGACCGGCACGCAGCCGTGTTCCCCGGATACGGTTGAACCGTTTGATGGCGCTGATGCTGGTGTTGTAGCGCACGGCAATGGTGCTGAGGGTTTCTCCCTTGCGGATGCGGTGGCGCACCCAGCGGATGCGTTTTTCGGGCGGCAGGGATTTCAAGCCTTCGGCAAAGACATCCACTTTTTCCCGCGGGATGAGCAAACTGTGCGGTCCCCCCGGCGCGGTGGCCCAGCGGTTGTACCCGGGGTTCAGCCGGTAGAGTTCATCCAGACTGATCTCCGCCAGTTCCGCGGCGCGGGCCAGATCAATTTGGGATGCCAGCTCAACCCGGGCGAAGTATGCCTGGTTGGAGATGGGCGGCAGCTCAAGACCATAGGCGGCTGGATCGGCGATGATTTTTTTCAGCGCCAGCAATTTCGGGACGTAAGCCTTTGTTTCCGGTGGAAGTTTCAGTGACCAGAAATCCGTGGTCTTGCCGCGGCGCCGGTTATTGCGAATGGCTCTTTTTACCGTCCCGGAACCGGAGTTATACGCCGCCAGGGCCAGCAACCAGTCACCGTTGAACTGATGTTGCAGCGTCTTCAACAGCTCCACCGCTGCCTGGGTCGAGGCGTAGACGTCCCGGCGGCCATCGTACCACCAGTTCTGTTTCAGGCCGAAAAGCCGCCCGGTGGAAGGAATAAACTGCCAGATCCCCGCCGCCCGGCCATGGGAATAGGCGAACGGCTGAAACGCGCTTTCGACAATCGGAAGCAGCGCGATCTCGGAGGGAATGTTGTTTTCTTCAATAGTTTCAATAATATAGTGAAGGTAGGGGGCAGCCCGTTTTGCCACCCGCTGCATGTAGGCGGGGTGGCGCGCGAACCAGTCAAGCTGGCGCATGACCCGTTTATGGTTTGAATCGGGCAGACTGAATCCAAGCCGGATGCGTTCCCACAGATCCGTCGGCGGGGGGGGTGGCAGTGTTTCTGCTTCGGCCTGGACGGATTCCTTTGGCCGCAACGGTGTGTAGTCACCCTGAAGATCAGCCGTTAATGCAGGGATACTCTCTGGCGCCCCGGCCACGGGTAAACGGGGGGAGTCGGGGCCGGAGAAGGTGTTGCAGGCAGTCAACGTGCTGACCGCAAATAACAGAATCAATCGCTGCATTATTTGTTATAAATTCTTGGAGTTAGCCGAAAGTCTTGTCAAGCCATGTTAAGAAGTCGGGCGGGCGGGGTCAAGCTTCACGGTAACACTTTGATGCCCCATAATGACAAAAAAATCGCAAATACTTCATTAATTTGAGAATCCAGACACAATTATCATGGTGAAAAAACACAAGCGCCGTTTTACCCGCTGTGCGATGACGGGCAATATCTGGCAGGCCCTGCATCAATGGTACCGGACACCCCTTGGTGCCCAGGTGGAGGCCGACGAAAACAGGCAGATGAATGAGGTGCTGAGCAACCTGTTTGGTTTCTACCTGTTGTTTATCGGCCATCCAGCCCAATCGGAATGGTTGCGCAGCAGCCGGGTATCGCGCTGCATGCTGATGGACATTTGCCATGAGAAAACGGAGTTGGGTTCACCACGTTTTCACGGTCAGCCGCAGGCATTGCCGGTCGCAAGCGACAGCCTGGACGTCATCGTTCTGCCACATGTGCTGGAACTGTCCGATACGCCACACGAGGTGCTGCGCGAAGTGGAACGTACCCTGGTGCCGGAAGGGCATGTGGTGGTATTGGGGTTCAATCCTTTCAGCTGGTGGGGCGTGTGGCGCTGGTTGTTGGGGTGGCGCGGACAACTTCCCTGGTGCGGACACTTTATCAGTACCACCCGGGCGAAAGACTGGCTGGCACTGCTGGGTTTTGAGATCATGGAAACACGTTACTATTTTTACCGCCCGCCGGTGCAACAGGAAGGTTTGCTGGCACGGCTACAGTTTCTGGAGCGTATCGGAAAACGATACTTTTCCCTCCTGGGCGGGGGCTATGTACTGGTGGCAAGAAAACGTGTGGCCACCTTGACTCCCATCCGACCCCGCTGGCGTTCGCGGCGAAAAATGGCTTCTCCCGAACTGGTCAAACCGATGTCGAACCAGCATAAAACCTCAACGGAGTAATGCATGGACAAAGTAGTGGAAGTTTTTACCGATGGCGCCTGCCGGGGCAATCCCGGCCCGGGAGGTTGGGGTGTGTTGCTGCGGTACGGGGATCATGAAAAGGAACTTTATGGCGCTGAAGCCAACACCACCAATAACCGCATGGAGCTGATGGCGGCGATAAAGGCGCTGGAAACCTTGTCGCGGACATGCAAGGTGCACTTGACCACTGATTCACAATACGTCCGTAAAGGCATCACCGAATGGCTTGCCAACTGGAAAAAACGCGGCTGGAAAACCTCTGCAAAAAAGCCGGTAAAGAACATGGATCTGTGGCAAAGGCTGGATGATGCCGTGAGCAAGCATCAGGTAGAGTGGCACTGGGTCAGAGGGCACAGCGGCCACCCCGAGAATGAACGCGCGGATGAACTGGCAAACCGGGGGATCGATGAGTTAATGGCAGGAAAAAGATAAAGGGGCTTGTATCTTTCCCCTTGTATCTTTACCCTGTAATGTATGCGCCAAATCGTTCTTGATACAGAAACCACCGGCCTCGAACCTGCTCAGGGTCATCGCATTATCGAAATCGGCTGTGTGGAGTTGATCAACCGCCACCTCACCGATAACCGTTATCACCAATATATCAATCCCGAACGCGAAATCGATGAAGGCGCCATCGAAGTTCACGGCATTACCAATGCGTTTCTCGCGGACAAGCCGGTATTCGCTGATATCGTCGATGATTTTCTCGAATTCATCCGCGGTGCCGAACTCATTATTCATAACGCCCCCTTCGACGTTGGTTTTATCAACCATGAATTGAAGCGACTTGATCCCAGAGCCAGCTCATTGGAGGATTTCTGCACCGTGCTGGACACCCTGGTGATGGCCCGCAACATGCACCCGGGTCAGAAAAACAGCCTGGACGCCCTGTGCAAGCGTTATGAGATCGATAACTCGGCGCGTGATTTGCACGGCGCATTGCTCGACGCTGAAATTTTATCGGAAGTCTACCTTGCCATGACCGGAGGTCAGGCCCGGCTCTCTCTTGATGGTTTGAGTGAGGCGGGGGAGGCAGGAGTGGAGGTTCCCCGTGAGGTCAAGCGTGATGGTGTACCGCTGAAAGTGATTTATGCCAGTGAGGAAGAGCTTGTTTTACATGCAGAACGGCTGGCAGCCATAGACAGGAGCAGTGGCGGTCAGTGTGTCTGGCTGAAAGAGGAAGGGTAACCTGAATGACGCTTCCCGGAGCCGGCTGCGATTTGTGCCCTGACATGCCGGGAGCCGGTTTCCCGCCCCCCGTATCCTGCCGTGGAATCGGCTCCGCATGATTTTTCAATGAATATCGCATTAGTTTAGCCATTGAAACATAAGCACCGACATAAAATCGGTCTTTCATTTCTGCAGATTTCTGCTAGCGTTAATCTAGTACCTCAACTGGATAAGGATTATTCAGTCGTAGCGTTGTCAATAATCCCCCTTGTTACACAAATAGCTTTAGTAAACAACGACTTGAGTTGTTATTTTTTTTACTAAAGTTTTCCCGGTTGATGCCGAAAAAATAAACAAGCCGGCAACAATGTCTCCGGCCGGCAGCTTAAGCAGTTATTTTTTCAGGTTAGGTTTTGGTTTCCTCCCCCTGCGCAGAAATTGCGCATTTACTCGGCCTCGCTCCCCGCGAGGCCTTTTTTTATTCCGCGCTTTTTTGCTCCTGCAACACCACGATATCCATACCTTTAACGTGGATCATGTTTTGTTCGGCGAGGTTTTTCAGGACCCTTCCCGCCATCTCACGGGAGCAGCCCACGATGCGGGCGATTTCCTGGCGGGAAATATGGATCTGCATGCCGTCGGGGTGGGTCAGGGCTTCGGGTGCGTGACTCATTTCCAGCAGGGTGCGTGCCACCCGCCCGGCGACGTCCATGAAGGCGAGTTGCCCGACCTTACGGCTGGTTTGCATCAAACGCTGTGACAGTTGCCGTCCCACCGCTGTCAGGATTTGCGCATGCTCCTCTTTCAGTTCATGCCGGAAGAGGCGGTTCAACTCCTCATATTTGATTGCCGCCAGTTCGCACCGGGTGCGGGCCCGCACATGGGTGCTGCGCAGCCCGGTGTGGAAAAACAGGCCGATCTCACCGATAAATTCCCCGCCATTGAGATAGGCAAGGATGATTTCATGTCCGGGATCCTCCTCGTCTTCCATCAGGACCGTGGCCGTTCCCTCAATCAGGTAGTAGAGGGTGTTGGCCGGATCGCCCTTGCGCAGGATCAGATGTTTTTTCGGAATGCTGCGACGCTCACAGAAATCAAGGAACCTGGCAATTGCCTTCGGATCGACTTCACATGTGGCCTGGGGGGCGGCAGCTTTCTCTGTATCAGTCATAAAGGGAGCAGGTTTATCACGGTTGAAGTATCTTTGAAACAAATCCGCATTTGCTTCAAACCGGTACCGAATTTCACTGGGTACTCTACTCTAAATCGGCGTTCCGAATACCAGATCATTTAGTATTATTACCGGATTTAAGTATCGCATCAGGACCTGAGGTCTTTTACATGACACGCTGTAAATACCTCCCTGTACGCTCGACAGCCGCCTCCCTGCGGCTGACGGTCATGTAAAAGACCTCAGGTCCTGATGCTCCGTTTCCCAAGTGTACTGGTATTCGGAACGCCTATTTAGTTATCGGTAATTCTTTCAAAACCTGTAATTTCAGTATAGTCCTGATTTTTTGCCGCATCGCAGGTAAAATACCGCTCCCGAAGAAATAACAGGAATCCGCCGTTCAATGACTATTCGTACCCGTTTTGCTCCCAGCCCCACCGGTTATCTTCACATCGGTGGCGCCCGCACCGCGCTTTTTTCCTGGCTATATGCCAGAAAACATGGTGGTAAGTTTATTCTTCGCATCGAGGATACGGATCTTGAGCGTTCCACTGCCGAATCAGTCAATGCCATCCTGGAAGGAATGACCTGGCTGGGGCTGGAATACGATGAGGGTCCTTTTTATCAGACCGACCGGTTCGAACGCTATGCGGAAGTGATCGAGCAGTTGCTGCAGGAGGGCAAGGCCTATCGCTGCAACTGCTCGAAACAACGTCTGGAGCAACTGCGCGAAGAGCAGATGGCGCGCAAGGAGAAGCCCCGCTACGATGGCCATTGCCGCGACAAGGATATCAGCCCCGACGAACCCCATGTCGTGCGGTTTCGCAATCCGCTGGATGGGGACGTGGTAATGGACGACATCATCCGCGGCAAGGTCATTATCCACAACCGTGAACTGGATGATTTGATCATCCGCCGCAGTGACGGTTCCCCTACCTATAATCTCACCGTGGTGGTGGATGATCTCGATATGGGGGTGACCCATGTGATCCGTGGGGACGATCACATCAATAACGCCCCCCGCCAGATCAATATATTGCGGGCGATGGGTAAGCCCGTTCCCAGGTATGCCCATGTACCGATGATCCTTGGCGAAGACGGTACCCGCCTGTCGAAACGGCATGGCGCAACCAGCGTGATGCAATACCGGGAAATGGGTTTTTTACCCGAAGCGCTGTTGAACTATCTGGTGAGACTGGGATGGTCTCATGGTGACAAGGAAATTTTTTCCATAGACGAAATGATTGAACTGTTTGAACTTGAGAACGTGAATCGTTCTGCCTCCATGTTTAACACGGAAAAATTACTGTGGTTGAATCAACACTACATCAAAAACGA
Source organism: Chromatiales bacterium (assembly GCA_027032075.1). Taxonomy (GTDB): domain Bacteria; phylum Pseudomonadota; class Gammaproteobacteria; order UBA6429; family Thiohalophilaceae; genus JAJRYG01. The sequence continues at coordinate 37,956 of JALVOC010000006.1, read as the reverse complement.
TGATCCCGCCCGCATCGCCCACCTTTTGAGTTATCACATGGGAGAGCTCGGTATCGATCCGGCAACCGGTCCGGACCTTGTGGAAGTGGTAAAAGCCCAGCAGGAACGTGCCTCCACCCTCGTGGAAATGGCGGAAATCAGCGCCTTTTTCTATCAGGATTTCGATGAGTATGATGCCGCCGCGGCGAAAAAACACCTGCGGCCGGTGGCAGAGGAACCCTTGCGCAAACTCAGGGAAAAACTGGCAGAGCTGGACGACTGGCAAAGCGGGGCCATTCACCAGGTGATTGTTGAGGTGGCGGAGAGCCTGGATTTGAAAATGGGCAAAGTGGGCATGCCGCTGCGGGTCGCCGTGGCGGGCCGTGCCTCTTCGCCGGGTATCGATGTCACCTTGTATTTGCTGGGCAAGGAAAAAACCATAAGCCGTATCGACAAGGCGCTGGCCTTTATTCAGCAACGTGCGGCATCATCCGCAGGTTAAATACGCGTTCCGCATACCAGATCATTTAACATTGTTGGCAGATTCTGGTTTTGTATCCGTGGCTGAAGTGGAGTGGTATTCGGAATACTTAATTTAACGGCCTGATTTCCATTATGAGTAACGATTAGCGCAGCCGCGACAAAAAAAGCAAAAGGTTGAAATGCATGAGCAGTGAAGAACACCCCAAACCAACTAATTTTATTCGCCAGATCATCGAGGCGGATATCAGGGCCGGCAAGAATGATGGCAGGGTGGCCACCCGTTTCCCGCCGGAACCGAACGGCTTCCTGCATATTGGTCATGCCAAATCGATATGTCTCAATTTCGGGATTGCCGAGGATTACCACGGCACCTGTAACCTGCGCTTCGATGACACCAACCCGCACAAGGAAAATGCGGAATTCGTCGAAGCCATCCAGCGAGACGTGCGCTGGTTGGGCTATGACTGGGGGGAGCGGCTTTATTATGCCTCCGACTACTTTGAAAAATTATATGATTACGCCGTCCAACTGATAAAAAAAGGCAAGGCCTATGTGTGTGATCTTTCCGCTGAAGAGATCCGCGCCTATCGCGGCACCTTGACCGAACCCGGCAAGGACAGCCCCTTTCGCAATCGCAGCATCGAGGAGAATCTGGATCTGTTTGCCCGCATGCGCCAGGGTGAGTTTCAGGACGGGGAAAAGGTTCTGCGTGCCAGGATCGATATGGCATCACCCAACATCAATATGCGTGATCCGACGATTTATCGCATCCGTCACGGGGTAGTGCATCATCAAACCGGGGAGGAGTGGTGTATCTATCCCATGTACGACTTCACTCACTGTCTGTCGGATTCCATCGAGGGGATCACGCACTCCCTTTGCACGCTGGAGTTCGAGGATCATCGCCCCCTGTACGACTGGTACCTGAACGAACTGGAAACACCCTGCCATCCGCAGCAGATCGAGTTTTCCCGCCTGGTACTGGAACACACCATTACCAGCAAGCGCAAACTCACCGAACTGGTGGAAGGCGGTTATGTGGAGGGTTGGGACGATCCTCGCATGCCCACCATCGCCGGCATGCGCAGACGGGGTTACACACCAGCGGCGATCCGGGATTTCTGCGATCGGATCGGTGTCACCAAATCCGATAATTTTGTGGAAATGGCGGTGCTGGAAAATTGCGTGCGTGAGGATCTGAACATTCACGCCCCGCGCCGCATGGCCGTGCTGCATCCACTGAAAGTGGTGATCACCAATTACCCGGAAGGGCGGCAGGAAAAGCTGACGGCCCCCAACCACCCGCAGGATGAGTCCATGGGAAGCCGGCAACTGACCTTCAGCCGTGAAATCTATATCGAGCAGGCTGATTTTCGGGAAGAGGCGCCAAAAAAATTCAAACGGCTGGTTAGCGGAGGCGAGGTGAGATTAAGGAATGCCTATGTGATCCGTTGTGATGAAGTGATCAAGGACGTAGAGGGTGAAGTGATTGAACTGCGGTGCAGTTATGATCCGGCCACCCTCGGGGCCAATCCGGAAGGTCGCAAGGTGAAAGGGGTGATCCACTGGGTGTCGGCCAGCGATGCGATCAACGCCGAAATCCGCTTGTATGATCGTCTTTTCAATCATCCCAATCCCGACAAAGCGAAAGAGGGGAAGGACTACCGGGATTACCTCAATCCCGATTCGTTACGTACCCTGACCCACTGTTTCGTTGAGGCCAACCTCGCCGGCGCCCGCCCTGGTGAGCAATTCCAGTTCGAGCGGGAAGGCTATTTTTGTCTCGACAGCGAACACCTGGCGGGAGACAGGCCGGTTTTCAACCGTATTGTCAGCCTGCGTGACAGCTGGGCCAAGATTGAGAAAAAGGGCGGAAAATAGCCCGGGCGGGCACGCTGGCGAATGGTTGTTCAATCCCGATCAACATCTTGACAGCTATCTGTGTGGCATGTACAGTTCGCGTCCTGTTTTGCGGGGCTATAGCTCAGCTGGGAGAGCGCTACAATGGCATTGTAGAGGTCGGCGGTTCGATCCCGCCTAGCTCCACCAGATTTGGTCCACCTTTCCGGTCAGGCTATCGAAGCCGCGGGAAACGTGGGCGGCAATCACCGCTGACCGCAGGAGTATGAACAGGCGGATGCATTGCGCTTTATCCGGGGATCGTGATTACGGATGTCCGGATTTCGATACCGGCAACACCGGTATCGATCCAGGCAATTGAAACCGGCAAAGGCGCCGTACTTGTCTGGTTTGGCCAGGCGGATATGGTGACTCTTTACAGATTGCCAAATCCACAGATGAGAACTGAACAGGTTTTTGTCCCCATCGTCTAGTTGGCCTAGGACACCGCCCTTTCACGGCGGCAACAGGGGTTCGAATCCCCTTGGGGACGCCATATCGACGGGGTTGGCCTTGCAGGCCAACCCCTTTTTTTCGTTTTAATTTTTGGCTTCCAGATCCTACCGAGGTGTGCAAAGAAAAACATGATCAGCAGAAAATCAGCCAGTCTCGCGCTTTCCCCGTTTTTGCCCTTTATGCAATGGTTACCCGGGATACGGGGTAAGACGCTACGTGCTGATTTTCTCGCCGGCCTGACCGGCGCCATCATCGTTCTGCCACAGGGGGTGGCGTTTGCCACCATCGCCGGTATGCCGCCGGAATACGGTCTGTATGCGGGGATGGTGCCGGCAATCATCGCCGCACTGTTTGGTTCTTCCTTCCATCTGGTTTCCGGTCCCACCACAGCTGCATCCGTGGTGATGTTTTCGGCCCTGAGTGTTTTTGCCGAACCGGCTTCTGCTGCTTATGTCAGTCTGGCGTTGACCCTCACCTTCATGGTGGGCCTCATCCAGTTGACCATGGGTATCGGACGCCTGGGGGCGCTGGTCAATTTCATCTCCCATTCGGTGATCATCGGCTTTACCGCCGGTGCCGCGATTCTGATTGCCAGTAAACAAATCAAGAACTTTTTCGGTCTGGAAATTCCGCGGGGCAGCCATTTTATCGACATCCTGCAATATTTCGCCGCGCACATATCGGATATATCCCCTTATGTCACGGTGGTTGCTACCGTAACCCTGCTTACCGGTATTATCTTCAAACGTTATATCCCTCGCATACCGTACATGATTGCGGCGTTGCTGGCCGGCAGTGTGCTTGCCGTGGTCCTGAACGAACTGCTGGGGGAAAGTGTCACCGGTATCAAAATGGTCGGCGCCCTGCCCAGCACCCTGCCGCCCCTGTCCTCCCCCGATTTTTCCTTGGACACCATCAAGGAACTCGCCCCCACGGCAGTGGCAATGACGCTGTTTGCGCTGACCGAGGCTGTGTCCATCGCCCGTTCCCTGGCGGTGCGTGCGGGTCAGCATATCGATGGCAATCAGGAATTCATCGGCCAGGGGCTGTCGAATGTGGTTGGCAGCTTTTTCTCGGGTTACGTGGCGACGGGTTCGTTCAACCGCAGTGGTGTCAATTATGAGGCGGGGGCAAAAACCCCGCTTGCTGCGGTATTTGCCGGTTTGCTGTTGATGCTCATTGTATTGCTGGTTGCGCCGCTGGCAGCCTATTTGCCGAATGCGGCCATGGCGGGGATCCTGTTTCTGGTGGCCTGGGGGTTGATCGATTTTCACCACATCAAGGGCATTCTGCGTGCCAGCCGTTCGGAAACCGTGGTATTGGCTGTGACCTTTTTTGGTGCGCTGTTTCTGGAGCTGGAACTGGCCATTTTCATGGGGGTGATGCTGTCACTGGCACTCTACCTGAACAAAACCGCCAAACCTCGCATCAATGTGCGCGTGCCTGATGCCACCCATCCCAAGCGCAAGTTTACCAATGCTGTTGCCTTACCGGAGTGTCCCCAGTTAAAGATAGTCCGCGTCGATGGCTCGTTGTTTTTTGGTGCCGTGGCCCATGTGCGTGAAAAATTTGCCGGCATGCGGCGTCAGCATCCCCAGCAGAAGTACCTGTTGCTTTTGTCCCAGGGTATCAATTTCGTCGATATCGCCGGTGCCGAGCTGCTGGTGGGCGAAGCACAGCAACGGCGAAAAATGGGTGGTGACATGTTTTTCTACCGGATCAAGGAAGGGGCATGTGAAGTATTGAAAAAAGGGGACTATGTCAGGCATCTGGGCGAAGATCACATGTTTGTCTCAAAGACAGAGGCGATCGCGGCCATATTTCAAAAACTGGATCATGATATTTGTGCGAAATGTGACAAACGCATATTCAGGGAGTGCGAGACAGTCCGCGCATGATATGAAAAAAGGGTGCGGCGGCACCCTTTGTTTTTTATCTTGAGCGGGGGTCAGTCATCGACACGCCGGGTAAGGGCGTCGATGGTATGGATATATCTCTGGATGTTGGCGCTGAGGTCGCTCGCCAGATTGGCAAAACAGCATCCGATACGTTCACCGGCAGAGGGGTCATCCTGTTTGATGGGGATAACATTCCGCACGATCAGGTTTACCGCTTCGGTGCCATGGTTCGCCAGGTTGAGTTTGCAATTCGAAAAGGTCTGCTCGACTTCGAATTGGATTTTGTTACTGGTGTTGTGCAGGCAGAGGCCGCTGATGCTGATATCCAGAACCTTGTAGGTGACGGATTCATTTTCGCCGTTGACAAGGGTGCAGGTGACGTTTTCCCCCAGGGGGATGCGAACGCGGTAAAACTCCCGGCGTTGCACCCATAACAGATCTTCGGGAATAGGACAGGCAAAAGCTGTTTTGCCATGTAATTTGCAGCGCTGGAGGCGGGTGGCGGTAAACTGGGCGGTGATGCCGTCATGCTGTGTCTTGAATACCACCCTGTTGGTATCCAGAAGCTTTTTATTGATGGTTTCGTTTGCTCCGTAATCCAGCACCAGCAAATCCCGATCCGGCAGCACATCGATCACCACCGTCAGCATCGAATATTGCCCGCCGCCAAAATGGGCAGTGATCATGTTTTTGCTCTTGCCCAACTGGCGCAATTTCTGGATGATGGCGCCACGTCCGTGCAACAGATATTGCTCGTAGTTTTCGATGTTGTCTTTCTGCTGGGAACTGCCGGCGGAATTTTGTAATTTGTCTTGCATGGACTCAGGTTGTTTGTTGACACGAATATCTAAATACGCATTCCGAATACCAGATCGATTAAAATTATAGCCAGATTCCGGATGCACCATGACGCAAGTGGACTGGCATTCTGAATGCGCATTGCAGCTTCAGTGGCCGAGGCCGACCAGCTTTTGCCACCAGCGGCGGCGATTCCCGGGCGGTGGCAGGGCTGTTTGCAAATCGACCGGTTTTTCCAGAGACAGCACCCAGCCGGGCAATGGCGGGTTGTCGCTGAAACCACAAACCACCCCGAGGTTGTGCGGATCGTAGATTTTGATAAATCCCGGGTCTTCCCGATCGTCCACATAGACGATACCGCAATACTCTTCAGCGTGTTCTTCGCGCAGCAGTTTGTCGATTTCCCGGATAAACCTGTCGAGCTGTTCCGCACTGCTGCGCTGTTGTGGCGGTGGTTCTCCTACTGCGTAGATGTACCATGCTTTACCGGTATCCTCACGCAGCTTTGCCCATAGTTCATCCAGTTGCGGCCATCGCAGGATGCCACTGAAGCCGCCACGAAACGACTCGATAAATGGCTGCACTTCACCCATCATATTCCTCCCTTGCAGCGACAAATCCTATCACGTATCGGCAGCGTGGGTCTCAGGCGCATCATCGGTGTTAATTTCAATAACGGCCGTTTGGGGTACAAACTTGAGCTGCCAGTGGGCTTTCGCCCACTCCCAGAAATCCGCCAGATCCGTTTCCCGCAGTGCCTCGGGGGGGCGCTGCCCAAGAAACCGCAGTGCCTGCCACAGGGTTTCAACCGGCCGCTGATCATTGATGGCTCTGGCAAAGGTTTGCTTGCTCAGTTTTCGGCCGGTGCCGGCATCCACCGCAACAGGATGATGCGCGTATGACGGGGTGGGCAGATTGAGGAGCTGCTGCAGGTAGATCTGACGCGGGGTGGAATCCAGCAAATCCATGCCACGCACCACCTCGGTCATCCCCTGTTCGGCATCATCGATGGCCACGGCAAGCTGGTAGGAAAACAGGCCGTCGGCGCGGCGGAGCACAAAATCACCCGCTTCCCGTTCAAGATCAAACTGCTGCCTGCCCTGGATGGCGTCATCGAAGCGGATTGTGACCTGGCGGGTATCGATGCGCAGGGCGTGGGGGGTGAGGGGGGTAAGGTTTTTGTCGCGGCAGGTGCCTGGATAGCGAAGCGGGCCTTCGTTGCGGGCGGTGGCACGGGCAATTTGCTGGCGGCTGCAACTACAGCGATACAGCAGGCCAGTTTTCTGCAGTTCCACCAGCGCCTCTGCATAGCGTTCCTGCCGCGCTTTCTGGTAGCGCACTTCCCCATCCCATTGCAGCCCAAAGGCTTCCAGGCTCCGCAGAATGGCGTCTCGCGCCCCCGGGGCCTCACGGGGCGGATCGATATCCTCCACCCGCAACCACCATTCGCCCTGCTGGCTGTGTGCCTGCAGGTAACTGGCGACCGCCGCAATCAGGGAACCAAAGTGCAGGGGGCCGCTGGGAGAAGGGGCAAACCGGCCGCGGTAACGCTTCAGTGTTGGCATCGCTGCCTATTCGTACCAGCGAGTGAAGCGGGAGGATGCTTCGCGGGGCAGGCGGTACTGGTTGACGGCTGCATCCGGATCGGCATAACCGAGCGCCATGCCGCATATCACCCTCTTTTCTGCCGGAATGTCGAGGATATCGCGAACAATGTCTGGATATTCGGCGAGGGATGCCTGCGGGCAGGTGTCCAGGTCGAAGTGGCGTGCCGCCAGCATGATATTTTGCATGAACATGCCCATGTCCAGCCATGAGCCGGTTTGCAGGCTGTCATCGAGAAAGAAGAGCAAACCGACCGGCGCATCGAAAAAGCGGTAATTCCGGTACCAGGCAGCGAGACGTTTCTCTTTATCCTTGCGGCCGATACCGAGGGCGCTGTAAAGCGCCAGACCGCACTTTTGCCGCCGCACGGAGTAGGGTGTCTGCCAGCATTCCGGGTAATAGGGATAGTCAGGATTCGGTTCATCACCCCGCTTGCGTGCGGCAATGAGGGCATCCCCCAGGCGTTGTTTGCTCTCCCCCTGCACCACGGCGACTTGCCAGGGCTGGATGTTGACGCCGGAAGGCGCCCAGCGGGCGGTGTCCAGAATCTCAGTGATGATTTCGGCGTCAACCGGTTTTGGCAGGTAAGCCCTGACACAATGGCGATCACGTATGGCATCCAGAATTTCCATGGAAATTGCACCTGATTTGCAAAATGATTAAAGATCCCGCTCAGGATACCGATCCTAACGCTATACATCCACAGTGCCACCCAAGTGAGGTAATTTTCATGGAAGACGAAGATCGTCTGGTGATCCGGGGGATCAGGGAAGATGGGAGTAAATTGCGCCCCAGCGACTGGATTGAGCGCATTTCTTCGACTCTGGCCAGTTTTGAAGTCGACCATCGTTTGCAGTATTCAGAGAGTGTTCAGCCCTGTGTCATTGAGGGTGAGAAATGTCTGGTGGTGGCTCGCGGTCTGGCCGAGAGTAATCCGGCAGCCTATGATTTTATTCTTGGTTTTGCCCGCAGTAACCAGTTGCGGATCCAGACCGATCGCCGTTACGGTACGCGGGCGCTCAAACCCGCAGCGGGTGAGTAGTGGCAGGAGGTGACGGCCCCCCTGCCATGGTGTTCATTGCCGTACTGTTTCAGGCGCGGGTTTTTTCCAGGATCTCATCCAGGCTCTTGCAATCGATACACAAGGTGGCGGTTGGACGGGCTTCCAGGCGGCGGATGCCGATCTCCACACCGCACTGTTCACAATAACCGTATTCCCCGTTTTCCAGCAGATCCAGCGCCTCGTCGATCTTTTTGATCAGCTTGCGCTCGCGGTCACGGGTTCGCAGTTCGATGGTGAACTCTGACTCCTGGCTGGCCCGGTCATTGGGATCCGGGAAGTTGGCGGCTTCATCCTGCATGTGATGCACGGTGCGATCCACCTCTTCCATCAGTTCCCGTTTCCAGTCAGTGAGGATCTTCTCGAAATGGGCCACCTGGGCGTCATTCATATACTCTTCACCCTTTTTCATTTTGTAGGGGGTGAAGGACTTGAAATCCTGGCCGCCGTTTTTCCTGCGGGCAGCGGTTTTTTTCTTTGCCGCGGTTTTTTTGCCGGCCTTGGCAGCGGTTTTCTTCTTCGCTGCGGGCTTGGCCGCTTTGGCTGCGGTTTTTTTCTTTGCCGCGGCTTTGGGTTTGCCGGCCTTGGCAGCAGTTTTCTTCTTCGCTGCCGGCCTAGCCGCTTTGGCAGCGGTTTTTTTCTTCGCCACAACCTTTTTCTTGGTTGACGTTTTCTTTGCTGTCTTTTTCTTCGCAGCAGATTTTTTCTTTGTAGGCATTAAATTGGGTCTCCTACCGAGCCTTAACAAAACAACGCGCTTTAATAACAGAATCCCATAAAAGGTGCAATAAAAGCTTGCGAAAATATTTTTTGTGCCATTTTCCCCCGCGGATTTGAGACAGCATTTTGCAAGCAGCGTTCCACTATATGGGAAATCGGGTATTTGGGCCAATTTTCGTCTGGCAGGGGTGGCAAACAGGGTGAGGTGCCCATAGGTTTTGAATATCAACTGCGTTACCCTATGCGCTTGTTTTCCAATTGAAAAGCCCGTTTAAAATGAGTGGAGAAATGTTGCAGGCATTATTGTTTGATGTGGATGGGACGCTGGCCGATACCGAGCGGGACGGCCACCGTGTGGCCTTTAACCTCGCCTTTGCAGAAGCAGGGCTGGAGTGGGAGTGGAGCGTTGATCTCTATGGTGAATTGCTGGCCGTCACCGGCGGCAAGGAGCGGATCCGCTATTACCTGGAACATTTCAACCGGGATTTTACCCCTCCTGCCGATCTGGATGATTTTATCGCCGGGTTACACAAAGCCAAAACCGCCCACTATACGGCGTTGTTGGCCGAGGGACGGATTCCCTTGCGTTCCGGGGTGGCGCGTTTGCTGCGGGAGGCGCGTGAGGCGGGTTTGCGTCTCGCCATTGCCACCACCACCACCCCGGCCAACGTGGAAGCGTTACTGACCCATACACTGGGTGCGGATTCCATCGGCTGGTTTGAGGTCATTGCTGCCGGAGACGTTGTGCCCGCAAAAAAACCGGCGCCGGATATTTACCAGTATGCGTTGCAGCAGATGGCGTTACCGGCGGATGCCTGTCTGGCGTTTGAGGATTCCATCAACGGCATCCGTTCCTCCCTGGGTGCGGGCTTGCAGACGGTGATCACCGTCAATGACTATACCCGTGAAGACGATTTCAGCCATGCCGCACTGGTGCTGGACCATCTCGGTGAAGCGGAAATCCCCTGCCGGGTTCTGGCGGGGGACGAGCGGATATTGAATGGCACACCGTATCTCGATATCGAAACTTTGAAGCGGCTGCATGCCGGCTGAATGATGACCCCTTACCACAGTGCGGACCGCATGCAGGGTATTCAGCCTTTCCGGGTGATGGAGTTGCTGGCCCGGGCACGCCGCCTGGAGGCGGAGGGCCGGGACATCGTGCACATGGAGATCGGCGAGCCCGATTTCCCCACCCCGGAGCCGGTGGTGCGGGCGGTGACGCGAGCGATTGCCAAAGGAGACGTTCATTACACTCCGGCAACCGGTCTGTCTGTGCTACGGGATGCCATTGCCGGATTCTACCGGCAACGTTACGGCGTGGAGGTGGATGCGGCCAGGGTTGTCGTGACGCCGGGCGCATCCGGTGCCTTGCTGCTGGTATTGGGGGTTATCCTGAATCCCGGCCAGTCCGTGTTGATGGCCGACCCCGGTTATCCCTGTAACCGCAATTTTGTCCGCTTTCTCGAAGGGCGGAGCCTGGCAGTTCCGGTGACCGCCGACAGCGATTATCAGCTTACCGCCGAAATCGTGGCACGACACTGGGACGAGACCACCCGCGCCGTGCTGGTCGCCTCGCCCTCGAACCCCACGGGAACCCTGATCCCGCAGGCGGAATTGCGGGCAATCCATGAAATCGTGCAACAGCGGGGCGGGATCCTGATTGTCGACGAGATCTATCACGGCCTGGTCTACAAGGGCAAAGCCCAAACGGCGCTGGCGCTGGATGGGGATGTGTTTGTCATCAACAGCTTTTCCAAATACTTCGGTCTGACCGGCTGGCGCATCGGCTGGATGGTCGCGCCGCAAGCGGCCATCGCTGATCTCGACAAGCTGGCGCAGAATCTGTTTCTGGCGGCCCCCACCCCCGCGCAGTATGCGGCGTTGGCCGCTTTCGAGCCGGAGACCCGGCGGATCCTGGAACAGCGGCGCGCGGCGTTCAAGCAACGCCGGGATTATCTGTTGCCCGCCTTGCGCGGCCTCGGTTTTGACATCCCCGTCAATCCCCAGGGGGCGTTTTATCTGTACGCCAATTGTGAACGTTTTACCGATGACAGCCTGCAATTTGCCGAGACCTTGCTGGAGCAGGTTGGTATCGCCGTTACCCCGGGGCTGGATTTTGGCAGCAACCAGGCGGAAAAGCATTTGCGTTTTGCCTATACCACCTCAATGGAGCGGTTGGAGGAGGGGATCAGGCGGTTGAAAAACTATTTATAAAAAACCGTGGCGGGATCGCCGGGTTACCCCGTGCTTACGTGCTGATCTGCGGGGTATTACCGTTGATCGGCATTTGTTCCACCCGCATGGCGGTGGCACCCGCCACCGCAATCGGCATGATCAAAAAGTTGAACAGCGGGATCAGGGTGGCAAGCATCACCGCACCCCCGAATCCCAGTGACAGCATGCGTTGTTCCGCAATTTTTTTCCGAATGGCCGGGAAGGTCAGTCCGTGGTTGCCAAGCGGATAGTCGGTATATTCCAGGCTCAGCATCCAGGCGCCGAATATTCCCCACAATACCGGTGACAGCAGATTGACCACCGGGATGAAACTGATGATAAAAAGCGGGATGGCCCACAGCAGGTAGTAAAGGAGTTTTTTTAATTCACCGGTGATGCTCTCAAGGATTTCTTTCCCCATCGACTTGCCGCTGTCAGCGATCGGCTGGCCGGTAAGGTATTGTTCGACCGCGGCTGCCAGGTAGCTGTTGAATGGCGCCCCGACCAGATTGGCAACCAGGGTGAAGCCGAAGAACAGCAGTGCAAAAGCCAGGATGCCGAACACCAGCCATAACAGCCAGGTCAGCCACATCAGCCAGTCGGGCAGCGAGGGGGTCAGCCAGTCCACGAACTGGCCGAACTGATCGGCGAACAGCCAGATGAGGCCGGTGAAGATCAGGACGTTGATCAACAACGGCACGATGACAAAGCGGCGCACGCCGGGTTTGTTGATGAGGGAGAGGCCTCTGGCGAGATAGGCTGCGCCGGTGAAAGGGTTGCTGATCATGATTTCTCCTGGTTTGCGTCCGCCCGTTGGGCCAGACAAGCGGTGCCGTAGGCGGCTTCCACCTCTCTGGGCTCCACAAGGGGGACATTTAACCGCCTGGCGCGGATACGTGTCCAGGCCTGATTTTGTGCACCACCGCCGGTGGTGCGGATTGAGATTGGCCAGGGGGCTCCGCATTCGGCAAGCCGCTCGTAGCCCAGCCGCTCGATGTTTGCGATCCCCTCGAGCAATGCCTGGAAAAACAGCCTGTCATCGTCCGGACGCGGGCTCAGGCGCGGTTCGAGCTGTGGATTGCAAAGCGGAAATCGCTCCCCTTTGCCGGGGAGCGGATAATAATCCAGCCCGGTGGGGGTATCGGGTCTGAGTCGGGATTGTAACCGCTGCATCTCCTCATCGGTAAAGAACTGCCGCAATACCGCTCCCCCACTGTTTGAAGCACCGCCAGCCAGCCAGTGTTCGCCAAAAGGCTGGCTGTAGATGCCGTAGTGAACGTTGTTCACCGGTTGCCCGCTCACCACTTTGAGGACCAGGGTGGAGCCCAATACGGTGACGGCTTCCCCCACTTTCCCGGCGCCGGTGGCCAGAAACGAGGCGGTGCTGTCCGTGGTGCCGGCGGCGATCAGAGTGTCTTCCGGCAGGCCGAACCGTTCGGCAATCGCCGGTGAAACAGTGGCCACCCGTTGGCCGGGGAGAAAGACTTCGGGAAGGGCGGCGGTGTCAATGGGCAATCTGTCGAGCCAGGCAGGCCAGCTTCGGCTGACGGGATCAAAACCGGTTTTCAGCACATTGTTGATGTCGCTGAATCCAAACCGCCCCGCCAGTTTGCCGCTGATCCAGTCAGCCTGATGGAGATAATACCGGGCAGTCCGGCAGCGGGGTTGTTCGAGCAGCCAGAGCAGTTTTGCCAGTCCCGAGCTGGGCACGCACACGGGGTTGTCCCCCGCGACGATTCTGGCGAGGCGTGCCGCCTGTTTCGTGGCACGTTGATCGTTGTACATCAGGGCGGGATGGAGGGGGCGGCCCTGTTCGTCCGTCACCAAAACCGTTCCCGAGGTGCCATCCACGGCAATGGCGCGCACGCTCGCGGCAGGGATCTGTGGCCGTAATGCGGTGAATGCCGATTCCACAGCCTGCCACCAGATAGTCGGATCCTGCTCGATGGCCGGACCATGTTTGTGTGGGATGGGCAGGGGGATGCTGGCTGAGGCGACGCACTGTTGCTGGCTGTCGATGGCCATCAACCGCACGCCGGACGTACCGATGTCCAGGCCAAGATAAAGCTTTGAAGGGGTGGGCACTGGTTGCATACCCGCTGGTCGTTCAGGGGAGGTCGATCACAGGGGGAGGCACCCAGCCGGGTTGCTGGTGTTCCGCAACCACAGTGGTGTAGATACCGCCACGCACGTTGAACTTGGCGGTCAGGCGCATGAAGCGAGGCTGCGTGGCCGCCACCAGATCATCGAGAATGGTATTGGTCACCTTTTCATGGAAGGCGCCTTCCTCCCGGTATGCCCAGACGTACAGCTTGAGGGATTTCAACTCGACACAGAGCTTGTCCGGCACGTATTCGATGTGCAGGGTGGCAAAATCGGGTTGGCCGGTCTTGGGACACAGGCAGGTAAACTCCGGGATGTCGATGCGGATGGTGTAATCCCGTCCCGGCATCGGATTGTCGAAGGTATCGAGTTGTTTGCTGGGCGTCGTCGGCATGGCGCGAACATTACCCGAATCCACCCACGGGAACAAGACGGGAAAGCGAAATCGGCCGAAAGAGTGGGACAGGGATCACCGGGATGATAAAATCATGCTTTGTCAATCTTGATAGTTCAAAGCCGAATCCTGTATCGTGCGTCGATGCGTCTGAGTAAACTCAAATTATCCGGTTTCAAATCCTTCGTCGATCCCACCACGGTGCCCCTGCCGAGCAATCTGATTGGCGTGGTCGGCCCCAACGGCTGTGGTAAATCAAACATCATCGATGCCGTCCGCTGGGTGATGGGGGAGTCTTCCGCCAAGCACCTGCGTGGTGACTCCATGGCGGATGTGATTTTCAACGGTTCTTCCGCGCGCAAGCCGATCGGTCAGGCCACGGTCGAACTGCTGTTTGACAACAGTGATGGCAGTCTGGGTGGCCAATACGCCAACTACAATGAAATCTCCATCAAGCGCACCGTCACCCGCGACGGCCAGTCGATTTACCATCTCAACGGCACCCGCTGCCGGCGCCGGGACATCACCGACATTTTCCTCGGCACCGGGCTGGGGCCGCGGAGCTATTCGATTATCGAACAGGGGACGATTTCCCGCATTATCGAGGCCAAACCGGAAGAATTACGCGTATTCCTCGAAGAGGCGGCCGGGATTTCCAAATACAAGGAGCGCCGGCGCGAAACCGAGAACCGCATCCGTCATACCCGTGAAAATCTGGAACGCCTGAGCGATCTTCGGGACGAACTGGAAAAGCAACTGGCCCGGCTCAAACGTCAGGCCAGAACGGCCGAACGCTACAAGGTGTTGAAGGAAGAGGAACGCCTGGTGAGGGCCCAGTTACAGGCGCTTCGCTGGAATGTGCTGAATCGACAGGCAAGTGTGGCGGAACAGGCGCTGCGAGAAAAAGAGACCCTGCTGGAATCCGCCATCGCCAAACAGCGTGCCCTGGAAGCCAGTATCGAAAAACAGCGCAGCCAGCTGGCCGATGCCACCGATAATCACAGTGAAGTGCAGAGCCGTTTTTACAGTGTCGGGGCGGATATCGCCCGCCTGGAGCAGTCCATTCAGCATGCGCGTGAGCGCCGTGCCCAGCAGCAGCAGGATCTGACCCAGCTGGAGCGGGATTTTGAGGAAACCCGCCAGCATATGGCCACCGACAAGCAACGGATCGAAACACTCGAAGCCCAGCTCAAGGCGCTGGAACCCGACTTGCAAAACGTGGTGCAGCAGGAACAGGCTGCCAACGAAGCCCTGGCTGCAGCGGAAGAGGCGATGCACACCTGGCAGAGCAACTGGGAAACCTTCAACCAGCAGGCGGCCGAACCGGCCCAGCAGGCAGAAGTGGAGCGCACCCGCATTCAGCATCTGGAACAACGTCTCAACCAGTTACAGGAACGGGGTGAAAAACTGCAGCGGGAACTGGCGGAGCAGTCGCCGGACGTTCTGCAAAGAGAGATTGCCGGGCTGCAGCAGAAAATCACTGAATCCGAGGCCAGGGTTGCAGAGAGTGAGGCGGCGCTGAATCAGCGCCAGACCCAAATCGGCGAATTGCGTGAATCCAGTCACCAGGCGTCATCGCGCCTGGATGAACTGCGCAGTCAGCTGCAGAACCTGCGTGGCCGCAGTGCCTCGCTGGAAGCCCTGCAACAGGCTGCTCTGGGGAAGGAGGAGGGAGCGGTCAGCCAGTGGTTGCGTGGTCAACACCTGCAGGATGCGCCAAGACTGGCAGAAGAACTGGAAGTGGAAAGCGGCTGGGAGCAGGCGGCGGAATGTGTTCTGGGCAACCATCTGGAAGCGGTGTGCGTTGAAGGGGTTGATCCTTTGTCCGGAGTCCTGGGTGATTTCACCGAAGGGACCCTGACGCTGTTCGATACCAGCGCCACCCCGGCCCCGGCTGGAAGCGGGAAAGGCACCACGCTGTTATCGAAAGTCTCCTCCCCGTGGGCGCTGGATGCCCTGCTGGCAGGGGTCTATGTGAGTGAGGATCTTGCCTCCGCCCTGGCGATGCGCAGCCAACTGGCGGCCCACGAGTCGGTGGTCACCCGTGAGGGTATCTGGCTGGGTAATGGCTGGTTGCGCGTGGTGCACGACAGTGATGCCCGGGCCGGGATCCTGCAGCGGGAGCAGGAGCTGAAAACCATCGCGGCAGACATCACGCAGTTGTCCGTACAGGCGGAAGCGCTGCAACAACAGCTGGAGGAAGAGCGGCGTCGTCTGCACGAGCTGGAAATGGAGCGTGACAGCGCGCAGGCGGATTTTAACCAGGCACATCGGGAACACGCCGAGCAAAAATCCCGTCTGCAGGCGCAAAAGGATCGGCTGCAACAGGTGCAGGCCCGCCGTGATCATCTGGAAACCGAGTTGAATGAACTGAAAGGTCAGATGGAAACCGATCAGCAGGCGCTGACGAATGCGCGCCGGACCCTGGAGCAGGCGCTCGATGCGATGAGTGGCTTCGAGCAGCAGCGCGAACAGCTGTTACGCGAACGTGACAGCCAGCGTGAAGCCCTGGAAATTGCCCGTGGCCGTGCCGAGGAAGCACGGAATCAGGCGCATGAAATCAAGCTCAAGGTTCAGACCTGCAATACCGAACTCAGCTCGACCCGCCAGGCGCTGCAACGCCTCGAATCGCAACTGGAGCAGGTGAAAACCCGGCGGGAAGAGATCCAGCAGGCGCTGGCGGAAAGTGAGGCGCCCTTGTCTGAAATGGGCGAGGAACTCGAAACTCTCCTGGCCAAACGTGTCGAGGTTGAAAACGAGTTGGCCGAGGCGCGCAAAAGACTCGATGCCATTGAGCATGAACAGCGTCAACTGGAAGAAGGTCGCGGCAGAGCCGAGCAGGATGTGCAGGAAGTGCGCGAGCAACTGGAACAGATCCGAATCAACCAGCAGGAACTCAAGGTCCGGCGTCAGACGCTGGAAGAACAGATCACGGAAATCGGTTTTGCGTTGAACACCTTGTTGCAGGAGATGCCGCCCGAGGCGGAGGAAGCCAGCTGGCAGGAGCGGCTGGAAACGCTGGGGCAGAAGATCAGCCGCCTGGGACCGATCAATCTGGCAGCGATCGAGGAATATGAACAACAGGCCGAACGCAAGGAATATCTGGATGCACAGGACAAGGATCTCACGGAAGCCCTGACCACTCTGGAGAATGCCATTCACAAGATCGATCGGGAAACCCGCACGCGCTTCAAAGAGACCTTCGACAGGGTCAATGGCGGTTTGAAACGCCTGTTTCCACGCCTGTTTGGAGGGGGCCATGCCTACCTGGAACTGACCGGCGAAGAGTTGCTGGATGCCGGGGTGACCGTGATGGCGCGTCCGCCCGGTAAGCGTAACAGTACGATTCACCTGTTGTCCGGTGGGGAAAAGGCGCTGACAGCGGTGGCTTTGGTGTTTGCCATTTTCGAACTCAACCCGGCGCCATTCTGTATGCTCGATGAAGTGGATGCGCCCCTGGATGATGCCAATGTCGGGCGTTACAGCGAGATGCTGAAAGAGATGTCGGATCGTATCCAGTTTATCTTTATCACCCACAACAAGGTTACGATGGAAGTTGCCCAGCATCTCACCGGTGTCACCATGCACGAACCGGGTGTCTCCCGTCTGGTGGCCGTCGATATTGATGAAGCTGTTGAACTGGTGGCAGTTTGAGCGTAATTGCTTTATAACTGCTGTGGCCCGGCTGCGTACCGCATGGGCCCGGTAGGGAATTTCAAGAATAAAAATCAACCATTAGCCGACTCTCCATCGCTTCAGGGGGATGGAATTAAGTATGGACTCATTCCGTTTAATCTTACTGGTTATCGGTATCATCCTGATTGGTGGTATGCTGCTGTATCACAGGCTGACTTCTGATGTTCCTATGAAACGTATCCAGCTCTTCAGTTTGTTGTCCCGTCTGCGCCGGTCAAAACCCAAACCATCGGAAACGGATGAAATACCGGTGCAATCCGGAGCGGCACGGTTTGAGGGACCGGATGAGGAGGATATCGCCGCCTTATCCAATCTCACGCCGGATGGCCTGCATCAGGCAGTGGATACCGAAGCTGTGGGTCAGTTTTCCGCCCTGAATCATGATGCGGCGGCTGGCAGTGAAACCCTGGTAATCGTCCTGAATGTCATGGCCAAGGCAGGAACGAGATTCAGCGGGGAACATATTCAGGTTGCCATACAATCCGCCGGCTTCGTCTACAACGAAACACAAAAAATTTACCAGTACCGCGCTCCCGCAGGGCAACATGGAGAAGTGCTTTGCAGCCTGGCCAATACGGTGGAGCCGGGTATTCTCGAGCCGGAATCGTTCATCGGCATGGAAACACCGGGATTGCTGTTGTTCATGCAGCTGCCCGGCCCGCTGGAAGGGCGTGAGGCGTTTGAACAGGTGTTGAAACTGGGGCGGGGACTGGCTGAACAACTGGGTGGTGATCTCTGTGATGAAAGCCGCAGCGTTTTGACCCTGCAGACGATTGGTCATTTAAAGGAAAAAATCGAAGCATTTCGTTTCAAGCAAAAAATGGCGATGATCAAACAGCATCGTCACTGAGAAACGTTATCACCTTTGTTCATTGCTCTATCTGTTAGCGCACTGATACTGCCGGTAAGTTTATGTATAAAAAACAATTCACACGCATCGCCATTAACGTCCCCCCTTGTTTGCCTGCCGCGCGTGTTTTCTTCCGAAAAAGAGAACTGACGGAGCAGTAATGATGGCTGTTGCAAAATCTGTGCGGCAGCGTGTTGCCAGGCTGCGTGATGAGATCAATTATCATAACTACCGTTATTATGTGTTGGATGATCCGGAGATCACCGACGCGGAATATGATCGCCTCCTGCGTGAACTACAGGAGCTGGAAGAAAAATATCCCGAACTCGTTACCACTGATTCTCCCACGCAACGGGTCGGTGCGACTCCCCTCAAGGAATTTGCCGAAGTGCATCATGAAGTACCGATGCTGTCACTCGAGAATGCATTTTCCGATGAAGAAGTGTTCGATTTTGACCGGCGCGCGCGCGAACGGCTGAATGTGGCTGAGATTGAATATGCGGTGGAACCCAAACTGGATGGCCTGGCGATCAGTTTATTATACAAGGAGGGCGTCCTGAGCCGCGCGGCAACCCGCGGGGATGGCACCACCGGTGAGGACGTCACCCAGAATGTGCGTACCATCGATGCGATTCCCTTGCGGCTGCTGGGGAAGGGTTATCCCGGGATACTGGAAGTGCGGGGTGAGGTGATCATGACCAAGGCAGGCTTTGAAAAGCTCAATCAGTTACAGCGGCAACACGGTGCCAAGCTGTTTGCCAATCCACGCAATGCGGCCGCCGGTTCCCTGCGCCAGCTCGATCCCCGCATCACCGCCACACGCCCCTTGTCTTTTTTCAGTTACGGCAACGGCCTGGTGGAGCAGGGTGAGTTGCCATCACGGCATCACCAGATCATGCAAAAAATGAAAAGCTGGGGGATACCGGTCAATCCGGAAAGCAGCGTGGTAAAAGGTGTGGAGGGCTGTCTTGCCTATTACCGGAAAATGCAGCAAAAACGCGACAGCCTGCCGTATGACATCGACGGCATTGTCTACAAGGTGGATCGGCTGGATCAGCAGGAAAAACTGGGATTTGTTGCGCGCGCCCCCCGATGGGCGCTCGCCCACAAGTTCCCCGCGCAGGAGGAGATGACCAAATTACTGGCGATCGATGTTCAGGTGGGGCGTACCGGTGCATTGACACCGGTGGCACGGCTGCAACCCGTGCATGTAGGGGGCGTGGTGGTGAGCAATGCCACCCTGCACAACCAGGATGAGATCGATCGTCTGGATGTGCGCGTGGGTGACACGGTTATCGTGCGCCGCGCCGGGGATGTAATCCCGCAAATCGTCAGCGTCGTGTTGTCACGGCGTAAGGGCAATCCCCCTCGCTACAAATTGCCCGATACCTGCCCGGTATGCGGATCGCCGACGGCGCGCCTGAGTGGTGAGGTGGTGACCTACTGTACCGGTGGCCTCTACTGTCCGGCACAACGCAAGCAGGCCATCAAGCACTTTGCCTCACGCCGGGCGATGGACATCGAAGGATTGGGCGACAAGCTGGTGGAGCAACTGGTTGATGAAAAACTGGTGAATGATGTTGCCGATCTCTATGATCTTACGGTTGAACAAGTTCAACAGCTGGAACGCATGGGGCCGAAGTCGGCGCACAATCTGATTGCGGCGCTGGAAAAAAGCAAGTCGACTACCCTGGCCCGCTTCCTTTATGCGCTGGGGATACACGATGTGGGTGAAACCACCGCACAAACCCTTGCCAGCCATTTCGGTTCGCTGGAAAAAATCATGCATGCGGACGAGGAAACATTAATGGCCGTGCCGGACATTGGTCCTGTGGTGGCCGAGAGCATTATCAGGTTTTTTCGGCAAAAGCATAACCGCAAGGTAATACGCAAACTGCAACAAGCGGGTATTCACTGGCCCACAGAAAAAGCCAAACCGTCCGGCAAACTGCCATTGCAGGGAAAAACCTTTGTGCTCACAGGCACGCTGAGCAAAATGACGCGGGACGAAGCCAAAGCGGCATTACAGGCGCTGGGTGCAAAAGTCACCGGCAGTGTCTCGAAAAAAACCGATTATGTTGTCGCCGGAGAAAATCCGGGATCCAAGGCAGACAAGGCAGAGGCCCTGGGTGTCACCATCCTGGACGAAAAGGATTTTCAGGCCTTGCTGGATGAGCATGCCTGAGAAACAGTGGGTCAGGAAAAAACATGAACTGAAAAAACAGGATATGGCAGTACCTCACCGTATTTGTGGTTATGCTTGTCCTGCTGAACGTGGAAATGATCCCGTTTGCGCTGTTTTCGAATGCAATCGGCCTGGACATGTTCCTGTTGCTGCTGCCGTTGTTGGTTTTTTTCTGCCGCGATGAGCGCGTCATCTCAGCTATTTCCCTAAACAGCCGGCAAGGTTTGTCACTTGCCGGATGCGGTGGATATAAAGCGCATAATTTATCTTAGGTCTTTCGCTTCCTTCCCCCGGCAACATTTTTTTCTGAAAACATCTATATTTAGGATAGTGCAGCTACTTCGTCCCCAGGCTCAGGTATGGAAGCAAAATTCATCAACCCGGTTCTGACCTCCATGATCACCGTAATCTCCACCATGGCGCAGATCCAGCCGAAGCCGGGTAAACCCGTGCTGAAAACCGATGACGTGGCGCGGGGTGTGGTAACAGGTATCATTGCCATGCAAGGGGAGAGGGCGCGTGGTTCCCTGGCGATCAGTTTTCCAAAAGCGGTTATTCTTGATCTCGCACGGCGTATCCTGAGCGAGGAGAGAAGCGACGTTGATGAGGTGACCTGTGATCTCACTGGCGAAATTACCAATATGGTGATGGGTGGTGCAAAAGCGATTTTCGCCGAGGCAGGTTATGATTTTGGCATGGAACAGCCGGATGTGTTGTCGGGACCGGATCATCTTGTGGAACATTCCGTCCTTGGTCCAAAAATCCTGCTTCCCTTTTTGACCGAAAGTGGCGAATTTTATGTCGAAATATGTTTTGAACAATAAATAACAGGGGAGATAAAAAAGGCGCTTCCTGGAGAGAAGCGCCTGTCGTCAAGGATGGAAACAAGAAACGATTATTTGATTTCTATTTTCGCCTTTTTGCGCAGTTGTTCGATGTATTCCTGGAGTTGCTGGCTGCGCAATACCTGCCTGATTTGTCCTTTGACATCTTCAAACTTGGGTGGCTTGGCTTTGCGCGTGTCTTCCAGCTTGATGACATGCCAGCCAAAGCGGGTTTTCACCGGCTTTTTGCTGTAGCTGCCTTTTTTCATCTTTTGCACGGCAGCTGCGAAGGGAGGCACCATTTGTCCTGCCTTGAACCAGCCCAGGTCACCGCCGTTGGAATTGGGTTCAATCGTTTTGGCGTTGGCAACATCACTGAAGACGGCACCCTTGTCCAGTTCCTTGATAATTGCCTTGGCTTCGTCCTCGGTTTTGACCAGGACGTGACGCGCCTTGTATTCCATCAAGGTGGTGCCGGTGATTTTCTCGTCATACTCTTTTTTCAGCATCGCGTCGGTTATCGGTTTTTTCTTTGCGATATGGGCGAGGTTTGCCTGGATCAGGGCGTTTTTTTGCAACTGTTTGAGGGTGAAAGCGACATCCTCATCCTTGTCGAGTTTCTTTTTCTTTGCGTCCTGGTAGAGCAATTCGCGGCTGATTAATTCATTAATCAACATTTGGCGGTTGCCGGCAAGCTGCGGTTGTTGCTGCTGCAGGTTGCGGAGAAAAATATTGTAGGTTTTCTGGCTGATGGGTTTGCCATTGACAATCGCCACAGGCTTGTCGGCAGCATTCGCGGAGAATGGGAGGATGCTCATGGCGCCGATGGCTGCGATGATTAATCCGTAAATAGGCGTTTTCATATACGATTTCCTTGTTTGGGTGTGAGTAATGAATGATAGATTGAGTTACGATTAAAAAACTTTTTTAAACGGTTTGACGATGACTTCGGCATAAACGCCGGCCTGCACATAGGGATCGGTGTTTGCCCAGGATTGTGCTTCTTCTAATGATGGAAATTCTGCAATCACCAGTGAACCACTGAATCCTGCTGGACCCGGATCCTCGTTATCAATCGCCGGGTGGGGGCCGGCAAGGACGAGGCGGCCGTCCTCGCGCAACTGTTGCAGCCGCTGCAGGTGCGCCGGACGGCTTGCCAGCCTTTTCTCAAGACTGTTTTCAGAATCGCTGGCAATAATAGCATACAGCATCTCAGCCCTCACCTTGTTGTTCCGCTGCGGGGTTGTCGCCCTCCGGTTGTTTCATGTGCCGCGCAAGGTAAATTGCCTGGGCAAAGACAAAGATCAGGGTCAAACCCATCATGCCGAATAATTTAAAATTGACCCAGTCATTTTCGGTATCCTGTGCATGCTGGCATAAATTCAGCAACTGGCCGGTATACTGCCGGCTGCAGCTTTCGAGTTCGACGGTGTGGCCGGCTGCCGCATTCAGCGCGGCTTCTGCCTGAAAGTAAAAGTTTGCAACATAAATGTTGGCAAGTCCCATCAGGACAAAGAAGATTACCCAGCTTAAATTGAGCCGCCACCAGACGCTGGCGGGTGCCTCGATGGCATGACTCATCATGCGCTCCACCAGGGTTTTTTTGCCGATAAACTGGCTGCCAAGGAATGCCAGGGCAAAAGCCCAGTTTACCGCGGTCGGTTTCCACATGAAAAATGCCTTGTTCTGGAACAGCAGGGTCGCGCCACCGAGAACCAGGATAAGGGCAAGGGTAACCAGGTGCATTTTTTCAAAACGGCGGTGTTTCAGCCAATAAGCGCTGACCTGAATGGCAGACGCCGCCATTGCCACGGCTGTTGCGGTATAAATGCCATAAAGTTTATAGGCAACAAAAAACAGCAGGATAGGAAAAAAATCAAAAAGAAACTTCATATTATCGGATTTAATGCAATGTTGGATTATTGGTCAGTTGGTAGTATTTTTTCATCAGGCTGCGCACGTGCTCCGGGTAGCCGACGGCATCCATTTGTTCCATGCCTTCCTGAAAAAAATCACGTGCATCATGTGGAAAGCGAACCAGAAGCTGTTCAAAGGCCTGCTCCATGATGGAGGTGTCGTGGCTGCGGGTTGCCACGATACCATAATTGAGATTCAGGATGCGCCAGGGACGCAGTGGATCGTAATTTTCCATGTCCTGTTTGATGTCCGCTGCGACCGCATTGGCAATTTCATGGTAGATATTACTGAGTTCTGCCATGAAAGCAGGATCCGCGTTGTTGTTTGCCACCTTCGACAGGGCATTCACCACTGGTTCAATCTCGCGCAACGATCCGAGGTGGCGGGCGTTCCACACACTCAGGGTGATGATCAGGTTATCCAGTGTCTCGGTAATATCCGACATTTCCAGCCATTTCGCCCAATCCATCATTTGCGCAATCAGTTTCAGGCCGTGATCGGCAAGCTTGTCGAGATCGGCCACTTCCTCGCTAGTCGGCGGGGTTTGTGATTCATGCCGCTGCTTGTCAAGGTGGAGGACGATTTGTGAGAAACGTTCCAGTTCCCTGCAAATTGTTGCGGGATCATTCAGCCCGGTGTTTTCCCTGGATGTGTTGGCAGCTGCCTCCTCAATGGCATGGCACACCTTCAGCAGGGTGCGGGTCAGTTTGGTGGCATCGATTTCGAGGTTTTCCATGATCCATTAATATAGACACTATTCGGGCACCCACTTTATCACAACCCTCAATTTGACTCAGCAACAGGGAAGATGTTCCCTCGGCTGCTTCACATTTTTTATCTTTTTTGGCATTTTCAACGGCTTCGCCGGCTGTGGCTGAGAAATCCGGCGACAGCCTGCTATACTCCCGGCCCATGCTGAATTCCACTTATGATTTACACACCCATTCCACTGCTTCGGATGGCACGCTGACCCCGGCTGAGCTGGTGCGGCGCGCGGCCGCTACCGGGGTGGGCGTGCTGGCATTGACCGATCACGATGAAACCGCCGGACTGGAAGCGGCGGCCGAAGCCGCGCGGCAGGCACGGATTGGCTTTGTTCCCGGCATCGAGTTGTCCGTCACCTGGTCCCATCAGACTGTCCATATCGTGGGTTTGCAGATCCAGCCGGAGACGCCGGTCCTTCAGGCCGGCATCGGAAAATTGCGGGAATTTCGTAACTGGCGGGGTGAGGAAATCGCCAGACGACTGGAAAAAAAGGGTATCGGGGGTGCCTATCAAGGAGCGCTGGGGTTCGCCGGCGGCGGGATCCTGAGCCGCACCCATTTTGCCCATTTTCTGGTCGAGCAGGGGCACGCCAGGGATGTGCGGCAGGTGTTCAAGCGTTTCCTGGTGCAGGGCAAGCCGGGTTATGTCCCGGGGCAGTGGGCAAGCCTGGAGGATGCGCTGTCCTGGATCCATGCGGCGGGTGGCCTCGCGGTGATTGCGCATCCTGCGCGCTACCGCATCAGCGCGACCCGTTTGCGCCAGTTGCTCGGGGAATTCCGGGAACTGGGCGGGGTGGCGCTGGAAGTGGTTTCCGGCAGCCACAGCCGTGACGAGATCATGCAGATGTCGACGCTTGTCCGGCAGCTTGGATTCGCCGCCTCCGCCGGTTCCGATTACCACGGACCGGAAAACCCTTACCTGGATCTGGGGCGGCTGCCTGAACTGCCGGCGGGCTGCCGTCCCCTCTGGCAGCACGAGGCCTGGCAGGACGTTCAGGAGACTGCCGACCGGCGGGCGATATGAGTCAGTTCTTTCAAATTCACCCGGACAACCCGCAACCGCGGCTGATCCACCAGGCGGTGGAAATGGTGCGCCAGGGGGCGGTGATCGTCTATCCGACCGATTCGGCGTATGCCCTGGGGTGTCATATCGGTGACAAAAAGGCGCTGGATCGCATCCGCCGTATCCGTCAGCTCGGTGACCGGCATAATTTCACCCTGGTGTGCCGTGATCTGGCGGAAATCTCAACCTATGCCAAAGTGGACAACAGCGCGTACCGGCTGTTGAATGCGCATACGCCGGGGGCCTATACCTACATACTGCCTGCGACGCGGGAGGTGCCGCGCCGCCTGATGCATCCCAAACGGCGCACCATCGGCATCCGCGTGCCGGACAACCGTATCGTGCATGCCCTGTTGGCCGAATTGAACGAACCATTGATGAGCACCACCCTGATCCTGCCGGGAGAGGAGATGCCGCTGACAGATGCAGAGGAGATCCGCGAAATTCTGGAACATCAGGTGGATCTGGTGATCGATGGCGGACACTGTGGCATAGATCCCACCACTGTGGTGGATCTGACAGGGGGTAAACCCGAAATCATCCGTCGTGGCAAGGGCGATCCGGCGCCGTTCGAGGGTTACTGAGACAAACGGTAACAGGCTATCGAGACTCGCGGTCATTCCGGTATAATAGCCGGCACTCTCGATTGCTGAACATATCAGGGCCAGAGGTCTTTATACATGACACGCTGTAAATACCGTCGTTGCCGCACATCCCTGTGCGCCAGGACACGTGTACATCCTGTACATCGTCAAGCCAGGCTCGACAGCCGCATCTGACCGCCAGGGATGACGGAAATACATAAGGATTGTCAGGAACAATCCATGCCCTGCGGCTGACGGTCATGTAAAATACCTCTGCTCCCGATGCTCCCTGGCTTAAGTGGAGTGGTATTCGGAACACTTTATTTAGAGAGAAGTTACTGAAAAAAAACAACTACTTGAATCTTCAGACAAACATTTGAAAATCTGACGTCATTTCCCTGCGGAGACCCCATTGAGTTCTTTACCAAATCAGCAGCAGCGTGTGCTTTCAGGTATGCGCCCAACCGGTGCCTTGCACCTTGGTCATTACCATGGTGTTTTGAAAAACTGGGTCAAGCTTCAGCATGAGTATGAATGCTATTTTTTTGTCGCCGACTGGCATGCCCTGACGACCCATTATGAGGAGGTCGAAATACTCGAGCAGAGTGTCTGGGATATGGTGATCGACTGGCTGGCCGTGGGAGTCAACCCGGGCTCGGCCACCCTGTTTATCCAGTCCCAGGTTCCCGAACACGCGGAACTGCATCTGTTGTTGTCGATGATCACACCGCTGGGTTGGCTGGAACGGGTCCCGAGTTACAAGGATCAGCAGGAGAAGCTGCGCGAGCGGGATCTGGCGACCTACGGCTTTCTGGGATACCCGCTGTTGCAGAGCGCCGATATTCTGATCTACAAGGCCGGTCAGGTGCCCGTCGGAGAGGATCAGGTGGCCCACGTGGAAATGACCCGGGAGGTCGCCCGCCGCTTTAACCACCTCTATGGCCGTGAGGCGGGTTTTGAAGAGAAGGTTGAGGCAGCCATCAAGAAGATCGGCAAGAAAAACGCCAAATTATACAAAGAGTTACGGCGTAAATTTCAGGAAGAGGGTGATGACGAGGCGCTGGAAACCGCCCGCGCACTTCTGGAAAACCAGCAGAATATCACCCTGGGTGACAAGGAACGCCTGTTTGGTTATCTGGAGGGCAGTGGCAGAATTATCCTCCCCGAGCCGGATGCGCTTTTGACACCCGCCTCGAAAATGCCCGGCCTGGATGGTCAGAAGATGTCCAAGTCATATGGCAATACCATCGCGTTACGCGAAGATCCCGCCAAAATCAGCGAAAAACTCCGCAAAATGCCGACCGATCCCGCCCGCGTGCGGCGCAACGATCCGGGGGATCCGGAAAAGTGTCCTGTCTGGAAACTGCATCAGGTATACTCGAGTGAAGAGATCCGTACCTGGGTGCAAGAGGGTTGCCGCAGCGCGGCTATCGGTTGCCTGGATTGCAAGGGTCCGTTAATCGATGCGGTGTTGGGCGAGCTGGCGCCGATTCAGGAACGGGCCCGGGAATATGAGCAGGACCTTGGTCTGGTGCGGAATATAATGAATGAAGGCCGCGACAAGGCACGTGATGTCGCGCGGCAAACACTGACAGAAGTGCGTCAGGTCATGGGATTAGAGTATCACTAGGATATGAACCAGGCAGACAGCCCCGAGAATAACACCCCGCAGCAGGAGGAGATGCCCTTTGCGATTGTCCAGGGGGCTGCTGTCACGGCGCTGCCCAAGGATCTCTATATTCCCCCGGATGCGCTGGAAGTTTTTCTTGCCGAGACATTTGCCGGGCCGCTGGATCTCCTGCTCTATCTGATCAAGCGGCAGAATCTGGATATTCTTGATTTACCGATCGCGGAGATCACCCGCCAATACATGGAATACGTGGAGCTGATGAAGGATATCCAGCTTGAACTGGCGGCCGAATACCTGGTGATGGCGGCAATGCTGGCTGAGATCAAATCACGCATGCTGTTGCCCCGTCCTGCGCATGAAGTGGAGGAGGAGGGCGATCCGCGGGCAGAGCTGGTGCGCCGCCTGCAGGAATACGAGCGTTACAAACAGGCGGCGGAGGATATCGATGCGCTTCCCCGCGTTGGCCGTGATGTTTTCCCCGCCGAGGTACAGGCACCCGATCTCAAGGTGGTGCGTCTGCCCCCGAAGGTTGAGTTGCAGGATATCCTGACGGCTTTCAAGGATGTGATGCAGCGGGCCGCCAGGTATGAGCATCACCACATCCAGATGGAGCCCTTATCGGTGAGGGAGCGCATGTCGATCGTATTGAGCAATGTGAGAACGGATCATTTTACCGAGTTCAGCCGTTTGTTTACCCTTGAGGAAGGTCGCAGCGGCGTGGTGGTGACCTTGCTGGCGATTCTGGAACTTCTCAAGCAGTCATTGATTGAACTCGTGCAGACGGAAGCTTATGGCCCCATCCATGTGAAGGCGGCCGAGGCCGTGAAAGCGGATCAACCACAACCGGTTTAACCAGGAAATGTTTGGCCATGAATGAACAGGAACTCAAACAGATCATCGAAGCGGTATTGTTTGCAGCGGATGAACCGCTCAATATCAATCGTTTGATGGGTCTGTTTCCCGAAGAGAGCAATCCGGGAAAAGAGGCAATTAAGCAGGCACTGAAACAAATCGGCGAGGAGTGCGCTGAACGCAGTATCGAACTCCGTGAAGTGGGCAGCGGTTACCGCTTTCAGGTCAAACAGGATTACGCCCAATGGGTCACCAGATTGTGGGAAGAAAAACCCGCCCGCTACTCACGCGCCACCCTGGAGACGTTGGCATTGATCGCCTATCGCCAGCCTATCACCCGTGGTGAAATTGAAGAGGTGCGTGGTGTCAGCGTCAGTACGCAGATCATCAAATCCCTGATGGAGCGGGACTGGATCAAGATAGTCGGGCACCGCGATGTTCCCGGTAAACCGGCGTTATATGCCACCACCAGGGGTTTTCTGGACTATTTCAACCTCAAGAGCCTGGATGAGCTTCCCACGCTGGCGGAGTTGCGGGATATCGATGCCATCAACGCCGAGCTGAATCTCGAGATGCCGGAGGAGAGCAAAGCGGATAACGCTGATGAGCGGGATGCCGGCTCGGAGATCAAAACAGAAACAAATGCATCGGAAACAGCTGAAGAAGATACGGCTGCGTCTGAAAGTGAAGCAACGGGAGAAGAGGACGCAACTTCCGACAATGCCGCAGAAACGGAACCGCAGCAGCAAACAGATGCAGTTTCCGAAGCATTCAATAACGAAATGACGAACGAAAGCAATACGCCGCTGGAAGCGGCGCTCACCGCAGAGAACTGATCCGTCCGTATGGACGAAAAACTGCAGAAAGTGCTGGCACGTGCCGGCTACGGTTCCCGCCGTGAAATCGAACGCTGGATTGAAGCGGGCCGGTTACGTATCAATCAGGTCCGGGCAAAACCCGGCGATCGTGTCACTGCCAAGGATCGTATCTTCCTTGATGGCAAGCCGCTTAATCGCCTGCAACAGCAACCCTCCCGTCTGCGGGTTATCGCCTACCATAAACCAGTTGGTGAAGTATGCAGCCGGCGGGATCCCCAGGGCCGTCCCACTATCTTTGCAAATCTGCCGCATGTTCATAATGGCCGCTGGATAGCGGTGGGACGTCTGGACATCAATACCAGTGGCCTGATCCTCCTGACGACCGATGGTGAATTGGCTAACCGGCTTATGCATCCTGCCAATGAAATCGAACGGGTCTATGCGGTAAGAGTATTGGGGAACGCCACTCCCGAAGTACTGCAGCGTTTGCAACAGGGAATTGAGCTGGAGGATGGCATGGCACGTTTTGAGCGGATCCTGGATGCCGGCGGCCAGGGCCGCAACCACTGGTTTCATGTTCTGCTGCGGGAAGGCCGGAACCGGGAAGTACGGCGTTTGTGGGAAGCAGTGGGGTTGAAGGTGAGCCGTCTGGTGCGGATCCGTTATGCGAATATCGAGCTGCTCCGCAGTCTGCGCCCGGGCAAGTGGCAGGAAATTGAATCCGGGCAACTGCAGGAACTGCTGCAGGCTGTTGGTATGAAAGAGCAAGAGGCAAAAGGAAACACCCCCAGTAAAAAACAACGCCAACGCAAAAAACATCCGCTGAAAAAAAACAGGCCGCTGGCTCGCCGCAAAGTACGAAGAAGCTGAAACACGCCTGTTACAGGCTGCAGCTATCGCTACGTTCTGTTTATAATCAACGGGGTCGAAACAGAAAAAGAAACATCGGTATGCATATTTTTGGCGCAATTCGTGGTGGAGGCAGGTGCAAACTGTAAACCTGAACGCTTTGTCTGAACGCTATACAAGAATTTTTCTGTTGAGCCATATGCGTGCCTTTACCAGTCTGGCGGGGCATATTCTCGGTTCCCATCCACAGATCAATGGCTATTTTGAAATGCATATCAGCTATGATGATGCATCTGCCCTGGGAAAACAGCTGGAAGTATTGCGGGAATGCGAAGATATCAAAGTCAACAGCCGTTACATATTCGACAAGCTGTTGCACAATGACTATCTTCTAGAGTGTGATCGACTTGGAGTGGGAGGCACGAACATCCCGGCTGTAAAGATCCTGGTCGCCCTGCGGGAGCCGCAACAGACCATCAAAAGCATCGTTAACCTGTTTGCACAAAAAGCAACGGCTGAGCCTTATGCTTCAGCCGTGGAGGCCACCAGCTATTATATCGAGCGGTTGATAACGCTTGCCGACTTTTGCCGCACGGCAGATCAACAGTATTACTATTTTGATGCAGCCATGTTGCAAAGTGCGCCAGAGGTTCTGCTTCCCGGCTTGTCACGCTGGCTCGGGCTGGATTCTCCTTTAAGCGATAACTACGGGATTTTCAGTCAAACCGGCGAGGCCCGCAGGGGTGACACCTCAAAACTCATCCAAAGCGGAAAAATCAGTAAAACCAGGAATGATTATTCGCATATCCAGATTCCGCAAGAGCAGTTGAAAACGGCGCAACAGATTTACCGGGATTGTCGCAGGCAGATCATCGATAATGCAACTGATTCCGTCATTTATGAAAGGGACATGCCGGCTTCCGCTTGAAGTGAGCACATTTCTAAATAGCCGTGCGAAAAAGGTGTCCAGTTTAAAAAATTGGTAAGCCGTTTCTCCAGTAGCTGCTGGCAAGACACGCTGTGAATACATCCCTGTAAGCTTCACGGCAGCATCCCTGCTGCCGAGAGTCTTGCCAGCAGCTACTGGAGAAACGGCTCCTCCATTTTATGGAAATCACTGTCATTTGAATTGGACACCTTTTTTGCACAGCTATCTAGGCGCCCGTTGTCGTGACCATCGGAATTTATGTCCCGATTTATACACGGTCTTGTTTTTCAGGACAATTTTTTTCTTTATTAAGCGTCTGACAGGGAAATAATAACCACACTCATACAAGCGCCTTGTATCCAAAGTCCGTAATAAAGCAGGTGTTTGTTAAAGCTTCTCCTGCAACCGCCGATGAGAATAGAAGAAGGTTTGATTGGAAGAAACCGCCGCATGCCAGTGCGGTGAGGGATATTTGCTACCGGTTATTTGTTGACCCAAATGGAGATGTAAGGATTGATGTCCACGGAACAAGATCAACAAGTGCCCTTTAAAGAAGCCATGCAGGCCCTGTACCGACTCTGCAGGGAACATCGGTCAGGGACCATGTACATTATTACCGACAAGGGACTCGGCACCACCATATCTATCTCACATGGAAAGATTGTAGATGTTCTTTACCGCATGGTGCGTGGTGTTAAGGCACTGCCGTTGATGCGTGAAATCAAGACCGCTCAGTATTTTTTCAAAAACGATCCCTCCCTGCGTGACGAGCCGCCCACCGACATAGAGCCGATGCCGCCTAACTTCGAGATTTTCAGGAAGATGGGGGTACGGGTTATCCAGCGTACCTCATATGAGGAGATGCACAATAAGAAGAAAATACTGCTTGTGGAGGACAGCGCCCTGGCGCGGAAATCGGTGATGCAAATGCTCAATGGTAAAGGTTTTTCGATTGTGGAAGCGCGGGACGGATTTGAGGCGTTGGGCAAACTGGGCGAGGAAAATCCGGATCTGGTGTTGCTGGATTTGATACTGCCGAAGATGGATGGCTATGCCGTGTTGAACGCAATGAAAAAGAACGAGAGTTATAAAAGCATTCCGGTGATTGTGCTGACATCGAGGGATGCCCTGTTTGACAAACTGAAGGGAAAACTGGCCGGTACCAACGAATACCTGACAAAACCCATCGAGCAGGATGAATTGCTGAAGAAACTGCAGAAATATCTGGGTTGATGAAAAGCGGTAAAAAAACGCATGTGGCAGATGGAAAGAGATAAACGTGTGCAAATTATTGATAGTCGATGATTCCAGGATGATGCGTGAAGCGATTGCCGATATCTTTTCCGCAGACGACGAAATCCAGGTTGTGGCTGAAGCCGGCAACGGTGTAGAGGCGCTGGAGGCGGTGCGTCGCTACCATCCGGATGTCGTCACGC
This sequence comes from Chromatiales bacterium, assembly GCA_027032075.1. Classification (GTDB taxonomy): domain Bacteria; phylum Pseudomonadota; class Gammaproteobacteria; order UBA6429; family Thiohalophilaceae; genus JAJRYG01. The sequence continues at coordinate 5,948 of JALVOC010000006.1, read as the reverse complement.
TTGATGTTGCCATGCCGGTAATGGATGGTATCACTGCCCTGAAAAACATCATGATAAAGGAACCCCGCTCAACCGTGATGTTGAGCAGTCTTACCCAGGAAGGGGCACGGATGGCATTTGATGCCTTGCGGTATGGTGCTGTTGATTTCATCTCCAAGCCTTCCGCCCTGAGGGATTGTGATCTCAACCAGCAGGCGGACGAAATCCGCAGCAAAATCAGATCCGCCGCAGCTGTTGAAGTGGGGGCGATCAGGTATATCCGCAATGTGAAGACAAAAAACAAAGCGGGCGTGATGGCTGCTGAGGGGCGATGCCACAGGGTGGTTGCCATGGGGGCGGCTGAAGGTGGTTACGGGGCGTTGTTGAAGATCATTCCTTTCCTGCCGGCCAATCTACCTTTCAGTTATCTGGTGACATTATATGTTGCGCGGGACCAGCTTCAAGCGTTTGCCGGTTACCTGAATGATAACAGTGCAATACAGGTGAAATGCGCATCCCATGAAGAGAGCGTCAGCCCCGGTGTGTGCTATCTCAGTTGTGGTAACGATTACCTGAGTGTGCACAAGCAGGATGGTAACTATAGCCTGCATCTTACGCCGGCGCCGTTTGCCTCGCGTAAGGGCTCGCTGGATATGCTGTTATTCTCTACCGCCGATGTTGTTGGCGAGAATAGTGTCGGGGTTGTTCTTTCCGGAGCAGGTACTGACGGTGCGGAAGGACTGGAAGAAATCATCCATCGTGGCGGTGCTGCAATTGTGCAGGACCCAAAAAGCTGTCTCGCCAAGGGTATGGCGAATGCAGCGCTGGCGCGTTGCCGGCCGGAGACGTTTGCCGATATCGATATTGCTTCAGTCATCGCACAGATGTCCGTCACATCTGAGGCAAAGCCTGGCCGCCAGGCAGGCGGGTTTTTCAGCTGAAGCCATTGAGAGATGCTGGATAACCTTGCGGATATCGTTGTTTCCGCTGTTATGCGGAAGATTGGATGAACAGAGAAAGGGAACACGCAAGCCGCTTTGCAGGCGGACAGACAGAGAGATTTAAGGGTTCGGTGATACCGGGATAATGGATATGTTACAGCTGGAAAAATTATTCCGGCAAAACAGGATATATGTTCCAGTCCCACACGGATTTAGGAAGATGGACGGTGGTATGTCACTACATCGAGGCAGCATACAAGAGGTGTTTGCCTGAAGACCATCGTTGCGTGCTTGAGAGATTTGGAGACAGGAGGTAATAAATGGCGCAGAAAATGTCACTATCGTTGAATACGAGAATGGCGATCATGATGGGTATCTTTGCCCTCTTGATCATCAGTATCGTGGGCGAAACTTACTGGGTGCTGACCACGCAGAAGAATGATGCGGCGATTATAAATATAGCGGGGCGCCAGCGCATGCTCTCGCAGAAATATACCAAGGAGTTCATGGTTGAGGTAAGCCAGCATCAAATCGCCAATTCGGCTCTGGAACGTGCACAGGTTGCCACTACCCAAATCAAGGCAGACCGTACCTATTATGCAAAAAATGTGGTTGGCAAACTGAAAGACGACTCGGTGGGTATCACACTAGGTGATAACTATCGAAATGTTCACAAAGCCATTCCCCTGCCTGCAACCTTTGTAAGGGAGGTTTCCGCAGGGCTGGCAGACAAGGCGCACTACAGTTATGAACTTGTGAGCAAGTGGAATATTGCTCCTTCGAAAGGTTTGAGCAATGAGACCTATCGTCGCGCATGGAATGCGATCTCGCGCAACCCTGACAAACCCTACAAAGAATTCGTCCCAATGGGTAAAGGACTTGCAGTTTCCTACGCTACCGCCGATCTGGCCGATGCGCAGGCCTGTGTCAGTTGTCATAACAGCCATCCCAAAAGTCCCAAGCACGATTTCAAACTTGGCGACCTGATGGGTATTCTTGTGGTTACAGCACCCGTGACCCAGGATCCGGTGGTAGCCAGACAAATTCTCAACAGGCTTGCTGGTGCCACCAGTGAAACTACCAAGGAAAAGACCGACAAACTGTTTATCTCCAGTCTTAATGCAATTCGCTATGGTGGGCAGACATTTTCCGATCTGGAAATGACGAAACCGATAACGCTTCCGCCCAATGATGATCCGCTGATTGAAGCGAAACTGGCTGAGGTTGAAAGATTATGGAAGACATTGGAAGTCGAAACCGCAAAAATGCGTGATGCGGACGTGAGTTATAACTCGACAGAATTCAACGAGCGCCTGCGCAAAATCAACGAGTATTCACTGGCAGTGCTTGCGAAAATGAATGACGCGGTACAGAAAATCCAGGCAAACTCAGATGCGCGAAGCGCCATGCTGGAAAATATCCAGTTTGTCTCCCTGGGTATCGGCCTTATCGTTTTCGTCATGGTGATGTGGTACATCCTCAACCGTGTTACCAGACCGATCCTGGAGATTTCCTCCGGTATTCGTGAGATTGCGGAGAACAGGGATTTGACAATTACTGTCCCGGTCCGGAGCAATGATGAAGTTGGCAGAATGGCGGAAGCCTTCAATAACATGATGAGGGTTATCCGCGAATCGTTTAGTGTGGTAAATGCCACGGCATCCGAAGTTGTGGAAAACTCTCTGGAAGTTACCAGACGTGCAAGCAACAACAAGGCGCGTGCGGAAGAAGAGTTGAAGCGAGCGAAAACCTCGGAGAAGGTTATTAGTGAAATGGGTAATACCGCTGGCCAGGTTTCCCAGGCGGCAAGCAGTCAGCAGGCGGCGGCGGTTAAATCACAGAAGGAAGTGGAGGAGTTGTTGCATACCATGGATATTGTGGCAGATTCCGCCAACGCCCAGGACAAGGAAGTAACCGAAACCATGCTGCGTGTGAGTGAAATGGGTGAAACCGGCGCCAAGGTTGTGAACAGTGCCCAGGCACAGGGACAAATGGTGATGCGTGTGACCGCTGCCATCAATGAAATGGTGCATGCGGTAGACAGCATGCAGAAAACCGTGTCGCGGGCACAGGAGCATGGTAAGTCAGTATTGGAAGCGGCAGAGGAAGGTCATCGTTCTGTAGTTTCGACAGTAGAAGGTATGCGCATGATTTCCGAATCATCCGAACAGATATCCGAAATCATCGATGTAATTTCGGAAATTGCCGAACAAACAAACTTGCTGGCGTTAAATGCGGCGGTTGAAGCGGCCCGCGCCGGTGTGCATGGTAAGGGTTTTGCTGTAGTCGCGGACGAAGTCGGCAAGCTGGCGCAGAGATCATCCGATGCATCAAAAGAGATCACCCAGCTTATCAAGGATTCCGCCAGTAAAGTGGCCGAGGGTGTGAAGCTGACCGATCAGTCTCAGCATTCCCTGGCGAAAATTGACGAAGGTGGGCGGGTGAACATGCAGGCGATCGATGCCATTACGCAGACAGCAGGAGTATTGGATACGAGTACCACCGAAGTGAAAAGCCTCATCCAGGAACTGAATTCCCTTGCATCGCAAATCGGAGAGATGGCGGGTGAACAGGGTGCCCGTCGTGAGGCAGCCGAAAAAGCATTGGGCACACTGCTTGATTATTCAAAGTCGATTACCAGGCTGGTGGACAGTGCAAATGCTTCAGTACGGAATATTGGTAGGGAGATGGACGGTATCGTTCAACTTGGTGACAAGATGACCGAGATGACGGGTCTGCAGGCACAACGCTCAAAAGCGATCATCAAGCTGTCAAAAGATTCCGCCGAGGCGGCTACACAGACAGTGGAAGGCGCAGGCGGTGTGGTGAAAATCATGGAAGACATGCAGGACAAATCACAGAAACTTACCGAGCAGGTTCAGCAATTCAAGATTTAGTCCGGTTGCCTGTGGTGCCCCGTCTTCGCGCTATGGTTACAGGTGGTGACGATGACAATGTTCCGGAACCTGTGAGATCTGAGCAACAGAGTGAGGATGGTTGTTTCCGAAGTTATGGAGAAATGCGATATGGCTGAAGAAATTGCAGTCGATGAAGAGCTGGACGAAGAAGAAGGTCTGACGCAGCTCGTAAGTTTCGATATTGGTAATGAGCGTTTCGGCGTAAATATCCTTGCAGTGCGAGAAATTATTCGTTCCGCGCCCGTTACCGCTGTTCCGAACTCGCCCGAGTTTATCGAAGGGGTGATAAATCTGCGTGGTGAAATAATACCGGTCCTTGATTTGCGTAAGCGCCTTAATTTATACCAGCAAGGCTCCAGACAGAAAAAAAACTGGATACTGATCCTGAATGTGAGTGACAGAGTTATTGGTTTTATTGTGGACAGGGTAAATGAGGTTATCAAGGTTGCAGATGAGAGTATAGAGCTTCCTCCCGATATCATAATTGCCGGGCTGGAGAACCAGTATATCCAGGGTGTGTGTGATATTGATGGTGGCATGTTGATTATTCTGCAATTCGAGCGCGTCTTGTTCAATGAGGAATATTTTGCGCTCAAGGAAGTAGGTTACGATGAAGTGAGATTGGATGAAGAGGCCATGATCTGATTTTGACGATGTTGTGCAACAGGACGAGCAATGGGAAAACGTATTTTGATAGTTGAGGATTCCACCATGATGCGGCGCGTTATTGCAAAGGTCCTGCAAGAGGCCGGCCATTCGGTTGTTGGAGAAGCAGGAAGTGGTCTGGAGGCGTTGGAACTATATTCGGAATTAAAACCGGATCTGGTGACTATGGATATCACTATGCGCGGCATGGATGGTATCACCGCTGCAAGGAAAATCATGGATGTTGATAATAATGCGCGTATTCTTATTCTCTCCAATCTTGATGAAGACAAATATCGTGATGAGGTAGAGAGGATTGGCGCGCTTGGTCTGGTCAACAAACACAAATCAGAGAAAATACTTGAACTTATAGGCGATTAGACGAAGCGTCAACAGCGGTTCGACCGAAAGGAAACATAATGAGTATCAATATGTCACTGCTCAATGATTTCATCGAGGAGGCTGGAGAGCATCTGGATGAAATGGAATCGCTGTTGCTTCAGTTGGCGGAGGAGCCGAGCAGTCTGGATATTCTGAATGATATTTTCAGGACGGTACACAACATCAAGGGGGGTTCCCAGTTAACCGGGCTCGAGAAGGTCTCCAGTCTGGCGCACCGGCTCGAGGATCTGCTGGATTTGTTGCGTCAGGGACAGATGGCATCGGAGCAGTCGATAGTGGAGTTGTTGATAGCCGGACGCGACCGGATTGTACGTTTGGTGGAGGAGCTGGAAGAGTCACAGCAGGAGTTATCGCCAGTTGAGGATCTGCTTGAACGGCTTGGTGGATTGCTGGCAGAGGCGGAAAGCGGCACAGCGGTGACGCAGGAACCGCCGCAAGAAGGGGAAGCAGCCGCCGGGCGGGAAACGGACGGTGTATTCGAGGAAGAGCACGATGGGGAGCTGTTCGCTATTTTCAGCGGTCATCTGCAGGAGCAGTACGAGATATTGCGGGATGAAGTTCTGCGTTTGCAGGATCAACCCGGAACAGAGGCGGATCTCTCTGTGTGTGCTGAAGCGATAAGGCATCTACGCTCTTCAGCCAACTACATGGGGTATGAGGAGCTGGTTGGATTTTATGATTCCTGGCTGGCGGAGGTCGAGGCGTGCGTGCAGCATGCCGGGGAATCGACATTGGACTTTATGCGGCAGCGACTGGAGCGGTTGGCGCAAATGTTTCCGCTGCTGCAACCCATCGCCGGGAGGGAGTCAGTACCCACATCGCAGAGTTCCGGCTCCGTGAATGAAAACACGGATGATGTTACTGCTGCAGTACTGGAGGCCTTCAGGGAAAAGGAGGCAGAGGATTCGAAAGGCCAGATCAACCTGTCCCTGCTCGATGATTTCATCGAGGAGGCTGGAGAGCATCTGGATGAAATGGAATCGCTGTTGCTTCAGTTGGCGGAGGAGCCGAGCAGTCTGGATATTCTGAATGATATTTTCAGGACGGTACACAACATCAAGGG
>JALVOC010000005.1 GCA_027032075.1 Chromatiales bacterium | reverse complement strand
GGGTGGTTGAGGAACAACGATGACCGAAGGAGGAACAGCGATGACGATGACCGAGAAAGGATGGGTGCTTCTAGCGATAGCTGCCATCCTGGCGGCTTCGATATTACTTTGGGCAAGCGGGCTTGTCAGCGGGATGCTTGCGGCAATCTTCGCCGCGTCGTTGACAGTGATGTTCGTGACAAACACGGTCTCCGCCTTCAAAGGAGAACCGGCAATCCTGGAAGGCATCGACATCGACATCAACCTGGATGGAGACCCACCGTCTCCGCAGGAGCTTGCGGAGCAACGCCGGAAGGCAGAGGAGATTCTGGCAATGGCGGACAGGCGCTCCAGAATGCTCCGCTTGGCTCGCCGCTCCAGTTGGGCGGCTGTGGCGTTGGCCGTGGTTGCAATCATGCTGGGTCGGCATGTGGTGGGTGAGGATGTAAGCAAGGCGGCTGCAGCCACGATCGAATGGTTGCTGGGGGGTGGCATCATAGCGGTGATGCTGGCATTGGGGGCGGCGATGAGCGTGATAGCCATGTTGATCGGGCGGTACATTGAGGCGCCGCGCAAGGAGGCGGAAGATCTGCTTGCCAGCATTGATGAACTCGAACCAGGGGATTATCCCTATGAATCCGCCGATTACGAGCGGCTGCGCAGGGAGTACCCCCGGCTCGAGGCCTACCATGCCCACCTGGACGCCCTTGGGCGTAAGCCCATAATGGCAGAGTGGGAGGCGGCAAAGAAGTTGGCGGATGAGGTGTTTTAAGAGAATGAAAGCGTGCCCAAAATGCGGGAAGCCGATGAAGATTGAGCGGGAAACTTATGGCCGAGTCTGGCGCTGTACAGACTGGTATCGCATGAGCGGGGAGGCGTGTATAACAACAGTGAAAATACCCAGTGATATGCAGCTTTCGATAATGGAAATGGCGGAAGACATGGCGCGGCATTTCGGAACATCAGGTGAGCACGGAAAAAAGCAAGCCGGGTATCGGCGAATCGCGGGAAGCCTGGAAAAACTGGATAGAGGTAAAGAATATTTATCTGATAGTGAGATCAAAACACTCAAGAAAGCCTCGATGATCCTGCAACGGCTAGGAGATGCAGCGGAGAGGGCGAAGCGTGAAAAGGGGCGTATAGAGGAAGAAGACCAAAGGCGGCGCGAAAAAAGAGAAAAAGAAGCAAACAAATTACTGGATCGCGCTCTTGATGCAGAAAACATGGTGGCTATGGCAATTGAAGTATTGGCCTTAGCAGAGATAAATAATTATCACTGTCCGTGGTCGCCAGGATGGGTGAAGCGTATGGAAGCGAAGCACAGGGCAGGTGGTTCATTACAGAAGTCCCTGGAAAGGGAAATTCGACATCAGTATGTGCATCAACGCAAGGAGCTGGCAACCTCGATCGCATGGCGAGAAGATCCTGTTGAAGATATGGTAAATAAAGCGCAAAGGCATGTTGAAGCTCAATATGAGAAATTAAAAAATGCTGCGCTAATCCAAGAATTACAAGAGAACCTTGCTGTAGAGGACGCGCCAAACGAAGTTGGCGGATGAGGTGTTTTAACTAGGTGTTGTTATGACAGAACTACATCTGACAAAAAAAGACTTCAAGGTCGAGTGGTTCAGCGGTTCGGGTGCCGGTGGCCAGCACCGTAACAGGCATCAAAATTGTTGCAGGATTACGCACATCAAGAGCGGCCTTCGCGCCCAGGGGACTGAGCATCGGGAGCGCAGCGCCAACCAGCGGGCAGCATTTACCAAGCTAGGGAGGCTGCTGCTCACATGTTACTGTGCCGGGGAGTCGCCTGGGAGATATCGCGCTTCATCCGAAGTGGTGCGCAACTACCATGGGGTGCGTAATGAGGTACATGACAAGGCCTCCGAGGTAAAACGGCCATATCGGCAGGTGGTCGTGGATGGTGAGCTGGGAGAGCTTATCGAGGCGAGGCGGATGGCAGTGTTGCAAGAGGCGGGGGGCGATGACTAAAAAACTGGGTGGAGACAAAAACGAAGGTGTGGGCTGTGACTGCGGCGGTGGTGGCTATGGTTGGGGCTGGGAAAAGCCTTTGAAACCAGTTAAATATAGGTGAATGGAAATCAGTCAATTATATTGATACCATTAGTATGAGTTTGTGCATCACTTAAGCGCAATCATGCCCAATCAAAAAACCTCAAAACGTATGAAGCGAGTATCACTAACGGTCGATCCGGGTGATTACAGTGCCATCGAACAGCTAGCGCAACGCAGCAATGTTAGTGCTTCGTGGCTGATACGTCGTTTTATGCGGGAATTTCTAGAGCGTCATGGGAGTAGGAGATTCCGTTTGATAAAGAGGCTAAAAAGTGATTGGTATATATCTACGCAGTATGTGGCTACTGTGTGAATGTCCTGAACCTAGCAGGTGTAGTATCTAGAAACGGAATTTTAAATGGCGCTTAAAGTTTTTGATTTTTTTTCGGGATGTGGAGGAACCAGTAAAGGCTTTGAAAACGCTGGTCTAAAACCTGTTTTTGCTCTCGATTTTGATAAAGACGCAGCAAACACAT
>JALVOC010000004.1 GCA_027032075.1 Chromatiales bacterium | reverse complement strand
CGGCGGCGGCATTGGCCTTCTCGATGAACAGCAGCTCACCGCGCTCCTCGTTCTCGGCCACGTTCTCCGCCAGCTCCCGGATATCACCTTCCCAGGGGGAGAAGTCACACTCGATACGATAGAATCGTTCATCTCCGGTCTCCTCCCACAGCTCACGCAGGATCTGGAGGCGGGTATTACCACCGCCCTTGATCATGAAGTACGGATCATCTGGATGACGCCGGGTGATCTTGGGGGGCTGGTTCAACCCCATGTTGCGGATCGACTCCTTGATTTCATCGTACTTGGGATTCCGGGATTTGCGCGGGTTGAGGTCGGATGGCCTTAGTTGATCGATGGTTACCGGAATCCGGGTTTTGCCGAGAGGATCGCTCATATCCTCGTTCTCCTGCGCCCGGAAGGTTTCCGGATTCAGCAGCGTTATCACATCGTTTTCCGAGAGTTTTTTCTTAGCCATTGTTGATTGCCTCCTTGTCCACGGCTTCATTTATGCCTGCCGCTGAATCCCATTGTGGAGTGACATCTGATAGATGGGGCAGAAGCTCACAAACCATCTCCAGCATGGTGTCATGGGCCGAAGGGGTGGGGCTGCCGTAGCGCTTCACCTCGAAGCGATGAACCGGCATCTGGCGACCGGCGGCCTGATTGTAGGCTGCCATACTGGGAATGACTGTATCCAGAATGGAGATTTTGCCGCGGGACTCGGCATAGAACGCCTTGCGCAGCTCCTGCGCGGCCAGTTTTGTATCGCTGGAGCGATCCAGTCCATAGATCAGACCAAACATGGGCGGTACGGCCGGCAAGCCGGTCTGGATCCCGGGAGGAGGCTCCAGCCGGCGCAGCATTCCGACGGTATTGCGGATAAACTCCTTGGCCGCGATCCACTCCGGCGCTATCGGCGACAACAGTGCATCACTGGCCCGGATGGCCATCTCCTGCAACTCGCCGGTGCCATCCGCACCCTTGGTATCGATGATGATGTAGTCGTACTGCTCGTCGAGACGCAAAAGAGCGGCCTGCAGGTACTGGAAATGGCTGGATGACTGGCGGAGCCAGGTGTTGATGGTCTTGTCCGGGTCGTCGGACAGGACGATATGGAGATTTGGAATTTCGGTTTGGCTGATACAGCCCTGCGGATCGGCGGTTGTAACCAGCTTGTGCAGGCCCTTCTCAGCTTTGCTGGCCAGACGGTAGTAGGATGAAAGTGATTGTTGATGATCGGCGTCGATAATCAACACTTTCTGACCCATATCGGCAAGAATTCCGCCGAGATTGGCTGTCAGTGTTGTTTTTCCTACGCCACCCTTGGTCGAAACGACCGCATATTTTTTCGCCATGAACCTTCCTCCATGTGGATGAATCACAGGAGTACAGGAATTGCCCTTTCATGGCATTCTGATTGTGTAACTCTTTGAAATCAAAGATGGTGCCGACGAGAGGAGTCGAACCTCCGACCTACTGATTACGAACGGCCGCCAATCAGAATGCTAAAATCAAGGGGTCCTGTACACCCCTTTGTATAGATACTATATAGATACCCATTTACAAACTAAATTAAAGCACCTCCAATCCATTATGGCAAATCCATGGGATATTTCTAGTTAGTGTGCCATAAATTTGACATTAATTTAATCCATTCTAATTCGAGATCTGCATAAACGTTAGTTTATGCCCACCTGCATCATCAACTGTCGAATACGCTCCACGTCGGTTTTGACGTACATTCTGGTTGTGCGAATGTCAGTGTGACCCAATAGATCCTGTATAGCAAACAGATCGGGGTTGCCACAGTTTGCCATCTTGGTTGCCAGATAGTGCCTAAGCCTGCGGCTGGATATCCGTGCCCCGATTTTATCTGACAGGCGCCTGAAAAAACCGTTAAGCTGTTCAACTTTCATGGAGTTTCCAGCAAAATGTGTATGTAGTCCTTGATTGAAGAGCGTAACATTGAACACCTGGTCATTTGGGCCTGTCTTATGCTGTGCGGCTGACCTGGTGTGTAGGTGTTGAAGCGGCTCAACCAGACTGGATGGAAGGGGGATCTCCCATTCACGACGGGTTTTACTGGCAGAAGCGCGTAGCTGGATGATTAGATTGTCCCAGTCCAGATCACGCCACTCAAGCGCTACGATCTGCCGGGCGCGTACTCCGGTTTGTGCCATAAACCTTACCACCAGCGACCAGAACCATCCGGGTGCGGGATTGTCGTGTGAATCAAGGTACTCTATGGCGGCTTTTAGCACATCATCTGTCACCCCTTTTGGCCGCGTCGTATACTGAGGGGAAAAATACAGTAGCTTGAACGGGTTACTATCAACCAAGCCCCGCTCAACCCCATAACTGAAAAGTGCTCGCATGAGACGAAGGTAGCTGTTGTAAGTGGCCGCCGATCTCACCTGCAGCACGTATTTTCTCCATATCAGGCATACCTCCTCATCGATCCGATCAATTTCTGGTGTCGCCAGGCGACTGAAGCACAATACTATACTGCGATAGTTGCGGATGGTCAGTGATGTAAGGGGTTTCCTGGATATATAATGCTCCAACAGCTCCATTACGGTATGAACCATCATCCACCTCCTTGTTCTTTTTGCTTGCTGGGGACGATATTGTTGAATGCCGCTGGTTGTAATGGGATCGACTGTGTTTATATACGCTTAACGCTTTATTTATATATGTGGGATTGGATACATGAATAGAGAAACACCCCCCTGTAAGTGCATTATCTCCAATACGTTTATGCGGCGAGCAACCAGAGGTAACAAGCCGGACAGGGTTATGGTTCGTGGCACACCTGATGGGTGGATTATCGAGGCGGAGTATGATGGCGTGGTATTGGCGGTGAGCACCAGGAAGTACAAGGATACAGTCAGGGTATTCAAGCAGTTCGAATCCCTGGTGAAATTTCTCTCACGGGCGGGGATCCATCAGTACATGGTGGATGCATCCAGTTCCGGCATAGTCGCAGCTACGCCGCCGCGGCGCCCCGGACTTGTGAATGAAGAGCTCGCGGCACAAATACTGCGCAATCGGCGAGAGGAAGACGATGTCGAGGAGTGATGATCAGCTATCAGGATCCAGTTCTGATACGATTTCCAGGAATTCGTTTGGTGCCGGTGGTGTTTGCTCCCCATAGATTGTCGAGGCAGGAAACAGCCAGCCGCGAATCGCGGAGCTGAAGTTGGGGCCCTGAACCTTGTATTTGAAGATATTCATCTTGGAGCGGGTCCGCCGGTGCATCCGCAGTTTCTGCACCCGGCTCTGTACCCGGCGGAACTGCTTGTCCAGCTCGTCTTTATCAGTAGATGCCATTCCGTAGTGTTGCAGGTACGCTTTGAATATGGCTGGCGTTACCAGCAGTACACCCTCCGGGACGATATGAACCATAGCTTCCTTGCGGTTGACCTTGAGCCCCTTGTCCCGCAGCCCGGCCCTGAGCCAGGCCAGAAAATGCTGGCCGATAGCGGGATCTTTCAGTGAAGTAGGCGTGCCACCGGATTCTGCCGCCTCTGCACTGACATCAACTGGCGCAGCTCCCTGCTTGTCTGCGGCATGAATCTCCTGGGGGTCATCGTCGGCCGCCGGCTTGTTCGAGTCCTTCGTGTTGCCCACTGGCGCAGTTTCCGGTGTCTTTGCCGCATCAGCAATTTGCGGCAGATTACTGCTTTCCAGGGCAGCGGAACGGCTATCTGAGGCAGTTTCAGGTGTTTCAATCTGCGCATCATTCACGATATCAACATCAGTACCGGTGCGCTGCAGCAGTTTGCCATGAAATAGATCGGGTCTCCTGCTCGGGTGGAACAGCCGCCCGGTCTCGAATTTGAGCATGGAGAGATCGTGGCGATAGCCATCGCCTATCACAGTCATGTTCCAGATGGCGCGATCGTCCTCCGTCGCTATCGCATAACCGTGATCTTGCCAGATATCAAACAGCCGCACATTGTCCGACGGAACGTCCGTCGATCCCTCCTGTCGCAACCGCTCAAGCACCTTGGTTGCAGCAACTCCGCACACAAGATATGTATACTCACCTTCAACCCATCCTGCAGCGCCAGAACGGTTGAACTTTAGCTCCCCATCGTAGATACACTGCCGCAGCGCTCTCATCATCCGCTCCACCATCGGCACGGACGGCGCATTGGGGAGGCGCTTACGCCCCCCGCCGGCGCCGAGGTTGTTCGCCACAGATTCACCATCAGCCTGGCGGATGATGTCGCCAATGACACCCCACTCATAGGCGTCCCCATAAAGCCAAGCGGTAAGCTGAGTCATTACTTCGCTGTTCTGCGCCAGCAAATCGCGGCCGGTAGCCGGCAGAAGATGGTATAAGGAGTTGTTTACCCGGGTCTGCAGCACATAAGGTGTTTGCAGAAAAACGATGCTATAGCACTCTGCGCCAGTTTCCTGCAGCGCTGGTCCATGCGGCGTCCAGGGTCGATTGTTGTCCAGATGCAATCGGGTAAGCGTCAGCATCTTACCGGCATCATGCAGCAGCGCACCGGCAAATACGGCATAGGTCCAGACGTGCTCCTCAGCAGCAATTCGTTCCGGACCGGCATACTGTGGCAGCATGTACTGCTTGCGGTAACGTAGTGCCGTCTCGATGACCTCCAAGGTATGGGCGATAAGCCCTCCTAGGCAGGAGTGGTGATCTGCAGCAGAAGCCGGTTGTAATTGGGCTGCTTCGAGGAACCGATCCAGGGCAGGCTGGTACAACTCATCAAACTGCCCTGGATCGGTTCCGGCCAGGCGTCGAATGGTTCGGACACGATTATGCTGTTCCAGAAGATCAAGCAACTCGGAACAACGAAGGATCGGCAAGCGGTTCGGATCGAGCATGGCCAGATCCAGTGCTGGCTGACGAACCGCTCCCGACCGCCTGAACCAGTTCATCGGCACCCTCCCTGACCTATTTTGTGAAAAAACCAAGTCTGGATGATATCTGCCGCAGGATACACGGTATCTGCCTGGTAAAAACGTACACCAGGGTCATCACTAACAAAGCGGGTAATGCTGCAGCTGAGGGGATCCCAGAATTTTGGTCCCAAATCGGTAACCCGAAAGGCGCGATAGCTGAAGCAATTCAGGTTCATCGCGCAGTTGACGAATTGAACGCGAAGCGTCTCCGGTTCGGTGGGTTGGAGCTGTTTCAACATAAGGAGCATCTGGACTTCGGGCAGCCATTCATCGAAATCGATCGGATAGCCCTCAAAGTGCCGAACAATAGTGTCGATCGGGTTGATCCAGTCCTCACACTGAAGGCGCTTCAATTCACGTTGTATTGCGTCGAGTGCGCCATCGGACATATAGGCCTTCCTTTTTGGGCGTGGCAGTTAGAGAGCGTAGTATATAAGAGGGGCATTGATTTGTGCTACGCAATAACTGCAATCCCTTTTGCCCTTATGCCCCTTTCCTTTAAGGACAACCGTTCCCGGTAAGCGTTTTTCCCGGCCCCCTCCGGTTTTTAGGAGGGGGCCGGCCTTTTGGATAGGCCCATTACCCTTCCCTGCCTCTTCCTTTTTCCGGCCATTTCAGCTCACGAATAACTGCAAAGTTGGATTTCAGTTATCGGGTAGCACGACACACACCGTTCTGGATAGTCTTGTTTCGTATCAATAAATCTCCGGACAGGTGAGTCATGTACCAGATACTGCTTCTTGCGCTTTTGCTATTCTGTGCCGCTTCTCCAGTAGGCGCGCATGACATAAACAGCTACTACCCTCAGGCCAGGGAGGGCTTTGTCAGGTTCGGCTATACCCGCGTGAGCACCGAAATTCCGCCGGCACAGAAAGATCTATTGAGCGCCGTGGTCGAATACCGCTTCAACGCCAATGTTGTCAATGTAGGTCAGGCGCTCCATCAGGTCTTGAACGGATCCGGCTTTATGCTGGCACCGCCAGCCGCAACAGATCCCAACTTGCCGGCACTGCTCCAATCACCACTGCCCAAAATACAGCGACACATGGGGCCGGCAAGGATTGATGCCATCCTGGAGGCTATTGCCGGGCCGGCTTGGGAGCTGGTGGTCGATCCCGTCCACCGGTTGGTGAGCTTCGAATTGAGGCAAGAGTTCTGGCCATGTGGCTACCAACCTGCTGGTAACAGCGAATGCGGGCGCTGATATGAAACACTATCAATATCGACTGAACCAACCCCCCATCCGGTATCCTGTGCCGTGCTACTGGGATGTAATCAACGACCCGGATAGCAACACCAGTGCAACCGCACTGGCTCCCGCCAATATCGATCAGCCCATTGGCCGGTTTCGGTTACTGCCAGTTGCGCTATCCATCACCTTCCTGTCCGCGTGTTCCAGTCTTGGGCAGTTTTCACCTACTCCTGCAACAAACCTAGAGCAAGGAAACACAAGCACAGTATGCCGCCATGTCCTGCGGGACCTCTCTGTGTCATGGGAGGAGCGCTACTATTGGTGCAGAAACGGGAAACCCCTAGCACATTCCACGCCCTACAAAAGAAACACCAGGAAATACCACCAGGAATCTGTCGCAAAACCAGAGCAACCGACCACAACAGGGAACCGCACCAACCTCCATGCTCTCGATCTTGACCAGGTTGTTATTCCGGAGGATCTGCCAACAGAAACGGACGTGACTCCAATGGAGACCGACCAGGTTCCGGTACTGACCGATCGGGTGGATCTCTCCAGTACGACGCAGGTTATTGAGTCTGCACCAACGGAACAACCAAGCCACGCAGCAAGTGAATGGCAGCCCATCGTTGAGAAAATCTGGTTCGTCAAGAACCTGCAGGTCCTTGGGCCCAAAAGTACCGCCAAAGTATTCGGCCTCCACGACCGGCTGAGTCCCGACAAAACCATCTGGCTGGAGGGGAAGCTGCAACTGTCTGAAATCACCCGACTTGGGGTTGATCGCGCCAAACTGCTCTCGATCGGGCGGGCGCTGTCAGTCAAAAAAGCCCTGGTTGAAGCAGGAGTTGAAGCACAAATCAGAATCAAACACCCCCGCCTGATGGCGACCGGTCGTTACGTTGTCCTGGAGCAGGCATGAAAACCTCTTTTCCGTCCACTCTTCTGCTGATATTGCTGACGCCGATCGCCTTGTCCGCCGGAGCGGCCGATATCGGCGGCCAACAGCGTAACGCCGCCACCGAAACCGAGACCATCCAGATCGATAACCTGGCCAAGGATAAGGCCAGCGCCGAACGCTGGGGGCTCACGCTGGAGCAATGGCAACGCTATCAGACATACATGGAAAACGGCGGTAACTACTTCTACAGCCATCTCGATCCGGTGTTTGTTTCCGGAATCATAGCCAAAACCGATATTGAGCGGCGCCAGATCGCCGAGCTATATGCCCGCCAGGAGCTGGAGCGCACCAGGCGGTTGATCGCGTTTCAGGACGAATTTACAAAAGCTATGAAGCGCATGGGGGCGGATCATAACGTCCTGAGCGTCGCCAAGATGCGAGAGATGTTCGGGGATATGGAGAGTGTTTCCGCCGCCAATGAACAGCCGCGCAGCGGTGACCGCATCGTCCTGTTTGTATCCAGCAGTTGCGGTTCCCGCTGTAAATCCGAATTTCGTTATCACTACAAGAAGCTCGGAAAACAGTACCCTGCCGGCGTAGCGCTGGACGTTTACTTTGTCGGCAAGCATACCGATACCCAGATCCAGTCCTGGGCGAGAGGGCTCAAGATCAATCCCGGTCTGGTCAAATCCGGCCGTGTTACGTTGAACCACGATGACCGCTACCGGTCTTTTGGCGAGCCTCCACTGCCTGCCGCC
>JALVOC010000003.1:1124-2545 GCA_027032075.1 Chromatiales bacterium | reverse complement strand
GTGCTGATCTATGTGGTCAGCCCCGAACGCTACCGCGATGATCGCGGCTGGCGCCTGCTGCTCGAACACGGCCATCACCATGCGTGGCTGTTTGTCATCAACCAGTGGGACAAGGGCCAGGAGTCACAGCGGCAAGACTTCACCCGGCTGCTGAACGAAGCCGGCTTCAAGCACCCCATCGTCCTCTGCACCGACAGCCGGGAAAAAGAGCACGCACCCGATGATTTTGAAAAACTGGCGCAGACCATCCGCTCACTGGCAAACGCACACACCATCAAACAACTGGAAACCCGCGGCATCTCACTGCGCATGCAGGAACTGCGCAAAACACTGCAACAAACCGCGGAAAAAATCGGCACCGATGAATCATTCGCAACCCTGCAGCAACGCTGGCAGGAGATATGGCAAACCGCCTCCACAGAACTGGAACAGGGACTGGCCTGGAAAATCGAGAGCATGGCAGAAACCTTTGCCTCCCGGGACACCGGCCTGCTGCCACGCCTGAAAAAATCCGAACCCGAACAACCCACCAGAAAACCCACCGTCGATACCGAAGAGATGTGGGACAACTGGGCACAAACCCGGCTCAATGACGCCCTCGACAATCTAATTGTCGAAGCCGACGCCCAGGCAGTTCCCACCGCTCCCCTGCGCAAGGAACTGCCCGAGATCCGCGACAACGCCAAGGGGTGGATAGAGAACCATCTGCAAACATCACTGCGCACCGCCCTGCTCAAACCCGGCACCGCCCTGCAACGTTTTATCTACCGCTCGACCGGCCTACTGGCAACCATCCTGCCGCTGGCGGCGCTGAGCTGGGTCGGCTACCGCGTATTTGTCGGCTACTACCAAAGCGCCCTGGCGCCTGAACAATACCTGGGCATCAACTTCACCACCCACAGCGTACTGCTGGTACTGACCGCCTGGTTAATCCCCTGGCTCGCCCATCGCAAACTCAAACCCTCCCTGCAAAAAGCCGCCCTGCGCGGACTGCAAACCGGCCTCAGCAACGGCCTGACAGAGATCGACACCCAAACCCGAAAGATCATCGAAAAACTGCACCAGCAGCAACAACAGCTTCACCAAAGCTGCGAACAGATCCTGCAAAATTACACCAGCACAGAAACAGCCCCCCAACCACTCGACAACGAAACACTGGCCAGGATGCTGGTAACCGAAGCGGCGCAAAACACAACGAAGCCGGATACAGTAGAGAGCGAAACCCGTCAGCCGGACAGCATGGCGGGATAACCGGCCCGATTCACAGCCGCCTCTGTTGGAGAAACATCCAGTCGAAACCGGTAACAACCCAAAGTCGGGGGCCACCACCACGTTGCATTGAATATAATAAAAATACAATTGCTGCCGAACATGCTTTTTTTTAAAGCTTGGTGGAGGAGGTTCCCGGGATAAAATTTTTG
>JALVOC010000003.1:0-1114 GCA_027032075.1 Chromatiales bacterium | reverse complement strand
CCTCTGTTGGAGAAACATCCAGTCAAAACCGGAGACTATTCTCAGCCAAAAGGCACTACCGGATTGCTTTAAGCAAACAGTAGAACCATCCGGGACACGGCTGGTACGATCAAACAGAAAACTCTTATCCGCTCGCCCAGTGGTAAAGAATGTGCTGATATAGTGGAATACAGCTCAGATTTGTAATATTCTGTATATATAAAAATATAAATCCGCGATTAATAACTACTACACAAAACAATGCGCTGCTCCGCGGAATTACGAAAACAATACTTATAGCTTCAACAACTTCAAACGGTTGGCAACTGATGATAAACGTCGATTCCACCGTATGAACCAGTTGATATTTTAGCGATAGACATCAGTTCGAAGTGATATTCCACGTCTAGTTGGAATTATGCACAAATAAAGAGGGGGAGAAAAATGGAAATATGCTGGGAATGTGATGCCGATCAGTATGTGCTCCATTGGAGTAGGCCGTTAACATACGAAGAATATAACGAAAACCCACTAAAAAGGGGAGATGCCTATTTCTATTCGATATCAGCGCAATGGAACAATAGCGAAGAACGCTTAATGTATATCGGCATGACATACAAGCAGGACGTTCTTACTCGGATGAAGCAGCATGGTATAAAAAAATGTCGGGAAAAACACCCAAAAAAGTGCAAAACACTTTTTATTTCTGTAGCAGAGATCAAAGAACATCCGGGGAGGAATGTATCAGAGGACATGGTAAGAGATATTGAGGCACTACTTATATATGGTAGCTGGAATGAAAGCATGGCCAACACAAGAAGCGTAAACGCCTATAAGGGACGTTTGTCTAAACAGATACTTATAAAAAACACGGGGTTTACATTGTTGGCGGACAAGATTTTCTGGGGAGTATCAAGTAGTGTATAACAAAGACAGTCCGCAACGAGTAACCATCAATTTTAAATGACGCCATGTCAACCTCCATCAAATATCCTGCTATTGAATGCGGTTTATACCAAAACAACAGCCGTTCACACCCCACATCGCAGCACTTGAAACCGGCTATCAATTACCGCCTTACCACATTGGGGACATTACCCCCCTTCTTTAAAGACTAGTCCAGAATGTACTTTAG
>JALVOC010000002.1 GCA_027032075.1 Chromatiales bacterium | reverse complement strand
GGTATACCTGACACTGGAACTGGCCGACCCGGGCAAGCGGGCGGTCAACTACGAGTTTGATTTCCGGTAGCGGTTGTATACCAACGCGGCAAGGGGGACAACGCCCACCCTGCCCCGCTCTAACCTGAGCGGCGCAGGGTGGATTCCGTTACCAAGGCTGTCAAAAGGTAAATCCAGCCTGAACCGCAAAGGAGGTTTTGGTATCCTCGGCCACTCCGTCTTCATCATGGAAGATGGCGACATCACTACTGACATAGGATAGCTCGGCGCGTACAAAGCCGTTCTCGGTATAACGGTAGGTGGGCGTGACGGTAAAGGTGGTTGCGCTGTCCACGCCATAGACACCGCTGCTACCATCATCCAGAAACTCCACCCGCACCGGGATCTCGATACTACCAATGGCGGGAGTTACATAGAGCGCAACGCCCCAAGCCGTATCATCGGCTCCGGCTGAAGGGGCATCCTCCAGCTTGTGATAGTCAAAGTTGGCGGCAACTGGCACACCAGCCACTTCGGTGGAGACAATCACATCGACAAGCTGTTTGTAGCCGTTATAGCTATAGAAACTCAGACTGTAGTCAAGTACAGCCGCCCCACCGCTGACGCCAGCCGCCCAGGCCGTATCCGCAGTGCCCAGCGTGTCATCATTGGCTTCCACATAGAAACCCATGCCGCTGGCCTCATAGTTCAAGCGCACGCCCGGATAATACACGGGCTGACCGCCCCAGAGCGCAGCGATGGTGGCATGCGGATTGGCATAGGAGGGAGTCACCTCATAACCCACGTTTGTCGCCAGCTTTCCGGCCTCGATGGTGACGCCCTCGACAGGAGCCACAGTAAGCCAGCCATACTGAAAGTCATTGGCATAAGGGGTGTTGCCAACGCCGCCATCCAATACGGTAATGGCAGCCATCGTGCCAAAAGCACCAACGAAACCCACTCCATTGGCGGCATCTGCAGACAGTTCCACCATAAAATCGGAGACCTGATATTCATCGTCGCTATATTTGTTTTCGTCGCCCCCACTCCCGTTGTTTGGATCCTCGTTACTGCTGCCCGTGTTGGTACTGTAGAAGTAACCGGCGGTCATGCCACCACTCAAGGTGATGTCAGCAGTCGTCGTAATAGCGCCCCCGAAGGCAGCAGGGGCGACAAGTGCGCCGATACTCGCGGCAAGTAGTTTGTTACGCATGGAAAACTCCCTCCTCATGATAAAACAGTCAAGGTGCCACCCTCGGCACCACTCTCCTTCTGGTTCTGGCCTTGTCCGCAACAGCATGCAGAAACCGGCGAAAACAGAAGAATACACCACAAGTCTTCAGCAAGGATTGGGCCGGTAGAAAAGAAAATACAAATCAGCCTGTTAGACCAACAACCCGTGCGCAGCTCCAAATCATGCGCGCCTGATCGGTGCATAAGATTTGCACAAAGCACCAAAACAGTGCGGGAGCCACGGACAAAAAAAGGCCGCGCGGTGCGCGGCCTCATGGACAAAACGTTATCCACCTGGAATATTGCTGCTAGAACTTGGCAATAAATCTCAGGTTGGTAACGCTGGTGCTGTCGCTGTTGTCACCCGCATCGTCAGTGGTGAACTCCAGCTTGCTGGTCAGGTTGTCGGCGATGTTCCAGATGCCAGCCACGGAGGTACGGGTATCGGCATCGTCACCAAATCCGTCACCATCCAGCGAACTGTAGGCCAACGTCGCACCCAGTGCCGGTGTGAACATGTAGTTGGCGGTAACAGCAAGGCCGGTATCCAGCAGCTCTTCAGCAGTCAGGTACTCCAAGCCCAGCGTCAGCCCGGCATTCTTGTAGGTGGCGTTAAAATCGGTAACGTTACCAGCACCCCCGGCACCAAGATAACCTGTTGTCCAGTTAGCTACTGCTGCCGCGCCGCTATCATTTTCCTGAGTAACATAACCCAACTCCAGATCCAGCCCGGCTAGCGGACTTGCATTGACAACCAGGGCGATGGAGTTTTTGTCGGTAAGGCCACCAATATCATTTAGTACAGCACCGGTAACGGTAACAGGACCCAGATCACCCGCCACAGCAACACCGGCGATGCTGTTGCCATACAGCGCAGTCTGACCGTCGAGCACATCATAGGTCAACAGGTTGGCCGACTGATACCGGTCGACAACGTCCACAGCCTGCCAGCCGATGGGGTTGTTGAACACACCACCGATCACGGTCACGCCTTCAGCAACACTTGCAGTGAAGAAAGCCTGCTCAATCGCAGCAGAGTCAGCGGGACCACCGGTAATAGCAGAAGCGTTCGCGCCGCCGTTAGTTGCCAGCGAGAAATCGGTGTCTACCCGAACCGAAACGATATCGCTGAGCTTGCTGGCGAAATCCACCTCAGCATTAGCAACGAAAGCGCTAGTCTCTTTACCATTGCCAAGGACGTCAGCATCGGCATCAGCATTGACATAGGTAATATCCGCAAACCCGCTAACCTTGGAATCAGCAGCAGCGGCAAAACCGGGAACCATGGCTGCAGCAACAGCCAGTGCAATCGCGTTTTTTTTCATGTGTGTATCCTCCGTTTGGAACTTGTTATTTAAGTTTTT
>JALVOC010000001.1 GCA_027032075.1 Chromatiales bacterium | reverse complement strand
TTCAAACCGTTGTTGCCGCGGTATATCGGCAACACCCTTGAAGTTCCCGCACGAGCACTGGCCGGGAACGGAACCTTCGGGTTCTGGTGCTCTTTTCTATCAACCCGTCCGGGGAATACCCTTCCCTGGTGGGGTTCGGTGTCTCCGGAGCTTTTCATTTCAGGAGATACATCATGGCTTTAATGTTTCAGCGCCTGGCGCACAATTTTATCAAGAATGGGTATTACCCGACCGATGCCGACACCATTTCGCGGGTGTTGAATACCCTGGAGCCGGCAGAGAAAGGAGATTTTCAGATCCTCGATCCCTGTTGTGGTGAAGGAGTAGCTCTGGCGGAGGTGCAACAGCATCTGGGTGCCCAGCGGGTTCACAGTTTCGGCGTGGAGTATGACGAAGAGCGAGCCTGGCACGCCAAGGAGTTGTTGACGTACTGTATCCATGGCGATCTGCAGGATTGCCTGATCGGCAAACGCCAGTTCGGTCTGATGTGGCTCAACCCGCCCTATGGCGATCTGGTTACCGATCAGACCGGTGCTACCAGCCAGTGGAAGGGGCGCAAGCGGCTTGAGAAGCTGTTTTACGCACTGACCAATGGCATGTTGCAGTTTGGCGGGGTGATGGTACTGATCATCCCCAATAACAGCCTGGACAAGGAGCTGTCCGGCTGGATCGCCCGCCACTTTGAGCGGGTGCAGGTGTTTCTGGCACCCGAGCAGAAGTTCAAACAGGTGGTCGTGCTGGGCGTGCGCCGGCGCGTATCAGAGGCGGTTGATACAGTCGAGGTGCGCAATCGGTTAATGGCTGTGGGTACGGGCGAGTTGCCAGACGAGCTGCCCCGGCAGTGGTTGCAACAACCCTATATCGTGCCTGCCAATCAAGAACGCGGCGTGGAGTTTGCACTGACACGGCTCGATGAGAGGCAGTTGTCGCAGGTGATTGGTGAGAATGACAGCCTGTGGCGGCAGTTTGGAATGCTGTTTGGCCGAGCTGCGACCGAGCACCGCCGCCCACTGTGTGCGATGTCGGGGTGGCATCTGGGTTTGGCTCTGGCGGCCGGCCAGGTGTCTGGTGTCGTGCAATCCAGGGATGGCCGGATCTTTGTGATAAAAGGTGATACACACAAGGAAAAAAAGATCCGTGTTGATAAAACAGCAGACGCCAAAGGCAATATGCAGGAGCTCCGGATCCATACGGATATCTTCGTGCCGGCGATCCACGCCCTGGACTTTACCCCTGGCAGCACTACCTTCGGGCAGGCGCTGGTGATTCGGTAAAAGTAACCAGCTTTGTTATACTTCAACCATCAAGCCCCGCTCTTGCGGGGCCTTTCCCAAGCGCCTCGGAGAGGCGTTTCGGAAAGGCGGTTTCAAACCGTTGTTGCCGCGGTATATCGGCAACACCCTTGAAGTTCCCGCACGAGCACTGGCCGGGAACGGAACCTTCGGGTTCTGGTGCTCTTTTCTATCAACCCGTCCGGGGAATACCCTTCCCGGCGGGGGAGTTGTGTTTCTCCGGGCTTTTCATTTTCAGAGGAGAAACACTCATGAGTCAATCTCAGTCCCTTGCTGTTGTTGAGCAGGTCGAAACGACCGGTGATGCGGTTATCCCGCTACAGCAATTCGTTACCGATTTTGGTGACGGTCTACTTGATGCCGTAGCGCGTCAAAATCCACCCGTCTATGACGGAACCCCTGATCCACAGAGCGATGCTGTAATGGATGGACTGGCACGCAAGCCGTTCGATACGCAGCGGGACCGGGTGCAGGCATTGGCGCGTTTGCTGCTGGATGCCGGTGAACCGGCAGCCGTGCTTAATGGCGAGATGGGCACCGGAAAAACCATGATGGCCATCGCGCTTGCGGCTATTTTCCATGCAGAGGGCTACCGGCGTTTTCTGGTACTTTCGCCGCCGCATCTGGTCTACAAGTGGCGGCGTGAGATCCTGGAGACGGTGCCCAATGCCCGCGTCTGGATCCTCAATGGCCCGGACACCATCCAGAAACTGCTCAAGTTGCGGGCGATGATTGATGCCGGCAACGGACACGACGGTCCGGAGTTCTTTGTCATGGGCCGGGTGCGAATGCGGATGGGTTTTCACTGGCGCCCGGCCTTCGCGGTGCGCAAGCAGCATCATGTAGTGCAGGCAAGCCCGGATGACGATGCTCCGGATGCCGAGCCTATCGTTCGCACCACTGCCTACGCTGCCTGTCCGCACTGTGGAGTGATTGTTTGTGACGGTGATGGGGAACCCATTCCTGCATCCCTGTTCATGGATGACAAGCGCTACAAATGCACTTCGTGTGATGAACCGCTGTGGAGTTTGCAGCATCCAAAACGACGCCAGAAAAGCAGGCGTGAACTGGTTGCCGCTGCCATGTGTCAGATCCCGACTATCGGGCCGAAGACAGCCGAAAAGCTGCTGGGTACGTTTGGTGAACAGCAACTGGAGGCAATGCTGGCTGACAACGTATATGAGTTCATCAATCTGATGGACGGGGACGGCGAGCTGGTCTTTTCCGATCGTCAGGCAACCCGCATGGAGCGGGCCCTGGCAAACCTGGAGTTTTCATTCGGTCAGGGTGGCTATCAGCCCACGG